>NZ_JAMYJR010000002.1 GCF_024137025.1 Paractinoplanes aksuensis
GGCCGTGGGCCGTGGGCCGTGGGCCGTGGGCCGTGGGCCGTGGGCCGTGGGCCGTGGGCCGTGGGCCGTGGGCCGTGGGCCGTGAACGGTAACCCGCGAACGGTAACGCGCCAACGGCGACGGTGAGCGGTGAGCGGTGAGCGGTGAGCGTGGGCCGGGAGTTGCGAGCCGGGTGTCAGGCGGCCAGTTGGCCGGCGGCGTGGCGGGCTGCGGCGTAGCCGAAGGTCAGGCCCTGGCCGATCGTGGCGCCGGGGCCGGGGTAGACGCGGCCGAAGGCGTTGCCTGCTGCGTTGCCGGTGGCGTACAGGCCGTCGATGACGGTGCCGTCGGCGCGGAGGGCGCGGCCCAGGCCGTCGGCTCGGATGCCGCCGCAGGTGCCGAGGTCGCCGGGGACTACCTTCACCGCGTAGTACGGGGCCTTGTCGATCGGGCCCAGGCACGGGTTGGGCTTGATCGTCGGGTCGCCGTAGTAGCGGTCGTAGGCGCTGTCGCCGCGGTGGAAGTCGTCGTCGCGGGCGGCCGCGGCCTGGGTGTTGAAGCGGTCGACGGTGGCCGCGAGGTCGGTCAGGCCTAGCTGTTCGGCCAGGTCGGGCAGGGTGTCGGCCTTGGCTGCGATGCCCGCGTCGTACCAGGCGGCAGGTAGTGGCTGTCGGGGGAAGACGCTGCCGCCGAAGATGTAGCGGTTGCGGTAGCGCTGGTCGAAGACCATCCACACCGGAAGCTGTTGCTGGATGAGGATCTGGCCGGCGGTCATGTAGTTCACCGCCTCGTTCATGAAGCGGCGGCCCTGCTGGTTCACGATGATCTGGCCGGGCAGCGACCGCTCGGCCAGCAGCGGCGCGGGCATCGGGCCGGGTGCGGGCACGGCCGGGAACCACCACGCCTCGTTCATGAAAGCCAGGTCGGCTCCGGCCGCCTGGGCGATGGGCAGGATGTCGCCGGTGTTCTCCGGGTTGCCCAGGCACCACTCGGTGTCGAGCTGGTCGGACTGGTGTTCGTGGCGCAGGGCCTGATTGCGGTCGAAACCACCGGCCGAAAGGAGTACGCCGCGTGACGCTCGTACCGGTACTTCCTGGCCTTGCTTCGTGACCACGACACCGGTGACCCGGCCGTCCTCGACCAGGAGTTCCTTGATCGGAGACTCGAACCAGACCGGGATGCCGGCGGCCCGCACACCGGCGAAGAGGCCGGCGGCAAGGGCGCTGCCCCCGGCGGCGTACTCGCGGCGCACGGCCAATCCGCCCAGGCCGAGGCCCAGCGGCCGGGCGCCGGTGACGATGCCGCGCGGGTGGCGGGCGACCAAGTTCAACCATTTGTACGTACGACCGGAGACCGGCATCGGGAAAGGCGCGGCCAGCGCGGGTGGGCGCAGGCGGGCGCGGTCGGCGCCCAAACGGCGTACGTCGAAAGGTTTGGGCTCCATGGCGCGGCCGGTCGCCGAGCCGCCGGGCAGCTCGGGGAAGTAGTCGGCGTAGCCCTCCATCCACTGGAACCTCAGCGGAGTGCGCCGCCGCAGCACGTCGACGGCGGCCGGGCCGTGCTCGAGGTGCGTACGCCACCGCGACTCGGGCGTCTCCCCGGCGGTCACGTTCCGCAGGTATTCGCCGGCCCGCTCGGTGTTGTCGGCCACGCCCGCCTCGCGCAGCAGCGGGCTCTGTCCCGCGATAAGTGATCGATCACTGAGCCGGCGCGCTGACGGCCCGGCTCCGGACGGCCGCTCGCGTCTCCCGCGAACCTTGCCGTCAAGCCCAACGCCAACCAGGAAAGTCTCGTTGGAAGAGCTCGGAGCAGTCGTTCCAGCACTGACTCGAGGTAGCTACGGGTGCCAAGATCGTCGGTGTCGTCTCCGGTTCGGCAGATTCGCTGTAACCCCACGAGAACGAGGCCAAGAGCATGATCGGCTCGGCTCTGGATCGAATCGGAACGGTGGTGAGGAAGGTGTCGGCACGCCACTCGAGGTGGTCCGCGCCGTTGAGGTTGTTGGAAGGCGCGTCGTAGATAGCCGGCGGGTAGCCATGGGCGAAAAATGGTGATGCCGTCTCTGCCCAGACCTGCCCCAGATCGACCTCGCCGGCGACCATGATCGTCGCGTCGGGCCAGGTGCGTGTGGTGTGAACGACCTGGATCCAGCCCGCCGAAGTTCGGTATCCGGTTCCGTCGTAGGCCACTGTCGCCGACATGCTCGGATACCCTGCTGCTGCCTCGGGCCCGAACGGAAGACCGGGGAGAATGTCGAATCCAGCGTCGATCCCGTCCACGACCTGCGTAACCCGCACGTTGACAACGCCGCCGCGGTCGTGATGACGAAAAGGGATCCGCAACGCGCCAGTCACAGCGGGCATCGTAGCTGCCGACGGTGACGCGGTAGTCGTCCTCCAACGGCTAAAGGCGCCGGGCGATCTGCCGCGCGGCCGGCACGGTTCGAACGCGAAACCCACCGCTCAGGCCGGCCTGAGTGAGAGAAACGCCTGGCTTCGACCCCAGCGCGGAAGCCATCCCCCGAATCCGCACGGGTTTCCCCAGCTCAGCCAGGCACCCAGAGAAGCAATGACCCAGACGCCAGAGCAAGGTGGACCCCACGCGAGGCTGGGGACGAGGGTGTCCATGCCAGGCGTAGTTGCTTTTCAGCCAGGCATGGACACCCTCGTCCCCAGCCGTCCAAGCGCAAGAACAACGCGGTCTTCGGCCCCGAAAGCCCAGAGCCCCCGAGAACCCAGTGGCGCCCGATAGTCCAGAGCCCTCTAAGGCACGCGGACCGCAAGCCGACGGTGGGAACGGCGGCCTTATTTGCGGTTGTAGAGGCGCATGGTCAGGGTGCCGAAGACGGCGATCAGCACGGCACTGGCGACGAAGGTCCACATGATCTCGGCCATGTCCGGGGAGCCGGCCATGATGGAGCGGATCGCCGAGACCAGGTGGGTGACCGGGTTGATTTTGACGAAGGCCTGCAGCCAGCCCGGCATCGTGCCCGGGTCGACGAAGACGTTGCTGAGGAACGTCAGGGGGAACAGCACCAGCATGCTGGCGCCCATGACCGACTTCTCGGAGCGCAGGAACAGCCCGAACATGGTCCAGATCCAGGAGAACGCGAACGAGAAGACCACCAGCAGGGCCATGCCGCCGACCACGCCCAGGAAGCCGCCCTCGGGCCGGAAGCCCAGGATCAGGCCGACGACCATGATGGTGGTGGCGGCCAGGATGTAGCGCAGGACGTCGCCGAAGATCATGCCGACCAGGGCCGCGGGCCGCCACACGGGCAGGGTGCGGAAGCGGTCGAAGACGCCCTTCTCGATGTCGGTGTTGAGGCCGACGCCGGTGTACATCGTGATCATGACGACGCTGGTGACCATGATGCCGGGCAGGAAGAACTGCAGGTATTCGCCCGTCGAGCCGGCCAGCGCGCCGCCGAACAGGTACGTGAACATCAGCGTCATGATGATCGGGAACGCGGTTACGTCGAACAGCTGCTCGGGGACGTGCTTGATCTTCAGGATGGCCCGCCAGCCGAACGTCAGCGACGCGGCCCACGCGCTCGGGCGTTTCGGGCGGTCGGCCCGGGCCAGCACGGCCCCCAGCGTTTCGCTCGACGGCGCGTAAGCAGAGACGGTTTCCGCGGTGTCTGTACTCATGCCGGCACCCCCGGGCGGTCGGTCAGGGCCAGGAACACCTCGTCGAGCGAGGGCTGCCCGAGTGAGAAGTCGTCGACCACGATGCCGGCCTCGGCCAGCCGGGCCAGAGCCTGCGACGCCAGCTCGGCCGCCCCGCGCTCGGAGCCACCGGCCTCGGCCCGCGCGGTCAGCGCCACCGGGTCGGAGCCCTGCTGGACGGTCGTGCCCAGCACGGCGGCCAGCACCCGTTCAGCCGAGGGGCGCTGGGCCGCCTCGCGCAGTCGCACGTGGATGGTGCCGGCGCCGATCGACGACTTGAGCTCGCCCGGCGTGCCCTCGGCGATCACCTTGCCGTGGTCGATCACGGCGATGCGGCCGGCCAACTGGTCGGCCTCGTCGAGATATTGCGTGGTGAGCAGGACCGTCGTGCCCGCGGCGACGACGATGCGGACGATGTCCCACACCTGGTTGCGGCTGCGCGGGTCGAGACCCGTGGTCGGCTCGTCGAGGAACAGCAGGTCGGGCGTGTTGAGGATGCTCGCGGCGATGTCGATGCGCCGCCGCATGCCGCCCGAGTATTTCTTGACCTGGCGACCGGCCGCCTCGGTCAGGCCGAACGCGGCCAGCAACTGGGCCGCCCGGTCGCGCGCCTGCGGTTTGGAGTGGCCGAGCAGGCGGGCCAGCAGGATCAGATTCTCGGTGCCGGTGAGGTCTTCGTCGACCGACGCGTACTGCCCGGTCAGGCTGACCCGGCTGCGCACCGCGTCGGCCTCGCGCACCACGTCGCGGCCGAACACCTGGGCCGTGCCGCCGTCGGGGCGCAGCAGGGTGGCGAGCATGCGGACCACGGTGGTCTTGCCCGCGCCGTTGGGGCCGAGCAGCCCGTAGACCGTGCCGGGCGGGACCGTGAGGTCGACGCCGGCGACGGCGGTGTTGTCCCCGAATCTCTTGATCAGACCGGCGGTCTCGATGGCCGGTGCGGTCATGGCTTGTCCCTCCGTTGGGCGTGGCCACATCTTCGCGGGAGGGTATGACATTTTCCTGAGCCCGAGGGGCCCGAAAGGGTGAGAGCGGGGCTAGATTGCGACCATGTGCGTCGACAAAGTCACTCGTCGTTCACTGCTCCTCGGCGCGGCGGCCACGACCGCCGCGGTAGCTGTGCCCGATCCGGCGCAGGCCGGTGCCCGAAAGTCCGGCTTGCAAGACCTGACCCACCTGGTGACCCCGTCGTTCCCCGCGTTCGTGCCGGGGGAGGAGCCGTCGCGCCGCACGGTCACTTCCATTCCGGCCGACGGCTACTACATGCAGGAATGGACGATTCTCGAGCACTTCGGCACCCACGTCGACGCGCCGGCCCATTTCACGGCCGGTGGGCGTACGTCCGAGGAACTGTCTCTGGCCGAGCTCATCAGCCCGGCCGTGGTCATCGACATCGCCCGCCGGGCCGTCCGGGAGCCCGACACGACGGTCTCGGTGGCCGATCTGGTGGCCTACGAGCGCCGGTACGACCGGATCCCGCGCAACGCCGCCGTCCTGATGCACAGCGGCTGGGCCGCCAAGGCCCCCGACGCCGACGCCTACCGCGGCACCGATACGCAAGGCGGCCTGCACTTCCCGGGCTTCAGCGTCGAGGCCTGCGAGTGGCTGCTGACCAAGCGTCGCATCCGCTGCCTGGGCGTCGACACCCTGAGCATCGATCCCGGCGTCTCGACCGGCTTCGAGACCCACCTGGCGCTGACCGGCGCCGACCGCTACGGGGTCGAGAATCTGGCCCACCTCGACCGGCTCCCGGCCCACGGCGCGACCCTGACCGTGGGCCTGATTCCTTACCAGGACGGCTCGGGCGGACAGGCCCGAGTCTTCGGTAGTTGGTAGAAAAGTGAAGATCTCTCGAACCGAATGTCGTGTCTCCGACGTACAGTGCGGTCAGGAGCATGCGTGCTTCGACAAGGAGGTCGGGATGAGCACCGAGGACAAGCGCAGGGAGTTCGACGACATCGTCGCCCGCCTGACCACGGATTACCCCGCGCTGAGCCGCGCGCCCTGGCCCCGGTGGCCCCGTCCGGTGCTGATCACCGTGGCGGTCACCGCGGCCGTCGTGTGGGGCCTGCTGTCGGTGGCGATGGTCGCCTGGGGTCTGCGTGGTGTGGCGTTGACCGCAGCAGTCGTCACAACCGCCGCGGTCGCCGCCGTGATGGACGCAAGACGGAGTTAGCCAAAACCAGAGCGATTCTAACGGAACGGCCCCGTCACGCAGTACGTGATGCCCCCGGAGGACGCTCCGGAGGTGCCGCGCTGTGACGAGAAATAGAGCCGGTTGCCGGCCGGGGTGAACGCCGGGCCGGTGATCTCCGATGACCCCTGCCCGGTCACCCGCAGGAAGACCGAGATCTTGTCGTCCGGCGTGATCAGGCAGATGTCCATGCTGCCGCCGTCCTCGGCCACGTAGAGATCGCCCGACGCCGTACCGGTGACGTTGTCGACCCCGGTCAGGGGCGCACTGCCCGGGCTGACCAGGTTGTCGTCGTACGCCAGTTCGTAGGTGTTGCTGGTGAGGTTGACCTGCCAGACGCGGTTGTCGCCCTTGGTGGTGAACCACACCGTGTTCTCGGCGTAGTGGCAGCCCTCGCCGCCGTTGAACGACTTGGCCCCCGAGACCTGGTAGCGCGTCTGGGTCGGCGAGCCGTCCGGGTCGGGCACGTCGGCCCACGTGAACGAGCCCGAGGTGGCGCTGCCGGCCCGGAACACCTGGAGCGTGCCGGTCGACAGGTTCCCCCAGCCGGCCGGGATGTAGCGGTAGAACTTGCCGTCGGTCTCGTCCTCGGTGAGATAGACGACCTGGCGCACGGGATCGGCCGCGGCCGCCTCGTGCTTGAACCGGCCCATCGCGGGCCGCACGACGGCCGTACCGCCGTGGCGCGCAACAGGGTTCGACGGTCCATGAATCCTCCTCGAGGGTTGTCCCCGGGAAGACTGTCGGCCGACCGAGGCCACAGCGTTAACGCACGGCTACCGATTGACGACCGTCAATCGTCGTCATCCCCGTGCTGCTGCTCGCGCTGGGGCACCCCGCCGACGCAGTGGAACTTGAACTCCACCCGGCCGCCGGAACCTTCGAAGCGGACCTCGACGTCGTCGTCCGGGCCCCGGTCGTAATCGTGCACCTGATAGCCCGGGGCCGGAGCCCAACTGTCGAGATACGCCTGGTCGCCGGGCTCGCAGTGCACGGTGACGGTGTTGCCGGCGCTGGAGAAGACGCCCCGCGGAGGGCGCTTCGACGGCGTGGGCGACGGCGCTGAGGAAGCCGGGGCGGTTGTCGGGGTGGCCGCGGCCAGTGCGCGCGCGACCTCCTCCTCGGTGACGACTCCGCCCCGCGTGCCAGTGAGGCTGTCGCTCACCAGTTGGATGCCGCCCAGCCCGGCCGCTGTGGCCACGAGGGCGGCCGCCAGCCACCCGGCGGCGACGACGACGGGACGGGGCGGCTTCACGGACGGCATGATCCGAACTATGCCGTACGCACGCCTAAGACTGTCTCCCGCGCACGCTAAAGGAAGGTTAAGAGCGCAGGTGGGCGCGGTGGGGCCGACTACTCTCGGGCCAATGGCCCGGCTGCTGCTGATCGAGGATGACGCGACCATCCGTACGCCCCTGATGCGGGCGTTGAAGGAGCGCGGCCACGCCGTCGCCTCCGTCGCCACCGCCATGGAGGGCGTGCAGGCGGCCCTCACCGACCGGCCCGACCTGGTCGTCCTCGACCTCGGTCTGCCCGACCTCGACGGCCGCGAGGTGCTAAGAATGCTGCGTGCGGTCAGTCAGGTGCCGGTGATCGTGGCGACCGCGCGTGACGACGAGACCGAGATCGTCCGGGTGCTCGACGCCGGGGCCGACGACTACCTGGTCAAGCCATTCACGGCGGCCCAGCTCGAGTCGCGGATCCGGGCCGTGCTGCGGCGCGGCGCCACCCCGAACGCCGACCCGACCATCACCGTGGGTGATCTCGTCATCGATCCGGCCGGGCGGCAGGTGCGCCTCGACGGCACGACCATCGAGCTCACGCCGCGGGAGTTCGACCTGTTGCACCACCTGGCCACCCGGGCCGGTCAGGTGGTCACCAAGCGTGAGCTGATGACCGAGGTGTGGCAGATCCCCTACGGCGGCGCCGACAAGACGGTCGACGTGCATCTGTCGTGGCTGCGTCGCAAGCTGGGGGAGAGCGCCACCGAGCCGCGTTACCTGCACACCGTACGCGGCGTCGGCGTGCGCCTGGGCGCGCCGTGAGGAGCCGCCTGACCGTCCTCGTGCTGGCCACCACCAGCCTCATGATGATCGCCTTCCTGGTCCCTTTGGCCCTGCTCGTGCGACAAGTGGCCGAGGACCGCGCGACCGTGCGGGCCACGGCCGACATCCAGAGCATCGTCACGCAGGTCGGCACGGCCGACCCGGCCGATCTGCGGCTCACGGTCGACCAGCTGGTGGCCGCGACCGGCCGTCCGATCACCGTCTTCCTGCCGGGCGAGACCCTGGGCACTGCCTCCCCCCGTACGCCGGCCGTGCAGCTGGCCGCGCGGGGCCAGAGCCTCACGGTCGAGTCGGGCGGCGGGCGCGAGATCGTCGTCGGCGTGCAGGGCCGCCCGGACGGACCGGCCGTCATCCGTACTTTGGTCTCGCCCGCCGAGGCCGGGGACGGGGTCACCCGCTCCTGGATCGTGCTCTTCGGGCTGGGCGCGCTGCTGGTGGCGCTGGGCGTGTTCGTGGCCGACCGGCTCGCCCGGTCCATCATCCGCCCCATCACCGACCTTTCGGACGTGTCTCATCGGCTGGCCAACGCCGAACTCACCGCCCGCGCGTCCCCCGAGGGCCCCCAGGAAGTACGGGAGGTGGCCGGCGCCCTCAACCACCTGGCCGGCCGCATCCAGGAGCTGCTGCGGGCCGAACGGGAACAGGTCGCCGACCTCTCTCACCGGCTGCGCACCCCGCTGACCGCCCTGCGGCTGGAGGCCGAGGGTCTGCGGGACCAGGACGAAAGTGCCCGGCTGAGCGCGGCCGCCGATGCTTTGGAACGGGCCGTGAGCGGGCTGATCCAGCAGGCCCGGCGGCGCACCGACGGCGACGTCGAGCCGGCCCGGTGCGACGCGGCGGCGGTGGTGGCCGACCGGGCCGCGTTCTGGGCCGTGCTGGCCGAGGACACCGGCCGCGAGCTGACCGTCGACCTGGTGCCGGGCCCGCAACCGGTCGCGGTGTCGGCCGACGAGCTGGCCGCGGCCATCGACGCCCTGCTCGGCAACGTCTTCGCCCACACCCCGGACGAAACCCCTTTCTCGGTACGGCTGGCGTCCGCGCCCGAGGGGGTCGTGCTCACGATCGCCGACCGCGGGCCGGGGATGCCGGCCGGTCTGATCCGGCGCGGCGTCAGCGGGGGCGACTCGACCGGCCTCGGCCTCGACATCGCCCGCCGGGCCGCTCAGGCCTCGGGCGGGCAGTTCGAGATCATCGGCGGTGATGACGGCTCGGTCGTGAGAATGGTGCTCGGCCGTCCTTAACCCGGCCTTAGCGATCATGCAGCGCGCCGCTATCCAAGAACGCGCGAACCTCTTGGTGTCAGAGCGAAACAACCGGGAGGAACCACCATGAAGCGCTCGTACGCCATCGCCGCAGCCGTCGGAGCGGCCGCCGTCCTCGGCATCACCGGCACGGCCCTCGCGGCCGGCGGCGACGACAGCTCGACCCCGTCGCCGTTGGCCGCCACGCCGTCGCCGACCTTCAGCGACGACCCCACCCCGGCGCCGTTCGAGACCTCCGAGCCGGGGTCGGTCACGCCGAGCCCGCGGACCAGCAGCAGCTCGGCGTCGTCCGGGCTGGGCAGCGCGGCCGGCGGCGCGGTGACGTCGTTCTCGGCCGAGCAGGCCCGGGCCAAGGCGCTGGCCACGGTCGGCGGCGGCCGGGTGACCAAGGTCGAGCGGGACACCGAGCACGGCCGGGCCGTCTGGGAGGTCGAGGTCCACTACAAGGGCGTCGAGCACGACCTCGACATCGACCGCAAGACCGGCGCCGTGACCGACCACGACCGCGACCGCGACGACGACCGTGGCCGTGACGACGACGACCGTGACGACGACAACAGCGGCCGCCACGGCGGCGACGACCGCCACGACGACGACCGTCACGGCGACGACGACTGAGGTCAGAACACCTGCGGCAGCTTCCAGGTCGCGTCGGCCCCGGTGACCTTGTCGATGCCGGGGCCGAGCGTCGGCTCCACGATGGCCTTCTTGATCACCCAGTTGGTCGCGAGGAGCTGGTAGCCCTCCTTGGTCGCGTACCGGGCGCCGACCCAGTTCTTCGCGCCCACGCTGCGGATCTTGGTGAGCTTGTAGGCCTTGGCGAACTCGCTCATCTTTTTGAGGAAGGCGGCCACCTTGCGCAGCAGACCGGCCAGCTTCATGCCGACCGTGGCCGCACGCGTGCCCGCCACCGCGGCCTCGATGCCACCGGCCGCCGCGCCCGCCGCCAGCGACGCCCCGGCCGTGATGAAGGCCGAGGCCAGGGCCACGATGATGGTCACGATCAGCCACGCGATCAGCTCGCGGACGATCTGCTCGACCAGGTCCTGGGCCTGGGCGGCGGCCTCGGCCGAACCGTCGAGCAGCTCGGCGGTGACCCGGAAGTGCTCGGCGATCTCGCCGAAGGACTGGTTGACCTCGGTCAGCTCCTGATTGAAGGCGGCGGCCGCGTCACCCTCCCAGTAGGACAGCAGGTCGGTGCGTGCGGCCAGCTCGGCCTCGGCGTGCTGCTCGATCTGGGTCGCGGCGGCCCGCCAGGCCTCGGCCTTGGCCCGCAACTGGTCGGGGTCGCCGGTCACCGCGTCGAGCGGGTTGCTCAGGAACGCCACGATCGGCTTGATGACCGAGTAGGCCTCGCCGGCCGGGCCCAGCCACTGCTCGATGCGGTCGGCCCCGCTGGGCGCCCGGGTCACTTGCCCGCCCCGAGCCGGTCGGCCGCGGCCTGGTCGGTGAGCTCGTAGCCCTCGCGCAGCTCGCGGAACGCGTCGCTCAGGTCCGAGAACGCGTCGGCCCCGCAGGTCAGCGTGTCGAGGCCGTCGGTCGTGCGCTGCTCGTAGACCTCGGCGCAGTCGCGCGAGTCGGGGAGCAGGCCGAAACTGTCCTCGGTGACGTCGGCCTCGACCAGCAGACGGCGGGTGGTGTCGAAGGACGCGTTCAGCTCGTCCATCGCGGCGGCGTACCTGGACAGCGAGTCCAGATAGACCTGTACCGGTTGTCCCACGCTGCTAGCCCTCCCTAGGCGCCCCGATCGCCTCGACCACCGCCGGCGCCAGGCTCGGCGGGGCGCAGACCAGCATGCAGCCCGACCCGTCACGGAAGCCGGCCAGCAGCCGTCCGCGGCGCAGAGCCCCGGCCGGGGCCGCGACGGCACCCAGGATAGCCACCTTGTCCACCCCGTATCTCTCCCGTGCGACCTGGTCGGACGGACCGAACCACTTGCCCAGGCCGCTCTGCGCGCGGGGCACCACGTCGATCTCGACGATGAGCAGTCGCCGGTCGGTCACCGCCACCGCGGGGGCGGTCACGCCGCCGATGGCCGCGTGCAGCAGCTGCCCCTGCGTGCCGGGCGGGCCGATCACCGCGCGGCCCCAGACGGCCTGCTGCACCGCGTTGCCTCCGAACGTGCCCAGTCCCACTAGGATGGTCGGGTCCAGCAGGTCGATCAGTTCGTCGCGCGCCGAGACGTCCTCGGTCGTGCCGGGGTCCTGCACCAGCGGCGCGGCGGCCAGCAGCCGTTCGCCGCCGGGCAGCAGGCCGTCGAACGCGGGCGCGACCTTCGTGGTGTAGTCCTTCACCGCCATCGCACCAGGATGGCACGTCCACGGGAGGCCCTCGATGCCGCAGTTCCACGATTTCCACGACCTCGCGGCGTACGCCCAGGAACAGCTCGACCGGGTCGGCCGCATGCAGGCCGACATGGCCACGGCGGCCGGCGAGGGCGTCTCCCCGCAGCGCTACGCCCGGGCCCGCACGGGGCCGGGCGGCAACGTGCTCGAACTGCGCCTCGACCCGGACGCCCGCTCGCTGCCGCTCGACGACCTCACGGCCGAGATCGTGGCCGCGATCAGCGCCGCCCAGGCCGACTACGCGACGCAGACCGAGAACATCATGGCCCCGCTCCTCGAGTCCCGCCCGACCGGCGACACGATCGACGACGGCATCCGCCGCCTGGACGCCCTGACCGACGACCTCGACCGCCTGATGCGCCGCCCCGACCTGCGCTGAGTCCTGCGATCATGGTCCCCGTGGAGACCCCTTACGTGGCTGTCGACTTGGACGTGCTGGATCGCAACGTCCGGAGCATGGCAGCGAGCGCGACCGCCCGTGGACTGGCATTGCGGCCGCACGCCAAGACGCACAAGACGATCGAGATCGCGCGGCGGCAGCTCGAGCAGGGCGCGGCCGGGCTGACCGTGGCCACCGTGCGCGAGGCCGAGATCTTCGCGGACGGCGGGGCCGGGGATCTCTTCATCGCGTACCCGGTCTGGCCCTCGCCCGAGCGGGCCCGGCGGCTGCGCGCGCTGGCCGAGCGGGTCGCGCTGCGCCTCGGCGTCGACTCCGCCGAGAGCGCGGACGCCCTGGCCCGGGCCGTCGGGCCGCTCGACGTGCTGGTGGAGGTGGACAGCGGCCACCACCGCAGCGGCGTGCAGCCGCACGAGGCCAAAGGGCTGGCCGAGGCGGCCGCGCGGGCCGGGCATCGGGTGCTCGGCATCTTCACGTTCCCGGGACATGGGTACGGGCCCGGGTCCCAGCCGCAGGCGGCGCTCGACGAGGCTCGCGCGCTGGCCGGGGCAGATCCGGGCGCCGGCGTACGCAGTGGTGGCTCCACGCCGACGGCCGGGCTGGCCGGGGCCGGGCCGCTCACGGAGATCCGGCCCGGGGTGTACGTGTTCAACGACGCCCAGCAGGTCGAGTTGGGCACCTGCGACTTCGACGCGGTCGCCCTGACCGTGGCGGCGACGGTGGTCAGCCGTACGGGAAACCGGGCCATCGTCGATGCCGGCAGCAAGATCCTGGGCGCCGACCGGCTGGCCTGGGCCACGGGGTTCGGCCGGCTGCCGGACTTCCCGGAGGCGCGGGTGGCCGCCCTGTCCGAGCACCACGCCACGATCGAGTTCCCGGACGCCGTGCCCGCCCGCGGCGACCTGTTGCGGGTGGCCCCGAACCACGTCTGCGCGACCGTCAACCTGGTCGATGAGCTGGTCGTCGTCTCCGGCGGCGGCCAGGTCGACCAGTGGCGCGTGGCCGCCCGCGGGGCCAACACCTGAGTGCGTCGCCGTTCCCGGGCCGCAGTAATTTGAATCTGTGACCACGCCGTACCGCTCCGAGATTCGCCTCCCGCTCGACGACCCCGCTGCGCAGCGGGACGTCATTGCTCTGGGTTACCGCCGCGAGGGCATAGCCCGGGGCGCGGGGCCCGAGCGGCAGGACATGTCGGTGTGGGCCCGGCTGGCCGACGACCCCGAGGGGCCGGCGCCGCGGGTGCTGCCCGACCTGCCCGGTGGCGAGCTCACCGACGGGGTGGTCCGGGTCCGGCCGCTGCGGCCCGAGGACCTGGAGGGCTGGTACCAGCTGCGCAGCCTGCCCGAGGTGGTGGCGACCTCGGTGCCACCGGAGGCACCGCCCCGGGCCGAGGTGGAACGCCTCTTCGCGTACGCCGAGGGTCGTTGGCTGGCCGGCGAGGCCGCCGCCATGAGCATCGTCGACGCGCGCAGCGGCTCGTTCGCGGGCCAGATCGCGCTCTACTACTTCCAGCCGCACCACCGGGAGGGGATGCTCGGTTACGGGGTGTTGCCGGCGTTCCGGGGGCGGGGTTACGCACGGCGAGCCGTCGAACTGGTCACCCGGTGGGCGTTCAACGAGGTGCGGCTACGGCGCGTGGTCGCGGGCACGGCGGCCGACAACATCGGGTCGCAGAAGACGCTGCAGCGGGCCGGATTCGAGGTGGAGGCCCGCCAGATCGGTATGTTGCCTGCTCCCGGCGGCGGCCGGATCGACAGCGTGCTTTATGTCAGACGCCGCCTCTAGGGTGAAGTCATGATTGCTCACCCGGGGTTGCGTTTCACCGACCACACCGTGACCGTTCCGCTCGACCACCGTGATCCGGGCGGCGAGACGATCGAGGTCTTCGCCCGCGAGGTCGTGGCGGCCGACAAACCGGCCGACGGGCTGCCGTGGCTGGTGTTCCTGCAGGGCGGTCCGGGTGGCAAGTCGCCGCGGCCGCTGCGGGCCGAGGGCTGGCTGGCCCGAGCCGTGCGCAGCCACCGGGTGCTGCTGCTCGATCAGCGTGGCACCGGGCGCAGCACGCCGCTCACGGCCGGCTCGGTGGGCGACCGGTCGGCGAAGGAGCTGGCCGACTATCTGCGGCTGTTCCGGGCCGACAGCATCGTGGCCGACGCCGAGATCCTGCGGGCGCGGGTGGCCGGGGGCGAGCGGTGGGACACGCTGGGCCAGAGTTACGGCGGCTTCGTGACGATGACCTATCTGTCCCAGGCGCCTTCGGCCTTGCGTACGTGTTACGTCACCGGCGGGCTGCCGGGGCTCACGGCCACGGCCGACGAGGTCTACGCGCACACCTATCCGCGAGTGGCCGCCAAGAACGCCGAGTACTACCGCGACTTCCCCGAGGACGTGGCCGCCGTCCGCCGCATCGCCGACCACCTGGCGGCCGAGGACGTGCGCCTGCCCGACGGCGACCGGCTGACCGCCGAGCGCTTCCGTTTGATCGGCAACGGCTTCGGCATGAGCTACGGCTACGCCCAGCTGCACTGGCTGCTCGACGAGGCCTGGCACGGCGACCGGCTCTCGGCGACCTTCCTGCACGAGGTCATGGCGCTCACCGGGTTCGTCGACAAGCCGCTGTTCGCCCTGCAGGAGTATTGCTACGGCGGGGTCGGCGGCGCGCCGACGCGCTGGGCCGCGGCCAAGGCGCTGGCCGAGCGGCCCGAGTTCGCCGCCGACGCCGATCCGCTGCTGTTCACCGGCGAGATGATGTACCCCTGGATGTTCGAGCAGATCGCCGCCCTGCGCCCGTTCGCCGGCGCCGCCGACCTGCTGGCCGAGGCCGGCGACTGGCCGCCGCTCTACGACCTCGACCGCCTCGCGGCCAACGAGGTGCCGGTGGTGGCCGCGGTCTACGCCGACGACATGTACGTCGACATGAAGCTCTCGCTCGAGACGGCGTCCCGGGTCGGCCACGTCCGCACCTGGATCACCAACGAGTACGAGCACGACGGCCTGCGCACCGGCGGCGAGGCGGTGCTGGGCCGCCTCATGGACATGGCGGCCGGTCTGGCCTAATCGGGCAGCACGGCCATCCCGGCCCGGGCCACGATCTCTTGTAGCGCGGCCACGTGGCCGGCGAAGGCATGCTGGCCGCGGGCGCTGAGCCGCACCGACGTCCGCGGGCGTTTGCCGATGAACGCCTTGCGGATGTCGACGTAGCCGGCCTCCTCGAGCGTGGTCAGCTGTTTGGAGAGGGCCGAGTCGGTGAGCCCGACCTGGTCGCGCAGGTATTTGAACTCGGCCCACTCCGAGGCGGTCAGCAGGCTCACGATCGACAGCCGGGTCGGCGCGTGGATCAGCTCGTCGAAGCGGGGCTCGACCGTCACCGGACGCTGCCCAGCGGACGCGAGAGCATGAGCCGCCGCAGGTGGGCCATGAGCGCGGGCCCGCCGAGGGCCAGCCCGGCCGCGACCGGCACACAGGCGATCGTCGCCGGGGCGGGCGCCCCCGCCGCATCGAGGGCGAGACCGAGCCCGATGCCCACCCCGACCAGCACGAGTGTGAAGCCGGCGATGGCCAGGCCGCCGCGAACCCCGATCAGTTCGGTGCGCACCTGCACCCGGGAGCGGCGCACCATCGCGATGATCAGCGCGCCCAGGCCCAGCACGTAGGCGACCGTTCCGGTGGCGACCACGGCCGGGCGGCCACTCTCGACAGCGGCGACGAACAGCAGCATCAGACCGCCGATCGAGGGCCAGAACCAGCCCGGCACCAGGTTGGCCCCGACGACCTGGTCCCGGCGGGCCTGCACCTCGGCCAGCGCCAGCTCGGCATCGACGGCCGGTATGCGTGGTGTGTCCATCACTTCCCCCTCAGGCATCTACTTGCCAGCCAGGAAAGTATCACCTGCACTTTCCTTCTAGGCAAGTAGTTTCCTCGCGGTAGATTCTGGACTGGCTGGTCCATTTTTGCGGCGGCACAGTTGCCGGCATGAACCACTACTACCTACTGGGCCGGTCCGGCCTGCGGGTCAGCCGCCTCGCCCTCGGCACCATGAACTTCGGCACCGGCGGCTGGCACGCGGCGTACGGAAAGACCGAGGACGAGTCCGAGCCGATCTTCCGCCGCTACGTCGAGGCGGGCGGGAACCTCATCGACACCGCCGACTTCTACACGGCGGGTGAGAGCGAGCGCATCCTCGGCCGGCTGATGGCCCGGGCCGGGAACCGGGAACGGCTCGTGCTGACCAGCAAGTACACCAACAGCGTGGACCCGAGCGACCCCAACGCCGGTGGCAACGGGCGCAAGCACATGATCCGGGCCGTCGAGGACTCGCTGACCCGGCTCGGCACCGACTACCTCGACCTCTACCTGCTGCACACCTGGGACCGCATCACCCCGGTCGAGGAGGTGGTGCGGACCTTCGACGACCTCGTGCGCTCCGGCAAGATCCGCTACGCCGGGCTGTCGGACGTGCCGGCCTGGTACGCCGCCCGCGCCCAGAGCTACGCCGAGGCGCACGCTCTGACCCCGATGGTCACCCTCCAATTGCCGTACGCCCTGACGATGCGGGACATCGAGCACGAGTACGCACCCATGGCGCAGGCGCTGGGCCTCGGTCTGACCGCGTGGAGCCCGCTCGGCGGCGGCATCCTCACCGGCAAGTACCGGCGCACCGACCACGGCGTGACCGGGGACGGGCGCCTCGGCGACCCCGGCGCCGCCGGTCCGGCGATCACCGACGACACGTGGCGGATCATCGGCGCGCTGCAGGAGGTCGCCGAGGGGCTCGGGCGGCCCATGGCCCAGGTCGCCTTGAACTGGGTGGTCACTCAGCCCGGGGTAGCGTCGGCGGTGGCCGGGGCCAGCAGCGAGAAGCAACTGGCGGGGAATCTGGCCGCGCTCGACTTCGAGATCCCGGCCGACGCCCGGCGCCGGCTCGACGAGGCCAGCGCGCCCCGGACACCCCAGCTGTACTCGATGTTCACCCCCGGCTACCAGTCGATGGTGGTCAACCCGGGCCTGACCGTCGGCGACAAGCCGGCCGGCTACGCCCCGCCGATCCTCAACGGCGCGGGCTGACGGGACGACAGTGACGAAGGAGCGGCCATGGCAGCCAGGACGTTGACCCCCAAGGGGGAGCAGACCCGGCAGCGGATCATCCTCGGGGCGTCGGCCGAGATCCTCGAGAGCGGCGTCGAAGAGGTGCGGCTCGAGGACATCATGGCCCGCACGGCGACCAGCAAAGGGCAGCTGTTCCACTACTTCCCGGGCGGGCGGGAGGAACTGGTGCTCGCGGTCACCCGGCACGAGACCGCGCAGGCGTTGCGGGAACAGACCGAGGCCCTGCTCGGATTCGAGTCATGGGCCGACTGGCAGCGGTGGCGCGACGCCATGGTCGTCTGGTACCAGGGCCGTGGTCTGCGGTGCCCGCTGCTCGGGTTGCTCAGCGCCGACGCCGGCCGCCGGATGCCCGAGGCGCAGGCCGTCATGGTCGAGTTCATGGCGAACTGGCAGGCGGTGCTGGCCGAGGGCCTGCGCCGCCTGCGGGCTGCCGGCTGCCTGGCCGCGGACGTCGACGTGCCGCGGGCCGCGGCCGCGCTGCTGGCCGGCATCCAGGGCGGCATCCTCCTGATGATCACGACCGGCCGCATCGACCACCTGACGGCCGCCCTCGACCAGTCGGCCACCGCCCGGCGGACGAGCACGAGCTGACCTCGGCCCGCTGCGTTCGGGGTCAGTGGGGGCTGAGCTGGATCCGGGTGTCGGCCCAGGCGGCCTCACGCAGGGTGGCCAGGATGCGTTCCTGGCCCTCCGGGTCCTGGCGGTCGATGAACAGGACGCCGTCGAGGTGGTCGGTCTCGTGCTGGATGCAGCGGGCCAGCAGGCCGGCCCCGACGATCTGCACCGGGTCGCCGTGCTTGGTGAGGCCGCGGGCGACGACGTTCATGCGGCGCTTGGTGTCGAGGTAGATGCCCGGGATCGACAGGCAGCCCTCGGGGCCGTTCTGCTCGTCGTCGTCGGGGAACTCGAGGCCCGGGTTGATCAGGTGGTCGAGCCGTATCTCGTTGCCCGGCAGGTCGGGGTTGATGGCGAAGACCCGCAGGCCGACGCCGATCTGCGGGGCGGCCAGCCCGGCCCCGCGCGAGCCGGCCAGGGTTTCGTTGAGGTCGTCGACGAGCTGGTGCAGCTCGGCGTCGAAGACGGTGACCGGCTCGGCGATCTGACGCAGCACCGGGTCGCCGACCTTGCGGATGGATAGAACGGTCATCTGGTACCTCCGCTTAACGACGGTAGCGAAGTCAGCCGTTGAGCCGGTTCTCGGCCCGGCGTGTTCACCCTGTGAGATCCGCCGCCACGACCGGGCCGATTGCCGATGAACTTGCCCGTCCCCGGGCCGTTGACCCGATCGAAAGCAGGTGCACTTCATGAACCCTCACGGGTGGACGGCCCGCGGCGCCCGGCGCCCGGTCCTCGGCGCCCGCTGTCCCACCTCCTTGCGCCGACGCCACTCGACCCGGCTGACGGACCGCCGCTCGCCCCGCTGCGGCGACGCCGCCCGCCGCCTGTTCCTCCGGATCCCGAGCTAGCCGCGGGCGGCGGCGATCGCGCGCAGGTGAAGCACAGCCCACGTCCGGTAGGGGCGCCACGCGGCGGACACGTGCTCGGTGATGGCCTGTGGCCCGTACTGGAAAGCGACTTCGGCCTCGAAGCGGGACTCGTGGCGGGGCACGCCGTCCGGGTGGTTGGCCCCGCGCAGCACGACAAGCTCGGCCGCGAACGGGCCGAGCCCCTTCACCCGCTGCACCCGTGCGATCGCCTCCTCGGCGGGAAGCTGACGCAACCCTGCGAACGTGCCGTCGAGCGCGGCCTCGGCCACCGCGTGCAGGTACTCGACCTTGCGGCCCGGCAGGTCGGCGTCGAACGTGCGCAACCACTCCGGCGCCGGGAAAGCGCCATCGTCGCCGACCAGCTCGTCGCGCAGCCGTGCGGCCTGGGCGATGCGGAGACGCTGCGACAACACGGCCCACGCGGCCGCCTCGTACGGTGAATGGAATCCGCACGGCCGCAACCCGGGCAACTCGGCCTGCGCGGCGGCTATCACCGGATCCCGCTCACCGACCGCGGGCCACCCACGCCCGTCGACATCGAGCGCGAGAAAACGGGCCGTCTGCTCGGCCGCCGCGTCCAGATCGCCGTCGCCGCTGACCGTGATGCGGGCCGCCGTCCCGTCCTGCCGGATCGTCGCGGTGGCGGCCGACCAGTCCCGCTCGACGCGGAACACGGTGCGCAGCACGTCGTCCTGGCGCTGCCCCCGCAGGGCGGCCGGCGCGAAGCCCTCCCAGAACGTCCGGCTGGTGGCCAGCGACCACGGCCCGGCCACCTCGCGTACGACGGTGTGCTCGCCCACGATCCCCCCGCTCACAGCCCTATTGCCGCGGCCGCCCGCTCGTACCGGCGCGCTTCGTCCCACACATCGGGCAGGTCGTCCCGCTCGTTGGTGGTGGCCATCCGGAACATTAGCGCCCGGGCCACGGCCGGCACGCTCACTCCGACCAGCTCGAGCAGCGACGCATCGGCCCCGTGCCAGCACACCGCGTCCGCGACGACGACCCCTTCGGCGTACGCGACCGGCCGCCAGTACGGCGAGATGTCGATGATCGCCGGCGGCAGGACCGGCGCGAGGAGCACGTTCTGCGTCAGATCAGCGTGCACGAGCTGCGATGCGCCCAGCGGCTCGAGCCCCTCGGCCAGACGATCGGCGACACCCGCGAACTCCGCCCGGAAGACCACGTCCCGCTCACCCCAGGCCACCCGATCACCGCGAGCCCACCAGTCCTGCCGCTCATCAACGAACGCCGGCCGCGCGATACCCGCCACCGCCCGATGAAACGCCCGCCCCGCCTCGACCACGTCCCGCCACGCGCCGTCCGGCGAACAGCCCGCCACCCACCGCGTGGCCGACCACCCGTGACTCTCGAAAGAGCCTTCCCGCGTACGGCACGGAGCCGCCAGCCGAAAGCCGTCCTCGCGGATCCGGTCGAGCCCCTCGACGACGGCCGGCACCTCAGGCTTGAACACGAGCCCGCCCACCAGCCAGGAGGTCCCCTGCCCACCGTCCAGCGCCCGCCCCACCCCCTCGACCCCGAAGTCACGAAGCACAGCAGCAGGCGGCCCACCAGACATGCCGACAGAAGCTAGTCCCCAGCCCCACCCCAGTCGACCGATAATCCAGCCGCTCAGGCGCAGGCGCGGACGACAATCCTCGCCATCGCCCGGACGCCGGCCCCCTCGTCGGTTGGCCAGGTGCCATCGCCTGGACGTCGGCAGCTTCGTCGGTGGGCCAGGCGCCATCGCCTGGACGCTGGCAGCTTCGTTGGGTGGCCAGGCGCCATCGCCCGGACGCCGGCTCCTCGTCCGGGCGGTCAGGCTCCGTCGAAGAGTGCTGCGACCTGTGAAGGGTTCATGGCGGTGGCGGGGCGGTCCTGGACGGTGCGCGTGTCGACCGTCTCGTCGAGGTCCGTGGGAAGTACGCGTTCCGGGAGGCGGCCGAAGCGCGTCCGCCGGGCGGCCCGCTCTTGATCGTCCGACTTCTCGTCGTTGTCCATCACTCCATTGAAATGCGCGCACGCTCGGCACCGCCTCTGTTCGTTCGATCAGGGCTTGGTGAGCGGGGTTGATCGAGTGCGCATGCTCGTCACCGCTGTTTATCGTTTGCCAGAGGCTTGAAGAGCGGGTGCGCATCGAGCGCGAATGACCATAACCACGGTCGGTCGTTCGCGCAGAGGTCACTGCGAGGGTGTGCGTCCTGCACGCATGTCGTCGCTCGCGTTGGTCGTTTGTGCAGGGGTCGCTGTTGGGGGTTCGCGTCGAGCGCGCATGTCGTGGCTGGCGTTGGTCGTTTGTGCAGGAGTCGCTACGCGGGTGTGGGTCCAGCGCGCATTTCGTCGCTGCCGTTGGTCGTTCGTGCAGAGGCTGCTGAGCGGGTGCGCGTAAAGCGCGCATGTTGTGAATGCTATTGCTCGTTCTGGCGAGGAATCTGAGTGGGTGTGCATCAAACGTGCACTTCGCCACCGCCGTTGTTTGTTGGCGCGCTGCTGTGAGCCGGTGCGTCGAGTCTGCACGTTCGACGCCGCTGTCGTTCGTCCGGAGCGGCGGCGGGTGTCGAGGGCCTGGTCAGCGGGGGTGTGGTGGGAGCGGGGTGACTGGTGTGAGGGACCAGGGTGGGTGACCGGGTGTCACGGCGGGGGCGAGGGGTCGATCATTGGGGGCATGCAGAGTTTTGACGTGGTGGTGGTCGGGGCCGGACCCGGTGGTGAGGTCGCGGCGGGCAAGCTGGCCGAAGCCGGCCTGAGCGTGGCGATCGTGGAGGGCGACAAGGTCGGCGGGGAGTGCTCGTTCTACGCCTGCATCCCGTCCAAGGCCCTCCTGCGGCCGGGCGAACTGCTCGAAGAGGTACGGCACGTGCCAGGCGCGGCCGAGGCCGTCTCGGGCGGGCTGGATGTCGCGGCCGTGCTCCGGCGGCGGGACGAGCTGATCGGGAATCTGGACGACGCGGGCCAGGTGCCCTGGCTGACCGACCGCGGGGTCACGCTGGTGCGCGGGTGGGGCCGGCTGGTGGGGGAGCGCCAAGTCGCCGTGGGCGACGAGGTGCTCGAGGCTCGGCGCGCGGTCATCCTGGCCGGGGGCACCCGGGCCGCGCTGCCCGACATCGAGGGGATCGAGGCCGTCGCGCCCTGGACGAACCGGGAGGCGACCACGGCCCAGCAGGTCCCGGGCTCGCTGATCATCGTGGGGGCGGGGGTCGTCGGGTCGGAGATGGCGCAGGCCTACGTGTCCCTGGGGGCGCGGGTCACGCTGGTGGCGGGCCGGCGGGTGCTGCCCAAGGAGGAGGACTTCGCGGGCGAGCAGGTCGCGGCCCGCCTGACCGAGCAGGGCGTGGACGTGCGGCTCGGGCACCGGCCGACCTCGGCCCGGCGGGACGCGGACGGGGTGACGGTGACCCTGGGCGACGGCAGCACCGTGACCGCGGACGAACTTCTGGTGGCTACCGGTCGTACGCCGCAAGCAGTTGACCTGGGTCTCGAGGCGGTCGGTGGGAAGCCGGACGGCTACGTCGAGGTCGACGACCACATGCGGGTGCCGGGGCAGGACTGGCTGTACGTGATCGGCGACCTGAACGGGCGGGCCCTGTTCACGCACATGGCGAAGTATCAGGCGGCGATCGCGGCCGGCGAGATCCTGGGCAAGCCGATGGTGGCCGACCACCTGGCCGACGGCCCGAACTCGCCCCGCGTCATCTTCACCTCGCCGCAGGTCGCCGCCGTCGGGCACACCACCGCGTCGGCCGAGCAGGCCGGGCTGCGGGTGCGCGTGGTCGAGGTGGGCACCGAGGCCAACGCGGGCGGGTCCTATTCGGGCGGCGGGGTCGGCACGGCCCGGTTCCTGGTCGACGAGCAGCGCGACACGCTGGTCGGCGTCACCATCACCGGCACCGCGGTGGCCGAGTTCCTGCAGGCGGCCACCATCGCCATCGTCGGCGAGGTGCCGCTGACCCGGCTGCGGCACGCCATCCCGTCGTTCCCGACGCGCAGCGAGCTGTGGCTCTACTTCTTCAACGAGCTCGGCATCTAACCGGTCGGCGGCTCGTCGGCGTACTGCCCGGACGGTCCCTGATAGAGGGTGCCGTCCGGGTAGGGCCACGGATTGATGGTGCAGCCGTGCATGCCGAGGGTCTGCTGCTGCATGACGGGGGCGGGCTCTCCTTCGGCCGGGCAGCGCTCGTGGCCGTGGCCCAGCCGGTGGCCGACCTCGTGGTTGACCATGTACTGGCGATAGGTGGCCAGTTTGCCCTTGTAGAACGGCACGCCTTTCGCCCAGCGGGCCACGTTGAGCACCACCTTGGCGCCGTTGCGGCACGACGTGTACCCCTCGGGGATATCGGCGCACAGTTTGTCGCGGGTTCTCGGCGTGGCCAGATACAACGTCATGTCGTACTCCTGGCCCGGGCCCACGCGGCGGAACCGCCAGTTGTGACCGCGGATCCAGCCGCGCGGATCGGCCAAAGTGGCCTCGGCCGCGGCGGCGAAAGTCACGGCCGGGACCCCGGTGATGTCCTGCTCGACGGCCACGCGGTAGCGCAGCAGTCGCCCGCCCCGGCCGGCCGTCGCCGTGCCGGCCGGGGCGAACCGCCACCGGCCGCCGCCCTGCTCGGGGTAGGCGATCGGCTTCGGCCGGGGCGCGGACCGGGAGGGCGCGACGGTGCGCGCCGGGCCGGACGCCGCCGGCGCCTGCTCCGGTGCGACCGGTGGCGGTTCGGCCGCGGCCGAGTCGCAGGCGGCGAGGGTGCCCGTCACGAGCACCGCCACGGCCCAGCGGTGAATGCGCATCATCAAGTCCTCCGCACCCCATGACGATGCGGCCTACGGGTTGCGTTGCACCTCTGAGGAATTGATCACCGGCCAGTCGGCCAGATCGGCCCGCATCTGCCGGTCGTGGGTGGCCACGACGACGGCCATCGCGGTGGTCCGCAGGGCCGCGGTCAGGTCGTCGACCAGCGACGCCGACAGGTGGTTGGTCGGCTCGTCGAGGATCAGCAGGTCGGGCCCGTCGGCCAGGATCTGCTCGAGCTGCCGCCGCCGCAACTGGCCGGGCGACATCCGCACGGTCGCGTCGGGCACCTCCTGGGCCAGGAACCCCACGCGTACGCCCGGAGTGGCGGCCAGCGCGGCCAGCAGCGTCGACTTCCCCGAGCCGTTGGGCCCGGTCACCAGCAACCGGTCCCCACCCCGCAGCCGTACGCTGACCGGCGCCCGCATCCGGCCGGGCACCATGACGTCGACGGCGTCGAGCAGCGGCGCCCCGGCCCGGGTGTCGCTCGCCGGGAACCGCAGCGGACGCGGCGGCGACGGCACCGTGATCCGATGCGCGTCGAGGGCCTCCTGGCGGCGCCGCAACGCTTGCACGATGCCCGGCGCCCGGCTCTGCCGCTTGTGCTTGCCGACCCCTTTGTCCGGCCGCCAGCCCGTGCTGAGCCGCCCGCGGGCCTCGTCGACCGCGCCGGCCAGCCGCTGATGCTCGGCCACCTGGGCGTCGTACTCCTGCTGCCAGCGTTCCCGCTCGCGGGCCCGCCCGGTCTGCCAGCCGTCGTAGCCACCCGCGTAGAGGCGGGGCCGCCCGTCGGGGGTCGGGTCGAGGTCGAGGAACTCCTCGGCCACGTCGCGCAGCAGCGCCCGGTCGTGGGTGACGACCAGGACGCCGCCCGGATGCTGCCGCAGCCGCTCGGTGAGGAACGCGAGCCCGCCCGCGTCCAGGTGGTTGGTCGGCTCGTCCAGGATCAGCAGGTCGGTGCGGGCCCCGAGCACACAGGCCAGGCGTACGCGGTACCGCTGCCCGACCGACAACGTGTCCAGCCGCCGGTCCCGGTCGGTGCACGCGTCCAACGCCTCCAGGGCGACGTCGACGCGGCGCTCGGCATCCCAGGCGTCGAGCCGGGTCGCCTCGTCCAGGGCTTCCGCGTACGCCGTGGGGTCGGTCTCGACCGTGCCGAGCGCTGCCTCCAGCCGTTCCAGCGCCTGCTGCGCGGGCCGGATCGCCTGCGCGACCAGGGTGCCGACGGTCTCGCCGTGGCCGGTTGCGAGTTCCTGCTCGGCGACGCCGATCGTGCCGGCCCGGTGCACGTGGCCCTGGTCGGGTTCCGTCCGCCCGATCAGCACCTGGAGCAGCGTCGTCTTACCGCTGCCGTTCTGACCGACGACAGCCAGGCGGGACTTGGCCGACACGGTGACGTCGACGCCGTCGAGCACGACGCGGTCGCCCCGCACGACACGCAGGCCTTCGGCCCGTACATGGGAAGGGGTGGTCTTTTCGAGAATGTTCACGGTCTGCTCTCGGCTCGTCTGGGAGCCGGGCCGCGCAGAAGAGCACCGCCCGGTGAAGGACACCAGGACGGCGGTGCAGAAGCTGAGGTTCGAGTGAGCTCCGGCCGCCGTCAGCGGCCGGTGCGCAACCTCATCGAGGCGATCAACATGCCCGGAAGGCTACCCGGCGCCCGTCGATGCCGCCTCCGATTATTGGGTGTGCGCGGCATCACACGGCACCCTGACGGGATGCTCGCCCAGCCACCCACCAGCGACATCCAGCGCGCTTGCCGAAGCATCCAAGACGGTCGAGGCCGCCACGCCGGGCATCACTCGTACTTCCCTGAACGGAAGGCAGCCGATGGGCACACTGCGCGTCTAAGGGCCTGGAAACAACGGTCGACCTGCGGCCGATGCGTGATTACCGTCCCCGGCATGGCTGAGCTGATGCTTCCGACGACCCGCCTGCACGCGGCCTTTCTCGACTGCCACGACGAGTGGGGGCCAGGCCTGCACGAGGACGGTTTCGGGCTGGGCCCGGGCGACGACATCCGCAGTCCGGACGGCTTCGCGGCGTGGGTGGGGGAGCGGGTGCGGTTCACCCACCCGGCCGGCACGCCCTGCCCGCCGCAACGGCACGGCACCCCGCGCTGGATCGTCGAGGACGGGCGGGTGCTGGGCGGCATCGCGTTACGGCATTGGGAGTCCGACCTCGGCCACATCGGGTACGGGGTGCGGGCGTCGGCCCGTCGGCGCGGGCTCGCGAGCTGGGCCCTGGGCCTGATGCTGGTCGAGGCCCGCACCGCCCTCGGCCTGGACCGCGTGCTCATCCCGTGCCTGGCCGGCAACGTGGCCTCGGCCCGCACGATCGAGCGCAACGGCGGCCTCCTCGAGAACATCGTGGAGACCGACCACGGCCCGGTCCGCCGCTACTGGATCACCCTGGCCTGATGGCGCTATCGTCCGGTGTGGACCGGATCCGGCGCTGGGCGCTGCCGCTACTCGCCCTCGTGCTGGCGGCGACCGGCGGGGTGCTGCTGACCCGCGCCGGCGGTGACTTGGAACGCGAGCATGTCGAGGTCGGCGGCGTTCCCCTGGATGTGGTGCGCCCGGCCGGGTCGCCGCCAGGACCAGGCGCGGTGGTGGCCCACGGCTACGCCGGCTCGGCCCGGCTGATGGCCCAGTTCGGCGACACCTTGGCCGCGCGCGGCTTCACGGTGGTGCTGCCCGATCTCGACGGCCACGGGGCGAACACCCGGTCCCCGCGCGACCTGCAGTACGACCTCGACGTGGCGGTGACCCACCTGCGCGGCCTGCCGGGCGTCGACGGCACCCGGCTCGCGCTGATCGGCCACTCGATGGGCGCCGGCGCGGTGACCGAGTACGCGGCCGCCCACCCCGAGATCGAGGCCACGGTGGCGATCTCGCTGCCCGGCGCGCAACCCGTCCCGAAGGACCGCCCACCCCGCCTGCTCCTGCTGGTCGGCGGCCTGGAGTTCCCCGGCTTCAAAACGGCCGCCGAGGACGCGGTCGCGAACGCCCGCCCCGACCGCGAGCTGACAATCGTCCCCGGCGTCGAACACATCTCCGTCCTGTACGCCCCGGCCACCCACCGCCTGACCGCCGCCTGGCTCAGCGACGGCGACCAGCCGCTGCCGTCCCCCGCGCGGCGCCTCGTCGCGGCCGGGCTGTTGCTGTTCGGGCTGCTGCTGGGCTTTCCCACTGTGGCCCGGCTGCGGGTGTGGCCGCTGACCGTCGCCTACGCGGGGGCCGCGATCGCGGTGCCGTTGCACCTGGGCTTCACCCACGCCGTGCCGGTCGGGGCCCGCTGGTGGGTACTGCTCGCCCTGTGGGCCGGCTTCGCCGTGCTGGCCCACTTCGGCGGCTCGGTGCGCGGTGACCTCATCGGCGCTGTGCTGGCCGTGGTCGGGCTGACTTTGGCCGCCGCGGTGGGCTGGGCTCCCGGCTTCATCCTGCTCGTGGTGCCGCTGCTGGGCGTGCTCCTGGTGATTTCAGCCGGTCTGTCGGCCGTGCTCCGCGCGCGTCAGGCTCCGGGCTGGGCTGTCGCCCTGACCGGTTCGCTGCTGGTGGCCTGGCCCGTAGCGACCACGCTGCCGCTCACCTAGCGGTGAGTTCCGGAGCGACTCCAGCTGGCTGGGGGCCGGTCCCCAACGAGGCCGGCGCCCCGACGGTTCAGCCTGAAGCCGTTCTCCGCTGCCTCGAACTCGTGCCTCAGCACAATCGACGCGTCATCACGTCCACATCCCGCCACCCGGGTACGACAGCGTGGTCTTGTTAGCGAGTGTGGGCCCAACCCTCAGTGATACCGCTTATGCGTCGCCGACAGACCTCGCCGTTCACACACGGTGACGGGCGTCCGAGACAGCACACACCTTATCTGCGGCAGATGTGCGCGCTCGATACGTATGACGCAGGCCTTCGGTTCAGAGGCCGTGTTTCCCGGTTGCTGGACTTCTGGCTCCGCTTTCCGGCTCTTTCCGGAATTGGCATGGATTTGTTTGGCGTGTCGCGATCCGGGGTTGGGATAATGGTGCATGGCGCAATTGAGTTTGTTCTCCCGGTCGGAGATCACGGCCTGGCGGGATCAGACCCGGTCGCGTCGTTATTCGCCGGGCAAAGAAGAGTTCCGGCGCGATCACGCGCGTCGCCGGAACTGGGGGCTGAAAAGGCGGCATGCAGCAAAGTTGTGCCGGTTGCACGGTTGTTCGCGGGAGTGCGGGGCGCTGGGGTTGCATGATCAGGTGGATCCGGTGCCACCGCTGATCTGGGACGAGCAGACCAGTGCTACCCGTCCGGTGTCCCGCGGTGGTGCACTGGCCTGTCCGCAACACTCGCCCACCGCTGCGGATCCCGCCGACCGGCCCCGGCCCGTTGATCACGCACTGCCCGCAGGCCGCGCCGCGGTGGCGGGGCCTGCCCCGCACAGCGGCCACACTCAGACCAAGACACCACGCCCGGCAGACACGAAAGCCCTAGCCGGCGAATCGGGCCAGGACACCGCCACGACACCGGCACCAGGGACGGCGACGCCCGGCGCGTCGGGCCTGGTCGTCGTGGCAACGCCCGTGGCGGTGCTGGGGGCCGCGGGCGCATCGGGCCTGATCATCTCTACGACAGCGGCACCGGACACGGCGACGCCCGGCGCATCGGGTTCGGTCACCGCGGCAACGCCCGAGGCAGTGCTAGGGACCACGGACACATCAGGCCTGGTCACCGTGCCAACGCCGGTGACGGTGGCGAGACCGGCGGCACCTGCCGATCGACCCACACCCGCCGACCGACCGACACCATCGAGAGCGCCACAGCACCACCGACAACGGTCCCACCGGCGCACCGAACAGACATCAGGCTGCGTCAACAACAGGCCACTCGCTGCCAATGAGCAGAACACTGCCCATGGGAACCGACTGATCAACGGCCTGTCATATACGGGAATTCCGCCACCGGCCGGGAAACAGGCAACAATTCCAGCAACCGTTTCGCCATCCTCGATGGCATAACGACGCATACTCGTCCGCGCGAATCCACACACTGTTTACAGCGGTGCCAGGTCACCTGTGCATGCTCGAGAATACCGCCATGATTGTTGAGCTGCCTGTAATCTACTTTACCCAGTAGCCACTTCCGACAGGTTGCCTCATTCATGGACGGTTCAGGGACGGCTCCGCCGATACTGTGGTGTGGTTGCCAAAATGCACGGGCCCTTGATCGGGTGACCGCTTCTCGGCAGATCCGCGCATCCACGCTCGCGGCGGCTTCATGATCGCTTGCGCACAGGGTGACCAGGATTGTGGGGGCGCGTTGACGCCAGCGGTGGCCATGATCCGCGAGTGGTGCTTGTTCTTGCGAACAATGCGGTGAGTGGTGCCGGCAAAGTGGAGCCGAACGTTTGGCGCCCGAACTCGCGGGCGAACCCAAGAGTCCAACCGTCACCGCATGTCGGACGCGCGATGCTAGGCGGCGAGCAGCCGGGCCGGGGCCGGGTGGGTCGCGGCGACGAAGTCGTGGACGGCGTCGGCGAAGCGTTCCGGTTCCTCGACGTGGCCCAGGTGGCCGCTCCAGGCCAGCACCAGCAGGCGCGCGTGGGGGATCAGCGACTGCAGTTCGCGACCCCAGCGCAACCCGCCCACGATGTCGTAGCTGCCCGCGGTGATCAGGGTCGGCACGCGCAGGCTGCGCAATGCCTGGCGGTCGTCGACCGGGTCGGCCGTGCCGTCGGCCCGGCGTGACGAGACGTACGCCAGCCTGACCTTGGCCCGCAGGGGCGAGAGCTCCTCGCGGCGGCCCCAGTAGTGCGCGACCAGGGCCGGGAACACCCGCCGGGCGGCCGCCGTGAGCAGGCGTTCGTCGGTGAGGGTGGGTAGCAGCCGGGCCGCGTCGATCACCGTTTGCAGTGCCGGGTGGGACTGGTTGCGCCGCACGAAGCGGTCGAACTGGTGGCGGCTCTCCTCCTCGAGCTCGGGCCCGCCGACCGGGGAGCTGCCGTGCAGGATCAGGCCGGCCAGCCGCTCGGACCGGCGCAGCGCGTAGTACTGGGCGACCCGCCCGCCGTGGCCGTGGCCGAGCAGGTGCACGGCCGGGTGCCCGAGGTGGTCGAGCAGGCGGTCGACGGCCCGGGCGTGGAAGGCCCGGTCGTACCCGTACGGATGGGTCGGCAGCCGCCCCGATGCCCCGGAGCCCAGCGGCTCGACGTAGACCACAGTCATTCCCTGTTCGAGGGCCGGCATCCGCATGTACTCCCAGGACAGTCCGGGCCCGCCCGGCAGCACCACACACACCGGACCGCCGGTGCCGCGCACGTGGTAGCGCAGCGCCATCCCGCACACGTCGACCAGATGCCATCCTCGCCGCAACGCTCTCATCTCGTGATCCCCCCACCGGTCGTTGATTCCCCTACGACCACCCTGGGGGCGATCCCGATCTCAGGGACCCGTGCTGCACCCCGGTCCGGCCCCGGGCCCGACCCCCGGGCCGACCGGCGAGCTATTGTTCCGGCTTGAACGAGAGGCGGATTCATATGTGCCGCCCGCTGGAACGTTTCTGAAGGTCAGCATGGAACTCCGCAATTCCACCGAATCGTCCGCGCGCGCGTTCCGGACCGCCGTCGACATGCTCGCCGCCACTCGTCGCCGCGGGCGCCCCGGCCGGCGACCGGCCACCACCCAGCTCGGCCTCACCGGCGGCGGTGAACAGCACTTCATGGTGGCCGGGCTCGAGGGCCGCACCTCGACCGGCTCCGTCCCGCCCGATCTGGCCCTGATCCGCCGGCTGGCCAGCGACGAGTACGACACTTTCGCCCACGTCGTCGGCCTCGCCTTCGGTGTGCCGGCCGAGGTCGTGGCCCGCGTCTACACGGCCGAGGTGCTGGCCAACCCCCAGATCGGGGCGTACGTCGCCGAGACCGGCACCGGTCTGGCCGTGGCGGCCGGGGCCGGGCTGCTGGCCCAGGGCCACCTCGGTCTGGCCAACGTGAGCGCGCTGCCCGAGTTCCGCGGGCAGGGCTACGGCCGGGTGCTCACCGAGGCCGTCCTGCGCCGGGGCCGGGCCGCCGGGGCGCACACCGCCTACCTGCACGCGAGCGACGACACCGTCCCCTTCTTCGAGCGGCTCGGGTTCACCCCGCGGCCGGGGTGGACGATGTTGAGCGCCGCTTGACGCGTTGTCCTCACGCTTCGCCGGTCCGGGCCGAACAGGTAGGAGGCGAGGCCCGCCGTCGGAGCGGGACGGGTGCGACGGACGGTGACGATGGGTGCGGAGAGCAGGGCAGGGCAGCCGGGCGAGCTGCCCATGGCCGGCCTGCACCACGTCGTGCTCACGTCGACCGACCGCACGCTGATCAAGCGGCTCTACCTGCCGGACGGCGACACCACCGTCATCTGGAAGCAGTTCCTCGGCCCGGGCGGCCCCACCCGCCGCCGCCGGGAGCACGCCGTGCTGCTGCGGCTGGCCGGGGCGCCCGGCATCGGGCGGCTCTCCGAGTGGACCCATCCGGACGCCGAACTGCTGGTCGACGTGGGCGGGCGGACCCTGGCCTACGCGATGGCGGCGCACGAGATCGAGCTGGTCGCCGTGCCCCGGCTGGCCCATCGGCTGGCCCGCATCATCGCCGGCATGCACGCCCGCGGGGTCGTGCACAAGGACATCAACCCGTCGAACATCCTCATCGACGACGCCGGCCGGCCCGTGCTGACCGACTTCGACGCGGCCAGCCTGTTCACCGAGGACCACGCCGCCTTCGGCAACCTGCACGAGATCGAGGGCACGCTGCAGTACCTGCCGCCGGAACAGACCGGGCGCACCGGCCTGCCCGTCGACCACCGGGCCGACCTGTACGCGCTGGGCGCCACCCTCTACGAGGTGGTGGCCGGGCACCCGCCGCTGGCCCACGACGACGACCTGCAACACCTGCGGGACCTGCTGCTGCGCGTGCCGGTCCCGCTTTCGGGCGTACGGGCCCAGACGCCCCCGATGCTGTCCGAGATCGTGGCCAAACTGCTCGAGAAGGAACCCGGCCGCCGCTACCAGAGCGCCGAGGGTCTGGCCCATGACCTGGCCCGGCTGCGGGAACGCCCCGCCGCCACCTTCCCCCTGGCCGAGCGCGACTTCCCACTGCGGCTGACCGCCCCCTCGATGCTGATCGGCCGGGACGCCGAGGTGACCGTGCTCCGCGCCGCCTGGGAGGAGGCCGTGCTCGGCGGTGACCGCGGCGTCCTCGTCGCCGGCGCGGCCGGCACCGGCAAGTCGGCGCTGGTCAACGCGCTGCGCCGCCCGGTCGCGGCGCGTGGCGGCTGGTTCGCGACCGGTCGCGCCGACCCGGCCCGGGCGGGCGCCACGGCCGGCCCGGTCCTGCAGGCGCTGCGCCGCCTGGGCAGCCTGCTGCTGGCCGAGCCGCCCGAGGCGCTGGCCGCCCTGCGCCTGTCGCTGCTGACCGCCCTCGGCCCCAACACCGGCCTGATCACGGCGGCCGTGCCCGAGTTCGGCCCCCTGCTGCAGACCGAGGACGGCGACGCGCCGCCCGGCGAGGCCGACGCCGGCGTCCGGCTCCGGCAGGCGGTGGTGGCGTTGCTCGGCACGGTGGCCGACCCCCGGCACCCGGTGCTGCTGGCCCTGGACGACCTGCAGTGGGCCGACCCCACCTCGATCGCGCTGCTGGACGCGATCCTGACCGAACCGGGTCTGCGCGGGGTGCTCGTGGTCGGCGCCTACCGGCCGGACGAACTGGACGCCGAGCACCCGCTGAGCGTGCTGCTGGAGCGGCGGCAGCCCGACGGCACCCTCGGCCGCCGGCTGGAGTTGGGCGACCTGCCCCTCGAAAGCTCGTGCGAGCTGCTGCGCGAGGCGTTACGCCTGCCCGCGGTGGCGGCCCGGGACCTCGCGGCCCTGCTGCACCGGTGGACCGGCGGCAACCCGTCGGACACCCTCGAACTGGTCAACGCGCTGCGCCGGGGCGGCGCGCTGACCCTGGGCGACAACGGGTGGCGCTGGGACGACGAGCAGATCCGGCAGCAGGCGGCCCGCAGCGACGTCGTCGGGCTGCTGCGCGACCGCATCGAGAGCCTGCCACCGGAGTCGGGTCGTCTGCTGCGCCTGCTCGCGCTGCTCGGCGGCAAGGATGTGACAGCTCCGGTGCTGGCCCGCGCGGCCGGATTGAGCCTGCTGCAGCTCCAGGCCCCGATGTACCCGCTGCTGGACGAGGAACTGGTCGTCGTCTCGGCCGTGCCCGGTGATCCGGCCGCCCCGCTGTTGCCGATGCTGCGTCACGAGCGGGTGCGCCGGGCCGCGCTGGCCGGGCTGCCCGACGAGCAGCGGCGCCGGACCCGGCTCGAGATGGCCCGGCACCTGGCCGGCGCGGCCGACACGGCGATCTTCGCGGCCGAGCAGTACCTGGAGGCGACCGGGCTGGTCACCGAGGCCGGCGAGCGGCGGACGATGGCCCGGTTGTTCACGGTGGCCGCCGGGCGGGCCGCCGCGGCCGGGAACCATCAGGCGGCCGAGGCGTTCGCGGGGGCCGCGGTCGAGGCGCTGGGCCCGGGGGCCGACGGCGCGGCCCGGCTCGACGCCCTCGGCCGCCGGCACGCGGCGCTGTACCAGCTCGGCCGGCTCGACGAGGCCGACACCGTGTACGCGGACGTGGAACAGGCCGAACCTGATGCCATACGCCTGACCGATGTGGCCTTTGTGCAGTTCAGCAGCCTGGCCCAGCGCTCGCGCCAGCGGGAGGCGCTCGACCTGGGCCTCGACCTGCTGGTCCGGCTCGGCTACGAGCTGCCGGGGCCCGCGTTCCGGGCCGACATTCCCGCCCTCTGCGCCGACATCCAGGCGTGGGCGGCGCGCCTCGACCTGACCGCCGACCTGGCCCGGCCCGAGATCACCGACCCGCGCGTGCTGGCCGTGACCCGGGTCCTCGGCAAGATCATGCCGATGTGCTTCCTGCTGGGCGAGCGGCTGCTCGGCCCGTGGGTGCTGGTGCAGGCCTGGCGGTTGTGGGACCGGCACGGCCCGTCCCCGCAGCTGGTGGCCACGCTGAGCTCGGTCGGCATGATGCTGCTGCAGGTCATCGGCGACTACCGGGCCGGGGTGCGGATCGGGCGGCACATGCTGGCCGTGAGCGAGCAGCGCGACTACGAGCCGTTCACCTCGCTGGTCCGCTACCGGTACGCGATGCAGCTGCAGGTGTGGACCGACCCGCTCGAGCTGACGATCGCCGAGACCCGCCGCGCCTACGACGGACTGGTCCGCGGCGGCGAGCTCGAGATGGCGGCCGGGGCGTGGAACGCGGTGATCCTGGGCCGGCTCGAATCGGCGCCCACGGTGGCCGACTACGTGGTCGACATCGAGGCGGCGCTGGACTTCGACGCCCGTACCGGAAACGATTTCTTCGGTGGGGTGGCGGTCGCGCACCGGCAGCTGGCCCGGGCCCTGCAGGGCGGCACGACCCCGGCCGGCAGCCTCGACGACGACGGCTTCACCGAGGCCGGCCACCTGGCCGGGTTGCCGACCGAGGCGCTGACGACCAACGCCTACCACGTGGCCCGGGCCCTGGCCGCGGCGATCTTCGGCGACGACGCGGCCCTGCAACGCCACGCCGGCGCGGCCCAGCGGTCGAGCGGGGTGCTGCCCGGCTATCTGGGAGCGCAGGCGCAGGTGCTGGCGATGCTGGCCCACGCCACCCGGCTGCACCACGTGGCCCCGGCCGACCGCCCGGCCGATCCCGGCTACGCGCAGATCACCGACGGGCTGGCCTGGATCCGGGCCCGCGCCGAGGACTGCCCGGCCAACTTCGAGCACCTGGCCCACTGGCTGGCGGCCGAGGAGGCGTGGCTGCGCGAGGACCTGCCGGCCGCGTTCTTCGGCTTCGACAATGCCGTCCAGCAGGCCCAGCGGCGGCAACGGCCCTGGCACACCGCGCTGATCCTGGAACGGGCGGCCAAGCTGTACGCCTCGGTCGGGCTCGGCGCCGGAGCCCGGCTGCACATCGCCGAGGCCCTGCGCGGGTACGGCAAGTGGGGCGCCACCGGCAAGGTCGCCCAGCTGCTGGACGCACATCCGGACCTGCGCCCGGCCACGCGCAGCGCCCCGGCCCGATCGCGCGGGACCGGCCCCCTGCGCTCCGACGCGGTCGACACGACGGCGATCCTGCGGGCGTCCCAGGCCCTCAGCGAGGCCACCGACCTGGGGCAACTGCGCCGGGCCATCAATGAGCAGCTGACCGCGCTGACCGGCGCGTCCGAGGTCGTGCTGGTGATCCGGTCCGACGACGACTCCTGGTACCTGCCCGGCGGCCCGGACGGCGCCGACGCGCTCGACCTCGAGGGCGCCGAGATGTACGGCCTGCTGCCGGCCAGCGCGTTCCAGTACGCCGTGCGGACCCGCTCCGTGCTGCTCGTGGAGGACGCCACCCGCGACGACCGGTTCGCCCGCGACCCGTTCCTGGCCAACGCGCAACGCTGCTCGCTGCTGGTCGTGCCCGTGCTGCACGGCGAGACCCTGCGGGCCGTGCTGGTGCTGGCCAACCGGCAGACCAGCGGCCTGTTCACGGCCGAGCGCCTGGACGCGGTCACCCTGATCACCGGTCAGCTCGTGGTGTCGCTGAACAACGCCCGCTACTACGCCGACCTGGACGCCCAGGTCGCCGCGCGGACCCGCGAACTGGCCGCCGCCAACACCAAGCTCGAGGAGCTGAGCAGCACCGACGCGATGACCGGGCTGGCCAACCGGCGCCGCTTCGAGCAGGCGCTGAGCGCCCACCACGACCGGCTGGACCATTCCGGACGGCCGTACGCGATCATGATGATCGACGTCGACCTGTTCAAGAAGTACAACGACCGGTTCGGCCACCAGGCCGGCGACGAATGCCTGCGCAAGGTGGGCGCGGCCCTGGCCGCCGCCATCCGGGCCGCCGGCACCGACCTGGCCTGCCGCTACGGCGGCGAGGAGTTCGTGCTGATCCTCGGCGACAGCGACCCGGCCGTGGCCGCCCTGCTGGCCGAACGCACCCGGGCCGGCATCCAGGCCCTGCGCATCCCCCACCCGGACGGCCCGGCCGGCGTGGTCACGGTCAGCATCGGCGTGGCCGTCGCCGCCGTCCCCGCGGAAACCACGAGCGACCTGATGCGCCGGGCCGACGCCGCCCTCTACGAGGCCAAGGCGGCCGGCCGCAACGGCGTCCGCATCGCCGAGCCCCTGGTGCCGGTCTAGACCCGGACTTCGCACATGCTTTGGGGTGAATGTCCGTCACTCTGATCAAGATTGATGTGTTGGTCGGGTGTGGGTGTGCCTCGTCGTAGTGCTGTGCGTCCTCGTGCTGAGCTGGTCGAGGGTGTTGTGCTGGAGAAACGTCTGGGATCGCTGCCGGTGATCGCGGATTTCTGCCGGCGGATCGACATTGCCGGGATCATCGACGGGCTGTGCCCGATCCGTGATGTCGCTCTGGCGACGCATGGTCAGGTCATCGAGATCTTGATCGCGAACCGGTTGACGCAGCCGTCGGCGATGGCCGGGATCTGCGATTGGGCGAAGGCGTGGGCGGTCCCGGAGGTTTACGGGATCGCCGTGTCCGCAGATGGGGCGATCCCGGTGTTCCATCACGTCTATGACGGCGGCGCCGGTGAGATCGCCCAGGTCGTCGAGGCCATGCACGCCCTGCAGGATCTGGCCTCCACGCCCGGGTTCCTGATGGTCGGTGACTCGAAGCTGATCTCCTACCGCAATCTCACCGCGATGAACGACGCCGGAGTCCGGTTCCTCGCCCCTCTCGCAGCAGCCAGAGTCCCGGCCGGTCTGTTCGCCGGTATCGACCCGGCCGGCACCACACCAGTGGACTACCTCGCCCAGCGCGACATCAACAAACCGGCCGCTGACCGCTGCGCCTACCGGGTCACCGAAGATGTCATGCACCTTGCCGGGCCGCGCAAAGCCGACCCGGTGCACCAGATCCGCCGGATCCTGGTGCACTCCAGCGCGAACCAGAACGCCGCCGCCACCGCCCGGGAGCTCAAACTCGGCAAGGCCCGCACCGACCTGGACATCCTCGTGCGGACCGCCGGCACCCGGTATCACCCCGATGTCGCCGCCGTGACCGCGAAAGCCACCCAGATCAGCAACAACGGCGGGTCGGCGCCTACCTGCGCACCACCATCACCCTCGATACCGACACCGGTAAACCGCGCTTTGCCTGGCACTTCGACCAAGCCGCGATCGACGCCGAAGCCGCTACCGACGGCTGGTATGCCCTACTGACCAACCTTGATCCCGCCGACGCCGATCCCGCCGAGGTCCTACGCCGTTACAAAGGCCAATCCGCCGTGGAACAGCGCTGCAGCAGCATCAAAGGTCCCCTCGCCGTGGCACCGATGTTCCTGCAAACCAACCGCAGGATCACCGCCCTGATCACCGTGATCTGCCTGGCGCTGCTCATTTTCAGCCTCATCGAACGCGAAGCCCGCCGCCGCCTCGCCGAGCAGGAGCAGAGCGACATGGTCGGCTTCTACGCCTTCGACAATCGGGCCGTCAGACCCACCGCCCGGCTCATCCTGCAAGCCCTGCACGACCTCCGACTCATCCCCGCCCACCACCGGCAACCACCCAAATTCCCACGCCCAGGATGGCTACAAGCCCAACTCCTCGCCCTACTCAACGTCGACCCCACCCGGCCACGCTGGCAATAACGGCAGTCCAAAACCATGTGCGAAGTCCGGGTCTAGAACGTGACCCGCCGCCGCTCAGGCGGGGCCGACCGGTAACAACAATCCATACGCGGGCGGCGGTGTCGGTCTCCTCTACTTGGTTTTGCGGGTGGTCAATGCAGGCGCCTTGCCGGACCTGGGGGGTGGCCCGAGGTCGGGGGCGTCTTCTCGGTGCTGGTGGCGGGGCTCGGCTGCGACGGGGTCCGACTTGGCGCGGGGGACCGCCGCACGGCGGGTGCCGGTCAGGGCAAGGGCGAGGGCGGAGAGCAGTGCGGTGATGACGACGCCGACCAGCCAGGCGGCCAAGTCCAGAGATCGCGAGGAAGGCTGCAGCCGGTCGGTCGCGGCCACTTGCAGCTGCCACTGACGCTGTGCGGCCTCCACGGTCACCAGCATCGCCGTGGGTTCCTCCAACTCGCTGGGCGGCTGCCAGGCCGCCAAGACCTCCTGATTGCCGGCAGTGGTGTCCCGCAGGCTGACGGCGACCACGTCGCGAGCCGTCTCGCTGGTGCTTTCGGTGAGAAGGTCGCCGAACCGCAGACTCAGGGTCACCCAACCGCGGAACTGTTCCAGCTCTGGTCTCGGCGTGGACTTGGTGTAGACGGGTGCGGCGAGAACGGTTGACAGCTGTTGCTGCGCCGGCGGAAGGCCTCGGTCTCTCAACAATCGATACGGGCGACTCGCGACCACGCTGTGCGTGTCCCGCGCCAGCCGGAGTGCCTCGGCCGGTTCCGAAGCGGCGGTGAGGTCGAGCCCGCCCGATGCCGGGCCGTGGGTCGCGGATACGCTGAGTACCGCAAACAGATGCTCACCCGACGGCGCCGCCGGTCGTAGGACCAGATCAGTCGCCCCGTTGGCCCGCCACCGGGCCTGGACCTGCGAGATCTGCGCGGAGTCGGTGGCCACGACGAAAGAGACACCGGACGCCGCAGTCCACCCGGTCCAGCCGATCGGCGCCGTGATGGCGGTGAACTCCTTGGCCTCGAGGTCAGCCTGAGCACCGACTGCTGCGGCAATGTCCGTCAGCGCGCTGCTGTAGCGGCTCACTTCCGCGGCAACTCCCTGCGCCACCATCTCGGTCCGCTGGGCCAGCGACTGCCTCATCCGGCTCTCGCCTGTCTGCCGCGCGGTGGCTACCGCCAGCCCGGTACTGGCCAACCCCACCAGAACCGCGGCCAAGAGCACCAGCGATCGGTGACGGACGTTCCTCGTTCGAGCGGCCGGGACGTGGGCCTCCCGCACGATGCTCGCCGACTCGCGCCGAGCATCGGCGAGGATCCGCCCGGCCTCCTGCCGCGCGGCGGCCACCTTCTTCACGGCTTCCTGCTGGGCGGCGGCCACCTTCTTGGCTGCTTCCTCCTGGGCCGCGGCCACCTTCGCCTCGGCCTCCCGCCGGGCCGCGGCCACCTTTTCCGCGGCCTGGTACAGGGCCATGTCCTCGAACTGCTCGGCGCGTGCCCGGCGCGTGGACAGCGGGTCCTCCCGCATGATCAGGTCCCGGCGGCGAGCCGGTTCGCCGCCGGCCAGCCGCGCGTCCACCACGTCGTCGGCGAGGTCGATGACCTCCGCCAACAACTCGTCGAGGGGCGTCTCGTCGTCGAAGGGGCTCATCGTGTCTCCTCCCTGAGCGTTGTCGTGGCGACCCGTTTCGGCAGCGGTCTCGAGCGGTCCCGCGCTCGGTCCTGCTCGACCTCCTGCCGCAGCCGCTGCCGAGCCAGCTGCAGGTTCTTCCGGACGGCGGCCTCGTTCGTCCCGAGCGCGTCGGCGATGTCGGCGGTGGGCACCTGATCGATGAAGCCGGCCATGACAGCCCGCTGGGCGGGCGGCAACTTCGCCAGCAGCTCGATGATCCATTGGCGGTCCACGCATGCGGTGACAGTGGTTCCGTCGTCGTTCTCGGCGTAGGGCCGGGCGGGCCCGGCCTGGTCGAGCCGATCGGAGCGCCAGGCGGCATCCCTGCGCAGCCGGCCGATCGAGCGGGTCACCATCGTCCTGGCGTAGGCCTCCTTGTTCGCGATCGAATACCAGCGGCGATACAGATAGGTCAGCGCATCGTTCGCCGCGTCCTCGGCGTCGGAGACGCTGCCCCATACCACTGCGCCGTACTTCACCAGCGACGGGAACATCCGGTCGTAGAACGGAGCAAACTCCGAGGCGGGCGGCGGCGGGTGGAACTCCGCTGAGGGGCTGATCTCCTGCGGGCCCATCGGCACCTGCTTCCGCTCGTCATCGTCGACCTCGGCTGTCACCGGTAAGAGGTGGCAACCCTTCCCAGGTGTGAGGTGCTTTAACGTTATTTTTCCGACACGTCTCCGGCGGATGGGGCAGTTCGGCGCAGTGACGCCTTTCTGACACAGGCCGGCGGGGCCGGCCGCCTCGCCGACCCACATGCCTTGGATTGCGCTGTCAGCGGTGGGTCGAAACGATCACCCCGCCGAGCAGGACCGCAGCCGTCGCGGCGACCACTGTGACCGGCACCGAGGTGGTCACCATGAAGACGCCGCCGATCCCAGCGAGCATCCCGTTGATCACTACGACCAGGCTGTTCGCGGTCCATCGCCCACGCCGCCGGACTGCCCGGTTCCCCGAACCGGCCCGGTCGCCCTCAACGCCGATCATCAGTGCACGCCTTTCGCCGATCTGCCGGCAGCGGAGCAGCTGCCTCACCCGGTAGAGGATCAGCGCCCAGCATCCTGTGAAGTCCGACTTGCCCACTATGTCGCTGAGCCGGAAGGCGGAACCTCAGTCGCCGAGGTCGTCGTAGGTGCCGGTTGGCTGCAGGTAGTGGATGGCGGTGGTGGGGCGCAGGCCGAGGCGCTCGAAGACGGGTTGCCCCTCCACCGTGGAGTGCAGGACGACCCGGCGCCGGCCGGACTCGCGGGTGGCCTCGGTGATCGTGTGGCGGGTGACGGCCTGGCCGTAGCCACGGCGGGACTGCTCGGGCAGGGTGGCGACGAGCGTCACCACCAGGGCGTCGGCGCTGGGCACGGCGGCGGCACAGGTCACGGCCCGGCCGTCGCGGTAGCCGACATAGGCGTACGCCTCGTCGAGCCACAGCCGGGAGCCGGCGAACGCCTCGTGGCCGACGGTCGGTGGCAGGTCGTACGCCAAGGCGTTGATCTCGCCCAGCGTCGCGAGGTCGTCCTCGTCGGTGACCCGCCGGAACTCCAGATCGGAGGAGGCGGGCCCGGTCAGGTCCGGCTCGCCGTCCAGGGCCTGCCCGGTGAAGGCGATCTCGAGCCCGGCGTCGGCCGCCCGGTCGTCCAGTTCCTGGCGGGCCCGCGGGCTGAGCAGGTCGGCGAAGACCCACAGATAGCCGCCCTCGTCCCGGCCCCGCAGGAACTCGGCTTCCCGGACGAGTTGCTCGCTGAGATCCTCGGCCGTGATGTCGGACCCGGTCAGCGTGGCCGCGTTCCACCACACGAACGGGCTACCCGCCCACTGGCCCTGGCCCGCGGCCAGGCGCCCCCACACGTCGGCGAACCGGTCCCTTGCCTCGACAGCACCCACAACGGTTACCTCCACCTTCGGCTCTGTTCCAGGGGCTACCCGCCGGCGCGGCCGTCCAGCCACGATGTGCCGGTCGCCACGGTGAATTGATTCACGTCAGATGGACACGTGCCTAACTCTTTCGGGGAGGCGACAGCAGCGCGTGACTCGACGAGTGTGGAGGGTGACGGTTCCCACGAGGAGCGGGGTGTCTGTGAGCGTCACCGACGAGACAGTACTGCCGGAACTGCGCAACGCCTGGTGGGAGCACGGCGTGCGCCGACGGGCCGAGACCGGGGTGCTCGGCGTGTTCGCCGAGCTGCCCCAGTTCGTACGCCAAGCCATCGCCCTGGCCTGGCGGGCCGACAAGATGCGGACCACGGTGGTCGGCCTGGCCACGCTCGGCAGCGGCGCCATGGCCACGTTCGGGCTGCTGTCGACCCAGAAGCTGCTGGTCGCCCTGTTCGCCGGGGGACCGACGCCCGACCGGGTCCGCGCGGCCCTGCCCGCCCTGGTCGCGCTGGCCGCGGCGACCGCGTTGCGGGGCGCGCTGGGCATCGCCATCGGGTACGCCCAGAACGGGCTCACGCCCCGGGTCAATCAGGCCGCCGAGCGCCGCCTGTTCGAGGCCACCACCGCCGTCCGTCTGGACGCCTTCGACGCCGACGCCTTCGCCGACGACATGGAACGGGCGAGCCGCGGCAGCGACGCGGCCAACGGCCTGGTCCACGACACCTCGAACGTGCTCGCCGGTTTTGTCGGGCTGGCCGCGGTGGCCGTGGCCGTGGTGCTGATCAACCCGTTGCTGCTGCTCGCGCTCGTCGTCGCCACCGTGCCCAACGGGTACGCGGCCCTGCGCGCGGGCCACCTGCGGTACTCCAGCTACCTGGCCGGCTCGGTCCGCCGCCGCCGTCGTAACGTGCTCGAACGCCAGATGGCCGACCGCGAGTCCGCGCCCGAACTCCGGTCGTACGGCCTGCGGAAGTTCCTGCTCGGCCAGTACGACATGGTGATGGGCGCGCAGACCACCGAGGATCTGACCCTGGCCCGCCGGGTCACCACGACGACCAGCGTCGGCGCCGTGATCAGCGGGCTCGGCCTGGGCGGGGTGTGGGTGCTGCTCGGTTTCCTGCTGGCCGGCGGGCACATCCCGCTGGCCGCGGCGGTGACCTGCGTCGTCGCCGTGCAGGCGGCCCAGCGGGCGCTGTCGACGGTGACGTTCCAGCTCGACGGCATGTTCACCGACGGCCAGTTCTTCAAGGAGTACGTGAACTTCCTCGAACGGGCCAAGCAGTACATGCCCGGGGCCGACCGGCGGGACCGGCCGAAGCCGCCGGCCCTGCGCCGCCTCGACATCCGGGCCGTCAGCCTGCGCTATCCCGACCGCGACACATGCGCCGTCGACCAGGTCTCGCTCACCATCGAGGCCGGGCAGACCGTGGCCTTCGTCGGCGAGAACGGCTCGGGCAAGTCGACGCTGGCCGCGATGATCGGCGCCCTGCGCGCCCCGACCGACGGCGTCATCGAGTGGAACGGCCGCCCGGTGGCCGACTGGGACCGCGACGCCGTGATCGCGCGGATCGCGGTGGTGCTGCAGGAGCACCACAAGTGGCCCTACACCGCGGCCACCAACATCGCCATGGGTGACCTGTCGGTCGACGCCGAGCAGGACCGCATCGAGACCGCGGCGCTGCGCGCGGCCGCCCACGAGACGATCCAGTCGCTGCCCTACGGCTACCGGACCCTGCTCGACCGCACGTTCAAGGAGGGGCACGACCTGTCGGGCGGGCAGTGGCAGCGGATCACCGCCGCCCGCGGTTTCTATCGCGACGCCGACCTGCTCATCATGGACGAGCCGTCGTCCGCGCTCGACCCGCGGGCCGAGGACGCGCTGTTCCAGGCCATCCGCAGCCGCCAGGGGCACCGCACGACGATCCTGATCACCCACCGCCTGGCCAACGTCAAACACGCCGACCAGATCTTCGTGCTGCACGAGGGTTTGCTGGTCGAGCAGGGCACGCACGCCGACCTGATGGCCCGGGCCGGCCGCTACGCCGGTCTGTTCACCCTGCAGGCGGCGGGATATCAGTAATCTCGGATCATGACTCTCGAGCGCCGCCTGTGGTCGTCGGAACCGGCCCGGGAGTGGCTCGAGGCGTACCCGCTGGGCAACGGACGGCTGGGCGCGATGGTGTACGGGACGCCGGGGCGCGAGCACCTGCAGCTCAACGACGGCACGGCGTGGTCGGGCAGCCCGGCCGGCGAAGCCGCCAACAGCCGCATCGATCCGGCGGTCGCGGCCTCGGCTCTGACGGCGGCCCGGGCCGCGCTGGCCGCGGGTGACCCGGTCGAGGCCGACCGGCGGCTGCTCGAGGTGCAGGGCGGGTGGTCGCAGGCCTACCTGCCCTTCGCCGACCTGCACGTCTCGGTCGGCGACGGCGTCGTCACCGACTACCACCGCGAGCTCGACCTGGGCACCGCCACCCACCGCGTCCGCTACCGCCTCGACGGCAATCCGTTCGTCCACCGGTGTTTCGTGTCGCAGCCGGACGGTGTGCTGGTGCTCGTCATCGAGGCCGGGGAACCGGTCGGCATCACCTGGTCGCTGTCGTCGCCGCTGCGGGTGCTGGGCGGCGGGGACGACTGGCTGACCGTTCGGCTGCCCAGCGACATGCCGCCACCGCACGAGCCGGATCTGGCGCCGGTCTGGGGTGGCGACGCGCTGCGCGGGGCCGTGGTGGGGCGGGCGCGGCACGACGGGCGGCGGTTCGAGCTGATTCTCGCGACCGAGACCACGTTCGCGGGCATCGGGCGGGATCCGGTCGGCGACGAGCACACCGCGCGCCGGCGGGCGGAGGAGCGCGTCGAGCGGGCCTTCGCGATCGGGGTCACCGGGCTGACCGGGCGGCACGTCGAGGCGTACGGGAAGAAGTTCGCGCGGACGACGCTCGAGCTCCCGGCGCACCCGGAGGCGGCGCTGCTGTTCCACTACGGCCGGTATCTGGCGCTGAGTTCGTCGGCCGCGGGCGGGCTGCCGTCGACGTTGCAGGGGCTGTGGAACGACCAGATGCGGCCGCCGTGGAGCTCGAACTACACGATCAACGTCAACACCGAGATGAACTACTGGGCGGCGACCACGGCCGACCTCGAGGAGACGCTCGACCCGGTGCTCGACCTGCTCGAGGCGCTGGCCGACAGGGGCCGGGCCACGGCTCGTACGATCTATGGGGCGCGCGGCTGGGTGGCCCATCACAACACCGACGCCTGGGCCTTCACGTCGCCGGTCGGGCGCGGGCGGGCGGACCCGGCGTGGGCGTTCTGGCCGATGGGCGGCGTGTGGCTGTGCTGGCTCGTCTTCGACGTCGATGACCCGCGGGTGTGGCCGATTCTGCGCGGCGCGGCCGAGTTCTGCCTCGACTGGCTGCCGCAGGGGCTGGCGACCTCGCCCGAGAACCACTACCTTTCCCCGTCCGGTGAACCGGTCGCGGTTGCCTCGGCCTCCACGATGGACCACGCGCTGGTCGCCCGGCTGTTCGACGCGGTGCTGGCGCGGGGGCCCGCGGACGACCCCGTCGTGGCCGAGGTGCGTGCGGCCCGCCCGGGGATCCCGGATCCGGTCGTACGGGACGGGTTGATCGAGGAATGGCCGGGGAACCCGCCGCCGGCCGAGCCGCACCACCGGCACCTCAGCCATTTGGTGTTCGCCTACCCGGGGGACACCTCTTCGTTGGGGACGGCTGTCTCGCGCAGCCTGGACGCGCGTGGCGACGAGGCGACCGGGTGGTCCCTCGCGTGGAAGCTCGCGCTGCGGGCCCGGCTGCATCAGCCCGATCACGTGTCGCGCCTGCTGCCCCTGGTGCTGCGACCGGCCACGGCCGACCGGGCCGGGCTCTACCCCAACCTGTTCTCGGCCCATCCGCCGTACCAGATCGACGGCAACCTCGGGTACGTCGCCGCGGTCGCCGAGATGCTCGTGCAGAGCCACTCGGGCATGATCGAACTGTTGCCCGCGGTCCCGTCGCAGTGGCCCGAGGGCAAGGTGACCGGCCTGATCGCCCGGCCCGGGATCGCGGTCGACGTGGCCTGGACGACAGTCGACGGGCACGTGCGGGTCACCGACTACGCGCTGCGGGCTCGCCGTCCGCGGGGCCGCACCACCGTCACCGTCCTGGTGAACGGGCGCCGGGAAGACAGGGACCTCAGATGACGGCACAGTTCGAGATCGTCGAGCCGCCGGTGGGTGCGCTGCCTCCGCGCGCACGGCTGAATTCGACGGCCGGGGTGCTGTCGCTGGACGGGACCTGGCAGTTCGCGTGGTCGCCGACGGCCGAGACGGGCAAGGACCCGGCCGACCCGGGTCGGACGTGGGACACGCTGCCGGTGCCGTCGCACTGGCAGCTGCACGGCTACGGCTCGCCGGCGTACACCAATGTCCGCTTCCCGTTTCCGATCGACCCGCCGTACGTGCCGCAGGACAACCCGACCGGTGAGTACCGGCGGATCGTGCGCCGGCCCGCGGACTGGCGGGGCGGGCGGGTGCTGCTGAGGTTCGACGGCGTGGACTCGTGGTTCCAGGTGTGGGTCAACGGGGCGCCGGTGGGGCGGGCCTCGGGCAGCCGGCTCACCGTCGAGTTCGACGTGACCGCGCATCTGACCGGGGGCGACGATGTGCTCGCGGTGCGGGTGCACCAGTGGAGTTTCGGCAGCTACGTCGAGGATCAGGATCAGTGGTGGCTGTCGGGGATCTTCCGGTCGGTGGCGCTGCTGCACCGGCCCGAGGGCGGCATCGACGACCTGTACGTGGTGGCGGGCGGGGACGGGTCACTGTCGGTCACGGCGCCGGTGCCCGTGCGGTTCACGCGGCCGGACGACGTGCAGCCGTGGTCGGCCGAGAAGCCGGCGCTGTACCGGCTGCTGGTGAGCACCGACGCGGAGACGGTGTCGCTCGACGTCGGGTTCCGGACGGTCACGGTGGACGGGGATCGGCTGCTGCTCAACGGGAAGCCGCTCGTGTTCCGGGGGGTCAATCGGCATGACATCGATGCCCGGACCGGGCGGGCCGTCTCGCGGGCGCGGATGGAACACGATGTCGCGCTGATGAAAGAGCACAACATCAATGCCGTACGGACGAGTCACTATCCGCCTGACCCGTACTTCCTGTCGTTGTGTGATCGGTACGGGCTGTACGTGATCGACGAATGTGACATCGAGACGCACGGGTTCGGACTGGTAGGGTGGCGGGGGAATCCGTCGGACGATCCGGCCTGGGGTCCGGTGTATCTGGACCGGATGCGGCGGATGGTCGAGCGGGACAAGAACGCGCCCAGCGTCGTGATGTGGTCGCTCGGCAACGAGGCGGGGTGGGGCCGCAATCTGGCCACCAACGCGGCCTGGACTTCATCCAGGGATGCGACCCGGCCGATCCACTACGAAGCCGACGAGGAGTGCGAGAGCGTCTCCGTCTACAGCCGGATGTATCCGACGTACGACAAGCTCGAGGCGATCGGGCGTGGGGCCGAGCCTGCGCTGGCCGACCCGGAGCGCGATCGGCGCCGCCGCGGGCTGCCGATGATCATGTGCGAGTACGGGCACGCTATGGGGAACGGGCCGGGCGGGCTGGCCGACTACGAGGCGATCATCGACGCGTATCCGCGGTTGGCGGGCGGGTTCATCTGGGAATGGGCCGATCATGCGCTGCTGAGTGACGGTTCCTACCGCTACGGCGGCGATTTCGGCGAGCTTGTGCACGACGGGTCGTTCGTCGTCGACGGGTTGCTCTTTCCCGACCGTACGCCGTCACCGGGCCTGACCGAGCTGGCCGCGATCATCACGCCGGTGCGGCTGCGCTTCGACGGCGACGACCTGCTGATCGAGAATCGATGGAGTTTCACGACTACTGCGGAGGTGGTTTTCGCTTCGGCGGCGGGGGAGGTGCTCGACGTGCCGCCGATCGAGCCACTGACGTCATACCGCCTGTCGGACGCACCCCCGAGCGTCACGGCGACCCTCGGCGGGAAGGTGCTGGCCCGGGCGCAGCGACCGCCGGCGTTGGGTGCGCCTGCACGCTCTGGGGCGAGCGGCCGTGAGCGACTCGGTGGCGTCGTGATTTCGCAGCCCAGCCGTGAACAACATGGTGACGCCGGGGTCGACGATGCTGGTCGTGAGCCGTTTGGTGACGCCGGGATCGACGCGGGCGGCCGGGGTGGAGCAGCCGCCGGTCGGTCCATTCCACGCCCGGATCGTCTCGGGCCGTTCCCGCTGGCCTCGGTGGCGTTGGACGCCTGGCGGGCGCCGACCGAGAACGACCGCTTCCCGGGCTGGGACGGCAAGGTGTCGATGGAGGAGCAGTGGCGGGCGGCCGGGCTCGACCGCCTGATCGCCGCGCCGGCTCGGGGTCGCTACCAGCCGGCCGGGCTCGACAGCGGCTTCGAAATCGATTATCGATGGTCGATACGCGATGACGGGCTCCGGCTTGACGTCGACATCGAGCGGCTGGGGGAGTGGCGGCTGTCGTTGCCCCGGCTGGGGATCGCGCTGGCCCTGCGCACCCCGGACCCGTCGTCGGTCGTCTTCTCGTGGCTCGGTCTCGGACCGGGCGAGTCCTACCCGGATTCGCGCGCCGGCGTCTGGTTCGGCGAACACAGCATGACCGTCGGCGAGGCGCAGACCCCGTACGTGGTGCCGCAAGAGAACGGAAACCGCTCCGAGGTGAGCCGGATGAGCCTCGCCGCTCCCGCCGGAACGCTGCACATCGCGGGCGACAGCCCCTTCGACGTCGCCGTGCGGCCGTGGTCGACCGCCGCCCTCGAGAGCGCCCGTCACGCCGACGAACTCGTTGAGGACGACGTGCTCTGGGTCCACCTCGCGGCCGGGGTGACCGGTTTGGGCTCGGCCAGTTGCGGGCCCGCGGTACGTCCCTCGGGCCAGTACCGGGCGGCGCGGGCGCAGCTGGGCTTCGTCTTCACGACCAGCTGAACCTCGTGCCGCCGGTCAGGGCCGGCAGCTGCGGCTGACCCCGCTCCGTCCGCCGGCCGAGCTTGGCTGCTGATTGCTGGTCAGTCGGGCTGGTCGGGCCACAGGTCGGGGTCGGCCCAGGCGCCGGTGATGGCCAGATCGGCGTTCTGCCCTCGTTGGCGGGCGAAGCGCAACGCCAGCTTTTGCAGCAGCACGGTCATGGGGATCTGGTCGAGCAGGGCCGAACCGGTCGAGGCCTCGGTGGTGAAGGTGGCGACCTGCATCCGTTCGAGCACGGCGGCGTGGCGCAGGGCGGTGGTCAGCTCGCCGGGGTCGGCGGTGGGCTGCAGCACGAGCAGGGTGTCGGCCGCCGTGTAGGGGACGGCCGCGCCGTGCAGCAGACGGTCCGGATCGAAGCCTTCGCAGAGGATGCGGGCGCCCTCGCGGATCTTCAGGGCGCCCTCGCGGGCGGTGACCGACCACGGACCGGGGCCGACGATCGCCATCGCGCGAGCCGGGACGGGGACGTCGCCCGGCTCGTCGCCGAGCTGGGCGGCTACGGCCTTCACGTCGCCGCCCGGGGCTCCGAGGTGATGGGCGATCTGCGCCAGCACAGTGAGAGCGGTGGTGTAGCTGACCGTGTACGTCTCGGACGTCTCGGCCACCGGCGTGCGCACCGCCTCGGGCCAGTCGACGGCGGGCCCGGTCACCGAGACCAGGGGAAGTCCGGCTTCGAGCGCGATGCGGCGGCTGCGACGGGCGTACGCCGTCTTGCCGGTGTGGGTGATGACGACCGTCGCGTCGCCGTCGCGAATCAGGTCGGCGCTGAAAGCGTTGGCGGCGATCCAGCGGGCATCGTGACCGGCGCCGGTCAGTTCGGCCGCGCCCAGCTCGGCGGCGTGCAGGCTCGTGCCGGTGCCGATCAGCCAGATCCGTCGCGCGCCGGCCAGGCGGGCGGCGGCCGGGGCGGTCAGGGCTGGATCGGCCAGGGCCCGGATCGCCTCCGGCTGCGCCGCAATCATGCGTTCGAGCTGTGCGGTCATGAGTGCCCTCCCCGTTCACGTGCTTGCGGTCGCTGCCTTGATCTTGCCGCTCGCGTGCTGGTCTCGCGAGTGGTCACGTCGACCCCCGTCGCTCGCGTTGCAGTACTTGTCGCGGGTTGGTCTGGCGGATCGTCAGGTTGGTTCTCGCGTCTCGCGTGGTGGTTCTTTGTCGCGCGCTGGTCTCATGAATGATCACGTTGAGCCCGGCCGCTGACGTTGTGGTTCTTGTTGCCCGCTGTCGTGACTCTTCGGGTTGCTGTGGTGGTCGACGAGGGTCGTCAGCAGGCTGGTCAGGTCGGCCCGTTGGGTGGGGTCGAGTGGGGCCAGCACCTCGTCCTCGACGGCGGCCAGCAGTTTGTCGAGCTTGCGCAAGGTGCGACGGCCGGCGGTGGTGATCCGGACCAAGTTGCGGCGCTTGTCGGCCGGGTCGGGCGCCCGCTCGACCTGCTCGCGTTCGGCCAGCTCGTTGAGGACGGCGACCAGGTCGCTGCGGTAGATCCGGGTGCGGTCGCTCAGCTGGGCCTGGCTGGCCGCGCCGAACTCGTCGAGCGTGGCCAGCACGGCGTAATGCCACTTCCTGGCGTCGACCCGGGCCAGCTCGTCGTTGACCAGCCGGTCGGAATGCATGGCGGCCAGCGACAGCAGCCGGGTCCGCAGAGTCCGCAACCGCTCGGCGCCCTCGCTCATGTCGCCAGCCTAGCACTTGCGTTAGTCACACTAACGACCTAGCGTCGGCGTTAGTGCCACTAACGAAATGGAGCACACCATGACCCCCATCCCGTTCGGCGCCCAGCTCATCGGCCGCACCGAGAAGGCCCTGAACGCCCTCCTCGAGCGCGCCCTCGCCGGCACCGGCCTGACCGAGCCGCAGTGGGTGGCCCTGACCCTGACCGTCACCGCCGAGGGCGCCGACCCCACTCCTCGGATCGCCCACTCCCTCCGGATCGGCGAGCCCGCTGCCGGCCGCCGCCTGACCGAACTGGCCGATCTGGGCTTGGTCCGCGCCGCTGAGCCCACCGCCCACGGTCGCGCGGTGTGGCAGGCGGTGCGCACGCAAACCGGCCGCGCCACCGATGAACTGTGGGGCGACCTGCCCGAGGCCGACCGCCTGACGGCCGCTCGTGTCCTCAACACCGTTCTCGCCCGCGCCGACGCCGTCCTGGCCTGAGGTGGGCGGTGGCCGAGGTCCGTTACCATCCGCGGATGACCACGATGACGACTCGCCTCCACGTGCCGACCGCGGGCCGCCATCGTGCTGGTGGATGGTTCCTGGTGGCGGCGCAGTTCGGGTTCACCGCGCTGTACGCCTTCAGCGCCTGTCTCGGCTCCGCGCGGGCCGCCGAGCTGACCGGGCAGTGGTACGTCCCGTCCCAGGGTGACGGCCTGACCGACGAGCTCGACGTCATCGGCGGCTGGCCGTGGGCGGCCCTGGTGACGATCGTGGTGTCCAGCGGTTTCGTCTTGCCCTGCTGAGCTTCTTCGTCTCGCTCATCGTGTTCTTCAGCGGTTACGCCAAGGGCCGCCGCCGGCTGACCGTGGCGCTGATCGCCTCGACCGTCACGACGGTCCTGTTGCTCGTAGTCAGTCTGACCCCGCCCATGATGTCCCTGTCGGGCTGGCTCCTCGACTGACCAGCGCGACGCGTTCGGCCAGCGCGACGCGTTCGGCCAGCGCGACGCGTCGGTCAGCGCGACTGTGAGCGCTAACAAACCGCACATCGTACGAGCCCGCCTCGGGAGAAGCAAGACGCGCAGCGCAAAGTTGGGAGCGCTCCCAGATTTAAGGAAACGTTGATTGACGTCTATCAAATATGGCGGATAACGTGCGCTTCCCCTGTTACGCACGTGTTCCCCAAGGCGGATAGATGTCTTCCACCCGTGGCACCCGGCGGCGAGCGGCCCTGGCCGGCGTCGTCGCCCTGCTCACCCTCCTCGGCCTGTGGACCGCGACTGCCGCCGGCGCCGCCGCGGCCGGCTGCAAGGTCGTCTACACGGTCGGCTCGCAGTGGAGCGGCGGCTTCACGGCCAACGTCGCGATCACCAACCTCGGCGACGCGATCTCGAGCTGGCGCCTGACCTGGGCCTTCCCGGGCAGCCAGACCGTCACCCAGGCCTGGAACGCCTCCGTCACCGCCGCCGGCGCCGACGTCACCGCCACCAACGCGAGCTACAACGGCTCGATCGCCACCAACGGCACCGCGAACTTCGGCTTCAACGGCAGCTGGACCGGCAGCAACCCGGTCCCGGCGACGTTCGCCCTCAACGGTGTCACCTGCACCGGCACCACCGGGCCGACCACGCCCCCGACCACACCGCCGACCACGCCACCCACGACCCCACCGCCGACCGGTAACGCGGAGGCGACCGTCGCCGCCATGCAGCCGGGCTGGAACCTGGGCAACTCGCTCGACGCCACCGGCGCCGACGAGACCTCGTGGGGCAACCCGCGCATCACCGAGGCCCTGCTCGACGGGGTCAGGGCGCAAGGCTTCAAGAGCATCCGCATCCCGGTCACCTGGGGTCAGCACCAGGGCGGTTCCCCGAGCTACACCATCGAGGCGGCTTACCTGGCCCGGGTCAAGGAGGTCGTCGACTGGGCCCTGGCCGACGGCTTCTACGTGATGATCAACGTCCACCACGACTCGTGGCAGTGGCTCAACAGCATGCCCGGCGCCCAGTCCCGGTACGACGCCACGTGGACCCAGATCGCCGCCGCCTTCCGCGACAGCCCGGACAAGCTGGTGTTCGAGAGCGTCAACGAGCCCCAGTTCACCGACGAGGGCCAGAGCGCGACCCACCTCAACGCGCTCAACACGTCGTTCCACAAGATCGTGCGCGGTTCCGGCGGCGGCAACGCGACCCGCCTGCTCGTGCTGCCCACCCTGCACACGTCGGCCGACCAGGTGCACCTGGACGCGCTGGCCACCACGATCGCCGCCCTCAACGACCGGAACATCGCCGCTACCGTGCACTACTACGGCTATTGGCCGTTCAGCGTGAACATCGCCGGCACCACCACGTTCGACGCCACCACCCAGGCCGACCTCGTCGGTTACCTCGACCGCTCGGCCGCCACGTTCACGGCCAAGGGCATCCCGGTCATCCTGGGCGAGTGGGGCCTGCTCGGCTTCGACCGGTCGCTGAACGCGGTCGAACAGGGCGAGAAGCTGAAGTTCTTCGAGTATCTGGGCTACTACGCCAAGCAGAAGAAGATCACCACGATGCTGTGGGACAACGGCCAGCACCTCGACCGTACGGCTTTGACCTGGCGCGACCCCGAGCTCTACGCCCACGTCAAGTCGGCGTGGACGACTCGCTCAGGAACGGCCGACACCGATCAGGTTTTCCTGTCCAAGTCGACCGCGATCACCGCCAAGACCGTCACGCTCAATCCGAACGGCACGACGTTCAGCGCGTTGCGTCTCAACAACACCGATCTCGTACGCGGAACCGACTACACCATCAGCGGCAACGAGCTCACGCTGAGCTCCGCGCTGCTGACCCGGCTGGCCGGCGACCGCGCGTACGGCGTCAATGCCCGTGTCACCGCTGTCTTCTCGGCCGGCGTGCCGTGGCGGATCAACATCATCACGTACGACACCCCGGCCGTGGCCGCCCGCAGCGGGACCACCGCCGCCTTCACCGTCCCGGTCACCTTCCGGGGCGACCGGCTCGCCACCATGGAGGCCAAGTACGCCGACGGCAGCAACGCCGGCCCACAGAACTGGACGTCGTTCAAGGAGTTCGCCTACACGTTCCTGCCCGACTACACGGCCGGCACGGTCGCGCTCACCCCGGAGTTCTTCGCCGACGTCACCGACGGCGCGAAGGTGACGCTGACCCTGCACTTCTGGAGCGGGGCCAAGGTCACCTACTACGTCACGAAGTCCGGAAGCACGGTCACTGGTGCGATCTCGTGACAGCTGGTTCCGGAGCCGGCCCGCGTGGCCGGCTCCGGGACACCGCCACCCCGGCCAGGCACAGCACCCCGCCGGCGATGGCCAGCGCGCGCGGCACCTCGTCCAGGATCAGCCAGGACAGCAGGATGACCACGACCGGGACGGCGTACGTGGTGGAGCCCATCTTGCCCGCGGTCGTGCGGGCCAGCGCGTAGGCCCAGGTGGTGAACGCGACAGCGGTCGGGAACACGCCGAGGTACACGACGTTGAGCGTGGCGCTCATCGGAGCTGTGCGAATGTCGTCGATCAGCTGCCCCGCGAACGGCAAACACGCAACGGCGCCGATCAAACAGCCGAAAGTGGTCGCCTGCAACGCCGAGGCGTACCGAAGGGCGGGTTTCTGCGCCACGACACCGGCCGCGTAGGTGACGGCGGCGACCAGGCACAACAGCACCCCGAGCACGGACGCCCGCCCGCCGCCGGACATCGACAACCCGACCACCACGGCCCCCGCGAACGACACCCCGATCCCGGCCAGCAATCGCGGCGGGAAGCCCTCGTGCAGCAGCCAGCCGGCCAGCAGCGCCATGACGGCCGGCCCGACGTTGACGATCATCGCGGCCGTGCCCGCGTCGACCAGTTCCTCACCCCAGTTCAGCGCGACCATGTACAGCCCGAACCACAGCACGCCCGAGACGGCGATCCCCGGCCAGGCCGCGCGTGGTGGCAGTCCCTGCCTCCGGACGAGCAGGAACAACACGAGGACAACAGCCCCCGACAGCAGCCGCCCGAGCGCGAGCGAGCCGGGGGAGAAGTGCGGGGCAGCGGCCCGGATCCCGACGAACGCCGAGGCCCAGAACACCACCGTGACGGAAGCGGCAGCCACAGCCGCCCACGGCACACGTTCGGTTTCTTCCATACCGCCACCCAACCGCGCCGACGTTTCGGTGGCTAGCGAAAAACGGACCGCACACCTCGGCGCCCGAGTTTCTCTTCCGTTCCGCGCCCGGCCCTCTCGAGGAGGAGTGATGAAACGTCTGGTTGTCTGGTCGGCCGCCTGCCTCATGGCGGCGTTCTCGGTGGTGGCGGTGCTGCGACCCGCGTACGCCGCGGTGGGGTGCCGGGTGACGTATGCGGTCACCAACCAGTGGTCCGGGGGCTTCGGCGCCTCGGTCACCGTGGCCAATCTCGGGGACCCGCTCAACGGGTGGACGCTGCGCTTCGGCTTCTCCGACACCGGCCAGAAAGTCGTACAGGGATGGAACGGGACCTTCGCCCAGAGCGGGACCGCCGTGACCGTGACCAACGCGGGCTGGAACGCGTCCGTGGCCAGTGGTGGCACGATCAGCCTCGGGTTCAACGGATCGTTCACGGCGGCCAACCCGGTGCCCACCGGCTTCTCGGTGAACGGGACGGCGTGCACGGGCTCGGTGCCACCGACGACACCGCCGACCACGCCACCCACCACTCCGCCGACCACGACGCCGCCGCCCACCGGTGACGCCTGGAACCCGCCCTCGACGCTCGTGCAGCCGCTGGCCGCGGTCTGGACGCATCAGGAACAGACCTACAGCAACGGCAACCTGTACGGCTTCCGCAACTACGGCTGGGACCAGTTGTTCGCGGCCAACGGCGCGATCAACTACTGCGTACGGTGGGATTCCAGCGCCCGGGTGACCGCCGCCCAGCGCGACAGCATCCACGCTGCGCTGCAGCGGCAGTACCAGAAGTGGATGGACCAGATGCTCGACAACGGGCAGGGCTGGAACAACTGGCCGTACAAGCAGGTGCCGGTGAAGGTCGTCGGCTGGGCCGTCCGCGACCGGGCCCAGCTCGAATGGACCGACAGCTCGGTCGACATCTACGTCAACAACATCAACGAGAACGCGCCGCAGTGCGCGCCGGCCTGCGGCCGGTTCTTCCACCAGGACAACAACTATTCGGGCTGCCCGGGCGGCGCGGGCCGGCACTACGACCACTCACTGTGGCTGACCGCCGGGTTCGGCGGCGGCGCGGGCGGTGACTGGGGTCAGCGGATGGGCTCGGAGTACTTCATGAGCAACCTGACCGCCGAGAACATCCACATCTTCCTGCACGAGCTCGGTCATACGTACGGCCTGGACGACTTCTACGACTGGGACCCGACGCCGGGCCGGGGCTTCATCATGAAGGCTGGTAGCGCCACCCAGATCACCGACTTCGACAAGTGGATGTTCCGCGACTGGTGGCGGCACCTCAAGTCCCGCTACGGCCGCTGAACGAACGGGCGTTGAGCGGATGCGGTCGCGTTTCGGCTGCTGAACGAACAGGCGTTGAGCGGATGCGGTCGCGTTTCGGCTGCTAAACGGACAGACGTCGAGCGGATTTCGCCGCGTACATGGCCGTGTCCGCCCGGTGCAGCAAAGTGTCAAGCGAACTGTCGCCCGACGCGGCGCCGACACTGGCGCCGACGGTGACGTTCTCGCCGCGCACGACCATCGGCTCGGTCAGGGCGCTCCGGATGCGGGAGACCGCGTCCGGAGCGCCCGGCCCGCTGAGGACCAGTGCGAACTCGTCCCCGCCGAGCCGGGCCACCAGGTCGCCCGGGCGCACTTCGGCCCGCAGGCGACGGGCGACGACGGCCAGCACCTCGTCGCCCGCGGCGTGGCCGAGGCGGTCGTTCACGGGCTTGAAGCCGTCGAGGTCGATCAGCAGCACCGTGGCGCCGGGGTGGCGGGCCAGCAGCGACCGGCCGCGCTCGTGGAAGGCGGCCCGGTTGCAGAGGCCGGTCAGCGAGTCGTGGTGGGCCTGATGGGCCAGCTCGGCGCGCTGGCGTTCCAGCTTGACGGCCAGGCCCCCAATGATCGACATGGTCAGGAACTGGCGTACGAGCACCAGTGTGAACGTCGCCAGCAGCACCCACACGAGCACGGGGTCGAGCGTGCCGTGCTGCACCTGTTCGATGGCCACGGCCGCGACGGCGAGCACGATCGGGACGTACGGAAGAAGGGCCCAGCCGCCGCCGAAGTGCCGGGCCGCCCGGTCGACCTCGATGCGGGGTGTCTCGAGGCGGCTGCCGGTCAGGATCAAGCCGGCGGCGAACAGGTAGCCCGAGCCGACGCCGCTGTACCAGGACTGACCGCCGGTGCTGTGGTGCACGGCGAGCATGGCCGTGGCGGCCAGGACGACGGAGGCGGCCCCGAGCACGCGCGGGTTGTGCCCCGTACGCCCGGGGAAGTTGCGGGCCATCGTGACGACCGCGACCGCCGCCGCGAGCACCTCGAACGCCGTCAGCGCCGTGGTGGTGACCAGTGCCGGCCCACTGACCTGGGCCGGGGCGAGCACGTAGACCCAGCAGAGGGTAAAGATGGCGCCCGCCACGGCCGCGACGTCGAGCAAGCCGCGATAGCGCTGGGCGCCGGTCATCGCGACGGTCGCCACATTCGGCCGCCGGCGCGCCGAGTTGAGAGGTCCGGGCATCGCGCCGGGAGAGCCGGGGCCGGCTGAGGGGTAGGGCCGGGTTTCAGTCGTATCGCTCGTAGATCTCGGTGCGGGCCCGCGACGGGTCGAGCCGGTGCAGGACTCCGTCGAGGATGTCGGTCAGTTGCGCGACCTGGTCGGGGGTGAGCGCGTCGATCACGTTCTCGCGCACGGTGGCGACGTGGCCGGGGGCCGCCTCGCGCACTTTCGCCCAGCCGGCGTCGGTCAAGCGCGCATTAGTTGCGCGTTTGTCCTCGGGGCAGGGGAAGCGCTCGATCAGACCGCGTGTCTCCAGGCGCTGTGCCACGTGGGAGAGGCGGGCCAGGGTGGCCGTGGTGAGCTCGGCCAGGGCGGTCATCCGCAGCGTCCGGTTCGGCGCCTCGGACAGCATGGCCAGCACGAAGTAGTCGAAGTGGGTGATCTGGGCGTCGCGCCGCAGCTGCGAGTCGAGCGCGGCGGGCAGCAGTTCGAGCACGGCGGCCAGGCGTACCCAGGCGGCCTTCTGCTCCTTGTCGAGCCATCGCGTGTCCACGGTCACCAGTTTCCACGAGATTGGTTGTTGCTACAACTGGATGCGCCATGCAATGGTTGTAGCAACAACCAAGACGGGTTCAGGAGGACACCATGGCGAACATCAGCATCCTCGGCACCGGCAACATGGGTCAGGCCATCGGCGGTCTCGTCGCCAAGGGCGGCAACACCGTTCAGCAGCTCAACACCTCGAACGCCGGCGAAGCGGTCACCGGCGACATCGTGATCCTGGCCGTCCCGCACGCCGCCCTGGCCGACATCGTGGCCACCCGCGGCGCCGAGCTGGCCGACAAGATCGTCGTCGACCTCACCAACCCGGTCGACTTCGCCACCTTCGACAACCTGACGGTGCCGGCCGACGGTTCGGCCGCGGCCGAGCTGGCCAAGGAGCTGCCGCAGTCGAAGGTCGTCAAGGCCTTCAACACCAACTTCGCGGGCACCCTGGCCACCGGCTCGGTCGGCTCCGAGACCACGGCCGTGCTGATCGCCGGTGACGATGCCGACGCCAAGGCGGCTGTGGCCGAGTTCGTCTCGGCGGCCGGCCTGCGCGCCGTCGACGCCGGCTCGCTCAAGCGGGCGCGCGAGCTCGAGTCGCTCGCCTTCCTGCAGATCAGCCTGGCCGCCGGCGAGAAGCTGTCCTGGAACGGTGGCTTCGCCGCCGTCGCCTGATCCGGGACGCCGAACGGGTGGTGACCGGGACCCGGTCACCACCCGGCGTATCAGCGGCCCACGTCGAGCCGAACTGCTTTTGGCGTGTCAGTGGCTACCACAGGCCGCACTGAAATTCGGCGCTCAGAACTTCAGCGCGGCGCGACCGCCGACCAGCGGCAGCTGGATTGTGCTGCTCGTCGGACGCACCGACACCTGAGTGCCGGGAAGCGGCCGCAGCGTGTAGTCGTAGTCGGTCGACAGCACCACGACGCCGATCCGGTGCCCGGCCGCGAAGATGTGCTCCATCGGCTGCATGTCCCAGCGCAGCCGATACGTCTTTCCCTGGACCACCGGCAACGACCGGGTGAGCGACGCCCGATTGCGCGGGTCGATCCAGCCGCGCGTCACGATGACCGGGTCCGCTCCGGCCGGCCCGTAATCGACCAGCAGCGCGGTCACGTTGGCCGCTGTCCGGTTGTCGACGCTGACGTCGACCGCCACCTTCGGCGCTCCGCTGAGCCGGGCCGGACCAGTCAAGACCGGGCTTCGGTACGCCAGGGAGTGGCCGGCCGGTTCGAGCAGTTCCTCCGCCGGGGTCGTACGCCCGTTGTCGACGAACGTGTCCCGGCGGGCCGGCCCGACCGCCAGCGGCAGCGTGACCGGAACCGAACCGGGCACCGGCCACGCAGCCGAGGTCCCGGTCACCGCATAGGAAGCGTCCTCGAAGGTGACCGGCGCCTCGCCCTGGATGCCGCTGTCCGCGCCGTAGATGTAGTGGTCGATCCAGCGCCGCATGGCCGGAAAGAACTGCGGAGCACTGGCCGACCCGTGGTCGCCGTCGTAGAGCCACAGCTTCCGGTCCACGCCGTGCCGGCCCAGCGCCTCCCAGAGCTGGATGCCCTGCTTGGTCTTGACGTTCCAGTCCCGCAGGCCCTGCACGATGAACACGCTGGCCTTGATCTTCGACGCCTTGGCCGCGTAGTCACGGGCGGCCCAGAACGGTGAGTAGTCCCCGGTGGCCCGGTCCTGCTCCCGTTCCAGCTTGTCCATCGCCGCCGCGCAGACCTCGGGGTTCTTCCGCGACAGGATGATCCGGGCGTGGATGTCGGCGTCCTCGCCCTGCCAGCCGTAGGGCGCTACGACCAGGCCGTTGGCCCGGTACTCGTCGTACCAACTCGAGACGGCCGACATCGGGATGATCGTCTTCAGGGCCGAGGCGCCGGTCACGGCGGCGGCCAGCGGCAGCGTGCCGTTGTACGAGACCCCGTACATGCCGACCTTCCGAGCCGACCAGTCGGCCGCCACCACCGCTCCGGACGAGTCGTAGGCCCGCCCCGAGCCGCCCAGCCAGTCGATGACCGCCCGCGTCGCCGCCGCCTCGTGCGGCCCGCCCGCGTCCGGGCAGCCGGTCGACCCCGCGGTGCCGAGGCTTTCCATCGAGATCATGGCGTAGCCCCGGCGGACGAAGAACTCCCAGGTCCCCTCCTCGGGATAGCCCTCGTCCCCACCGGCCCGGGCCTGCTTCCGCAGCGGCAGCTCACCGGGATCCACGTCGTGATAGGGCACGTCGGGCCAGTTGTCGCCCAGATAGGGCGAGGCGATCATGAGCGAGCCGACTTTCAGGCCGTCGGTCTCGGTCTCGCCGGGCCGGGTGACCTCCAGGCGGACGCGGTCCCGGACCCCGTCGCCGTCGGTGTCCAGCGGCACCTCGACGAAGATCTCCTCGGTGATCGCCTTGTCGTAGTCGAAGACGGGCTGGGTCGCGCCGTCCCGGATCACGACGGTCGCCGGCCCAGCGCCGGTGGCCGCCACCCCGGGCAGCAGCCCGACGACGGCGGCCGTCACCGCGGCCATGACTGGTTGAAGCATGCGTCCTCCACGGAAGGGGAATCGTCCGTAGAGGAAGACTCGGCTCGGGGCCCGGTTGTGGCGTCCCTCCACTGTGAACGCCGTCGGAACGCCCGGGCGACGTGACGGCCGGGGCGGCTGCGCGGAGGGCTACTGGCCGAGGGCGGCCTCGGCCGGGGCGCGGCGGGGGCCGACGCGCCAGGCGTAGGTGAGCACGCCCGCGCCGAGCAGCACGGCCGCCGTGACGGCTGCGACCCGGCTGTCGCCCGGCTGGACCAGCCAGAACACCGACTCGCGCCACCCCGGCGGGGACTCGCCGCCGCCGACGATCAGCTGGATGACCGCCCAGCACAGCGGCACCTGCCAGGCCATCCGGACGCCGGCCAGGGCCACCCCGAGGCCGATGAGGCCGGTCAAGCCGGCCACCGCCCGCAGCATCTCGTCGGCCGGACCGAACGACGCGCCCGTGGCCCGGCTGGCCAGCAGCGGGACCGCCGCGACGACGCCCAGGGCCAGCAGGTGCAGCGCGCGCCGAGGCGGCCACAGCAGGGCCGTGCCCGACTCGAGCGAGTCGTCGTCGCCGCCCAGGGTCGAGATCATCGCGGCCAGCACGGCCAGGACCGTGAAGATGGCCAGACCCCGGTTGATCTCGGGCGTGTCGGTGAACATCGACCAGCCGGCCCAGCACAGGGCGGCCGCGGACAGGGCGACCGCCACCGCCACCGGTACGCGTCGCGAGCGGACGTAGAGCCGCAGCCAACCCATCACGACGACGCCTTACCGGTCAGGATCGGCAGCAGATCCTCCTGGCAGGCCAGGGACGCGTCGCGGACGGCGGCCACCCGGCGGATCTGCTCCTTCTCGGGCAGCGCGCGCAGGCCCCGCACAGTCTCGGGCACCTGCTTCTGCAGGTCGGGGAAGTAGCTGAGGCCGTCGTCGACGCCGGTCAACTCGTCCTTACCCAACAGCCAGGCCGCGACGGCGTGGGCAGCCACGAGGTCCTGCCCGCCCTCGCAACCGTTCCACAGCGTGCCCGCGGCGAGCAGGACGTTCTCGGTCAGCGCCGGGCCGATCTTCCCACGGGTCACGCCGAGATCGAAGTTGACCGTGCCGGGCTCGGGGCGGGTGGTGCCGGTGCTCTGCCAGTCCGATTCGCCGGGCTTGTAGACCTCGTCGGCCCGCCACTCGACGGCCCGGGTCTGACCGCCGGGCAGTTTGGCCAGGAGGGTGAGAGCCTCGCGGACCTGCGGCGCCGCCTCGTCGAGCAGCTGCCGGTGGGCGGCGATCACGCAGACCTGCGGGGCGCCGTCGGTGCAGACCAGCTTCTGCGCGCCGGCGTCGACGCGGTAGTGGGTGTCGGCGGTCTTGCCGGGCACTATGGCCGCGATCGACCCGGCCACGCCCAGCAGCACCACCGCGGCCACCCGGGGCAGCCACGACCGGCCCGCGGCGAGCAGGAAGCCGGCGCCGATCAGACCCGCGCCGAACACCGCGTACCCGAGCAGGGCGCGTCCGGTGACGGCCTCCCACGCATAGATGGGCGGCTGGGCCAGCATCGACAGGTTTTCCAGGTACGAGGGCTCGCCGGGCGGGCCGATCTCGGCGAACCCGAACTGGAGCAGCAGGCCGAGCACCGCGACCATCGGCGGCACCAGCGGCGACGACCAGGCCCGGCCCGCGGCCAGCCCCATCCAGGCCCCGCCGGCCAGCACCAGCACCCCGGTCAGCGGCCACAGCACGGTCACCGCGGTCGTGTAGGTGCCGCTGGCCAGGATCCAGATCGCGCCGCCGGCGTAGACGAGCAGGTGCCCGACGGCGACGGCCACCCCGAGCGCGAGCAGGCCGGGCAGCAGCCGGTGGGCGGTGGGCCGTCCGGTGCTGGCGAACAACTCGGCGGCCCGGGTGCGCTTCTCGCGCCGGCCCAGCACCGCGCCACCGGCCAGGGCCAGGGGCAACAGCAGGAACATCGAGGACGAATGGATGTACGCGAAGAGGTGCCAGGTGCCGAGGCCGAGGTTTCCGCCCAGGGCGAGACCGGCGATGCCGGCTCCGATGAGCAGGGCCAACAGCGTGGGCGCATTGGAGCGGCGTAGTTCGACGCCGAAGATGCGCCTCACGAGGCGCTCCGGTGCGAGCTCAGCAGCGAGGTGTAGCCGCGCTCGGCCGGGCTGTCGCCGGTGCCGCCCTGCTCGCCGATCTGGATCAGCGCGGCCGGCAGGCCCTGCCAGACCAGTTTGCCCTCGTCCACCAGCACCACGTCGGTGCAGGCGGCGACCACGTCCTCGACCAGGTGGGTCGAGACGACGACGCAGCTGTCGGTGCCGAGCTCGCGCAGCAGCGTGCGGAACTCGACGCGCTGCTCGGGGTCGAGACCGACGGTCGGCTCGTCGAGCAGCAGCAGGTCGGGGTCGTTGACGATGGCCTGGGCGATGCCGACCCGGCGCAGCATGCCGCCGGAGAGGGCCTTGAGCCGCGAGTCGGCCCGGGCGGTCAGCCCGACCCGTTCGACCGCCCGCTGCACGGCGCCGGGGATGGCGGCCTTGGGCATCTCGCGCAGCCAGGCCATGTACTCGACGTACTCGCGCACGGTGAACCGCGGGTAGAAACCGAAGTGCTGCGGCAGGTAGCCGAGGCGGCGGCGCAGCGGGCGCAGCACGCGGCTGCTGGTGGCGTCCTCGCCGAGCAGCCGCAACTGCCCGCCGGAGGGCCGGTGGACGGTCGACAACGCCCGCATCAGGGTCGTCTTGCCGGCGCCGTTGGGGCCCAGCAGGCCGTGCACGCCGGTGCCGAGCTGCAGGTCGAGACCGTTGACGGCGAGGTGCCGCCCGGCCTTGACGCGCAGCTCCGTCGTCTCCACCGGCCACGCGTAGGTGGTCGGTTTCAGCTCGGTGGCGCTGACCATGCGTACCAAAGGGGGTCTCCTTAGTTGAAGCGCCGGTGGTCGCCGGCGCGTGCGACGGCGAGGACGGCGCCGATCAGGGTGGCGGCCGCCCAGACGGGCAGGCTCGAGGGCCGGACGACAACCGGCAGGTTCGCGGTGAGGATCGCGGGCAGGGCCACGGCCAGCAGCCAGCCGGCGCTGAGCAGGGTCGCCGCGCGGGCCACCCCGATCAGGCCGCCGAGCAGCAGGCTGGCCGCGGTGAAGGCGAGGCTGGGCAGCAGCCAGAGCGCCGGGGACATGTCGAGCAGCCACCCGGCCGCGGCCAGGGGCGGCAGCACGGTGGCGAGGACGACGACCGTACGGCGCAGAAGCAGTTCGAGACCGGCCCGCGCGGTCCCGGTGGTGATCTCCCACGCCGGGTCGCTGCGCCGGGACCAGGCGATGGCCAGGCCGGCCAGCGGCGCCACCGGGGCCAGCAGCAGCACCAGCGACGGGCGCTGGGGGAACTCCCGGTCGAGCAGGAAGGCGGCCAGCACCGTGCTGAGCACCAGGGCCAGCCACGGGACGACCGACCACACGGCCCAGCGGTGCGCGAGGCGACGCCAGGTGCGTCGCCGGACCGGCTCGGGCCCGTTACGCACCCCCCTGTCGATCATCACCTGCACGTCGTCGAGCAAGGTCAGCAGCGGGGGAGAGGCCAGCTCGGCCAGCCGCGCGCGGCACTCGGCGCAGTTCTCCAGGTGGACCTCGACGGCCCAGACTCCTGCGTCGTCGAGCCCCGGGTCCCCGGCGGTGTAGGCGGCCAGCGAGGCGGCCGGAATGTGATCGGTCACGACAATGCCTCCCGCATCACGCTGCGAGCGCGGCGCGCCCGGCTCTTGACGGTTCCCTCGGGCAGGCCGAGGAGGATCGAGGTTTCCCGTACGGTGAGTCCGTCCAGCACCATCGCGTGCAGGACCTCGCGCAGCTCGGGGGCGAGCCGCGACAGCGCGACACCGACCTCGTCGCCGATCGAGCCCGCGAGCGCCTCGTCCTCGGCGGCGGGCGTGCTGCGTACGGGAAGCTCCTCGGACGGGGTTTCGCGGTGCCGGGCCCGTTTGCGCATGGCGTCGACGAGCCGGTGGGACGCGATGGTCCAGAGCCAGCCGGCCCCGCTGCCGTCGGCGGTGAACGTGCCGGCCGCCCGCCACACGGAGAGATACGTGTCCTGCAGGATCTCGGCCACCATGCCGTCGTCCGAGCAGCGGCGCCGCAGGCGGACGGCCAGCCACGGCGAGGTTCGCCGGTACAGCTCGTCGAACGCGGCCCGATCGGCCCGCGCGACGCGCCGCAGCAGCTGCTCGTCGTCCAGCTCGGTCACTTTCATATCCAGACAGACGACGGCGCCACCCGCGACGGATCATCCTCGCGAGTGACGCCGGTCACATCTGGTCAGGACGTGTGGTGCGACTCCTGGAGCCGGTAGACAGGGGTCGGCAGACCTTCGTACCGGGCCTTCAGTTGCAGGGCCAGATAGAGCGAGTAGTGCCGCGACTGGTGCAGGTTGCCGCCGTGGAACCAGAGGTTCTCCTGCTGCGTGGGCTTCCACATGTTGCGCTGCTCGCCCTCCCACGGGCCCGGGTCCTTCGGCGTGTCCGAGCCCAGGCCCCACACCTTGCCCACCTTCTCGGCCGTCGGGGCATCGACCAGGTCGGCCACCCAGCCGTTCATCGAGCCGTAGCCGGTCGCGTAGACCACCAGGTCGGCCGGCAGCTCGGTGCCGTCCTCGAGCACGACGGCGTCCTCGGTCAGGTGGTCGACCTGGCCGTGCGCGAGCTTGACCCGGCCGTCGGCGACCAGGTCGGCCGCGCCCACGTCGATGTAGTAGCCGGAGCCGCGTCGCAGGTACTTCATGAACAGCCCGGATCCGTCGGCGCCCCAGTCGTGCCGGAAGCCGGCCTTCTCGAGCCGGGCGTAGAACTCGGCGTCGCGCTCGGCCATCTGCTCGTACAGCGGGATCTGGAACTCGTGCATGATCCGGTACGGGATCGACGCGAAGATCATGTCGGCCTTGTCGGTGGTGACGCCGCCGGCCACCGCGCGCTCCGAATAGAGGTCGCCCAGCCCGATGTCCATGAGCGTCGCCGACTTCACGATGTGGGTCGACGAGCGCTGCACCATCGTCACGTCGGCGCCGTGCTCCCACAGCGCGCCGCTGATGTCGAAGGCCGAGTTGTTCGAGCCCACGACGACGACCCGCTTGCCCGCGTACGCCTCGGGGCCCGGATGCCCGCTGGAGTGCTGCTGGTCGCCGCGGAACACGTCCTGACCGGGCAACTGCGGGTAGTTGGGTTTGCCCGACATGCCGGTCGCGAACACGACGTGGGCCGGTGTCAGCTCGACCGTGCCGCCGTCGCGGTCGACGATGACGCTCCACCGCTTGCTCGTTCTGTCGAAGGTGGCTGAACGGACGGAGGAAGAACTCCAGTACGGCACCTCCATTACCTTCGTGTACATCTCGAGCCAGTCGCCGATCTTGTCCTTGGGCGCGAACACGGGCCAGTTGGCCGGGAAGGGCAGGTACGGCAGGTGGTCGTACCAGACGGGGTCGTGCAGGCAGAGGCTCTTGTACCGGCCCCGCCACTGGTCACCGGGCCGGGCGTTCCGGTCGATGACCACGGCCGGCACGCCGAGCTGGCGCAGCCGGGCCCCGAGAGCGATCCCGCCCTGGCCACCCCCGATCACCACGACGTACGGCTGTTCCTCGCGGCCGAGCGCGGCCGCCTCCTGCTCCCGCCGCTCCTTCCACGACTGCCGCCCCTCGGTCAGCTCGTGCTCGACCCCCTGCGGCCGCCGGTCGCCCTGCGCCTCCTCGTGCCCCTTGAGCTCGCGCAGGGTGGTCAGCAGCGTCCACGCGCCCTCGGCCTTGAGCCGCAGCAACCCGCTGCCGCGCCCGGCGGCTGTCTCGAACCGGATCCAGGCCTCGATCACGCCGCCCGCCTCGGACGGCTCCTCGGTCACCTCGAACCCGGACGGATCGGTGCCGTCCAGGGTGGCGATGAGCAGGTCGGCGACGCCGTCCCGGCCCTCGACCGTGGTGATGTTCCAGGTGAACGCGACCAGGTCGCGCCAGTAGCAGTCGGTGGCGAAGAGGGCGGCCGCGGCCGGCACGTCCCGGGCCCGCAGCGCGGCCTCGAAGGACGCGAGCCAGTCGTCCACGCGCTGCCTCACCGTGAGCTCGGTTGTGTGCGTCATGCCCGCCAGCAGACAGGCTCGACTTCGGTTCGCAACAGGGTTGCAACACATTGCACGCGCGGGCCATGCTCAGCCATGGGCGATTTCAGCGCCGTGCGGCCGGGCACCGACCTGTCGCGGCACGCCCGTGAGCTGCGCCGCGTGCACGACGCCGTGCTGACCGGCGGCCGCCCGGCCCACCGCCCGCGCGCCCTGGTCGAACGCTCCTGGTCCCGCGTGATCGGCCTCGGGCTCGACCCGGGCCGGGCCAACGCCCGCGACCCCGTCCCGTTCGACGAGGTCGAGCGGCTGCGCCGGGACAGCCCGCTGGCCCTGATCATCGACGACCTGCTGCGCCTGGCCGACGGCTTCCTGCTGGTCGTGACCGACGCCGACGGCGTGATCCTGTGGCGGGTGGGCCCCCACGGCCTGCTCCACCGGGCCGACGGCCTGGGCTTCACCGAGGGCGCCCACTGGACGGAGGCGGCCGTCGGCACCAACGCCATCGGCACCGCCCTGGTCGAGGCGGCGCCGGTGCAGCTGTTCTCGGCCGAGCATTTCGAACAGGCCCAGCACGCCTGGTACTGCACGGCCCACCCGGTCCACGACCCCAGAACGGGGGAGATGCTGGGCATCGTCAACGTCAGCGGGCCCGCCCTCACCCTGCACCCGGCCATCGAGGTCCTGGTATCGATGGGCGTACGCCTGGCCGAGGCCCAATTGTGGCGCCACCACGCCGACCGCCTGGAACGCCTGCGCCGCTCGGCCGCCCACGTCCCCGGCCCCCACCTGATCGTCGACGAACACGGCTGGGTGGCCGCGGCCAGCGGCGTCGCCACCCGCGACCGCATCGGCGCACCCCGGGCGGGCACGGCGCTGGGCGTCCCCGGCCTCGGCCTGTGCCTGCCCGAGCGCCTCGCCGAAGGCTGGCTGGTCCGGCCCGCGGGCCCGTCGACGACGATTCGCGCCACGCTCGACCTGCGGGCCGCACCCGTCCTGGAAGTGCACAGTGAGGCCGCGCCGTGGCGCACCCCGCTGACCCGCCGCCACGCCGAGATCCTGACCCTGCTCGCGACGTGCGGTCCGGACGGCCTGACCGCGAGCCGGATGAGCCGCGTCCTCTTCGGCGACGCCGACCACGTGGTCACCGTCCGGGCCGAGATCTCCCGCCTGCGCCGCGCCATCGGCGCCCTGGTCGCCACCAACCCCTACCGCCTGGCCACCGGCGTCTCCCTGGGGGTCGTCCGGCCGTAAGGCGTGTTTCATAACTGGACCCGACCTGCGCCGGGCCCAGATTCCGGCTGCGCACGTCCCGCGAAAGGCCGGTTACAACACCGGTAGCCTGCCTTCCGCGGGCCGCACGCAGCCGAAATCTGGACCTCGCCGCAGGCCGACCCCAGTTATGAAACACGCCTCAGCACGGTCACTCGCCGATATCGTCGACCTCACCGCAGCGGCTGCACCTTTGCGGGGACGGGCCGGAGAAGTCGTGATCGGGGAGCATCCCGGGGCGGTGGTAACCGCAGTCACGGCAGACCTCGACCACGTCGCAGGGGCTGCTGCGGGGCGGCAGGGTGACGTGGCGGAGCTCCTCGGGTGTCAGCTCGGCCACGACCACTTGCCGGACGCTGTGGGCCGCGGCCCGGCCCTCGGCGTGGCAGCGGTGACAGCGGCTGATCTGGACGCATCGCTCGTCCTTGACGGACGGCGGGCCCCAGTCGTGCATCGGGCCCGCGGACAACACGCGGTCGCAGGTGGAGCAGCGGTTCTCGTGGCGGCACGGCTCCGCCTCGGTCCCCGCGGGACGCTCCACCACGGTGTGCCGGCCGGCCCGGCACATTCCCCTGGCGCCCACCGGCCAGGGACGGCCCCGCCGGCGGTTGTGGACCCAGTCGACCGCGGAGAGGACCGCGGCCAGCACGGCGACGACCGCCACAGCGATCAACCCATAGATCCACGTGTTGTCCCGGACCCAGTCCACACCCGCCCGCCGGCCAGGGGCGGCCGCGGCGGCGGTCGCGGAGCCACCCCAGCGCCGAGCCGGTCGCCGCGAGCACGAGAACGGCGGCGACGACGATCAGCCCGACCTTCCAGTCCACGCCCTCAGTGTCGCGGTACGCGGTAACGGGCAGGGGAAGCCTTCGTGACGCGACGTTCTATCTCGGACACGTACGCGGCCACCAGCGGGTCGATGACGCGGGCCAGGAAGCCCGGGCTGCGCCCGCCCGGCATCACGTTGACCTCGCCGACCACCGGTGCCGCCCAGTCGCCGAAGATGTCGGCGCTGCCGTAGCGGTTGCCGGTGGCGGTGACCGCGTCGACCGCGAGCCGCTGGATCCGGGTCGGCAGGAGCCCCGGGTCGACGGCGACCGAGCGGCCGCCGTGCCGGCTGTTGGTCGGCCGGCCGGCCTGCGATTGCGTACGAACCGTGGCGTGCACGGCCCGGCCGTCGAGCACGGTGACGGCGACATCGGTCCGCTCGCCGCCGACGATACTGCGCACGTCCTCCTCGACCAGGCACAGCCGCCCGTCGGGGGTCGGCCGCATCGCCTGGTGCACCGCCGGGGCGATGTCCTGCCCGCGCGGCACCCAGAAGACACCGTGGCTGTGGGTGTCGCCAGGTGCCTTCACCCACACGTCGACCGGCAGCGTTCGGGCAGGAAGTTCGGCGGTGACAACCGCGTGGCGCGGCTGGGGGAGCGCCGCCAGGACCTGGCGGGTGCGGTGCTTGAAGGTCGCGTCGAGCACGGACGACCAGGACCCGGCCAGCGACGTGAGGCCCTGCTCGGCGATCTCGCGGTACAGCCCGGCGAACTCCAGACGGCGGGTGATGTCAAGAGCGTCGGGCCACACAGCCTCGACGGCGAGCGGCTCGCTGAGCGTTCGGGCCGCGCCGGGCTTGGCCCGGCCGACGAGCTGTTCCCGGCCCGCGGCGGTCAGCACGATCACATCGTCGACGATGACGTGGGCGGGGGAGCCGTCCAGCGTCCGGTGGTGGCCGCGGACGCCGTCGACGAGCACCGCGCTGATCGGCTCGCGCGCGGCGTAGAGCTCGGCGTCGACCAGGATCGGGCAGTGCCCGGCGTGCCGGATGCCGTGCAGGATCAGGGCGAGCTTGTCCCGCTCGGCGGAATCGAACAAGCCGACCACCGCGATCCGGTGCCTCAACCTTTCATCGCCGGCGAGGAGCAGACGCGGTAAAGCGCCCGATCAGCGTCGGCGACCGAAAGTGATCGCACTCGGGCCCGGCCTGGCGCACAGCGTCATGATCTCACGAGCGGCTTGATCTCGACCGGGATTCCGTTGAGGACGCTGTTGCCCGAGAGCGGGTCGATGACCGACTCGTCGGTGAGCACGTTGGAGTTGACGCCGGGGTGGGCCGCGGCCACCGTCTGGCGGGTGCCCGGCACGTCGTGGCCCCAGCCGTGGGGCAGGCTGACCACGCCCGGCATCACGGCGGCGGTGACCTCGACCCGGGCCGTGATCGTGCCGACCCGCGAGGTGACCTGCGCGTCGTCGCCGTCGGTGAGGTCGAGCCGGGCCGCGTCGGCCGGGTGCAGCTGCAGCGTGCAGCGGTCGCGGCCTTTGACCAGGGCCGGCACGTTGTGCATCCAGCTGTTGTTGGAGCGCAGGTGCCGCCGGCCGATCAGCACCAGGCCGGCCGGCTCGCGGGTGAGCGCGGCGCGCAGCCGCTCGACGTCGGCCGCCAGCGGGGCCGGGCACAGCTCGACCCGGCCGCTGGGTGTCCGCAGCACCTCGGGCAGGCGCGGTTCGAGCGGCCCCAGGTCGACGCCGTGCGGGCTCTCGATCAACTGCTCCAGGGTCAGGTCGTACGGGCCGGCGCGCAGAGCTGCGGCGAGCAGGCGCTCCGGGTCCGCGATGACCTCCTGGCCGGAAACGATTGTCGTGAGGCGGGCCAGGATGTCGCACTCGTCCATCGCTCCCGGCAGCGGCGGGAGCACCGGCGGGTGGTAGGCGGCGAAATTGCGTACGGCCAGCGCGAGGAACGAGAAGTCGTAGTGCCCCTTGCGGACGGCGTCGGGCGGCGGCAGCACCACGTCGGCGTGCCGGGTCGTCTCGTTCAGGTAGGGGTCGACGCTGACCATGAACGACAGCCCGGCCAGGGCCCGGTCGAGCCGCCCGCTGTTCGGCGTGGACAGCACCGGGTTGCCGGCCACGGTGACCAGGGCCCGCACCTGCTCGTCGCCCGGCGTCTCGATCTCGTCGGCCAGCGTGGCCACCGGCAGCTCGCCCTTGACCTCGGGCAGCCCGCGGACCCGGCTGTGCCAGCGCCCGACCCGGAAACCCTGGCCGCTGCCCGTGCCCCGCCGGACGTGCGGGGCCAGCGGGAACATCACGCCGCCGGGCCGGTCGAGGTTGCCGGTGAGCGCGTTGACGACGTCGATCAGCCAGCTGGTGAGCGTCCCGAACTCGACCGTGCACGTTCCGATCCGCCCGTAGACGGCGGCGCGCGGGGACGCGGCCAACTCGTGGGCGAGCGACCGGATCCGGTCGGCGGGCACGCCGCAGGCCGGGCTCACGACCTCCGGCGCGAAAGCGGCGGCCAGCCGGCCCACTTCGGCCACCCCCGCGACGTACGGGGAAGGGTTGAGAAGGTTGTCGGCGAACAGCGTGTGGACGAGGCCGAACAGCAGGAACGCGTCTGTCCCGGGGCGGATGAACAAATGCTCGTCGGCGTGCTCGGCCGTGCGCGTGCGGCGCGGATCGACGACGATGAAGCGCCCGCCCCGCGCCTGGATGGCCTTGAGCCGGCCCGGGAAATCGGCCGCGGTGGCCAGGCTGCCGTTGGACTCCCACGGGTTGGCGCCGAGCATGAGCAGCAGGTCGGTGCGGTCGAGATCGGGCACGGGGATGGTGAGCGGGCTGCCGAACAGGTAACCGCAGGACACGTGCTTGGGCATCTGGTCGACCGTGCTGGCCGAGAACACGTTGCGGGTGCCGAGGGCCTTGACCAGCGGGCTCAGGTAGAGCCCACCGGCCATCGTGTGCACGTTCGGGTTGCCGAGATAGATCGCGACGGCGTGCGGCCCGTGCGTCTCCAGGACCGGCCGCAGACCGTCGGCGACCACGTCGAAGGCCTCGTCCCAGTCGACCTCGACATGCGTGCCGGCGCGCCGCACGAGCGGCCGCCGGAGCCGATCCGGATCGTCGGTGACCTGCCCGAACGTGGCGCCCTTGGGGCAGACGAACCCGTGGCTGAACACGTGGTCGCGGTCGCCCCGGGCCGCCACCACCCGCTCGTCCACGATCGTCAGCTCGAGACCGCACGCGGCCTCGCAGAACGGGCACGTCCGGTACGCGGTGCGCGAGTCAGCCACGACGCCACCAACCTCTCCGTTGGTTACTCGTGGGTATCCTGCCACGCCCACCGCGTTCGGGAAACCGCTACTTGCGCAGCCGCAGGCCCTGCATGCCGCCGTCGACGGCGAGCGCCACACCCGTGGTGGCCGAGGCGCCCGGCCCGGCCAGGTAGGCGATCGCGTCCGCGATCTCGTCGGCCGAGACCAGACGGCCCGAAGGCTGCCGGGCCTCGAGCGCGGCCCGCTCAGCTTCCGGATCGTCGGCCTTGCCCAGCAGCCGGCCCACCCACGGTGTGTCCGCCGTGCCCGGGTTCACGCAGTTGACCCGGATGCCCTCGCCCAGGTGGTCGGCCGCCATGGCCAGGGTCAGCGACTGCACCGCGCCCTTGGTCGCGCTGTAGAGGGCCCGTTGCGGCAGCCCGGCCGTGGCGGCGATCGAGCACGTGTTGACGATCGCCGCGTGCTGCGACTCGCGCAGGTAGGGGAGCGCGGCCCGGCTCACCCGCACCATGCCCTGCACGTTGACGTCGAACACGCGGGCCCACTCGGCGTCGTCGTTGTCCTCGATCGTGCCCTGGGCGCCGATGCCGGCGTTGTTGACCACCACGTCGAGACCGCCGAACGCGGCCGCCGCCTCGGCCACCGCGGCCCGTACGGAAGCGTCCTCGGTGACATCGCAGCGGATGCCCAGCAGGGGCGCGGGCACCTCGGGGTTGAGGTCGAGCGCGGCCACCTGGTATCCACGCTGCGCCAGCAGGTTGGCGGTGGCCAGGCCGATACCCGAGGCGCCGCCGGTGACGATCGCGCGCAGCCCGGTCATCGCGGCCCCACCACCGTCTGGCGCGCGGTGCCGAGGTGCTCGATGCCGAGCGTCATCACGTCGCCCGGCTTCAGGTAGACCGGTGGTTTCATGCCCAGGCCGACGCCGGGCGGGGTGCCGGTGTTGATCAGATCGCCCGGTTCGAGCACCAGGAACTGGCTGAGGTAGTGCACGAGGAAGTAGGGGTCGAAGATCATCGTGCGGGTGTTGCCGGTCTGGCGGCGCTCGCCGTTGATGTCGAGCCACATGTCGAGGTTGTTGACGTCCGGGATCTCGTCCGCGGTGACCAGCCACGGCCCGGCCGGGTTGAACGTCTCGGCCGACTTGCCCTTGCTCCACTGCCCGCCACGCTCGATCTGGAACTCGCGCTCGCTCACGTCGTTGACCAGCACATAGCCGGCGATGGCGTCGCGCGCGGCCTCGACGTTGTCGAGATACGACGTACGGCGGCCGATGACGATGCCGAGCTCGACCTCCCAGTCGGTCTTGGTCGAACCGCGCGGGATCCGCACGTCGTCGTACGGCCCGACGAGCGTGTTGGGCGACTTGGTGAACAGGATCGGCTCGTCCGGCGGGGTGGCGCCGGTCTCGGCGGCGTGGTCGCTGTAGTTCAGCCCGATGCACAGGATCTGGTGCGGCCGCGCGATCGGGGCGCCGATCCGCTGGTCACCCAGCGCGTGCGTCTGCCCGGCGGCGATCCGCTCGGCGACCGGCCCGGCGATCCGCTCGAGCCCGCCCGCCCCGAAGAAGGCCTCGTCGAAGTCCCCGACCAGGTCGGACACGTCGACGTACGAGTCGCCGGCGCGCACGGCGGGCTTTTCGGCGCCGACAGCGCCGATTCGCAGGAGTTGCAAGGGTGTTGCTCCGTTCTCAGGGGTTCCAGTACGGCGTACGGAGTCCGGTGGCGCCGACGGCGGCCGTGAACAGGCGGCCCGAGGCCGGCTGGCGGGTCAGTTCGGCCGGGGTCATGCCCTCGGTGGCGGTCGTGATGACCAGGATGTCGAGCTCCGGGCCGGCGAAGGCGCAGCTCGTGGGGTGGGCGGCGTCGACCTCGACCACGGCCAGCAGCAGGCCCGAGGGGGTGCGGCACTCGACCCGGCCGAGGCCGTGGTTGGCGATCCACAGGTTGCCGAGCGCGTCCACGCACAGGCCGTCGGGCAGCCCGTCGGTGATCCGGAACAGCTCCCGGCGCTCGCCGTCCGGGTAGTCCCGGCCGTAGATCACGCCGGGGATCGAGTCGACGCTGTACAGGGTGGCGCCGTCGGGGCTCCAGGCCAGGCCGTTCGAGAGGGTGAGGTCGTCGTCGAGCACGGTCACCGCGCCGTCGTCGAGCCGGACCAGGGTCTGCGTGCCGGACGAGTCGTCCAGCGCCATGCCGCCGACCAGGAAACGGCCCTGGGGGTCGACGCCGCCGTCGTTGAGGCGGCTCCCGGCCCGGGTGAGGTCGGCCACCGGCGTACGGGCGCCTTCGGGGTCGATTCTGACGACCGCACCGCGCTGGGCCACCAGCAGGTCGCCCGCGGCCGACACGGCGACCACGCAGGCCAGGTCGTCGAACTCCCAGGTCTCGGTCACCGTGATCCGGCCCGGCTCGACCGTCCCGGCGTGCACCGTGCCGCCCAGGATGTCGACCCAGAGCAGGCGGTTGCGGTCGGCGTCCCAGACGGGGCCCTCGCCGAGGGTGTAAGCCTCCGCGCCAGCCGGCCCGGCGACGAAGCGCGCAGTCATGTTCCGAAGCGTATGCAAAACTTTCGCTCAGTAGAAGGATCTTCCCGCGGCAACCGGCGCGGCGCTACGGTCGGATCATGTCTGAGCGGCGCAGCGCGCAGTGGTACGGGGGCGACGACCGGAACAGCTACATCCATCGGGCCTGGATGAGGCGGGGTTTCCCGGCCGACGCGTTCGACGGCGAGCGCCCGCACATCGCCATCGCCAACACCGCGTCGGATCTCACTCCTTGCAACGCCCACCTCAACGAGGTCGGCCGCAGCGTGGCCGACGGCATCCACCGGGCCGGCGGCATCGCGCTCAACCTGCCGGTCGTCTCGCTGGGGGAGACCCAGGTCAAGCCCACGGCCATGCTGTGGCGCAACATGGCCGCGATGGCCATGGAAGAGATGTTCCGGGCCAACCCGATCGACGGCCTGGTGCTGCTGGGCGGCTGCGACAAGACGATCCCGGCCCTGCTCATGGCCGCGGCCTCGGTCGACCTGCCGGCCGTGGTGGTGCCGGGCGGCCCGATGCTGACCGGCACGTTCCGCGGCACCCCGCTGGGCTGCGGCACCGACGTGTGGAAGCTGTCGGAAGAGGTGCGGGCGGGCACGCTCAGCTCGGCCGAGTTCCAGCGCTCCGAGTCGTCGATGATCCGCAGCCGGGGTCACTGCAACACCATGGGCACCGCCTCCACCATGGGCCTGCTGGCCGAGGTGCTGGGCATGACGCTGCCCGGCATCGCGGGCACCCCGGCCCCCGACAGCCGCCTGCTCGAGGCCGCCCACGCGACCGGGGTGCTGGCGGTCGACCTGGTCGACCAGGACCGGCGACCGAGCGCGGTGATGACCCGGGAGTCGTTCCACAACGCGATCGTGGCCCTGGCCGCGCTCGGCGGCTCGACCAACGCGGTCGTCCACCTGCTGGCCATCGCGGGCCGCCTCGGCATTCCGCTCACGCAGGACGACTTCGACCGGATCGGGGCCGGCGTGCCGCTGCTGGTCGACCTGCAACCGGCGGGCCGCTTCCTGATGGACGACCTCTACCGGGCCGGTGGTCTGCACGCGGTGCTGGCCGAGGTGCAAGACCTGCTCGACCCCACGGCCATCACGGTCATCGGCGAGCCCCTGGTCTCGGCGCTGGGGGTCGCCCAGGTGTACGACCGTGAGGTGATCCGCCCCCGGGCCGACCCGCTGCAGATGGAGGCGGGCATCGCCGTGCTCTACGGCAACCTCGCCCCCGACGGCGCCCTGGTCAAACCGGCCGCCGCCACGCCCGCGCTGCTGCAGCACCGCGGCCCGGCGGTCGTCTTCGACTCGGTGGAAGACCTCAAGGCCCGCCTGGACGACCCGTCGCTCGAGGTCACGCCCGACTCGGTGCTGGTGCTGCGCGGTTGCGGCCCCAAGGGCTACCCCGGCATGCCCGAGGTCTCCAACATGCCCCTGCCGGCGAAGTTGCTGGCCGAGGGCGTACGCGACATGGTCCGCATCTGCGACGGCCGGATGAGCGGCACCGCGTACGGCACGGTGGTGCTGCACGTCGCCCCCGAGGCGGCCGCGGGCGGCCCCCTGGCCAAGGTCCGCACCGGCGACCCGATCGTGCTCGACCTGGAGAACCGTCGTCTCGACGTCGACGTCCCGGCTGAGGAGTGGGCCGCCCGCGAGCCGTCGGCCGAGGCGGCCCGGGCCTACGCGGCCCCCGCGCGGGGGTGGGAGAAGCTCTACGTCGACACCGTGAACCAGGCCAACACCGGCGCCGACCTGGACTTCCTGCTCGGCGCCAGCGGCGACAAGGTGGCTCGGGAGTCGCACTGACCCGTTACGCTGCCCGCGTGAGACGGACGGCAGTGGCCTTGGCCGGGGACGGGCACAGCATCGGGTACGAGGTTCGGGAACCGGCCGGGGCCGAGCGGCCGCCGGCGATCGTCTTCCTGCCCGCGCTGGGGGTGCCGCTGTCGTACTACGACCGGTTGTTCGACGTCTGGGCGGGGGACGGGCGGCGCGTGGTCGGGGTGGAGCACCGCGGTCAGCCGATGAGCCCGATCACCGGGATCCGGCGGGGGCGGTTCGGTTACAGCGACATGATCCGGCGCGACCTGCCCGTCGTGTTCGAGCTGTCCGAGGTGCGGGACGCGGCCCAGGTCGTGCTGGTCGGGCACAGCATGGGTGGGGCGCTGGCCCTGCTGTCGGCGGCGGCGGGCACGGTGGCGCCGGACGCCATCGTCACCATCGCCACCGGGACCAGTTGGTGCAGCGCCGAGTTCGGGGCCCGGCGGCGGGTGCAGCGGTATGTCGGCACGCGGACGGTGCGGGCCATCACCCGTACGCTCGGGTACTGGCCCGGCCATGTCTTCGGGTTCGCCGGTCGGCAGCCGAGCACGGTGATGCGGGATTGGGCCTACGAGGCCAGCCATGGGCAGTTCCGGCTGCACCGCGACCCGTTCGACTACGAGGCCGCCCTGGCGAAACTGGACACGCCGCGCCTGATGCTCGGCATCGACGGCGACGACCTGATCAACCCGCGCGCGGTGGCCCTGCTGGCGAAACGAGCGGCCAACGCTTCCCGCCTGCAGGTGCGGATGACCGATGAGGTCAACCATTTCTCGTGGGCCCGGCGCGCGCCGGCCGAGGTGGCCGCCCCTATCGACCGGTGGCTCACCACCCTCGAATCCCATTGACCGTAGCCAATTCCGTCGTGTGGCTGTGATACTCATCGGACGACTGACAGTCCGAAGTGGAGAGACGCATGCGCGCACGGGGGCTACCGTGCCGGCCGACCCCGCTACAGCGTCCGCGCGGCGCTGTTCGATCTGACCGCCGTTCCGAACGAGCCAAGTGGGTTCGCCGTGGTGCAGGTGCCGGTCGGAAACAGCCCCGGGTCGTGGAACGTCTATGCCAGGGCCAACGACGGGAGCACGGACAGCCTCATCGCAGCGGCCGGCTTTGAGGTCCGGAATCTTGTCGCTTTGGACGGGCGAGTGCTCGACTACACGACGTGGCTGCCGGTGGAGAACGCGATAGTCCGCTTGGAACCGGGCGGACATCAGACCACGACCGATGCCGAGGGCGAGTACGAGTTCCTGACCGCTGACGTGCCGCCCGGTGAATACACGATCATCACCGCGCACGAGGACTGCTCGAATACTCAGGGGCCGTACCTGGTCGACGGTCAGGGTCTCAGTCTCGACCTGTTCCTGTTCGGGCCATGGTGCGACTCGGGCGTACGTCGATAGAGCGACGCGGTCAGTCGGTGTCGCGGCCGTACTTGTCGAAGGGGACGGTCCAGTCGCCGAGGCCGTTCCAGATCGGGAGTTCGCGCGGGGTGTTGCGGACGTCGACGATGTCGCCGACCAGGAAGTTGTTGTAGACCCACTTGGCGTCGGCGGTGCTCAGGTTGATGCAGCCGTGGGACAAGTTGGCCCGGCCCAGCGACTTGTTCCACGGCGCGCCGTGCAGGTATTCGCCGGAATAGCTGATCCGGGTGCAGAACTCGATGTTCTCGGACACGTAGTAGTTCGGGTCCTTGGGGTCGGTGACGCCGTAGCTCGCCGAGCTCATCGTGTGTTTGCGCTTCTTGCCCAGCACGACGTGCGGGCCGCCGGCCGTCCAGTAGCTGATCTTCTCGCCGTTCGCGCCGGTGGTGCCGCCGCCCTTGCCCAGGCTGCTCTTCATCGTACGAACGAGTTTGCCGTCGATGTAGACCTTGGTCATGTGGGTGCGGTTGTCGCTGATCGCGATCAACTGCCGCCCGATCTTGAAGTTCGTCGAGACGTTCTTCGAGCCGTACGTGGTCTTGCCCAGCTTCACGCCGAACATGTTGACGCTGACGTCGATCTTCGTGCCGGCCGCCCAGTACTTGGCCGGACGCCAGTGCACCGTCCGGTCGTCGCGCCAGTAGAACTTGCCGGGCACGGCGGGCGAGGTCTTGATCTCGATGGCCTTCTCGGCCGCGTTCTTGTTGACGGCGCGGCTGAACCGGACGATCACCGGCTGCCCGGCGCCGTACGTGCGGCCCTCCTTGAGGGCGAGCATGGCGTTGGCCTGGAAGGTGACGGTGGCCGTCTTCTCCGGCTTGAGCGTGGTGAACGTGGTGTCCTCGGTGGTCTGCACGCCCGCAGCGTCGGTCGCCGTGACACTGACCTTGTACTTCTTCCCGTACGCGAGGTCGCCCGTCGACTGCCAGGTGCCGTCGTCCCGCAGAGCGCCTTCGACCTTCGTCGCGCCCGCGCTGACGGTGACCGATTCGATCTTGCCGCCCTCGGCGCTGACGACGACCGGCTTCACCGGCGAGACCCCGGTGTTCCCGGCGGCGGGCGTCACGGTCAGCTGCACCGGCGGGGCGGCGGCCTCGGCGGCCTCGGCGGCCGAGCCGACCCAGGAGGCGGCCTTGTCGCCGCCTCCCTTGCCGGTGGTGGAGCACCCGGCCACCACGGCCGCCGCGGCCGTGCCGATGGCACCGAAGATCACCTTGCGTCGCTGAATCATGACTCTCGCATTCGGGGGATGCCAACCGGCGCCGTTCAGGGCCCTGTCAGAAAGACGCGAGCGGGCCGGGATCCGTTGCCCCCGTCTTCAAAGGGTGATCATCCTGACAGATTTCCATGCCTGCCGATACCCCGTCCGACTTGTCGGGATCGACGGCGCCGGCTTAACCCCGGCGGCGGTCAGTCCGGCGGTTCGGGAGCGTCCTCCGGCTCGCCTTCGCTGAGGTTGGCGCGGTGCTCGTTGATGCCCTTGTTACTGCTGCCGGTGGCCGGGGTGTCAGCCGTCGGTGGCTGGTCGGTGGGGAAGGGGTCAGTTTCCGGAGAGCCGGTGACGTGCTGCTCGGTGCTGGCACCGGCGTTCGATGAGTCGGTCATGTGGGGCAATTACCCGATGCTGGACGTCAGGAACTTTTCCCGTGCGATCCGCGGGCGATTTCGGCAGACTGCGGACCATGGCTGACGGGGTAGTTGTGCGGTTTCACCCGGCTGTCGGCGCTCCCGCAATCCTCGACGCCCGGTTGTCGTGATGCGCGTCGGTGTTTGCCAGACCCCGGAGATCGTCGGGGATGTACAGGCGGCGCTCGACCTGATCCGGGAGTTCGCCGAGCAGGCCGACGGGGTGGATCTGCTGGTCTTTCCGGAGTGCTTCGTGCAGGGCTACAAGGTGACGCCGGCGCACGTGCGCGAGTTCGGGTTGCCGGTCGAGATGCGGCTCGACGTGCGACCCACCGTCGTGCTCGGGCTGATCGAGCGAGGGGGCGGCCGCTACTTCAACACGGCGGCGGTGGTGCGGGGCGGGCGCACCGTGGGTGCGTACCGGAAAACGTTCTTGACTCGGGGTGAAAGCGTCTTCACGGCGGGCGGGGAGTATCCGGTCTTTGACTGCGCGGGAGTCCGGTTCGGCATCAACATCTGTTTCGACGCCCAATATCCGCATGCTGCGGCGGCTGTGCGCCGGCAGAACGCCGAACTGCTCGTCCTGCCCGCCCAGAACATGATGCCGCGCGCGAAAGCTTTGGTCTGGCAGCACCGGCACAATGAATTACGCCGCGAGCGCGTACGCGAAACCGGCCTGTGGCTGGCCTCGGCCGACGTCGCCGGCGAGCGTGGCGGCACTCATCTCGGCCTGGGCCCGACGTGCATCATCAGCCCCGCCGGCGAAATCGTGGCCGAGGTACCACCCGGAACCGTGGGAATGGCCGTCGCGACGATTTCCTGACGCCCATCACCCGCCGCGGACTTTCCTGGCGCCTGCGGTGTGGCGCGCCGTTTTCCTGAGGCCCGTGACCTGTCGCGACCTTTTCCTGGCGCCTGCGGTGTGGCGTGACGATTTGCGGACGGCTATGACGTGGCGCGGGCGGCGGGGTCGCCGACGACGGTGAGGGCGGCCTGGCGCAGGGCATCGCTGCGGGCGTACACGGAAGCGCCCGGGCCCGGCTGCAGGCGGCCGTCGACGCTGCTGAAGCTGCCGCCCGCCTCCCGCACGATCAGCGAGGTGGCGGCGAAGTCCCAGATCTGGCCGCCGGTCTGGACGGCCAGGTCGAGGTCGCCGCGCGCCACCATCAGGCCCGGGTGGATGGGCCAGGGGAGCGCGGGCGTGACCTCTTTGAGCGGCGCCACCAGCTCACGGCCCCAGTCCTCGGGGACGACGCCGAGTCGGCTTCCGGCCACCGAATCGGCGCCGGCCGACACGCGTACGGGGGTCTCGGCGACCACGCGTCCGCCGACCACCCGGCCCTCGAACGCGCCGCCGCCCCGGGTCGCCCACCACAGGCTGCCCTGCGCGGGGTGGGCCGCGACGGCCGCGACGATCTCGCCGTCCTCCTCGAGCCCGATCAGGATGAGCCAGCGGTTGTCCCCGGCCACGAACAGCGCGGTCCCGTCGATCGGGTCGATGATCCAGCGTCGCCCGGCCGTACCGGTCTGACCCTCCTCCTCGCCCAGGATGGCGTCCCCGGGCCGGGCCGCGGTCAGCACGGCCCGGATCGCGGTTTCAACGGCCCGGTCGGCCGCGGTCACCACCGACCCGTCCGCCTTGACCTCCCGCGGCAGTTCGGCCAGCGCCTCGAAGTGCGGCAGCGCCACCGCGGCCCCGGTCAGCACGGCCCGCTGCGCAAGCTGAAGATCAGTCTCCACGGTCCCCATCCTGCCTCCGTTCGCCCACCGTCCAAGCCGACTCGCGGGCCGTGTCACCCACCTCACTCCACCGGGTTGAACATCGCACCAACCACCGGTGACAACAGCCGACACCAGCGGCCCGCCACGCGCTCCCCGTACCCACAACCCGTCACCCATGTCGCGTTGCCCCACGTTGGGTAGCCCACGTTCCTGGCCCTGCGGCCCTTGCCCCGCGCGAATACGGCCCTTGCCGCGGTGGCCCTCGCGACCGCGCCGGTGGCGCTCGCGCTCGGTCTTCGTTTCGCTGCCCTTGCGGCTGTGGCTGCGGCGCGCGCCCAATGCTCGTGACCGCCGCCCGCGCCTCGTTCTTAAGCTGCTTGTCTCAGGTGCCGAGGTCACGGGCCATCCAGCCGGGGGTGTCGAAGCGGACGGGCTGGTCGCCGACGAGGGCGGCCAACTGGTCCTCCAGGGCTTCCAGCTGTTCGGGGCCGATCTGTTCGGCCCATCGCCGGCGGCGGGCGTTCAGGACGGCCTCGCCCTGGCGCAGTACGTCGAAGCCGAGCGTGGTGACCTGCAGGCGCTTGCGGCGGGCGTCGCGGGTGTCGGGTGCGCTCGCGACATAACCACGCTCCTGCAGGACGGCGATCGTGCGCGCCGCCGACTGCTTGGTGATCGAGAGACTGCGACCGAGCTCGGACGCGCTCTCGGCGCCGTTGGCGATCGCGCGCATGGCGAAGTCGTGCACCGGGCGCGTGTCTTGGTGACCCAGCTCGGCCAGCTCGGTGATCGCCTCGTCGACCATCGCGCGAAAGCCGGCCAGCAGCAGCAGGGCCAGATCGGGCCCGGAACGGTTCATGTCACGAAGCCTAGACAATCGACAGCATGACTGTCTAAATTTCGACAGCATGACTGTCGAACATCACCATGCTGAGCTCAACGGCACGACACTGCACTACGTCTCGGCGGGCACCGAGGGTGAACCGATCCTGCTCGTCCACGGATTCCCCGAGACCTGGTACGCCTTCCACAAGCTCATCCCGCTGCTGGCCGCCCGCCACCGCGTCTACGCCGTCGACCTGCGCGGCTTCGGCGACTCCGCACCCGCCGCCGACGACCACGACAGCGCCGCTGCCGCCGAAGACCTGCACCAGCTGATCGCGCACCTCGCCGTCGGCCCCGTCCACCTGACCGGCCAGGACATCGCCGGCGCCACGGTCTTCCGCCTGGCCTCCACCCACCCCGAGGACGTCCGCAGCCTGACCGCGATCGAGATGGGCCTGCCCGGCTACGGCCTCGAGGCGCTGGCCGACGTCACCCACGGCGGCGCCTGGCACATCGGCGTGCTGGCCGCCCCCGGCATCCCCGACCTGCTGCTGACCGGCCGCGAACGCCAATTCCTGTCCGAGTACGCCTTCCCGTCGATGACGGCGACGCCGGGCGCGATCACCGACGCCGACCTCGACGAGTTCGCCCGCACCTACGCCCGCCCCGGCGGCTGGCGCGGCGCGGCCGGCCTCTACCGCTCGATGCTCCGCGAGGGCGACGAGATCAAGCAGCTCCCACCCCTGCGGGCCCCCGTCCTGGCCATCGGCGCCGGCGGCGGCCCCTTCACCGCGGCAACGATGACCCAGGCCACCACCACCCCAGTACGTTCGGTCCAGCTCGACGGCGTCGGCCACTACGCCGCCCTCGAAGCCCCGAAGCAGGTAGCCGACGCACTCCTGAGCTTCATCGCCCCCTGAGACCCCCGAACATCCTCGGTTCAGCGTCGGAAGGAGGGCCGAACACTGTTGGGCCTCCTCACCCCACGGACCGTCCTCCTGGTCAGCATCTACGCGGGCGCGGCCGCGCCGTCCGTCGAATCGCCGCCGCTATCCGGTCGACCCCACTACAGAGGTCGAATTCAGGCGACTCGTTCAAACGGTCTCGTCGGCGGCTCCGTCCAGGCGGCTTGGTGGGACGAGTCTCGTTCGTGCCGTTAGTTTCGGGTGGCCTGGCCTGGTTCGAGGAGCGTGGTCCGGCTGGCCTGGTACGGGTGGCCCGGTTCGAGGGGCGTGGTCCGGCTGGCCTGGTAGGGGTGGCGCGGTTCGGGTGGCCCGGTTCGAGGGGCGTGGTCCGACCGGCCCGGTCCCGGCGGCCTGGTTCGAGAGGCCCGCTCCGAGCGTCGGGTCCGAGCGTCCGGTCCGACCGGCGCGGTCCGGTCCGACCGGCCCTGGTTCGAGGGCCGGGCACGGGTTGCCGCCGGGGCGTCCAGTCCATCTGAATGAACGCGTGGGGTCGGGCTATCGGGCGACCACGACCGGGCAGGCGGAGCGGCGGAGCAGACGGCTGCCGATGGAGCCGAGCATCAGCCCCTCGTAGCCGTGTGTGCGGGGGCCGACCACGACCATCCGGGCGGCGCGGGAACGCTGCACGAGCACGCGGTCGGCGCGGCCGTCGACGTACTCGCGGCGGGCTCGGACGCCGGGGTACTTCTCGCGCCACGGGTCGAGGTCGGCGTCCAGGTCGGCGCCGAGCGGGTCGTCGGGGCGGCGACGGTCGCCGACCGTCACGGCCTCCAGCTCGGTGTGGTGCAGGGACGCCTCTTCGAAGGCTCGGCCCAGCACGGCCGATGAGACACCGCCGTCGACCCCGGCCACGACCGGGCCGGCGTCGGGGTCGTAGTGGCCGCGTACCACGACCACGCAGCACCGGGCCTGGGTGGCGACCTGGCTGCTGACCGAGCCGAACGGCAGCACCGGCAGGCCGCCCTCGTGCCGGCTGCCGACGACCACCATGGCCGCCTCCTCGGACGCGTGCACCAGCATCGGCACCGCGTACCCGGGCAAGGCCAGACATTTCACCTCGATGCCGGGCGCGGCCGCGTGGGCCTGGGCCACAGCTCGGCGCAAGTTGTCCGCGGCGTGGCCCTCGGCCGTGCGGGTCGAGGAACTGCCCGGTGTGGATCGCTCACGGTAGTAGGCCGCCAGCACCCGGAGCTCGGTCCCGCGGCGGGCGGCCTCGGCGGCCGCCCAGCCGACCGCCGCGACGGCGTGGTCCGAGCCGTCCACACCCACCACGATGCGCGATTTGATCATGTCCGCCTCCTCGAAACAGGCGGTCGCCGAGAACCGGCGGCTCGCTTCCAGAGTCGTCCTCCCGCGGCGCGGATGACAAGTAGGAAGGGCGATCGTGCGCTCACTGTCATTCGAGGAGGCGGCAGGTGTGCGGAGCTCGACTATTGAAAGAGCCCACGATGGACCTGATCAACCATTGCCGGGGCGCAAATGTCCGTCCGGCCGATTCGGGTGACCGGCCTGCGGATGCGGACGGCGGTCGATGTCGGCAGACTGCCTCGAATGGACGGATCCACCGCCTCCGCGAGCCCCGGCGCCGACCTCGCGGGCCGGCTGCTGGGCGACCGCTACGAGCTGCTGACACCGATCGGCGCCGGCGGTACGGCGGTGGTCTGGCGCGCCCGCGACCACGTGCTGGCCCGGGTCGTCGCGGTCAAGATCGTGGCGACGGAGGCGGGCGACCACCGCATCCGCCAGGAGGCCCAGGCCGCGGCTGGGCTGTCCCATCCGAACATCGCCCAGGTCCACGACTACGGCGAGTTGCGCGCCGAGGGCCGCCTTTTCCCGTATGTCGTGATGGAACTCGTCGAGGGCGGCACCCTCTCCCAGCGGCTGGCCGCCGGTCCGCTGACGCCGCGGTCGGCCGTGCGGGTCTGCGCCGAGATCGCGGCCGCGCTCGCCGCTGCCCACGCTGCCGGTCTGGTGCACCGCGACATCAAACCGGCCAACGTCATGCTCGGCCCCACCGGCGCCAAGGTCGTCGACTTCGGTATCGCCGCCGCCACCGCGCCTGCCGGGACCGGTGATCTCGACCCCGAGGTACTCGGAACCCCCGCTTACCTGGCCCCGGAGCGCCTCCTCGACGACTCCGTGGAACCGGCCTCCGACGTCTATGCGCTCGGCGTCGTCCTCTATCGCCTGCTGACCGGTCATTCACCGTGGACCATCGAGAACACCACGCAGATGCTGACCAACCACATCTACGTCAAGCCGGCTCCGCTGCCGCCCGTACCCGGTGTGCCGGGTTATGTCACCGACCTGGGCGAGCGTTGCCTGCGCAAGGACCCGGCCCGGCGCCCCAGCGCCCGCGAGGCCGCCACCCTGCTGAGTCAGGCCGCGGCCGCGCCGGAAGCTTCCAGGCCACCTGGGTCTGACCTGGCCGCCGTGGAGTGGCCGGGGTCTGGGCCGGCTGCCGTCGAGCCGCCGGGGTCCGGGCCGTCAGCCCTCGAGCGGCCGAGGTCCGGGCCGGCTGCCGTCGGGCCGCCGGGATACGGGCCGGCCGCCTCCGAGTCGGAAGGGTCGAAGTGCCGTCGCCGCCGGCCGCTGCTGGTGGGTGCGGCCGCGGCATCCGTCCTGGTCGTGGGCGCTGCCGGATGGTGGCTGCTGGGCGACGACGAGCTTCCGAGCGGGGCGGCGCCGGCTACGGCCTCCTCCGCGCCGCGTCCCGGCCTCAGCACGGCTCCGGCCCCCGGGAGCCCGTCAGCTCCCACCTCGGGTGAAGTGGCCGCCGTCCCGGGCAGGACCAGGGTTGCTCCGCCCGCCGCCACAACAGCACCGGCCACTCGGACGTCATCGCCGGCCACCACTGCCACGGCCCCGCCGCCGCCGGCCACCGTGGTCCCACCAGCGCCGAAGCGCCCGACCGCTGAACCCGGAGACCCAAGCGTCCGGTCGTTCTCGTCCGCCGCCGGCACGGCGACTGCGGCCTGCCCCTCGAGCCGGACCGCCGAGATCCTCGCGTACGTGCCGCGCAAGCCGTACAAGGTCGAGTCCGCCGACGAGGGACCGTCGGCCGCGGCCATCGTCACCTTCAAGCACGGTAACCGGACCACCACCATGACGGTGACGTGTGAGGCCGGCGAACCGACCGTCTCCGTCACCTCGGTGTAGCGGCGCGGGCGGACGCCAGGCACGGGCCAGGTTGACAGTGGTGTCAGGGCCGGGGCGTCAGGCGCGGGTCGGGTTGGCTACTGCCCTGGCGGGCCTGTTCGGGGTGGGCGTCAGAGCGGGTCGGGTTGGGTTCGGCCCTGGCGGTTCTGTTCGGGGTGGGTGTCAGGCGGGGGCGGGTCAAGACCGGCCCCGAGCGGGCCTGTCGAGGGTCGGGTTGGGTGCGGGCCTGTCGGGGTGGGCGTTGGGCGCGGGTCGGGTTGGGAACGGCTCCGATCGGGCCTGTCCAGGCGCGGGTCGGATTGAGTGTGGCCCTGGCGGGCCTGTTCGGGGTGGGCGTCAGGCGCGGGCCGGGTCAAGACCGGCCCCTGCGGGCGTGGCCGGGGTGGCGCGAGTCGCGGGCCACGGGGAACAGCGTGGCGGGCCGGAGTTCTGGGTGCGTGCGGTGGAACCGGCACCCGGTGGCGGAACCGGGTGCCGGACCAGCGATGACGCAGCGCTACCCGGCCGAGTCGGGGGAGTTCAGCGTCAGGGTGGTCCAGGCGCCCACGTGCACGCGGTCGCCGGTGGTCAGGGAGCGGGATTCGCCCGCGGTCAGCGGTGACTGGTCGTCGTTGATGTAGGTGCCGTTGGTGGAGCCCAGGTCGGACACCAGCCACACCCCGTCGACGCTGAGCGTGAGCAGCGCGTGCGAGTGGGACACACCGGGGTCGTCCTCGGACAGGTCGATCTCGGGGTGGGTGCCCTTCGAGTTGCTCTTGCGGCCGATCCGCACCTGCGGCGGGGGCAGCGTGACCGTGCGCGCGGCCTGCGTGGCCGGGAACTCGATGCCGTCGATCGCGTTCTCGGCGAAATACACCGGGTCGGGCGCGATCGTGACCGTCCAGCCCGCCACCGGGCCGGCGGGGGCCGCCACCGGCGCGACCAGGGCCGGCACGCGGCCGGTGTCGTGGTCGAAGCCGCAGTCCTCGCAGAACCGGGCCGTGCCCGAGCGCGGGGTGCCGCAATTCGGGCACGGCGGGCTGGCAGCAGGAGGATCAAGGGCACCGGTGGCCGCGGCGCCGGCGACGCCGCCGTGCGAGGTCGGCGAGCCCGCTGCGGCACCGTCGATCTTGGCGCCGCAGGTGTCGCAGAAGTCGCTCTCTTCCGACACGTGGCCCTTGGGGCAGGCGTACGTGGTCACTGGCCGCGCCCCACCCGCACGGTCTTGGTCGAGCGGGTGTCCAGCGCCATCTCGTCGGCCGCCGCCACCTTGCGCCGCAGCCGGACGGTGCCGGTCGCCGCGTCCTCGATGTCGACCACCGTGGCCAGCAGTTCCGAGGTCGCCTTGTTACCGCTCTCGTGGGCCAGCTGGGCCGCCCGCCCGAACTTCATCGTGGCGGTGTGGTCGTCGCCGGCCTTGCGGGCCTCGATGCCGGCCTGGATGGTCTCGGCCAGCTCGGCCTGCCCGGTGTAGTGGGCGACCTGCCGGTTGATCCGGGTCGACAGCGCCGCGTCGTCGGTCCAGACCGCGCGCACCAGGGCCTGGGTCAGCACGTTGTCGCCCTCGACGAGCGAGATCCGGGCGGCCAGCATCTCGTCGCCGGACGCGCCCGGCGGCACGTCGACGCACACGTGGTAGTCGCGGCTCTCGGCGCCCCACGACCCGAGCGGGTAGCGCGCGGCCCGCGGCCCGTCGGCCGTACGCTTGCCGGTCAGGTCGGCCACCTGCGGCTCGACCTGCTTGACGAAGCGGACGGTGGCGTTGACCGGCGTCCACACCTTGAGCTGGACGTCGGCCGAGGTCTTGCCCATGGCCGCGGTCATCATCTGCTCGAACGCGGCGGTCAGGTCGGACGGGCTGGCCACGATGTCGACCGTGCCCAGCATCGCGTCGGCGATCTTGCGGAGCTCGGACACCTTCCAGTTGGTGCCGACGCCGCGGGAGTCCACCGTGAACTTGCCGGCGATGCTGTCGAGCACGCTCTGCAGGTAGCCTTCGCGCTCGCCGTTGTCGCCGTCGGTGAGCATGATGGCGTGCGCGATGTCGCCCGGCCGCTGGGCGATGAGCTGGGCCGCGAGCAGCAGCCAGGCCCCCATCGCGGTGCCGCCGCTGGCGTGCAGCCGGTCGATGGCCCAGGTCGCCTCGGCCCGGGTCTGGGCCGACGCCACGGCCAGTTGACCCGGCGCCGGGAACAGCTGCTGGGCCGTGCCCACGCCGGCGATCAGGGCGAAATGGACTCCGTCGTCGAGGCACGCCACGGCCGCCTTGGCCGCCTGCCGGGCCGCCGCGATCCGTCCCTCGGCCTGCATCGAGCCCGACGCGTCGACGATGATGATCTCGGTGGCGCCGGCGGTGCGCTGCCCGCCCGCGCTGCCGGTCGAGGTGACCGTGACGATCGCGTTGACCTCGGTCGCCCCGAGGGCGAGGAACTCGTTCTGGAAGGCCTCGGCGGTGTACGTCATCCCTATTCCTTTGCGAGAGGCGATACGGGGATCAGAGCCACGGTGATGTTGTCGGCGCCACCGGCGGTGTTCGCGTAGTCGGCGAGCCACCGGGCGGCAGAGATCAGCGTGCCTTGTTCGCGCAACCCCTCGCGCACCGCCGCGGCGAAGGCGGCCGGGTCGGTCAGGTAGTTCCACAAACCGTCGCTGCACAGCACCAGGTGCCCGGCGTCGCCGACCACGAATTCGCCCGTACGCGGGGTGACCTTGCCGGCGTCCGCGCCGAGCCAGGCGGTGATGGCGTGGGCCTTGGGATCACGCATCGCCTGTTCCGGGTCGGCGCCCAGAGCGATCACGTGGGTGGCCCACGAGTCGTCCTCGGTGAGCTGCTCGGCCGGGCCGACCTCGGGCACCCAGTAGGCACGGCTGTCGCCGATCCAGCCCACCGTCACCGCGTCCCCGCGCACGGCGGCCGAGACGATCGTGCACGCTGGGTTGGAGGCCTGCCGCCGCGGGTCGCCCGACGCGGCCAGTTCGGCCACCGCGGCCTGTGCGGCCGAGATGGCCGCGGCCACGTCGCCCGCGGGCAGCAGGTCGCCGGCCGCCTGCACCGCGGTCAGCGAGGCGACGTCGGGGTCGAACGACGACGAGACGCCGTCGCTGATCACCACGTCGACCTCGGAACCGCGGGTGACCAGCCACATCGCGTCCTCGTTGCGATGATGCCGCAGCCCGCGGTCGGTCACGGAGGCGGCCACCGCGCCGCAGTCGGTCTCGAGATGATCACGTTCGCGCCCGGCCAGCATCCCGCAATGCTCGCAGTACCCGTCCTCGCCCACGCCGCCGGGTGTCCCGCAATGCTCACAGGCCGGTTCAGGGGCCAGCGACCGTCCGCAGACCTCGCAGAAAGTCGCTCCGGCCGTGCGCTCATCGGCGCATGAAGCGCAGTCGGTCATCGTCATCGGGCCTCGCTCTTGAAAACCATCATGTACGCGTCCGGGGGCGGGACGCGTTGGCCAGGTCGACCAGGCGGATCTTCTCGTCGCCGTGGGCGGCCCGGGCCATCTCGCGGTACGCCTCCTCGAGCGCGAACCGGATGTCGCGCTCGCGGATGTTGCCGTTGCGGTCGGGCCCGAGCACCGCCGCGGGCAGCGTAGCCTTGCCGGCCACGTTTCGCAGCGCCTGTTCGAGCAGCTCCGCGCGCAGGGCGGCCAGTTGTGCGGCCTCCACCTCGAGCCGTTCGATGAGCGCGGCCGCGGTGGCGAGCGCGTCGACGTCGGGCACGGCCGACGCGTGCGCCCGGACCAGGGCCCGGACGGCGCCGACCTGGGAACTGCGATAGGCCGAGGACGTCCCGGGCACCCGGTTGTACGCCTCGACGGCCCCGCTGCGGTCGCCGGCGCCCAGGCGGCAGCGGGCCAGCCCGGCCGCGGCGGCCGTGTACGACGGGTCGGTCCGGCTCACCACGTCGTAGTAGGCGGCCGCCGTGTTGTCGCCGACCAGCTCGAGGGTGAGCCCGATGGCCAGTTGCGGGGCGAGCTCACCGGGCAGCGCCGAATAGACGGCCTCGAACCGCTGCCGCGCCTCCATGTACATGCCCTCGGCCAGCGCGAGCAGCCCGTCGTACCAGGCGATGCGCCAGTCGTCGCCGTACGTGTGGGCCAGCCGCCCGCATTCCTGGCGGGCCCCGGCGAACGAGCCGTCGCGCACGCCCAGATCGATGAGTGCGCGCAGCCCCCGCAGGCCCACCTCGAGCGTCTCGGCCGGGGCCGAGCGCAGCAGCGTCAGCACCTCGGCCGGATCGGTCACGGTGACCGAGGCCAGGAAGGCCGCGGCCGGGTCGGTGAGGTCGATCAGCGGGGTCGGCAGGTCTTGCCAGCGCGGCGTCTCCGAACGCAGATCGGTACGCAGCTCGCCCGTGAACAGCCGGGAAGCCGCGGGTTGCGGGGTGCCGTCGGCCGCGAGTACCTGGCGCAGCACGCCCATCATCTGCTCGGCCATCTCGGCGCTGTCGACGAAGCGTTCGCCCGGGTTCTTGGCCGTGGCCCGCAGCAGCAGCCGGTAGAACGACTCGAACCGCCGGTAGACGTCGAACTCGCCGCGGTCGGGCAGGCTGTCGGCGAACGTCGTCTGGTAACCCCGGAAGTCCGTGGTCAGCGTGGCCAGCGTACGGCCGATGGTGTAAAGATCCGAGGCGATGGACGGGCCGAGCGTGGCCATCTCGGGCGCCTGGTAGCCGACCGTGCCGTAGAGGGCGGCGTCGTGGTCGTCGATGTGCACGACGCCACCGAGGTCGATCAGCTTCATCTGGTCGCCGGCCTGGATCACGTTGTCCGGCTTGAAGTCGCAGTAGATCAGGCCCCGGTCGTGCAGGTAGCCGAAGGCGGGCATGATCTCGAGCACGTAGGCCAGGGCCTGGTCGACCGGCAGCGGGTCGAGGTTGCCGCCGTTGGCCGTGCGGCGCTCCTTGAGGATGCCCTTGAGCGACTCGCCGCCGACGTACTCCATGACGATGTAGCCGGCCCCGTCGTGCTCGACGAAGTTGTAGATCTTGACGATGTTGGGGTGCTCGACCTCGGCCAGGAACCGGCGCTCGGCCACGGCCGCCGCCAGCGCGTCCTCGTCGCCCGAGTTGAGCAGGCCCTTGAGCACCACCCAGCGGTCCGAGACGTTCTTGTCGACGGCCAGATAGATCCAGCCCAGGCCGCCGTGGGCGAGCGCCCCGACGACCTCGTACTGCCCGCCGATCAGGTCGCCCTTGACCAGCTTGGGCGTGAAGTTGAACGGTTCGCCGCAGGACGGGCAGAAGCCGGACGTCCGACCGGGGCGGTCACCGCGGGTGCGGCCGACCGCGTTGCCGCATTTGGCGCAGTACCGCTTCGATTCCGGCACCTCGGCCGTGGCCATCACGGCCGTCGCCGGGTCGGCCTGGTTGATCGGCGCGATGTCGACCAGGCCGCCGCCGAACCGGCGCCGCGATCCGGTGCGGGCGCTGCCGGTGCGGGCCGATCCCGACGTACGGGTGGAGAGCGCGGCGGTCCGCACCGAGGGGCCGGTGGCCTCGCGCGGGGCCGGCACCTTCGGCGTCGGCGTACCGGCGCGGGGCGCCAGTCCGCAGGTGTCGCAGTACCCGTCCTCGATCGTTCCCGGGCAGTCGCGTTCGCACTTCATCGGCCGTTCCTCGCGATCGTGGCGGTGAGCGCATCCTGATAGGCGTTGACGGCCCGGCGGGCCGTGGTCAGCTCGCACGGCGCGGAATACAGCGCCTCACGGGCCGCCGTCGCCCGCGGGCTCAGGTCGGGGTGTTCGGCCAGCCCGTGCCGCAGGGCCTTGGCCTGGTAGGCGTCGAGCCGCCCGCGCAGTTCGTTGCGGGTGGCCAGCAGTCCGGCGTTGCGGGCGATGCCGTCGCGCAGCCCGGCCATCCGGTCCCGGGCCCGGCGGGTCCACTCGGCCAGCCGCGAGCTGATCAGCGGCCAGTGCCCGGCCGCGGCCAGCGCGTCGATGGCCACCAGGTCGGGCCGCAGGTTTCCCAGGGGTACGGCGGTGATCTCGTGGGCCGGGAAACGGCCGGCCGCTTTCTCGGCGGCCGCGTGGGCCTCCGCGGTGACCGCGTCGACCTCGGCCGCCAGCTTGTGGGCGTCGGCCAGCCGCTGGGTCAGGGCCTCGCGCAGCTCCCCGACCGAGGTGCGCTCGGCGTCGGCCCGCTGGATCAGGGTGCGTACGGCGGCCAGGTCGCGCTCCTGGACGCCGAGCGGATCGGTCGCGAGCACGGCGGTGAACCGGCCGAGCCGCCGGTCGGCCTCGTCGACCGCGGTGGTGCTGCCCCCGGACTCCCGGGTCAACCGGCGTACGGTCTCGAGCGAGCTCGCGGCCTCGGCCGCGGCCGGCAGCAGCCGGTCCCACGCCTCGCCGGCCCGGGTCGCGACCCCGACCGCGGTCGCGAACGCCGCCTCCATGGCCGCCAGCAGCTGCCCCGGGCTGCACGTGGTGCGCACCTGGCCCGGGCCGAGCAGGCCGCGCTGGGCCAGCGGCACGACCTTGGTCGACAGGGTGATCGACGCGCCCAGCACCTCGTGCGCGAACTTCGTGCGGTCGCTGTCGCTGGGCCGGCGCTTCTCGCGCATCTTGGCCGCCCGCGCGATCACCTCGCTCAGCAGCCGGTAGCCCTCCCACAGCTCGTCGAGGGCCTCGGTCGCGTCGGCCCACGCGGTCGCCGTCCGCCCGGTCAGGGCCGACCGGTCGAGCTCCTTGCGGGCCGGGTTGTCGTCGAGGTCGACCAGGTTGGCCGAGATCGCCGACATCGCGGTCTCGAGGCGCAGCAGTTCGGTCTCGGCCTGACTCGTCATCGGTACTGGGCCTTCGGCGGCGGCGGCGCCTGGCCGAAGTCGCCGAGCCACTTCTCGTACGTCTTCTTCCAGGTGCCGTTCGCGCGGTTGCGCTCGAGCACCGCGTTGACGAAGCGGGCGAACTCCGGGTGTTCCTTGTTCATCGCGATGGCGTACGGCTCCTGGGTGAACTTGTCGCCGATGACCTTCGCGTACGGGTCCTGCGCGGCCATCCCGGCCAGGATGGTGTCGTCGGTCGAGATGCCGTCGACCTCGTTGCGCTGGAAGGCGACCAGGCAGTCGCCGAACGCGGGCCGGGCCACCGCGATCGGTTTGCTCTTCTCCTTGCCGATGTTGTCGAACGAGGTCGACCCGGCGGCCGAGCAGATCTTCTTGCCGCCGAGGTCGGCGATGCTCTTCGCCTTCGAGCTCTTGGAGACGAGCACCTTCTGCCCGGCTTCGTAATAGATGCTGGAGAAGTTGACGTCCACCCAGCGTTCGCAGTTAGCCGTCATGGTGTCCGCGACAATATCCACACTGCCGTCGACGGCGGAACTGACGCGCTTGTCGTACCCGATGACTTTGATCTGAATTTTGTCGGGGTCGCCGAAGATGGCCTCGGCGATCTGGCGGCCCATGTCGACGTCGAAGCCCTCGATCTCGCCCGTGAAGGGGTTGCGCGAGCTGAACAGCAGCGTGTCCTGGCTGGTGCCCAGAACCAGACGGCCGCGTTCCTGGATGGTCGCCATGTAGCTCCCGGCGGGCATGTCGCCGGGCTCGGGCAGCGAGCCGGTCGGGCGCAGGCTGGCCCGCGGGTTGCAGGCGGGCGGGGCGGGCTTCGTGCCGTCCGGGGCCGGGGCCGGGGTGACCGCGTCGGCCTGGGGCCGGTCGGGCGTCACGGGCAGGGGAGAGCTGTCACCGGCACAGCCGGCCAGGGCCGCGGTGGCGGCGAGCACGGTGGCGGTGAGGGCGGCTCGGATGCGCATCAGCGGTACTCCTCCAGACGCGTGCGGAGCCCGATGAAGGCGAAGGCACAGACGGCCAGGGCCAGCAGCGGGCCGCCCACGGTGAGCAGGCCGAGACCGTCCCCGGCGGCGTTGATCTCTTGCGTGAAGAACTCCTTGCGGTTCTCCAGGGCCCGGTCGAGCTCCTGCCGCACGCCCTCGAACGTGTCGGTGGTCTGTTTGCCGACGGCCAGCTCGACCGCGCCCTCGTAGTCGCCGCTGTCGTCGAGCGCGCGCACGTCGCTGTGGGCGGAGACGTACTGGCGGAAGCCCTCCGCGGCCCGGTCCATGGTGCGGCCCAGCGCCGGGTCGAGCGAGTCGTACTCGTTGACCATCGGCCCGCCGCGGCGGGTGAGTTGCTCGGCCACCGCGTCGAAGTCCTTCTCGTACGGGCCGGAGCCGGACCGTGCGGCCAGGGTGAGCGCCTCGTCGCCGCGGGCCTGCAGGGCCAGCAGGCGGCTCTCGGCGATCGAGGCCACCGGGCCCGACCCCTGGTTGGCCGCCCGGTCGAGCCGGGTCTGCTGGGTGAGCAGGATCGAGATCGTGCCGATGGTGAGCACGAGTGTCACGGCCGTGGCCGCCAGCAGGGGCAGGTTGAACGTGCGGCGGGTCCGGCGGCTCAGGTAGCGCTGGGTCAGCGCGAGCGCGACGAGCAGCCCGCCCAGCGACAGCACCAGCAGCGACATCCAGCCCACGGCGCCGGCCGCGCCGTAACCGTCCTCGACCTCGCGCTGCGCGCCCTCGAACAACTCGCGGGCCTGCGGCTGCAGCGTGTCGCGGTTGAGCCGGGACGCCTCCGACAGATAGGACGCGCCGATCGGCAGCCCCTGCCGGTTGTTGGCCCGGGCCGTGGCCACCAACGCCGAGTACTCGGCGACCCCGGCCGACAGGGTGCGCACGGCCGTGGCCGCGCGCCCGTCCTCGGGGGTGCGCCGGGCGGCCGACGTCAGTGCGGTCGTGGCCCGGGCCAGGTCGTCGTCGTAGCGACGGGTCAGCGCGCTCGGCTCGAGCCCACCGGCCAGGAAGGCCTGGGCCGCGGTGGTGTCGGCGTCGGCCAGCGCCGAATAGATCGTCTCGGCCTCGATCAGCAGCGGCTGGGCGCGGTCGCCGAGGTCGTCGGTGCCGGCCCGGGCCGCGGAGCCCGCGACCCCGGCCAGCAGCCCGCTGAGCAGCCCGAGCCCGACGAGCAAGGCGATCAGCAGCTGCAGGCGCCCCGGTGAGTGGTGTCTGAGACCGCCGACGCGCCGAAGCACGCCGGGCCGGGTCGCCAGCGCTGTGCTCAAGCTTCCTCCCCCGATGTTCTGGGCCCATAACTGTGCGCCATCAATGCAAGCGCCCGGCGCTACGAAAGCCGCCGGGCGCTCCATTAAAGACGACTAGCTGAGTTCGCGTTTCAGCAGCTTGCCCGTGGCGGTCATGGGGAGGGTCTCGACGATGCTGACGACGCGCGGGTACTTGTAGGCGGCCATCTGCTCTTTGCCCCATTCGACCAGTTCGTCGGCCGTGGCCGTCGCGCCCGGCTTGAGGATCACGAACGCCTTGACCTCCTCGCCGTGACTCGGGTGGGGGACACCGATCACCGCGGCCAGCGAGACCGCCTCGTGGGTGATCAGCACTTCCTCGATCTCGCGCGGGTACACGTTGAACCCACCGCGGATGATCATGTCTTTGGCCCGGTCGACGATGTAGTAGTAGCCGTCCTTGTCGCGCCGCCCGAGGTCGCCGCTGCGGAACCAGCCGTCCCGCATGACCTCGGCCGTGGCCTCGGGCCGGTTGTAGTAGCCGCGCATGATGTTGTGGCCGCGGATGGCGATCTCGCCGATCTCGTCGATGCTGTCGACGGTGTTCCACTCGGGGTCGATCAGCTTGACCTCGACACCCCAGATGGGCACGCCGATCGAGCCCGGCCGCGGCTCGGCCCCCGGCCGGCTGAACGTGGCCACCGGCGAGGTCTCGGACAACCCGTACCCCTCGAGGATGGTCACCCCGAGGCGCTCCTTGACCTCTTTGATGATCTCGACGGGCAGGCTCGAACCGCCGGACACGGCCACCCGCATGTTGGCCGCGATGCGCTCCACGTCGACGCCCTCGCCGAGCGCGTTGAGCAGGCCCCACCACATGGTCGGCACGCCCGCGAAGAAGGTGACGTTCTCGCTCTGCAGCAGCTGGACCGCGGCCGCGGCGTCGAAGCGGGGGAGCAGCACGAGCGTCGCGGCGGTGGCGAAGCCGGCGTTCATGTTGACCGTCGAGCCGAACGAGTGGAACAGCGGCAGCACGAGCAGGTGGGTGTCGGTGCCCGGGGTGCCGCCGAAGAGCCGGTTGCAGGTGAGCGCGTTGAACAGCAGGTTGGCGTGCGACAGCTCGGCCCCCTTGGCCTGGCCGGTCGTGCCGCTGGTGTAGAGGATGACCGCCGGATCGGTCTCGGACCGCAGCACGGCCTCGAACACCGGCGACTTCCCGGCCAGCCCCGACCCCAGCGTCTCGGCGCCCTCGATCGGCGAGGCGGCGGCAGGGTCGGCGGTGATCACGAAGAACGTCTCGCACCCCTCGGCCTGCTGGAAGCCGGCGTGGCCCTCGGCGCCCATCGGCAGCTCGGGCGTGCCCTGGAAGCACAGGTAGGCCTTGGCCTCCGAGTCCTTCAGGTGGTACGCGATCTCGCGCCCCTTGAGCAGCACGTTCAGCGGCACGACGACGGCGCCGGCCTTGAGGATGCCGTAGTACACGACCGGGAAGTAGGGCAGGTTGGGGCAGGACAGCGCGACCTTGTCGCCGGGCTGGATGCCCCGCTCGACCAGCAGGGCGGCCACCTGGTTGGCGGCCGCGTCGACCTGGGCGTAGGTCAGGCGCCGGTCACCCAGGACGACCGCCGCCCGCTCCGGATAGTTGCGGGCGCTGTCCTCGAGCAGGATCGAGAGGTTGAGCATGCGGTCGGTCCCCTTCACGGTGCTGATGTGACTGCCGTCTCATCCCACCATTACTCACCAACCTGAGAAACCCTCCGTTACGGTCTTGTTCGCCGTTCGAGCAGCAACCGCCACCACGAGGGGCGCGACTCGCCCGGCAGCCAGGCCGCTCGCCGCCGGGCCGGATCCACCTCGTCGAGCTGGGCCCGCAACCGCGGCGGCACCCACGGACCTCCCTCGTAGAAATCGGTGCCGACCTCCTTGGCGTACACGGACCCGAACCAGCACCACACCGGCGGTTCCGGTGGCAGCCCCAGCCACTGCCCGAGCGGCGCCAGGTACGGCTCCTCCGGTCGCTCCGCCGGACCCCACAGCGTCTTGCGGTCGAGCGTCATCCCGCCCGCCACCGAGGCCGACACGTAGAGGGTGTCGGCACCGGCCACGGCCAGCGCGAACTGCCGCACCCGGGCGTCACCGGGATCGACGGCGATCTGCAGCGAGTGGGCGACGGCGGGACCGAGCCGGGTCCCGCCCCCGGCGCCCAGCGAGGCGTGATGGACGGGCGGGCGACCGGCCAGGAACAGCAGCGAACCGGCCCGGGTCCAGGCCGCCTCGACCTCGGCCCGGCCGCCGCGCCCGCGCAGGGGCTCGCTCTCGCCGAACCGCACCGGCGTCGCCTCGGGCAGATGAGCGTCCGCCGCCTCGAACCAGCGGTCCACGATGTCCGGCGCGGCCCGCCGTTCGTACCAGCGCACCACGAGTACGTCGATCTTGCTCTTCGCCACGGGCCGAGCCTACGAGGCGGCCGGGCCCGTGCTCTCGCGGGCGATCAGGCGGGTCGGCACCAGCACCGTGCCCGGCGGCACGGCGTGCCGGTTGATCTGCTCGAGCAGGGCCTGCACGCAGCGCCGGCCGACCTCGGGCCAGTCCTGGTGGACCGTGGTCAGCGGCGGCATGTACGACGCGGCGTCCGGGATGTCGTCGAAGCCGACCACGCTGACGTCCTCGGGCACCCGGCGGCCGGCCTCGTGCAGGGCGCGCAGCACGCCCAGGGCCATCTGGTCGTTGGCCACGAAGATCGCCGTGCAGTCGGGGCGAGCGGCCAGCTTGCGACCGGCCCGGTAGCCCGACTCGGCCGACCAGTCGCCGTGCTCGCACTCCGGAGCGGGGCGCCCGGCCTGGTCGAGCACCTCACGCCAGGCGGCGGCCCGGCGAGCGCTCGAGAACGAGTCGTCGGGGCCGGTGACGTGCCACACCGTCTCGTGGCCGAGTTCGAGCAGATGGCGTACGGCCTGGCGGGCGCCCTCGGCCTGGTCGGCGTCGACCACCGGGTAGCGGTCGCCGGCGTCGGAGTCGACCACGACCACCGGCACGCCCGGCGGCAGGGTGAGGTCGACCGCGTCCAGCAGGTGGACTTCCATGATCACGACGATGCCGTCGACGGCCAGCTCGCCGAGGCGGGTGAAGGCGCCCAGCACCCCGTCCTGGGTCGGCACGGCGACCGGGATGAGCGTGATCGCGTACCCCTCGCGGGCGGCGTGGGCGGCGATCGCCTCGACCGTGCGACTGTTCCCGGTGGTCGCGAGTGTGAACAAGATGACACCAATAGTGCGAAACTCTCCGCGTTTCAACGCACGCGCGGCACTATTGGGCCGATAGCCAAGTTGTTGCATCGCGTTCAGAACCTCGCGCCGCGTCGACTCGAGCACGCCGGGGTGACCGGTCGAGACGCGGCTCACCGTCTGGGCCGAGACCCCAGCTAGGCGGGCCACGTCGGCCATCGAGACGCCACGACGGCGGTTGCTTGACGTTCGCTGCACTCGGTGAAACTATCACCCGCATGTTTACGCAAACATCACAGCAGTGAACTGAACGAAACATTGTCGAACGCGTCGCGGCGCGTCATGTTTGCGTAAACATCAGGTTGAGTCGGGCCAGACAGGATGAGGCAGATGGCAGTTCCACTCGCGGCACCGCCGCCGCAGACCAGGCGGGTGCGCCGCTCCTACCGGGGCTGGCAGTTCGTCGGCCCCTTCATGGTCGTGTTCACGCTGGTCTTCCTGGCCCCGATCGCCTACGCGATCTACCTGAGCCTCTATCGCAACCGGCTCATCGGCGGCAACGCGTTCGTCGGCCTGGACAACTACACCCAGGCCCTGCAGGACGCGCAGTTCTGGTCGGGCGTGGGCCGGGTCGGCCTGTTCCTGATCGTCCAGGTGCCGGTGATGCTGTTCCTGGCCCTGCTGGTGGCGCTGGCCCTGGACAGCGGCCGGCTCTACGGCAAGAGCTTCTTCCGGGTCTCGATCTTCCTGCCGTACGCGGTGCCGGCCGTCGTCGCCGCGCTCATGTGGGGCTTCATCTACGGCTCCCAGTTCGGGCTGATCGGCAACCTCAACGACGCCCTCGGGATCTCGCTGCCCGACCCGCTCAAGCCCAGCCTCATCCTGGCCTCGATCGGCAACATCACGACCTGGACGTTCATCGGCTACAACATGCTGATCTTCTATTCGGCCCTGCAGGTCGTGCCGAAGTCGCTCTACGAATCGGCCGAGATCGACGGGGCCGGCCAGTTCCGGGTCATCCGCTCGATCAAGCTGCCGGCCATCCGGGGCGCGCTCGTGATCGCCACGATCTTCTCGATCATCGGCAGCTTCCAGCTCTTCAACGAGCCGGCCATCCTGCGCAACCTGGCACCGAACGCGATCACCACGTACTTCACGCCGAACTTCTACGCCTACTCGCTGACCTTCTCGGGTCAGCAGATCAACTACTCCGCGGCGATCGCGGTCGTCATGGCCGTGATCACCATGATCGTCGCCTACGTGGTGCAGCTGCGCGGGACGAAGGACCTCTGATGACCACGACCTCGGCCCCGAAGGCCGCCCCGCGTACGGCCAAGCCGGTGACCTTGTCGTCGAAGAAGCGCCGCAAGGGCAGCGTCCTGCTCACGGTCCTGACCTCGCTGATGGCCGTGTACGCGCTGTTCCCGCTGGCCTGGCTGCTGATCAACTCGACCAAGACCCAGGAGGGACTGTTCTCGTCCTTCGGGCTCTGGTTCGACGACGGCAAGTTCGCGCTGTTCAGCAACATCGCCGACACGTTCACCTACAACGACGGCATCTACACCCGCTGGCTGCTCAACACCCTGCTGTACGTGGTGCTCGGTGCGGGCGGGGCCACGCTGCTGGCCCTGCTGGGTGGGTACGGCCTGGCCAAGTTCGACTTCGTCGGCAAGAAGGCGGTCTTCGCCATCGTCATCGGCGCGGTGGCCGTGCCGCCGACCGCGCTGGCCGTGCCGACGTTCCTCATGTTCAGCAAGATGGGGCTGACCAACACCCCGTGGGCCGTGATCATCCCGTCCCTGATCTCGCCGTTCGGCCTGTACCTGATGTGGACCTTCGCGGCCCAGGCCATCCCGACCGAGATGCTCGAGGCGGCCCGGGTCGACGGGGCCGGCGAGTTCCGCACGCTCTTCAAGATCAGCGTGCCGCTGCTCATGCCCGGCCTGATCACGACCCTGCTGTTCACGATGGTCGCGACGATCAACAACTACTTCCTGCCGCTGATCATGCTCAAGAACCCGGACTGGTACCCACTGACCGTCGGCCTGAACTCGTGGAACGCCCAGGCCGCCACGGCGGGCGGCGAGGCCGTCTTCAACCTCGTCATCACCGGTTCGCTCATCACCGTCGTCCTCCTGCTCGCAGCGTTCCTCTCGCTGCAGCGCTTCTGGCAGTCCGGCCTGGCCGCCGGCTCCGTCAAGGAATAACCTCCCGAAAGGACCCGCCTCACCATGTCCCGATTCCTCAAGGTGGCGGCCGCTGCGTCGGCTGCCGTCCTGGCCCTCGCCGCCTGCGGCGGCGGAGGCGACGACACGTCCTCCGGTTCCTCCGGCGGCGGCGCGACCGTCACCGACGCCCAGGTCGAGGCCGCGCTGCAGAAGGGCGGCACCCTGACCGTGTGGGCCTGGGAGCCCACCCTCAAGGACGTCGTCACGAAGTTCCAGGCCAAGTACCCGAACGTCAAGGTCGACCTGGTCAACGCCGGCACCGGCGACAAGCAGTACACCGCCCTGCAGAACGCGATCGCCGCCGGCAAGGGTGTGCCGGACGTCGGCCAGATCGAGTACTACGCGCTGCCGCAGTTCTCGATCGGCAAGGCGCTGACGAACCTCGGCTCGTACGGCGCCGAGTCCCTCAAGGCCGACTTCAACCCCGGCCCGTGGAACTCGGTCAACTCCGGCGGCGGCGTCTACGGCCTGCCCATGGACTCGGGCCCGATGGCGCTGTACTACAACAAAGAGGTCTTCGACAAGCACAAGATCGAGGTGCCCAAGACCTGGGCCGAGTACCTCGAGGCGGCGCGCAAGCTGCACAAGGCCGACCCCAAGGCGTACATCACCAACGACACCGGCGACGCGGGCCTCACGACCAGCCTCATCTGGCAGGCCGGCGGCAAGCCGTACCAGGTCGACGGGACCAACGTCACGATCAACTTCAACGACGCCGGCTCGCAGGAGTTCGTGAAGGTGTGGCAGGCCCTGATCAGCGAGAAGCTGCTCGCGCCGGTCAGCTCCTGGAGCGACGGCTGGTTCCAGGGCATCGGCAACGGCTCGATCGCCACGGTCGCGACCGGCGCCTGGATGCCGGCCAACTTCGTCTCCAGCGCCCCGGCCGGTTCCGGCAAGTGGCGCGCGGCCGAGCTGCCGCAGTGGACCGCGGGCGCCAACGCCAGCGCCGAGAACGGCGGCAGCGCGCTCTCGATCATGGAGAAGGGCGCCAACAAGGAGCTGGCCTACGGCTTCCTGAAGTACGCCAACGACGGTGACGGCGTGCAGATCCGCGTCGACGGCGGCGCCTTCCCGGCCACCAGCAAGACCCTGGCCGACCCGAAGTGGCTGGCCGACGAATTCGAGTACTTCGGCGGCCAGAAGGCCAACGAGATCTTCGCCAAGTCGGCCCAGCAGGTCGTCACCGGCTGGACGTACCTGCCCTTCCAGGTCTACTCGAACAGCGTCTTCAACGACACCGCGGGCAAGGCGTACGTCTCGAACACCACGCTGGCCGACGGTCTGAAGGCCTGGCAGGACCAGTCCGCCAAGTACGGCAACGAGCAGGGCTTCACCGTCAAGTAAGGCTCCACTAGTTCCACCTGGGAGATTCAGTGTCAAACCCCCGTTGGTTGCGCCGGGCCGGAGACCCCCGTCTCGAGTACGGCGCGGACTACAACCCCGAGCAGTGGCCCCGCGAGGTCTGGGACGACGACGTGCGCGCGATGCGCGAGGCCGGCGTCACCATCGTCTCGCTCGCCATCTTCTCGTGGGCGCGCCTCGAGACGGCCGAGGGCGAGTACGACTTCGGCTGGCTCGACGACGCGATCGACCTGTTGCACGCCAACGGGATCTCGGTCGACCTGGCCACGGCGACGGCCTCGCCGCCGCCGTGGCTGACGACCCGGCACCCGGAGATCCTGCCGGTGGACAAGCAGGGCAACACCATCTGGCCGGGCGGCCGCCAGCAGTGGCGGCCGACCTCGCCGATCTTCCGGACGTACGCCCTGCGCCTGGTCCGGGCGATCGCCGAGCGCTACGGCAACCACCCGGCCGTGGTCGCCTGGCACGTCAGCAACGAGCTGGGCTGCCACAACGTCTACGACTACTCGGACGACGCGGCGGCCGCGTTCCGCACCTGGCTGCGGGCCCGCTACGCGTCGATCGACGAGCTCAACGAGGCCTGGGGCACGGCGTTCTGGTCGCAGTGGTACACCGACTTCGAGCAGATCCTGCCCCCGCGGCAGGCCGCCACCCACCCCAACCCGACCCAGCAGCTCGACTTCAAGCGGTTCTCGTCCGACGCGCTCAAGGACTACCTGATCGCCGAGCGCGAGATCCTGCGCGAGATCACCCCGGACATCCCGGTCACGACCAACTTCATGGTCATGGGCGAGACCAAGGGCATGGACTACGCGGACTGGGCGGCCGAGGTCGACTTCGTGTCGAACGACCACTACCGCCTGCCCGGCGCGCAGACGCTGGACGAGCTGTCGTTCTCGGCCAACCTCACCGGCAATATCGCCGGGGCCAAGCCGTGGTTCCTGATGGAGCACTCGACGTCGGCCGTGAACTGGCAGCCGATCAACCTGGCCAAGAAGCCGGGCGAGCTCGAGCGCGACTCGCTGACCCACGTGGCCCACGGCGCCGACGCGGTCTGCTTCTTCCAGTGGCGGCAGTCGCGGGCCGGGGCCGAGAAGTACCACTCGGCCATGTACCCGCACGCGGGCACCGACTCGCAGCTGTTCCGCGACGTCGCCGGGCTCGGCGCCACGCTGCGCGACCTGGCCCCGCTGGCCGGCACGCCGCGGACCCCGGCCCGGGCCGCCATCCTGTTCGACTGGACCTCGTGGTGGGCCGTCGAGCAGGACTCGCACCCGACCGAGAAGCTGCGCTACCGGCAGGAGGCGCTGGACTGGTACACGGCGTTCCTCGACCTGGGCGTACGGGCCGACGTGGTTCCGGTGGGGGCCGACCTCGGTGGGTACGACGTCGTGGTGGCTCCGATCCTGCACGTGATCCCGGCCGATCTGGCCGGCCAGCTCACCGCGTACGTGGAAAATGGCGGTCATCTGGTGACCACCTACGCCTCGGGGATCGTCGACGAGAACGACCACATCTGGCTCGGCGGCTACCCGGGCGCGCTGCGCGACCTGCTCGGTCTGCGCATCGAGGAGTTCGGGCCGCTGCTCGAGGGCGACACCGCCGAGCTCGACAACGGGCTCACCGGCACGCTCTGGACCGACCGGATCGACGTGACCGGCGACGACACCGCGGTGCTGGCCTCGTACAAGACCGGCGACCAGGCCGGTCGGCCGGCGATCACCCGGCGTCCGGCCGGTGACGGCTCGGCGGCGTACGTCTCGACCCGCCTCGGCCCCGACGGTCTCGCGCCGGTGCTGGCCGAGCTGCTGGCGAACGCCGGCGTGACCAGTGAGCTGCCCGAGGAGCTGCGCGGAAAGGTCGAGCTGGCCATCCGCGGCGGTACCCGGTTCGTCATCAACCGCACCGAGGAACCGGTCGAGATCACCGCCCTCGGCGGTCCCGGCCGCACTCTCACCGCCAGGGGAGTGGCGGTGCTCCGCGCCTGAGTCCCAGCTCGGCGCGACCCGGCCCGGCCGCGGATCTTCTCCGCGGCCGGGCCGATCCATGCTCAGGAAAAGCCGGGTCCGGCCGATGGGTTCTCTTGTGTCGGACACCCAGGTCGAGGTGCTCTACGAGAGCGCGCGCACCCGGGTCGTGCGAACGCGCGGGCTCATTCGTAAGGAGCTGCGCGGCCCGGACGCGGTCGAGCGCTGCCGGCGTGAGCGCGAGACGCTGAAACGCCTGGCCGGCGTGCCGGGCGTGGTCCGCCGGGCCCCAGGGGCCCGCCGCGACACCGAGCTGGTGCTGGTGGACGAGGGCGACAGCCTCGCGTCCTGGATCCGGGCCGGTCACCGCCCGATGAGCGCCGTCTGCGCCGTCGCGCTCGGGCTGACCCGGGTCGTCGCGGCCGTGCACGCGGCCGGCGTCGTGCACAAGGACATCAACCCGGCCAACGTCGTGCTCAACGGGCTCGATCCCGTGCTGATCGACTTCGAGCTGGCCACCACGGCCGCCGAGGAGCGGCCCGGCTTCACCCACGAGAGCCAGGTCGCGGGCACGCTGGCCTACCTGGCCCCGGAGCAGACCGGGCGCACCGGCCGGGCCGTCGACCGCCGCTCCGACCTCTACGCGCTCGGGGCCACCCTGTTCGAGCTGGTCACCGGGCGCCCGCCGTTCACCGCGACCAACCCCCTCGAACTGCTGCACGACCACCTGGCCCGGCGCCCGGCCCGGGTCACCCAGCTCGTGCCGGCCGCGCCGCCGATGCTGGCCGAGATCATCGACCGGCTGCTCGAGAAGGAGCCGGACCGGCGCTACCAGAGCGCCGAGGGCTGCGCCCACGACCTGGCCCGGCTGGCCGACGGCCCATTCGAGCTGGGGGCCCGCGACTTCCCGGCCCGGTTGACCGCGCCGTCCCGCCTGATCGGGCGCGACCCCGAGGTCGCCGTGCTGCGGGCCGCCTTCGACGACGCGCTGGCCGGGCGGGCCCGGGGCCTGCTGATCAGCGGGCCGTCCGGGGTCGGCAAGACCGCGCTCATCAACGAGCTGCGCGGCCTGGCCACGGCGGCCGGCGGCTGGTTCGTCACCGGCAAGTTCGACCAGTACCGCCAGGACACGGCCTCGGACGCGATGGCCACCGCCGTCCGCGGGCTGGCCCGGCTGCTGCTGGGCGAGGACGAGACCGACCTGGCCCGGCTGCGGGCCGTGCTCGTCCCGGCCCTGGGCGACAACGCGGGGCTGCTGGCCGGTCTCATCCCCGAGCTGTCGCCGCTGCTGCGGATCGAGCCCGAACCGCCCCGCGGCGACCAGGCCGAGGTGCAGGGGCGGCTGTTCCAGGCCGCGCTGACCCTCATCGGCGCGGTCGTCTCGCCCGCCCGGCCCCTGGCCCTCGTGGTCGACGACGTGCAGTGGGCGGCAGCCACCCCGATGGCGTTCCTCGAGGCGCTGCTGACCGCCGAGGGGCTGCCGGGCCTGCTGGTGATCGGGGCCTACCGCGAGGAGGAGGTCGACGCCTCGCACCCGCTGTCGGCCGTGCTGGCCCGCTGGCAGCGCTTCGAGCCGCCGCCGCGCGAGCTGCGCCTGCGCAACCTGCCCCCGGACGACGTGACCGAACTGCTGGCCGAGGTGCTGCGGCTGCCCGCCGAACGGGCGGCCGGGCTGGCCGGCGCCATCGCGGCCCGCACCGGGGGCAACCCGTTCGACACGGTCGAGCTGATCAACAGCCTGCGGCTGGGCGGGGTGCTGGCCCCGTCCGGCGACGGATGGGACTGGGACGCCGACGCCGTTCGCAGCTGGGTCGGCGACAGCGACATCGGTGACCTGCTGGTGGCCCGGCTCGACCGGTTGCCGCGCGCCTGCCGCCGGGTGCTCACGGTGATGGGCGCGCTGGGCGGCGAGACCGGGTTCGACCTGCTGGCGGCCGCCCTGCACAGCACCCCCGACGAGGTCGAGGCCGGGCTGGCCCCGGCCCTGGAGGACGGGCTGGTCGTGCTCGACGAGGGCGTCGCGTTCCGGCACGACCGGGTGCAGCAGGCCGCGTACGCCCTGACCCCGCCCCGGGCCCGGCGCCTGCTGCACCTGGTGCTGGCCGAGCGCCTGGCCGACCGCCCCGAGCACGCCGCCGTCGCTGCCCAGCAGTACCTGCCCGCGGCCGCCCTGGTCACCGACCCCGCCACCCGGCGCCGGGTGGCCGAGCTGTTCCGGTCGACCGCGACCGGCCTCCGGATGATCAACTATCCGGTGGCCGAGCGCTACCTGGCCGCCGCCACGCCGCTCGCCGGTGACGACCCGGCGCTGCTCGACCGGATCCTGATCGACCACCACCGCGCGCTCTACAGCCTCGGCCGGCTGCCCGAGGCCGACGCCCTGTGGTCCGGGCTGGCCGATCGACTCGACCCGATCGCCCGGGCCGAGCCGGCTGTGGTCCAGATCGAGAGCCTGACCATCCGGGGCCGGGCCGCGGACGCCCTGGCGCTGGGCCGGGCGCTGCTGGATCGGCTCGGCGTCCCCCTGCGCGACACCGGGCTCGACGACATGCGGGAGTGGGCGCCCACCTTGCGGGTGGCCGACGATCTGGCCCGGGCCGACGTCGCCGAGCCCACCATGGTCGCGGCCTGCCGCCTGCTGGCCCGGATGATGCCGCCCGCCTTCTTCAGCGACCACGCCACGCTGGTCGCGCTGGTCACCACCGCCCGCTGGATCTGGTCCGAGCACGGCCCGTCGGCCGCCCTGGTCGTGCCGCTGGCCCACTCCGGCATCGGCGCCGTCGAGTTCCGCCGCGACTACGGCACCGGCTACCGGGTGCTGCGCCACCTCGAGGAGGTCGGCGACGCCCGGGGCTGGGACGCCGAGACGGCGGCGGTGCGGTTCCTGGCCTCGGTCAGCACCACCCACTGGTTCGAGCCGGTCGAGCACAGCGTCGACCTGGCCCGGCTGGCCTACGAGCGGCTGGTCCACGGTGGCGACCTGGCCTTCGCCTGCTTCACCTCGCACACGACCGTGCCTGCTCTGCTCGACTGCGCGCCCGCGCTGCCCGCGTTCCAGGCCGAGCTCGTCCGGTCGATCGCCTTCACCAAGCGCGTCGCCAACGAGCAGAACGCCGCCATCATGGCCGAGTTCGAGGCCCTGCACGAGCTGCTGACCGGCGGTTCGCGCGACACCGGCCGCACCGGTGACAACCCGATGGCGGCCGCCTATCGCAGCATCCTGCAGGCCCTGGCCGCGGCCTTCTTCGACGACGTCCCGGCGCTGGTCGCGCACGCGGCGGGCATCGAGAGCTCGCTGCCCTACATCGAGGGCAACTACTTCACCGCCACCGCCCAGTTCGTCCGCGCCTACGCACTGCTGGCCGAGCACCGGATCGACGAGGCCGAACCGGTGCTGCGCTGGCTCGACGAACGGGCGGCCGACGCCCCGGCCAACTTCGAGCACCTCGCCCGGTGGCTGGCCGCCGAGCGGGCCTGGTCCGTCGGCGACCCGGCGGCCGGTGTCCTGTTCGACGAGGCGTTGCGGGCGGCCGGCCGGCACCGCCGCCCCTGGCAGCACGCGTTCCTGGCCGAGCGGGCCGGGCGTTTCCAGCTCGCGGCCGGGCTCGCCTACGTGGGGCAGCGGCTGCTGCGGGACTCGCACGACCGCTGGCTCGACTGGGGCGCGACGGCCAAGGTGGCCGCGCAAGAACGCGAATTCCCCTTCCTGCGCGAGCGGCGGGCCGGGGCCCCGGCTTCGAGCGCGGGCACGTCGACCACGTTCGCCTCCGAGGCGGTCGACCTGATGGCGGTGGTCGAGGCGTCCCGGGCGCTGAGCTCCGAGACCCGGATCGACCAGCTCCGCGTCCGGGTGGTCGAGATCCTGGCCTCGCTCACCGGCGCGACCAAGGTCCACCTGCTGACCCGCGACGACGAGGCCGGGGACTGGACCGACGGCCGCTCGGTGATCGCGCCGGGCCGGGTGCCGGTGAGCATCGTCCGCTACGTCGAACGCACCCAGGCCCCGCTGGTGCTCGACAACGCGGTCGACGACCCCCGGTTCGCCCAGGACCCGTACCTGGACGGGGTCGAGCTGTGCGCCGCGCTCGCGGTGACGGTGGTGTCGCACGGCGAGCCGCGGGCCATGCTGGTGCTCGAGAACCGGCTGTGGCGCGGAACGTTCACCGACCAGCGGCTCGACGTGGTCCGCATCATCGGCAGCCAGCTGGTCGTCTCGATCGAGAACGCCGACCTCTACGCGTCGCTCGAACGCAAGGTGGCCGAGCGCACCGAACAGCTGCGGCTGGCCAACGCCCAGCTGCAGATCCTCAGCGGCACCGACGGGCTGACCGGCCTGGCCAACCGCCGCCACCTCGACCAGGCGCTCGAACGCGCGTGGCAGGCCGGCGGAAGCGAGCCGCTGGCCGTCCTGATGGTCGACATCGACCACTTCAAGCTCTACAACGACCGCCTGGGACACACGGCCGGCGACGACTGCCTGCGCAAGGTGGCCCGGGCCATTGCGGCCGCGGTGGGGGAGAGGGGCCTGGTCGCCCGGTACGGCGGCGAGGAGTTCACCGTCGTGCTGACCGGCACCGGCCCGGCCGCGGCGGTCGAGCTGGCCGAACGGGTGCAGCGGGCGGTGCGCGCGCTCGGCGCGGCCCACCCCGGCGCGCCCGCGGGCGTGGTGACGGTCAGCGTGGGCGTGAGCGCCGAGGTCCCGGGCCCTGGCCGGACCGTGGCCGACCTGGTGGCGGACGCCGACGACGGTCTCTACGAGGCCAAACGCGGCGGCCGCGACCAGGTGCGGGTGGGCCGCCGGGCCGCGCCCCGACCGGCCGCGTAACGTGCGGGCGTGCAGCCCACCACCGCCGCCGAGGCCGAGGCGATCCAGGACTCACTGCGCTCGCGCCTGATCATCCCGGCGTCGCCGGTCGACCTCCCGCCGACCGTCGTCGGGCTGGACGTCACCTACGGCGAGCAGCGGGCGGTGGCGGCGGCCGTCGTGGTCGACGTGGCCACCCTGACCGTCGTCGAGGTGGCGACCCACGGGGGTGAGGCTTCCTTCCCGTACGTGCCCGGGCTGCTGGCCTTCCGCGAGGTGCCCCTGCTGCTGGCCGCCATCGAGCGACTGTCCACGCCGCCGTCCCTGCTGATGTGCGACGGCTACGGGCTGGCCCACCCGCGGCGGTTCGGGCTGGCCTGCCACCTCGGGGTGCTGCTCGACGTGCCGTCGTTCGGCGTGGCCAAGACGGCTTTCGTGGGCACATCGACCGATCCCGGCCCGGCCCGCGGCCAGACATCCGACCTGGTGGACGCGGACGAGGTGGTGGGGCGCGTCGTGCGTACGCAAACGGGGGTCAAGCCGGTCTTCGTCTCACCCGGCCACCGCATCGGCCTCGACGACTGCACCGACCTGACGGTCCGCCTCAGCGGCCACTACCGCATCCCCGAACCGACCCGCCAGGCCGACATCCTCTCCCGCAGCGCCCTCCGTGCCGGCTGAGAGCCGCGACCGCCACCACGCCCCGTTTCACGCCGCGCGCAAGCGATCACAAAGCGACCCGTATGCCGGTGAGCGGATCTGCCGAGAAGCGGACACCCGATCAAGGGCCCGTGCACGTCACAACGACACCACAATATCAGCGGCGCCATCCCTGAACCGTTCACGAATAAGGCAACCTGCCGTGAATCGACTACCGGGTAAAGTAGATTAAAGATAGGCGAAAACTCCGACCAGGGCGCCGCGGCCCGGTAACAATCAGGGCGGCATTCTCGAGCCGTGCACAGATGACCTGGCGCCCTGAAAAAGGCGTACTGATTCGCGCGGACGAGTGCACGTCGTTATGTCATCGGAGATGGCGAAACGGTTGCTGGAATTGTTGCCTGTTTCCCGGCCGGGTGGTGGAATTCCCGTATAGGGCAGGCTGTTGATCCAGCCGGTTCCCGTGGGCAGTGTTCTGCTGGTTGACTGCAGGCGGCCTGTTGTTGGCGCAGTCTGATGTCGGTTTGGTGCGGCGGCGGGATGGTCGTCGGTGGTGTTGTGACGCCGTCGGTGGTGTCGGTTGGTGGGGTGTTTGGCCGGGATGCTGTTGCTGGGCGAGTCGGCCAGGTACCGCAACGTCAGCGCGGCCCGCACCTGCGGCGGCAGCGTGGCGCCGGCCGTGGGCCGATCGACAGGTGCTGCTGGGTTATGCGGTTGCGGCCTGGCCGGTTGTGGTCGACCGGCTCGTTCCCGTGGGTGAGCAGGTGATGCGTGACCGGTCGCGGCCGGCGGATCGGCTGATGCCGGCCGGACGACCCGTATCCGCGCGGCGACCGGTGGCGGCCGGTCCGGGGTGGGCGCCGTCGGTCTCGCCCCCGTCACCGGCGTTGCCGCGGCGACCAGGCCCGATGCGCCCGCCGCCTCCAGCACCGCCACGGGCGTTGCCGCGGTGGCCAGGCCCGATGTCCCCGCAGCCCCCAGCACTGCTACCGGCGTCGCCGTGACGGCCAGGCCCCATCTGCTCGCGGTCCCCAGCACTGCCACGGGCGTTGCCGCGGTGGCCAGGCCCGATGTGCCCGCGGTCCGCAGCACTGCCACGGGCGTTGCCGCGGTGGCCAGGCCCGATGTGCCCGCGGTCCGCAGCGCCGTCACCGGCGTTGCTGCGGTGGACAGGCTCGATGTGTCGGGTGTCTCCGTCTCTGGTGGCGGTGTCGTGGCGGTGTCCTGGCCCGATTCGTCGGCCATGGCTTTCGTGTCTGCCGGGTGTGGCGTCTTGGTCTGAGCGTGGCTGCTGTGCGGGGCAGGCTCTGCCACAGCAGCGCGGTCTGCGGGCAGTGCGTGATCAACGGGCCGGGGCCGGTCGGCTGGTTCCGTGGCGGTGGGCGGGTGTGGCGGACCGGTCGGTGCACCGCCACGGGGCGCCGGGCGGGTGGCACTGGTTTGGTGATCCCAGATCAGCGGTGGTATCGGATCTACCGGATCATGCAGTCCCAGCGCTCCGCATTCCCGCGAACAACCGTGCAATCGGCACAGCTTTGTTGCGTGCCGCCTTTTTAACCCCCAGTTCCGGCGGCGTGCATGATCGCGGCGGAATTCTTCTTTGTCCGGCGAATAACGGCGTGACCGGGTCCGATCCCGCCAGGCCGTGATCTCCGACCGGGAGAACAAACTCAATTGCGCCATGCACTATTATCCCGAACCCGGGCCGCGACACGCCAAACAAAATCCATGCCAGTTCTGGAAAGTGCGGGAAAGCGGAGCAGGAAGTCCGGTAACCGGAAAACACAGCCCAAACCGAAACGCCTGTGTAAGACGTATCGAGCGCGCACATCCGCCGCGTACAAGGCGCGCATGGGCTACCGGACTCGGACCGGCTCATGCCTTGCGGTCGTCGGCATGGAGTGCTGGTGGCGGACTTTCCCATCCGCCATTGCTCGGCGCGCCTCGCGCGCGTGGTTGCTGCCCGGCGGCGAGCGCGACCAGCGATCATCAGTAGATGGGTGTGCTGTGGCGTGACGTGCTGGTTCCTGACCACGTCGTGGCCAGCGACGGACTCACTGCTGAGGTGGGCAGCGTGGTGGAGATGTCGCTGCTTCTTCATTGCCGGTATCGCACTTCGTGGGGGCAGCATGAGCCGTCCGCGTCGCTGCCACGAGTGTCGGACGCTCAGGCCGATTCGAGGGGCGGATGGGTTCACGATCTGGTGGGCCGGGTCGTCCAGCTCGACGGTGTCGTCTGGACGGACGGGTGGGTGATCGAGGTCGATGGACTCGCCGTCTACGTCCAGGAGGTGGGTGACTCGTCCGGACTGCGCCTGGGGACTTTGAGCAGCATTCGGGAGCGCGGTTCCGATCCGCCGCTGCCTCTGCCGGAGGCGGGTGCCTGGGTTCGTGTTCGCGGCGGTTTCAGCGTCGCTGAGGCGTACCAAACAGACCTGTACGGATCCGCGGACGAGGTGTTGGGTCGGGCCGAACGACGGTGGCTTGTTCGCCGGATCGTCCGCCTGGATCGCGAGCAGGGCGGGCCGGGATCAGTGGCTCGGACGCACCGTGTCGATGTCCCAGTGATGGACTTCGACAGTCTCCGTTACGGCCATGAGTGTTGGACGTCGGGGTATCTGCTCGACCTTGAACAGCCATCAGATCCCTGAGAAAGGCGCATATCCTGCCGGGTTGGGCACCTGTTGATCGGCCCAGGCTCGCAACGTTGCCTCGTAGCAGAACAGCGCAGGCATAGGTGGCCGCGGTGCCGAACCGCACTCGGCGAGGTCAGAAAATGTTGAAGCGTTGGTTCCAGTCGCCGACGCAGTCCCACACCTGCAGTTGGGCGCCGTTGGTGAAGCTCTTGCCGCGCACGTCGAGGCAGCGCCCGCCGGAGTAGCTGCGCAGCATGCCCCATTTGCTGCCTGGCACCTTCGACATGAACAGCCACAGTTGGTTCGGGTTCGAGGTGTTGCAGGTGTACTGGTAGACCAGGTTGCCGTTCGCGTCCGGGGCGTCCAGCGACTTGTCGAGGCACTTGCCGGAGAGCACGTTGCGGAAGCTGTAGATGTTCCCGGCCTCCTGGGTGATCACCCAGCGCTGGTTCTGGACGTTGCCACTCGTACTCAAACTCTTGATCTGGACCTTGGCCCGGTCCTCCGTCGACCAGCCGGCGACGTCGATCACCTTGGGCCCGATCGCCCCCGACGGTGTCAGCACGCTGATCCAGGTGGTGATCGACGCCGCCTGGGCCGCCGCCGGTGTCACCAGCACGGCCGCCGCGGTTGTCAACAACGACGCGAAAACTGCGAATAGCCTCCGTTGACGCATTGATTCGCTCCTTTGTATTGGTGGTCCCATTTTCGGGGCCGCTCGGCAGAAAGGAGCCGCAATGTCGCCCCGGGAACGTCCCACAATCGGGTGAATTACTACTGAGACCGACATTGTTCGGCGTCTCTGTGGTGGGTGAGGTGCAAGATCACAGCTCGTACACAATGCATTCAAAGCCGCCACCTGGGCCGTTGAGACACGTTGTGCTGACGTAAACCCCGCGCCACCAGGAGGCGGCATGGCACGACGCGTTTTTCTTCATATCGGCGCGCCCAAGACCGGCAGCACGTACGTCCAGAACGTGCTCTGGAGCAACGTCGAGACGTTGAAGGGCGTGGGCATCCTGCTGCCCGGTAAGTTCTCGGCCCACGACGAGGCCATGGCCGACCTCCGCGGCATGAACTGGCACGCCACCCCGGCCTGGTCGTGGGACCGGATCGCCGACAAGGCGGCGGGCTGGCCGGGCGACGTGGTGATCACCAACGAGGGGCTGGGCGCGGCCACCGACGCCCAGGCGGCCCGGGCCGTGCGCAGCATGCAGCCGGCCGAGGTGCACATCATCGTGGCCGCGCGCGACCTGTGGCGGACCTTCCCGTCGATGTGGCAGCAGAGCATCCGGGCCCGCAGCGTGTGGAGCTTCGAGGACTTCATCCAGGCCGTCGAGCGCGGCCGCTTCGAGGACTTCTGGGAGCACCACACGGCCAACCGGATGCTGCGCCGCTGGGGCGACCTGGTGCCGGCCGCGAACCGGCACCTGATCACCGTGCCGGGGCCGGGCGCGCCCCGGGACACCCTGTGGCGGCGGTTCGCCGAGGTCATCGGCATCCCGGACGGGGTCTGCGACCTGACCGTGCCGATGGGGGCCAACACGTCGCTGGGCGCGGCCGAGGTCGAGGTGCTGCGCCGGGTCAACCAGGCGCTGGGTGACCGGTACCCGCACCGGGCGCCCTACCAGCGCGCGGTGCAGCGGCACCTGGTCGACGCCGTGCTCAAGAACCGTACGAACGAATTGCGGTTCGGGGTCGGCCCGGAACGGGCCGAATGGGTGCTCGACCTGGCCGAACAGCAGATCAAGGACCTCGACGACTACCCGTGCGAGGTGGTGGGCGACCTGGCCGAGCTGCGGCCGGTCGACCCGCAACCGCAGCCGACCCCGGGCCAGGTGCGCCACGACCAGCTGCTGGAGACCGCGATCGAGACCATCATCGGCATGATCACCCACGCCGAGGAGCTGCACGGCCTGGTGCCCGAGCCCCGGGTCAGCCCGATCGTGCGGCTGCGGCGCCGGGCCGCGGGCAAGGTCAAGCAGAGTCTGCGGATGGTGAAGGCGGCTCCGCGGCAGAGATTCTGAACCTTGTACGGCTCCGGGCCGTATCCGAGGGAGGCCACGCCCTCGAACCGGGAGTTTCCGCTTTGCCGAAGATCCGTCGCCTTCTCGGCGGCCTGTTGACCGTGGCCGCGGCCGTGCTGATCGTGGCCGCCCTGGTCGTGCCGGACGCGGTCACCCGGGCCAAGGCGGGCACGTTCCTGCCCGGGGCTTTTCTGCGGCTGCCGATCGAGCTGATCCTGGGCGGGGCGGTCGCGCTGGCCCTGCCCGTACGCTGGCGCCGGCCGTTCGCCGTGCTGGCCGGGCTCGGCCTCGCGGTGCTGGTCGTCTTCAAGATCGCAAACGCCGGTTTCCGTACGGTCCTCGGGCGCAAATTCGACCCGGTGCTCGACCCGCCGCTGCTCCGCGACGGGTACAACGCTTTGACCGAGACCGACGGACGTACGTACGCCAATCTGGCTGTCGTTCTGGCCGTCGTCGCGGTCATCGGGTTGGCGGTCGCGCTGGTGCTGTCGGCGGTGCGCCTCGTCAAGCTGGGGACGCGGCACACGCTGCCGGCCAAACGGGTGCTGGGCGGGCTGGCCGCGGCCTGGATCGCGCTCGCGCTGAGCGGGCTGACGCTGTTCCCGAACGCGCCCGCCGCCTCCGACTCGGCGATCACCCTGGCCAAGTCGACCGTACGGCAGATACCGGCCACGATCCGCGACGAGCGCCAGTTCGTGGCGGCGGTGGCGCACGACCCGTACGCCACGGTGCCCGCGCCCGACCTGGTGGCCGGGCTCAAGGGCAAGAACGTGATCATCGGCGTGGTCGAGAGCCTGGGCCACAGCTCGCTGACCGACCCCGGCATGTCGGCCATCGTCAACCCGGCCCTCGACGCGGCGGACGCCAAGCTGGGCGCGGCCGGCTTCCACTCGCGGACGGGCTGGCTGACCTCGTCGACCTACGGCGGCGGCAGCTGGCTCGCGCACGGGTCGTTCCAGTCCGGGCTGTGGGTCACCTCGCAGCGCCGCTACGACGAGATGGTCAGCGGCGACCGGCTGACGCTGACCCGCGCTTTCCGGGACGCCGGGTGGCAGACCGCGGGCATGGAGCCGGGCAACACCAAGGACTGGCCCGAGGGCAGCTTCTACGGCTACGACCAGGTGTTCGACTCACGGAACATGGGCTACGAGGGCCCGCGCTTCGGGTGGTCGCGGATGCCCGACCAGTTCGTGCTCGACAAGTTCCAGCGGGACGTGTTCGCGAAAGCGACCAAGCCGGTGATGGCCGAGATCACGATGACCTCGAGCCACGAGCCGTGGACGCACGTGCCGTCGATGGTGCCGTGGTCGGCGATCGGCGACGGCAAGGTGTTCGAGTCGCAGGTGGCGTCGGCGCCGCCCCGCAGCGAGCTCTGGGGCGATCCGGTCAGGACACAGGCCTCGTACGCGAAGACCCTGGCCTATTCGGTCGACGCCTTCACCACGTGGGCGGCTGACTTCGCCGGCGACGACACTGTGCTCATCATGTTCGGCGACCACCAGCCGATGTCCATCATCACCGGCCGCGGGGCCAGCCACGACGTGCCGGTGTCGATCATCGCCAAGGACCCGGCGGTGCTCGACCGGATCGCGGCCTGGGGCTGGACCGACGACCTGCGCCCGGCGGCGAATGGTCCGGTCTGGCGGATGGACGAGTTCCGCGACAAATTCTTCGCCGCCTTTGGCAGGTCGGACGGGGTGGCGCTCGGCCCACGCTGATCTGGATCGATCCGACCTTTCCTGTTTCCTCTCCGGCATCCCGGACGGCCGCGCCAAATCCGGCGGCATCGCGGTGGGCACCCGGGCGGCAGACGCGATGATCGCCGCTCGGGTCGGCGACGGCGCTTTCGGTTCCGCCACTTGGAACGTCTCGACCGCGCCGGGCCAATGGCGGCCCACTCCGCCCACGCCGGCTTCCGACGGCGCCTGGGTCGGATCCCTTCGCCCCTTCGCCATCCGCAGCGGCGACCAGTTCCGCACGGCCGGGCCGCCGCCGTTGCGGAGCGCGGCCTACACGCGCGACTTCAACGAGGTCAAGGCGATCGGCGGCGTGACCAGCACGGTCCGCACGGCCGACCAGACCTCGTCGGCGATCTGGTGGCACGACCGGCGCCTGACCGAGTGGGAGATCAAGCGCCAGGTGTCGGACCGCCAGCACCTGACCACGCTGCAGGCGGCCCGGTTCTTCGGGCTGGCCGAGATCGCCAACGCGGACTCGCTGATCGCCTGCTTCAACGAGAAGAAGCACTGGAACTTCTGGCGCCCGGTCACCGCCGTGCAAGAGGCCGCATCCGACGGCAACCCCCGCACCACCGCCGACCCGACCTGGATGCCGCTGCTGGTGACCCCGCCCTTCCCCGACTACACCTCGGGCCACACGTGCTCGACCTCGACCATCATGTACACGATGCGGGCCTTCTTCGGCCGCGACGACATCCCGTTCTCGGCCTACAGCGCCGACTCCGGCACCACCCGCTCGTTCCGGAGCTTCTCAGCCGCCCTCGAAGAGGTGGTCGAGGCCCGCATCTGGGGCGGCGTCCACTACCGCAGCGCCGACGTCCAGGGTGTGAAGGTCGGCGTCGGCGTCGCCAAGTATGTGCTGGCCCATGAGTTCCGCCGACGGTGAGTGTGGTTCTGTATCGCGGTGACTTCTGACCCTCCCGGCTGGGACGCCATCGACGAGCGGCTCGGCGCGCTGTATCCCGGTGTCGAGCCGCAGCACTTCGGGACCCTGATCAAGTTCGCGATGGGCGGACCCGATCCGCTGGACGGAGTGAGCTTCTACGCCCGCAGTGAGCCGGTGCCGCACTGGCATCTGGTCGGCTACGGGATGAGCGAGCTCTACGAGAAAGAGACCGACAACGCCGACGAATCGGGATGGGGCTTCGAGTTCACGTTCCGGGTCGCCCGCGACGAGGACGAGACCGAGCCGCCGCTGTGGGCGGCCAACCTGCTGCAGAACCTGGCCCGCTACGTCTACTCGAGCGGCAACTGGTTCGAGCCCGGCCACCACATGAACGCCAACGGCCCGATCCGGCACGAGTACGAGACGGCGGTGACGGCGCTCGCCTTCGCCGAGGACCCGGAACTCGGCGCGATCGGCACCCCCAACGGGCGGGTGCTCTTCCTGCAGGTGGTGGGTCTGACCGGCGACGAGTACGAGGCGGCGCGGCGCTGGAACACCAACGGCGTGCTCGCCCTGCTGGCCGAACGGCAGCCGCTGTTGGTGACCGATCTCGACCGGCCCTCGGCGACCGACGACCCCGAGGTGCGGGCGGCCGTCGAGGCGGGCCGGGCGCGGGACGGCTCCTCGACGGGGTGGCTGCTGGTCGGCGGTTTCACGTGGGCGCCGGCCGGCGAGGCGGTCCGGCTCACCGTCAAGGAGATCACGGCCGGGATGGTGGCCGACGCCGTGCGCGACCGGCTTCCGTACGGCCGGAGTCTGCTCCTGGAAGGCGGCGATCACCGGGTGCTGCTGAACCAGGCCGGCACCGCCGCCGTCCGCCACCCGGAGGACGGGCCGCTCGAGATCGATCTGCCACCGGCGGCGGTCACGGCCCTGATCGGGGCGACCGCCATCGGTTCCTACGGGCTGCCGGAGGCTCCGGGCGTGATGGTCGAGGTCGTCGGGGAGTCGCCGTAACGGCTGATCAGCAGGCGGCCGCCGGGCTCGACCAGTGTCAGCAGGTGGCGGAACAGGTCGGGGCGGCGGCGGGCGGGAACGGCCTCGGGCAGCACGTGGACGAAGGTGAAGCGGCGACCGTTTTGCGGCCGGTAGTCGATGGCGTTGGCGTGCTCGATGCGGTCGGACCAGTGCGGCAGCCGGGCGCGGGCGAGCCCGACCAGGCGTGGGGCCAGATCTATCCCGTACGGCTCGATGGTGCGGCCCCGCTCGGCCGCCCACGCGTGGATCGACTCCATGAGCAGGCCGTTGGCGCAGCCGACGTCCAGGAACGTGCCGTCGCGGTGCAAGTGGTCGACGATCTGCTCACGGCGGGCGCGCCAGCGATCAGCGTCGCCGTCGAAGCCGGAGCCTGCCTGCGGCGTGGCGCCCCGCAGGTAGGCGGGCTCGAGCAGGCGTACGTTGTCGGCGTAGTAGCCGTCGTCCGACTGCTCGCGAAACGAGGCCAGGCCGTCGCGGACGACCGGGAAGTCGTCGGCGCTCGCGGTCGGGCCGTCGCCGGTCCGGTCGCCGTCGAGCCAGACGTAGAGGTGGTCGCCGTCGGCGGCGAAGGGGTGCACCCGCTGCGGGCGGTAAGCCAGCGCGTCGACCGGGACGGTCAGGCAGGTGTCGAGCAGGTAGTGGTCGCCTTCGTTGACGGTCGCGGTGAGCAGTTCGGGCCCGGGGCGGGCGGCGCATCGGCCGTCCGGAAGAAAAGGCACGAAGGTGATGCGCCGGACGGACGAGGGGTCGGGATCGCCCTCGATCAGGCGGTAGGTCACGGGTGCTCGCCGCCGGTGGACGGGGCCGGCGTCGGGGCGGGGCACAGCGTGAGGGCGAGGCTGCCGAACGCGTCGGGCGGGCCGGGCTGGTAGCTGTTGCAGAAGACGACGCCGGTGGTGGCGGTCGACCAGCCGTGGAACGTGCCGCGGACCGTCGGGTCGCAGCGCACCTCGAACTCGGCGGTGACGCGGTTGACGCCGGTCCAGAGGACCATCTGGGTCCCACTCTCGGCCGAGATGCCCAGGTGGTCCGGGGTCGGCTCCGGGGACCGGGCCAGGACGGGGGAGCCCGTCTCGGACTGCAGCGATGTGGCCAGGCGCTCCAGCCACTCGGGCGGTGCGTCGACGCCGGTGACGGTCGGCCGGAACGGCTCGTCGAGCAGCATCGTCTCGCGGGTGCCGGCGAGGAGTGAGGCGTTGGTGAGCACGGGCCGGGTGGTGCTCGGCGACCAGGTGAGGTGATCCGCGGTGGGATCGCACCCGGCCGGGACGACCGGGTCGGTGGAGGGTTTCGCGCAGCCGGCCGCCAATAGGATCGCTGCCAGCACGACCCACCTGATCATGATCATCGGGAAATCCTATGTGGTGCGGCGAAGGGCCTCGGCGAGGACGGCGGCAATGCCCGGCTCATCGACGATGGCGGTGGCGTCGCCCCCGTACCGGCGCAGGGCCTGACCGATCGCGGTGAGGGACGGTTCCTGGGACAGGGCCCAGCGGGCGGCGGCGACCTTGGGGGAATGGACGTGCTCGGCGGCGAAGTGCCAGATGCGGCAGGCGGTCAGCACCATGAAGGCCGCGTTCGGCGCGTCGTCGGTCAGGCCCTGCCAGGTGCGGAGCCAGTGCCGCCCGCGGGCGACCACCCACTCGGGCGGGATCGGGCCGATCAGCCCGGCCGGCGCGGCGCCGACCAGGGCGAGGCCGTCCTGCCGAGCCATCGACAACTCAGCCAGCAGATCGGTGGCGGCGGGCAGGCGCCGCTCCACCTCCAGCTCGGGTTCCGCCGGAGGCCGCACGGCGCCGCCGGCCGCGGGTTCGGCCGGATAGCGGTCAACGTCAAATGCCGTCGAATTGGCGCCGGCCACGACGGCGCCGGGTTCGGTGGGATGGCGTTCGTCATCAGGCGCCGTTGGCGTGGCGTCGGTCGTGACGTCGTTCGGTTCGGGATCGGCTGGGTAGCGCCCGGCATGAACCTTCAGTGGTCGTGCTGGGGTGGGGGATTGGTTGGCGTTGATCGTGTCGACGCCGGGTTCGGTGCGACGGCGGTCATCGGCAAGCGTCTGTGGGTCGGCGTCGGTCGCGACATCGTTCGGTTGGGGATCGGGCGGGTAGCGCCCGACGTGGAGCTCCAGCGGTGGTGCCGGTATGGGGGAGCGGGTGGCGTCGACCGTGACGACGTCGAGGTCGAGGCCGGCCGCGTCGCCGAGGTCGGCGTGGCGGACGAGGGTGATGATCCGCTCCGTCTGCTCATCGGTGATCGGCCGGTCGACGATCGCGAGCAGGTCGATGTCGCTGGAGCCCGGCCGGAAGCCGCCCGCCGCGAGCGACCCGTGCAGGATGACCGACCGGCAGTCAGCCCCGAGAACCGCAGCCAGGGATTCGGCGATGGCGAGGTGCGGCGTCATGCGGTGGCGAGGGCGCCGTGAAGGTAGATCTCGACCAGGTCAGCCGTGGTGACGGTCGAGGTCTGCGCCCCAGGCAGCCGGCTGCGCCCGAAGAACAGGCTCAGGAACGTATCGGCGGCGACCTCGGGTTTCTGACGCAGGTGCGGCCGTTCCGGTTCGAACAGCTCGAGCACGGCACGTCGGGTAGCCGCCTGCGAGGCGTTGCGGCCGGCCGACATCTCGCGGGCCTCGGCGCTGTGCGGCGCGGGCCGCTGAAAACGGGCCGCGCCCCCCGAAACGCCGCCGCCGACTCCCTCGCCGCGACCGGCGGCCTCGCCGCCGTGACCGCTGCGATCGCCGCCACTGATCCCCTCGCTGCCGGCGCCCTTGCCACCGATGTTGCTGCCACCGACGCTGCCGCGACCGCTGCCACCGATCCCCTCGCCGCCACCGCCACCGACGCCGCCGCTTGCGTTGAGCGCGCCGATGACGGCGCCCATGCGGCCCAAGTAGGCATCGAGAGCGTCGACGGCCTCGGTCAGGCGGGCCGCGAGCGGCTGGTCGAGCGCGATGGATTCCAGCTCTTGCAAGGTCTGCGCCGGATCCATCGCAGCCAGAACACATGCTTCCAACACAGCATTCTTGTCGGCAAAGACCCGGAAGATCGTGGCCTCCCCGATCCCAGCCGCTCGGGCAATCTTCGCCGTGGTCACCCCGGCCCCGAACTCCGCCACCAACGGCAGCGCAGCCCGCACAATCGTCTCCCGCCTCTGCTCAGCGGTCATCCCCGGCGCCCGGCGCCGCTCCTTGGGTGTCGTCATGCGCTCGATGCTAAGGAGTGAGTACTCACTCCGTCAACGGAAAACCGTTGAAGCCTGCAATGACAACGCTTGATTGCCCCGCCCACCTCGTCTTGCCCCGCCCAACCTCACCTCGCGCTACCCCGCGCCGCCTCGCCTTGCGCTGTCCCGCCCCGCGCCGCCTCGCCCAGCCTCGCCTCGCCCCGCGCCGCTTCGCCTCGCCCCGCGCCGCTTCGCCTCGCCCCGCGCCGCCTTGCCCCGCGCTGTCCCGCTCGCGCCGGCCCGCCCCGCGCCGCTTCGCCTCGCCCCGCTTCGCCCGCGCTGTCCCGCCTCGCGCCGGCCCGCCCCGATCGGCTTGGTTGAGATAGGGGTCATCAGTGGCACTCCTGGCCGGTGGCTTTCAGTGCTGTGTGCGAGGGCAGGGCGGCTCACTTGGTGGCCGGCGGCTGGCTGCGCGTTCTGATCGCGTACGGCGGGAAACGCTCAAGCGACGCGCAGCGTGACCGATCGCAGCGGCCGATAGGCCGGAGACTGCGCGGAACACGCAACCGAGCGGCACCGGGACGGGCACGTGGCGTGCACCCGGCGGCCTGGAATCTCTTCTCATGCCCGGCGGACAACGGCCGGACAACAGGAGGAGATTCAATGCTTCGTAAGACCGTGTACTCGCTGGCCGCCCTCGTCGCCGGGCTCGGCGCCGTGGTCGCGACCGGCCCGGCCACGGCCCAGGCCGCCACGACGCCCGCTGCCAAGCCCGCGCCCTGTGTGACCGATGCGAAGCTGGTTCCGAGCTGCGGCGTGCTGTGGGGGGCCGCGGCCGGCGGGTTCACCAACCTGCCGCGCGACACCGAGCACAAGAACTGGGAGAAGCTGAGCGGGCGGACCGCGACGATCTTCCACACCTACCACAAGGGTGACGAGAAGTTCCCGACCGACGCCGAGATCGCGATGGTGCGCGAGCCGGGCAAGCCACGCGTGCTGCTGCTGAACTGGCGGGTCGAGTACGGCTCGACGTGGGCCAACGTGGCCGCGGGCAAGCTCGACGCGCGGATCGACGCGTTCGCGGCCCGGGTCAAGGCGACCCTGCCCGAGAAGTTCTTCCTGGTGCTCAACCACGAGCCCGAGGACGACGTGCGCACCGACGCCGCGTCGGGTATGACGGCCAAGCACTTCGCGGCCTCGTACCGGCACGTGATCAAGCGGCTGAAGTCCAAGGGCCTCGGCAACATGGTCAACGTCGTCGCCTACATGGGCAACGAGAAGTGGATGGCGCAGTCGTGGTGGAAGGACCTCTACCCGGGTGACGACGTCGTCGACTGGATCGGCCTGGACTCGTACGTCAGCGCCGAGCAGAACTACTACCACGCCGGTGTCTTCGCCGACCTGCTCGACCGCAAGGCCAAGGGTGGCGAGGGCTTCTACTCGTGGGCGACGACCAAGCACGCCTCGAAGCCGCTGATGGTCGCCGAGTGGGGCGCCTACCACCGCATCGGCAAGGTTGTGGACAAGGCCAAGCAGTTCAACAGCGTGCTGCCCGAGCTGGCCAAGCGGCCCAAGGTGAAGGCGATCGTCTACTTCGACACCAAGGCTGACAAGTTCGGCGACCGCGACATCAGCATCGACAGCGCGGCGTCGAGTCTGGCCGCGTTCCGCAAGCTCGCGGCCAGCCCGAAGTTCAACGTCCAGCTCAAGCTGAAGTAAGCACCGGCAACGAATCCAGACCGAAAACGATGGACGCCCGGCGGAGTTGCAGCTCATGTGGCTGCACCGCCGGGCGTATCTCTTTGTAGCGGTCGAACAGAAGTGGATACGCCAACCGCAGCTCCATGCGGGCCAGTTCGGCGCCGATGCAGCGGTGCACTCCGTAGCCGAAGGCGAGATGGGACCGGCCCAGCGGTCGCTCCGGGTCGATGCGGTCCGGGTTCTCGAAGCGTGGGTCACGGTCGGCGCCGCTGAGCGAGCAGACCACTACGTCACCGGGCCGGATGTCGACGCCACCGATGGTGTGAGCTGCGGTCGCGACCCGGGGAAAGGCGACTTGTACGACGGTCATATAGCGCAGCAGTTCTTCGATGGTCTGGTCCGGCTGCTCGGCCAGACGTTCGCGCAGGTGACGGTCGGTCATCAGCGCGTACGAACCCAGCGCGATCATGCTGGCCGACGTCTCCAGCCCACCGGTGAGCACGCCGTCGGCCAGGCCGGCCAGCTCGCGGTCGTCGATGGCATCACCGTGCGTACGGATGATGGACCCGAGCAGCCCCTCGCCGGGCTCGCGGCGTTGTCGTTCGATCAGGTCGCCCAGGTAGGCGAGGGAGCCGCCGACTGCGTCGAGCGAAGCCCCCGCTCCGTCGACGAGGTCGAAGCGGGCGGTGCTCAGCTTCTGGAAGTGGTCGCGGTCCTCGTAGGGCACGCCCAGCAGCTCACAGATGGTCAGCGCCGGCACGGGCAGCGCGAAGTCGTGCCACAGATCCGCTTCGACAGCCAGACTGTCGAGTCGTTCCCGCACGATGGCCTCGATCCGCGGCCGCAGCCGGGCCAGGCGCCGCACGGTGAACTCGGGCGTGAGCACCTTCCGCAACCGGGTGTGGACCGGCGGATCGGCGAACCCGAGCCCGCCCGGGTCCTGGTCGAGCTTGATCCCGACCCGCCCCGCGAACCGCCCGAAGTCGTTGCTGAACCCGTCGAGGCTGCCCAGCACCTGCCGCACCGGCTCGTACCCGCTGACCAGCCACGCCCGCAGCCCGAACGGCACCGGCAGCCGGACCACCGGTCCGCGGCCGGCTCGGACGGGGTCGAGCCCGTCCCGCTGCAGCGGCCAGAGAACGCTGTCGGGCAGCCGCCGGGCCAGCAACCCGAACATCTGCGCACGCACCGCCGCCACCAGCGAGGTCATCCCCATCCCCCGACGATCAAGGCTCGAACCCGCCCAGCGACGCCAAACGCCGTTTCCGTCCCGCAGACGGTCGACCAGAACCCCAGTTCAGCGACATTCCCAGCACCGCCTGCTACCGGCGCAACCTGTGGACGCCGCGCTGATGTGTCTGCCTGGCGGGCGGTTTCGGGGGAAGGCTGGGTCGGCGAGGTGCCTGGCATCAGTTCGTGGCGCGACAGGCCGGGCCGAGTGTTCACCCTCGTGCCGCTGCGCCGGCTCAAGGAACGCCCGGCGTGCGTGCTGGGCGGAGGCTCAGTCCTCGATGAGGAGGGTTGTTCCGGGGGTCCAGCCGGAGATGTCGGCCAGCCGGCCGCGCCACAGGGAGCCGGCGTCGTTGTGGTGGGCGGGGGTGTGGATGTGGGTGTTGCGCAGGTGGATGTAGCGGGTGGGGGTCATCAGGGCCGTGTGCTGGCGGTGGGTGATCTCGCCGCCGGTGTCACGGAGTTTGACTGCCTCGTGGGCCAGGTCGGACTGCTCTTTCACGTGTTCGGCGGTGCCTACGTAGAAGGCGTCCTCGTGGTCGTTGAGTTCGCTCACCTCGGCGAACCACTGCCACTGGGGGATCAGTTCGCCGCTCACCAGCAGGCCGTGCACGCTCAGGCTCAGCGGCACGCCGGGGTTCACCGGCTCGGTCAGGCGGTCCATCTGGGCCACGTACGTGCCGAGCACGCTGTCGGGCTCGGCCCAGTCGATCCGGTCGGCGGTCCCGTTGAGATCCACGCAGCCGACTCTAGGGTCAGTGGTGGGCGGCCCGGGTGGTAACGGCTGAGTTGATCACTCCGGCCAGATAGGCGGCGTCGGTGGCACCGCGTACGGTGGCGTTGGTGCCCCTGATTCCTCGGCGGACCACTGTTTCGGGGTGGCGGATTCGCAGGGTGACCAGGTTGAGGCGGCCGGGTTCGGCGGCCAGTTCGGGGTCGAGGGCGGCCCACGGCACGAACAGCGTGCCGAAGGGGCGGCGCTCGTGGATGCCGTCGGACCTCAGGGCTACGCCGAACTTGCCCAGCGCCGTGTACCAGCTGAGGGCCAGCAGCAGGGGCCAGGCCGAGGTGTAAACGATGTCGAACGGGGTGACCTCGTCGCCGCCGAGCCAGTCGCCCACGTCGTCGGCGACCAGGCCGGTGGCCAGGAACGTGACGCCGGCGGCGATCAGCACCGGGCCGGGGCTGTCGACCGTGGCGAGTTCGCCGGGCCGCTCGATCAGGCGGCGCGGGTGGTAGTTCAACGCGGCCGTGGCGGTGGCGACCAAACCCAGATAGAGCAGCAGGGCCACGGCGAACAGGATTCCGCTGAGCAGGTCGGGGGCCAGGGCCATGCCGGTCACGAGCAGCAGCGCGACGGCGAGAGTGCCGAGCAGGAACGGCACCCGGCGCTGGATCGCGGTCTCGAAGAGCGCGTTCACGTGGGCCGGGCCGCGCGCCACGCCGCGGCCTTGCGTTTGGGGGCGCGGGCCAGCCAGGCGTCCTGCACGATCTCGGCCAGCTCGGCCCGGCTCAAACGGCCGATGTCGCGAGCCAGCAGCAGGACGCCCAGATAGCCGTTCCAGTGCGGCGTGGTGAAGAACGGGGTCGCTTCGTCCTGCACGAGCGCCTGCTTCTCGGCCTCGGACTCGACGTAGAAGACGATCACGTCGGTGTAGGGCTCGCCCGTCGCGGGGTCGAAAGCGTCCTTGCGCGGCCCGCGGAAGAACACGAACGTCTTGCCGCCGACGGCGAAACCCGGGCGCTCGGCGTCGCCGCCCACCTCGACCTCGGGCATGGCGGTGGCCAGCTCGTGGATGTCCTCGACCCGCGCGGGCCGATCGTCGTGATCGGACATGCCGACAGCCTAATGGGGCTCCGGCTCACGCATGGTCCCCAGGACGCACGAGCGGCAGGCTCTGTGAGCGGATTCTCGCAGCGTCCCGTGCGGCCACGAGTAGGTCTGACCCGCCGGCCAGAAGGGTAGAGCGAGACCGGGGCCGGCCGGCGGAAGGTTGATCTTGCAGCGAGGGGGCTCGGCCGGGTTCAGGCGCCGAACCAGGAGAGGGAGCGGCCATGGCCCTCGGTCCAGGCCAGGGGCTTGCCGTCCAGGGCGAGGACGTTCTTGTGGCGGCCGTCGCCGGGCGGGGCGGGCAGGTCGGCGTACTCGATGACCTCGGGATCCTCGACGGCCACCCAGTGCACGGGCAGGGAGCCGACCAGGGCCAGGAACGCCCGCCGGCGCGGCAGCGGCACCTGGTAGAGCATCGACGTGTGGAAGACGACCCGGGTGGCGTCGCCCGGGGCCTCGGCGACCAGGGCCGGCAGTTCGTCGACCAGGTCGCCGCGGATCAGGCGGGGCGGGTCGGCGGCCGCGATCGCCGCCGCCTGGCGCAGACGGTCGCGGCGGTGGTCGTGCTCGGGCCAGATCAGGGCCTCGAGCCAGTCGCGGTCGGCCGGGGCGGTGATGTCGAGCGGGTTCAGGTCGATGCCGGCCCGCCACACGACCTGCGGCAGCGCGGCCGGCGGGGTGAGACCGGTGGCCGCGCAGTCGAGCAGCGGGCCGGACTGGCCGAGCACCCCGTCGCCGTACCGGTAGGAGTATTTGTCGGGGTAGAGGTTGAGCCCGGCCGAGGCTCCCACCTCGATCAGCGCCAGCGGCTGGGGGAGCGCGGCCAGCACCGGCAGCAGCAGGGCGGAACGGCCGATCTCGTTGGTCTGCGTCGCCCGTACGCGCAATTGGGCGGCCACCCGCGCCCACTGCGACGTGACGAAAGCGCGGAACCGGTCGTAGTCATCGACCGGACCGGCCAGCCATTGCACGACGCCGAACAGCAGATTGGGCTGGCGCTTGGGCTCCGGCACCGTGTCGAGCAGCGTGAGCAGTTCGGGGTCGCCCGCGACCGCGCGGGCCAGCCGCTCGTAGGTGGGGGAGACGTCGCGCGCCTGACGCTCGGCGAAGTCGACGTACCAGTCAGCCGTGGTCATACCCCGCATGATGCCAGAGCCCAAATAGATGCTCGCCGGGCAAACTTGCTCAGCGGGCAATATTGATGGATGCTTGGCCCACGCAAGGGACCACGAGAGCGGGTCGAGATGGAAGACGTGCTGGCCACGCAGTTGCTGGAGCTGTCCCAGCTCATCCGCAAGGCGCGGCAGCAGTGGCTGCGGGAGCGGCCCGACGTGCCGATCGGCACCGTCAGCATCCTCAAGCTGATCGACGAGGTCGGCCCGGCCGCCGACGGTGGCTGCCACGCCAAGGACCTGGCCGGGCGGTCCGGGCTCGACCCGTCCACGGTCAGCCGGGCGGTCGCCGCCGCGGTCGCGCAGGGGCTGGTCGAACGCGGGGTCGACAGCGCGGATCGCCGTGCGTCGACGCTGACGCTCACCCCGGCCGGGCACGAACTGCTCGGCGCGGCCGGCGACTGGTTCGGCGCGCTCATCGGGCGCGCGCTGGCCGACTGGCCCGACGGCGACGCCGAGCGGGTCAGCGCCGATCTCGGCCGATTCTCGAACGCGCTCTCCGCCGTACTCGAAAGGGAGGTCGCGCGATGAGCGCACCCACCACCACCTCGCCGCCGGCCGAGGACATGTCGCACCGGCAGATCCTCGAGGCGCTCAGCGGCCTGCTGCTGGTGCTGTTCGTCGCGCTGCTGAGCAGTACGGTCGTGTCGACCGCGCTCCCGAAGATCATCGGGGCGCTGGAGGGCAGCCAGACCCAGTACACGTGGGTGGTCACGGCGACGCTGCTCACGGCCACCGCGACCACGCCGATCTGGGGCAAGCTGGCCGACCTGTTCAGCAAGAAGCTGCTCGTCCAGATCGCCATCGTCATCTTCGTGCTCGGGTCGGTGATCGCCGGCTTCAGCCAGACCGCGGGGCAGCTGATCGCGGCCCGCGCGTTCCAGGGCATCGGGGTCGGCGGTCTGCAGGCGCTGGTGCAGGTGGTGATCGCCGCGATGATCCCGCCGCGCGAGCGGGGCCGTTACAACGGCTATCTGGGCGGCGTGATGGCGCTGGCCACGGTGGGCGGGCCGCTGCTGGGCGGGCTGATCGTCGACACGTCGTGGCTGGGCTGGCGGTGGTGCTTCTTCGTCGGCGTGCCGTTCGCGGTCATCGCTCTCATCCTGTTGCAGCTGACCCTGCATGTGCACACCGTCCGCCGGGAGAACGTGAAGATCGACTACCTGGGCGCGGGCCTGATCGCCGCAGGCGTCAGCATCCTGCTCATCTGGGTGTCGTTCGTCGACGGCACGTTCGCCTGGCTGTCGTGGCCGACGTACACGATGGTCGGCGGCGCTCTCGCGCTGCTCGCGCTGGCCGTCGTCGTCGAGAAGCGGGCGGCCGAGCCGGTGGTGCCGCTGGAGATCGTCCGGGAGCGCACCACGGCCCTGTCGATCATCGCCAGCCTCGCGGTCGGCATGGCCATGTTCGGCGGCGCGGTCTTCCTGGGCCAGTACTTCCAGATCGGACGTGGCTACAGCCCGACCGAGGCCGGTCTGCTGACCATTCCGTTGATGGCCGGCGTGCTTCTTTCGTCGATCATCGTCGGGCGCATCATCACCCGGACCGGGCAGATCAAGCCGTACATCATCGCCGGTCTGGTCGTGTTGTTCGCGGGCTTCGCGCTGCTGGGCACGATCGACCACGAGACGTCCCTGGCCTTCGTCGGCTTCGGCATGCTGCTGGTCGGCCTGGGTGTCGGCGCGAGCATGCAGAACCTGGTGCTCGCCGTCCAGAACACGGTGCCGCTGCGCAACATCGGCGCCGCCTCGTCGACGGTCGCGTTCTTCCGCTCGATGGGTGGCGCGATCGGCGTTTCGGTGCTGGGCGCTGTGCTGGCCCGCCGCGTCACCGATCAGATCACCCACGACCTGGCCGCGGCCGGCTTCCCGGCCTCGGGCGACGGCGGCGGCAGCCTCAACGTGGGCGCGCTGCCGGACGCCGTCCAGCACATCGTCCGGGCCGCCTACGGCGACGCCACCGGCCACATCTTCCTGATCTCGGCCGCCATCGCCGTCCTCGGCCTCGTGGCCACGATCTTCCTGCCCCGCACGACCCTGCGCACCAGCCTCGACCTCCCCGCTCAAGAGCCGGTCAAGAACTGATTGAGTACGCGCCATCGGGCCCGTCGGCGCAGCGGTGCGCTGCCCGGCCGCCGGCGTGCCGTCCCGCCCGGCCAACCCGCGATCCGTGGCGATCGCGAGGAAGAACACACCGAGCGGTCAGGGCAGTTCGAGGACGACGTACTCCACATCCGATTCCCGTACGGTCTCGATCTGTTCGAAGCCGCAGCGCTCCAGCAGGCGGATAGAGGCGGTGTTGCCGACGTCCGCCGTGGCGTGGAGTGGGCGGGCTGTCTCGACGTCGAGGTAGAGGGCCAGCGCGCGCGTCCCCACGCCCCGGCCCCAGAACCTCCGGCCCAGCCAGTAGCCGACCTCGCGGCGTCCGCCCTGGTCCCAGGACACGACGCTGCCCGCGACCGCGCCGCCGACCAGCACCGTGCGGGCGCCCACGGCCGGGTCGCCGAGGATGCGGGTCATCCAGTGGACCACGAACTGCGTACGGTCGCGGGCCTGGAAGTTGGCTCGGGCCTGAGCCTCGGGATCCTGCTCGTGGGCGTGGAAGTCGTCGATGTCGCTGATTCGGACCGGGCGCAGGCTCACCTCGACGTCGGGCATGGCCGAAGTGTGACAGCTCGGCGCATTGAGGCAGGTCACACGCGAATCGAGGTTCGTGCCGCGGAACGTCGGGAACCCCGGATCAACTCTGGGGGGAGCTGAGTCGGGTGACGATCTACGAGACGATGTCGGAGCCGCGGGGCGGGCTGCCGGTCGACAACCTGGTCTGTGCGGACAGCCTGTGCCGGGCGCTGCTGTCGACCGTGTCGGGGACGGTCGGCGGGTGGGTGGCGCGGACGCCGCTGCTCGGCCGCCGGGGACAGCTGCCGCCGGGGCGCCGGCATTTCGAGTTGGCGCGGGACGCGTACGCCGAAGCCGTTCCGCACGACCAGGTGGGCTCGATCGACGCCGACGCGATCGCCGAGTGGATCGTCGGGCACTACCGTGAGGATCAATACCCGGCCGTACTGCTCGGGTCGCCGCACGGTTCGGCCGCGCACCTGGCCGTGGCCCTCGGGGCGGCCTGGCTGCCGACCAGCGTGCCGCTGACGGTGAGCTGGCCCGGCGGCTCGGTGGGGGACTGGCCGGGCGCGCTCGAATGGGGCGCCGACCTGGCCCGCCTGATCACGGCTCGGAACCCGGGCATCACGGTCCGGCAGGTCCACGATCCGTTGCGGGGCGGGCCGCTGTGCGGGGCCACCGTGCGGTTCCATCTGCGCTGGGCGACCCTGCCCGCCGCCTACGAGCGTTTTCTGCGTACGCGGCTCGCGCCCGACGGCAGCACCCTGCTGACCCGTGACCTGCGCACCTGGCCGGTGACGGCAGTCAGCGCCCGGCACAGCTTCCAGGTCGGCAGCCCGGTCGGCGGCAGCGAGCCCGAGGACTACGCGCTGGCCAACCCCGAGTTCCGCCGGGTCCTCGAGACGCTCGGTGCCGCCTCGTGGTCGCACATCGACCCCGAAACCCCGCAGCGGTACGCCGAACGTTCGGGCGAGCCGTCACTCGGGGTCGACCTGGCCCGGCTCGGTGAGTCCTCGCACAAACTGCTGTACGCCCGGCCCGGGACGCTCAGCGCCTGCGTGGCCGACCTGCTGCGGCAGTGGCGGTCCGACGCCGGCGACCGCTGCGTGATCGAGTGCGGCCGGCTGCTCGATCCGTGGCTGGCCCGGGCCGGTGGGCTGGTGCCGTACTGGGCCGAGTCGGCCGCCCGCTCGACGGTCGAGGGGGCCGAGATGTGGCTGGCCGGCAGCGACCGGTTCGACGGGGTGGCCGTGCTGCCCGAACCGCCCGGCCACACCGGGACCCACGTGGCCACGCTGGCCCAGTGGCGGGCGCTGGCCTCGTTCGGGCGGCGGCGCGAGCCGATCGACCGCTTCGCGGCCGGCCGCTACCCGACGCTGCCGGTGGCCACCGGGCACGCCACCCGGATGCTGGCCGGGGCGCCGCTGCGGCCGCTGCCGCCGGTCATGCCCATGGCGTACGCCATCGATCGCCTGCGGCAGTCCGGCTCATCCCTGGGAATGCTGTTCACCTAAGCGCGATTCGGCGTGGTGACCGCCGATGCCGTCGCGCAGCGGCAGGTGCAGCGTGCCGCCCCGGGTGATCGGCTGGATACCGGTCAGGCCCTGCCGTTCGGCCCGCGTCACGAAGTCGCTCAGCGGGGACTTCATCACCTGGTAGTCGTCGTAGTGGATCGGCACGGTGATGCCCGGCCGGATCAGCTGGGCCACCTCTGCCCCTTGCCGGCCATCCATGGTGAGCAGCATGCCGAGCAGCCGCGTGCCGCCCAGGTGGATCAGCATCGCGTCGACCTCGCCGAAGCGCCGCGGCACCTGCTCGAGCGCGTCGTGCACCAGCGTGTCCCCGGTGATGTAGAGGCGCAGGGCCAACCGGCCGTCGACCTCGAGCTCGACCACCGAGCCCATCACGTCGGGCAGAAGACGGTCGGCGAGGCCCGGTCCGTGCCGGCCGGGCGCCGCGGTGATCCGCAGTCGCTGGCGGTCGCGGGTCCACTCGAAGCACTCCCACGTCGGCAGCCCGCGCACGGCCAGGTAGCGCCGCCGGCGCAGCTTCCGGCAGGCGGCCGGGGTGGTCACGATGGGCAGGGTGGGCTCGACCCAGCGGCGGGCGGCCGCGTCGAAGTGGTCGCCGTGCAGGTGGGACAGCAGGATCCCGTCGACCGCCGTCCCGTCCAAAGAGTCCAGAACCGGATCGCGTACGCGCTTGGTCCACGCGCCGTAACCGAGGTACACCCGGCTCCCGGCCGGCCCGAACGCCGGGTCGGTCAGCAGCGTGAAGTGGCCCAGCCGGAGCAGGGTGGTGGCGTTGCCGATGAAGGTGACGGTGGCTTGCATCGTGGTCTCCGAGCTGTGCGGGAAGCGCTCGACTACCCGGCCAGCACCGGTTGAACCGTCCGGTTCCGCAACGACGAACGCCCCTGCTGCCACGTGTCGAGAACCGATTGCGCCCACAGCGAGTCGACGGCCAGCGCGCACCGGGCTCCGAACAGCACGTCCGCGGCCCGAGCGGGTTCGGCCGCGGCGAACGATCCGCACAGGTCGTGCGCGGCGATCTGCTCGTGCACGGCGTCGGCCTCGACGTGCTCGTCGTAGAAGGCGGTCGCGTCGGCGTCCCCGCCCAACCGGCGCAGACCATTGGCGTACGCGCGGTTGGGCAGTGACGACGTCATCTCGTACGCCGCCAGGTGCCCGAGGATCATGCCGCGGCGCGCGCGATGCAGGCCGAACAGCGACATCAGGTTGTTCACCGCGAGCGTCGGCGCGCCGACCGAGTCGACGTATCCGCCGTACGAGAGATCGAGGTCGAACCAGCGCATCGTGCGCTTGAACAGCTCCTGGTGCATGCGCGGCTCGATCCCGCCGCCGTACTCATCGGTCTGGATCTCGACGAGCGCCGCCTTGGCCCGGCCGCCGATCCGGGGCAGGGCCCACGAGTGCGGGTCGGCCTCGCGCAGGTGGTAGACCGAGCGGTGGGTGACGAACTCCCGGAACTGCTCGAACGTGGCGCGTCCGCGCAGGTAGCCGGAGAGGCCCGGCCCGTCGTCCTCCTCGACGATGCGGGCCAGCGCGGCCGGCACGGTGGCCGGGTCGACGGCCTCGGTGGGCGCGCCGACCAGGTCGTACAGGGAACTGAGGTACCGGTTCTCGGCCGCGGTGCGCAGGCGCAGCAGGCCGGGATCCCACTCCCAGCAGTCGTCGACGCCGTCCCATCCCCGGTAGGCCAGCTCGTAGCAGACGAACAGCGTCAGGTGCAGGTCCTCGTCACCGTCGAAGTGCGCGAAGGCGGGAAGTTTCGTGGTGCGCCCGGCGAGCGCGTCGATGAGCGCCGCGGAGACGCGGCCACGGGCCGCAGGAAGTTGCATGACGGCAAACTTCCCACCTGGCGGACGGGTAAACGGGCTGTTTCAACCGCAGCTCAGCGGGCATTCCGGCCGTCATGACCTCGTCGATCGTGCCCTACCCGGACGGCCCGCTGATCGTCCGCGGCGACTTCGAACTGCTCACTCCCGAGGGCGAGCCGATCGACCCCGGACGGGGCACGATCGCCCTCTGCCGCTGCGGCAAATCGGCCACCAAGCCGTTCTGCGACGGCACCCACAAGGCGATCAAGTTCCACGCCGAGGCCGGCCGGGAGACCCCGGCCCCGCGCTCGGGTTTGCGGGAGTGAGCGCTCGGCCGCTCGGGTTGTGCGCTGACGGTGGAGGTGAGCGTTTGGCGGCTCGGGTTGCTCGTTCAGGGTGCAGGAAGTGAGCGTTTGAGCACTTTGCCGGTCGGGTTGCGCGGCAGTTCGGGCAGGAAGACGACATCGCGGGGCACGCTGAACCGGGCGCGGTGGCGGCGCACGTGGTCGCGGACGTCGTCGACGCTCAGCGTGGCGTCCGCGCGCAGCACGACGTAGGCGGCCAGCCGCTGGCCGTACTTGTCGTCGGGTACGCCGATGACCGCCACCTCGAGCACTTGCGGCAGATCGGCCAGCAGGTTCTCGACCTCGGACGGGAAGACGTTCTCGCCGCCCGAGACGATCATGTCGTCCTGGCGGCCGTCGACGAACACGCGGCCGGCCTCGTCGAGGTGGCCGACGTCGCCGATGGCCAGCAGCCCGTCGCGCAGTTCCTGCTCGGCGCCGTTCGTATAACCCTCGAACAGCATCTCGTTGCCCACGAAGAGCCGGCCGGTCGTGCCGCGCGGCACCGGGCGGCCGTCCTCACCGAAGGCTTCGACCCTGGTTCCGTACGGTGGGCGGCCGGCCGTGCCGGGGGCCGCGCGCATGTCGGCCGGGGTGGCGATGGACGCCCAGGACGCCTCGGTCGAGCCGTACAGGTTGTAGAGGATGTCGCCGTAGCGGTCCATGAACCGGTCGGCCAGGCCCCCGGGCAGCGCGGACCCGCTCACCGCGACCACTTTCAGCGGCACCGGGCGGTAGGGCTGCTCCATGATCTGCTGGATCATCACCGGCACGGCGATGAGCGCGGAACAGTTGTGCGTGGCGACCGTTTCGAGCACATCGGCCGGGTCGAACCGGCGGCGCAGCACCAGCGTGGCCCGCAACGCGAGGGCCATCTGCAGCCCCGCGTAGGCCCACGTGTGAAACAGCGGGCCGGCGATGTGCATGCGCACACCGGCGTGCAACGGGATCCGATCGATGATGGAACACAACGGCCGGAACCCGCTCGGCGTGGGCCGCTGGGCACCCTTCGGCGTTCCTGTCGTGCCCGAAGTGAGCACGATCGTGCGCCCGGGTCGCGCGGGCGGTCGGATCGACCCGGTCGATGCCGTGGGCCCGGCCGTGGCGATCAAGTCGGTGGACGTGGTGACGAAAGCGCGCACGCCGGGCGGGGCGGGAACTCGTCGTCGTGGATCAGGGCGACGAGTTGCTGGTCGCGCACCACGTCGGCCAGTTGCGGGCCGGACAGGCCGGTGTTGATGAGCACCGGGTCGGCGCCGCGGGTGGCGATGCCGATCAGGGCCACGACCATGTCGGCCGAGTTGCGGCAGAGCAGGCCGACCCGGTCGCGGGGCTGCACGGGCAGCGCGGCCGCCAGCCGGGACGAGCGGTCGACCAGCTCCGCGTACGTCATCGACCCTCGATCATCGATTATCGCTACGCGATCGGGGTTGCGGGCGGTCGCCTGGCGCAGCTCGCCGGCCAGCCCGAAGCCCCACGCGTGCAGGGCCGACAGCTGGCGCAGCACCCGTTGCGGCGGGCCCGGCGTGAGCAGGCCCCGCCGGGCCATCGTGCGCAGGACGAAGGCCGCCCCGGACATCAGCGGATCTGCCGTCCGGTGATCGCCCGCGAGATGACCAGGCGCTGGATCTCGGACGTGCCCTCGAAAATCGTGTAGATCTTGGCGTCCCGGAACATCCGCTCGACCGGGTGGTCCCGCAGATAACCGGCCCCACCCAGGATCTGCACCGCCTTCTCGGTCACCGCCACCGCCACCTCTCCGGCCTTGAGCTTCGACATCGAACCCTCGCCGGCCGAGAACGGCCGGTCGTTGCGGCCCATCCATGCTGCCCGCCACACCAGCAGGCGGGCGGCGTCGATCTCGGTGCGCATGTCGGCCAGGGCGAAGGCGATCGCTTGGTTCTCGACGATCGGGCGGCCGAACTGCACGCGGGACTGAGCGTACTCGAGTGAGTACTCGTACGCTGCCCGTGCGATGCCCAGCGCCTGCGCGCCGACGGCCGGCCGGGACAGCTCGAACGTACGCATCGACGCCTGCCCGGATGCGCGCTTGCCTTCGCGGGCGCGGGCGAGACGCTCATCCAACTTGTCCTTGCCGCCGAGCAGGCACCGGCCCGGCACACGGACGTCGTCGAGGAACACGTCGGCCGTGTGCGAGGCCCGCAGACCCAGCTTGCGCAGCTTCTTCGAGCCGACCAGCCCGGCCGTGCCCGGCGGCACGACGAACGCGGCCTGCCCGCGCGAGCCCAGCGCAGGGTCGACCGAGGCGGTGACGACGTGCACGTTGGCGATGCCGCCGTTGGTCGCGTAAGCCTTCTGCCCGTTCAGCACCCACTCGTCGGCGGCCTCGTCGTAGACCGCGCGGGTGCGCATCGCGGCCACGTCGGAGCCGGCCTCGGGCTCGGTCGAGCAGAACGCGCCCACCTTCGGGTCGGCCTCGTCGCCGAAGCACTGCGGCACCCACTCGACCATCTGCTCGGGGGTGCCGGAGCCGTAGATCGCCGCCACCGCCAGTGAGGTGCCGGACAGCGCCATCCCGATGCCGCCGTCACCCCAGAAGAGTTCCTCGTTGACCAGCGGCAACGACAGCCCGCTGGAGTCGGACCAGGTGTTGATCAGGAACTCGAAGCCGTACAGGCCGATCTTCGCGGCCTCCTGGAGGACCGGCCACGGGGTCTCCTCGCGCTCGTCCCATTCGGACGCGGCGGGCCGGATCACACTCTCGGCGAACCCGTGCACCCACTCCCGCAGCTCGTTCTGTTCCTCGTTCAGGTCGAGCCAAAACTCCATGCGACGCCCTCCGGCCGTTTCTACTGGCCGGTAACGCTACCGGAACGCAGCAGTTCCCGGTTCTTTCGCGCCGAGATACCGTCAAGCAGGCGTGACTTGCCCCGCAAGGTGAGGCTTCGCGCCGGTGAGTGTGAAACGGCCGTCCTCATGAGCGAATTGGACGCGCGCGGGCAGCAGGATCGGGCGCTGGAAGCGGGCGTCCACTGTGTAGCGGTCGGGGAGGCGGCCCTCGAGGGCGGCCAGACTGCGGGCCAGGCTCCACATGCCGTGGGCGATCGGCTTCGGGAACCCGAAGAGCCGCGCCCCGATCCGCGACGTGTGGATCGGGTTGCGGTCCCCGCTGACCGCCGCGTAGTCACGGCCGATCCGCGTCGGCACGCGCCAGGTCGCCTGTGGCTCCGGGGCGGGATCCGCATCGGACGGCTTGGCGCCGGTGGGGGAGGAGGACGAGCGGGAGAGGTACGTCGACGTGCTCGTCCACACCGTCTCGCCGTCGACCGAGGCGGCGGCCACGATGTCGACCTGGCGGCCGCGGTCGTGCGGACGCAGGTCGGCGGCGCGCACGGCCAGGTCGAATTGCATGTCCGCGCTGACCGGCCGGTGCACGATGATGCGGTTGGTGATGTGGACGAGCCCGATCGCCGGGAACGGGAAGTCCGGCGCCGTCAGCAGGTGCATGGTCAGCGGGAATGCGAGCACGTGCGGATAGGTGGGCGGCAGGCGGTCGTTCAACCGGAAACCGCAGACCCGGTCGTACGCGGCCAGGTGATCCCGGTCGACCCGGACGCCCGCCTGGTCGAGCGTGAGCTCGGGCAGCGTCTCCGGCCGGTTCCGGGGGATCAGTCCCAGGGCCGCCCGCAGCATCGTCGCCCGCCCGGCCGCCACCTCACGCCCCCAGCAGGCTCTGGCCGCACACCCGCACGACGTTGCCGGTGATCGTGCCCGAGCCCGGCGACGCGAACCAGGCGATCGTCTCGGCCACGTCGACCGGCAGCCCGCCCTGGGCCAGGCTGTTCATCCGCCGCCCGGCCTCGCGCAGCGTCACCGGCATCTTGGCCGTCATCGCGGTCTCGATGAAGCCGGGCGCGACCGCGTTGATCGTGACGCCCTGTTTCCGCAGGCCGGGCGCGCTCGACTGCACCAGCCCGATCACGCCCGCCTTGCTCGTCGCGTAGTTGGTCTGGCCGCGGTTACCCGCTATCCCGGCGATCGAGGCCACCCCGACGATCCGTCCGCCCGACGCGATCAGGTCTTTTTCCAGCAGCGCGTCGTTGATCCGGGACGGCGCGACCAGGTTGACCGCGAGCACCGAGTTCCAGCCGCCCTCGTCCATCTTGGCGATCGTGCGGTCGCGGGTGATGCCGGCGTTGTGGACGATGATGTCCAACGGCCGGGTCAGGTGCGAGGCGAGGCGCGCGCCGGCGCCTTCAGCCGTCAGATCGAGTTGCACGGCCCTTCCGCGGACGTCGTTGGCCACCCCGGCCAGGGCGTCGCCCGCGGCCGGCACGTCGAGGGCGATCACGTCGGCGCCGTCGCGGGCCAGCACCCGGGCGATGGCCGCGCCGATCCCGCGGGCCGCCCCGGTGACCAGCGCCGACTTCCCGGCCAGGGGCAGCTGCCAGTCGGCCGGCGCGGGCGGGTTCCCGGCTCCGATCGTCACGACCTGGCCCGACACGTACGCCGACCGGCCGCTGAGCAGGAACCGCAGCGTCGACTCGAGCGCGCCCTCGCCGCCGCGCTCGACATACACCAGCTGGGCGGTGATGCCGCGCCCGAACTCTTTACCGATGCTGCGTGTGAGCCCCTCGAGGGCCCGCTGGGCGGTCGCCTCGTGCGGATCGTCGACGGTCGCGGGCGGAGTGCCGAGCACGAGGACCCGGCCCGACCGCAGCACCGACCGGGCGTACGGGTGAAAGAAGTTGAACAGCTCGCCGAGCTCGCCCACGTCGGTGATGCCGGTGGCGTCGAAGATCAGCGCGCCGTGCCCGCCCCCGCTCAGCGGCTCGTCCAGGGTCTCGACGCCCGCGCCGGCCAGCACCTTGCGCACCTGGTCACCCAGCCGCCCGCCCGGCGCCGCGCCGATCAGCACCGGCCCCTCGGTCAGCGGGTCACCCGGCGTCCAGCGCCGCAGCCGCGGCGGATCGGGCAGGCCGAGCCGCTTGATCATGGTCCGCCCGGGACCGGAGTTCGCGAAGCTCGCGTACCTGTCGCCCATGCGCCGCAGCCTACTAAGGCGTGTTGGTAACCTACTCACCGGTAGTGTTTTCGTGGCTGGGAGGCTCACATGCGCCGCGTCGCCGTTCTCGGTGGGAACAGGATCCCGTTCGCCCGGTCCAACGGCCGGTACGCCCAGGCCTCGAACCAGGACATGCTGACCGCCGCCCTCGACGGCCTGGTCGCGCGGTACGGGCTGGCCGGGCAGCGGCTGGGCGAGGTGGCGGCCGGGGCCGTGCTCAAACATTCGCGCGACTTCAACCTGACCCGCGAGACGGTGCTCGGCTCGAGGCTCGACCCCCGCACCCCCGCGTACGACGTCCAGCAGGCCTGCGGCACCGGCCTCGAGACGGCGATTTTGGTCGGCAACAAGATCGCCCTGGGCCAGATCGAGGCCGGCATCGCGGGCGGCGTCGACACCACCTCGGACGCCCCGCTGCAGCTCAACGACGACATGCGCCGCGCGCTGCTGGCCCTCAACCGCGCCCGTACGCTGCCCGAACGTCTCAAAGCAGCGGCCAAGCTCAACCCGCTGCTCGCCTTCAAGCCCGACGTGCCTCGCAACGCCGAGCCGCGCACCGGCCTGTCGATGGGCGAGCACGCCGCGATAACCGCCCTGCGCTGGAACATCGGCCGTGACGCCCAGGACGAGCTGGCCCTGGCCTCGCACCAGCGCCTGGCCGCGGCCTACGAGCGCGGCTTCTTCGACGACCTGGTCACCCCGTACCTGGGCCTGACCCGCGACCAGAACCTGCGCGCCGACACGAGCCTGGAGAAGCTGGCCAAACTACGCCCGGTCTTCGGCACGACGGACGCCACCATGACCGCAGGAAACTCCTCCCCACTCACCGACGGAGCGTCGACAGTGCTGCTGTCGTCGGAGGAGTGGGCCGCCGAGAAGGGCCTACCGGCGCAGGCCTTCCTGGTCGACAGCGCGACTGCCGCGGTCGACTACGTCCACGGCGACGAGGGCCTGCTGATGGCCCCCGCCTACGCCGTCCCGCGCTTGCTGGCCCGCAACAACCTCACCCTGCAGGACTTCGACTACTACGAGATCCACGAGGCCTTCGCCTCCCAGGTGCTGTCGACGCTGGCCGCCTGGGAGTCCCCGGAGTTCTGCAAGGACAAGCTGGGCCTCGACGCCCCCCTCGGCCCGATCGACCGAGCCAAGCTCAACGTCAACGGCTCCTCCCTGGCCGCAGGCCACCCCTTCGCCGCCACCGGCGGCCGCATCATCGCCACCCTGGCCAAGTTGCTCGCCGACCGAGGCTCCGGCCGAGGCCTGATCTCGATCTGCGCCGCCGGCGGCCAGGGCGTGGTAGCGATTCTGGAACGCTGACCGCCGCGCCGGGGTTGTCCGCCGGACGTGGCGTCGTGCGGTCAGGAGACCAGTCGCAGGGGCTCCTGGCGGTTGGCGGCCGGCTGCAGGAAGGCGGCGAAGGCGGCCGGTGGCATCGGCTTGCCGAACAGGTAGCCCTGGCAGGACGGGCAGTCCAGTTCGCGCAGGGCGTGCCAGTCGGCCGGGTCCTCCACGCCTTCCGCGACCACGGACATGCCCAGGCTGCGGGCCAGCCAGAGCACGGCCTGGATGATCGAGGCCTTGCGCGGGTCGGCGGACAGGCCGGCCACGAAGCTGCGGTCGAGCTTGACCACGTCCGCGGGGACCGACTGCAGCCAGGTCAGGCTGCTGTAGCCGGTGCCGAAGTCGTCCAGGGCGATGCGTACGCCCAGGCCTTTCAGGGTCTCGAGGCGTTCGCGGACGTCGACCGACGAGCTGAGCAGGGCCGTCTCGGTGATCTCGAGGACCAGGCGGGACGGGTCCAGGGCGGGGTGCGCGGCCAGCAGGTTGGCCAGCATCGGCACGAAGTCGGGCTCGGCCAGCTGGCGCGGGCTGACGTTGACCGACACGTAGTCGAGGTGGTCGGTCCACTCGAGCAGGCGGATGACGGCCCGGCGCAGCACGTGCTCGCCCAGCGGGACGATCAGGCCGGTCTCCTCGGCCGCGGGAACGAAGTGGCCGGGGCCGAGGATGTCGCCCTGCGGCGTGCACATGCGGACCAGGGCCTCGGCCCCGACGACCAGGCCGGTGTCGGCGGCCACGATCGGCTGCCACCAGATCGGCAGGGTCTCGGTCAGGTCGCCGGCCAGGGCCTCGCGCAGGCGGTTCTCGGCCGCGATGCGCTCGCGCACCTCGACCCGCATGTCGTCGCTGAAGATCTGCATGCGGTTGCCGCCGGCCCGCTTGGCCGCGTACATCGCGGTGTCGGCGGCCAGCACGGTGTCGTCGGCCCGGTCGGCGCCGTGGCCGGCGGCCAGGCCGAGGCTCAGCGAGACCTGCAGGTGGCCGTCGCCGATCTCCAGCGGCTCGGTGAACGCGCTCAGGACGGCGTGACCGACGCGGGCGCCGGCCTGCGGCGATCCGGCCAGGGCGACCACGAACTCGTCGCCGCCGAGCCGGGCCACCAGGGCGCCGGCCGGTACCGTGGCCGCCAGCCGGGCCGACAGGCCGCGCAGCAGCTCGTCGCCGGCCGCGTGGCCGGCGCCGTCGTTGATCGACTTGAAGCGGTCGACGTCGAGGTAGATCACGTTGACCGGCTCGATCCCGCCCAGCAGCTGGGCCAGGTCGTTCTCGAAGGCCGAGCGCGAGAGCAGGCCGGTGAGCGCGTCGTGACGTACCTGCTGCTGCAGTTCCTCCTGGTGACGGCGGCTCTCGGTGACGTCGAGGCAGTGCACGAAGACGACCCGGACCTGTCCGTCGCGGTCACGCAGGGCGGTGCCGTGCACCTCGACCCACAGCATCTCGCCGGTGTCCTTGCGGCGGTACTGCCTGAGGTTGATCGAGGAGCCCTCCTGGCTGACCAACTGGTCGAACACGCGCGGGGCGGCCGGGTCGGCCAGCTCGATCGGCAGGTCGGTGACCATGGTGCCGGCGGGCAGGTCGTCCGGCAGGTGCAGCCACGTCTTGTAGGCCTTGTTCAGGCGCTGCACGCGCCCGTCGGGCGAGAAGATCGCCATGGGTACGGGCGTCTCCTCGAAGGCCACGGTGAGCTGGGCCTCGCGGTCGTCCAGGTTCTCCTGGGCCCGCTCCTCCTCGGCCTCGGTCAGGCGCCACTGGACGATCTGGAAGGCGGCCGCGCACAGCACGGCCACGCCGTGGATGACGGCCCAGAACAGCGGGTGCGTCTGTGCCGAGTGGTGCCCGTAGGTGAGCTCGGCGTCGAAGATCCCGAAGATCCAGTGGTGGGCGGTGGTGGCCACCAGGAACACCCCGAACGGCGCCCAGTCCCGGTAGAGGGCGAGCGCGCCGATGGTGATGAAGAAGGTGAAGTGGGCCTCGGTCTGGCCGTGCGTCATCGCCACGAAGGCGGCGCAGAGCATGGTGAAGCCGAGCGCGACGAAGATCGAGGGCAGCCGGCGTCCGGGCAGCGTGGCGGCGGCCACGACGCAGGGCAGGATCAGCAGCAGGAGCCAGGTGGTCAGCTTCCCGCCGCCGAGTTCGTCCGTGAGCGCACCGAAGATGACCAGAGCGACCAGGATGGCCGCGAGCAGACGGGTCATGAGGCGGTGCCGCCCGGCCCAGTCCTCGTCCCGCAGCCCGCCACCCGTGGGCAGCCAGCGGTGCAGCGCGTTGCTTCCAGTCACCATGCGCTCAACTTCGGCGGGCCGGGTTGCCGCGTGGAGGGCGTGCCGGTAGCGAACCGGTTGCGCCGGCGAGTGACCGTCGGCACATTCCGATACGGACCCGTTCCGTTTCTCGGCGCGAAGGGTCTATGGTCCCTAACTGATACGGAACGGTTCCGTTTCGAAAATGGGGGATCTTCATGGACGCATCAGTGGCCGCCCCGGCCGGGCACCCCCGGCGGTGGGCAATCCTGAGCGTGCTGGTCATCAGCTTGCTGGTGGTCGTGCTCGACAACACCATTCTCAACGTCGCCCTGCGGACGATCGCCGACCCGGTGCACGGGCTCGGCGCCACCCAGAGCGAGCTGGAATGGTCCATCAACTCGTACACCCTGGTCTTCGCGGGCCTGCTGTTCACCGCGGGCATCCTGGCCGACCGCCTCGGTCGCCGGATCACCCTCGTCGTGGGTCTGGCCATCTTTGCGCTGGCCTCACTGATCTCCAGCTACGCCTCGTCGCCGGGGCAGCTGATCGGCGCTCGCGCGCTGATGGGCCTGGGGGCGGCGGCGGTCATGCCGGCCACCTTGTCGATCATCGCCAACGTCTTCTCGCCGCAGGAGCGCCCGCGCGCCATCGGCATCTGGGCCGGCGCCGTCGGCCTGGCCGTGGCCATCGGCCCGATCCTGGGCGGCCTGCTGCTCGAGCACTTCTGGTGGGGCTCGGTCTTCCTGATCAACGTGCCGGTCGCCGTGGCCGGCGTGATCCTGGTGCTCGCGCTCGTGCCGGAGTCGCGCGATCCGAAGCCCGGTCGCATCGACTACCTCGGTGTCGTGCTCTCGATCATCGGTCTCAGCCTGCTCACGTACGGTGTGATCGAAGGCGGCGAGGCCGGGTTCGGCGACCCGCTGTCGTGGGGCACGCTGGCCGGCGCCGTGGTCGTGCTCGCCGCGTTCGTCTTCTGGCAGCTGCGCATCCCGTTCCCGTCCCTGGACGTCCGGCTGTTCCGCAACCGTCAGTTCTCGGCCTCGACCGGCATGATCGGCCTGGTGTTCTTCGCGGCCATGGGCGCCATGTTCTTCGGCGCGTTCTACCTGCAGCTGGTCCGCGACTACGGCCCGCTCGCCTCGGGTGCGCTGTTCGTCCCGTTCGCGGTCGGTCAGCTGGTCTTCGCCCCGCGCAGCGCGGCCATGGTCAAGCGGTTCGGGCCCAAGGCGGTCAGCACGGTCGGCCTGCTGCTGGTCGCGGCCGGTCTCGGCGTGTGGCTGTTCATCGGCCAGGACACCCCGATCTGGGTCGTCGGGCTCGCGTTCTTCGTGATGGGCACCGGCATGGCCAACGTGATGCCGCCCGCCACCGAGTCGATCATGGCAGCGCTGCCGCGGGAGAAGGCGGGCGTCGGGTCGGCCGTCAGCAACACGATCCGCCAGCTCGGCGGCGCGCTCGGCGTGGCCGTGCTCGGGGCCGTGCTCTCGTCGGTCTACCGCAGCAACCTCGGCACCGCCACCGACGGCCTGCCGCCCGCGGCGGCCGACGCGGCCCGGGAGTCGATCTCCGGGGCGTACGGGGTGGCCGAGCAGGCCGGCGCCGCCGCGCCCGCGCTGATCTCGCAGGCCAACGCGGCCTTCCTCGACGCCATGCACTACGCGGCCATCGGCTCGATGGTGTTCGCGCTGCTCGGCGCCCTGGTCGCGCTGCTCTGGCTGCCCGGCAAGCGCCCGGCCTCGGCCCCCGAGCCCACGAACTCCGAGGGGCTGGCCGAGGAGCAGGGCGTCGAGCTGGTCGAAGCGTGACTCGTCGGTAACAATGAATCCCATGACCACCGCACCAGTGGCCGGCCAGGACCGCAAGGCGCCTGGCCGGCCCCGCAACGCCCACGCCGACTCGGCCATCCTGGACGCGGTGCTCGACCTGCTGAGCGAGGGCCAGACCGTCGCCGCCATCTCGATCGAGGCGGTCGCGGCCAAGGCCGGGGTGGGCAAGGCGACGATCTACCGTCGCTGGGCCAACAAAGAGGCGCTGATCATCGACGCCGTGGCCGCGCTCAAGGGCCCGGTGCCCGAGCCGGCCGGTGAGTCGGTGCGCGACGACCTGGTCACGCTGATCAAGGCCAACCGCAGCGGCCGCCACCACAGCTACACCAAGGTCACGGCGTGCCTGATGCCCGAGCTGCTGCGCGACGAGCAGATCATGATCGGCTACCAGGCCGTGATCGAGCCCCGGCGCGAAGTCATGCGGGGGGTGCTGCGGCGCGGCATCGAGTCCGGCGAGCTGCGGGCCGACCTCGACGTCGAGCTCACGCTGCTCATGCTGGTCGGCCCCAACATGCTCAACAACCTGTTCCCCAACCAGCCCCGGGTGCCCCGCGAGGGGTTCGCCGAGTCCCTGGTCGACGCGGTGCTGCGCGGGGCGGCCGCTTAGGAAGCGAACCGGGCGTGGGCCCTCTGGCACCACGCCCGGCACGCGCCTTCGGGTCCGCGTCGCTCCCACCCCCGTTGCGGGAACGACCCCCCGTTTCGGATCCTGTCGGCATCAACCACTCTGCCGTTGTTGTGGCATCCGCATACGGAATCCGAACGAATCCGGATGTGATCGCTGGCGGTCGCCGACTACCGTCGATGCTTCTGATCCGGACGACCCCCGCGGAGCACGCCGTGTCGCAGTTCGCCGTGCTGCCCGACCCCGGGCAGGCGCAGACCCTCGACGAGGTCGCCGCCTGCCTGCGCCTGCTCAAGACCTGGGCCGGCAATCCGTCGTACGAGACCATCACGGCCCGGGTCAACACGCGTCGCCCGCCGGGGGAGCAGGTCGGCAAGACCACCGTCGTCGACTGCTTCCGGGCCGGGCGCCGCCGGATCGACCCCGACCTTGTGGTGGCCGTGGTCGAGGCGTTGCACGCCGACGCCGGCTACACCAACCAGTGGCGCCAGGCCCTGCGTGTGGCCACGGGCGAGACCCGGGGCGCGGGGGACCAGGTGCGCGTGCTCGGCAGCCTGCCCGGCCTGCCGGTGGGCTTCGTCGGTCGTACGCCGCTGATCGAACCGGCCCCCCTCACCGTGCTCTCCGGCATGGCCGGGGCCGGCAAGACCACGCTGGCCCTGCACGTGGCGCATCGGCTCGCGGCGACCCAGCGGTTCGACCGGGTGCTCGCGGTCAACCTGCGCGGCAGCCACGCCGACCAGCCGCCGGCCGGGCCCGAGGCGGTCCTCGACGGCTTCCTGCGCCTGCTCGGGGTGGCCGGGCAGCACCTGCCGCACGGACTGGCCGCCCAGTCCACGGCCTACCGCAACCGGCTCTCGGGCACCCGGACGCTGGTGCTGCTCGACGACGCGGCCGACGATTCCCAGGTACGACCGTTGACCGCCCCCGGCGCGGGCAGCGTCACCCTGGTCACGAGCCGGCGCGACCTGGGCGGCCTGACCGAGGCCGACCACCACACGGTCGACGTGCTGAGCCCGGCCGAGGCGCGCGAGTTCCTGCTGGCCGCGGTGCCGCCCGGGGCTGATCCGGCGGCGGCCGACCGGATCGCCGAGACCTGTGGATACCTGCCGCTGGCGCTGGCCCGCGTGGTCGCCCACATGCGCGAGCGGCCGGGCTGGACGCCGGCCGACCACGCGGACTGGCTGGCCGAGCGCCGCCGCTCCGGGCGCCTCGATCCCCTCGTACGGCAGGCTCTGGACGTTTCGTACCGCAACCTGCCGGGCCGGGGTCGTGAGTTGTTGCGCCTGCTGGCCCATCATCCCGGCGCCAGCTTCGACGCGCCGGCGGCCGCGGCCCTGGCCGGCGCGGCGGCCGACGAGGCGCTGCGCGACCTGGCCGCCCATCATCTGCTGGTGCCGGCCGGGGGCGCCCGGTGGGCGATGCACGACCTGGTGCGGGTGTACGCGGCGGGTCGCTCGGCCGACGAGGATCGGCGCAGCGACCGGCGGGCCGCTCTGACCCGCCTGTTCGACCACCTGCTGACCACCGGTGCTGACGAGGCCGACTTGGCCGCGGCGGCCGACTACGCCGCGGCCGAGGGCTGGCCGTTCCCGAGTCGTCAATCTGCTAAGTAGTTTCCAAAACGGAAAGTAAGTCGTACGGTGGCCCCATGACGGATCTGAGCCCGGGGCTCGCGGCGGCGGCGCTCGCGGACATCGACCAGGCGTCGGCGGCCGTACGGCGGCACTCGCGGTGGGCCGTGCGCGCTCTCACCGCGTACGCAATCGGGACCTTGATCTTCTTCCCGGCCGGTGGGCTGCTGGAGGGCCCGGTGGTGAGCGTGGCCTGGGGCTTGTTTCTGGTGAGCGTGCTGGCCCATGTGTGGCCGCGCCGGGTTGTGGGGCGGGGGGTGCGGCGGCTGTACGTCGTGGCGGCTGTGGTGTGGACGGTGCTGTGGGTCGGGCTGGCCGTGCTGGGGCACGCGGCGTTCGCCGGGAAGGCCGGCTATTGGCTGGTGGCGGGCGTGGTGGTCGCGGGGCCGATGGCTGTCGCGGCGTGGCGGGCGCGGTCGTGAGCACGCATCCGCGGCATCAGCTGGACGCCGTCATCCATTCGCCGATCCGGCTGTCGATCGTGGCTTGTCTGGCGGCGGCCGACAAGGCCGAGTTCGCTTTCGTACGGGACACCGTGGAAGTCAGCGACTCGGTGCTCTCGCGGCAGGTCACGCTGCTGACCGAGGCCGGCTACGTGCAGGCGCGCAAGGGTTATGTGGGCAAGCGCCCGCGCACCTGGCTCTCGCTGACGGCGGCGGGGCGAGAGGCTTATACGAAGCATCTGGCCGCGCTGACCGCAATCGCCGCCACGCCCGCGCGGGTAGAAGGAAAGGCCGATGTCTGACAGGCCGCCCGGCACGTACGGGATCGATGCCCCGCGCCTTCTGATCGTGCCGGCCGTGCTGATGGTGGCGGGCTTTGTGCAGACCGTGCTCACCGGGCGGCCGTGGCCGATCCTCGGCGTGGTGCTGATCGCGGTGTGCTGCGGGCTCGGCCTCTACGCCTCGCGCCGCGGCAAGTTCGTGGTGTGGGCCCGCCTGCTCGACGACCTTCGTCTACGGGGCGACGAACGAATTCTCGACCTCGGCTGCGGCCGGGGCGCGCTGCTGATCACCGCCGCGCTGCGCGTCCCGCACGGCCGTGCGACCGGGGTCGACCTGTGGCGGGCCGACCAGTCCGGCAACGGCCCTGCGGCCACATGGCGCAACGCGGCCGCGGCCGGAGTGGCCGACCGCGTCGAGGTGCAGACCGCGAACATCACGGCCCTGCCGTTCCCGGACGATTCGTTCGACCTGGTGATCTCCAACCTGGTGATTCACAACCTGAAGTCCTTTGACGACCGCGCGCGAGCCCTCGACGAGGCTGTTCGCGTTCTGCGCCCGGGTGGCCGCCTGCTGCTGGCGGACCTTAACCACACCGACGCCTACCAGCGGCATCTCGCCGCCCGTGGCCTGACCGAGGTCTCCCGCCGCGACCTGGGCTGGCGCCAGTGGTGGTCCGGTCCCTGGCTGCCCACCCACCTCGTCTCTGGCATCCGTCTTTGAGGCTGCACGGGTCGGACTGTCGGTTGCGGTGGACGGTTTCGGGGGATGGGATTGACCAAAGCCGACCGTCAGGCTTGATATCGACTTTGGCCAATCCCATCCCCCGAAACCTTGCATGGTCGTTCTGGGGGATCCGGGCTTGGGCCGGGACTCGCTGGCTGATCTCGACTGGGACCAGATCCTTGTTCTCGGCGCCGCGCTTCGGCTGGCGACGCTGGTTATGGCGGCCGCCATGCGTGAGCCCGGAGGTAGCGCGACCGGCGTCGGCCTGTGGCGGGCCGACCAGTCCGGCAGCGGCAGCGAGGCCACCTTGTGCGACGCCGCCGCGGCCGGAGTGGTCGAGCGTGGACGGCGAACATCACCGCTCGGCCGTTCCGCGACGACAGCTTCGACGTGGTGATCTGTGACCTGAAGGAGTTCCAGGAACGCATCCGCGCCCTCGGCGAGGCCGGGCGGGGGTTACGCCCTTTCGATCTGAGCGCGGCCGCGCGGGAAGTGCCGTGGGGTGGCCTGACGGATCGGCCCGGGGGTTCTGGGGACGGCGAGGTCGGCGTTCTCGGCGGGCGAAGGCGTTGTCGGTGAAGCAGTCGCCGGAGGCTCCACAGTGGTGCTCCTGCATGGGGTCGGCGAGGACAGCCGGATGTGGGACGGTCAGCGTGAAGTCGAGAGCGAGCGGTTCCGGCTTCTCGTGCCCGACCTTCCCGGGTACGGGCGATCGCCGGGGCCGTTCAGCCTCGATGCGGCGGTTGAGTCCTTGCACGCATCGCACCGGGGTGGGCCCGTTCACCTGTACGGGCTGTCGGCGGGCGCGATGGTTGCGCTTCGGTGGGCGGCCCGCCATCCGGAGGATGTCGCCAGCCTGATCATCTCCGGGGTTCAGGTGTATCCGTCCCGGGTGCTGCTGGGGTTGCAGAGCGCGGTGCTGCGGCTGGTTCCGGCGCGTTCCTTCGACGGCGTGGCCAAGAGAACTGTGCTGGAGGCGATGACGGCACTGCGGCGGGCCGACCTGCGCGCGGATCTCACTGATGTTCGCGCCCGGACGTTGGTGCTGTGCGGGTCCAAGGACAGATTCAACCTGTCCGCTTCTCGTGCCGCTGCCGAGGGGATTCCGGGGGCAGTGCTGCGAATGGTTCCCGATGCGGGGCATGTGTGGAACAAGGAGTACCCCGACCTGTTCCACCGGACGGTCCTCGAATGGACGCTGTCCTTCCGTCTGTGAGGCTGCTGAGCGCCGTCTTTGCCGGGGCTCGCGATCAGTGCCGTAACGCCGGGCGGTTGAACACGTGTCAGTCGCTGCACTGGCCGAGCGCGGTCGACGGCTGCTGGGATCCGGGTTTCGGGCCGAAGACCAAGCTGCTTGTCGTCGACGCACTCACCCGGATGGCGGTGGCGAGCCCGCACAACGAGAACGCGCTGCGATCCGTGGCTGTCCGGCTCTACGGGATCTGGTGCCGGGACGCCGACCCGAGGGTCAAGGGATGTGTCGGTACGTTGATCAAGGCTCTTCTTCCGAGCCTGCGCAAGCTGGGTTACACCGGCTTCCTGCAGGGCAACCAGAAAGTCATGCTGCAGGATCTGGAGGCCGCCGGGGCCGGCGCGTCGGCCAATCCGGATGGATTCCTGGATCAGCTGGTCGTGTCGCGGTCGGCGGACCTGCAGGCGTGGACAGCGGCGTGTGGCACGGCCGAAGACCAAGCGGGCGCGTTGGCGACGGCCGCGCATGCGGGGACCCTCACGGCGTGAAACGGCCGTCGAGGGGGTCGGCCAGCAGCGCGGCGAAGCCCAGGTCGGCTGCGCCGAGAAGCGTGGCGTCGTCGGCCAGGGCGGAGAGGCGCAGGGTGGCGCGTTCGCGCGAGACGGGCATGGCGTGGCGGGCGATGCGGGCCGCTACCTGCGGGGCGGCGGCCTCGTAGACGTCGCGGAGCATGCCGCCGAAGATGACCAGGCCAGGGTTGAAGAGGTTGATCAGGTTGGCCACGCCGATGCCGAGCCAGTCGCCGATCTCGGCTACGGCTCGGGTGGCTGCGGGGTCGCCGGTCCGGGCGTCTCGGGTCACGGCCCGGACGGCTTCGGCGCCGGAGCGGGCGGGGGTGCGGCCGGCCGCCGCGAGCAGGGCGTATTCGCCGGTCTCGGCCTCGAGGCAGCCCTGGGAGCCGCACAGGCAGGGGCGGCCGTCGACCGGGTTGACCAGCATGTGGCCGACCTCGGCGCCGTAGCCGGCGTCGCCGCCCAGCAGTTTGCCGCCGACCAGGATGCCGCCGCCCACGCCGACGTCGCCGTGCAGGTAGATGAGGTCGGGGACGCCTACGCCGGCTCCCCGTTCGTACTCGGCCATGGCGCCCAGGTGGGCCTCGTTGCCCACGGCGACCGGGTGGCCCAGATCGAGGGCCTTGGCCAGTTCGGTGCCGAAGGCCTGGTCGACCCAGCCCATCTCGGGGCCGTAGCGGACCGTGCCGTCGCCGGGGCGGACCATGCCGCAGTAGGAGGCGCCCACGCCGGCGCAGACCGTCGCAGCGGGCGCGGCGTCGATCAGGGAGCGGCCCAGCGACACCAGTTTGCGCACGACCTGGTCGAGGTCGACGCCGATGCGGCTGCGGGGGGCCGAGCGCCGGTCGAGGATCGTGCCGCCCAGGCTGACCCGGGCCGCGGTGAGCCGGTCGACCGCGACGTCGAAAGCCAGCACGTACACGCGCTCGGACGGGCGCACGACCAGCGACGGGCGGCCGGCGCCGGTCGTACCGGAAGGGGGTTGCTCGCTGACCAGGCCGGCTGCCACCAGTTCGGCCGTGAGCGCGAGGATCGTGCTGCGGTTGACGCCCATGCGTTCGGCCAAGGCGGCGCGCGAGAGCGGCCCGCTCACATGCACGTGGTGCAGCAGGGTGCTCAGGCTCGAACTGTGTCGGTGCATCTCACCGGTCATCAAACGCGCCGGAACCCCGGTTGCCAAGGGCCCACGCAGGTCGACGCCCTGACCCTCCGCTTCCCGGACGTGGACCGGGCCGAGCTCGAGCGTCTCGTCCACGACACGTACGACCGGCTCAAGGACGAGGCCGCCGTCGGGAGTCACCTGGTCGCGATGACCGAGGGCCAGGTGACCGACGAGCTGCGCCGGCGCGGCGAGACGGTGCACGTGCGCAGCGATGACTGAGCTACGCGGGCCGCACGGGGGTGGCCCGCCAGACGCGGTCGAGGTAGTCGGCGACCGTACGGTCGGAGGAGAAGAAGCCGCTGTTGGCCGCGTTCAGGATCGACATGCGCGTCCACCGCTCCTGATCCGTCCAGGCCGCCGATACCTCGTCCTGTGCGTCGACGTACGCCCGGTAGTCGGCCAGCGTCAGGTACTCGTCCCGGTCGAGCAACGAATGCGCGACCTCCTGACCGACCCCGCCGAACGTGCCGGACAGGATGGCGTCCAGGGCGTGCTTGAGTTCGGCGTCCCCGTCGTAGTAGCTGCGCGGCTGGTAGTCCGAGCGGCGCAGCGCGGCGGCCTCGGTGGCGTCCAGCCCGAACAGGAAGAAGTTCTCGGCGCCGACCCGGTCGCGGATCTCGACGTTGGCGCCGTCGAGCGTGCCGATCGTGAGCGCGCCGTTCAGGGCGAGCTTCATGTTGCCCGTACCGGAAGCCTCTTTGCCGGCCATCGAGATCTGCTCGCTCAGGTCGGCGGCCGGGATGATCTTCTCGGCCAGCGTCACGTTGTAGTTGGGCGGGAAGACCACGCGCAGCAGCCCGGACGCCTTGGGGTCGGCCGCGATGGTCGCCGCCACGGCGTTGATCAGCCGGATGATCGACTTGGCCGCGGTGTAGGCCGGCGCCGCCTTGCCCCCGAACAGGACCGTGCGCGGCACGCCGAAACGACCCGGTTCGTTTCGCAGCCGTTGATACAGCGTGATGATGTGCAACAGCTTCAACTGCTGACGCTTGTACTCGTGGAACCGCTTGACCATCACGTCGAGCAGCGCGCCCGGGTCGCCCAGGCCCAGTGCGGCCTTGGCCCGGCGCTTCTCCGATCGCCACTGCGAGCGGAACGAGCTGTCCTCGGCCAGCGGGGCCAGACCTTCCAGTTGCGACAGGTCGCGCAGCCAGGCGTCCGAACCCAGCCCCGAGGTGATCAGCGAGGACAGGCCCGGGTTGGCCAATCGCACGAACCGCCGTGGGGAGACGCCGTTGGTCACGTTGCGGAACCGGTCTGGCCACAGCGTCGCGAAGTCGTCGAACGTGGTCGACGTGAGCAGCTGCGAGTGCAGTTCGGCCACGCCGTTGACCGCGAACGTGCCGGTGACGGCCAGGTTGGCCATGCGGACGCGGCGCTCCGGCTCCTCCTGGATCAGCGACATCCGGCGTACGCGATCGATGTCGCCGGGGAAGCGGGACCGGACCTCGCCGAGCAGTCCGTCGTTGATCCGGTAGATGATCTCGAGGTGCCGGGGGAGCAGGCGGCCCAGCACGGCCACCGGCCAGGTCTCGAGCGCCTCCGGCAGCAGCGTGTGGCACGTGTACGCGAACGTTTGCCGGACGATCGACCACGCCTGGTCCCAGTCCAGCTTCTCCTCGTCGACCAGCAGCCGCATCAGCTCCGGGATGGCCAGCGTCGGATGCGTGTCGTTGAGCTGGATGACCGTCTTGGCCGGGAAGTCGGCCCAGTCGTGATTGCGGAATCGGAACCGCCGGATGATGTCGCGCAGGGAACACGACACCAGGAAGTACTGCTGCTTCAGCCGTAGCTCGCGGCCCGACTCGGTGCTGTCGTCCGGGTAGAGCACCTTGCTGATGTTCTCGGCCTTGACGGCCTGCTCGACCGCCTCGGCGTACTGCCCGGCCGAGAAGCGGCGCAAGTCGAACGAGTCCTCGCAGGCCCGGGCCCGCCACAGCCGCACGATGTTGACGGTCTCGGTGCCGTAGCCCGGCACCAGCAGGTGGCTGGGCTCCCCGTCGATCTGCTCGCCCGGCACCCACCCGTCCGGCCCGACATGCCCGTAGAAGCCGACCCGGTGCCGGTCGTCCGGGGCCGGGAACTCCCACGGGTCACCCTGGAAGGCCCAGTCGTCGGGCTCCTCGACCTGCTCGCCGTTCACGAACGACTGCTTGAAGATGCCCAGGTCGTACCGGATGCCATAACCCACGGCGGGAATGTCCAGGGTGGCCAGCGAGTCGAGCAGGCACGCGGCCAGCCGGCCCAGGCCGCCGTTGCCCAGGCCCGGCTCGACGTCGAGCGCGGCCACCTCGGCCGGGTCGAAGCCGAGCGCCTTGAGCGCGGCCGGGGCGAAATCGGTCGTGCCGCTGTAGAGCAGGTTCTGCTCCAGCTGCGGCCCCAGCAGGTATTCGGCGGACAGGTAGTAGACCCAGCGCGGGTTGCTCTCGTAGTGCGCCGCCGCCGTCCGGGCCCGCCGGGCCGCCAACCGGTCGCGCACGGTGAGGGCGAGCGTCTCGTACGCGTCCTGCGCGCTGGCCGACTCCACCGTCGTGCCGCGCCGGTAGTACAGGTTGCTCAGCAGGTCCTGCTCGAACTCTGCCGGCGTGCTCCCGAGCGGCCGCAGCCCGTTACGAAGGTCCATGTTTCGCACCCTGCCCCACCGAGGTGTCCGGCAACAGTCGTAGGCACTACTTCCCGACGAAGCTCACAGCGCCGCCCGCTCCAGAACGCGAATTGAGCGGCGTCCGGCAGGTGATAGGGCGGCGGGTTTGGCTTTTGCTGCTCGTCGTCCGGTGTCCGCTTGTGCACGAGAGGCAGGTTCACAGTTCCCCAGGTCAAGAGCAGGATGTCGTGGCGGGGTGGTGGGTACAGATCGCTGCTCGCGCCGAGGGCCCGGCCGTGCCGGGCAGGGCGCCGGCGCGCCCAGGACGCCCGGCGCGACCGGGCGACGTGAGTGAGTGGTTGCGCCCAAGAGCAACCCCGGAGCGCTTCGCCGGCGACTGCCCTCAGAGTGAAGGTGGCAGCGAGGTGCAAACGAGTGGTTGCGCGGCGCCAGGCTGACGGCGCCCGTGACTGGGGTGGGGGGTCAGGGGCGGTCGGCGTACTCGGCGTCGGGGAACTAGTCGTACATGAGGTCGCCTTCGATGTTGTGTTCGAGCAGCATCTTCAGGGAGGCGAGGACGAGGGTGAAGCCGGACATGGTCCCGATGGCCTCGGCGGCCGCGTCGTCGCCGGTGAAGTCGGCGATCCGGACTCCGACCAGGGTGGTGTCGCCGCGGTCGTCGAAGGTGATCGTCAGGGTTCGGGTGTCGTCCCAGCGCAGGTCCAGGCGGCGGTTCGGGTCGGCGGCGACTACTTCGACGTCGGTTTCGGCACCGGCGATCTTGAACTTCCAGTGCACCCGGGCGCCGGTCTCGAGGCGGCCGAGTACGAGCACTCGGCGCCGGCGTCAGGCGGTGGCCGGGAGGACCCGCGTGCCGCTGGCGCCTGGATGCGGCGAGGACCGGTTACCGCGACGGCGTTACGCAGTCGTTGACAGGGTGTGACGGAATCGATCAGGATGACTACATGTCGCGTATCTGGGAGCGCTCCCGAACGGTGGCCGTGGTCGGGTCGGCTGTATTGCTGGCGGCCGGGGCCGCCGCGCCGGCCGCCCACGCCGCCGAGGTCGAGCAGGTGGTCAACGGTGGGTTCGACAGTGGAACGGCCCCGTTCTGGGCCAACGCCGGGATGACCCTGGCCGTCGAGGACGGGCGCGCCTGCGTCGACGTACCGGGCGGCACGGTCAACAAGTGGGATGCGATCCTCGGGCAGAACGACATCGATCTCGTAGCGGGGGAGAACTACCGGTTCTCGTTCGATGCCAGTGGCGCGCCTGCCGGGAAGAGCGTGCGAGCGGTGGTCGGCCTCGCTGTGGACCCCTACGACACGTACTTTGAGCAGTCGCCGGTTTTGGGGGACACCCAGCACTACGAGTGGACGTTCACCGCGAGCGCCACCACCGCCCAGGCCCAGGTCGCGTTCCAGCTCGGCGGCAGCCCGGACCCCTGGCGGTTCTGCGTCGACAACGTGTCGCTGGTCGGGGGCGTGCCGCCCGAGGTGTACGAGCCCGACACCGGGCCCCGCGTGCGGGTCAACCAGGTCGCGTACCTGCCGAAGGGGCCCAAGGCCGCGACCCTGGTGACTACCGTGACCACCGCGCTGCCGTGGCAACTGGCCGACAAGGCGGGCAAGATCGTGGCGCGCGGCCAGAGCAAGCCGCGAGGCGTCGACGCGTCGTCGGGGCAGAACGTGCACACGATCGACTTCGGGCGGTACGTGAAGAAGGGCAGCGGCTACACGCTGACGGCCGACGGCGAGACCAGCCGCCCCTTCGCTATCGGCGCCGAGGCGTACGAGAAACTGCGGTCCGACTCCCTGAAGTTCTATTACACGCAGCGCAGCGGCATCGCGATCGACGACGCCCTGCGGCCCGGCTACGGACGCCCGGCCGGGCACGTCGACGTCGCCCCCAACCAGGGTGACGGGAACGTGCCCTGCCAGGCCGGCGTGTGCGACTACCGGCTCGACGTGCGCGGCGGCTGGTACGACGCGGGCGACCACGGCAAGTACGTCGTCAACGGCGGCATCTCGGTGTGGGAGCTGCTCAACGCGTACGAGAGAAGCCCCGGCCTCAAGAAGGTCGGCCTCAACATCCCGGAGAGCCGGACCCGTACGCCCGATCTGCTCGACGAGGTGCGCTGGGAGCTCGACTTCCTGCTGCGCATGCAGGTGCCGGCCGGTCAGCCGTTCGCGGGCATGGCCCATCACAAGATCCACGACCAGGCGTGGACCGGGCTGCCGCTGCTGCCCCACCTCGACCCGCAGCCGCGCGAGCTGCACCCGGTGTCGACCGCGGCCACGCTCAACCTCGCCGCGACCGCCGCCCAGGCCGCTCGCATCTACGCGCCGTACGACAAAGCCTTTGCTCTGAAAGCTCTGACGGCGGCCAAGACCGCATACACGGCTGCGAAGGCCAACCCGGACCGGCTCGCCCCCGAGTCGGACGGCATCGGCGGCGGCGCCTACAACGACACCAAGGTGAGCGACGACTTCTACTGGGCCGCGGCCGAGTTGTTCCTGACCACGGGGGAGAAGAAGTACCAGGCGGATGTGCTCTCGTCGCCCGAGCACACCGCCGACGTGTTCGGCGCCGGCGCCTTCGACTGGGGGAACACCGCGGCCGCGGGTCGCCTGGACCTGGCGCTGGTGCCGAACCGGCTGCCCGGACTGGCCGCGGTGAAGGCGTCGGTGATCGCCGGGGCTGAGAAGTACCTGGCCATCCAGCGCAACCACCCGTACGGCGTGCCCTACGCGCCCACCAACAACAACTGGGACTGGGGCTCGAACAGCATCATCCTCAACAACATGGTCGTGCTGGCCGCCGCGCACGAGCTGACCGGCCGCGACAAGTACCGCGACGGCGTGCTGACCGGGCTCGACTACATCTTCGGCCGCAACGCGCTCAACATCTCGTACGTCACCGGGTACGGCACGGTCAGCTCGCAGAACCAGCACAGCCGCTGGTACGCCAGGCAGCTCGACCCGGCGCTGCCCAACCCGCCGAAGGGCACGCTGGCCGGCGGGGCCAATTCGTCGATCCAGGACCCGTACGCCCAGAGCAAGCTCACCGGGTGCGTCGGCCAGTTCTGCTACATCGACGACATCCAGTCCTGGTCCACGAACGAGCTGACCATCAACTGGAACGCGCCGCTGGCCCGGATCGCGGCGTACGTGGCCGAGCTGTAAAGGGGTCGCTTGTCGGCGCGGGCGAGTCTAGGTTGGGCGGCATGTCCGCCGAAGCCGCCCGCGCCGCCGAGATCCTGAGCCAGCTCGCCACGCCGCTGCGGTTGCGGGCGTTCGCCGAACTCGTGCACCGGGGCGCCGAGGGCGCGTCGATCGCCGAGCTGGCGTACACGATCGACGTGCCGGTGCAGACGGCCGGCGAGACGTTGGCCCGGCTGGTCGGTGCGGGGTTGGCCACAGGGACGGGCAATGGCATCTATCGAGCGTCGCCGGGGATCCTGCGGGAGACTTCGCTGGCGCTCGACCGCGAGCAACCGGTCGCGGCCTATCTCGGCGACTATCCCCAGCTGCGGGGCAACTTCACGCACGGTCGGCTGACGACTATGCCGCCTACGCTGAGCGAGCGTTACGCGTTGCTGGGGGAGCTGCTGGCCCGCTTCCTGGCCCTCGAAGGACTGCACGACGAGGGTTCGATCAACCGGCGGCTGTCCGAGGTGGCCGACGACGTGGCCGCGGTACGCCGCATGCTCGTCGAGACCGGCTGGCTCGAACGCGACCAGGCCGGCTCGACGTACGGGGCCGGCCGCCCCCTCCCGACGGTGTGATTCGTTGAGTTTCGACCTTGCTGTTCTGGCGATCGACGGGTGGACCGACGTCTCCGAGGTCGTTGCGATGGTCGGCCGGTGCCAGTCCTCGGTCCATGTCGAAGGTGAGCTCGACCAACGGATCGCCGGCTTCTACGAGCGGTTGCGGGCCCGGTTCCCGGACGGCAATCCGTGGATGTCGATACCGTTGGACGTGGGCATCGACCACGTGTTCATGAGCCTGAGCTTCGGCGAACGCAGTGATCCCGCGCTGGCGCTCATCACGGAGTTGGCCGCCGAGTACGGCCTGACCCTCTGGGACCCGCAGGACGGAACGGCCCACAAGCCGGTGACTGCACCTTCCCGCGCGCAGGTCACGGCGTGGTGGCGCGACCTGCTCGACGACCGGTGCAGCCATGAGGAGATCTTCGACCGTGTCCGTCCGTGGGTCGAGGACCAGCCCGATGCCGTCGGCGATCCCATCACCCTGATGGGACTCCAGCAGCTGCACGGCTTCGCCCTGACCGCCACGGAGTCCCGAACGGCGTTCGAGCAGTGGCTCACCCACGGAACACGATTCGATGCCGACCCGGCCGGCTGGCAACGTGACCGTTACCGCCAGGCTGTCCAGGGGATCCTGCGCGACCAGGGCCGGCAACAGGCCCACACCTTCGCGAGGCGCCTGGTGGCAACAGGCCGGCTTTCCGATTCGGATGTCACGCGGATCCTGGCTCAGATCTGATTCTCGCCGCCGTCGACGTAGAGGTTGGCGCCGAGCATGAAGCTGCTGTCGGGTGAGGCCAGGAAGGCCACCGCGGCCGCGATCTCGTCGGTGTGGGCCATGCGGCCGATCGCGATGCGGGCGGCCTCGCCGGCCTTGAACGGCGCCGCGTTCTGTTCGCCGACGAGTTCAGTGATGCCGGACGTGTCGGTCGGGCCGGGGGAGATGGCATTGACCCGGATGTCGCGGCCCTTGAGCTCGTTGGCCCACGACCGGGTGAAGGTGCGCAGGGCCGCCTTGGACGCGGCGTAGGCCCCGAAACCCGGCGTACCCCGGTCGGCGGCGGTGGACGCGTTGATGATCACCGAGGCGCCCTGATTCAGCACCGGCAGCGCCTTCTGGATCGTGAGCATGGTGCCCTTGACGTTGACCCCGAACACCTGGTCGATGTCGTCCACGGTGATCGTCTCGATGGTCGCGAACGAGGCCGTGGCCGCGTTGGCGAACAGCACGTCCAGCCCCTGCCCGCGGTCTTCGACCGTCGCATAGAGCCGCTCCAGGTCGCCGGGGCTCGTGACATCGCCAGGTACCGCGGTCACCCCGTCGCCGATCGCCGCGACCGCCTCGTTCAGCTCGGCCTCGCGCCGGCCGGTGATGAACACGTGCGCGCCCTCGGCCACCAGCCGGGCCGCGGTGGCCCGCCCGATCCCGCGCGTGCCGCCCCCGGTGACGACTGCCGTCTTGCCTTCCAACCTGCGCATGGTTCCCTCCTCAGCCTTCCGCACCGATCGGTGCAGAATGTGACCGTAGCACTTCCGCACCGATCGGTGCACAACAGGTACGATGCAGAAGTGACTCAACTGGGCCGGCCGCGCGCCTTCGATGCTGACGAGGCGCTCGACAAGGCGATGGCCGTCTTCTGGCAGCAGGGCTACGAGGGCGCCAGCCTGACCGACCTGACCGAGGCCATGGGCATCTCCCGCAAGAGCATGTACGCGGCGTACGGCAACAAAGAGGACCTTTTCCGCAAGGTGCTGCAGCGCTACACCGACGGCCCGGCCTCCTACGTCGTCGACGCGCTGAACGCCCCGACGGCGCGCGAGGCGGCCACGGCTTTCCTGGCCGGCTCGGTGCGGGCCAACACCACGCCGGGCTGGCCCGCGGGCTGCCTGGGCGTGCAGGGCGCCCTGGCCGTGGGCGAAACCGGCCAGGTTGCCCACGACGTGCTGGCCGAGTGGCGTGCCCTGGGCCAGATGCACTTGCGCGACCGCTTCCGCCGCGCTGTCCGCGAGGGCGACCTGCCCGCCGACGCCGACCCGGATTTGATCGCCCGCTACATCATGACCCTCGCCAACGGCCTGGCCGTCCAGGCCTCCGGCGGCGCCACCCGCAAAGACCTCCAACGAGTAGCCGCCGCCGCCCTGCAAAACTGGCCCCCCGCGTAGCACAGCCAACCGCTCCATGGGCACATGTGCTCTACGTCCTCGCCGTGGTCAGAGTGGCATTCGGGACCGCGTCCGGTGGGTCTGCTCGCGTACCTATCCTGGCGCTGAGGGCTGCCTGTCGGCGCACGCCTTCACCGCTGTGCGGGCCGCATAGATCTGAGCTCATGGCGCCAACCGCATGTCTGCAGCACCGGAACGGTGGTAATTTCGTGGGCCCGAAGAGTGTGAAGGGGCCAGGTGTATGAAAAGAGCATTTGTTGGGCTTTCGACGCCGCTTGGATATGACTACCAAAATCCAATCCAGCCCAGGTCGGAAACTCGGCGCGATATTCCCAACCCGGTACTCGAGAATACCACTGGACTTCTTCTCTGCTATGACGAGATTTGGTTTCCGGAGCGAGAGTTCTGCCCGTTTGACATGCATGATCTACCCTATGTGAAATTTATCAGCGATGATCTGGTTCTACGTGACAGGGCCCAGGTGGCTCAAGAGCAGTTCAGGGAGATGGCGAGGGATGAGGAGCCTGCCCTGCTGGCCGCGGACAATTATGGTGAGAAAGTGGCTAGGCTCGTCGAAGCTGTGCCGTTCGAGCTTGCTTTTGATAATCATTCTCGGGGTGGTGGGCACTTCGGTATGGGCAACGCGGGTGACGGCGACCTGTTTCTTGAGGACTTGGGAATCGCCGCTGCGATGGACTTGGATCTCGACGTCGTCATGAGTAGTCGGTTCAAGCCGCATGTCGAACAGGAGGATGTGGTCACCTTACTGGGTTCACATCCATGGAAACTCGATGCGGCTGAACTGATTTCCGGAGTGAGAACAGTTGATTGGCTTGGGAAAAGGGTGCCTTTTTCATGAGTGGTTGCCTGCCGATCGCTCTGGTGGGTCGCTGGATGGGTGGTCGATGAGCTTCGTCGCCGGCATACGGGCCTCTGGGTGGAACGGCTCGAATGCGTTCGAAGACGGTCGTCGCTTTGTCTAGCCGGGTGCGGTCGGCTTCGGGTGGGACCTGGGCTCTGGGTGAAGGCGGTCAGCCCGGCGTAGGAGACCACGAGTAGACCGCCCAACCCGAAGATTGACGGAGCGGCCCAGTGCAGGGAATGGGTCCGCCGCAGTGCGTCGCTGCCCGGCAGGCGGGTCGCTCGCAGGAAACGGACGATCAGCCAGACTTACGCCGCAGCACCCACTACGGCCAGACACACCACCACCCATCGCAGCGCCATGCGTTCAATGTGTCAGTGGCGTGCCAGGATGATCCGGTGCCTTATGGATATGTCAACGCGATGAAGACCAAGCCCGGCCACCGCGACGAGGTCGCCGCCATTCTGACCGGTGGGGCGGACGGGCTGCGGGCGGCCGGCTGCCATCTGTACGTGGTGGGGCTGGACGCCTCCGACGACGTCACGATCTGGGTCAGTGAGGTCTGGGAGTCGAAGGAGCACCACGACGCCTCCCTGCAATTGCCGGAGACGCGGGCTGCGATCGGGCGGGCCATGCCCCTGCTGACCGGGGAGTTCAGCAGCCACGAGACGTCCGTGGTGGGTGGGTTGCTTCAGGCGTCGTAGGCGCGGCGGGACTGTTCGACCGCCGGCATGTTGGTGGCGCCCCACGTCGACAGCGTCGTGAACAGCGGTTCCAGGCTCGCGCCGAGTGCGGTGATCTCGTATTCGACGCGGGGTGGCACCTCGGCGTGGTACGTCCGGGCGACCAGGCCGTCGCGTTCGAGTTGGCGCAGGCGCTGGGTGAGCACCTTGGGACTGATGCCGGGGACGTGCCGTTCCAGGTCGCCGAAGCGTTGCCGGCCGCGTTCGTGCAGCGCCCACAGGATCGGCGTGGTCCAGCGGCTGAACAACACGTCGATCACGTCGGCGATCGGGCACGCCTCGGGGCCTCGCTCGTCCACGGCAATACTTTCCTCTAGGTACCTACTAACTTCACGATAGTAGCGTGCGGGCATGCTCATCTCGATCAAGCCCGTGGTGGTTCCGGCTCCCGGCCGGGCCACCCCTTTGCGCGTACGGATCTCCGGCCCCGCCGAAGGCCGTGACCTGCCGGTTGTCCTTTTCTCGCACGGCTTCGGCTCGTCCTTGGACGGCTACGGTCCCCTGGCCGACCACTGGTCCGATCATGGCTTCGTCGTCGTGCAGCCGACGCACCTCGACTCGCGCACGCTCGGCCTGCCGCTGACCCCGGACACATGGCGTACGCGGGTCGACGACCTTCGCCGGATCCTCGATCACCTCGACCTGGTCGAGGAAGTCCTCGGGCGCAGCCTCGATCGGGGACGGGTCGCCGTGGCCGGGCACTCGTTCGGCGGGCAGACGGCCGGCGTGCTGCTCGGCCTGCGGGTGCTCGGGGGCGCGAGCCAGCCCGATCCGCGGATCAGCCGGGGCGTCCTGCTGGCGACCGCCGGCCTGGGTGGGGACGACCTCACTGCGTACGCGCAATCGCAGTTCCCCTGGATGCAGCCGGACTTCACCGACCTGACCACGCCGGCCCTGGTCGTCGCGGGCGACCAGGACGACTCGCCGTTGTCGGTGCGCGGCCCCGACTGGCTGACCGACGCGTACCACCTCAGCCCGCCCCCGAAGACCCTGCTCACCGTGTTCGGCGCCGAGCATTCGCTGGGCGGCATCCCCGGCTACGAGGCGCGCGAGACCACCGACGAGAGCCCGCCCCGGGTCGCCCTGATCCAGCGTGTGACCACGGCCTACTTGCGCGGCGAGCCGCTCGTGACCGACGACCTGGGGCGTCTGGAATCCCGCTAGCCTGACCCGATGGACATCGAGCAGGAACGGCTGCTGCTGCTGGCCCGGCAACTGCGCGAGGCCGCGGCGGCCGCCGGGCGCACCGACGTCGTGGCCCAGGTCGACGAGGTGATCCTGCTGCTGGCGGGGGCGCAGCCGCAGGCGGGTGAGAGCAAGGGCAATGTCGTCCTGCGGATTCTCGACGGTTTGGGCTTCTGAGCTGTCGAGAAGCGGACGACGGCTCCGTCCCCGGGTCACAGAGTGAGGAGATCTGACATGGCGATCAAGCGGATGGACAACGTCCTCATCGTGGTCGAGGACCTGGACGCCGTCATCGCGTTCTTCGTCGAGCTCGGCCTGGAGCTGGAAGGGCGCGGCCCGGCCGAGGGGCGGTGGGTCGAGCGGGTCATCGCGGTCGACGACGTCAAGCAGGACATCGCGATGTTGCGGATCCCGGGCCAGCCGGGAGGTGTGGAGCTGGCGCAGTTCCACCAGCCGAAGCCGGTCGCGCCCGAGCCGCGGATCGCGCCGGCCAACACGCTGGGCATCCGGCGGGTGATGTTCGCGGTCGACGACGTCGAGGACGTGATCGTCCGGCTGCGCGACCGGCACGGCGCCGAACTGGTCGGCGAGCTGGTGAACTTCGAGGACACGTACCGACTCTGCTACCTGCGCGGGCCGGAAGGGATCATCGTCGGGCTCGCGCAGGAAATTTCCGCCGATGCTGTCGAGAACGGGTGAGCGGCTCCGTCCCCGGTTCATGGAACAGACGGAGATCACCGAGATCCTCAACCGGCCGTACGCCCGGGAACTGCTCGGCCGCGACCTGACGCGCCTGGCCTATGTGGCCGCGGACGGGACGCCGCGCGCCGTGCCGATCGCGTTCACGTGGAACGGGGCGCAGATCGTCCTGTGCACCACGCGGAACTCGCCGAAGCTGCCCTCGCTGCGGCGGAATCCGCAGGTCGCGCTGACCATCGACACCGAGGTGCACCCGCCCAAGATCCTGCTGATCCGGGGGCGGGCCGAGCTCGACGACGTCGACGGCATTCCCGAGGAGTACCTGCAGATGAACGGCAGCTACCGGATGAGCGCCGAGCAGCGGGTCGAGTGGGAGGCCGAGGTGCGGTCGCTGTACGACGGCATGGTCCGCATCGTGATCACGCCGACCTGGGTCAAGCTGATCGACTTCGAGACCACGCTGCCCAGCGCGGTCGAGGAACTCGTGCGGCAGCGCGCCGAGCGTCAGAACGCCTGAGAGGATCACCGACATGGCCAAGTATTTGCTGCTCAAGCACTATCGAGGCGCCCCCGCCCCGCAGAACGACGTGCCGATGGACCGGTGGACGCCGGACGAGTTGACCGCGCACATCCAGTACATGGACGACTTCGCCGACCGGCTGCGGGACACCGGGGAGTTCGTCGACAGCCGGGGCCTCACGCCGCAGGGCACCTTCGTGCGGTCCGACGGCGTGGGCCGGCCGCCGGTGACCGACGGCCCGTTCCTCGAGACCAAAGACCTGATCGCCGGCTGGATGATCATCGACGTCGAGACGTACGAGCGGGCTCTGGACCTGGCGGCCGAGCTCTCCGAGGCGCCGGGCGCGGGCGGGAAGCCGATCCGGGAGTGGCTCGAGCTGCGGCCGTTGCTGGCCGAGCGCGCACCGACGACGACCGAGTGAACGAGTCCCTGCTCCGGGAGCTGGTGCCCGCGGTGATCGGCGTCCTCGTCCGGCGCGGGGCCGACTTCGCCGCGGCCGAGGACGCCGTGCAGGAGGCCCTGATCCGGGCTCTCGGCGCGTGGCCCGACGATCCGCCCCGCGATCCGAAGGGTTGGCTGGTCGCGGCGGCGTGGCGCAAGTTTCTGGACGCCACCCGGGCCGAGACGTCGCGGCGCGGGCGTGAGCTGGCGGTCGATCGGGAACCGCCGCCCGGTCCGGCCACGACCGCCGACGACTCGTTGTGGCTGTACTTCCTGTGCGCGCATCCGTCGTTGCCGCCCGGGTCGGCCGTGGCGCTGACGTTGCGCGCGGTCGGGGGCCTGACCACGCGCCAGATCGCGGCCGCCCACCTGGTTCCCGAGGCGACCATGGCCCAGCGCATCAGCCGGGCCAAGCGGCAGCTGGCCGGGCTGCCGCTCGACCGGCCGGGCGATCCCGCCACCGTGCTGCGTGTGCTCTACCTGGTCTTCAACGAGGGGTACGGCGGTGACGTCGACCTGGCGGCCGAGGCGCTGCGGCTCACCCGTCAGCTGGCCGCGGTCACCGACGATCCCGAGGTCGCGGGGCTGCTGGCGCTGATGCTGTTGCATCATGCGCGCCGGGCCTCGCGGACGGGGGCGGCGGGCCGGCTCGTGCCGCTGGCCGAACAGGACCGTTCCCGCTGGGACACCGGGCTCATCGCCGAGGGCGTCGGCATCCTGCAGGGCGCGCTGGCCCGCGATCGGCTCGGCGAGTATCAGGCCCAGGCCGCCATCGCCGCCCTGCACGCCGACGCCCCGAGCACGGGCGAGACCGACTGGGTGCAGATTGTCGAATGGTACGACGAACTGCTGAAAATCAACGACAGCCCCGTCGTACGGCTGAACCGGGCCGTCGCGGTGGGCGAGGCCGACGGTCCGCAGGCCGGCCTGGCCGCACTGAGCACGGTGGACCCCGGGTTGCCCCGGCACACCGCCGTCCACGCCTACCTGCTGGAACGCGCCGGCGACCTGGGCCGGGCGGCCGACCTGTACGCCGAGGCCGCCCACGCCGCGGCCAGTGCGGCCGAACGCGACCACCTCACCCGCGAGGCGGCCCGGGTACGAGTCCGGATCAACGAGCTATAGGCATCGATCGGCATCGGGTTTACGATCACGGCAACGGCTGGGAGCGGGACCGGAAAGTCCGCCTGATCAGCGGAAAAGTGTTGCCGGGCGGTTGCTTTGCCGACGCCTGCTGTCCAGGGAGCACTTTCATGATCACCCAGCGCGTATCGGCCCGGTGCGCGCAGAGGGAGGAACAACGGTGCGTCCATTCACCCGCACGATCGCCGTCACTGTGGCGGCCACCACCATAGCCGCGATCACGGCCTGCTCGCCGCCCGAGAAGGAGTCCGAGTCCTCGGGTTCCAGCGCGGCCGGTGCGACCAGCGCGGCCGACCTGGGCGGGCTCGACAAGCTGGTCGAGGCGGCCAAGGCCGAGGGCCAGCTCAACGTCATCGCCCTGCCGCCGAACTGGGCGAACTACGGCGAGATCATCAAGACCTTCGGTGACAAGTACGGGATCAAGGTCAACTCGGCTCAGCCCGACGGCTCGAGCCAGGACGAGATCAACGCGGCCAACCAGCTCAAGGGCCAGGACGGCGCGCCCGACGTGTTCGACCTGGGCGCCACGGTCGCGACGGCCAATGTGGCCATGTTCGCGCCGTACAAGGTCGAGAAACACAGCGAGATCCCGGACAACCTCAAGGACGCCAACGGCGCCTGGACGAACGACTACGGCGGCTACATGTCGGTCGGCTACGACAGCGCCAAGGTGCCCGCCCCGACCAGCCTCGACGACCTGCTCAAGCCCGAGTACAAGGGCAAGGTCGCGCTCAACGGCGACCCGACCCAGGCCGGTTCCGCGTTCGGCGCCGTGCAGGCGGCCTCGCTGGCCAAGGGCGGCACGGTCGAGGACATCAAGCCCGGCGTCGACTTCTTCGGCCAGCTCAAGAAGGCCGGCAACCTGCTGCCGGTCGACCCCGACTCGGCCACCATCCAGTCCGGTCAGACCCCGGTCGTGTTCGACTGGGACTACCTGAACGCGGCCGAGGCGACCAAGCTCAAGACCTGGAAGACCTTCGTGCCCAACGGCGCGGTCCTCGGCTCGTACTACGTGCAGGCCATCAACAAGGACGCCCCGCACCCGGCCGCCGCGCGGCTGTGGCAGGAGTTCCTGTACTCCGACGAGGGCCAGAACCTGTGGCTGAAGGGTGGCGCCCGTCCGGTGCGGGCCGACGCCATGGCCAAGGCGGGCACGATCGACAAGACCGCGTTCGACGCGCTGCCGAAGATCGAGGGCAGCCCGGTGATCCCGACCGAGGCCCAGAACACCAAGGCCAAGGAGATCCTGGCGTCGGACTGGGCCAAGGCCATTGGCTGAGATCGTCGCGGACGTCCCGCAGCGTGCGACCACCCGGTCGCGCCTGCGGGGCGTCACCGCCCTGCTCGGCACGGTGCCGTTCTTCGCCTACGTGACGATCTTCCTGGTCATCCCGACGCTGGTCGTGGTGATCGGCGCGTTCGCGGGCTCGGGCGGGGTGACTCTGGAGAACGTCAAGGCACTCGGTAGCTCGTACATCTTGGAAGCTTTCGGCCGAAGCATCGCGCTCTCGCTCCTGAGCGCGCTGATCGGCGCGGTGCTCGGAGCCCTGCTGGCGTACGCCTTGGTGACCGCGAAACCCGACGGCATCCTGCGCCGGGTGGTGACCGCGGCGGCCGGCGTGCTCGCTCAGTTCGGCGGGGTCACGCTCGCGTTCGCTTTCCTGGCGACGATCGGCCTGTCCGGTTTCTTGACCGTTTGGTTGCGCGACACCTTCGATGTGGACATTTTCAGTGGCGGAGTCTGGCTGTTCGAGCTGCCGGGGCTCACGCTCGTCTACACGTACTTCCAGATCCCGCTCATGGTGATCGTGTTCCTGCCCGCGCTGGACGGCATCCGTCCCCAGTGGCGCGAGGCGACCGAGAGCCTGGGCGGCACGACCTGGCAGTACTGGACCCGCGTGGCCGGGCCGCTGCTCGCGCCGGCTTTCCTCGGCTCGTTCCTGCTGTTGTTCGCCAACAGCTTTTCCGCGTACGCCACCGCGGCCGCCCTGGTCAGCCAGGGTTCCCCGCTGATCCCGTTGCAGATCCGGGGCGCGCTCACCAGTGAGGTGCTGCTCGGCCAGCAGAACGTCGGCAAGGCCATGGCGCTCGGCATGGTCGTGGTCGTGTCGGTCGTGATGGCGCTGTACACCCTGCTGCAGAAACGGACGTCCAAATGGCTGGGGTGATCGCTCGCCGCACATGCACGCGGCGCGCATGTAACTGCACGTTTCCGATCGTTCAGCCGAGATGGACCCGCACATGGCCGGAGTGATCGCTCGTCGCGCGCGCAGGCAACGCGCGTTCCGCTGGACGGTTCTGATCGTTCTCGGCGTTTTCTTCGTGCTGCCGTTCATCGCGATGATCGAGTTCTCGACGCGCGACTCGACGACATGGCCGGCGTTGTTCAACTGGCCGGAGCTGAGCGAGCGGTATCCGGCGCTGGCCGAGGGCATCACCGCGTCGTTGTTGCAGGCGGCGCTGACCGCCCTGCTGATGCTCGTACTGCTCGTACCGACGGCCGTTTGGGTTCGTTTGCGCCTGCCCCGGTTGCGTCGGCTGATCGAATTCCTGTGTCTGCTGCCGTTGACGATCCCGGCCATCGTGCTGGTGGTGGGGCTGGCGCCGGTCTACGCCTGGGTCACGTACTTCCTGGGCGGCTCGTCGCTGACGCTCGTCTTCGCGTACACCATTCTGGTTCTGCCCTATGCCTATCGCGCGATCGACGCCGGCTTGTCGGCCATCGACGTCAAGACGCTGGCCGAAGCTGCGCGTTCGCTCGGCGCGAGCTGGGCGACGGTGATGTGGCGGGTCGTGCTGCCGAACATCCGCTCGGCCGTGCTGTCGGCGGCGTTCCTGAGCGTGGCCCTGGTGCTGGGCGAGTTCACCATCGCGTCGCTCCTCAACCGCACGAACCTGCAGGTCGCGATCAACTTCCTGGGCAAGAGCAGCGCCACCATGTCGGTGGCGGTGTCGCTCACGGCGTTGCTGCTGGCCTTCGTCCTGCTGCTTCTGCTGTCCCTGCTGGGCGGCCGCCGCCGTTCCGGCTCGACCGTCGACACAGTCGCTACTGCTGCACCGGTCGCCACCAAGGAGCCGGCCGCATGACCGGCGCCGTCGTTTTCTCGTTCGTTCTCTCCGTTGCTTTACGCGTCTCTTTGCCTGTCGCTTTACACGTCTCTTTGCCTGTCGCTTTACGCGTCGCTTTTCCCGTCGCCTCGAAGGAGCTCGTCGCATGACCGGCGTCGCCGTACAACTCAACGGGCTGCGCCGGACGTTCGGCACCGTGCACGCCCTCGACAACCTGGACCTCGCGATCGAGCCGGGCGAGTTCGTCGCGCTGCTCGGGCCATCCGGGTGCGGCAAGACGACGGCGCTGCGGGTGCTGGCCGGGCTCGAGGATGCCGACAGCGGGCAGGTGCTCGTAGGCGGCCAGGACGTGACCGCCCTGCCGGCGAACCGGCGCGACATGGGCATGGTCTTCCAGGCGTACAGCTTGTTCCCGCATCTGACCGCCCTGGCCAACGTGACGTTCGGTTTGTCGCTGCGCGGCCGGTCCAAGTCGCTCAACCGCGCAAAAGAGATGCTCGAACTTGTCGGTATCGCTCAGTTCGCCGAACGTTATCCACATCAGCTGAGCGGCGGACAGCAGCAGCGGGTCGCACTGGCCCGCGCCCTGGCCATCGAACCGAGCGTGCTGCTGCTGGACGAGCCACTGTCGGCCCTCGACGCCAAGGTGCGCGTGCAGCTGCGCGACGAGATCCGCCGCATCCAGACCGAGGTCGGCACGACGACGCTGTTCGTCACGCACGACCAGGAGGAGGCGCTCGCGGTGGCCGACCGGGTCGGGGTCATGCGGGCCGGGAAGCTCGAGCAGCTGGCCGCCCCGGCCGACATCTACCTGACGCCGGCCACGCCGTTCGTGGCCGAGTTCGTCGGGTTGAGCAACCGCCTGCCCGGCCGAGTAGTAGGGCAAGAGGTAGAAGTACTGGGTACGCGGCTGCCGCTGCTCGCACCGGCCACGTCGACCACGGTCACGGCCCTCGTACGCCCGGAGTCCGTGCAGGTCACGCCGGAGACGGACGGCAACGGCAAGGTGCTGACGACCAGCTTCCTGGGCCCGATCAGCAAGGTCACCATCACGGTCGGCGAGGTGCTGGTGGTGGCCCAGGTCGCCACCGACCGGCTGGCATCCCTGGCCCCCGGCACGGCCGTCCGCGTGACCCTGCAACCTGTACCCGTCGCCATCGCTTGAAGCCCAGCGCCGCCGCTTGAGCCCGGCACAGCCGTTGAGCCCGGCACCACCGCTTGAAGCCCAGCGCCGCCACTTGGTGCCTGGCGCCGCGACTTGGAGCCCGGCGCCAGGCACGTGGAGCCCGGGGCCACCGCTTTACTCCCGGCCCACGTCATGACGCAGGCCGGCGTCGTGGCGTCGGACGGGCTCGCGCGGGGCAATTGCGGGCAAGTTTCACGTTTTCCTGCGACACGCCCGGGACGGTTCGTACGGTCTGTACCCGTGCCGAAGAGACTCCCTGCCGCCGCCCTGTCCGCCCTGCTGACCGCGCTGTTCCTGGTCCCCACCCAGGCCGCGTCGGCCCGACCCGCAGGCCGGGCAGCGGCGGTGTGGCACGTGGTCCGCCCCGACGAGACGCTGAGCTACATCGGCGCCCGCTACGGCATCAGCGCCCGCAACCTGGCCGCCTGGAACCAGCTCCCCCTGAACAACCCGATCCAGCCCGACGCCGTCCTACGCCTGAACGAGCCGCCCACGTTGCTACCCCCGTTCCAGTCCAAGATCCTCCCGGTGACCGCGGGCGAGGTGAACTGGAAGCCAGGATGCCCGGTCATCCCCGGCAACCTGCGCAAACTCTGGGTGTCCTACATAGACTTCAACGGCACCTACCACGTGGGCAGCGTGGTCGTCCGCTACGACGTGGCAAGACGAGCCCAGCAGATCTTCCGCATCCTCTACAACTGGCGCTTCCGCATCATGGCAATGGCCCCCATGCGTGTAAACATGCCCCAACAACGCAACATGGCCGTGGTGACCGCCGGCTACGTGTGCCGCCCAGTAGGCGGAACCAAAACCTGGTCCGAACATGCCACCGGCACAGCCATAGACATCAACCCGTTCCAAAACCCGATGCTGCGCGGCAGTTCCCTCTCCCCAGCCAACAGCGCCTTCTACCTGAACCGCAGCCAGTACCTGATCGGCATGATCCACCGAGAGGGCGCCGCCCGAGCCTTCCTCTGGAACGGCTTCCACTGGGGCGGCCGCTGGACCAGCCTGAAGGACTACATGCACTTCAGCCTGACCAACCGCTGAGGGGACCCGGGCAGCGCTCTTGCTTCATCGCTCAGCCTGCAGTGGGGCCGGCTTCCGTCGGAGCTTCCGGGTCGGCAGGATGTACGGATGCCGTTGTTCGAAATGACTACTGATCAGTTGGTCGAGGTTCCGTCGACCACGTTCGCTGCCGAGCAGATCCTCGAGCGCGCTGATCTCCAACGGCTGCTCCGGGCGAAGCTCGACATGATCGTTGATGACGTTTTGGTCGTTTCCGAGGAGTTCGGGGCCTTCGCCGACGCCCGTCGCCGTGTCGACCTGCTCGGGGTGGACCGCACGGGACACATCGTGGTCATCGAGTTGAAGCGCACCACCGACGGCGGCCACCTCGAACTGCAAGCGTTGCGGTACGCCGCGATGGTCTCGGTCATGACCTTCGACGACTTGGTCGAACATTACGAGCTGTTCCTGGCGAGGGTGGAGCCTGACGCGGTCGAAGACGCGCGCATCCGCCTGGCCGAGTTCCTCGAGGACGTCGGCGGTGAGGAAGCGATCCTGAGCCGGGAGGTTCGGGTCGTGCTCGTCGCGGCCGGCTTCGATCGGGAAATCACCACGACAGTGCTATGGCTCGACGACGTCTACGGACTCGACGTGCGATGCGTTCGGCTGACCCCGTACAAGGTCGACGGCCGGCTCTTGCTCGATGTTCAACAGGTCATCCCCCTGCCGGAGGCGAGTCAACTCACCGTCCAGCTGCGGCGCCGCCAGACCCAAGCACGAGCAGCTGGTTCCGACAACCGGGACTGGACTCCGTACGAGATCATCACACCGGCCGGACGCAGCGAGCCTCTACGCAAACGCCGAGCGGTGCTGGCCATGGTCACTGCCCTGCACCAAGCAGGCGTGCCGGCCGCAGACCTGGCTACAGCAATTCCACGGTCCCGGTTCTTGCCCGTCAACGGGACACTGACCGGCGAGGCACTGGCGGAAGCCTTCATGAGCGCCTACCCCGGATCCCGCAAACGGCTCGGTCGATGGTTCATCGACGCGCCCCTGCACGACAACGACAAGACGTGGGTGGTGTCGAAGATGTGGGGCACCAACACCGAACCCGTACTCGAACGGCTCTTGACCCTGGCCCCAGCGGACGGCTACGGCTACGAACCCGTATCCGACAACTGACTCGGGCCACGCCGCACACGTGTCGACGTCATGAGCACCGGCTACGCAGGGGCGGGGCGGACGTCACCGAGCGGTTCCGGGTACGTTAGGGAGCGAGATCAGGTCTGAGCGGGTCAGCGTTGGGCTTCCCAGCGGGCTGTGAACGAGGTGGATTGGGATTGGGCGGCGTCGTTGCTCTGGACTATCCACTCCAGTTTCCAGGTTCGGGTTGTATTGGTGGTGGCTGACCAGTTTCCTACGCCGGTGGCCCAGGTGTTGTGGGCGCCGATGAAGGCGTCCAAGGTCTGCGACGCTGCTCGCATGCCGCTGGTGTTGTAGAGGGTGCTGGTGGGGTTGAAGTCGCTGCAGTCGGTGTTGCTTCCGGTGCCGATCTGGAGGCGGAAGACCATGTACGAGCCCAGCGTTCCGGTCACCGACGGGACATACATCTGGACGGTTGCGGGAAGCGTTCCTGTGTATGTCGTGATGACGCAGGCGATGGCTGTGCTCCCGGGAATCGCATTCGGCACCGTGAACAACTGGCCACCCAAGGGCACAGTTCCGGAAAGTACGACCGTGCCGCTGGACACGGTGTTGCCGGTGTTCGACGTCGTGTCGGTGAAGCGGGCGTTCGCCGGGTACAGGTGAGCCGCCGCTGCTGCAAGCGCCGTAGCGGCGGCGTACCAGCGCAGGCGTCGCCAGAGGCGGTGCTGCGGCCGGCGGGAATGTCTGCCCACGGCTCCCGGCCTCCTCCCTGCTCTGTTCGGCAGGCAGGCGGGATGCGCTGAACGCCAATCGGCTCCGGCGACGTGAGTCACCGGAGCCGATTAGCTAGTCGTCGATTACTGCTGCGCCTCCCAGGTGACGCCGAACTTGATGCCGTCACCCTGAGCGGCGTTGGGCGCCGAGCTCAGGAACGTGTAGGTGAACCGGTAGGAACGCCACTTGCCCGGCGGAATGTTGGCCACGCTGATTCCGTTGCCCCAGGCGTTGTTGGAGTCGAGCAGAGACTTCAAGTTGGTGCCCGCCGCTACCGGCCCCGCCGCCGCTACGCCCACCTTGTCGGTGTAGCCGGCGCCCAAACAGGTGCTACCGGGATCGGTGCCCTGCTCGGGACCCTCCTCGACATACAGCGTGCTGTTGTCGTCCATCGCCGGGTACGCGCCGACCGTGGTGACCCAGGGCACGTAGCTGCCGCCGGCGCCCTCGCGCTCCTGCGCCACGGCGGTCGGCAGGTACATCTTGGTCGTGGTGGGCGTCATCGTTCCGACGTTCGAGATGCTGATGCAGACCGGGGTGGAGACAAAGCCCGGGGCGACCGCCGTGTTCACCGCCGGGTCGAACATCGCGGTGGCGTTCAGGCGGTTGTCGGTGATGTCGAGTGTGCCGGCGCCGATGGTGTTGCCGTTGTTGGTGGTGGTGTCGGTGAAGGCTGCGTGCGAGGACGACCACACGATGCCGGCGCAGGCGACCAGGCCCGCGGCCGTGGCTACTCCGCGGCCCAGGCGGCGCTTCGTGCCGGCCGTGGACACTGCCTTGTTGATGATCCCCCGCATGTGTTTCCCCTTCATCGTTCCCCCGTGGAAACCGCTGCGGCGGCTTCACAGGTCCAGTTCGGCGGAACGGTTGAAGGGTTCGAGTAGCGGAGCAGTGCACTTGAGTTGCTAACAAGTTCGCTGGTCGGGAGGCGGCTGAATCGGTACCAATCGGCGTCGACGGGGCTGTTCAGGATGCGGGCCGGGTCGGTCGGGGCCGCGTGCCGGACGCGGTAGACGTCGGCGTCCACGGGGCGGTTCAACACCTTCGCGGGATCCGTAAGTGGAATCGGTTTGTCGCCCGAATCGCCGGGCGTGGGGCGCCAGAGCAGAAGAGCCATCAAGAGGACGCCGGCCGCGCCCACGGGCAGATAGTGCCCCTGCCGGATCCACAGATAGGGCAGCCCGATCCACGGAATGCGCATGCGGGGAACGCCGACCAGGTTCGCCATCGGGACCGGGGTCGTGTCGGCCGTCTGGTTGGCGTCGCCCTTGGTGATCATCCGGCCTGCGTCGTCGAGGCGGAGCACGCGGTGCATGAGGAGTTCGTCAGGGCGGGCGGGGTCGTTGACCAGCACCACCGTGCCGGGCGCGATCTTGTCGGGGGGTGGGGCGGCCGAGACCACGTCGCCCGGATGGATCTTGGGCATCATCGAGCCGGAGACCACGACAGTGGATTTCCACCCCACCAGAACCGGTGCTACCGACACCGCCAGCAGGCCCAGGACGCAGACGATGAACGCGTCGCGGAAGTCGAGCACGAGCCAGCGGGCCCGCGACCGGGCGCGGTGCGTCAGCGGCCGGTCGTCGGCGGGTTGTGAATGCTTGCCCACGGCGCCCTCCACGTGTCCCATCGGCCTTCCGCTGAGACGACTGAGCGCGACTTCTCATCCTCGCCCTCGGCGGAACCGATTAGGCGGCGGTCACCGATCGGGGGAGGGGAGACATGGGAGCCAGACGCTTTCCGGCCGCCCTTTCGGCCACCGTCGCGGCATCCGGAGTCCTTCTGTTCACGGCGCTGGGCGACGACGATTCCGCGCCCGAGTTGGCCCGCATGTCGTTGGCCGGCGCTGACAGCGGTTCCGCGCTTTTCACCGCGCGCCAACTCGTCCCGGGACATGCCGTCAGCAACTGCCTTCCCATTGTCAACGGCAACACCGCCGACCAGCGTGTTCGACGGGCCCCTGACCGGCCTGGCCGCGAGCGGCACCGGGATCTCCACCGGCTGGGCGCCGGCCGCGGGCGAGACCCGCACCTACCGGCTCACCGTCGAGGTCGCCGACAACAACGCATTGCAGCACACCCGCGGCAGCGGCACCCTCACCTGGGTGCGCGGCTCGGGCCCGGTGACGCCCGAGCCGCCCCTCGACGCGGACGGACGGAGGCTGGACCAGCCGGCCGGGCAGCGTACGCAAGCACCTGGCTTTTTCGACGCGCAGTCGTCGGGCGATTCGCCGGAGCTGAACCCGGGGCGCCCCGGCGGAAGCTCGAGCGGAGCGATGCCGGCCGACAGCTGGGCCGCGATGGCCCGGAAGGTGGTTGGCATCGCCCTCGACCTGGTCGGCGCGACCGCCAAGCACCCCGGGTACCTCGTGGCCTCCGTGGGCTTCATGTGGCTCTTCCTGTTCGCCGCGGACCGGTCTGAGAAGAAGCGCGGCCCCTACCTGCGGTTTCCCCCCGACGACGAGGACGGCGAGCGTGCCCTGGATTAACGACCCGATCCGGCGCGCGCTGGGCGGCCGGGTGATCCTGACCTTGGTGGTGCTCGGCCTGTGGTGGCACAGCGACCCGCCGTACGGCAGCACCTCGACCTGGCTCGGCTGGGCCCTGGCCTGGCCGGTGATCACCGCGCTGACGCTCGTCATCCCTCGCGCCGGAACATTCGCGCTGCTCGGCGACGGGCTGCTGCTCGGCGCGGCGGCCTGGGCCATGGGCGGCCTGCTGAGCGCGACGGGCTTCCTGATCATTCTGCACGCCGTCGCGGTCACGCTGTTCGTGTCGTACCGCACCGGCGTACGCCTCGCGTTCTGGCACGGCCTCGTCGCCATGCTGCTCATCAACGCGGTCACGCTCGGTCTGCTCGCGGACAACGGGTCGTGGACGTGGTCGGGTGCCTGGCCGTTCTTCGTGGTGCTCTGGGTCGCGGTGCTCAGTGCGGCCTGTTGCGCGGCCATGCGCATGCCGGGAACGGTGATGCCGAATGAGCCGGCCGCGGCGGTGGCGGCGCTGGCCGAATTCGGAATGGGCGAGCTCTCGGGCCGGCGGGCGGCGGTTCTCGCGTACGGAAATGGATCCGGACTGACGGCGCTGATCGACGCCAACGGCAAAAGGCATTTCGACCGTACGGGCCCGGAAAGCGAGCCGGGGCCGCAGTCAGCCGTCCGTCGCGCCCGGGAGTCGGGCTATCTGCTATTGCGAGAGCTTGACGACCGTACGGACGAATGGTTCGCCTCGGCCCTGCCGGGCGCACGAAATGTGGTGGTCGTGCCGCTCGCCCCCGGACGCATGCTGGGTGCGCTGGTCGTCGAGGTCGGCGGCGACCGGGTCGAGCGCCGCGCGGTCGAGAACGTCACGCGGGCCGCGCAAACCGTGGGAGCGGCGCGATGAGGCGCAAGATCGTGGCCGCCGCCGGGCTGGTGATGAGCGCCGGAATGGTGTGGCAGGCCAGTTATGCGACGTTCGACGACAGCATCACCAATCCGGGCAACAGTTGGGAAACCGGTGCGGTGACACTGACCGACAATGCGAATGGCGCGGCGCTGTTCGCCGGCTACGGCACGAATTTGCCGCCGGGGACCGCGCCGTCGAGATGCATCGAGGTCACGTACGGGGGTGATGTGACGGCCGACGTCCGGCTCTATCTGGCCCGGCTCGACGACTACGGCCAGGAATTGGACACGTTGCTGACGATGAAAGTCGAGCTGGGGTCGGGCTCGTCGTGCGCGTCACCCGGCACGTGGACACCGATTTTCAACACCACTCTGCGGGCCATGCCGGGCGATTGGGCATCCGGTCTGGGGCTGTGGGCACCCGATGGTTCGGCGAAAGAGACGCATCCTTATCGGTTCACGCCGGCCATTGCGGCCGACAATGCCGTGCAGGGCGACCGGGTCTCGGCCGACTTCGTGTGGGAGGCCCGCAGCCGCTGAGGCCGCTCAGTTTCATGCTGGTTGCGCCGAAGTGAGAACTATGCGGGCGAAGCGATGGGGGATCGCCCTGTCGGCGGCGGTCGTCAGCCTGATCGCCGCGGTGTTCCTGTTGCCGGAGTCGTCGGCCACCTTCACCTCCGCGGTGAACGCGTCGCCGACGGTCGCGGCCTCGGCCACCTTTCCCGGCCGGCCCAAACTGATCAGCGACAAGGGTCCGGTGTTCTATCACCGGATGGAGGAGCCGCAAGCTCCGCCGTCGACGACGGTGGTCGATGCGATGTCCTCGAGCACGGGCGCCTACAGTTCGGCGCCGACCGGGCCCTCGACGTGGTGGCGGTTCGACGAGGCGGCCGGGGCGACCTCGTTCAGCGATGTCTCCGGGGCGGCCGACACCGCCTCGGCCGGCGGCACGGTGACTACGGGCGGCGCCGGACCGATGGGCGGCGCCGTCACCTTGGGCAACGGAAGTTACCTCACGTCGGCCGGGTCACCGTTCCGGGCCGACCGCAGCTTCACGATGTCGGTCTGGGTCAATATCGGAACCGCGGTGCCGACGAGCACCCGCCTGGCTGTGGTCAGCATGACCGGGGGATCCATCAGTACGCCCAACGACCGCAGCGACGCCATGATCATCGCCGAGACGCCGGCCAACTGCGGGTCCGCGAGTCCCTGCTGGGCTTTCGTCATGGCCGGGAACCCGCAGAACACGGCGGTCGCCTTCGACAGCGTTCGCAGCACCACCCCGGTGGCAGCCAGCACCTGGGTTCACCTCACGGCCGTCTTCGACGGGACGGTCATGAGCCTGTACGTCAACGGGTCGCCGGAAGGCGGCACCAAGGCGCACACGATTCCCGCGAGCGCCTCCACCAATGCTGCTCTGAGTGTGGGCCGCTACCGGGACGTCTCGTGGCTGGGCGGGACGAACGGGACGGCCCAGATCGGCGAGACCCGGACCTGGCGCCGGAACCTGTCCGCGACCGAGGTCACCGAGCTCGCGGTGCGACCCACCGCCCGGTACGCGTTCAACGAGGCCGCCGGCACCAGCACGACCTATACGACGGCGGTCAACAGCACCGGGGCTCCGGGCGCGGTCAGCCGGTCGGCGCCCCTCACCACCAGCAATGGCGCGGTACTTTCGGCCGGGCGCGAGGGGAACGCCTTCAACTCCGTCTCTGCTGGGGGTTACCTGACCGGCCCGGGCGCGCAGCTCGTTTCCACCAACAGTTTCACCGTCTCGGCGTGGGTGAAACTCACCGACGGCGGGATCGACCGGACCTTCTTCTCGGCGAACTATGGAGCAGGCACCGTCTTCAGCGTCGGCTACAGCCAATTCAGCAAAAGGTGGGTGATGGGTGTCCTGACCGGTCTGCCTACCGTGACCGCGACGGCCGACGTGACTGCGGCTGTGCTGAATCAATGGGTGCATCTTGTCGCCGCATACGACAAGAACAACAACCTTCTCCGTCTGTTCGTCGATGGGGTTGCCCAATCCACGGTGTCCCTCGGCATCTATTCGCCCTGGAATTCCGACGACGTCGTTGTGGTCGGCGGGAAGAGGGCGTTGGGGATCATCACCGAGCCCTGGCCGGGGCAGGTCGACGACCTGCGCATCTACAACGGCTATCCGCTCAACGGGACGCCCGCTGTCACCGCCGGCGCGATGCAGACCTTCGTCAACCAGCTGAATCCCAGCCTCTCGGCCCAGACACCGGGCGGGCTGCAGGGCAGCACCAAGACCGGTCATGCCGGAACAACAGCGGTGGCGTTCGGCGGCACCAGCAACGGCTACAACAACAAGTACGCGGGGACGTCGGCCACGGCCGCCTTCACCGTCGAGTGCCTGATCAAGGTCGCCCCCGGCCAGAGCGGCGTCATCGCGGGCTTCACCTCCACGGCCACCACCGGTCTCGGCGGCACCAGCAGCGACCGGCTGCTCTACGTCGACACCGCGGGCAAAGTACGTTTCGGCGTGCTGCAGGCCGGCAACGCCGTCACCGTCGCGAGCACTGCCAGCGTCGACGACGGCGCCTGGCACCACATCACGGCCGGCTTGGGCCCGGTCACCGGCGCCGGCACCGCGCTCGCCGCCGGCGGCCTCCGGCTCTCCCTGGACGGCACCGTCAGCTCGAACAACGCGGTGACCGGGGCCGCCGCCGCGAACGGCGTCTGGCGGTGGGGCGGAGCCCCGTTCCTGCCCCTCTCCACCGTCTGGACGGCCGCCCCCTCGAACCCGTATCTGACCGGCACGATCGACGAGTTCGCCGTCTACGACAAACAACTGACCGACCAGGACGACCTCTGGCGCGTCTACGGCAACTACTGACCGGGTGTGGCTGATTCGGCGCCGACCTCGGCCACGTCCCACACCACCGACCGCACGCCGGGCCGCTCGACCGCGCCCTGATCGAGCATGGCCCGGTGATAGCGGCGTGCGTTGGCCTCGTCGGGGAAGATGGCGCGGTGAGTGAGATTCCGGATCTGGGACCCGTGCCGCAGCGCATCGAGGTCGATGTGGAGTTGGTGCGGCGGCTTGTCGGCGAGCAGTTCCCGCAGTGGGCTCACCGTCCGATTGAGCCGGTGGCCCAAGGGGGCTGGGACAACCGGACCTTTCACCTCGGCCCCGACATGCTGGTGCGGCTGCCCAGCGCGGCCGAGTACGCGCTGGCCGTCGACAAGGAGCACCGGTGGCTCCCGATCCTCGCCGACCAGCTGCCCCTGCCGATTCCGGTTCCGCTGGGCAGAGGGGAGCCCGACGCCGGCTACCCCTACCCGTGGTCCGTCTACCGGTGGCTCGACGGCGAGACGGCCACTCGTGAGCGCGTCGGCGACCCGGTGCGTTTCGCGGAAGACCTGGCCGATTTCCTGCTGGCTCTGCAGCGTGTCGACGCCACCGACGGCCCGGGGCCCGGGCTGCACAACTGGTTCCGGGGCGGCACCCTGCGCACCTACGAGAAGCTGCTCGAGGAGGAGCTCCCGGGCCGCGTCGATGCCGGGCCGATCCGCGAGATCTGGGCCGCTGCGCTCGACGCCCGCTGGGACGGCCCGGACCGCTGGTTCCACGGCGACATCGCCCAGGGCAACCTGCTGCTGACCGGCGGCCGCCTGACCGCGGTCATCGACTTCGGCACCTGCGGGGTCGGCGACCCGGCCTGCGATCTCGCGATCGCCTGGACGTTGCTGACCGGGGACGGGCGCGAAGCCTTCCGTGAGCGGCTATCCGTGGATGACGCCATGTGGGCGCGCGGCCGCGGCTGGGCTCTCTGGAAGGCGCTGGCCACGGAGGACGAGCCAGTCCTGGCCGAGATCTTGCGGGCGTAACTAGACGGCGCGCAGGAGCAACCCCGGCCGCGGCGGCGCACCTAGCCTGGCGTCGTAGCCGACCAGCCGAAGGACCGCCGTGCCCCGTCGCATCCGCCCGCGGCGGTCCAGGCCGCGGACTGGGGCGACGCGACGACCTACGCCTGGGTCGCCGGGGAGCAGTCGGTGGTCCGCGACCTGCGGCGTCACCTCGTCGAGGAGCGTGGCTTCCCCAAGGCTCACATCGACTTCGTCGGCTACTGGAAGCACACCGAAAGAGTGGCACTGGACTCGTGGACGGGGGCGCCTTCGACGGCTGCTGCCACGTCGTGATCCACAGCGACGTGGCCGGGGCGGTGGCCGGCGCCCTGACCGAGGCCGACCCGAGGGTGCGTGACGATCGTGGCGCGGCCGGCTCAGGCCGCCTGGCTGGCCGACGACCTGGCCCGGACGCTCGTGGATCCGGGCCGGCGCGAACGGGTCACGGTGGCCGGGGACGGCGAGGACGCCGACGCCGTGCTGCTCGTCGAGAGGCTGGCCCTGCACGCCGACGCCGCCGCGGTGGGCCTGCTGCGTCAGGTGCTGATGGATGAGCCGCACGGTGACCGAGGCCGCCGCCAAACGCGGCCAGGTGGCCACCACGATCACCGGCGTCGCCGGCACGACCCAGCAGGCCGCAGCCGGCCTGCTGAAGCTGGCCGACGACCTGACGGCCCTCGTCGGAGCGTTCCGCTACTAGAACCCCGGGAAGGCCGCCCGCAGCTGGTCGAGGGTGACGTTGCCGGTCACCCGCACCGTGGCCGGGGTGTGCTCGGGGCCGAGCCGGCCGACCAGCAGGCGCAGGCCTGCCTCGAGCGGGCCCTCGAAGGTGGCCGTGGCCGGGACGGCGTCGGTGGTCAGCCGGGAGTTGTCGCCCAGCACGACCCGGTACGGGGTGCCGGCGAGGTCGATGACGGCCGGCTCGCCGGCCAGGTCGGGCTTGGCGATGAACCCGAGCAGGAAGCCCAGCCCGCCGCTGAGGTGCTCGGCCAGCAGCGGCGCCGAGGAGTCGGTGAGCCCGGCCGCCGGGTCGGTGCCGACCCGGATGTCCCAGCTGTGGAAGGCCACCTCGTTGAGGCGCAGCCCGGCGATCGAGGCCAGCGGGATCGGCTCGGGCAGGAAACCCGGGTTGAGTGTGAGCGTCTCGCGCTGCTCCGGGGTCAGGGCCTCGAACGCGGCCACGAGCTTCTCGTCCGACTCGCGCCAGCCGGCCGCCTGCTCCTCGGGCGACATGGCGTCCCAGCGGTCCCAGACGCTCCGGTTGAAGTCCGGTCCGGATTCGCCGCCCAGGCCGGCCCGGGCGATCTCGGCCCCGCTGCCCAGGTGCGAGAAGACCTGGGCCACGGTCCAGTCCGATGCGCCCGACGGCGAACCCAGCCGGTCGGACGAGAAGGCGACGAGGCCGTCGTGCTCGGCCCGCAGAGCCGCGATGCCGCGGTCAGCCAGAGATGTCATGATCGCCATCCTGGCACAGTGGGCCCGGTGACTCTCGTACACATCGTCTACGCGCATCCGGCCCCGCTGAGCTTCACCCGCGACGTCTTCGACGCCTTCCGCCGCGGGCTGAGCGAGGCCGGGCACACCGCCACCGTCTCCGACCTCTGCGCGATGGGCTTCCGGGCCGAGATGAGCCTCGAGGAGTACGAGCGCGAGTCGGCCTATGCGGCCGACCGGCCCGTGGCCCCGGACGTGCGGGCCGAGCAGCAGAAGCTGCTCGCGGCCGACGTCTGGGCGTTCTTCTACCCGATGTGGTGGGCCGACTGCCCGGCCATCCTCAAGGGATGGTTCGACCGGGTGTGGACGGCCGGTTTCGCCCACCGGGCCGACCCGCCGGTCCGGGTGCGCCGGGCGCTGGTCTGCTGCACCGCCGGCTACGAGGCCGGCGAGCTCGAACGCAGCGGTGTCCTGGCCGCCATGCGCACGACGATGCTCACCGACCGTATCGGCGACCGGGCCGAGACGGCCGAGCTGCTGGTGCTGGGCGGCACGGCACCGGAGATCCGGGAGACCCATCTGCGTACGGCGTTCGAGGCCGGCCTCAATCCGGGCGGTTCCCGGCCCAGTCGGTGAGGCGGGCGGCGTACTGCTCGATCTCGGTTCGTAGTTCGGGTGGGGTCAGGACGGTGAACGGGTGGCCGAGGCCGGCCAGCATCTGGGCCATGCCTTCGAGGCGTTCGGCGCGGCAGGTGAGCAGCAGGCCGCGGTCGGTCTCGGTCAGCTCGGCCACACTGGCCGGCACGCGCCGGCGTACCTCGGAGATCGAGGCCTGCAGCAGCACTTCGACCGGCCATCGGTAGTCGCGGCGGGCCCACTGCTGGTTGAGGTGGGCCACCGCGTCGAAGCCGGGCGGCGGTTCGAAAGTCACGCTCGTCGGGCGGGTGGCGGTGATCCGGTCGGCCCGGAACGAGCGGATCTCGCCGCTGCGGTGGTCCAGGCCCACGGCGTACCACCGGCTCGAGTGGAAGACGAGGCCGTACGGGTCGAGGTCGCGGTCGCCCGAGTCGCCGTACGTGATCGTCAGGCGTTGGTGCGACCGGGTCGCCGCGCCCAGGGCGAGCAGGATCCGCGACTCCGGGTTGTCCTGGCCGCCGGCCGCGGCCCGGGTGAAGCCGAGCGCCGACCGCAGCCCGGCCAGCCGGTCGGCCAGATCCGCCGGGAGCACGCGATTGATCTTCGCTTCGGCCGCCTCGGCCGCCGGGGTCTCGGCCGACAGCCCGATCTGGCGGGCTGCGATCAGGCCCAGGACGACGGCCACTGCCTCGTCGCCGGTCAGCATCAGCGGCGGCAGCCGGAAGCCGGGGGAGAGGCGATAACCGCCGTACCGGCCCCGCTCGGCGGTGACCGGGATGCCCAGGTCGGTCAGGGTGGTCGCGTAGCGCCGGACGGTCCGCTCGTCGACGCCGAGCCGGCGGGCCAGGTCGCCCACGGTCAGGCGGCGGTGGGCCTGCAGCAGTTCGAGCATCGCGAGCACGCGGGACGCGGGATGAGCCATGGGCCGAAGTTTTCCATGAATACCGGGCGGAACCTGTCCGGTATTGCTCCTAGGCTCGTCTCATGAGCACATACATCCTGGTACCTGGCATGTGGATCGGCGCGTGGGCGTGGCGGCAGGTCACCTCGGAGCTGCGGGCGGGCGGCCACGACGTGTACCCGCTGACCCTCACCGGCGTCGCCGACCGGTCGCACCTGCTCGGCCCGGAGGTCGACCTCGACACGCACATCGAGGACATCGTGCAGCTGGCCGAGGCCGAGGACCTGCGCGACATCGTGCTCGTCGGGCACAGCTACGGCGGGATGCCGGTCAGCGCGGCGGCGCTGCGGCTGCGCGACCGGATCCGCGCCGTCGTCTACGTCGACAGCGGCCCGCTGCCCGAGGGCATGTCGCAGCTCGACCTGGCCGAGGACACGACGGAGTACGAAGGCGACGCCGTGCCGCCCCGGCCGTGGGACGCGGCCGCCGACCCGGTGCTGCTGGCCGGCCTGGACGAGACCGCTCTCGACCTTTTGCGTACGCGGAGCACAGGTCACCCGCTCGCGTCCGTCCGCCGGCCGCTCGGCGCCCGCGCCACCTCGGCCGACCTGCCGACCGTGCTCGTCGCCAGCACGTTCCCGCTCGACCGGATCCGCGAGATGATGGCGGCCGGCCACCCGTTCTTCGCCGCCCTGTCCGAGGCCGAGATCATCCCGCTCGTGACCGGCCACTGGCCGATGCTGAGCGAGCCCAAGACGCTGGCCGACATTCTGGCCGGGATCTAGGCACCCCAGTCTTCGAGGACTTCGGCCACGGTCGCGGCCGTAGGTGGTTGCGGTTCGGAAGCCGGCGTACGGCTGAGGCGCGGGGCCGGGGCGGGCTGCGTCACCCCGTCGACGTCGACGAACGTACGCCGGGCCCGGTTGTGCGGATGGGCCGGCGCCTCGGCCGGGGTGAGCACGGGGGCGACACACGCGTCCGCTTCGGCGAACACCCGCGTCCACTCGTCGCGGGAGCGGGAGGCGAAGCGTGACGTGAAGCGGGCGCGCAGCTCCGGCCAGCCCGACCGGTCGTACTGGTCGGGAAGAACTTCGTCGTCGAGGCCGAGGCCGGCCAGTAACGCCTGGTAGAACGGGGGCTCGATGGCGCCCACGGCCACGAAGGCGCCGTCGGCCGTCTCGTACGTGTCGTAGAACGGCGCCCCGCCGTCGAGCAGGTTGGCCCCACGCCCGCCCGGCCACGAGCCGCCACCGATCATGCCGTGCAGGAACGTGGTCAGCAGGGCCGACCCGTCGACCATGGCCGCGTCGACGACCTGGCCCAGCCCGGACCGGGACCGTTCCACCAGCGCGGCCAGCACCCCGACGGCCAGCAGCATCCCGCCGCCGGCGAAGTCGCCCAGCAGGTTGATCGGGGCGTGCGGCCGCTGACCGGCCCGGCCCAGCGGCTCGAGGGCCCCGGCCACGGCGATGTAGTCGATGTCGTGCCCGGCCCGCTCGGCCAGCGGCCCGGCCTGCCCCCAGCCGGTCATCCGCGCGTACACGAGCCCCGGGTTGAGCTTCTCGCACTCGGCCGGGCCGAAGCCGAGGCGTTCGGCCACGCCGGGGCGGTAGCCCTCGACCAGCACGTCGGCCCGGGTGACGAGCCGCAGCAGGTCGGTCCGGCCGGCCTCGGTCTTCAGGTCGAGCGCGACCGTGCGCCGGCCCCGGTCGAGCGGGCCCTCGGGCAGCAGCGGCCCGTCCGGCCGGTCGACGCGGACGACGTCGGCCCCCAGGTCGGCCAGGATCATGCAGCCGAACGGGCCCGGGGCCAGACCGGCCAGCTCGACGACCCGTACGCCGTGCAGGGCCGTCATGCGGGCTCGAAGCGGGAGCCGTAGCGGGCCGCGAGGGCCAGGGCCCGCCCGCGGAAGTCGGCGTGCTGCTCGGCGAAGCGCAGCACTCCGCCCGTCCAGGCCGGGTAGCCGATGCCGAGGATCGAGCCGACGTTGCCGTCCTCGGCCGTGCGCAACACCCCCTCGTCGAGGCAGCGGCGCGCGTCGACCGCCTCGGCGAACAGGAACCTGTCCTTGAGGTCGGGGAACGGGACGGCCCGGCCCTCGGCGGTCACCAGCGCCGCCAGCTCCGGCCAGAGCGTGGTGCGCTTTCCGTCCTCGTACACATAGAAGCCGCGCCCGGCCGCCCGGCCCGGCCGGTCGTGCTCGTCGACCATCGCGTCGACCAGTCCGTGCGAGGGTGTCGCCACGAAGGCCGGCCCGGTGGCGGCCGCGGTCTGGCGGCGGATCCGCTGCACCAGCGACAGGCTGACCTCGTCGGCCAGGGCCAGCGGCCCGGTCGGATAGCCGGCCTGCAGCGCCGCGTGCTCGATCGCCGCGGCCGGCACGCCCTCGGCCAGCATGCCGATCGCCTCGTCGATGAACGTGCCGATGACCCGGCTGGTGAAGAAGCCGCGGCCGTCGTTGACCACGATCGGTGTCTTGCCGATCCGCCGGCCCAGGTCGAACGCGCGGGCCACCGCCTCGTCGCCGGTCCGCTCGCCGACCACGATCTCGAGCAGCGGCATCTTGCCCACCGGCGAGAAGAAGTGCATGCCGACGAACGACTCCGGACGCTCGACGCCGGTGGCCAGCCCGGTGATGGGCAGGGTCGACGTGTTCGAGGCCAGCAGGGCGCCGGGCGCGAGCACCGGTGCGACCTCGGCGAACACGGCCTGCTTGAGCGCCGGGTCCTCGAACACGGCCTCGATCACCACGTCGCAGCCGGCCAGATCGGCCACGTCGGCCGTCGTGGTGATCCGCTCGTGCTGGGCGGCCCGCGCTGCCAGTTCACCGGTGACGTCCTTGACGACGACCTCGAGACCGGCCTTGGCGCAGGCCAGGGCGATGCCGGCGCCCATCATGCCCGCGCCCAGCACCGCGACCTTGCGGGCCGGGGCCACCTCGGCCTCGGGCCGGGCCAGGCCGCCGTTGACCGCGCGCATGTCGAAGAACAGCGCGCCGATCAGGTTCTTGGCGATCCGGCCGGTGAGCAGCGTGATCAGGTTGCGGGTCTCGATGACCTGGGCCGTCGCGAAGTCGACCTGGGCCCCCTCGACCGCGGTGGCCAGGATCTTCTCGGGCGCGGGCAGCGAGGCGCCCTTGAGCTGCTGGCGCAGGGTGGCCGGGAACGCGGGCAATTGCGCGGCCAGCTGGGGGGAGGAGGGGGTGCCGCCGGGCATCCGGTAGCCCTCGCGGTCCCACGGCTGGGCTGCCGACGGGTTGGCCACGATCCAGGCCCGGGCCCGCTGGATCAGCGCGGCCGGGGTGGACACGATCTCGTCGACCAGGCCGTGGTCGCGGGCCTCGGCCGGGCGCAGACGCCGGCCGCTGAGCAGCCACACCGTCAGGGCCGGGGCCAGGCCGAGCATCCGGACCGTCCGGGTGACGCCGCCCGCCCCCGGCAGCAGCCCCAGCGTGACCTCGGGGAAGCCGAGCCGGGTGCCCGGCGCGTCGAGTGCGATGCGGTGGTGGCAGGCCAGCGCCACCTCGAGCCCGCCACCGAGCGCGGCCCCGTTGATGGCGGCCACGACCGGCCGCCCGTACGTCTCGAGCCGCCGGAAGTCGCGTTTGATCGTGCTCAGCAGCTCGAACAGCGCCGGAGCGTCCTCTTTGGTCGCGCGGGCCATCGTGGGCAGGTCGCCGCCGGCGAAGAAGGTCTTCTTGGCGCTGGTCACGATCACGCCGGTGACCTGCTCGCGCTCGGCCTCGAGACGGTCGACGGCCGCGGTCATGGCGGCCACGTAGGTGGCGTTCATCGTGTTGGCCGACTGGCCGGGGTCGTCCAGGGTGAGGGTGACGACCCCGCCGCCGTCGCGCTCGTACTTGATCATCAGAGCCTCTCGAGGACGGTCGCGACGCCCATGCCGCCGCCGATGCACAGGGTGACCACGGCCCGGCGCTGGTCGCGCCGTTCCAGTTCGTCGAGCGCGGTGCCGAGCAGCATGGCCCCGGTCGCGCCGAGCGGGTGCCCGAGGGCGATCGCGCCGCCGTTGACGTTGACCCGCTCCGGATCGAGATGGAGGTCGCGGACGTATTTGAGGACCACCGCGGCGAAGGCCTCGTTGATCTCGTACAGGTCGATGTCGGCCGGGGTCAGACCGGCTACGGCCAGCGCCTTGAGGGTGGCCGGGGCGGGCCCGGTGAGCATCAGCGTCGGGTCGGCCCCGGTGACCGCGGCCCCGGCGATGCGGGCCCGCGGGGTCAGGCCGAGCTGCTCGCCCGCCTCGGCGCTGCCGATCAGCACCAGGCCGGCCCCGTCGACGATGCCCGACGAGTTGCCCGCGTGGTGGACGTGGTCGAGCCTCTCCAGCTGCGGGAACTTGCGCAGGGCGACGGCGTCGAAGAACTCGGTACGCGCGAACGACGCCCGCAGCCGGCCCAGGCCCTCGACCGTGGTGCCGGGCCGGGGATGCTCGTCGGCCACGAGGATGTCGAGGCCGTTGGCGTCGCGCACGGGCACGACCGAGCGGGCGAAGTGACCGCCGGCCTGGGCCTTGGCCGCCCTGTCCTGCGACTGCACGGCGTACGTGTCGACGTCCTCGCGGGTGAAGCCCTCGAGCGTGGCGATCAGGTCGGCGCTGATCCCCTGCGGGACGAAGTCGGTGGCCAACGCGGTCTCGGGGTCGAGGAACCAGGCGCCGCCGTCGGAGCCCATCGGGTTGCGCGACATCGACTCGACGCCGCCGGCCACGATCAGGTGTTCCCAGCCCGAGCGGATGCGGGCCGCGGCCTGGTTGACCGCCTCGAGGCCGGAGCCGCAGAACCGGTCGAGCTGCACGCCGGCCACCGTGTCGGGCAGGCCGGCCAGCAGCGCGGCGGCGCGCGAGAGGTCGCCGCCCTGCTCGCCGACCGGGGTCACGATGCCGAGCACCAGGTCGTCGACGCGGGCCGGGTCGAGTTGGGGCTGGCGGGCCCGCAACGCGTCGAGCAGACCGGTGACCAGTGAGATCGGCTTCACGCCGTGCAGCGCGCCGTCCGGTTTGCCCCGGCCTCGCGGGGTGCGCAAGGCGTCGTACACAAAGGCTTCAGAGGGCACGGGCGATCAGCTCCTTCATGATCTCGTTCGTGCCGCCGTAGATCTTCTGCACGCGGGCGTCGGCGTACATGCGGGCGATCGGGTACTCCGTGGTGTACCCGTAGCCGCCGAAGATCTGCAGGCAGCGGTCGACCACCTCGCACTGGCCCTCGGTGAGCCAGGCCTTGGCCATGGCGGCGGTCGCGACGTCGAGCTCGCCCCGGGTGTGCCGGGTGATGCAGTCGTCGAGGAACACGCGCGACACCCGCGTGCGGGTCGCGCAGTCGGCCAGCACCATCCGGGTGTTCTGATGGCCGATCAACGGCTTGCCGAAGGCGGTTCGTTCTTTCGCGTACGCCGTGGCCAGCTCGACCGCGCGCTGCATCGCCGCCACCGCGCCCACGCCGATGACCAGACGCTCCTGGGGCAGCTGGCGCATCATCTGGAGGAAGCCCGATCCTTCGGACTCGAGCAGGTTGGCCGCGGGCACCCGGAAGTCGTCGAAGAACAGCTCGGCGGTGTCGTTCGAGTGCAGCCCGATCTTGTCGAGCAGGCGGCCGCGGCGGAACCCGGGAACGTCGTCGCCGAGCTCGCAGACCAGCAGGCTGATGCCGGCCGCGCGCTGCCCCGGGTCGGTCTTGACGGCCAGGATCAGCAGATCGGCCAGCCCGCCGTTGGTGATGAACGTCTTGGAGCCGCTGACCAGGTAGTCGTCCCCATCCCGTACGGCCCGGGTCTTGATCTCTTGCAGGTCGGAGCCGCCACCGGGTTCGGTCATGCCGATGGCGCCGACCAGCTCGCCCGAGCACAGGCCGGGCAGCCACCGCCGTTTCTGCTCCTCGTTCCCGTACGCGACCAGGTAGCCGGTCACGATGCCGCTGTGCACCGCCAGGCCGAGGCTGCCCTCGCCGACGGCCATCTGCTCGTGCAGCAGCACCGCCTCGTGGGTGAAGTCGCCGCCCCCGCCGCCGTACTCCTCGGGCACACTGAGACCGAGCAGGCCCAGCTCGCCCGCCGCCCGGTAGTGCTCACGGTCGGGGTGTCCCTGCTGCTCGTGGCGCGCCGCGTGGGGCAGCACCTCTTTGCTGAAGAAGCCGCGGGCCAGTTCGGCGAGGTCCTCGTGCTCGGGCTCGAGCCACGCCGGGGCGTACCCGTCCAGTCCTGGGGTGGGCATGGTCCTACCTTTTCGGCTTGTTGGCACAGTGTCAACAACGACTTGCCGTAAGGTCATCGCCGTGAGTGTGCAGGCGGGACCGCGCCGGCGGCTGGAACCCGACGCGCGGCGGGCGCAGATCCTGTCGGTGGCCGTGCGGCTGTTCGGCGAGCGCGGCTACGCGGATGTCTCCACGACCGACGTCGCACGCGGCGCCGGGGTGGCTCGCGGGCTGGTCAACCACTACTTCGGCACCAAGAAAGACCTCTACCTCGAGGTCATCCGGGTCATGCTGACCGTGCCCGAGGTGGCCATCACCGGGCTGCCCGAGGGCGACCTGCCGCGCCGGGTCGACGCCATCGTCGACTGGTTCCTCGACGTCGTCTCCCGGCACAGCCGCTCGTGGCTGGCCGCGATCACCGCCGGCGGCATGGCCGGCGACACCGATGTGGACCGGGTGATCGCCGAGGCCATCGACGACGCGGCCGACGCCGTGTTGCACGCCGTCGGCCACCCGGCGCCGGGCCCGGCGCCGCACGCGATGGCCCGGTCCTATGTGGGCCTGGCCGTCTCGACCGCCCGCGAATGGCTGCAGCGCGGCGTGCTCACCCGGGTCCAGGTGCACCGGCTGCTTGCCGCCACTCTGCTGACCATGGTGGAGCAAGTGTTCCCGGACGCTTAGGCGGTCTCGTCCAGCCGATCGACTGACTGTGCTGGACACCCGGGGTGGGAACGATGGGTATCTGCGTGCTCCGCCAACACCCGTCACAGGTACCCCAACCTCTCGTTCCCGGAGCCTGACATGGTTGCCACGAAGCTCGACCCTGACCACCTGAGTGCGGACACCCTGACGGCCGGTCCCGGCGTCACGGCCGAGGACCTGAACAGCGCCGGCCTTTCCCTCGCGGCGCACGACCGCAGCACCGGCACCCGGCAGATCGTCACCGTCGACAAGGGCCAGGCCCTCGAGGCCTGTGACCTGCTGACCGCGTCCGGAATCGACGTGCGGATCGACCACGACTACGTCGGTGGCACCGGATTCATGGGCAAACACTGGGGCCACGGCTTCACCTGGTCCGAGGTCACCATGCTCGAGAAGGACAAGCCGGTCCAGCCGCCGTGGGAGAAGCTGCCCGACGGCCTGCGCCGCCCGGTGATCGCCCTGCTCGACACCGGCGTCGAACACCACCCGTGGATCCGGGTCGGCAACGACGACGACCCGTTCGTCCTGCCCGCCGAGGAGCTCGACTGGCCCCGGCCGTTCCCGCCGATCTTCACCCCCTTCGCCCCGGGCCAGGGGCCGGGCCGCGACGCCGGGCACGCCACCTTCATCGCCGGGCTGATCCGCGGCGCCGCGCCCAGCGCCCGCATCCTGTCCCTGCGGGTCATGAACGACCAGGGCAAGGTGCAGGAGTCGCGGGTGCTCGAGGCGCTGACCTGGCTCTCCGACTACGCCGGGCTGACCGGGCCCTACGCCGGGGCGGGCCGCCCGGTCGACGTCGTGTGCATGGCGTTCGGCCGCGAACCGGACGACCCCGACCCGTTCGACGAGGTCGAGGCGGCGATGAAGCCGTTCGTCGCGGCCGGCATCCCGCTGGTCGCCTCGGCCGGCAACGACCACCAGGCCGACGAGGTGCGACCGGCCTCGTCCCGGTCGGTCATCGCGGTCGGCGCCGGGTTCGGCCGCTACCACGCCGACTTCAGCAACTTCGGCCCGTGGGTCAACCGCTACCGCGACGGGGTCGACATCCTCGGCATCCTGCCCGGGACGGCCGCCGACGGCTCCGACGGGCGCTGGGTCAAGTGGAGCGGCACGTCGTTCGCGGCGGCCAACTTCGCCGCCGACCTGGCCCGGCCCCAGGTCGACCACGGCCATGTCTGACGTACGCCTGGGGACGCTGCTCGAACGGGCCCGCGACGGCGACCGCGAGTCGCTTCAGGAACTCGTGCGCGAACTGAACCCGGTGCTGTGGCGGGTCGCCCGCGGGCAGGGCCTCAACGCCGAGGACGCGGCCGACGTGGTGCAGACGTCCTGGCTCGAACTACTGCGCCGGCTGCACGAGATCCGTACGCCCCGGGCCGTCACCGGCTGGCTCATCACCGCCACCCGCCGCGAGGCGTGGCAGCGCCGGCACCGCACCCGGCGCGACGGGCCCGCGGGCGCCCTCGCGCTCGACGGCGTGGCCGACCCCGGCCCGCCGGTGGACCAGCGGCTGCTCACCGACGAGCGGGACCGGGTGCTGTGGACCCACTTCGCCCGGCTCTCCCAACGCTGCCGCGACCTGCTCGGCATCGTGGCCCAGGTGACCCGGCCCGACTACTCGGCCATCGCCGAGGCGTACGGGATGCCCCACGGCAGCATCGGGCCGACCCGCGGCCGATGCCTGGCCAAGCTGCGCGAGATGCTGCTGGCCGACCCGGCCTGGGGCGCCTGATGGACCCCCTCGACGCCGAGATCCTCGAGCGGATCGCCGGCTTCGACCCGCCCCCGCCCGACCTCGACGAGCGCGTGCTGTTCGCCCTCGCCCTCGGCTCGCTGGAGGCCGAAGTGGCTCACTTGGCCGAACAGAGTATGGCCGGCTCGGGCGCCCGGTCCACCGGCGAGCGCACCCGCACGATCACGTTCGACGCCGACAGCCGCTCGGTGATGATCACCGTGGTCGAACGCCCCGACAACCTGGTCCGCATCGACGGTTGGCTCGCCCCCGGCGCCGCCCTGCGGGTCGACCTGCGGCAGCCCGAACCGGCTCCCGTACGCACGGCGACGGCCGACGCGACCGGCCGGTTCGTCATCGACGAGGTCCCGCACGGGCTGGCCCAGCTGCTCGTGCACGGCGACCCGAGGGTGGTGACGCCATCGCTGGTGCTGTGACGCCGCTCGACGGCCGGGCCGGGCGCCTCTACGCGGCCGGGGTGCAGGCCAGCGAGGACGGCCGGCCCGCCCTCGCGGTGCGCCGGCTGCGGGCGGCGCTGCGGCTGGTCACGGCCGATCCCGTACGGGGCCGGGTGCTGGTCACCCTGGCCTGGGCCGAGAGCGAACGGGGCCGGGTCGACCTCGGCTTCCGCCTGCTCGACGAGGCCGAACCGCTGCTGCCGGCGCCGGCCCGGGCGGTGCTGCACGCGCAGCGGGCGGTGCTGCTGCACCGCAACGGACGGGCGGCCCGCGCGCTGCCCGAGTTCGACCGGGCCATCGCGGGGCCGCTCGAGCCGCTCGACCGGATCAAGGCCCTCAACAACCGGAGCCTGGTTCACCTGGACGCGGGGCGGGTCGCGGCCGCCCGGCCGACCTCGGCCAGGCGGTGCGGCTGGCCCGCTCGTCCGAGATGGAGTTCGCGGTCGCCCTGCTGACGGTGAACCTCGGTTATCTGGACGTGGTGGCGGGGGATCTGCCGTCGGCGCTCGGGGCGTTCGCGGCGGCGCGGTCGACGTACGAGCGGACGGCGCCGGGGCGGTTGCCGGCGCTGGCTGTGGAGCGGGCGCGGGCGTTGGTGGCGGCCGGGCTGTTCCGCGAGGCTGACCGGTCGCTGGCGGGGGCGGTGGAGCAGGCCCGCGCGCAGGGGCAGGAGCACACGGTGGCCGATGCGCTGCAGGTGCGGGCCGAGGCGGCGTTGCTGGCGGGGCGATTGCGGGCGGCGGGCGAGTGGGCGGGGGAGTGCCGGGAGCTGTTCGTGCGGCGGGGGAATCGGCGGCGGGCGGCGCTGGCTTCGTTGCTGGTGTTGCGGGCCGGGGTGCCGGATGTCCGGGTGGCTCGGCGGCTGGCGGCCTCGCTACGGCGGCTCGGTCTGGACGAGGATGCCCGGGTCGCGGAGCTGGTCGCCGCGCGAGGCGATGTGATTGTCGCGACCGCGCGCGAGCGGATCCCCGTGGTAGCGCCCGGCCGACGACTCGATCGGCTGGACACGCGGCTGCTACGGCGGCTCACCCGGGCCGAACTGGCCCGCGCGGCCGGCCGACCCGCTCAGGCCGACCGGGAGCTGGCCGCGGGCATGGCGACCCTCCAACGGCACCGGGCCCGCTTCGGCTGCCTCGACCTGCAGACCGGCGCGTCTGCCCACGGGCGCGATCTGGCTGCCGCGGGACTGGCCGCGGCGCTCGCCAGCGGCTCACCGGCCGCCGTACATCGGTGGGCGGAACGGCCCGCGCGCAGACGCTCCTCCTGCGGAGTTAGCCGAGATATCCGGTATGTACGGCGCATCGACTGTTTTGACCGGGCGGCGCGCGGGGCCGGCCGCTGCGCTGGCCGCGCTCGATGGTGCACCCACGGCTCACATCGCCGCGCACGGGCGGCACGAGGCCGAGAACGCGTTGTTCTCCGAGCTCGACCTGGCCGGCGGCCCGCTGCTCGGCTACGACCTGCAGCGGCTGACCCGGCCGCCGGGCCTGGTCGTGCTGTCGAGCTGTGAGCTCGGCCTGTCCGAGGTGCGGCCCGGTGACGAGACCTTCGGCCTGGCCTCGGCCCTGCTCGCGGCCGGCACCGCGACCGTCGTGGCCAGCGTGGCCCGGGTCGCCGACGACGCGGCCCGGGACGTCATGGTCGGCTTCCATCGGGCGCTGGTGGCGGGCCGGTCGCCCGCGGCGGCCCTGGCGGGCGTGGCCGCGGGCACCGGCTTCGTGTGTCTCGGGGCGGGTCAGGCCGGGTAGTCGTCCGGCGTCGAGTAGAAGCCGATCACCGTGGCCTCGGTGACGTCGAAGCCCAGGGTCAGGAACCGGCCCGGGGAGAGTTCCACACTGGACGGGTTGGCCTGGTCGGGGTGGCCCGAGTCGTACAGCTGGACGTCGCCGTACCCGTCCCAGGTCTTGCGGGGGTCGCGGACGAGCCGGCCCACCGTCTCGCGGTGCTCGACCCAGCGCGAGGACAGGTCGCCGTAGGTCACCAGCACCTCGCCCGTGCTCAGGGCCAGCGCGTGATGCGACTGGGCCGGCATGTCGGTCGGCTGCTTCTCGGTCCACGTGTGACCGTTGTCGGACGAGCGGGTGATGTAGGCCCGGTTGTCGGTGGTGCGGATCAGCGCGACCAGCTCGCCGTCGTCGAGCAGGGTCAGCGTCGGCTCCTGGTAGTGGATGCCGCCGGCCTCGTCCTCGGCCAGCAGCACCTCGCTCTCGGCGGGCCAGGTGAGGCCGCCGTCGGTGCTGCGGACGACCGTGGCCTGCATCCACTTTCGGCCGGGCAGGCGGCCGTAGAGCGGCAGCAGCACGTCGCCGTTGGGCAGCTGGGTGGCCGCGCCGTGCGAGCAGGCGAACGTCGGCACGGCCGGGTGGTAGCGGCCGTTCTCGTGGATCATGTTCGTGCCGACCTCGATGGCGTCGCTCCAGGTGCGGCCGCCGTCGGTGCTGCGGTGCACGAAGGTGCCGTACGTCGAGTGCAGCGGCGGGTTCGTGCTCCAGTTGATGACGAAGTAGCTGAGCAGGACGGTGCCGTCGGCCAGCACCCCCAGCTTCGGGTCGCGGTCGTCCCACTGCCCGTCGACCACCACTCGCGGCTCCGACCAGGTCTTACCGTCGTCGGCGCTCTCGACCAGGGTGAGCCGCCCGTCCGACCGGACGTGGGCGGTGCCCTCGCGGTAACCGGCCAGCAGGCGGCCGTCGGCCAGCTTGACGATGTCGGGGAAATGCGCCAGCAGACCGTCTTGGGCCCGGGCCACAGTGAACGGCGTCGGCATGTGCAAACCTCCAAGGTTGGCGAGTCCGCACCCCATCTAACCGTTCGTGTGCTTCGCGCCGGGCCCCGCCCCCGGTCCGGGAGTAAGCTCGGCGGTATCGACAACACAGTCACGCTCTGGCACACCACCGGGCAGGCCGAACTCGACGCGGTCGCCGGGTCGGGCTGGCGCGCGTGGCCGGTCGGCGCCGAGATCGTGGCGGTCCCCGACCGGCAGCGGGCCACGCAGATCGCCCGTGGCCAGGGCGGCGGTTACGTGACGCGGTTCCAGGTCGACCGGGCCTTCGTCGACGGGCGCGGGCCCGAGCTGCGCATCGCCGCCGACGAGATGGACGAGTTCAACAAGCACATCACCGGGGCCATCGTCGAAGAGGCGGACTACCGCGGCCCGGTCGGCGACGACGAGTTCGCCGAGGCCGAGGCCGCCCTGGGGACGCCGCTGCCGGCCGCGTGGCGCGAGCACCTGCAGTCGCCGTCCTGGTTCCGCCGCGGGTGGCTGGCCCGGAGCGGCGCCTACGTCTGGCTGCACACCCCGCGCGAGATGCTCGAGATCCACCAGGCCTGGCAGGATTCCGTGGCCGCCCACCCGGGCATCGCCATCATCGGCGGCGACGGCTCGCGCGAGCAGTTGGTGCTCGACCTGCGCCGCGATCCCGCCCCGGTGCGCCTGGCCGGCCTGGTCAGCGAGGGCTGGGACACCACGTTCGGTCAGGCGGCCGACGTCACCGAGCTGATCGCCCGCGTCGAGGCGGGCACGTTCGAGTTCGACTTCGGCAAGGACTAGCCGGACGGCTCTCATCCCCTCCCGAGCCGGATCACGCCGACCGCCAGCATCACCAGACCCAGGACGAGCGCGCTCAGACCCACCACCATTGCGGCGTACGGCGAGAGGAGCCACCACCCGATGCCGCCCACCGCCAGGCCGGCCCCGGCGGCGAGAACGGCCGTGGCTCCGGCCCCGCTGGAAGTGACATCGTCGCCCCCGACGACATGTCCGTACCCGGGTGGATTCCAAGTTCCGGAGGTCGTGAAGGTCAGCCGGGTCTTGCCGACGCCGATGACGTCGCCGGGCCGCAGCAGTCCGGGGCCGGTGACCCGGCGGCCGTTGAGGGTGGTGCCGTTCGTGCTGCCCAGGTCGTTCACCCGGAACTGGCCGCCGGACGGGACGATCTCGGCGTGCCGCCGGCTGGCGTACGAGTCGGTGAGCCGCAGATCCGCGTTGACGGCCGTGCCGATCAGCACCGCGCGCTCCCCGGACAGGGTGAACGGGGCCGCGCCGGGCACCAGCAGGCAGGTCCTCGACGTTCCCGCCGACGAGGCCGGCGGGAACGGCACCGGCGACCGGGGCGCGGACAGCGGAGGGGCGGCGGCCGCCGGGGCCGCGGCCGGCGTCACCCGGGCGAAGTGCAACCGTCGCAGCGCGTCCGGGGGCAGGCCCAGGTGCGGGGCCGCGGGCAATGGATCCTCCCAGTACAGCGGGCGGACGAACGACGGACGGGCCAGCCCCAGCGCGCACTCCCACTCGGCCCGGCAGTGCGGCGAGACCATCGAGTTGCTCGACCAGAACAGCTGGAACACGTCGGCCTCGGCGATCAGTTCGAGCAGCCGCGGGTGCCACTGCTCACCCGAGCGCAGGGTCACCACGTCCTGCAGGTAGTCGTCGCCCAGGGCCCGGGCCACGGTCGCGAACTCGTCGACGACGGCCCGGTCGCGGCTCGAGTACGACGGGAAGATCTTGCGGTAGCGGCGGATCGGCTCGGGCCGCCGCTCGACGGCCGCCTCGCCTGCGGTGACGGCCAGCGCGAGCGACACCTCGGCGATCACCAGCGGCCCGCACCAGACCCGCACCGCGCCCCGCACGATGTCGGGCGAGGCCACGGTGGCCCGCACCCGGAAGGCGAGCTCGTGCACCGGCTCGTGCCACTCGAGGACGGCCTCGCGCGGGTTGCAGTCGATCCCGGGCAGGTCGGGCACGACCCGGATCTCGGTGCCCCGGGCCAGCGGTTGGCGCGCGTCGACCGTACGGGAAGGAACTTGATCTTCGTCGAAGTGCCGGGCCGCCCGTGCGCGCACCTCGGCCACCGGGTCGATCGGACCGGCCACCGGATCGACCACCGGGTCGGTCTTGTGCGCGAAGACCAGCAGCGACTGCCACCGGTCGAGCGGCAGGCGCTCGGGCCGGTAGACGGTGAACTGCACGTCCTGGTCGAGCAGGGGCGGCTCGGGCCGGACCAGCAGAGCGCAGCCCTCGGCCACCGCCAGTTCGGGCTCGCGGACGGTGACCGGTGCGAGCCCGGTGGCCTCCGCGAGCAGCGCGCGCAGCAGCGGGATCCGGCTGCCACCGCCGATGAGCAGCAGGGCCGTGGCCGGGCCGAGCGCGGTCGCCGCGGCGACGACCCGGGTCAGCACGGGCCGGGCCAGAGCCTCGAATTCGGTACGGGACACCGTGTACTCGATGTCGGCCAGGGGCACGGTCAGCGTCGCCGACTCCTCGGCCGAGAGCCGCTCCTTCAAGGCCCGCACCTCTTGCCACAGCAGCAGCCGGGCCGCCCGGTCGACCGGGGTCAGCGGGTCGTCGAGGCGGTGCCAGACCGTGCGGTCGTGCTCGGCGATCCACGCCCCGGCCAGCGTGACCAGGTCGGTGTCGAAGCGGATGCCGCCGGTGCCGTCGAGCGTCGTGAAGGCGAGCTGCTCGTAGCCGCCCGCTGTGCGCCGCACCAGCCCGGCGTCGCAGCTGCTGGCGCCCGCGTCGACCACCAGCAGCGTCCCGCCGACGGGCAGCCGGTCACCGAGATACGCGGCCGCGGCCACCGTCTCGCCGACCACCTGCACCCCGTCGAGCCCGGCCCGGGTCGCCGCCTCGGCCAGGGCCGCGCGCCGCTCGTCCGGCCACTCGGGCGGGCAGGCCACTGTCGTCTCGACCGGCTCCGATCCGGCCGCGCGGCGCACCTCGGCGGCGATGCGGGCGAGGTGTTGCGGCAGCAGGGAACCGGACCGCAGCGGGTCGCGGTGTCCGGGATAGACCGGGTCGGCCGAGGACGGCGTGAGCGGCGACCCGGCGGCCAGGATCGGCCGGGGGAGCGTGCCCGGCGCGCGCAGCATCGCCACCGTGTGCGCGGTGCCGATGCTGATCCCGGCCCGCCATGCCCGTGCCGACATGGTCATGCCAGGCATAGTGCCATGTGATCATGCGATGGCGCTGCGTCGAAACTATGCCGGGGACCAGCCGATGGCCGGGGCGATGTGCTTCGTGATCGTCTCGAGGATGCGGGCGTTGTAGGCCACGCCGAGCTGATTGGGGACGGTGAACAGGATCGTGTCGGACGCCCGGACGGCGGCGTCGGCCGCGAGCTCGGCCGCGATCCGGTCCGGCTCCCCGGCGTACGTACGCCCGAAGCGCGACCGGACCCCCTCGAGCAGGCCCACCTGGTCCTCGTTCTCCTGGCCGCCGAAGTAGATCCGGTCGATCTCCTCGGTGATCGGCAGGACGCTGCGCGAGACCGACACCCGCGGCTCGCGGTCGTGGCCGGCCTCGGCCCACGCCGACCGGTACAACTCGATCTGCTCGGCCTGCAGCTCGTCGAACGGCACACCCGTGTCCTCGGTCAGCAGCGTCGAACTCTGCAGGTTGACGCCGATGCCCGCCGCCCACTGAGCGGTGGCCCGGGTGCCGGCGCCCCACCAGATCCGCTCGCGCAGCCCGGGGGCCTGAGGCTGGACGGCCAGCCCGCCGCTGACCCCCGTACGGGCCGGGTCGGTCTGCGCTACGGCGGCGCCCGAGATCGCGTCCAGGAAGATCTCGGTCTTGGACCGGGCCAGGTCGGCCGCGCTGACGCCCTCGGGCGGCACGTAGCCGAACACCTCGGACCCCCGCAGCGCCGACTCGGGCGATCCCCGGCTCACGCCCAGCTGCAGGCGCCCGCCGCTGATCAGGTCGGCCGCGGCCGCCTCCTCGGCCATGTAGAGCGGGTTCTCGTAGCGCATGTCGATCACGCCGGTGCCGATCTCGATCCGCGAGGTGCGGGCGCCGATCGCGGCCAGCAGCGGGAACGGCGACGCCAGCTGGCGCTCGAAGTGGTGCACCCGCACGAACGCGCCGTCGACGCCGAGCTCCTCGGCCGCCTCGGCCAGCTCGATGGTCTGCAGCAGCGAGTCGCCGGCGGTGCGTGTCTGCGACCCGGCCGCGTTGCGCCAGTGCCCGAACGACAGGAACCCGATCTTCTTCTTCACGCCTGGCCCAACCCCGGCCGCGGCCCGCCGATTCCCCGTCAGCGGCGGGCGCTGATCTGGAACTGGTCGACGATCTCGTGCAGCTCGCGGGACATGTCCTCGAGGCGCTGGGCGGTCTGCTGGGCCTCGTCGACCCCGGCCGAGGTGACCTGCGCGGCCGTGGCCACGCCGGTCACGCTGTTGGCGATGTCCCCGGACCCGGTGGCCGCCTCGACGATGTTGCGGCTCATCTCGGCCGTCGTCGCGGTCTGCTCCTCGACGGCGGCGGCGATCGTCGTCGAGTGCTCGTTGACGGCCTCGATGATGTGGCTGATCTGGTCGATGGCCGCCACGGCCTCGGTCGTGTCGTGCTGGATGGCCTGGACCCGGGCCGCGATGTCGTCGGTCGCCTTGGCCGTCTCCTGGGCCAGGTCCTTGACCTCGCTCGCGACGACGGCGAAGCCCTTGCCGGCCTCCCCGGCCCGGGCCGCCTCGATCGTCGCGTTGAGCGCGAGCAGGTTGGTCTGCTCGGCGATGGCGGTGATCAGCTTGACCACCTCGCCGATCTCGGCGCTGGACCGGCCCAGCTGGCCGATGGTCTCGCCGGCCCGGCGGGCGCTGTCGACCCCGCTGGCGGCCACGGCGGCGGCCTGGCTGGCGCTGCCCGAGATCTCGCGGATGGCCGCGTTCATCTCCTCGGTGCCGGCGGCCACGGTCTGCACGCTGCGCGACACCTCCTCGGCCGACGAGGCGACCTGGTCGGACTGGCCGGACGCGCTGGCCGCGGCGTCGGCGATCCGGGCCGAGGCGGTGCTCAGCTCGCGCGAGGCGCCGGACAGCGTCCGGCTGTTGTCGGCGATCCGGCCGAACGCGTTCAGCAGCACCTCGAGCGTGCTGTTGACCGCCCGGCCCATCATGCCGAGCTCGTCGGAGCTGCTGTCCGGGGCCCGCACGGTCAGGTTCTTGTCGGCCACCTCGCGCAGCGTGGCCACGGTCCGGCTCAGCGGGCCGGTGATGCTGCGGGTGACCAGCACGGCCAGCAGCGCGGCCAGGCCGAGCGCGAGCAGACCGGCCACGATCATGAAGGTGGCGGCTGTGGACGCGGCCGACTGGGCCTCGGCCTCGGCCGCCGTGGCCTGCTTGGTGGCCGATTCCAGCAGCGTCTCGATGGCCGCGATGATCTTGGACATCTGCTCGTTGGCCGCGGTGGCGACCAGGTTGTTGCCTCGTGCGCGTGCGCTGTCCGTGCCGGCCCGGTACGACTCGACGACCTGCTGGTCGATCGTCATGTACTCGGTGAACGCGCTCTCGGCGGCGTTGACGTACGTGACTCCGTCGGCGTCCAGCTGGTCGCCCCGCAGGGTGGCCAGCGCCTGCCGGAACGTGTCGGCCGCGGCCAGGAAGCTCTTGCGCTGCCCGACGGTGTCGTCGGCGGCCCCGGCCACGCCGCGCAGCACGTCGAACGCGTACCCGTTCTGCCAGCCGTTGAGGTCGGCCGTGCGGTACATCGCGTTCTGCGAGTCGGCGCGCAGGTCGGCTGCGGCGGCGAGCCGGGAGGAGGCGTCGGACGCCTTGTTCTGCCCCCAGAGCCCGATCCCGAGCGCGACGATCATGCACAGGCAGACGCCGGTGAACGCGCCACCCAGGCGCATACCGATCCGGATGTTGCTGATGTAGCGCGTGAGCGTCGCCATCGCTTCACGCTAAGGTCTCGCCGTTTATTTTGAGCGGGATTCGCGATCTATCCTGGCCGGGTGGTTTTTGACGTGCGGCCGGGGGACGCCCGTTCACCGGTGATCCTGCACGTGCCGCACGCGTCGCGTGAGCTGACGGCCGCGGCCCGCGGATCGATTGTGCTCGACGACGGGGAACTGGCCGACGAGCTCGACCATCTGACCGACGCCCATACCGATCAGATCGCCTACCGGGTGGCTTCATCGATAGAGCCGTGGATTTTCGTCAATGGGTTGTCGCGGCTGGTGGTCGATCCCGAGCGCTTTCCGGACGAGCGGGAAGAGATGCTCGCGGCCGGGATGGGGGCGGTTTACACGCACGGGTACGCGGGCCGCCGATTGCGCGAGGCCGTCGAGCCCGGCCTGATCGAGGAGCATTTCCATCCGTACGCCGAGGCCATGACCGACCTGGTGGCCGAGCGCCTCGAAGCCACGGGCCGAGCGGTGATCATCGACGTCCATTCGTATCCGGCCGTGGCCCTGCCGTACGAGTTGCACGGGGACGGGCCGCGCCCGCCGATCTGTCTCGGGGCCGACGATTTCCATACCCCGCCCGAGCTGCTGGCGCCGTTCGGTTCGTTCGCCACCGCGGTCAATACGCCGTTCGCGGGCTGTTACGTGCCGCTGCGCTATTACGGGCGGGAGCGGGCCGTGAGCGCGGTGATGATCGAGATCCGGCGGGACACGTACATGATCGAACCCGCTGGCCCGCCGCACGACGGCCTCGACGCGGTCGCCGAGGCCCTGACCGCGCTGGTCGACGCGGTCAGCTGACCGTCACCCGCACCGGGCCGACCCGCAGGATGCCGTCGTCGAGCGGGGTGCAGCGGATGCCGCCCTTACCGCGCAGCGCCTTCCACGCGCCCGGCCCGACGGTCACGTCCATCCACGCGCACGGGTGGGCCTTGCGGTTGACCTGCAGCCGCACCGGCCCGTCACCCGTGTCGAGGGTCAGCACCGAGCCGATCAGATCGTCGACCGGCACACCCGCGATCAGGACGTTCCGGCGTACGGCGACCAGGCCGACCCCCGGCGGCAGCGACTCCTGGCTGATGACCGTCACACTGGCGTCCCGATGAGCCGGTTTTCCGAAGTAGCGGTCGCCGACGATGCCCAGCCCGGCCCGCACCCGCACGTGATCGACCAGCTCACCGGGCGGGGCCGGGACCGGACCGTCGGACGGGCGCCCCTCGAACCGGTGCAGCGGCGACGCCAGCAACTCCACGATCAGTTGGTGCAAGCCCGCAGACCCTTCAGGGTGCCCTCGCGGAACGCGCCGATCCGGTCGAACGCGGTCGGCCCGTCGCCGTCGGCGTTGCGGCCGAACGCCAGCAGCGCCTGCACGGCCTCGTCGAGGTCGCCGGGGGAGAGGGTCAGGCCCTCCTTGGAGTCGCGGGTCAGCAGGTCGTTGGTCCACGAGCCGGCCAGGCAGTCGACCACGAGCTGGCCCTGCTCGGTGCGGGTGGGCTCGCCCCGGCGGGTCTGCGCGGCCCGCGCGAACAGGTCGCCCAGCAGCATGCCGATCGCGAAGTCGCCGATCCGTTCGTGCAGCGCCGGGCCCAGCCGGGTGGTGTCGAAGGCCACGAAGTCGCCGTCGGGGCAGTAGAACGCGGCGCCCTCGGCCGACGCGTCCGGCTGCGGGCAGTCCGGCGGCTCCCCGGACCGGAACGGCTGGATCGGCAGGTCGGCCCAGTCCTGGCCGGCCAGCCGCGGGAACGTCCGCTGCCAGTACTTCTGGGCGTCGTCGGCCAGCGCGCTGACCGCCTCGTCGTAGGCGAGGTTGCCGCCGCTCTCCGCGTCCTCGCGGGTCGTGAACGGCACCTCGGTCACCGGCAGGTTCCGCGCCCGGTAGCCGGCGCAGGTGGTCACGCCCTCGTCCACCCCGTCCTGCAAGGCCCGGATGCGGTCGAACGCGTTGCCGTGCGCGCCCTCGGCCTGAGCCGACGTGCCCGGCTGGTCCCGCAGCGACAACATGCCGGCCACGGTGTCGTCGAGCTGGGCCGGGGTGACGTTCTTGAACGCCGACGACTTCCCGGCCAGCACGTCGGCCAGCCACGCACCGGCATAACAGTCGGCCTGCTGTTCCAGCACCACTGTCGGCTGGTTCTCGGGGCCGATCCGGGCCTGGATGGCGTGCCCGTACTCGTGCGCCATGACAAAACCGACAAGCAGTTCGCCGTACGTCTCTTGCAGTTCCGGGATGAGCTGCTGCGCGTCCCAGGCGATGAAGTCGTCCGGCGGGCAGTAGAACGCGTTCGGCTCGTACGACGACTGCTGCCCGCCACAGGCCGGCGGCGGATCACTCTCGGAGTACGGGAACTTGCCCCCCTGCACCGGCACGAACTTGGCGCCGTCGGCCACCGACCCGAAGTTCGCCAACCAGAACCGCTCGACGTCCTTCAACGCCGGCGTGACGACGTCGCCACCGGCCCGGCTCGGCTGCCGGTCCTGCTGAACGTCCACGATCGAGCACCCGCCGAGCAGGCTCAATGTCGTCAGCAACGCGAGGGGGACGAGACGCATGGGACAACGGTAGTTCCTGGCGTCGATGGCCGCTCAACTCGAAACTTTGCCGTTCATCACTTCCAGGTGCCGGGTGATCGTGACCGCCTCCAACATCCGCCGGTCGTGGGTGACGAGCAGAAGCGTTCCCGAGTACGACGCCAGGGCCGATTCGAGCTGCTCGATCGCGGCCAGATCGAGGTGGTTGGTCGGCTCGTCCAGCACCAGCAGGTTCACCCCCCGCGCCTGCAGCAGCGCCAGCGCGGCCCGCGTCCGCTCACCCGGCGACAGACTCGAGGCCGGGCGGGGCACGTGCGCCGCCCGCAGCCCGAACTTGGCCAGCAGCGTGCGCACGTCGGCGTCACTGAGCTCGGGCACGGCCTCCCCGAACGCCACCATCAGGGACTTCTCGCCCAGGAAGAGCCCCCGCGCCTGATCGATCTCCCCGACGACGACGCCGGAGCCGAGGTGCGAGCTGCCCTCCGTGAGTTCTCTTCTTTGCAGGAGCGCTGCCAGTAAAGTGGACTTTCCGGACCCATTGGCCCCCGTGATCGCCACCCGGTCGGCCCAGTCGATCTGCAGGGTCACCGGCCCCAGCCGGAAATCGCCGAGCTGCACCACGGCGTCGCGCAGCGTGGCCACCACCGACCCCGAGCGCGGCGCGGCGGCGATCTCCATCCGCAGCTCCCACTCCTTGCGCGGCTCCTCGACGACTTCCAGCCGCTCGATCATCTTCTCGGTCTGCCGAGCCTTGGCCGCCTGCTTCTCACTGGTCTCGCCCCGCTGATGCTTGGCGATCTTGTCGTTGTCCGGGGCCTTCCGGCGCGCGTTCCGCACCCCTTTGTCCATCCAGGCCCGCTGCGTCCGAGCCCGCTCGAGGAGTTCGTCCTTCTTGTCGGCGTACTCCTCGAACTGCTCCCGCGCGTGCCGGCGGCCCCGCTCCCGCTCCTCGAGGTAGCTGGCGTAGCCGCCGCCGTACAGGTTGACCTGCTGCTGGGCCAGATCAAGCTCCAGAACCTTGGTCACCGTACGGGTGAGGAACTCCCGGTCGTGGCTGACCAGCAGCGTCCCTTTGGTCTGACTGCTGACGAACTTCTCCAGCGCTTGGAGGCCATCGAGATCAAGGTCGTTCGTCGGCTCATCGAGCAGGAAGATGTCGTACCGGCTGAGTAGGAGTGACGCCATGCCCGCGCGGGCTGCCTGGCCACCGGAGAGGGCAGTCATGGGGCGATCCAGGTTCTCGGTCACCTGCTCGGCCCGCTCCTCGAGGTCGGCGCCACCGAGGTCGAGCCAGCGCTCCAGGGCGACGGAGTACTCGTCGTCGGCGCCGGGGCGGCCCTCGGTGAGGGCTTCGGTGGCCCGGTCGAGGGCCTGCTGGGCCGGGCCGACACCGGTGCGGCGGGCCAGGAAGTCGCGGACTGTCTCGCCGTCGCGGCGCTCGCGCTCCTGGGGGAGGTAGCCGACGTTCGCGGTCGGCGGACTCAGGGTGACTGAGCCGCTCTCGAGGGGCAGAAGGCCGGCCAGGGTGCGCAGGAGGGTGGTCTTACCGGCGCCGTTCACGCCGACCAGGCCTATGACGTCGCCCGGGGCAATCACCAGGTCGAGGCCGGAGAAGAGGACGCGGTCGCCGTGGCCTGCGGCCAGGTCACGGGCTATCAATGTGGCACTCATCGCGCTGCTCATCCTATGGGAGGCGGGGGTGGGGCGGCTTTCCCGCTCAGCGGTCGGGCAGCTTGTGGCTGCCGCCTGTGCCTCTTTGTGGGTGGCTGTTGGCTTTCCTGTCGGTGGTCGGGGTGGTTGCTGCCTGTTGCGTTGGTGGGGTGGCTGGGTGGCTGGGTGGCTTTCCAGGCGATCGGGGTGGTGGTCGGGGTGGCTGCCGCCTGTTGCATTGGTGGGGTGGCCGGGTGGCTTTCCAGGCGATCGGCGTCGCGGTCGGGGTGGCTGCCGCCGGTGTCGCATTGTGGGTGGCTGTTGGCTTCCCAGGCGATCGGCGTCGTGCTTGGGCTGGGTGCTGCCGCTTCATTTTTGTCGGTTTATCGGCGGCTGATAAAGCGATGGTTCATGCTATTTTCTGTATGTTGCTATTCGATTTTCCTTCATCGGATCCTTGCAGGCTCAAACCAGCATTTGGCCCGTTATTGCAGGTGAACTGTTAGCCGCTTTAAACATCGCGAGTGGCGGAGTCTTTACCCTGTGCTGCCATGTCCGTTCCGTTGATAAGCTCGATCATCATGGCTGTCCAGATTCGCCTCAATGCAAACGCCTGCCCCTGTTGATCAGGCCTAGAAGGGATGCCGGTGTGGCTGAAGCAAGTCTAGCGAAAGCCCAAAGAAATTGCCCCGGTTGCTGCTGTCAGAATAAGAAGTTGGCATGATCGACTAGTTATCCGACCGGGCGTGTCGTGAGCGGAAGCGAGAGAATATATGCATGCGGCAATTGCAGCTTTTCACCTCGTCCGAGCTAGCCACAATGCGGGACCGGACCAAAGCCAGAAACTATTCTCCCTCAGGCGAAGACTTCCGCCGCGAACACGAACGTCGCCGCGCATGGGGCCTCCAACAAAGGCACGCCGCCAAGCTCGCTTACATACGCCGCCAACGCAACGCCCAACCCGACTCACCTGACTGGCCCAGCTGGCCCATCCCAGACCCCCGCACCCAGTGGGAAGCCGACGCCCGCAACATTCTCAAGGCCGAGCAACGTGCCGCCCGCGCCTCTAATCCCGAGCCGCGCTCCGCTCCCGAGCCGCGCTCCGCTCCCGAGCCGCGCTCCGCTCCCGAGCCGCGCTCCGCTCCCGAGCCGCGCAGTAACCCCGATTCGCACCTGGTCCCTGAGTCGCGTCCTGTCCCTGAGTCGCGCCCTGTCTCCGTGACGCCGCGCCCTGAGCCCGAGCGGCGCCCTGCCCCCGAGCCCGATCCGCGCGCCCAGCCTGGTTCTGATCCACTTGACCAGCCCAGCGACGTCTCAGGCGACCAGTTGCCGCGCCTTCCTCGAAGACTCCCACCACCCCGCAGCCCCCGAACCGAAACTTCCAAGACGACCGCGGCCCACCACCCTCAAGCTCACCCGCCCGGCCGCGACCATGCCCGGCCACAGCCGCGTCAACTACGCCGTCGACGGCGCACCGAACCGACTGGATTCACCGCGACCACCAACCAGCCGCGGATGGCGACGGCCGCCGCCTCGCTCAGAAGGCCGAGGCCTGGCCGGCCAATCGACCATCGATTACCGCAACCGGCGGCAACAAGGGCGAGCGCAGAGTCCCGCGCCTGGAGAACGCTCGACCACCCGCCGACCGCGACGGGCGGCACTTACCTCATCCACGACGCCGAGCGGCTGGGAAGTGCTCGACCACTGGCTGTCCGCGAGGGGCGGCAGTTGCCTCGGTCACGACGCCGAGTGCCTGGGAGGCGGCCCGATTACCCGCGAGGGGCGGCACTTGCCTCGGCCACGACGCGGGGTGCTGGGAAGTGCTCGACCACCCGCCGTCCGCGAGGGGCGGCAGTTGCCTCGGCCACGACGCGGGGTGCTGGGAAGTGCTCGACCACCCGCCGTCCGCGAGGGGCGGCAGTTGCCTTGGCCACGACGCCGAGTGCCTGGGAAGCGACCCGACAACCCGCGACAGGCCGCAAACACCTCGCCCACGGCGTGCGGTGCGGAGGCGGCTGATCGAGAATCGATATCGCGTGGGGGCATCAGCGAGGGTGGGTATGGCGCTCGATGCCTGGCCAGCCGTGCCTGACCGCGATGCCCAAGACTGGGGCAGCCGATCGGCCATCGACCAGCGATAAGGGCACGCGGTGAACTACGCCTGGCAAACCTCGTTCTAGACGAGCGGCACTGCGGCTCCGCTGACTCGGACTCCGGGGTCTCCGGGTTCCAGTTTTACGGTGAGCCGGCTGGGGCGGCCGAGGTCGTCGCCTTGGCGGAGGTGCAGGGTGGCGTCGGGGCTCACCAGGCGCAGCGCCCGCAAGTAGCCGCCCAGGGCGGCCGCCGCGGCGCCGGTGGCGGGGTCTTCCACGACGCCGCCGACGGGGAACGGGTCGCGCACGTCGAACGTGGTGGGGCCGGTGCGGTGGACCAGCTGGATCGTGGTCCAGCCTCGAGCCTCCATCAGGCTTTTCAGGGCGTCGAAGTTGTAGTCGAGGTCGGCCAGCCGGGCACGAGAACGCGCGGCGATGATCGGGTGGTAGGCCCCGGCGTACGCGATCTGGGGTGGCAGTTCCGGGTCCAGGTCCGACAAAGACCAGCGCAGCGCCGTCAACAGTGCGGCCAGCGTCGACGGCGGCAGTTCGTCGATCGTCGGGGCGACGCTGGTCAGGGTGGCCTGGCCGTCCTCGACCGTAACCGGCACCTCGCCAGCTCTCGTGGTGAAGATGTAAGAGCCGGGGCCCAGGGCGACCGCGGTGGCGATCGTGGCGTGGCCGCAGAACGGGACCTCGGCCAGCGGGCTGAAATACCGCACGCCGTAGTGGTCCTCGCCCAGCGTCCGGGTCACGAAGGCCGTCTCCGAGTAGCCCACGTCCGCGGCCATCTTCAGCATGGTCGCGTCGTCCAGGCCGGCCGCGTCCAGGACCACGCCGGCGAGGTTGCCGCCGGCGGGGTCGGTGCTGAAGGCCACGTATCGCTGCACCACAGTCATGCCGCCAAAACTAGACCCAGGTCGGCGTCATGCCACCCGCATATCGGGCGCCGACGCCGCCCGACGGCAGGATTTCGGCGATGGCAGCCAGGTCTTCGGCCGACAACTGCAACGACGCGGCCGCGAAGTTCTCCTCGACGCGCTGCACGCTGCGGGTGCCGGGGATCGGGACGATGTCCTCGCCCTGGGCCAGCAGCCAGGCCAGGGCCAGCTGCGAAACCGTCGCGCCCCGCGTGGAGGCCAGCGCGCCCAAACGACGTACGGCCTCAAGGTTCTTCTCGTAGTTGCCGGGTTGCCACCGCGGGTCGTGGCGGCGCATGTCGCTCTCGTCGTACTCGGCGGCCGGTTTGGCGGCGCCGGTGAGGAAGCCACGGCCCAGCGGCGAGTACGCCACAAAGCCGATGCCCAGCTCGCGCAAGGTCGGGAACAGCTGCTCGACGTCCCGCTCGAACAGCGAGTACTCCGTCTGCAGCACCGACACCGGCTGCACGGCGTGGGCCTTGCGGATCGTCGCCGGGCCCGCTTCGCTGAGTCCGAAATACTTCACCTTGCCGGCGTCGATGAACTCCTTGACCGTGCCCGCCACGTCCTCGATCGGGACGGTCGGGTCGACCCGGTGCTGGTAGAGCACGTCGATCGTGTCCACGCCCAGGTAGCGCAGGCTGTTCTCGACCACCTCGCGGATGTGGCCGGGGCGGCTGTCGAAGCCGAAGTCGTGGGTGAAGCCGAACTTGGTGGCGATGACGATCTCGTCGCGGAAGCCCTTCACGGCCCGACCGACGACCTTCTCGTTCTCGCCCCACCCGTACAGCTCGGCGGTGTCGAAGAACGTGACGCCCAGGTCGTGGGCGCGCTGGATGGCGGCGACCCCTTCCTGCTCGTCGCCGGGACCGTAGGCCAGGTTGATGCCCATCGCCCCGTAGCCGAGGGCCGAGACGCTCAGGCCCTGCATCCCGAGAGTGCGTTGCTGCATGTTGATCTCCCAAAAGCCAAACCAAACTGTTTGGTTTGACCCTAGCCCGAGACCGGGTGAACGCCAACCCGGCCGTAATCTTGTGACCATGGACTCGACCGAGGAGCGCATCGTCGCCGCCGCCACGGCCGAGTTCGCCCGGTACGGCATCGCCGGCGCGCGCATCGAGCGGATCGCCAAAGAGGCCCGCACCAGCAAGGAGCGCATCTACGCGTACTACCGCGGCAAGGAGGCGCTCTACCGCCACGTCGCCGCGCAGGAGCTCACGGCCATCGCCGAGGCCACCCGGCTCGACCCGAAAAACCTTCCCGAGTACGCCGGCCGCGTCTACGACTACTTCACGACGCACCCGGAGCGCTACCGCCTGATGATGTGGGGCCAGCTCGAACTGGCCCCCGAGGATCCGGCCGACAACCCGCTCCGGACATCGATGGGCCGCAAGATCGAGACGCTCAAGCAGGCGCAAGCCGACGGCGAGCTCGACAAAACCTGGGAAGCGGTCGACATCCTGATGTTCGTCAACCAGATCGCCATGGCCTGGGCCGGTCAGTCCGTGGTCACACCGGGCCACGACGAGCCGGCCCGCCGCCGCGCCGCGGTGGTGGCGGCGGTGCGCCGGCTGTTTCCGGAAAGCGAGCTGCGGCGGATTGTCACAGGGCCGGAGTAGCGTTCGTGCGGTGACAGATGCACCAACCGCGATCACACCCCCGTCCGACCTTCCGCGCACCCTGGGCGAGCTGCGGGCCTCCGGCCACGAGTTCCGCACCGTCAAGGAAGAACTGCGCGACAACCTGCTGTCCCGGCTGCGCTCGGGCGCGCCGCGTTTCCCCGGCATCGTCGGCTACGACGACACCGTTCTGCCCGAGGTCGAGCGGGCCCTGCTGGCCGGGCACGACATGGTGCTGCTGGGCGAGCGCGGCCAGGGCAAGACCCGGCTCATCCGCGGGCTGATCGACCTGCTCGACGAGTGGACCCCGGTCATCGGCGGCTCCGAGCTGCACGAACACCCCTACCATCCGCTCACTCCGGCCTCACGGCGGCTGGTCGCCGAGACGGGCGACCTGCTGCCGATCGGCTGGCTGCACCGCTCCGAGCGGTACGGCGAGAAGCTGGCCACCCCCGACACCAGCGTCGGCGACCTGATCGGCGACGTCGACCCGATCAAGGTGGCCGAGGGCCGGGCCCTGGGCGACCCCGACACGATCCACTTCGGGCTGGTGCCGCGGACCAACCGGGGCATCTTCGCCGTCAACGAGCTGCCCGACCTGGCCGAGCGCATCCAGGTGTCGCTGCTCAACGTGCTCGAGGAACGCGACATCCAGGTCCGCGGCTACCAGCTGCGGCTGCCGCTCGACCTGCTGCTGGTGGCCTCGGCCAACCCCGAGGACTACACCAACCGCGGCCGCATCATCACCCCGCTCAAAGACCGGTTCGGGGCCGAGATCCGTACGCACTACCCGGTCGACCTGTCGCTCGAGACCGAGCTCATCCGGCAAGAGGCGGCGCTGGTCGCGTCCGTGCCCGACCACCTGATCGACGTGCTGGCCCGCTACACGCGCGCGGTGCGCGAGTCGCCGGCGGTGGACGCGCGGTCGGGCATCTCGGCCCGGTTCGCGATCGCCGCGGCCGAGACCACGGCGGCCTCGGCGTTGCGGCGCAGCGGTCTGCGGCAGGAGCGGGAGGCCGTGGCCCGCGTCTGCGACACCGTCTCGGTGACGTCGACGCTGCGCGGCAAGGTCGAGTTCGAGAGCGGCGAGGAGGGGCGCGAGACCGAGGTCCTGGCCCACTTGCTGCGGGTGGCGACGGCCGAGACGTTCCGCGACCGGCTGTCCGGTCTCGACCTGTCCGGGTTCACCGACCTGGTGGCCGAGGGCGCCATCATCGAGACGGGCGACCTGGTCAGCGCCGACGAGCTGCTGGGCCAGATCGGCACCGTGCCAGGGCTGGCCAAGGTGCTCGACCGGCTCGGCCTGGGCGACGCGCCCTCGCCGGGGCAGGCGGCGTCGGCCATCGAGTTCGTGCTCGAGGGGCTCCACCTGACGAGACGGCTGGCCAAGGAACTCACCGACGACGGCCGCACCCTGTACGGGAGCTGACCATGGCTTCCGGCAGGTTCAGGTATGGGGCGTGGCGCGACGGGCCCGACCCGCTCGCCCCGCCGTACGACGTGCGGGCGGCCGTCGACGAGGTCGGCGAGCGCGTCCTGGCCGGCGACAGTCTGCGCGACGTGCTGCGTGACCTGGTGCGGCGGGGCCCGCAGGAGGGCCGCGGGCTCGACGCGCTGCGCGACCGGGCCCGCCGGCTCCGTCGCGAGGCGTTGCGCCGGGGCAACCTCGACGGCGCGGTGACCCGGGCTCAGCAGCTGCTCGACCAGGCCGTCGCCACCGAGCGCGACGAGCTGACCCGGCGCGACGACGACGCGGCCCGGTTCAGCGAGGCCGTGCTCGACAACCTGCCGCGCTCGACGTCGCGCGCGGTCGAGGAGCTGTCCGACTACCAGTGGGCGTCGTCCGAGGCCCAGCAGCTCTACCAGCAGATCCTCGACGGGCTGCGGCGCGAGGTGGTCGAGCAGCGGTTCGCCGGCATGAAGCAGGCGCTGCAGTCGGGCGACATGCAGGGCGTCAGCGAGATGGTGTCCGACCTCAACGACCTGCTGGCCAAGCACGCCCGCGGCGAGGACACCGACGACGCGTTCCAGCAGTTCATGGCCAAGCACGGCCAGTTCTTCCCCGAGAACCCCAAGAACGTGGACGAGCTGATCGACTCGCTGGCCCGGCAGGCCGCGGCGGCCGAGCGGCTGATGCGCTCGCTGTCGCCGCAGCAGCAGGAAGAGCTGTCGCGGCTGATGGACCAGGCGCTGGGCGACGGGCCGCTGCGCGGTCAGCTCGGCGAGCTCACCGACAACCTGCGGGCGCTGCGGCCCAACCTCAACTGGGGGCGCGGCGAGCGGATGCGCGGGCCGCAAGACCTGGGCTACGGCGACGCCGCGGCCGCCCTGGGCGAGATCGGGGAGCTCGACGAGCTGCTCGACCAGCTCGGCCAGGAGCATCCGGGAGCCACGCTCGACGACGTGGACGTCGAGATGGTGGAACGCCAGCTCGGCCGGGGCGCGGCCGACGACGTCCGCCGCCTGCGGGAACTCGAACGGGAACTCAGCCGGCAGGGGTGGGTCACCCGCGACAGCGAGGGGCTGACGCTCTCGCCCAAGGCGTTGCGGCGGCTCGGGCGTACGGCATTGGCCCAGGTCTTCGACGATCTGTCGGGGCGCAAGCAGGGGCAGCACGACCTGCGCGACGCCGGCGCGGCGGGCGACCTGATCGGGTCGTCGCGGCGCTGGGAGTTCGGCGACGAGCAACCGCTCGACGTGGTGCGCACGATCGGCAACGCGGTGCGGCGGCAGGCGTCCCGCGGTGGGGTGGGGGTTCTGCCCGTACGCCTGGAACCGGACGACTTCGAGGTGGCCGAGACCGAGCGGCGGGCCTCGGCGGCGGTCGCGCTCTGCGTCGACCTGTCCTACTCGATGTACGCCGACGGGCGCTGGGGCCCGATGAAGCAGACCGCGCTGGCCCTGTCGCACCTGGTCGCGACCCAGTTCCCGCAGGACTCGCTGCAGATCATCGGGTTCGGCAAGTACGCCGGCGCGCTGTCGCAGGGGCAGCTGGCCGCGATCGACCCGACGGCCGAGAAGGGCACCAACCTGCAGCACGCGCTCAAACTGGCCGGCCGCCACCTGCGCCGTCACCCGGGGGCCGAGCCGGTGGTGCTGGTGGTGACCGACGGCGAGCCGACGGCCCACCTCGAGCCGGACGGCGAGGCCATGTTCTGGTGGCCGCCGCTGCCCGAGACGATCCGGGCCACTATCCACGAGGTCGACCACCTGACCCGGTTCGGGGCCACGCTCAACTTCTTCATGCTGGGCGAGGACGACGGGCTGCAGCGGTTCGTGGCCGCGGTGGCCGAACGCAACGGCGGCCGGGTGTTCAGCCCGGACGCTGACGAGCTGGGGCGGTACGTGGTCGACGACTACGTGCGGGCCCGGCGCGGAAGGCGCTGATCCGTCATCCGGGCCGCGCGACTGATCAATCTCGTGTTGCTGCTGCAGTCGCGCGGCTCGATGACGGCGGCCGAGCTGAGCAAAGAGCTCGAGGTCTCCGAACGCACCGTCTATCGCGACGTCGTCGAGCTGTCGGCGGCCGGGGTGCCGGTGTACGCCCTGCAGGGCCGGGCGGGCGGCTATCAGCTGGTCGACGGCTACCGCACCCGGCTGACCGGGCTGTCGCGGGCCGAGGCCGAGGCGTTGTTCCTGGCCGGGTTGCCCGGTCCGGCCCGTGAGCTGGGCCTGGGCGAATCGGCGAGAACTGCACAGCTGAAAGTGCTCGCGGCCCTGCCGCCGGGGTTGCGGGACGCGTCGTCGATCGCCGGGCAGCGGTTCCACCTGGACGCGCCGGGCTGGTTCCACGACCCGGAAACGCCGCCGGTGCTGGGCGAGCTGGCCCAGGCGGTGTGGCAAGACCTGGAACTGACCATGCGGTACCGGCGCCCCGACGAGGTCGAACGGGTCGTCGAGCCGTACGGTCTCGTGCTTAAGAACGGGGTCTGGTACCTGGTCGGGCGGGTGGGGGAGTCGCTGCGCTCCTACCGCGTCGACCGGATCACCGAGGTGGCGCCGACCGGGCGCACCTTCGACCGCGGGCCCGGGTTCGACCTGCCGTCGTTCTGGGCCGAGCGGGCGGTCGAGTTCGTCCGGCAGATGCTGCGCGAGACCATCGAGATCCGGCTGAGTCCCGACGGGCAGCGCCTGCTGCGATTCGTCGTGGAGGACGTGGCTCTGCGCGAGGCGGTGACGGACGAGCCGGACCCGGACGGTTGGGTCCGGACCCGGCTTCCCGTCGAGTCGCTCGACGTCGGTTACACGTACATGCTGCGCCTCGGGCCCGAGGTCGAGGTGCTGGCCCCGCCGGCGCTGCGGCAGCGTCTCAGGAAAGCGGCCGAAAGCATGAGAGCTCTCTACCGATAACCGGTCACGTCGGCCGGCTTACCCGGGTCCTGCACCTCGACCAGGTAGCGCCAGGCGTCGGGCCGGCTGCCGTCGAGGTCGGTGAAGCCGTACACCTGGGCCAGTTCGCCGCTCGAGACCGACCGGCCGTTCCAGCGGGCCCGGTCGGGGTCACCGGCCAGGGCGGCCACGGCCCTTCCGACGTACGCCGGGGATTCGGAGATCGCGAAATGCGGTTCCTTCGCGCAGGCGTCGCGCCAGTTGTCCTCGGTGACCCCGAACCCGTCGAGCATCATCTCGGACCGCAGCCACCCCGGTGTCAGCGCGACCGCGGTGCCGCCGGTTGCCGCCACGTCCTGCGACCACGCGAACGCCAGCCGGTTGACGCTCACCTTGGCCAGGTCGTAGAAGACCGAGAGGCGGTAGTTCTTCTCGTTGTACGCGGTGGTGCCGTCGCCCATCTCGACGACGAGCCCGCCCGGCTCCCGGTTGAGCAGCGGCAGCGCGTAGTGGGAAGTAATGATGTGCGTGTCGATGGCCAGCCGCAGCAACCGGAACCCCTTGTCGAGCGGCTGTTCCCACACCGGTTTGTGCCAGGTGGCCAGCGGATCGCCGCCCCAGATGTCGTTGACCAGCACGTCCAGCCGGCCCTGCTCGCCGTCGATGCGCTGCACGAGCTGCTCCACCTGCTCGGGCACCAGGTGGTCGACGACCACCCCGATGCCCCGCCCGCCGGCCGCGGTGATCAGCTCGGCCGTCTCCTCGATCGTCTCGGGCCGGTCCATCTCGGAGCGCCGGCCCCGGGTGCTGCGCCCGGTCGCGTACACGGTGGCCCCGGCTGCGCCGAGCTGCACGGCGATCTGTCGTCCGGCGCCCCGGGTCGCTCCGGCCACGAGCGCGACCTTGCCTGTCAGTGGTTGTTCTGCCATGGGAGTCATGCTCCCGGCAAAACCTGACAACCGATGGCACTCTTTCCGGCATGATCCGCGACGAGATGCTCAGCGACCTGTCCGATCTGATCGGCTCGGTGACCCGGCCTCACCCGGTGCGGGTCGCGATCGACGGCCGGCCCGCGGCGGGCAAGACCACGCTGGCCGACGAGCTGGGCGCGGTGCTCCGCGCCCGCGGCCGCGAGGTGATCCGGACGTCGATCGACAACTTCCTGCGGCCCCGGGCCGACCGGTACCGGCGCGGCGAGTTCTCGATCGAGAGCAACTATCACGACTCGTTCGACTTCGACGCCTTGCACCAGCAGTTGCTCGGCCCGCTCGGCCCCGGCGGGAACCGGCGGTATCGCGGGGCGGTCCGCGACCGGGTCACCGATGTCGCGCTGACCCCGCCCTGGGAAACGGCCCGACCTGACGCCGTCCTGCTGTTCGACGGCGTGTTCCTGATGCGCCCGGAGCTGGACGACCACTGGGACCTGCGCGTGCTCGTCGCGACGTCGTTCGGGGTCACCCTCGACCGGGCCCGGGTCCGCGACGAGGCCGAGTACGGCTCGGCGGAGATCGTCGAGCGGCGGTTCGAGCAGCGCTACCGCCCCACACAGCAGTACTACGCGGACACTGTCCGTCCCGCCGAGCGGGCTGACGTGGTCGTGCACAACGACACGCCCGCGCGACCCTCCTGGGATGTCCGGTTGTAATGAGCTAGGTTCCTAGGACGGCGGACACGTTGTGCGACACGTGACGGGTCCGCGACGGAGATTCTGAAGCTCGTTATAGTTGCTCGGCGAGTGGCCGGTCGGGGGTCCGGGCGTCGGGGGACGCATGCATCCGGGCAGTGCCGTGCCTCTCGCCGGGGGTGTCGCCGGGACGCCCGGTGCTCGAGGGGGAGAGGAAGTCGATGTCGCAGCAGCCTGCGTCGTCCACCGTTTCCGCTCCCTCCAACCGGATCTGGACGATTCCGAACGTCATCAGCTTCATCCGGCTGCTCGGCGTTCCTCTTTTTCTTTATCTGCTGCTCGGGCCGCAGCACGACGTGGCTGCGGTGATCGTGCTGGCCGTCGGCGGTACGACCGACTGGGTCGACGGCTACGTGGCGCGGCGGATGAACTCGGTCAGCCGGCTCGGGGAGCTGCTCGACCCGTTCGCCGACCGCCTCTACATCCTGGCCACGCTGATCGGCTTCACCCTGCGCGACGTGGTCCCGTACTGGCTGACCGGAGCCTTGTTGCTGCGCGAGCTGGTGCTGGGCATCGCGCTGCTGGTGCTGCGCCGGCACGGCTACGGTCCGCCGCCCGTGCACTACGTGGGCAAGACCGGCACGTTCGTGCTGCTGGCCGCGTTCCCGGTGATCCTGCTGGCCGCGGCCGTGCCGTCGATCGACTCGTGGGCCGGGCCGCTGGGCTGGGGGCTCGCGTGGTGGGCGCTCGGGCTGTACTGGGCCGCGGGCGTGCTCTATCTGCTGCAGACCGCCCGGCTGTTGCGGGCCTCGCGGGCGGCGGCCTGATGACTGTCGCGCCCGACCCGCCCGGCGAGGAGGCGCAGCCGGCGAAGCGGGTGTACGCGCCGGACTTCCTCACCGAGCTGTTCCGCAATCCGCTCGAACCCGGTTACGCCGACGCCGCCGCCCGTAAGCAGCGCGAGGGGGAGCCCACCGGCACCCCCAAGGCGCTGCGCAGCGCGTCGCTGGCGGTCGCCCTGGTCGTGCTCGGCTTCCTGCTGGTCGTGGCCTATCAGCAGACGATCGCGGACGAGCCGGCCCGCACGACGGCCCGGGCCGAGCTGATCGATCAGGTCCAGAACCGGCGCGAGACCACCAAAGAGCTGCAGCAACGGGCCGATCGGCTGGCCGACGAGGTGTCCGCGCTGCGCGACCGGGAACTCGGCGGCGAGGCCGCGCGCAAGCTGCAGGACACCGAGGCGGCCACCGGGCTGGCCCCCGTCCGCGGCTCGGGCGCGAAGATCACCGTGGCCGACGGGCCGACCCCGATCAACCCGGTCACCGGTGAGCGCAACACGGCGGCCCGGGTCAAGGACTCCGACCTGCAGCTGGCCGCCAACGCGTTGTGGTCGCTGGGGGCCGAGGCGATCGCGGTCAACGGGCAGCGGCTGACCGCGACGTCGACGATCCGGCAGGCCGGCGAGGCGATCCTGGTCGACCTCAGCCCGGTCACCACGCCGTACGAGGTGACGGCGATCGGCCCCGACGACCTCGCGAGGGACTTCCACGACGGGTACGCGGGCCGGTTCTTCGAGCAGCTCGCGGCCAAGTACGGGATGTCGTTCGACTCGCGTAAGGCCGATGACCTGCGGCTCGAGGCGGCGACCGAGCTCAAGCTGCGGGTGGCCGAACCGTCGCTGCCGCCGCCCGCGCCCTCCACATTCCTCTCCGGCTCGCCGTCGACCCCGGCCGAGCCGTCCCGCTCATCGTCGGAAGGCGGCCGATGATCGCCGTTCTCGCCCTGATCGCCGGTGTCGCCCTGGGCATCGTGTTCCATCCGACCGTGCCGCCGGAGCTGGCGCCGTACCTGCCGATCGCGGTGGTGGCGGCGCTGGACGCGGTGTTCGGCGGGGTGCGGGCCAAGCTCGACGGCATCTTCGACGACAAGCAGTTCGTCGTCTCGTTCATCTCGAACGTGCTGGTGGCGGCGCTGATCGTCTATCTCGGCGACCAGCTCGGGGTGGGCACGCAGCTGTCCACGGGCGTGGTCGTGGTGCTCGGCGTGCGGATCTTCGGCAATGTGGCGGCGATCCGCCGGCACCTGTTCCGGGCGTGATGCGATGACCGACAAGAGCGAACCCCGGCCCGAGTACGACGCCGAGCCCGGCATGCCGACGGCCGGCCGTCCGCCCGTGCCCGTCGAGAACGAGGCCGACGAGGTCACGCAGCTGCTGAGCGGTGAGGGACCGACGGTGGAGACGCCCCGGAAGGCGCTGCTCGAGCCGAAGACTGTTGATCTCGACGGGCCGACGAGGCGGCTGTCCGTGCCGTCACCCGAACCGGTGACCGAGGCGCCCGAACCTGTCGATGACACAGAGCGGGTGAAGGCGGCAGCGGGGGACGACGTGGCGGCGGCCGCACCGCCTCCGGCTGAGCGGCCGGAAGTCGTACAAAATAAGCCTGGTTTTTTCAGCACGCTCAAGAAGCGGCCGTCGTCGTCGCCGGCGGGCCTGCTGATCCTGGCTCTGCTCGCGTTGTTCGGGTTCACGCTGGTGGTGCAGCTGCGGAGCAACGACGGCGGCGACGGGCTGGCCACCGCGCGGCAGGAGGACCTGGTCCGGATCCTGAGCGAGCTCGAGGCGCGCGACAGCCGGCTGCAGAGCGAGATCAGCGCCCTGGAGACCAGCCAGCGCCAGCTCACCAGCGGCGTGGCGGGGCGGCAGGCGGCGCTGGCCGAGGCCGAGAAGCGGGCCGACGAGCTGGGTCTGCTGGCCGGCACGGTGCCGGGGCGGGGACCGGGCCTGCGGATCGTGATCGACGGGGTCAAGGCCTCGGCGATCCTCAACACCGTGCAGGAGCTGCGCGGGGCCGGCGGCGAGGTCATGCAGATCGCCGGGGCCGAGGGCAAGGCCGTCCGGATCGTGGCGTCCAGCTACTTCGTGGACGCCGAGGGCGGCGGCGTCATCGTCGACGGCGACCGGATGACCGGACCGTACACGCTGACCGTGATCGGGGTGCCTCAGGTCATGCAGACCGCGTTGCAGATCCCGGGCGGGGTGGTGGCGTCGGTGAACTCCGGCGGCGGTAGCGTGACATTGGAACAACGGACCTTGGTCGAAGTGACCGCGGTACGCGACGCCACGACATTGCAATACGCACGGCCGGCGTCCTGAAAGGCGCGCCGGTGATAGCCATTAAACGGGAGAGAACGCGTGATTCCTGAGGACCTGCGGTACACGGCTGAACACGAGTGGGTGGCCGGTGACGGCAGCGGTCCCGTGCGCGTGGGCATCACCCACTTCGCGCAGGACGCGCTCGGCGACATCGTCTTCGTCGACCTGCCCTCCGAGGGCGCCGAGGTGACGGCGGGCGAGACGTTCGGCGAGGTCGAGTCGACCAAGAGCGTCTCCGAGCTGTACGCGCCGATCACCGGCACGATCGTGGCCAAGAACGCGTCGCTGGGCGACGAGCCGGAACTGATCAACGCCGAGCCCTATGCGGCCGGGTGGCTGGTCGAGATCGCGCCGGCCGATCCGGCCGCGGTGGCGCAGCTGCTGGACGCGAACGCATACAAAGCTTTGACGGAGAGCTGACGCAAGTCAGTGTGTCCGGTTGCCCCGCGATATTGGCGCTGACTAGGCTCGCGGGGCACAACATTGTTATGTCTGAAGAAAAACCGATAGTCGTGCGTCCAAGCCTTCCGGCTGCGGCGGGGGAGACCCGTGCCGCGAGGCGACGACCAACTGATCCGCGAGGTGGTCCATGACGCGCCCAGACGACGAGTTCCCCCCACTCGACGTCACGTCCACGCTGAACCTCGGAGCCCTCGACGAGGTGCTCGAGGGTCCCGACACCGACGTGGTGCCGAGCCGCATGTCCGGCTCGCTCCCGCCCGGGATGGCGCTGCTGGTGGTGCGCCGGGGTCCCAACGCGGGCGCCCGCTTCCTGCTCGACCACGACGTGACGACCAGTGGACGGCACCCCGACAGTGACATCTTCCTCGACGACGTGACGGTGTCCCGCCGCCACGCCGAGTTCCACCGCGACGGCGGCACCTTCACGGTGCGCGACGTGGGCTCGCTGAACGGCACGTACGTCAACCGCGAGCGGGTCGAGGCGGCCACGCTCAGCAACGGCGACGAGGTCCAGATCGGCAAGTTCCGGCTGGTCTTCATCGCCGGCCCGCGGCCCGAGGGCGAGGGCAACTAGCAGTGAATTCGTCGGGGGCGGCAGCACGCGACCCGGGGGCCTCGCGTCCCCAGGGTCAGCGTGAGGCTGCCCTGATGAGCATCGGGGAGGTGCTGGCCCATCTGCGCACCGAGTTCCCCGACACGACGATCTCGAAGTTGCGGTTCCTGGAGGCGGAGGGGCTGGTCGATCCCCAGCGCACCGCCTCCGGGTACCGCAAGTACTCGTGGAACGACATCGCGCGCCTGCGTTTCGTACTGACCGCGCAGCGCGATCAATACCTTCCGCTGCGGGTGATCCGCGAGCAGTTGGAACAGATGGAGTCCGAGCCGGTGGCGCCCAGCCGCCCGGCCTTGGTCGCCGTGGGCGCCGAGAAGGCGGCTGATCCGTCCGACACCCGGGTCCCCCGGGAGGATGTGATGGAACGCACGGGCGCGACGGGCGAGCTGCTCGACGAGCTCGAGCGGATGGGCCTGGTCACGGCCCGTCCTCCGGGGTGGTACGACGGCGACGCCGTGGTCATCGTGGAGGCCGTGGTCGGCCTGACCAAGTACGGGTTGGAGCTGCGCCATCTGCGCGGCTTCCGGGCCGCCTCGGACCGTGAGGTCGGCCTGTTCACCCAGCTGCTGGCGCCCCTGGTGCGCCAGAGCGACCCGGCCGCGCGGGCCCGGGCCAACGAGACCGCCCGTGAGTTGCAGGCGCTCTCGCAGCGTCTGCACGCCGCTCTGGTCCGGGCCGGGCTGCGCGGCGAACTCGGGCGTTGACGGGCCTGTTTCGCCGGGTGTGCCGCAGCGGTGGGAACCTCACTCCGTGCGTGTAACGTGCAGGTGAGGGTTCAAGGCGGGCGAGGACGACACGGAGGCGGGGCTGTGCGCGAGCTGAGCGTGGTCGGAGTTCGGGTGGAGCTGCCGAGCAACCAGCCGATCGTCCTGCTGCGAGAGGTGGATGGCGATCGCTATCTGCCCATCTGGATCGGTGCGGTCGAGGCGACCGCCATCGCGTACGAGCAGCAGGGGGTCAAGCCGGCCCGGCCGTTGACCCACGATCTGCTCCGCGACATCCTGACCGCGCTCGAGGCGCCGCTGACCGCGGTCGAGATCACCGAGCTCAAGGACAACGTCTTCTACGCCGACCTGCTGATCGGTGAGGACGTGCGGGTCTCGGCCCGGCCGAGCGACTCGATCGCCCTGGCGTTGCGGGTGGGCGCGCCGATCCGCTGCGCCGAGCAGGTGCTGACCGAGGCCGGCATCGTCATTCCGGACGAGCAGGAGGACGAGGTCGAGAAGTTCCGCGAGTTCCTCGACCAGGTCCGTCCCGAAGACTTCGCGGGCTGATCCTCATCACTGATCGAAACCAGCCACACGGGGCTGGTTGATCGACAACTGCCTCGCTCCCGCGCGGCGTGTCGCCGCGTTACTTCTCTGTTTCCGCGACCGCTGAGATATACGCTCGTGAAGTCCAGGTGAAGCGGCGGCACCGCGCAGCGGGGAGGTGGTCGCGTGCACGAGCAGCCTCTTGAACAAGATGGTCCCCTCGTCGGCGAGGACGGCTCGGTCGGTTATCGCGGGGTGACGGCGTGCCAGGCGGTGGGCATCAGCTACCGCCAGCTCGACTACTGGGCGCGCACGACGCTCGTCGTCCCGAGCATCCGGGACGCGTCGGGGTCGGGCACCCAGCGGCTCTACTCGTTCCGCGACCTCGTGGTCCTCAAGGTGGTCAAGCGCCTGCTCGACGCCGGGGTGTCGCTGCAGAACATCCGCCGGGCGATCGAGGCGCTGCGCTCGCGCGGCGTGGAGGATCTGGCCGGCATCACGCTGATCTCCGACGGCACGACGGTGTACGAGTGCCGCTCGCCGGAAGAGGTCGTCGATCTGCTGCAGGGCGGTCAGGGCGTGTTCGGCATCGCCATCGGCGGCGCCTTCAAAGAGATCCAGGGTTCGCTGTCCCACCTGCCCGCGGAGCCCGCGGGCGGCCCGGTGCCGCTGGTCGGCGACCCGGAGCCCGCCGCCGGCGACGAGCTGGCCGCACGACGGGCCCGCCGCCGCGCCGGCTGATCCGCTGTCCCGAGGCCGGGCTTGACCCTCACACTGTGTGAGCCGTCACGCTGAAGGCATGACGACATCAACGATGACCGATCTCGGACGTCACGCCGACGCGGTGGCGGCGCTGCCGGGCGACCTGGCCTCGATCGTCCGCACCGTGCAGGGCCTGTTCATCCATGAGGCCTGGGCCGACGCGTACGGGGTGAAGGTGGCCGACCCGGAGACCGCGAACCTGCGCCGCACGGAGGACCTGCTGGACGCGGCCGGCGACCGCCCGCTCGGACAGGCCCGGCCGCCGGCCGACCGGGTGTCGACCATGTGCCGCAGCTTCTCCGTGGTCACGGCGGCGATGCTGCGTGCCCACGGCGTGGACGCCCGGGCCCGGGCCGGTTTCGCGTCCTACTTCCTGCCCGATTTCTGGGAGGACCACTGGGTCGTCGAGTTCCGCGACGGCGAGCGGTGGCGGCGGGCCGACCCGCAGATCGACGACCTGCAGCGCGAGGCCCTCAAGATGGACTTCGACCCGCTGGATCTGCCGGACGGCCGGTTCCTGACGGGCTCGGAGGCGTGGCGCCGGATCCGGGCCGGGCAGGCCGACGCGGACACGTTCGGCTTCAGCGGCATCCCCGATTTCCGGGGGCAGTGGTTCGTCGCGGGCTCGGTGATCCTCGACCGGGCCGGCGGCGAGGCGCTGCCGTGGGACGCCTGGGACCCGATGCCCGGCCCCGGCGAGGAGGTCGACGTGGCCCGGTTCGACCGCATCGCCGCTGGTGAGGAACCGGTTGTCGTTCCGGCCGAAGTGCTGAACACGCGCCGCGGGACCCGGGAGAAGCTGTAGCGTCGGTAGACGTGATCCCGCAGCATTTTCCGCTCTATCTGCGCGAACTCGGCGCCGCTCCGGCCGACGACAAGGTCTGGCTCGTCGTCGGCTGGATGCCCGACACCGTCTCCGGTCTGCCCCGTCAGCCGGTGGCCCTGCTGTGCGACGGCGACGTCGAGGAGCCGCGGGTGCTGGAGAAGACGACCGTCTATCGCGTGCTGGGGCCCAGCCGCCACTGAGCGTGCCCGTGACATGACCTCAGGTGTTGTCTATGCTTCCAGGTGCCTGAGACCCGGGATCTGGGGGACGTGACGTGCCGCTGCCTGCTGCGAAACCACCCGCTCCGCGCCCGCTCGACGAGGCCCGCCGGAGCCCCATCGACCAGATCGGACGCGCCGCCTCCGCGAGCATCGTGCGGCGCATCGTCCGGCTGGAGCGAACCAGGGACCGCTCCGAGGTGACCCCCTTCTCGTCGGGGATCTGATCCTCAGGTGGACGGCCCGTGGCGCCCGCTGCGCCACTTCGTGCTGAAGGTCCACAGCCGCTGCGACCTCGCGTGCGACCACTGCTACATCTACGAGCACGCCGACCAGTCCTGGCGCGGGCGGCCCGTCACGATGGCCCCCGCGACCGTGCGGGCCGCGGCCGGGCGCATCGCCCAGCACGCCGCGCGGCACGGCCTGGCCCGGGTGGGCGTGATCCTGCACGGCGGCGAGCCCCTGCTGCTCGGCGCCGGGCGGCTGCGCGCCGTCCTCGAGGAGTTGCGCGGCACCATCACCGCGGTGTGCGAGCTCGACCTGCGGATGCAGACCAATGCCGTACGCCTGGACGCCCCGACCTGTGAGCTGCTGCTCGACCATCGGGTGCGGGTCGGGGTGTCGCTCGACGGCGGCCGGGCCGACAACGACCGGCACCGGCGCTACCGCAACGGCGCGTCCAGCCACGCGAAGGTGCGGGCCGCCCTCGAGCTGCTGCGGCGCCCCCGCTACCGCCCGCTCTATGCCGGTCTGCTGTGCACGGTCGACCCGGCCAACGACCCGCAGTCGGTCTACGAGGCGTTGCTGGCCGAGGACCCGCCGCGGATCGACCTGCTGCTGCCCCACGCCACCTGGGACGAGCCGCCGGCGCCGGTCGGTCCGTGGCTGCGCGCCTTCCACGAGCGCTGGGCGGCCGCCGGCTGCCCGGTCCCGGTCCGCCTGTTCGACTCGATCCGCTCGCTGGGGCTGGGCGGGCCGAGCCAGACCGAGGCGGTCGGCCTCGACGACGGCGACGTGGTGGTGATCGAGACCGACGGCGCGTGGGAGGAGCCGGACTCGATGAAGACCACCGTGGACGGCGGCGCCGCCACCGGTCTGACCGTGTTCGACGCCTCGGCCGACGACGTGACCGACCTGCCCGCGATGCGCCGCCGGCGGTCCGGGTTGTCAGCGCTGTCGGACACGTGCCGGTCCTGCGACCTCGTGCGCCAGTGCGGCGGCGGCCTGACCGCGCACCGCTGGAGCGCCGCCCGCGGCTTCGACAACCCCTCGGTGTACTGCGACGACCTGAAGGAGCTCATCATCGCGATCAACGAGCACCCCGGTCCGGTCGCGGGCGACCTCGGCGCACTCCCGGCGGACGCCTTCGACGGGCTGGCCTACGGCTACGGCGACGCGGCGGCGGTCGCGCTGCTGGCCGACGCCGAGCTGGCCGTCAACCGGGCCCTGGTGGGCGAGGTGGTGGGGGAGACCGCGGCCGGCGGGCGGCTGCTGGCCGACCTGGAACGGCGCGCGCCCGAGGTGTTCGACGAGGTGCTGCGGCACCCGTTCGTGCGGTCGTGGGCGGTCAGCTGCCTCGACGGCGGCGGCTCGGACTGCGACCCGGACTGGACCGCGGCCATCGCGGCCGCGGTCGCGGTGCGGGCCGGGATCGAGGCCGAGATCCCGGTGCGGGCCCACGGCGGGCGCATCCACCTGCCCACGGTCGGGTTCTTCGCGGCGCCCGCGGCCGAGGTCACGGTGATCCCCGAGCCGGGCGGTTTCACGCTGCGCTGGCCCGGCGGCCGCACCCAGGTGCCGGGGGCCCGCAACGGCTGGCACGAGGCCCGCTGGGTCACCGTGGACGGGGTCCGCATCCTGCTCGAGGACGCGGACCCCTACCGCGACCGGCTCGAGCACGCCGCGGCCGGGCACCTCGACGCCGCGGCCGCCGGGGGCTGGTCGGCCGTGCTGGCCCAGGCCTGGGACCACCTCGCGGCCGACGCCCCCGAGCAGCTCGACGGCCTGCGCCAGGGTCTGCGGGCGATCGTGCCGCTGGCCCCCGCGCCCGACGGAACCCTGCGCAGCGCCACCTCCCGGCACGCGTTCGGCGCCCTCGGCCTGGCCCGGGCCGACGACCCGGCCGCGCTGGCCGTGCTGCTCGTGCACGAGTTCCAGCACACCAAGCTGGGCGCGGTGCTCGACCTGATCGACCTCGTGCCCGACGACGCGGTGACCGAGCGGCTGCGGGTGGGCTGGCGACCCGACCCGCGCCCGGTCGAGGCGGCCCTGCAGGGGGCGTACGCCCACCTGGCCGTGGCCGACGTCTGGCGGCGGCGCGACAACCCGGAGCTGTTCCGGATGTATCGCGACTGGACCGCCGAAGCCATCGACGCGCTGCTCACCGGCGACCGGCTGACCCCGGCCGGCGCCCGCTTCGTGCGCCGGATGGCCGACACCGTCCACAGCTGGCCCGGCTGATCGACCACCGTCCCTCGTGGAGGTTGCGATCCCATGGTTGACTGAGCGTCTTGTGGCACAGGACGTGAGCGTGGCAGCGGCGGCCGAGCGGGAGGATCCGGCGGCGCCGGTCTTCTTCCTGAGCTACTGGCGGCCCGACCCGCCCGCGTTCGGGGCCGGCCCGCCGCGCGAGGCCAACCGGTTCGTCATGCGGTTCTTCGACGACCTGACCGAGGACGTCAACAACCTGATCGGCTCGGTCCCCGGGCGTGACCCCGGTTTCCTCGACGTCACCCGCGGCGGCGGCGAGTTGTGGGAGAAGCGGCTGCTGCACGCGGCCGGCACCTGCCAGGTCTTCATCTGCCTGCTGTCCGGCCCCTACCTGACCGGCAGCGAGTGGTGCGCCCGGGAGTGGGACCTGTTCTCGCGGCGGGCGGTGGTGGCCCGCCAGGGGCCCGTGGCGCACGACGAGAGTGCCGTCGTCCCGGTGCTGTGGACGCCGCTGAGCGACCCGCTGCCGCCGGCCGTGGCCGACGTCAACCTGTTCATGCCGACCCGGCTGCGTGACGACTTCCGCGCCGACTATCAGGCCGAGGGTTTGCTGGGGCTGCTGCGCACCGGCAAGGAGCCGATCTACCAGGCCATCGTGTGGCGGATCGCGCAGCACGTGGAACGGGTCCGCCGGCACTACCGGGTCGAGCCGTTGCACCTGGACGGGCCCGGCGACCTGCGCACCACCTTCGAGAGGGGTGGCCGATGACGCAGCCGCGCTACTACTTCTACCTCAGCTACGGGCACTCGGTGCGGCTGCGGGCCGACGACCGGCCCGACACCGATCACTGGGCCGGGCAGCTGTTCACCGAGCTGTCGGGTGAGGTGGCCAAGCTGGTCGGGGCCGACCGCCGCACCCCGGTCGGCTACTACGACGATCTGGTGCAGCCGCTGGCCGACTGGAAGACGGCGCTGGCCGACGTGCTGAGCAGCACCGACGTGTTCGTCGCGCTCTACTCGCCGGGCTACTTCAACAAGTCGTGGCCGCTGCGCGAACGGGCCTCGTTCATCAGCCGCTACGCCGACCCGGCCATGGCCGAGGGCTTCCTGCTGCCGGTGCTGTGGGTGCCCTGGTCACCCTGGGAGCACGAGGCCGAGCGGGGTGCGGCGCTGCGGCTCGGCGCCGGCATTCCCGAGTACGCCGAGGAGGGCCTGCAGGCGATGTCCAGGCTCAGCCTCTACCGCCGCCAGTACCGCACGGTCGTCCGCCGGCTGGCCTACCAGATCGTCACGCTGGCCGCCGACGCCCCGCGCCCGGCCCCGCTGGCCGTGGCCATCGACGAGGTGAGCGCCGAACCGACCGCGGCCAGCGAGATCGTGCTGACCGTGGCCGTGCTGGCCCCGGCCCGATCCGAGCTGCCCCCGGGCCGTACGGCCGGGTCGTACGGCACGACGGCCCGGGCCTGGACTCCGTACCGGGACCTGCAGCACTTCCCGCTGGCCGAGTACGTGGCCAATGTGGCCGAACGCCTGGGCCAGCCCACCCGCATCGTCGACCGGCCGGACGACCTGGCCGCGCTCGGGCAGGGCGCGGCGCTGGTGCTGATCGACCCGTGGGCGGCGGCCACCCCCGACGGCCTGGAGCGGCTCTCGGGGCTGGCCGGGCGGATCCCCGACTGGGCGACCGTGCTGCTGGTGGCCGACCGCTCCGATCCGGAGTACGCCGCGCGCGGCGCCACCCTGCACGCCACGGTGGCCGATACCCTCGTCACCGCCGGGGTGGCGCGCAGCCGGATCACGCTGCTGCGCGACGCCGACCGCCTGGCCGAACGGATGCCGTCCATCATCGACCAGGCGTGCACCGCGTACCGCAAGACCGCCCCGGTGTTCCTGCCCAAGGGCGCCGACTCGACCCTGCCCAGGATCACGGGGGAACCAGCATGACCGACGGCCGCGGCGGCAAGGTCGTCACGTTCTATTCGTACAAGGGAGGCACCGGCCGCACGATGGCGCTGGCCAACGTGGCCTGGATCCTGGCCGCCAACGGCAAACGGGTGCTGGTGGCCGACTGGGACCTCGAGTCGCCCGGCCTGCACCGCTTCTTCCGGCCGTTCGTCGAGCCCGAGGCGCTGGCCGACTCGGGCGGCGTGATCGAGCTGGTCCGCGGCTACGAGCAGGCCACCCTGCAGGACGTGGAACGCGACGACGACTGGCACCGCGACTACGCCCGGGTCAGCCGGCACGCCTTCACGATCAACTGGGACCGGTTCCCGAACGGCGGCACGCTCGACTTCCTGGGCGCGGGCAGCCAGAACCAGGACTACGCGCGCAGCGTCTACGAGCGCGACTGGGACGAGTTCTACGAGCGGCTGGGCGGCGGGCAACTGTTCGACGCGCTGCGCGAGGACATGAAGCAGCACTACGACTACGCCCTGATCGACTCGCGGACGGGGTGGAGCGACGTGGCCGGCATCTGCACGGTGCACATGCCCGACGTGCTGATCGACTGCTTCACGTTCAGCGAGCAGGGCATCGACGGCGCGGCCACGGTCGCCGCCAACGTGTCGTCGCAGCAGGGCCGCCGCCAGATCCGCATCCTGCCCGTGCCCATGCGGGTCGACCTGGCCGAGCTCAAGCGGGCCGACGCGGGGCGGATCGCCGCCCGCCAGCGGTTCGGCGGGCTGCCCGGCAACATGACCACGGCCGAGCGCGATGCCTACTGGTCGACGGTCGAGGTGCCCTACGTTCCCTTCTACGCGTACGAGGAGACCCTGGCCACCTTCGGCGACCGGCCGGGCTCGCGCAGTTCGATGCTGGCCGCCTACGAGACGCTGACGAAATACATCACCGACGGCGAGATCACCGCGCTGCCGCCCATGGAGGAGTCGCTGCGCGAGCGGACCGCGGCCCGGTTCGTCCGCCCGACGGTCCGGCCCGAGTCGACGATCGCGCTGCGCTTCGCCCCCGACGACCGGGTCTGGGCCGAGTGGATCGGCAAGGTGCTCGAGACCGCGGGCGTCACCGTCCACCCGGTCGCGGTCGACCCGGACGCCGACAACGTGCCCACCCCGGCCGGGCGCATCCTGACCGTGGTCTCGGCGGCCAACGCGCTCGCCGAGCAGGCCCGGGTGCCCCGCGACCGGACCGACCCGCGTACGCCCCTGGTCGTCTACGTCACCGACGTGAGCGCGTTGCGCGGGCAGTCCGAGAGCGACTCGGCCTTCCTCAGCGGCCAGCCCGAGGAGCTGGCCGTGACCCGGCTGCTGCGACTCGTCGGGCACCCGGTCGACGACTTCGACCGCACCCGCATCGGCCTGCGCTACCCCGGCCGGTCGACGCTGCTGTTCAACGCGCCCATCCGCAACGTGCAGTTCACCGGCCGCGAGAAAGACCTGCAGGATCTGCGGGGCAAGCTGCAGACCAGCAGCAGCCCGGTCGTGCTGTCCGGGGCGTCGCCGGTCGCGTTGCAGGGCATGGGCGGCATCGGCAAGACCCAGGTCGCCATGGAGTACGCCCACCGCTTCCGCAACGCCTACGACTTCGTCTGGTGGATCGACGCCGACCCGGTCACCTTCGTCGACACGCAACTGTCCGACCTGGCCCGTGAGCTCGGTCTGGCCTCCGACGGCGGCATCGCCGAACAGGCCCAGGCCGTGCTGAGCGCGCTGCGCCGCGGCCGGGCCCTGGGCCGCTGGCTGGTCGTCTTCGACAACGCCGAGGACATCGCCGTGGTCAGCCGCTTCCTGCCGGCCGGGCCCGGCGGCCACGTCATCGTCACCTCGCGCGACGCGGCCTGGGGCGAGCACGCCCAGACCGTCCAGGTCGACGTGTTCGACCGCCGCGAGAGCATCAGCCACCTGCGGCGGCGGGTCCCCAGCCTGCGCGCCGACGACGCCTCCCGACTGGCCGAGCTGCTCGGCGACCTGCCCATCGCGGTCGCCGCGGCCGGCGCCTGGCTGGCCGACACGGGCGCCCCGGTCTCCGACTACCTGCGCCACATCGAGCAGTACGGCCCGGCCAACCTCGAATCGGTGTGGGACCTGTCGCTGAAACGGCTCGAGGAGCGCTCGGCCGCGGCCTACCGGCTGCTCACCCTGTGCTCGGTGCTGGCCCCGCAGATCGCCCTCGACCTGGTCTACAGCGACCGGATGGCCGAACTGCTGCGCCCGCTCGACCCCATGGTCACCGACGCCATGTACCGCGGCTCGCTGATCCAGCAGATCAACCGGCTCGCCCTGCTCAAGGTCGACGTCGGCGGCGGCCAGATCCACGTGCACCGGATCGTGCAGCACGTGGTGCGCCAGCGGATGACCCCCGAACAGGTCGAGGAGGCCCGCCGCCAGGTGCACCTCGTGCTGGCCGCGGCCCGGCCCACCGGCGAGGTCGACGACCCCAAGAACTGGCCCCGGTTCCGCCAGCTGTGGACCCACCTCGAGGTCTCGCAGGCCCACCTGTCCCGTGAGGAACCGGTCCGGCGGCTGATCATCGACCGGGTCCGCTACGTGTGGCAGTCCGGCGGGTACAACGACGGCCGCCGCCTGGCCGAGGAGTACGTGCGCCGCTGGACCGAGCTGCGCGACCGGCTGACCGACCCGGCCGAGCGCGACTCGCTGAGCCGTCAGCTGCTCTATCTGCGCTTCAACCTGAGCAACATCGTCCGCGACCGGGCCGACTTCGCCGAGGCCCGGGCCCTGGACGAGCAGGTGCTGACCGAGCAGCGCGACCTGCTGGGCGAGAACCACCCGCACACCCTGACCACGGCGGGCGGGCTGGGAGCCTCGCTGCGCGCTCTCGGTCTGTACGCCGACGCGCTGCGCCTGGACGAGCGGACCACCGCGGCCTGGATCGAGAACTTCGGCGAGGACCAGTTGCGCACCATGATGGCCATGAACAACCTGGCCAGCTCGCTCCGGTTGTCGGGGCGGGTGCGCGAGGCGCGGGACCGCGAGCGGCACCTCTACGAGCGGTGCAACCTGGTGCTGGGCGAGAACCACATCCTGACCCTGCAGGTCGGCAACAACTTCGGCCGTGACCTGCGCGAGGCCGGGGAGTACGTCGAATCGATCACCCTGCTGCAGGACGTGCTGGCCCGCCATCGCCGCGCGTTCGGTGACAACGCGCCGAAGACGTACAGCACCATGACGAACCTGGCGGTGTCGGAGCGCAGCGCGGGCCGGTCGCGGGAGGCGGCCAACCGGCTCGACCTGGCCTACGACAACCTGAACCGGCTGCTCGGTCCGGACGGGCCGGAAACGCTGGCCTGCCGGCTCTCGCGGGCGGTCAACCTGCTGGCCACGGGGGAGCCGGACACGGCCGGGGACGAGATGGCCCGGGTCGAACGGTCCTACCGGGCCCGGCTCGGGGCGTCGCACCCGCACACGCTGACCTGCGTGAGCAACCGGTCGACGGTGGCCCGCGCCCTGGGCGACCTGGGCACCGCGCGGCGGCTGGCCCGGGAGGCGGCCGAGGGCTTCGACCGGCGGCTGGGGCCGGACCACCCGTACACCCAGGCGGCCCGCATGAACCTGGCCATCTTCACGGCCGAGTGGGGCGCGGTGCCGGAGGCCTACGACATGATCGTGCCGGTCGTGGCCGGCATCGAACGCCTGCTGGGCCACAACCACCCGGACACGGCCCGGGCCGAGGCCAACCTGTCGCTGATGCGGGCCGATGTCGAGGGCCACGACCCGACCCTGGAACGCGAGGCCGTCCGCCGCCTGCGCGACCTGCTGGGCGACACCCACCCGGCTGTGGAGGCGCTGCGGGAAGGGCGTTATGTCCACCGCACCCTGGATCCCCACCCGTTCTGAGGGTGACTCGGTGAGCCCTACTGTTAGGGCGTTGACGGTTAGGGCTCTAACGGTTAGAGTTCTGAGTATGGACGCACCGGATCTCACCACGTCGCTTCAGCTGGTCCGCTGGATCGGGTGGGCGCAGCGCAAGGCGGCCGAGGACTGGGTTCGCGAGCGCGGGCTCAGCTTCGAGCAGAGCTTCGTGCTCGGCTACCTCACCCAGCAGCCGGGGGCGATCCAGCGTGAGCTGGCCGAGGTCACCCGGACCAGTGCGGCCAGTGTGTCCAGCCTGCTGCAAGGGCTGGAGCGGCGCGGGCTCGTCGAGCGGCGGTCCGAGCCGGGCAACGAGCGCGTCAAGCGCGTCTTCACCACGCCGGCCGGGCAGCAGTTGATCGCCGGGTTCGACGTCGCCATGGCCGCCGCCGACGAGAGCATCCTGGCTCCGCTCGACGACGACGAGCGGGCCACCCTGCAGGCCCTGCTCCAGAAGATCACCGCGGAACTGCCGCAGCCGACCCGCTAGAACACCCCCGCACCTCACCCGCACCGCGCCGGTCCGCCGTCGCGCGCTCCCGCCTGCGTAAAAGGCCCGAGCTGCGCCCCGGCGCGCTCTGTGGTGCCCGAAATCTGATGAAAGAGGCAGTCATGAGCGCGTCCCGCTCCAACCGCTGGTATCTCTCCACCGCGCCGATCCTGCGCGCCCTCGTGCACCTCTGTGTGCCGATGGCGGCCGCGATGATCGTGGGTGCGGTCTACAACGTCATCAATGCCGGGTTCATCGGCTCGCAGCACGACACCGCACTGCTGGCCGCGATCACCTTCGGCACGCCGCTGCTCGGCCTGGTCATGGCCATCGGCGGGGTGTTCGGGGTCGGCGGCGGGGCGCTCATCTCGCGGCTGTTCGGCGCGGCCGAGCACGACCCGGGGCAGGCGGCCGGGATCAAGCACGTCTCGTCGTTCGCCGTCTGGGGCTCGGTCATCGCCGGGGTCGTGGTCGGCGGCGCCGGTCTGGCCCTGTTGCACCCGCTGGTCACCCTGCTCGGCGCCGACACCGCCGCCGTGACGGCCACCCGGGAGTACGTCGCCGTCATGCTGGCCTTCGTGCCGGTGCTGGCCGCGGCGTTCTGTCTCGAGCAGATCGTGCGGGCCGAGGGCGCGGCGCGGCAGGCCATGAACGGGCTGATCCTGTCCACGATCGCCAACGTAGTGTTCGACGTTGTTCTCATCCTGTTCTTCCACTGGGGTGTGGCCGGCGCCGCGCTCGGCACGGGGCTGGCCAACCTGATCACGGTGGCCTACTTCGCGTACTGGTTGCAGCGCAACAGCGAGCACGTGAGCCTGGCCCCGCGCTGGTTCACGCTGCGCGCGGACGTGCTCAAGCCGGTGTTCGGCGTCGGTGTGGGCGAGCTGCTGCAGTTCGCGTTCATGATCGTCACGGTCCTGGTGCTGAACAACCTGGCCGCCGGGTACGGCGACGGGCCGCTGGCGGCCATGGGCGTCGCGGTGCGGATCGCCCAGGTTCCCGAGTTCCTGATCATGGGCGTGACGCTCGGCGTGCTCCCGTTGCTCGCCTATGCGTACGGGAAGGGGGATCGGGCTCGTCTCAACGCGGCCCTGCGGGCGTCGGCGATCACCGTCGGCGGCGTGATGCTGGTCCTCGGCGGCTCGGTCTTCGTGTTCCGCGAGCAGGTGCTGACTGCGTTCTCCGGTGACCAGGCGGTGCTGGCCATCGGCGTCACGATCCTGGTCGCCCAGCTGGTGGCGACGGTGGCCAACGGGTTCGCCGGCCTGATCACCTCGCTGTTCCAGGCCACCGGCCGGGCCCGGCCCGCGATCGTCATGTCGATGGCCCAGGGCGTCCTGTTCATCCCGATCGTGCTGCTCGGCAACAGCCTGTTCGGCCTGCCCGGCATCATCTGGGCCCTGACCGTCACCGAGGGCCTGGTCTTCCTGATCGGCGTCGGTATGTGGCTGGCCGCCCGCGCCTCGATCGACCGCGGCCTGGCCGAGGGCAGCCCGGAGCGGGCCGAGGCCGTGCTCGAGGGTGCCGAGGCCTGAGGGCCTGTCCTGCCGATCACGCGGGGCTGCGGCGTGGCCCAGCTACCACCTGGACCTCGCCTCGCACCCACGTGATCGGCAAGACAGGCCCTAAGCTTCGACGATGTTCAATCACGAGCCCGACGGCTACTCGTGCCCGTTCTGCCGGCTCGTGGCGGGCGGCGAGGACGAGTGGCGGATCAACACCCAGCAGGACGTCGTGCGGCGCACCGGCCTGGCCACCGCGTTCATCGCGCCGCGGTGGTGGCCCCGCAACCACGGGCACGTGCTGGTCGTGCCGGACGCGCACCACGAGAACCTGTACGACCTGCCTGCCCGCTACGGCCACGCCGTGCACGACCTGGTGCGCGAGGTGGCCGTGGCCGTCCGCGAGACGTACGACTGCGACGGCACGTCGGTCCGCCAGCACAACGAGCCGAGCGGCAACCAGGACGCCTGGCACTACCACGTCCACGTCTTCCCCCGGTACGCCGGCGACGACCTCTACGGCACCCAGCCGTACCCGGAGTTCGTGTCGGCCGAGCAGCGCCGGCCCTACGCGGAGCGGTTGCGGGCGGCGTGGAGCTCCTGACCGAGCGGCTCCGCCTCGTGCCGGGCGGACCCGACCTCGTACGGGATCTGTGGTCGGTTCTGTCCGACGACGCGGTGTGGCCCTGGTACCACCGCGAGAAACCCACGTACGATCAGGTCGAGGGGTCGGCCCGGGCGATCGGCGAGGGCTGGCGGCGGGACGGCGTGCACAAGTGGATCGCGTACGACCGGGGGAGCGGCGAGCTCGTCGGGCGTGGTGGCCTGTCCCGGCCGCCGCTGGACGACGACTGGGGTCAGCTGCGCGCGTTCCTGCCCGACGAGTCGTGGGCGCGGGACCACTCCGGCTGGTACGAGCTCGGCTGGGCACTGCGAGGTAACTGCCGGGGACGGGGTTACGCCACCGAGATCGGGCGGGCCGGTCTCGCGTACGCCTTCGGAGAGCTGGACGCCCAGGCTGTGGCCTCGTGCACCCGGCGCGACAACGCGAGCTCACGCGCCGTCATGGCGCGCCTCGGGATGCGGCCGGCCGGCGAGATCGTCAGCGACGGCGACCCGTACGCGGTCAGTGTGTTGCTGCGGGCGGAGGCGGCCGCCGGACCGAGCCCAGGTCGATCCCGCGGGTGAAGCGGGTGCGGTACTCGGTGGCGGTGAGCCCGTAGTGGGCCCGGAAGCGCCGGGCGAAGTAGTTCTGGTCGGGCCAGCCGACCTTTTCCGCGATGGCCCGGACCGTACGTCCTCGATGCGCCGCATCACCTCGAGGACGGCGGGGTGCACCGGCTCGGCCCGGACCCCGTCGCCGACGGCCCGGGCCACGCAGCCCAGGGCCAGCACGACGCGGGCGATCATGTCGGTGCGGTGCAGGTGGGCCGGATGGGTGCGCAGCTCGGCCAGGGCGTCGAGGTGCCCGAAGCACTGGGTGCGCTCGGCCGGTTCGAGGTGGGTGGTGAGGATGCCCCGGCGGCGTTCGCTGTACGGGCCGGTCGACAGCAAGTGGCCCAGCAGCGGGTCGTCACGCGTCCAGCCCAGCTCTTGGCGCAGCAGCTCGGCCGAGAAGCAGAAGTTGTACACCTCGAGGTCGCGGCACTCCTCGTAGCCGTGCCACACGCCCGGCCGCAGCAGCACGGCGTCACCCACCCGCAGCTGCTGGCGGCCGTTGAGGCTGTGGTGCACGGCGTCGCCCCGGGACACGATCGCGATCTCGACGAAGCTGTGCGTGTGCACCCGCATCTCGCCGTAGTGCTGGTGCCGCCCGGCGTAGGCGAACGCGTCGTCGCCGAAGTACACCAGCGTGGACCGCTGCTCGATCGTCTCGGGTGGCACGTGCGAACCCTACAAGTCGCTGAGCAGTCCGAGCACGCGGTCGGGGCCGTCGCGCAGCACGTTGTGGGTGGTGGGCCACTCCTCGTAGTGCCAGTCCGGGTCATGGCGTACGCGCTCCATCGACACCGGGGCCTGCGGACCGCCCGGGGTGTCGGTCGCGGCCGCGTACCGCTTGATCGGGACCGACTTCCAGGCGCCGCTGAGGCGGGTCTTCTGCAGCAGCGTGGCGAACGGGTGGGGCCGGGCCCGGTCGTCGAAGAACGGCATCGGGGCCAGGCCGAGGCCGTCGGCGCCGACCGAATCCAGGAAGTACCGGCGGTTCTCCTCGGTGGTGACGTCCCAGCACGACTCGCCGTCGAGCAGGATGTCGCTGTCGAGGTGGATCAGCGCGCTGATCCGGGCCTGCCCGCGGTCGGCGACCTCGTTGATCACCTGGCCGCCGTAGCTGTGGCCGACCAGCACGACCGGGTCGCCGCCGGCTGTCAGATCCTCGACCAGCGCGTCGAGCTGGTCGACATGTGTCGTGAGGTTGACCGGGCGGTGGGCGAGGTCGTCGTCGGGCCAGAGCCCGGCCAGGGTCACGCATTCCGCCTGATGCCCGGCCTTCTCGAGTTCGGCGGCCAAGGGTTCGTACCACCAGCCGCCGTGCCAGGCCCCGGGGACGAGAACAAACGTGGTCATGAGCCATTCCTATACCCGTCCGAGTGAGGAGTAAGGCACCTGACTGCGCGCGGCGCGCCGCTGCGGATAGTGAGCGCCATGGAACAGGCCGCGGAACTGCGGGTGCACGGCGTCAGCGGAACGCCGATCGAGTCGATGCTGGACGATCCGTGGCCGACGCAGGTGGCGGGGGACGACGACGGGCGCATCTTCCGGCGTACGCACGCCACCCCGCCCGACCGGGTGGTCGAGGGCTACCACTGGGGCCGTTACACCGCGGGCTCGCCGTCCCGGGCCCTGTGGCTTCTGCTGCTGCCGTTCGCGCTGGTCAACGTGGCCCGGTTCGCGCTGCTGATGCCCGCCCGCCGGCGCCGGCGCGACCGGTTGGCCGACGGCGTGCTGCGGCTGCTGGGTCTGTTGTCGACGGTGACGATGGTCGTGGCCGCCTGCTACCTGGCCTGGGGTGTGCTGGCCCGGCAGTGCGGGCCGGACGACGACTGCGGGCGCGGCTTCTGGCTGCTGGCCCGGTTCAGCGACCGCTCGGACGGGATCCGCACGCTGGTCACGGCGCTGCTGCCGATCGTCCTGCTGGCCGTGCTGTGGCAGTTCGACCGGCTCGGTTTCCCGCACGACCCGCCCGGCCGCCCGCGCCGGGAACGTCCGCACAGCAACGGCGACCCCGGTGACCCCGGCTTCTGGCGCGGCCCGCTGCAGACGTCGTCGCAGCGCGCGGCCCACGTCACGGTCGGCTGTGCCGTCGCCGGGCTGCTCGCCCTGGCCATGCTGGGTCTCCCGGGCCGGTGGGCCGGCTACGAGCCGGCGTTCACCGCCGCCTGCGCCGTCGTGGCCGGGCTGCTGGGGGCGGGCCTGCTGGCCAACCTGTACGTCGTGATCGCCAACCCGGCGCCGGCCGTGCTCACCTCCGACGGGCACGACACGACCGCGCTGTCGCGCCGGATGCGTGTCGCCCGCTACGTCACGGCGGCCGCGGCCCTGGCGGCGGTGGTCCTGAGCGCCCACGGCCTCGACCACGTGCTTCGCGGCCGGGTGCGCCCGCAAGGTGTCGGTGGTCTGTTCGCGGGTGTCGCCAACGGGGTGAGCGCGCTGCTCGGGCTGACCCTGCTCGTCTTCCTGGTCGTGTGCGCGTGGCTGGCCTGCTGCGCCGACGGCCGCGAGATGCGGGCCGTGCCCAAACCGTTCCGGCCGTTCTTCGGCGGCATGGCCGGCTGGATCGGGGCCGCGCTGGGCGCGGTCGCCGGCATGGGCATGAGCGCGGCCGCGGTGTTCTGGACCGCCCGCGCCCTGGGCAAGCCCGTTCTCGAGGGCGCCGGCGACGGGATCGAGGTGGCCAGCGTCTACTGGGTCCTGGCCGCGGTGTGGGGCGGGCTGGCCCTGTTGCTCGCCGTCTCGTTGCTGCCGATGGCGGCCTGGCTCCTGCGCCGCGAATGGTGGTGGGTGCTGTTCCTGGCGCTGGTGGTCGCGGTCGGGGTGGGCGGGACGGCCCTGGTGGGCGACGAGGTGTCCTGGGCCGGGGCGGGCCGCCAGGCGGAATGGATCACCGGCGGCATCGTGCTGGTGGTCGGACTGTCGTTTCTGGTCTTCCTGCTCGACCGGGACAGCTACCCCGACCAGCTGTGCGGTGACTACAGCGAGCGGCACGGGCTGGAACGGGCCCGGGCCCGGGTGGCCGCGAAGTGGCGGCTCGCGCTGATCCGCTACCGCTACCACCACGTGCTCGGGCTCATCGCCCTGCTCGGCGGTCTGGCCGTGATCGCGGCCGCGCTGGCCGGCGTGTGGCTGATCTTCGTCGAGGACGGGTCGTCCCCGTTGACCGCCAGCGCCACCGGGCCCCTGGGGCAGCTCGGCGTGGCCGTGGTGTCGTTCGGCGCGACCGGGCTGGTCGTGCTCGGGCTGGGCACGTGGCGCCGGGCGGGACTGCGGACGGGCGTGGGGATCGTCTGGGACCTGCTGTCGTTCTGGCCCCGCACGGGGCACCCGCTGTGTCCGCCGCCGTACGGAGGAAAGGCCGTCCTTGCCGTGGCCGGGCGGGCCTCGCAGCTGGCCAACCAGCCGCTGGTCGGCGACGGGCCGGCCGGCCGCATCGTGCTCTCCGGGCACAGCCAGGGCAGCGTCATCACGGCCGCCGCCTGTGCGGTGCTGGCCGAGGAGGCGACGCGGAGCGGGCACGACGGCGACCTGCGGTCCGACCGGGCCCGCACGGCCCTCGGCCGGCTCTCGATGATCACGTACGGGTCGCAGCTGCAGTTCCTGTACGCGCGGTTCTTCCCCTCGTACTTCGGCTACGACCGCTTGTGCGGGGTGTACCGCGGTCTGGGCGGGCGGTGGCGCAGCGTCTACCGGTGGACCGACCCGCTCGGCGGCCCGGTGCTGGCCTGGGCCGCGCCGTCGTCGGCGGCGAGCTTCGGGCCCGACATCGACCGCTGGCACCGGATCGGCTGCCCCGACGACTGCCCCGGCCACACCTCGAAACAGCGCTGCGGTTGCCCGGGTGGCTGCGCGCCCGACGAATGTCCCTACCCGAAGTACTGGGCGGTCGGGCCCGACCTGCGTCTGCGGGACCCGGCGACCATCGAGGACTCCGCGTTCGAGGCGCGGCGGGCCGCGCGCGGCCACAGCGGGTACCCGGGCGACCCGGCGTACGAAAAGGTCTTCGAGGATCTGCTCCAGGGTCACGAGGTGGACCCGGGGGCATGCGGGGTGCCCGGTCAGGCCACCAGCGCGGGCTCGGCCAGCCAGGACAGGATCTCGGGCAGGATCTCCATGGCCCCGAAGTGAGCGGTGCCGGTCTGCACGGTCAGCTCGGCGCCGGGGATGCGCTCGGCCAGCCAGCGCGCGTGCGCGGGCGGGACGCAGTTGTCCTCGGCGCCGTGCCACACCCGCACCCGCTGCTTGATGTCGACCAGGTCGAACCCCCAGTCGCGGCGGGTGGCCAGCACGTCGTCGATCCACCCGTACGGCCCGCCGCGGGTCGCCTCGGCGTACGCCTCGACCAGCCGTTGCTGGATCATCAAATCGCGCACGACCTTGAGGTCGGGGCCGGCGATCTCGCGGCGCAGCGAGTCGAGCAGGCTGACCGGGCTGCGCCGGGTGCGGTCGGCCTGCAGCCGCAGGCTCTCGACCAGGCGGGGCTCGTCGTGGGAGGCGGCGCCGAACTCTTCCACGTTGGACGGCATCATGCCGCCGAACCAGTCGATCTCGGCGTCGTGCGGGGCCAGGCTGACCAGCACGGCGGCCCGGGTGACGCGCTCGGGCAGCCGGGCGGCGCAGGCCAGCGCGTGCGGCCCGCCGCCGGACCGGCCGACCACAGTGAACGTGTCGAGCCCGAGGTCGTCGGCGATCGCCGCCACATCGGATGCGCAGTCGGCCACAGTCCGGTCGCGGTGCCGGTCGGAACCGCCGTAGCCCGGCCGGTCGTAGCTGATCAGCCGGACGCCGAGGCGATAGAGCACGCCGGCCCGGGGCCGGGGGCCGATGCGGCTGCCGGGCGTGCCGTGCAACAGGAACACGGGGACACCGTCACGGGCGCCGGACACCTCGTAGCGCAACCGGCGACCGCCGGTCGTGAACACGTCGCTGTGGGACACTGGCCACTCCTGCGCGTCGGTCGTGCCGTCACGGTACTGACCTTGGCGGGCCGGGGCCAGTAGCTGACAGGACCCCTTACGGCTGAAAACGGTAGCCCATGCCGGGTTCGGTGATCAGGTGGCGGGGCCGGGTCGGGTCTTCCTCGAGCTTACGCCGCAGGCGCGCCATGTACTGACGCAGATAGTTCGTCTCGGTGCCGTATTGCGGACCCCACACGTCGTGCAGCAGGCTCCGCTGGGTGATCAGCTTGCCCGGGTTGCGCAGCAGTTGTTCCAGCAGCTGCCACTCGGTCGGGGTGAGCCGCTGGTCCGGGGTGATCGTGTGCCCGGCCAGGTCGACCGTGTACTTCCCGACAGTCACCGGCCCCGGCGCCGCGTCCGACGGGTGCGCGCGCCGGGTCACCGCGCGGATGCGGGCCAGCAACTCGTCCACCCCGAACGGCTTGGTCACGTAGTCGTCGGCCCCGGCGTCGAGCGCGGCCACCTTGTCGGCGCCCTCGGCCCGCCCGGACAGCACGATGATCGGCACGCTGGTCCAGCCCCGCAGCCCGCGGATCACCTCGGTGCCGTCCAGGTCGGGCAGCCCCAGGTCGAGCACGACCAGATCGGGGGCGTGGGCCGCGGCCGCCTTGAGCGCGCCGGCGCCGTCGGCCGCCACCTCCACGTCGTACTCGCGGGCGCGCAGGTTGATCCGCAGCGCCCGCAGGATCTGCGGGTCGTCGTCGACGACCAGGATGCGGGTCACGGCGCGGCCGCCGGCAGCGTCAGGACCATGGTGAGCCCTCCTCCCGGGGTGTCCTCGGGAACCAGTGTGCCGTCCATGGCCTCGGTCAGTCCGCGGGACAGGGCCAGACCCAGGCCGACCCCGGTGTGGTTGTCGCGGTCGCCCAGCCGCTGGAAGGCCCGGAAGACCCGCTCCCGGTCGCCGGGGGCGATGCCCGGGCCGCGGTCGGCCACCCGCAGCTCGACCCGGTCGCCGTCGATCGCGCGCCCGGTGATCTCGGGCGGGCAGTCGGCCGGGCTGTAACGCAGGGCGTTGCCGACGACGTTGACCAGCACCCGGTCGAGCAGGCCGGGGTCGGCCAGGACGGCCGGCAGATCCTCGGGCAGCCGTACGGTGATCCGGCGCCCGCCCGGGCCGAGCTCGTCGAGAGCGACGGGGACGACGTCGTCGAACCCGACGTCGGTCAGGTGCACGGCCAGGGCGCCGGCCTGCAGGCGACTGAGGTCGAGCAGGTTGGCCAGCAGGGCGGCGAGGCGGTCGAGGGACTCGTCGGCGGTTTCCAGCAGCTCGCGGCGGTCGTGCTCGTCGAAGTGGACCTCGTCGCTGCGGAGGCCGGCCACGGCGGCTTTGGCCGAGGCCAGGGGCGTACGGAGGTCGTGGCTCACCGCGGCGAGCAGGGCGGAGCGGACGCGGTCGCCCTCGGCGGCGGTGGTCAGGCGTTGCTGGCGCAGGGCTACGGCGGCCTGGGCGCCGAACGCCCGGGCTATGCGCAGCTCGTTGTCGTCGAGGTCGCGACCTCGCAGGGCCAGGACCAGTCCGTCGTCGGCCGGGACGCGAATCTCACGCTCGGCCGCCTGTGGATAAGTCGTTTCGTCCGGTTCGGGGGCGCTACTGTTCGGCCCACCCACGAGGGTGGGGGAGGCGGCGGCCCGACTGCTTCGCGAAAAAGATGTTTCACGTGAATCCGAAAAGCCGGACTTGTCCGATACGGCGACGACGCGCCACCCCTCAGCTGCCTGCTCGAGCAGCGAAACCGACGTCAGACCGAACAGCTCCCGCAACTGCCCGAGCAGCCCGCGCATCGGATCCGGCGTGGCCAGCACAGCCCCGGCCACTGCCCCGAGCACCCGCGCATCAGCGGTAGCGGCCACCGCTTCCCGGGCCCGCCGCGCGGCCAGATCCACGATCCACGACACCGCCAGCGCGACCAGCACGAAGACGGCGAGGGCCAGAGCGCCCTGCCGCGTATTGATGTCCAGGCTGCGTACGGGCGCTGTGAAGAAGTAGTTCAGCAGCAGGAACCCGCCCACCGCGGCCAGCAGTGCCGGCCACAGCCCGCCCAGCAGCGCCACCCCGACCACGGCGCCCAGGAACAGCAGAACCCCGTCGGCGAGTTCGAGCCCGGCCGCGTGGGTCGCCGCTGTCAGAGCCGGCAGCCCGAGCAGAGTGACGGCGAAGGCGGCGGCGACGCGCCGGCGGCTCATTCGTGAGGGCCGACCGAGGTCACGACGATCGCCGCCGCGCCGATCTCGTCGGAGGCGGCCAGGTCGACGGTGGCCTCGATGCCCCAGTCGTGGTCCTCCTCGGGGTCCTCGAAGATCTGGCGGACGATCCACGCGGTGGGGGTGACTTCGATGTTGAGGAACGCGGGGCCGCGGGCGGCCGGGCCGGTGCCCAGCGTCGCGTACTCGTCGAAGTAGTCGAGGATCGCGTCCTGCCAGCGTTCGGCCGTCCAGCCCGACTCGGCGTCGAGCTCGCCCAGCAGGTCCCAGCGGCGCAGCGCGGCCAGCTCGACCCGGCGGAACATGGCGTTGCGCACCAGCACCCGGAACGCCCGGGTGTTGCGGGTGACCGCGGGCGGCTTGTCGTCGATGCGGACCTCTTCGACCTCGGCCCCGGGGTTGCGCAGCCGCTCCCACTCGTCGAGCAGGCTGGAGTCGACCTGGCGCACCAGCTCGCCCAGCCACTCGATGAGGTCGGTCAGCTCCTCCGTGCGGGCGTCCTCGGGCACGGTCTGGCGCAGCGCGCGGAACGCGTCGGCCAGGTAGCGCAGCACCAGGCCCTCGGAGCGGGACAGGCCGTAGAACGACACGTACTCGGTGAAGGTCATCGCCCGCTCGTACATGTCGCGGACGACCGACTTGGGCTTGAGCTCGTAGTCGGCGACCCACGGGTGACCCTGACGGTAAGTCTCGTACGCGCCCTCGAGCAGCTCCAGCAGCGGCCGGGGGTGCGTCACGTCCTCGAGCAGCACCATCCGTTCCTCGTACTCGATGCCCTCGGCCTTCATGGCGTTGACGGCCTCGCCGCGAGCCTTCTGACGCTGCGCGGAGAGCACCTGCCGCGGGTCCTCCAGCGTCGACTCGATCACCGACACGACGTCGAGCGGGTAGTCGGGCGCCTCGCGGTCGAGCAGCTCCAGGCTGGCCAGGGCGAACGGCGACAGCGCCTGGTTGAGCGCGAAGTCGAGCTGCAGGTCCTCGGTGAGCCGGTAGACCCCGTCCTCCGTACGCTCGATGACCCCGCCCGCCACCAGCGCGCGGGCGATGGCGATGGCCCGGCGGATGTGCCGCCGCTGGGCCGCCGGCTCCTCGTGGTTGTCGGTCAGCAGGTGACGCATCGCCTGGAACGGGTCGCCGCCGCGCGACAGCACGTTCAGCAGCATCGCGTGCGACACGCCGAACGACGAGGTCAGCGGCTCGGGGTCGGCCGCCACGAGCCGGTCGAACGTGGGCTGGCCCCAGCCGATCGTGCCCTCCGGCGGCTTCTTGCGCACGACCTTGCGGCGCTTCTTGGGGTCGTCGCCCGCCTTGGCCAGGGCCCGCTCGTTGTCGATCACGTGCTCGGGCGCCTGCACGATGACCGTGCCCAGGGTGTCGAACCCGGCCCGGCCCGCGCGCCCGGCGATCTGGTGGAACTCGCGCGCCTTGAGCAGCCGGGTCTTCACGCCGTCGTACTTGGACAGGCCGGTGAACAACACCGTACGGATGGGGACGTTGATCCCCACGCCGAGCGTGTCGGTCCCGCAGATGACCTTCAGCAGCCCGGCCTGGGCCAGGGTCTCGACCAGCCGGCGGTACTTGGGGAGCATGCCCGCGTGGTGCACGCCGATGCCGTGCCGCACGAGCCGGGACAGCGCCTTGCCGAAGCCCGCGGTGAACCGGAAGTTCCCGATGGCCGCCGCGATCTTGTCCTTCTCCTCGCGGGTGGCCATGTTGATGCTCATCAGCGACTGTGCCCGCTCAAGGGCGGCCGCCTGGGTGAAGTGGACGATGTAGACCGGCGCCTGCTTGGTCTGCAGCAGCTCCTCGATCGTCTCGTGCAACGGCGTCATGGCGTACGAGAAGAGCAGCGGGACCGGCCGCTCGACACTGGCCACGACGGCGGTGGCCCGCCCCGTACGCCGGGAGAGGTCGTCGACGAAGCGCGAGGTGTCGCCGAGCGTGGCCGACATGAGGATGAACTGGGCCTGCGGCAGCTCGATGATCGGCACCTGCCAGGCCCACCCGCGGTCGGGCTCGGCATAGAAGTGGAACTCGTCCATGACGACCTGGCCGACGTCGGCGTCCTTGCCCTCGCGCAACGCCAGGTTGGCCAGCACCTCGGCCGTGCAGCAGATGATCGGCGCGTCCGCGTTGACGCTGGCGTCGCCGGTCAGCATGCCCACGTTGTGCGCGCCGAACGTCGCGACCAGGGCGAAGAACTTCTCACTGACCAGCGCCTTGATCGGCGCGGTGTAGAACGTGGTGCGCCCGTCGGCCAGCGCCATGAAGTGCGCACCCGTCGCCACGAGGCTCTTCCCCGAGCCGGTCGGGGTGTTCAGGATGACGTTGGCCCCCGTGGCGATCTCGATGAGCGCCTCTTCCTGATGGGTGTAGAGGGCCAGCCCCTGCTCGGTCGCCCACTTCTGAAAGGCGTCGAACACGGCGTCGGGATCGTTGGTGCCCGGGAGGCGGTCGGTCAGCGTCATATGGTCGTCTTCAGTCCGGTCTTGGGCGGTGGGCGGGGCGGTCGGACGGGGTTCATTCTATGGATCAGTCTCTCGGCCACTGCGCGAGGCGTTGCCGCAGTTCGCCGATCTGTCGAGTGGTGAGGCCGTAGAGCGCGAACCGCGCGTCGTGCAGCCGATCCAGATAACGCCCGGCGTCGGCCACGTCTTCCGGGTCGAGCGCCGGGTCGGCGTTGCGGGCCAGTTCCAGCAGGACGTCGAGGGGGTAGCGTTCCAACGCGGCCGCGACATCGATGTAGTCACGCACCTCGCGCCGGTTCACGAGCGCCGCCACCTTGGTCGCGACCAGGTCGTCGAGGTGCATGACCGGCCCCAACTCCATCACGACGGGCTTCTGCGACCGGTCGAGCCGGCACAACGTCAGCCGCAAGGCCCGGGAGTCGGTGGCGACCAGGAACTCCTGCAAGTCCTCGTCCATGCCCGCGAAGAGCTCGTCACCCTCTTCCCGTACGACCCGGTAGCCGGCCCCTCGCAAGGCCGTGGCCACGCCGTCGGCCGCCGCCGCAACGCCGCCGGCCGTGTCGGTGAACAGGTCGACGTCCTCGGTCGGGCGCTGAACGAGCCCGTTGACCAGCCAGGCGAAGCCGCCGCCGAGCACGAAGCCGTGCTCGGTGGCCACCGCGAGCGCGATGCGGGCGACGTCGGAGTAGAAGTCGTCCACGCTCGTCATCGCGCCAGGGTATCGGTCGTCCCGCGCGATTCGCGGCCGTGCGGCGGGACCGGCTGGAAGACTCGGCGGAGATGCGCACCCTCAACCCGGCGGTGGTCGTCTTCGGGGCGGCCGTGGTCGTCTCCGCGGTCGGCGCCGTTCTCGAGGGACCCTCCGGCCTGGAGCACGGGCCGAGGCGGTGGCTATGCTCGCCGGCCTCTGGCTGCTGGTCGCGCCCGCCGTTTTCGCCCGTTCCGTCGTCGTCGCCTGCCTCGGGCGTGAATCTGCGCCTGACCCGAAGGCGTAGCTCGCGCGCCCCGAGCGATCGGACGGTCCGTCAGCGAGTGGCCGTGATCAGCCGGGCGGCGGCATGACGCAGGTGGACGTGGCGGGCCTCCCAGGCGGCGCGGACGCCGCGGGGGAGGTTCAGGTCGGGCCACACCCGCACGAGGGTCGGGCCGTGCAGGTAGGCGCGCAGCTCTTCGACGCGGATGGCCTCGCGCAGGACGTTCTCGTACATCCAGGCCAGCATGGTCGGCTCGGCCAGGTCGAACGCCCGCTGCGGACCCCACCACAACCGCAGCGGGAGCTCGACCAGGCCCACGGTAGGCCCACGGAGCTCGCCCAGGGTGCCCGCCACCAGCACCGGCCGATGGGGCCGGGAGAGGTGGACGGCGGCGGGAGCAGCGGTCGGCATGCGATCAGCGTAAACCGACACGCCACCCAAACCGAGTTCCTAGCCTCCTAGGATGCTCTAGCGGCAGAGCCGCCGACCACTGAACGACGCCTTCGGCGACGACCCACACCGCCCCGCGAGTGGTGATCAGAGCTGTCGGTAGTAGACAGCCGTCGGCAGTTCGGCGCACTGGCTATCGCGGGCTCAGGCGGGCCGTCACCACGATTTCGTCCAGCGCGTCCACCGCCGCCGGGTCCGGGTAGCCGGGCAGGGGAGAGTTGTCGCGGGCCTCTTCCAGCGCGACTCGCAGCGTCGCGGTGTCGGCCCGCAGCCGCTCCTCGAGGGCGGCCGGGAACGGTCCCTTCTCGGCCGACCGCTTCATCGCGATCAACTCCGGCACGTACGGCAAAGCGGTTCCGAGGACGGCCAGGTCGGTCTCGAGCTCGCCGGTGCGCATCAGGTGCTGCCCGGTCAGCAGCACCCGCAGCCAGTACAGGGCCGACTTGAGCGTGCCGGTCTTGTCGAACAGCTTCTGCTGCGAGGCGGCGAACCCGAGGTAGTGCTGGGCGTGCCCGGAGGTGATGAACGCGGGCGCGAGCTCGACCAGCTGTGCGTGCAGCGGCCCGGTCGCCACGATCAGCGGCGACAGCAGTTGTTCGAGCACGTAACCGTTGCGGCTGTTGAGCAGCCGGGCGAATTTGCGCAGGTCGTGGCTGACGACGTCGAGTTCGACGCCGTCGCGCCAGCTGTCGGTCGAGATGGTCTCGGGGCCGGGGCGCAGGCCGATGACCTCGGTGACCGGCAGCAGGTGGGCGGCGCGCAGGTCGAGGTCGGAGTCGACGGACGCGAACCCGTACAGGTGGGCCCCGCTGACCGTCGCGAAGATCACCGGGTACGGCAGTTGCGCCACCACCTCGGCCGACCACTCGGGCACTTCGGTCGTCACTGCAACCCCCTTTCCCGTACGCCGACAAGCAGTTGATCTATCGCGCCGCGATCGGGCGCCTCGGGCAGTTCCGTCGACTCCCGGGCCGACGCGAGATCATCTTGCAGGTCGCGGGCCCAGTCCACGACCGAATTCCACGGCACCGACCCGCTCCTGACGGCGAGCAGCCGGGGCCGCAACGACCGGACTTCCACCAGGACGTCACCGGTGCGCAGCACGTGGGCGCCGGCCAGCAGCAGCCGGATCATGTGCATGGCCTGTTTCCAGTTGGTCTCGCCGGTGCGCTCGCGACGGGCGGTGACCCGGTTGAGCTGGTCGCGCGCGTAGTCGCCGTAGGTCGCCGCCACCCGGCGCGACAGGAACGCATGCCGGGCTGCCCGTAACGCGGAACCGTCCGGCGTGATCGTCTCGACGATGGGGGACCAGAGCACCTCGAGCACGGTCGGGTTGGCCTGCAGGGCCAGCGTGCAGAAGCGTTCGATCTCCCACGTGAACTGCTCGTCCAGCGGCCCGTCGAAGTGGGTCGGCGGCTTGTCGAGCGTCCAGAAGGCCCGGGTCGGGGCCGCGTACACGCCCCGGCGGTCGTGGTCGGAGCCGGGCCCGTCGAGTCCGTAGGCCCGGGACCCGACCACGACGCCGAGGATCGTGTGCTGAATCACAGGTCGAGCACGGTCCCGTCGATGTCGCCGATCTCGGACTCGTCGAGCGCGAGGTTGTCGATCGTCGCCACGTTGTTCTCGAGCTGCTCGACGCTGCTGGCGCCGATGATGAGGCTGGTCATCCGCTCGTCGCGCAGCGCCCAGGCCAGGGCCATCTGGGCCAGCGACTGGCCGCGCCGCTGGGCGATGTCGTTGAGCGCGTGGATGCGACCCAGCGTCTGGCTGGTCAGGGCGTCCTCGTTGAGGAAGCGGCTGGTCCGCACCCGCGAGTCGTCCGGGATGCCGCCCAGGTAGCGGTCGGTGAGCAGGCCCTGCTGGAGCGGGCTGAAGCCGATGGCGCCCGCGCCGACCTCCTGCAGGGTGTCGAGCAGGTTGTCCTTCTCGATCCAGCGGTTGAGGATCGAGTACGACGGCTGGTGGATCAGCAGCGGCGTGCCCAGCTGCTTCAGGATGGCGGCCGCATCGGCCGTCTGGGCCGAGTTGTAGTTCGACAGGCCGACGTACTGGGCCTTGCCCGCGCGGACCACGGCGTCGAGCGCGCCCATGGTCTCCTCGAGCGGAGTCTCCGGGTCGGGCCGGTGGTGGTAGAAGATGTCCACGTAGTCGAGCCCGAGCCGCTGCAGCGACTGGTCGAGCGAGCTGACCAGGTACTTCCTGGACCCGAAGTCGCCGTACGGGCCGGGCCACATGTCGTAGCCGGCCTTGGTCGAGACGACGATCTCGTCGCGGTACGGCTTGAGGTCGGTGGCCAGGATGCGGCCGAAGTTCTCCTCGGCGCTGCCGTACGGCGGCCCGTAGTTGTTGGCCAGGTCGAAGTGGGTCACGCCGAGGTCGAACGCGCGGCGCACGATGTCGCGCTGGCGCTGCCAGGGGCGTTCGTGGCCGAAGTTGTGCCACAGCCCGAGCGAGATGACGGGCAGCTTCAGCCCGCTTCGTCCGGTCCGCCGGTAGGGCATGGTGTCGTAGCGGTCGCCCGCGGGGGTGTAGGTCACAACCCCACCCTAGGCATAGGGGCTCCGACCATGATCGCTGGTAGGTTGGAGGCCAGCCATGCGGGAGAGACCGAGGGTTCACCTCGGCGCCGAAGGGGCAAATCCTCCCCGGAACCTCTCAGGCAAAAGGACCGCGTGGGCAGGCGACTCTGAAGCATCCCCTCATCCCCGGGGTGTGACAGAGGGGGAGGCCGCTTGTCGACCTCTCTCTCAGGAGCCCGTCATGACGTTCGCATCCCGGCATATCGGTCCGGACAGCGACGAGCAGACCCACATGCTCAAGACCATCGGGTACGCGTCGCTGGACGCCCTGATGGAGGCCGCCATCCCCGAGGCGATCCGCTGGTCGGGCACGCTGAACCTGCCGGACGCGGCGTCCGAGGAAGAGACGATCGCCGAGCTGCGGGCCATCGCGGGCCGTAACCGGGTGACGACCTCGATGATCGGGCTCGGCTACTACGGCACGTTCACCCCAGCCGTGATCAGGCGCAACGTCCTGGAGAACCCGGCCTGGTACACGGCCTACACGCCGTACCAGCCGGAGATCAGCCAGGGCCGGCTCGAGGCGCTGCTGAACTTCCAGACGATGGTGACCGACCTCACCGGGCTGACCACGGCCAACGCCTCGATGCTGGACGAGGGCACCGCCGTCGCCGAGGCCATGACGCTGGCCAAGCGGGCCTCCAAGTCCAAGTCCCAGGTGTACGTGGTCGACGCGGACACGTTGCCGCAGACTCTCGCCGTGCTGCGGACCCGGGCCGAGCCGCTCGGTATCTCGCTGGTGCTGGTGGATCTCGACGCGGGCGCCGCGCTGCCCGATGACTTCTTCGGGCTGCACCTGCAATACCCGGGGGCGTCGGGCGCCGTACGGGATCACAAGTCTTTGATCGAAGCCGCGCACAGCCAGGGCGCGCTGGTGACGGTGGCGGCCGACCTGCTGGCGCTGACGCTGCTGCGGGCGCCGGGAGAGATCGGCGCCGACATCGCGGCCGGCACGACGCAGCGGTTCGGGGTGCCGCTGGGCTTCGGCGGGCCGCACGCCGGCTACCTGGCCGTGCGGGCCGGGCTCGAGCGGTCGCTGCCGGGTCGCCTGGTCGGTGTGTCGAAGGACGCGGACGGAGCGCCGGCCTACCGGCTGGCCCTGCAGACGCGGGAGCAGCACATTCGTCGTGAGAAGGCGACGAGCAACATCTGTACGGCCCAGGTCCTTCTCGCGGTGATGGCGAGCATGTATGCGGTCTACCACGGTCCGGCCGGCCTGAAGGCGATCGCGTCGCGGGTCCACTCCCATGCGTTGACGCTCGCCGGCAGCCTCACCTCGGGCGGTGTCTCGGTCGCCAGTGACGCGTTCTTCGACACCGTGACCGCTGTCGTTCCGGGCCGCGCGGCCGCTGTGGTCGCCGCCGCGGCCAAGTCGGGCATCGACCTGCGGCTCGTGGACGCCGACCGCGTGTCGATCTCCACCGACGAGACAACCACCGATGCGCACGTCGACGCCGTGCTTGCCGCGTTCGGTGTGCCGGTCGCGGCGCCCGCTGCGTGCGGGGCGAAGGCTTTGGGGCGGACCACTGAATACCTGACCCACCCGGTGTTCTCGTCGCACCACTCCGAGACCAGCATGCTGCGTTACCTGCGCAAGCTGTCGGACCGGGACTACGCGCTCGACCGCGGCATGATCCCGCTGGGCTCGTGCACGATGAAGCTCAACGCCACCACCGAGATGGAGCCGGTGACCTGGCCCGAGTTCGCCGACATCCACCCGTACGCGCCCGCCGGCAACACGGCCGGGTACGAGGAGCTGGTGTCGACGCTCGAGGGCTGGCTGGCCGAGATCACCGGGTACGACGCGGTGAGCGTGCAGCCCAACGCCGGGTCGCAGGGTGAGCTGGCCGGGCTGCTGGCCATCCGCGGCTACCACCGCTCGCGCGGCGACGAGCACCGTGACGTCTGCCTGATCCCGTCGAGCGCGCACGGCACGAACGCGGCCAGCGCGGTCATGGCCGGCATGCGCGTGGTCGTGGTGGCCTGCGACGACGCCGGCAACGTGGACCTGGACGACCTGCACGCCAAGATCGCTCGTTTTTCGGAGTCGCTGGCGGCGATCATGGTGACCTACCCGTCGACCCACGGCGTGTACGAGACCTCGATCGCCGATCTGTGCGCCGCGGTGCACGAGGCCGGTGGCCAGGTCTACGTGGACGGGGCCAACCTGAACGCGCTGGTCGGCTTCGCCCGGCCCGGCAAGTTCGGCGCCGACGTGTCGCACCTCAACCTGCACAAGACCTTCTGCATCCCGCACGGCGGCGGCGGCCCCGGTGTGGGCCCGGTCGCTGTGCGGTCGCACCTGGCCGAGTTCCTGCCGGGCGACCCGCTGCAGCCGGGCGACCACCACGCGGTGTCGGCGGCGGCCCACGGCTCGGCCGGGATCCTGCCTATCTCGTGGGCCTACCTGCGGATGATGGGCCCGGACGGGCTGGTCGCGGCGACCGGCACGGCCGTGCTGGCGGCGAACTACGTGGCCTCGCGGCTGCGCGAGCACTACCCGGTGCTCTACACGGGCAGCGGCGGCCTGGTCGCCCACGAGTGCATCCTCGACCTGCGGCCGATCACCAAGGCGACCGGCGTCACGGTCGACGACGTGGCCAAGCGGCTCATCGACTACGGCTTCCACGCGCCGACGATGTCGTTCCCGGTGGCCGGCACCCTGATGGTGGAGCCGACCGAGAGCGAGGACCTGGCCGAGCTCGACCGCTTCGTGGCCGCGATGATCGCCATCAAGGGCGAGATCGACCAGGTGGCGGCGGGGGCGTGGCCCAAGGACGACAACCCGCTGCGGAACGCCCCGCACACCGCGTCGGCGGTGACGGCCGACGAGTGGGAGCACGCGTACCCGCGGTCGGTGGCCGGTTTCCCGGCGGGTGTGGACCGGACGGCGAAGTACTGGCCGCCGGTGCGGCGCATCGACGGGGCCTACGGCGACCGGAACCTGGTCTGCTCGTGCCCGTCGCCCGAGGCGTTCGAGGACTGAGCCCGCGGGCTCCGCGGCCGTGGCGGCGACATCGTCGCCGCGGCCCGATTCGGGCTGTTGCTTCAGCTTCGGCTCGGCTCAGCCGCGACCTCGCGGCGGACGCGCCCTTCGTCGTCGGGGGGCGCGCTGCGCTACTCGCATTCGCTACTCTGCGTAGCGAAGTGAACTCGCGAGTAGCGTCGGCTTTCAGCTACTTTTCAGTCACGCCGCGAGGGCGTGGCGGGCCGGTCCGCGGTGCGGTTCGATCATCGTGCCGTCGGGCAGGATCTCACCGGTGTCCTCGAAGACGATGACGCCGTTGCAGAGCAGGCTCCAGCCCTGCTCGCGACACGTCGCGACGGTCCTCGCGGCCTCGCGATCGACGGCTTCGGCGGTGGGGCAGGGGTTCGTGTGCTGGCACATCAGGTGTTTCTCCGGTCGGGGGGCTTGTGTGATGACTCACAACGACGGTGACGGACGTTACCTCAAATCGAACGACGACGGTTCGAGCCGGTGACGGTGTCGCCATTGACAGAATCCTCGCCTTCCATGCTCCACGGAAGCCGGTCGATCGGCCACTTCCCGACACCTCCCTTCGTCGCTCCGCCGGGCGCACCGGCGTCCTGCCAGGGCCGTCACCGTGCGTCAACATGGTTCGAGTGGCGCAGGTCCGACGGCGGTGACCCCGCAGAGCTTGTCGCCGACTTCCTCGCCGGCAACGGACTGCGCGTGCGAAACATTGGCCGAACGGTTACCCACGTTCGCCCGATCGGCGCTGGCTCGATCTGCGGAGCGGCACTCTACGTGTCCGCCGACACCGGTTCCGTAATGGCCGGCGGCCCCCTTGCCGCCTCATCCCCGACCCCGGCGATCCCCGACGTCTACGCAGTCATCTACGAACATCTCCCCTCCGATAGTGCGCCCCCGTCGCAACCGGTCACCCCCTGGTGGCAGCGGGGTGAGGCCTCACCCGGCATGGCCGGCGCCGCAGCCGACGGGGACGCCTCCGAGCAGGACCCTTCATCGCCCCCACCCGACGCGACACCAGCCCGGCGTCAGTCGCCGGATCGGGCTCCCGGACACCCCGACCCGTCGGCCGCGGACGTCTCCGGTTCCGCCGGCTCCTGCACTGCGCGGGACGGCACGACCGGGCCGGATGGTTCGGGCTCGTCGAGGGCCTGGGTGGCAGAGGGCGGCTCTGCGCCGGGCTGCTCTGCGCCGGGCAATGAGGCGTGGGCGTTGGGGGAGTGGACGCCGAGCTGGACGCCCGCGGAGCACGCGGCTGCGGTGTCGCGGGTGCGGGAGGCCATCGGGCGCGGTGACGTGTACCAGGTCAACGTCGTGGGACACACCAGCGCGCCGTACACGGGTGATCCGGTCCCGGCCCTGCACCGGGTGGCCACGCTGCCCGGGGCGCGCTACGGCGGCGTGCTGGTGGGCGACGGGTGGGCGCTGGCCACCGCGTCACCCGAGACGCTGGTCGAGGTGCGCGACGGCCGGGTCGTCACGCGGCCGATCAAGGGCACCCGGCCCGCCACCGCCGAGGGCCGCCGTGAGCTGCTCGCCTCGACCAAGGAGCGCTCGGAGCACGTCATGATCGTCGACCTGTCCCGCAACGACCTGGCCCGGCTGCCCGGGGTGGGCCCGGTCGAGGTCGAGGAGCTGTTCGCCGTACGCCAGTGGTCCGGTCTGTGGCAGGCCGAGTCGGTCGTGTCGGCCCCGATCACCGGCGAGCTCGACCTGGCGTCGCTGCTGCGCACCCTGGTGCCCGGCGGCTCGGTCACCGGCGCGCCGAAGATCGCCGCGCTGGCCGAGATCGCCCGCCTCGAACCGGTCGGCCGCGGCGTGAGCATGGCCGCCGTCGGCTGGATCGGCCCCGACCACGTCGACCTGGGCCTGACCATCCGCACCGTCGCCGTCGACGGCACCCACGTGCACGCCTGGGCCGGCGGCGGCATCGTCTGGGACAGCGACCCCGAAGCCGAGGTCGCCGAGGCCGCCGCCAAACTGGCCCCGATCAAAGCCGCGCTGGCCGGCCCACCCGCTCCCACCACCTGACCACCACCGCCGACGCCCGTGCCGGACGTCGCGCCAAGCCCGCGGCCGCCACGGAACCGGCCGGCGCACCAGCGCCTCGACGCCCGCTGCCAGTTCGCTGTGCCGACCCCGACCACGCCGGGCGCGCATCAGTCCCTCGTTGGCGTGCGAGCCCGCGCGGTTGGTGGACGGCCGCTTTCGCCGTTCTCACCACGAGCGCCACGGGCGTTTGTCAGGCATTGGTCAGTGGGGCGCCCCCACCGAGTACGTCAGGTAGGCGAACGGGCCGCGGCGTTCCAAGCCGGTGAGCGTCAGGCGGGCGGACGTGAGGCGGCGGGGGAGCAGTGGGGCGCCCGCGCCGAGGGTCACCGGGGCGACGCCGAGGATGACCTCGTCGAGCAGGCCGGCGTCGGCGAACGCGGCGGCCAGTTCGCCCCCGCCGACGATCCAGATGTTGCGGCCGGCGGCGGCCTCGGTCATCGCGGCGTGCACGGGGCGGACGTCGCCCTGCACGAAGTTCACCGTCGAGCCGGCCGGCGACGGCAGCCGGCGATGGGTGAAGACCCACGACGGGACGTCGCCGTAGTACTCCCGCCACTTCTGCGGATGGTCGCCGAGTTTGTCGTGGTCGTGGACCCACTCGTACGTCGTCGCGCCCATCGCGAACGCGCCGACATCGGCGAAGAACGCGGCGAACGGCGAGGTGCCCTGCTCGTCCTCGCGGCCGTCGCCGGTCTCGAACAGCCAGTCGAGCGAGTTGTGCTCGTCGGCGATGTAGCCGTCGATGGAAGTGGCGGTGTAGTACTGCGTCTTCGGCATGCCCGGAACGATGCCACCCGGGTACGACAGAACCGCCGCCGAGGATTTGGCCGTATCGGGTCGTAGCGGGCACCATGGGGAATCCTCCGTTCGAGGTCTGCCGCCACGGTCACCGAACGGCCCGGTCGGCACGTCTTGCTTTCCAGACGGGTGCGGAGAGGGTTGAGCTGGTGACCGAAGACCTGCGAGCACAGCTGCGGGCCGAACTGAACAACGAACGGCCGCCGCCGCTGGGCGATGTGGTGGGTGCCGCGCTGCGCGAGGGCCACCGGGTGCAACGGCGCCGCCGCCGGGCGCTGTCGGTGGCCGCCGGTTCGGTCGGCGTGTTCGCCGTCGTGCTGGCCGGTGGCGTGGCGGCCAACTCCGAGCCCCGTAAATCGATGCAGGCGGCCGATTCCGTGGTGCTTTCGTCGCCGTCCGTGAGCGCTGTTCCTGTTCCTCCGGATTCGGCTGCACGAAAGATCACCGCGTCTCCCGGATCTGTGCCAACCGGCCGGACCGCCCCCACGAGTGTCGCCCCCGGGCGTACGTTGGCGATCCACAGCGGCGTCGACCGGGCCGCGGGACCGCGCGAGAAAGCGACAACGGGGGCCATGCTTCATCTCTTGACGCAGCTGTTGCCGGCGGGGCGGACGAGCAACGCGGCCGTCTCCGGCACCGGCGAGCGGTACGTGCAGATCTACCTCGACCGCGGCGACGGGCCCGGCATGGTGCGCCTGATCGTCGGGCAGCTCCCGGCCAAGGCCGCGCCGCCGCCCCGCGGCGGCACGGCGACGGTGTCGATCGAACACGTCCCGGACAACTGCCTGCAGGACACGGTGGTCGTCTCGCGCTGGCCCGACGGCACGGCCGTGCAGCTCGACGTCGCGTCCTGCCTGGCCGGCAACGGCCGCACCAACCCGCCCGGCCAGGTCGCCCTGACCGTCGACGAGGCCGTCGAGATCGCCGCCGACCCGCGCTGGGGCGTGACCATGGACGGCGACCTGGTGAAGGTCGGCGAGGCCCGCTACGGCCAGGTCCCGGTGTTCGTCTCATGACCGACGACGAGCAGTTCGCCGAGTTCGCCCACGCTCACGCCGAACGCCTGCGCACCACCGCGTTCATGCTGTGCCGCGACTGGCACCTGGCCCAGGATCTGACCCAGACCGCGCTGACCAAACTGTTCCTCAGCTGGCGCCGGGCCGTGCAGTCCGACAACCTCATCGCGTACGCGCAAAAGATTCTGCTCCGGGTCTTCCTGGATCACCGCCGCCGTCGTTCGTCGAGCGAGTCGGCCGCCGCCGTCATGCACGAGCCGGCGTATCGCGAAAGCCCCGAACTGCGTCTGACGATGCTCGACGCGCTGGCCCGCCTGCCCGAACGCGATCGGGCGATAGTCGTGCTGCGCTATTTCGAGGACTACAGCGTCGATCGGGTCGCCGACGTGCTCGAACTGCCGGTGAGCGTGGTCAAGAGCCAGACCCGCCGTTCGCTGGTCAAGCTGCGCGAGCTGCTGGCCGCCGACCAGCTGGCCCTGTTGGCGGGCTGAGACCGGGGGCCGGATAGCCTTTTCGGCATGTCAGTGCGGCCCATCAGAATCATCGGCGACCCGGTCCTGCGCACCGAGGCCGACCCGGTCACCTCGTTCGACGCCGAGTTGCGGGCGCTGATCGACGACCTCGAGGACACCGTCCGCGAGCCCGGCCGGGCCGGCGTGGCCGCGCCCCAGATCGGCGTGAGCCTGCGCGCGTTCTCGTACAACGTCGACGGCACCGTCGGCCACCTGATCAACCCCACGCTGACCGACTTCGAGGGCGAACAGGACGACGACGAGGGCTGCCTGTCGATCCCCGGCCTGTACTTCCCGACCAAGCGGGCGATGTCGGTGACCGCGGCGGGATTCGACCGCAACGGCGAGCCGCTGACCATCCACGGCACGGGTTTCCTGGCCCGGGCCCTGCAACACGAGACGGACCACCTGAACGGCACCCTCTACATCGACACCCTCACCGGCGACGTACGCCGCCAGGCGCTGCGCGAGATCCGCCGGCTCCGCCCCGCTCGGCCCTGAACGGCCGGCGCCGGTCTCGTACTCTTCGGTCCGATGGACACCCCCGATTCGGTACGGCTGCGTGAGCTCGTCGTGCGGGCCGCCATCCCGCTCCTCGGCGAGATCGACACCCTGCCCATGGCCCGGCTCGCGGACGCGGCCGGGGTCGGGGAGGCCGAGCTGCTGGCCGTCTTCCCCGACAAGGACGCGGTGGTGCGGGCCTGCGCCACCACGATCCAGGCCGACATGGTCGCGATGATGGACGCCACCCGCGAGGTGGCCGCCCTGGACGCGGTCCGGCGGGACCAGCCGCTCGAGTCACGCCTGGCCGACGCGCTCACCATCTTCGACGCCCACCACCGTCGCGTACGCACCGCATTCGCCGCCTACGAGCAGGCCATGCTCGACGGCTCACGCACGGGCGCCAGTACCCCCTCGACCGATGTCACCGCTCCGCGTCCGACCGAGCGCCAGGATCGGCGCATCATGAGCGACCTGCCCGAGGTACGCGACGCCGTCGCCAGGCTGCTGGAGCCGGACCGATCGCGTCTGCGCCTGCCGGTGGAAGCGCTCGCGGCCGCCTTCCTGACCCTTTGCCAGGCCGGGTCGCGCATGCCGACCGAGGCCCACACGCCATTACCGCCCGAGCAGGTCGTCGACCTCTTCCTGAACGGCGCCCTGACCACAAGCTGACGCTCACGATCGCCCGGCCCGGCCCGGCACTGCCTCGTCGCGGGGCGTCTCCGACCTCCGGTCCGGAACGGCAGCCGGCTTCTTGTCGTTGGTGCTCGATGCCGGGCGGCTTCGACCTCTGGTCCCGAACGACGCTTCGGCTGTCAGCTGAGCCTCCTGACACCGACGCACCACCGCGAACGGCTCCGATCCTCCCGGTCGGCCGTGCGCTGGGTCGGCAGCGGTGGACCTCAGTCGTCGAACTCGAAGCCGCTCTCCTTGGCCGCGGCGACCAGTTGCCGGGCCCGGTCGGCGTCGGACGCGACGGCCGTCAGCCGTACGGACAGCTCCTCGAGCGCAGGCCGGTCGGTGCCGTAGGCGACGAACATGCCGCCCTCAGGGTCGTACTTGAACCGATCCGTCAGCGCCGGGGCCTCCGTCTGCACCACCCAGCCGGCCACCCCCTCCCAGAAGTAGCCGTTGGGCTCGTGCCCCAACTCCTCGATGACCCCGTCCACATCGGTGGTGCCCGCAATCAGAAGCAGGCTGAAGTTCCCGGGCGAAGTCTCAACGATCTTGATCGGATCCATCCGAGGAGTGTGCCAGCCCGCCACCCCGGCGCGTGCTCTGGCTAGCCTAGACCGATGCCGACCGCGATCGTTTTCGAAACCCACTCCTGGAGCGAGGACAACGACCGCGGCGTAGCAACGGGCTGGCTCCCCGGCCGCCTGTCGGAGCGAGGCCGTCACCTGGCCGCGGAACTCGGCGAACGCCGCCGCAACGACGGCATCACCGCGGTCTTCACCTCCGACCTGCGCCGAGCCGCCGAAACAGCCGAGATCGCTTTCCAGGACAGCAACATCCCCATCCTGCTCGACTGGCGCCTCCGCGAATGCGACTACGGCACCAGCAACGGCATGCCCGCAGCCGAACTGCACGAACACCGCGACCGCCACCTCGACGAGCCCTACCCCTCCGGCGAAAGCTGGCGCCAGGCAATCGAACGAGTAGGCGGATTCGTGAACGACATACCGACCCGCTGGGCAAACCAGCGCATCCTGCTGATCGGCCACGTCGCAACACGCTGGGCCCTGGACCACCTGGTCAACAGCATCCCGCTGGAAGCCCTGATGGCTGCCGACTTCGCCTGGCGCGAGGGCTGGGAGTACGAACTCCACCCCTCCTGAAGTTGAGCAGCCACGCCCATCCACGGCAGGCGCCGCCCCAGGAACTGAATCCCCATTGACGCAACCGTTTCACGCTGCCGGCCGATGGTGATGTCACCGAGTCTCCCAGGGACTCGAAAAACCGCCAGGGGGCAACGCCAGGGGGCAACGCCAGGGGGCAACGCCATCATCCTAGGATGCTTTACACGCAGAGATCAACGGCACAGCGGAAGAGCGACCCTACGGGCCGCTCGCAGCACCAGATCAAGAACAGAAAGCCATCGTCGCGCCGGCACCATCTGTTGCAGGTGCGTTCGACCTGCCCGCACTCCGCACCCCGCGCTCGTGCGCCCAGTTTCCTCACCCACCACCCGTTCCTCGGGCGCCCAGTTTCCTCACCCACCACCCGTTCCTCGGGCACCCGGGTTCCTCACCCACCACCCGTGCCTTGGACACCTCTGGAGGCGAGGCACCGCCGGCCCGTGTTCGACGTCCGCCAACCGCGCGGAGGGCTCAACGTCTGCCAACCGTGCTTTGAGGTCTGGGCCGTTCGCGAACCGTGAGTTCTGGGCATCCGCAGCGCTCCGCATTCCGATTCAGCTCCGCGTAGCGCCATCTCGGGGCCCAAGCGGCCGGATCGTGGTTCAGGAGCGGTCGACCAGGATCTGGTTGCCGATCACGACGGCCAGGGCCAGGCGGTCGGCGTCCTCGGTTCCGGGCTCGGCGGTGTAGACGGTGATGCGCAGGTCGTCGAAGGCCACGACCAGGGTGTCGCAGTCGAGTGTCACGCGGCCCACGGCCGGGTGGTCGATCACCTTGTGGCGGGACGGGTCGGGCAGTGGTGGAAGGGCTTCGCCGTCCCAGAGCTCGGCGAAACGGGGCGTGGCGGCGCGCAGGTCGGCGATGAGCCGCCGCAGGGACTGGTCGGCCGGGTAGCGGGACGCGGTGAGGCGCAGATCGGTCACCAAGCGGGCTTCGTGCTCGGCCTGTTCACGCTCGGTGTGGACGACGCGGTTGGCCGGCCCGCACAGGTTGCGCCAGATGGCGTTGCGTTCCAGGCCGCGCCACGCGGTGGTGTCGCCCATCAGCGCGTCGTAGGGAGCATTGGCTGTCACCAGGGTCCAGGTGGCGTCGTACACGACGGCCGGGGTGCCCTCCAGGCGGTCGAGCAGTCGCTGCACGCTGGCGGTGACGCGCGAGGGGACGACGTCGAGGCCGGGGGCGGCGTGGCCGGCCAGGCGGTGGAGCTGGTCGCGTTCGGTGGCAGGCAATCGCAGGGCGCGGGCGAGGGCCTCGACGACCTGGGCCGACGGGGCGGTGGCGCGGCCCTGCTCGAGGCGGGTGAGATAGTCGGTGGAGATGCCCGCGAGCTGGGCCAGTTCTTCGCGGCGCAGGCCGGCAGCGCGGCGTCGGCGGCCGGTGGGCACCCCGACCGTGTCGGGGGCGACCCGGTCGCGCCACCGACGTACTGTCCGGCCGAACTCCCATGCTTCCACGGAGTCCAGTCTCCTCGTCCGGCGCCGGGTTGTCGTGGCCCTGCCAGTCCTACGACAAGCGGTCTCTGCCGGCCGGGCGCGAACCGGGCCAAGCTCGGGGCATGACTCGAACCGTTCTCATCACCGGGCCCACCCGCGGGTTGGGCCGGGCCGCTGTCCTGGCCATGGCGGGTCGCCCGGCGGGCTTACGCCCCGATCTGATTCTTGTCGGCCGCGCGCTGTCCGCGGTGGCGGCCGAGGCGCGGACGCTCGGCGCCCGCGTGCACGAAGTCGTCGCCGACCTGTCGCGCCTGGCCGATGTGCGGGCGGCGGCCGGCACCGTACGGGAAATGGTGGGCGATCAACCGTTGCACGCGCTGATAGCGAACGCGGGTGCGATGTCGTCGGACACGCGCCATACATCGGCCGACGGTTTCGAGCTGACGTTCGCCGTCAACTATCTGGCCCACGCGCAGCTGATCAGCGCATTGCCGACGCCGGCCCGGGTCGTGCTGCTCGGCTCGAACACTTACTACGCGAACGTGTGGCGGCGCCTGCTCGGCGTGCCCGAGGCGCAGTGGCGCGACCCGGCCGAGCTGGCCCGCCCGGCGACCGGGGCAACAAATCCGGGGATTAAGGCAGCCGGCGTCGCATATTCGAATGCGAAGCTGGCGATCCTCTATTACGCCCACGAGTTGCAGCGCCAGGCCGGCCCGGGCGTCGCCGTCTCGGTGTTCGAGCCCGGCTGGATGCCCGGCACCGACCTGGGCCGCGGTGCGCCACCGGCGCTACGCGCGATCAGCCGGGCCCTGGGCCGCATCCCAGGCGTGTCCACGCCGCAGCGTTCAGGGCCCGCGCTGGCTTCGGTCGCCTTGGACGACAAGTGGGCCGGCCTGCGCGACGGCGCCTTCGTGCTGAAAGACCGCGTCATCGCGGTCCAGCCGATCGCCCACGACGTCGATCGGGAACGCCGGCTGTGGGCCACCACAACGAAGTTGTTCGCGGCCTCAGCCACTCCGGGATCGTCGAGGGCGCTGTGACGCCTCGGGCCACGGCCGTCGCAGGCATCGGCACTGTCGCGATCTCCGGCCGACACTCGCCGGTTCGGGGAGCGCGGCGAATTCGGCAGGCCCCCGAGCCAACGTAAGTAGGCGGCAGGCGTCCGTTTGCGGTGTCAGGGACCAGCGCCGGGGCTGCCGTCCACCGCTTGCCGACGAGTCATCCGCGACGATCGGTCACCGGCCGGCTGTAATCCGGGCCCACTCCACATCCGCGTCGGCCGCACCGGCGTGGGCCGGAACGTCGAAGTGGGCGGCAAGTGGCTGCTCGCCCACGACCTGCCCTACCGCGACTACACCGAGGAGGCCGGCGGTGGTGTGACGCGCGGATGGCACCGACTCCGGCGTCTGCTTTGTCGAGGGCGGTGTGGCGCGGCGGATGGCACCGACCCCGGCATCTGCAATGCCGAGAGTGTCGAGGGCGGCGTGGCGCGCGGGGAGCCCTGACGGCTTTCTGTCTGGCGTTATCCGTCCCAGCGGCACCACGAGCCAAAGGTGCTGTCCCGTGGCTTTCCAGCAACCCTTCAAGGCGCGGCATCCCTAACTGCGCAACGATCTGAAAGTTGCGCGCCGAGGAAGCCTTGGGCTGGTCTGATCCTGCCCTGGCGGATCGAGCTGGGTCAGCGGTGGCGCAGGAGGCAGAAGGGGTTGCCTTCGGGGTCGGTGAGGACGGTCCAGGGCACGTCGCCCTGGCCGATGTCGGCCGGTTGGGCGCCGAGGGCGATCAGGCGGTCGAGTTCGGCCGGGCGGTCTTCGGCGCGGTGGGGGAGCAGGTCGATGTGGACGCGGCCGGGACAGCCGTCGGTGCGGATGAATTCGAGGTAGGGGCCTACGTTCTGGGGGGAGCGCAGTGATGCGAAGTTGTCGTTGCTGACATGGGGCGTCCAGGCTGTGGCGGTGCCCCAGAAGTGCGCCTGGGCTCGGGGGTCGGCGCAGTTGACGACCACCGCGGCGATCGGGCCGGTCTGGTCGAAGGGGTAGTTCTCGCGGGGTTCCAGGACGCAGAACTGGTTGCCCTCGGGGTCGGCCAGGACCACCCACGGGACGTCGCCCTGGCCGATGTCGGCCGGGGTCGCGCCCAGGCGCTGCAGGTGGGCGACCAGTTCGGTCTGGTGGGCCTCGGAGCGGGTGGCCAGGTCGAGGTGCACGCGGTGACGCACGGGCTCCGGGTCCTCGACGATCACGAAGTCGATGCAGACGGCGCCGGGGTTCGGCCCGTCGAAGTCGGCGGGGGTGACGTTGGTGACGCCGGGTCCTTCATCCTGGGCGGTGACCCATCCGAGGGCGTCGGCCCAGAATTGGCCGAGGGTGATGTTGTCCCGGGCCTTGAAGTTGACCTGAGGGAGTTGGAGAGCCATGGCGTCCACTTTAGGGCCGAGCGAGTTGGTGGCGGCCGCGATCGAGGTGGCCGAGGCGGGTATGGCGGCCGGGGAGTTGCCGATCGGGGCGGTGGTCGAGACGGGTGGCGAGATCATCGCGAGCGCGTTCACCCGGGACGTGTCACTGGGGCGGCGGCTCGTGCACGCCGACCTGCTGGCGATGACGGCGGCCGACGAGCAGCTGGGCTGGCGGCCGCGGGCGCATCCGGTGCGGCTGGCCGTGAACCTGGAGCCGTGCCTGATGTGCCTGGGCGCCGCTATGGCGCTCAAGGTCGACGAGGTCTACTACGGGCTGGAATCGCCCGGCGACGGCGGCGCCGCCGTCGCCGCACGCTGGCCGGTGAGCCCGGACATGCCCTGGTACCGCCCGCCGGTCATCGTGGGCGGGTTGCGGCGCGACGAGGTGCGGGGCCAGTTCCGCCTGTACTGCGAGCGTGCCCCCGAGTCAGGTTTCCGCCGGTGGGCAGAAACGCTCACGGGATAGGGGCGCGGCGCGGCCTACTGCGGTGGCGCTCACCCGGTTGAGAAACTCGCCAGAGCGTGCGTCGGCCCCCGGCGGCTGTTGAGCGACGCAAAGCGCGAAGACCCCGGACGGCCCGTGCCGCGCGGCCGTGCCGTGCAGCTCCGACCGAGCCGAGCGGGCGGGCCGTACAGGCCGAGCCGTGCCGGGCGGGCCGAGCCGTGCTTACTGACCGAGCCGGCCGGGCGGGCCGAGCCGGACCGGGGCCCGGCCGAGCCGGACCGGGGCCCGGCCAGGCCAGGCCAGGCAGTGCAAATGGTGCCGTACAGGCCGAGCCGGGTTGAGTGTGCCGGACCGGGGCCGGGCCGGGCCGGGCCAGGCAATGCAAGTGGTGCCGTACAGGCCGAGCCGGTTCGGGTGTGCCGGGCCGGGCCGGACCGGGGCCGGGCCGGGCCGTTACAGGATGACGAACTGTGGGGGGTCGTGGCGGAGGAAGTCGTGGTGGGAGATGTCCCAGCCGTAGGCGCCGGTGCGGCCGAAGACGAGCAGGTCGCCGGCGCGTACCGAGGTGACGTGCTGGTTCCGGCACAGGACGTCGCGGGGGGTGCAGAGTTCGCCCACGGCGTCGACGGGCGTGTCGGTGGCGGTGGGGCGCGGGTAGGGGTGGGGCCAGTCGTCGGCCGGGATGACGGTGAACGAGTGGTTGTAGCCCCAGGCGGCGGGCAGCCGGAAGTGGTGGGTGCCGCCGCGCAGCACGGCGAAGGTGCGGCCGTGGGTGGTTTTCACGTCGATGACCTCGGCCGCGTACCAGCCGGCGTCGGCGGCCAGGTAGCGGCCGGGTTCGAAAATCAGGTCCACGCCCGGCGGGACAGAGACGGAGCGCAGCGGTGACAGGTCCATCGACTGGTCGGAGAGGTAGTCGACGCCGAAGCCGCCGCCCACGTTGACCACGCGTGGGTTGATGCCGGTGGCCGGCGACCAGCGCAGGGCCTCGCGGACGAACTCGGCGTGGGCCTCGCCGTCCAGGTTGTTGGACACGGCGTGCAGGTGGAAGCCGATGACGCGTACGCCGGGGACGGCCAGCGCCGCCGGCAGCTGGGCCTCGTCGATGCCGAACGGGGTGGGAGTGCCGGTCATCGTGTGGCTGCCGGTCAGGGCACTTCCGGCTCGGTTGACGCGCAGCACGACCTCGGCGCCGGGGCGCAGGGCGGCGATGCGGTGCAGTTCGTGGATGCTCTCGGCGTTGATCTGGGCGCCGGCGTCGAGGGCGGCCGCCAGTTCGGCGTCGGTCTTGGCCGGGCCGCCGAAGACGATGCGGCGGGCGCCCGCGGCCCGGGCCAGGGCCAGTTCGCCGCCGGAGGCCACTTCGAGACCGTCGCACACTTCGGCCATGGTCGCGAGCACGGACGGGTTCCCGTTGGCTTTCACCGCGTACAGAAGGGAAGCGGGAACCGGGAGGCTCGGCCGGACCATCGCTGCTCTCGCGCGCAGCGCGGCCGTGTCGTAGACGTAGGCGCAGACCGGGCGGGGCAGCTCGAGCAGGGCCCGGACGACGTGCTCAGGCGGGCGCATGCAGCGGGTTCCGCACCCGGACGTAGATGTCGCCCTCGCCGGCCAGCCGCATCCGCACCAGCGCCTTGTGCAGGGCGGTGGGCGCGGTGAACGCGGCGTGGTCGTCGCCGGTCGTGTGCTCGTCGACGACGGACCGGATGATCCGCCATGCCTTGTCCTCGTCGAGGTCGAGGCGCAGCACGAGTTCGCCCAGGTGGGCCTGGAACAGCGTGTACCCGATCTTGGCGCGGAACACGTCGAGGTCGTCGGTGCCGACCACCGAGCCCGGCCACAGGTCGATCTCGTGGCCGGCCGCGGCCAGCCGGGGCTGGTGCAGGCGCAGGCCGGCGAAGTCGCGCAGGGCCAGCCGGTGCGGGCGCCCGCCGAGGAACGTGGGCAGGCAGTTCTGCAGGTGGGCCTCGAGCGCGACGCCCTGCGCGGTCAGCCGCATCAGCGGGGGCACGACCAGTTCCGCGTACGACCGGAGCCACTCGCCCGGATCCCCGGTGACCAGCTCGTCGAGCAGCAGGGGCAGCGCTCCGCCGGGGATCGCGCGCTCGCCCGGCTGCAGCCGGCCGGTCAGCCCGTCGCGGCGGATGGCCGACAGGTCGCGCCCGGACCCGACCGGCACGGCTGCGCCCGCGGTCTCGGCCATCAGCATCAGCCGGGGCTCGTCGGCGGTGAGCCGGTGCAGCAGGGTCGACACGGCCGGGCCGTTGCGGGTGCTGGCCACGCTGATGCTGCGCCGGGTCGAGGTGACCTGGATGTCGAGCGACACCTTCAGGTACTGGCCGGTGCCGGGCAGCAGCAGCGTGCGCAGGGCCGCGGTCGGGATGGCGTCGCGCTCGTCGTCCAGGATGATCAGGTCTTTGTCGCGCAGCAGGTCGCCGTACCGTTCGGTCAGGACGTTGTCCCGCTGCCAGGCGTGGACGGGCTGCACGGCGTACCCGGAAGGTTTGCTGATCTCGGGGAAGACGTCGTCGCCGAGCAGCAGCCGTTCGCGGACGGCCACGAAACCGATGCGGGTCTTCTCGGTCTCGAGGTCGTGGGCCAGGACGTCGCCGGTGTCCCAGCCGAGCCGGGTGCGGCCGCAGGGGTGCAGGTTGTGCCCGGCCACGGCCAGCCGTTCCAGGCCGATCGCCTGCTCGTCGGGGTCGTCGCCGACCGGCGGGAGCGGGCGGGCCATCGCGATGGCCAGATTCATCACGGCGTTGCGCAGCTCGGCCGCGAAGCCGGGGGCGTCGATGTCGCCCAGCAGCTCGACCGGGTCGCCGGCGCCGGCGCTCGGATACTCGACCCGCCCGAAACCGTGCCGCACGCCGGGGCCCATGTCGCGCAGCCCCTCCCGGACCAGGGCGCCGCGCAGCCGCCGGCCCACCGTGTCGGCCGCCTCGGGCAGCGCGGCCAGGAAACCGGGCACCAGGTGCGGGGAGTGGACGGCCAGCGCGGCCTCGGTGTGCGCGATCCGTTCCGGGCGCAGGGTCTTGTTCATGCGTGTGCCGCCATCGGGTTGGGGAGCAGGGCCCATCGGTCGTCGAGCGGGTCGGTGGCCAGCCGCATCGCGGTCGTGGCCTTCACGGGCAGGGGCTCGCGGAGCAGGTGCGGGACGTCCTCGCTGCCGGTCGCGCGGACAGCCCGGGCAACAATGCCCCACAGCCGGTCCGGATCGGTGTCCCGCGTGTGGGTGAACATGGCGATCAGCTCGGCCGCGACGGTGCCGAACGCGGCCGCGGCCAGCTTGGTGCGCAGCTCGGCCGGGTCGTCGCTGGGCAGGTCGCCCAGCAGCGCCGGCGGTTCCAGCCCGGAGGCACGCAGCCGGGACGCGCTGACCCGCACCCCGCCCAGGTCGCGGTACAGGATGCGGATCGGCTGCTGCTGCTGGTCCAGTACGACCAGCGTGTTCTGGCCGTGCGCCTCCAGCGCCACCCCGCGGGCCAGCACCCGCGTCACCGGCCCGAAGAACAGATCGGAAAACCTTTCCCACCAGGCGTACGGATCCACGACCGGCACGCCGAGGGCCGCCAGCGCGGCCATCGGCACGGCCAGCTCGCCCGGCCCGAGCTGCGGCGCTTCCCGGATGACGTGGGCCAGGTGGCGCTGCGGGACGCCGTCGACGACCACCGCGCCGGCGGCGATCTCGGCCAGGATCTCGATCGGCTGGTCGGCGGTGAGCCGGCGCAGCAGGCGCGACAGGATCGGGCCGTTGTGCACGGCCGCCGGCGACACGGTGCGGACGGCACTGGTCATCTGCACGTCCACCGCGGTCTTGATGTGGGGTCCACCGTCCACGGGGGCGACGGTACGCAGCGACATCAACGGCCGCACCGGGTCGGACTCGCCGTCGGGGGTGAGCCAGGGGTAACGGTCGACGAGCCGGTCGGCCTGCCACGGGTGCGCGAACAGGATGGGCGCGGCGGTGCCGTACCAGCGGTCCCGCGGCACCCGCAGGCGGCGCAGGCGGATGACGGGGGAGTGCTCCGGGGCGTACGCGAGGACGTCGGCCACGCTCATGCCGCCCCGGGTGCGGCAGCACGGGTGCAGGGGGTGGCCGTCGGTGACCAGCTGCTCGATGCGCCCGAGCGCGTCGGGGTCGCCCGGGTCGGGCCGGCGCTGGTCGCCCCGGGCCGCCCGGGCCAGCGCGAGGTTGGCCACGCTGTTGTCGATCTCAGCGGCCAGCGGGACGTCACCCCAGAGCAGCCGTACGAGTTCCGCCGGCTCGACAACCGACCGGTGCGACCCGCCCGGGTGGCGGGCGGGTGCGTGGGGCTCGCGCTGGGAGAGCCCCGGGGTGGGGCCCGAGTGGGGCTCGCTCGGCGAGTCCTGCCCGGCGCGAGCGGCCGCGCCGGCCTCGCCCGCGAGGAGGCCAGCGGCGTGACCCGCGTCGGGCTCGCCGTTGGAGATGCCGTAGGCGGGACCAGCGTGCGTGTGGGGTGTGCCTGTGGGGAGGCCGGGGGATCCGGGTGTGGTGGGCGCCGCGTACGGGCCGCCGGCGGCCAGATCCGGGCGGGTGCGGGGTTCGCTCGTGGAGAAGACGACGGTGAGACCGGCTTCCGCGACGGCGAACGGACGAGCGGCTTCGGCGGGGTAGCGCACGGTCGCCATGACAACGGCTGTTCCGTGGCCGGCACGGGAGTCGCCCGGACCATGAGCGCCGGCGGCGAGGGTGAACGTGGCCTGGCCCGGTTGGCGGTCGGTCAGGCCGGGGAGGGGCTCGCGGTCGATCGCGCCGAGCAGCCGGGCCAGGACGGAGGCTTGCGCGCCGGGCAGTTCGGCGTCGTAGCGCGCGACCAGATCGGGCCGGAGGACGGCGAGGTCCTCACGGGTCCGAAGGGGACCGGCGGTGTGCCGGTGCGGCGAGGCGCTTCCCGAGGATCGCGGCACATCCTCAATTCTCCGCACCGTCCCGGCAGGATCTCCGCGGGGCGGCCCGTCGTGAGCGAGAACGCAGTTACCAAATCATCATCCTAGGACGGCTTGCAGGGTGTGCGCCTCGGAACCGGCGCACCCGACACCCTCCAAACACCCCAAAACCAAAAGGAATCAACGACATCCCTGCCTCCTTTTCGGGTCTTGCCCAGACCGGTTGCGGCTGCCCGCGGGTGACCGATGTGCTCGACGGGCGGGCACCCGAGTCGGTGACCTCAGCGGCGGGGAACGTAGCGAAGGGAACAGCGCCTCGTGGCAGTGGACTCCACGTGCTTGAGTGATGGCGTGCGGGCGGGGATGGCGAGCGGGTTCGTGGCGGCGAGTCTGCTGACGGGCGTGGTCGCGTGCGGCGCCGACGAGGGTGAGCCGCAACGGGGGATCTCGGCCGGTGCGCCCGTCGACGTGTACGTGGACGGCGTCCTGCTCGGCGGCAGCCCGGAGGGCAGTGGCGACGTCACCCTGAACTGCCCGCCCAGCTGACCACCGGTAGCCCGGGCTGGGAACGCCTCCACGGTGTCATGGGGTCAGGCCGTGATCCCAGCAGGAACGCTTCTCGGTGCGGGGGTGGTCACCGCGCTTCTGGCGGCGTCACCCGGGGCCGTCGGCGGTGCGGTCCGGCCGGGGTAGCGGTGACCGACCCGGACCTCGTCAGCCCGGCGCGCCGCCGGGCGAATCGCCGAGCACCCCACGCGGGCCGTCCGACGCCCGGATCCCCCCGGATGAAAGCTGAGGACCTGGGCTCGAGGCGTGGGGAGCGGCGAGGTGGAAGGTGGGGGGCTCTACAGGCCGAAGGCGCCGCCTCCGATGAGGATGAGCAGGCCGATGCCGATGAGGACTACGGGGAGCAGGATGTGGCCCCAGCGGCTGAGTGCTTGGGCGATGACCGGCCGGGTGGCGAAGAAGCGGCCGGCGGCGACCCAGACCGCGACCAGGGCGAGGAACACGAGCACGTAGACGGTCATCCCGCCGGTGCCTGCGGTGGCGAGGACAGGTACGTAGACGCCGATGTTGTCGCCGCCGTTGGCGAAGGTCACTGCGGCCACGGCGAGGATGTCGGGTGCGTCGGCGCTGGAATCGGGCTGGTCGTCGTCGGCGTCGTTGCGGTGTCGCCCGGCTTGGACGGCGGCTTTGATGCCCAGGGCGAGCGGGAGAAGACCGAGGTAGGGCACAGCGTCGTCGGGCAGGAACGTCGCGCCGAAGGCGGCCGCCACGGCCACGGCGAGGATGGCGGCGAAGCCGAGGTACTGCCCGGCGAAGATGTTGCGGGTGGTGTGGTGGTGTCCGGCGCCTTGGGCGAAGAACAGCGCCAGGATCAGGATGTCGTCGATGTTGGTGACGGCGAACAGGCCCGCGGCCTGGCCGAGGATGCCCACGTTCATGACCGCACCGCCGTAGCCGGGTGGGCGCTGAGGTGGATCCCCGGGGTGCTCGACAAGCGGTCAGCATCTCATGCCGTATTCCGGTTGCGGCGTTGCCACCGGCGGGGCATTGTTGGCGTCGGTTCTGTTGCCGTCTGATGGGAGTGCCCTTCTTCATGTGAGAGCGACCCGACCTTGTGAACCGCCCTGTGTGGGTGGTGTGTCCCTGTCGGTGTCCGGCTCTTGGAGGGCTTTTTGTTGAAGGCTGTCAATCTCAGTTGTTCGTACGACGGTGATCCGTTGTTCTCCGGGTTCGATCTGGTGGTCGGGGACGGTGACCGGGTCGGGGTGGTGGGGCCGAACGGGGCCGGCAAGTCGACGTTGTTGCGGGTGCTGGCCGGCGAGTTGCGGCCGCAGGCCGGCAGTGTCACCTACGCGCCGGGCAGCCGGGTCGGTTATGTCGCTCAGCAGATGCCTGATCCGGAGGGCACGGTCGGCGAGTTCCTGACGGCGGGGCTGGGTGAGCTGGCCGTGGTGACGCGGACGATGCGCGAGCTCGAGCGGCGTCTGGCCGGCGGTGAGGACGTGCTGGCCGAGTTCGGGGTGGCCCAGGAGCGGTGGACGGCTCTGGAGGGCTGGTCGGCGGAGGCGCGGATCACGGAGATCCGGCAGCGGCTCGACATTGCCGCCCTGCCCGACGACTTGCGGTTGTCTCAGGTCAGCGGGGGTGAGCAGGCTCGTCTGCTGTTGGCGCGGGCTCTGCTGGACGAGCCGGATGTGCTGCTGCTGGACGAGCCGACGAATCACCTGGATGCCGAGGGCGTGGCCTGGTTGCAGGGCTGGCTTCGGGCGTACGCCGGTGGGGTTCTGACGGTGAGTCACGACCGGGCGTTTCTGGATGCGGTGGTTTCTCGGGTGCTGGAGTTGGACGGCATCGACACCGAGGTGCAGGACTATCCGGGTGGCGGTTATTCGGCGTACCGGGCGGAGAAGCAGCGGCGGTGGGAGCGGCTGTTGCTGGATTTCGAGGCGCAGGAGAAGGACCGCCGGCGGTGGGAGGCGGACATCGAGCGGACGAAGGAGTATTCGCGCGGTGTCGAGAACGCCTCCGGGCTGGGGGTGGCCGGTCCGCATCTGCGGCGGGTGGCGCGGTTGGTGGCGCGGAAGGCGAAGGTGCGGGAGCGGCGGTTGCGCCGGCAGATGGAGTCGGTGCAGTGGATCGCCGAGCCCCGTAAGCGTCCGCCTCTGTCTTTGGCTTTCCCGGCTGATCAGGCGGATCCGGGTGAGGTGGTGCTGAAGGCGCGCGATTTGTCCATGTCGGCGGGTCCGCGGAGGCTGCTCGACCGGATCAATGTTGAGGTGCGGCGCGGTGACCGCGTTCTGATCACCGGGCGTAACGGGGCCGGGAAGACGACGTTGCTGCGCGCGCTCGAGAGTGATGACACCGCGGTGCTGCCCCAGACGACCGATGGGTTGCGGTCGAAGGCGACGGTGATGGAGTTCTTCCGGTCGCGGGTGCCGGTGTATCTCGACGATGCCGAGAAGCTCCTGGCGGGGCATCAGTTCGGCCCGGATCAGTGGGATGCGCGGATGAGCAGTCTGTCGGCGGGGGAGTTGCGCCGGTTGCTGCTGGCGGTGCTGGTCAACAGCCCGGCCCGGGTGCTGCTGCTGGACGAGCCGACGAACTTCCTCGATCTGGACGCGCTGGATGTCGTCGAGGAGGCGTTGCGCCGTTACAAGGGGACTTTGCTGGTGGTGACCCATGACCGGTATTTCGCGGAGTCGGTCGGGTTCGGCCGGCGCTGGCATGTCGCGGACGGTTCGGTGATCGAGAGCTGACACGATGGGGGCATGCAGCTGGTTCCGAGGCAGGGTGGGGAGCTGTCGGTCGGTGGGCCGGCCGAGCAGGTCACGGAGGCGTGGCTGGCGAACCGGCGGTTGTCGGAGCACACCCGGGCCGCGTATCGGCGGGACGTGCAGGTGTGGCTGGCGTGGTGCGCGGAGCGTGGGGCGGATCCGCTGAAGGTGTCGTTCCTCGACGTGAACGCGTACGCCCGGGGTTTGGAGGCTCGTGATCTGGCCCCGTCGACGGTGGCACGCAAATTGTCGGGTGTGTCGAGTTGGTACGACTTCCTGGTGAAGATCCGGGCGATCGACGGGAATCCGGTGGCGGGCGCCGACCGCCCGATCGTGTCGCGGGATCATTCGGCGACCCTGGGTCTGCTGCCCGAAGAGGTGGACGCTCTGCTGGAAAGGGCGCGGCTGGCCGGCGTACGCCATCACGCCGTCATGACGATCCTGGCCGACCTCGGCCTGCGGGTCGGTGAGCTGGTCGGCCTGGACATGCAGGATCTGAGCCGGGAGCGCGGGCACCGGACGGTGCGGTTCGTCGGCAAGGGCGGCAAGCAGCGGCGGCGTGCGTTGACCGAGTCGGCGTCGCAGGCGCTGGACGCGTATCTGGCGGTGCGGGGCCTGGACGACGGGCCGGTGTTCCGGACGTCGACCGGGGGCCGGCTGGACCGGCACGCGGTGTTCCGTCTGATGCGGCGCCTGGCCGCGGAGGCGGGCATTCCGGAGGCGGACCGGTTGTCGCCGCACTCGTTGCGGCACGCGTTCGCGACCACGGCGCGTTCCGAGGGTGTGCCGCTGGAGGATGTGCAGGATGCGATGGGTCACGCCGATCCGCGGACGACGCGCCGCTACGACCGGGACCGGCACAATCTGGACCGTGATCCGTCCTACATGATCGCCGCGGCGCGTGCCCGCCGTGCTGGGGGATGACGGCGCCGCCTATGCTCGGCCGCGGTAAAAAGCGGATGAAAGAGGCGGTCGGGGTTTGAACATCTTCGAAGCGGTGCTGCTCGGCGCCGTTGAGGGCTTTACCGAGTTCCTGCCCGTGTCGAGCACCGGCCACCTGACGATTCTCGAGAAGCTGCTGGGGTACCGGATCGACGATCCGGCGATCACGGCGTTCACGGTGATCATCCAGTCGGGTGCGGTGCTGGCGACGATCATCTTCCTGCGCAAGGACATCGCGCGGGTGGTTCCGGCTTTCCTGGCCGGCATGTTCAACAAGAGCAAGCGGGACAACCCGGATTTCCGGTTCGGGTGGGCGGTGCTGCTGGGCGCGCTCCCGATCGTCTTCGTGGCGTTGTTGTTCAAGGATCAGGTCGAGACGACGCTGCGCAGCCTGTGGTTCGTGGCGGGGGCGCTGATCCTGTGGTCGGGGGTGATGGCGTTCGCCGATCATGCGGCCACCCAGGTCCGTCATCAGGAGGACGTCACCTGGAAGGACTCGTTGATCATCGGGTTCGTGCAGTGTCTGGCCCTGATCCCGGGTGTGTCGCGGTCGGGGGCGACGATGTCGGCCGGTCTGCTGCGCGACTTCGACCGGGTGACGGTGACGAAGTTGTCGTTCTTCCTGTCGATCCCGGCGTTGCTGGGCGCGTCGGTCCTGCAGGGCTATCAGGAGTTCGGGAACATCTCGGACGGGGTGGGCTGGACGAACACGCTGATCGCGACGGCGGTGAGTTTCGTGGTGGCCTACTTCTCGGTGAACTGGCTGCTGCGGTTCGTGTCGCGGCATTCGTACAGCATCTTCATCTACTACCGGGTGGCCCTCGGTGTGATTCTGATGGTGCTGCTGGCGACGAACACGATCGAGCCGAAGTGACCTCGTCGGCGCAGCGGGCCCTGGCCTACGTGCGGGATTTGTTTCCCGAGGCGGGGCCGGCGTTCGCGGCGCCGATCACGGTGAACTTCCACCCGGACCGGTTGCTGGCCGACGGGCGTACGGTGGCCGAGCATCTGGCGGCCGACGGTGTCTACCGGTCCCAGTTCGAGACGCGGATCTCGAACGGCGGTCTGACCGCGTACGCGGGTGGGGACCGGGACGTGTGGGAGCAGCGCATGTTCCCCGGCGTATACGTGGGTGACGCGGGTCGCCCGGTGTATGGCGCCTTGAACCTGGCCGGCTACCCGGACGGCGCGTCCCCACGGTTCGGCAGCTGTCACCTGGTGCTGGCCCCGGACGTCGCGCAGCGGGCCACGTTCAGTCATGGCGACAGCTTCACCGAACCGTCCGTGTTCGGCACGGCGACCACGTTCGGTGCGGTGTGGGCGGCCTTGCTGGACGAGGTTTCCCGTACGGGCGGCGCGCTGAACCTGCCGGCGGCGTCCCCGGCCGAGTGGATGGCCGCCCTGGCTGTCGACCGCGTGGCGCCGGGCCGGGCGATGGACCACTACGTGGAGGCCCAGATCCACGGCGGGCTCACCCTCAGCGGTGACGTCACGGCCGTCGTGGCCGACCCTTGTTTCCGCGGTACGCCGGTGGAGGCGCAGCTGCGCAGCCTGGGCCCCGAGTTGCGGTGGGCCCCCGGCTTCGCGCTGCCCGCCGACGAGTTCCCGGCCGACCTGAAAGGCCCGGAGGTTCCGCCCCTGGCCCGCGCGGTGGCCGACCACTACGACCGTGAGGTCCTCGACGCCGCCGTGGTCGGCCGGGCCACTCACGAGCCGCACACGTGGGCCGCGTTCGGCACCCCGGCCGAGGTGCTGCAACTGCTCAAGTACGTGTGGCACATCCTGGTCATCCGCGGCTAGGCCAACTCCGTGGCGAAGGCGTGCCGGATGCTGTCGCCGTACTTGTCGTCGGCCAGCGCCCCCAGGTGGGCGTGCCCCAGGTCGTAGTGACGGCGGGCGTTGTCGTCGTCGCCGAGCCGCCGGTAGCTGACGGCCAGGTTCAGGTGCAGCGACGGCAGCAGCGCTGCGCGGCCCCCGGGATTGCCCCGCTCGACCGCCAGTTCATCGGTCAGCTCGTCCATGAAGGCCAGCGCCCGCAGGTCCCAGGCGAGCTCGTCCTCGGGCCGGGGCTGCACGTCGGCCAGCGAATGGGCGAGAAAGACCTTGGCGTACGCGTCGTCGCCGCCCTCCACCTCGGCCAGCAGGCCCTCCAGGAGCGCTCTCGCCTCGGCGGGGCGGCCCTGCTCACGCAGCGCCATCCCCTCCCGGATGACCGCGTACGCCGGTGATTCGTCCACGCCAGGCAGTGAACCGGCTGTCACGCCGCCGGGTCAAGCTCGCCTGTCCGGAAAGTGTCGGCGCCGGTTCGAGCTCTCCCGTCAGGCGGTGAACCGCGTCCGGCGGCGCCGGGCCAGGGCGAACGCCAGCACTCCGGCGGCCAGCAGCACACCGCCGGCCACGCCCGCGAGGACGGTGTCGGTGCCGGTGATCGGCAGCCCACCGTCGCCTCCACCCTGGCCGGGGGGCTGCGCGCCCGGGGTCTCGCCGCCGACGTCCTCGCCGGGGAGGCCGGGCGGGGTCGGCTCGGTCGTCGGGGGCGAAACGGTGGGTGTGCCCGGGCCTTCAGCGCCGCCCTCGACCTCGACCCAGCGGTCGGCGCTGGACGTCCACGGCATGCCGGCCGTCGGCGGTGAGGTCGGTGTGCCGCAGCAGTCGTCCTGCGTGGGCGTCGTCAGCTTCAGTGTCGGTCGGCCGGGCCGGGGCTGGGCGTCCGGGATCAGCACCCGGGCCACGGCGTCGGCGCTGGGCCCGGCCCACCAGGTGGTGCGGGCCAGGTAGCGGCCGTTGCGGGCGTCGTCGGCGACTTTCAGGGCCGGTCCGGCGAGTTCGTTGTAGGGGATCGAGACGAGGTTGGCGTCGGGCAGGTCGCACACGACGGTGCCGCCCGGCCGGGGCCAGCAGTTCTCGTAGTCGAGCAGCCACGACAGGGCGGCCGGGTCGGCGTCGAACCGCACGAGGGCGCCGCGGGCCGCGCCGGGGCCGGCGTTGGAGATCCGCATCCCGGCGTTGATCGTCGCGCCGGGCTTCTCGGTGCTGCGGGTGTTGCCCCGCACGATCAGCCGGACCTCGTCGACGGTGACCGTCGGGGTGACGACCAGGGTGCCCAGCCCGTCCCCGGTGACCGTGATCTTCAGCCGGCCCGACCGGCCCACGGTGGCGCCCGGGGTGGCCTGCAGCAGGATCTGCGGCAGGGCGTACCCATGGGCGGCGTCGATCGTGCCCACCTCGCAGGCGACGGGCCGGCCGGTGGTGCCGCACACCTCGGGCACGGCGACCGTGCCGAGACCGGCGATCCCGGTCGCGTCGAGGATCATCCGCACGTTGGTGATCTTCTGCGGCGCGACGTGGTTGGCGCTGAGCACGACCGGCAGGAAGGCGCCGGTGCTCGAGAAGCCGATGTCGGGCGCGGACAGGCTGTAGCCGGCGACGGGCGCGGCGGCCCGGGCCTGAGCCGGGGCCGGGGCGAGGGCGACGGTGGCGACGACGGCGGCCGCGGCGGTGATCAGGCGAAGCACGCGCGGCAGCCTATCGACGCCCGGGGATGCGCCACCATCGCCCGATGGGGTGAGCCGGTTTGCGGTGATCCACTAGCGTCTGCCCCATGCCAGTTCCCGAGTACATCACGCGGATGCGTAAGCACGTCGGACACGACCTGCTCCTGCTGCCCGGCGCGGGCGCTGTCGTCCGCGACGACCAGGGTCGTGTCCTGCTGCTGAAGCGCTCCGACAACGGTCAGTGGTCGCTGCCGGCCGGGATGATCGAGCCCGGGGAGCAGCCGGCCGAGGCGATCCTGCGGGAGATCACCGAGGAGACCGGGATCGTGGCCGAGATCGAGAAGCTGGCCGGGGTCGCGGTCCACGAGACCGAGTACCCGAACGGTGACCACTGCTCGTATCTGGCCGTCTGGTTCCGGTGCCGGGCCGTGAGCGGCGAGCCCCGCCCCGACGGCGACGAGTCCCTGGAGGTGGGCTGGTTCGCCGAGGACGAGATGCCCCCGGTCGGCGCTCTGACCAGGCTGCGGATCGCCACCACGGCCGACCCGGACGCCCCGGCCTGGTACGCGCGGCCCGGCGAGTCGCACGAGGCGTTCGGCCGGACTCAGGGGCTCTGAAGCGCAGCCTGGACGATGCGGACGGCCTCGGCCGAGTCGATGCCGAGGCGGGTGATGACGGCCGCGTAGTCGGCGGCGGCCTGGTGGGCCTGTTCGCGGCTCTGCTCGCCGGCGGCGGTCACGAACGAGCCGGCCGCCCCGCGGGTCTCGATCAGGCCGGCTTCCTCCAGTTGCCGGTAGGCGCGGCCGACCGTGTTGACGGCCAGGCCGAGGTCGGCGGCCAGGCGGCGGATGGTCGGCAGGCGGGTGCCCACGGCCAGTGCCCGGTCGTGGATCTGGGCGGCGAGCTGGGCGCGGAGCTGCTCGTACGGGGGCACCGGCGACGCCGGGTCGATGACGATCATGCGGCGGCGGCCAGGGCTTTGCGCGCGTCGCGGAAGGTGATCAGGGCGAGCGCGGTGGCGCTCAGGACGATGAACACGAGCCAGCCGGTGTTCCACGGGTCGAGGCCGGTGTCGAAGACCGACACGACCGGCAGCGACCACACCACGGTGGGCAGGGCGACCTCGCGGGCGTCCTCGACGCGCATGAGGAAGTCGGCTCGGAGTGTGCCCTCGTCGGCGGCCACCACCGGGTGGGTGAGCACGTGGCGCAGCTGGACAGCCGTGCCGATCGCGACGCCGCCGAGCCCGATGAGCAGGATGACCGCCGGGTATCTCGCGGCGCCGTCGCGGACGGCCAGGGCCGCGACGGCCAGCACGGCCGCGCCCGCGTAGATGCTCGCCAGCAGGACCGCCCGGGGGACGCCGAGCACGGTGCGCCAGCCGGGGCGCACGGAGTGGGCCGCGCGCCGCGGCAGCTGCGCCCCGGCGTGCTGGTCGACGCGCCGCACCCAGCGGTCGAGCAGGGACAGGCCGAGCACGAGCCCGGCCACCAGGGCGGTCAGCACCACGAAGGACCAGCGTTCCTGCGGGCCGGACCGGATCGGCAGGACCGACACGTAGACCAGGGCGGTGCCGACGAGGAACAGGGCCGGGAGGATGGCCGCGCCCAGCCGGGCCCGGCGCCGGACCGTCAGGCGCGCGGCCAGCGCCGGTGTCGGTGTGACGCCGGCCAGGCCGCGCGCGGCCAGCCACTGGCGGGCGATCTCGAGCTCCGCAGGACGCATGGCCCCTCCCCAACTTGTCGCAAGTCTTGTCCCAATAGAGTGAGACAAGACTTGCGACAAGTCAACCGGGTCAGAGGCCCAGGGCGGCCCGCACCAGGTCGAGGGCCCGTTCGGGTGGGACGCCGAGGCCGGTCACCTCGTCCGCGTACGCCTGGGCGGCCTTCTGGGCCTGGGCCGAGGTGCCGGCCGCGCGGGCGGTGACGACCGTCCCCAGCCGGCCCCGGGTCTCGACCAGGCCGGCCAGTTCGAGCTCGCGGTAGGCCCGGGCCACCGTGTTCGCGGCCAGACCCAGTTCGGCGGCCAGGGCCCGTACGGGAGGAAGCTTTTCCCCCGCGGCCAGCGAACCCGCGGCGGCCAGGGCGGCGATGCGCAACCGCACCTGCTCGTAGGGCGGGGTCGCCGACCCGGCGTCGATGGTGATGTCCATCAGAGCAGTCTGGGGGGTGTGTTGCCGACGGCGGTGATGGCGCGGCGGATCGGCACGAACGCCAGCAGGATGCCGCCGACCACGAAGAACACGATCAGCGAGATGATGCCGAGCCGGTAGCTGTCGGTGAGCTGGAAGATCAGGCCGAACAGCAGCGGGCCGAGCCAGCTGGTGCCCTTGTCGCTGATCTCGTAGAAGCCGTAGTACTCGCCCTCCTTGCCCTCGGGGATCAGCTGCGAGAACAGACTGCGGCTCAGCGCCTGGCTGCCACCGAGGACGATGCCGATGCCCGCGCCGAGCAGCATGAACGGCAGCGGCTCACCGGCCGGCAGCCAGTACGCGGCGACGATGACGACCAGCCACAGGGCCAGGCTCAGCAGCACCGTCTTACGGGCGCCGATCTTGGTGGCCAGCGCGCCCAGGGCCAGGGCGCCGCCGAACGCGAGGAACTGCACGATCAGGATCGTCACGATCAGCGTGGACTGGGTGAGGTCGAGCTCCTCGCTGCCGAACTGGGCGGCCAGCGCGATGACGGTCTGGATCCCGTCGTTGTAGATCAGGAACGCGAGCAGGAAGAACAACGTCAACGGGTACGCCTTGAGGCTGCGCAGCGTGTGGCCGAGCTGCTTGAAGCCGTCGGTCAGCAGGTTGCCGCGCTCGGTGCTGGCCCCGGCCGCCGGGTGTTCCTTGAGCCAGCGCAGCGGCACGAGGGTGAACACGGCCCACCAGATGCCGGCGGAGACGATGCAGAACCGGGCGATGTCGAGGGTGCGCTGGTCGTCGCCGTCGATCGAGAGCAGCATGACGGCGATCAGGTTGGCCAGCAGGAGCAGGCCGCCGCCCAGGTAGCCCAGCGCCCAGCCTCGGCTCGAGACCTTGTCGCGGTCGTCGGGGGACGCCAGTTGCGGCAGGAACGAGTTGTAGACGACCACGGCCGCGCCGAACGCGATGTTGGCGATCAGGAACAGCAGCCCGCCGAGCAGGTAGCGGTCGCCGGTCACGAACACCATGGAGATGGTGGCGGCGGCGCCCAGGAAAGCGGCCCCGGCCAGCAGCGGCTTCTTGCGCGGGGCGCGGTCGGCGATCGCCCCCATGACGGGCAGCACGAACACGGTGAGCAACACCGACAGGGAGACCACGTACGGGTAGAAGGAGCCGGCGGCGACGGTGATCCCGAACGGGTGGACCCGGCCGGTGCAGTCGTCGGTGCCCAGCGGGCAGCCGGCCGCGATCTCGGTGACCGTGGTCAGGAACGGGCCGAGGAAGACGGTCAGGACGGTCGTCGAGAAGGCCGAGTTGGCCCAGTCGTAGAAGTACCAGCCGGTGCGTTCCCGCCGACCGGCGGTCGGCGGGGTGGTGTCGGTGCCGGGTGCGGCCATGAGTTTCGGCTCCAGAAGTCGATCGTCAGCGCCGAAACTATGTCACCCGGGTGCGACCGAAGGGGAGAGGCCGCGTACTCAGTTTTCGCTCCACCACTTGGCGAGGGTGCTGGTGGCCGGGTCGTCGGACTCGGCCAGGGCGGCCCACGGGTCCTGCGCCTCGCCCAGGTCGACGCCGGCGTACTCGGCGAGCTCCTCCGGGCGTACGGCTTCGGGGGTCTCGTCCAGGGCGGCGGCGGGCACGACGCCGAGGCTGCCGGTGTCGATCCACGGGAAGCCGTCGACCGGTTCGGGCAGCTCACCGACGTCGACGGCGGGCGGGAACACGTCGAGCGGGTCCTCGACCGCCGCCACATCGGTCAGTTCGGCCGGGTGGTCGTCGACAACCGTTTCCGAGTACGCGCCATCGTCGTGATGCTCGAGAGGCGGAGCGGCCGCGCCGTGGTCGTCGTCCGTGTCGTACAACTCGTGATGATCATCGAACGGGGGCGGTTCGTACGGTTCGGCGAGCGGCTCCTCGAAGTGCGGGAAGTCGTCGTGGTCGCCGAAGTCGTGATGATGGTCGGTCATCGGTCCTCCTCGTGGGGCACGGGCGTCAGCGCCCGGGCCTTGGACAGTGCCGCGTCGGCGGCGCGCAGCCTCGCGCGGACCCCGTCGAGTTCCTGCTGGGCGGCGGCGCGGCGTTTGCTACGGCCGGCCGCGTCCTCGGCGGCGGCCGCGTCGATCTCGGCGATGTGGGCGTCCAGGTCCTTCAGGCGTTTCTCGACGGCGTCGTCGACGGCCACGCTCAGGGCGTACTGCAGGTCGGTGAAGCGGTTGGCGATCTCGTCGGCCAGGGCGGCGCGGGCCTCGCCGAGCACGTCGCGCAGCCAGATGCGGGCCTGCTGCCGGTCGGTCTGCACCCGCCGCCGGTACAGCACGTACCCGCCGGCGGCCAGGCCCAGGCCGATCCCGGCGACCGGGATGAGCAGCCCCCCGCCGACCGCGAGGACGGACGCGCCGAGCATCGCGCCGCGCCCGGCCATGAACGCGATCCCGCCCGCCGACAACGCGATCAGCAGGTTGTCGGCCGAGCCGTCGCGCGGCGGGGTGGCGTCCATGGCGTGGCGCAGGGTGGCGTTGAGCCGGCCCAGCATCTCGGCCCGTTCGGTGTCGTCGAACACCGACGCCAGCACCTTCTCTCCGACCAGCGCGAACGTCTCTTCGAGGCGTTCGGAGAGCTGCACGGCCACCGCCTGCAACTCGGCGTCGAGCTGTTCCGGAAGTTTGGCCAGCGCTTCGCCGCGGCCCGCGTCGATGCGCTCGGAGAACTCCTGCTGAACGGCGGCGATGCGGGTGCGCAGCTGTCCGACCGTCTCGACCCGGGCCCGCTGGGTCTCGGTGCTCAGCAGCAACGTCCACTGCCGCGACTCGGTGCGTTTGCGGGCGGCCAGCGCGGCCCGTTCGGCCCGCAGCTGCGCGGTGCGGGCCGGGTCGGCGTCGGCCGCGGTGACCCGGTCGCGGGCGGCCGCTTCCAGCCGCAGCAGATCCCCGCGGGCGGCGCGCAGCACGTTGGCCAGTTGCAGCTGGTGGCCGCGGCCGGCCAGTTCGACCAGGGCGTGCTGGAGCTCGGCGATCCGTGACGCCTCGACCAGCGCGGCCTGGTCGTCAGCTCCGGCGTCGACGGCCAGTTCGGCCAGCGTGGACGACACCGCGAACCAGGCCGCCTCGGCGAACCGGGGCGCATGCGCCTGCAGCAGCGCCTTGTTGTCGTCGAGGATGCGCCGCCACCCCGCGAACGCGTCGATCTTGGTGAGGGCGAAGACGACGGCGTCGACCCGTTCGCTCGCGGCGACCAGGAAGTCGAGCTCGGGTCGCGACAGCGGCGCCGACGCGTCGGCCACGAACATCAGCGCGGTGGCCCGCTCCACGGCGGCCAGCGCGACCGCCGTGTGGGCCGGGTCGAGCCCGCCCACGCCCGGCGTGTCGAGCAGGCTGACGTAGCGCAGCAGCGGCGCCGGGTGGCTGACCTCGATGCGGCGGGCCCGCTGCTCACCGGTGGCCCAGTCGCGCAGCCCGTCGATGGTGATCGGCTCGGCCGAGCCGGGCAGCCACGCCCGCGCGCCGGGTGTTCCGGGCACGAACTGCAGGTAGGTGGCGGTGGCCACGGCCGCGTCGACCGGGGACAGGCCGGGCACCCCGAGCAGGGCGTTGATCAGTGAGCTCTTGCCGCGTTTGGTCTCGCCGACGATCACCACCTCGGGGCGGGTCAGCCGGCGGCGGCGCAGCTCGGCCAGCTCGGCCCCCGCGTCGGGGTCGTGGGTGCGTACGAAGGCCAGGGTGTCCTTGACCGCCGTGTCCAGGGCCGTGGTCAGATCGGTCATCGGTGCACCTGCGGGCTGCGGAGCTGCTGGGACAGGATGTGGAAACCGCGCTGGGCGATCTGCGCGACCCGCGACTGGGCGGGCCCGGCCCCGGCCACGGCGTACACCCGCCACCGGTTCGCCGCCGACACCGCCGCCGCCGCCAGCTCGTCGGGGCCGGCCTCGGGCAGCCGCAGGATCCAGCGCGGGTCCTGCGAGGTGGCCAGGCGGGTCAGTTCCTGCTCCCACTCGGCGGGCATCGGCACCGAACCGGTCGCCACCCGCTGCGCCGCGTCGAGCAGCCGCAGCCGGTGGTAGGCGGGATCACGCAGCAGCCGCTCGACCCCGTCGCGCAGCCGTTCCCGGTCGTCCTCGTCGCGGGTGTGCCCGGCCAGACGCTCGAGCCGCGACAACGCCCACCCGGCCTTGATCGCGTCGGACCGCCACCGGAACGTCTCTTGCAACGTGTGCTGCAGCCGCGGGAAACCCGACGCGGCGACCAGGCGGCGCACCAGCTCCCCGGTGGACACGCCCGGCTCGGCCGCCAGCTGGGCCAGGGCGAAACCGATGCCGTAGAGGTCGAGCAGCGTCAGCAGCCGCTCCCGCTGCTCGGCGCCGACCGGGGCCCGGCGCGTACGGAAAAGGTCGACCGACGCGGTCAGCAGCCGCAACTCGGCCGCGGGCAGCTCGGCCAGCCGCTGCAACGCCTCCCGGTCGGCGGCGGTCAGCCGGCCCGACTCGCCCGTCTCGGCCAGCAGACCCACCACCGGCACGACGTCGGACACCGTGCGCGACAGCAGCGCCGCCTGCTGCTCGGCCAGCGGCGCGGCCACCGGCCACGGGTCACCGGCCCCGCCGACCAGCGTGTCGGCCTTGCCGAACACCCCCAGCGCGTTGATGGGGCTCGACGCCAGCCGCGCCGACGCGTCGCGGAACGCCTCCAGCGCGCGCACGTCGTCGGCCCGCACGGCCTGGGTGAACACGTAGACGACGGCCTCGGCCGCGGCGACCTCACCGGCCGAGTCGGCGTCGATGTCGGCGTCGAACGGGGCCGTGGACACGCCGACGGCCTGCTCGGCCCGGGCGCTGACGACCGTGTCGGTCGACGCCAGGCCCGGCGTGTCGACCACGGTCAGGTCGCGCAGCTTCTCACTGGTGAGGGTGACATCCACGTAGGCGACCCGGGAGGCGGGCATGCCCAGCCGCTGCGGGATCATGCCGTCGTCGTCCAGCGGCAGGCTCTTGCGGACGCCGTCGCGGCCCACCACATCGACCCGGTCGGCCGGCCCGTACCGGAACCGGGTGACCACCCGCGTGCACTCACCGACCGCCGTCGGGGCCACCCGGCGCCCGATCAACGCGTTGACGAGTGTCGACTTTCCGGCTTTCAGACGACCCGCGATAGCAACGCGTAGCGGCTCACCGAGCCGGTCGCGGATCTGTATGAGCTGCCCAGCGGCCTCTTTCCCGACTCGAGCGGCCATTTCGTCACAGAGCGTCGCTACGCTGGCGCTCAGCGGGCCGCTCACCACGACTCGTCAGCCGGGCACACTGTCGGGGAGAATGTGCAGACCACGGCGGGTGTCACGGCCGGCCCTCCCTCGCGTCCAGGGGCGGGCGAAGCTCACCCGCCGCAGGGACAGCCTACGGATGGGGCAGGTGCAGGGGATCCCGTGTTCGTGCCACGCCAGAACTATTCGGGGGGAGGGGGTCAGGTGGCGGAAGCGCTGCGTCAGGCCGCCGCCATGCTGCAACGCCCAGGTCTCGTCGTGCTGACCGGCCCGCCCGGCTGCGGCCGGACCACGGCCCTGCGCGAGATCACCGCCGCGGTGCCCGGCCCGGTCCACGCCGGGGGCGGGCTCGCGATGCTGCAGACCGTGCCCGCCCTCGCCCTGTCGCGGGCCGTGCGGGCCCGGCTGCCCGCCGACGACGTGCACCTGCTGGCCGAGGCCGTGCGCTCCCGCGTGCGCGGCGGGCTGCTGGTGCTCGACGACCTGCACTACGCGGATCCGGCCACGCTGGCCGCGCTGCCGTTGCTGGCCGCCCGCTGCCGGGTGCTGGCCGCGGTGCGTACGCCGCACCGGCTGCCCGCGGGGGCCGTCGAAGCGCTGCGACAGGCGGCGGCGGGGTGGATCGAGGTGCCGCCGCTGGACCGGGCGGGCGCGCTCGAGCTGGCCCGCCGCAACGCCGGAAACCTCGACGAGGCCACCCTGACCGCCGTCGTCGATCGGGCCGGGGGCAATCCCCTCGCCATCACGGCGCTGGCCCGCCAGGCAGCGGCGGGCCGGGCGGCTTCCGGGCCCGGCATCGACCAGGTGGCGTATGCGATCGCCACTGCTCTGGCTGATCTGCCGCGGCCGGCTCGTACGGCGCTGGCCGCCCTCGGACTGCTCGGGCGGCCCGCTCCGGCGGGCCTGCTCGGCCCCGGCGCCACCGACCTGCTCGCGGCCGGCCTGGTCGTCCCGGCCGCAGTCCTGCTGGGCTCAGCACCCGCGCAGGGCGCCCAGGGGGACGAGCTTTTGTTGCCGGTGTCGTCCTATGTGGCCGAAACGGCGGCGGGGCTGCTCGACGGGCCGGCCCGGGTCGAGTTGCACACCCGGCTGGCCGAGCTGACCCCACCGGCCGAGGCGGCCCGCCACCTCGCGGCGGCCGGCGACCTGGTGGCTGCGCACCGGCGGGCCCTGGTGGCCGCCGACCATGCCACCGGGGGTGACCGGGCGGCGCTGCTGCTGTTCGCCTGCGAACTGGACGTGCCGATCGACCCGCGGGTCCGGCTGGCCGCGGCCGACGCGGCCCTGACCGCCGGCCGCCCGTCGGCCGCGGCCCGGGTGCTGCAGACCGGCGAACCGCTCGGGCCGGAAGCCGACGTGCTGCGCGGCGAAGCCCTGCTGCAAGCGGGCGACCCGGCCGGGGCCCGAACTGCCGTGCGGTCGGTGCCCGACGCCGCGACCGGCCCGGTGCTGGCCGCCCGCGACCGGGTGCTGCTGCTGGCCGAACTGGCCACCGACCCGTCCGGCGCCCAGGACCTGGCCGGCAAGGTCAACGCCCGCCATCCCCAGCCGTCGCCGGGCGTGGCGGCCGCGCTGGCCGCGGTCCAGGCCCACTTCCGCGCCCCCGGCTGGGACGTCGCGCTGGCCGCGGCCGCCCGCAGCGGCGATCCCCTGATCGCCCGCTGGTCGGCGTGGCTGCTCGTGGAACAACTGGGCGCCGACGGCCGCCTCACCGACGCCGCCGACGCGGCGCTGGCCGCCGCCCGCGACAGCGCGGCCGAACTGGCCTACGGCTGGCAGACCCGCTTCACCGCCGCCGCCGACTGGGCCCTGGCCCTGCACGGCTCCCTCCCGGGTGAACTGGTCGCCCACACGGCCGCACCCACTGCACCTGGCACTCGACAGGCCGCGCCCGCTGTACCCGGCATCGAACCGGGTGCGCGCGCCGACGCGGGGACGAGCCAGTCCGGGGTCTACACAACGGGAGGGCCGGAGCTGTCCCGCGCAGCCGGACCGCAAACTGCGCCCGGTTTCGCGACCGGGCCGGATCGCGCCCACGCGTCCGACGCCACCTCCCCACCGGGCATGCGCGGGCCGGGCGCCGGGGGCGGGGCTGTGGCGGCCGGGTCGGTGGTGGCGGCTCGGATGTGGGACGGGGCTGACGGCGTACTGAAGCGGGCTTCGAACCTGACTGATCGGGCGCTGCCGGACGAGGCGCGCGGGTATGCCACGGCGGCGGCGGCCCTGATCGAGGCCGACACCGGGTTGCTGGCGGCGGCGCGGGCGCATCTGGACGCGGCCGGGGTCGAGCATCCGGCCACGGCGTGGGTGGCGCAGGAGACGGCCTGGCTCGACGGGCAACCGGAGCGGGCCGCGCACAGCCCGGCGCCGGGGGCGGCCGGTCTGCTGGCCGGGTTGCACGCGATCACCGCGCAGTGGGCCGCGCACGATCTGGGGGAACTTTCCGCGGCGCCGGTTCCGGGCGGGCTTCCGGGCGCGGCGCGGCGTACGCTGACCGCCTGGGCCACCGGCACCGGCTTCACGGCCGCGGCGGACAGCTGGCGTCCGGTCGCCCTGCGCGAGCGGATCCGATGCCTGCTCGCGGCCGGGGTGACCGACACCGACCCGGCGCGGGCCGTGGCCGCGCTGCTGTCCGCGGAGCAACTGGCCGACGCGGCCGGGCTGACCGTGCTGGCCGGCCGGGCCCGCCGCGGGTTGCGCCGCCACCACGTGCACCGCGACACCCGCAGTCCCCGCTCGGGTGACCAGTTGACCCGCCGCGAGACCGACGTCCTGCGGCTGGTCGCCGCCGGTGAGCCGACCCGCCGCATCGCGGGCCAGCTCGGCATCTCGGCCGAGACGGTCGACACCCACATCCGCGCCGGCATGCGCAAGCTCGGCGCCCGCACCCGTACCGAAGCAGCCGCCCTGGCCTTCGCCACCCACCCATCAGAAACCGATACGAATGAGACGCACAAGGATGGCCGGTGACCAGACAGCCCGACGCTCCACGCCACGTCGTCGCCAATCACGGCGACGCCGACACCGTGATACGCCGCCTGACCCGGGACGGGTGGGTGCCGCGCGACGGGTTCGCCCTGCCCGACCCGGCGTGGGACGTCACGGGCAGCCGCCTGGTCCTGCACGGCCGGGTCGGTGATCCCGACACCCTGCAGCTGGCGGTGCTGGCCGCGGCCCGCGGCGCCGGCATCGTCGCCGTGTGCGACGCCGAGTCGCAGCTGGGCCGGGCCCTGATCGACGACCTGGGCCGCCTGGGCCCGGTCAACCAGGGCATCGCCGAGCCGGTCAACGACCATTCGGTGGCCGATCTGGTGCCCGAGCAGCGGGCCCTGCTCGACCGGCTGGCCGCGGGGGACACGATCGCGGCCGCGGCCGCCGCCGAGTTCCTGTCGCTGCGTACGGCCAACCGCCGGATCGCCGAGGCCCGGGCCATGTTCGGGGTCCGCACCACCCGCGAGGCCGTCCTGGCGTATCTGCGCCAGCGCGGCGCCCCACCGCGTCAGCACTAGACCGCGACGGCTCGGCCGCCAACGAGCCCGTCACGTCCCGCTCGACCATTGTTCGTGGGCAGTCACCAGGCGCCGCCACAGCGCGGCCCGCTCGGCCCCGGTCACGTCGCCGAGAGTGAGCCCGAACAGATCACCCAGAGCAGCGAAGTACTGCTGCGGCTCGGCCAGAACCGTCCGGGTGACCGTCTCTCCGACCCGGGTCAGGGTCAGCCCGCGCAGCACGTCGGCGCCGCCGGAGTCGCGGCGTTGCACGGTCGCCGTCCGCGCGAAAGGCGAGTCCGGCGAGTTCCACAACTGCTCGTGCCGGGCCGCGAAGGCCTCCATCGGTACGGCCGCGGGCCGGAAATCAATGCCGGCGAACCCGCCTCGCGGGTCGTGGTCGAACCGCCAGCCACCACGCTCCGCATCGGAGGGCCTCAGACCGTACGTGAACGGTCCCTGTCGATGTTCACCCTCGGTCAGCGGGACCGGTTCGGACGGCCCGTCGCCGAGACCGACGTCCACCAACCACTGTCCTTGCGGCAGCTCGACGGTCAGCGCCAGGTGGTTGCCGTTGGCCCCGGCGTTGGGCGTGCCGTGGCGTTGCACCCCGCCGGCGTGCCGGGTGACCCGGTAGCCGAGGCTGTCGAGCAGCAACGCGAACGCCCCGTTGAGGTGGTAGCAGTAGCCGCCGCGCCCGCGCACGATCCGCTCGACCGACTCCGCCGGGTCCACGGTGGTGGCCCGCCCGAGCCAGATGTCCAGGCACTCGTACGGGATCCGGTCGGTGTGGGCCCGATGCAGCGTGCGCAGGGCGTCGGCGCTGGGCGGTGCTGCCTTCACCCCGAGCCGGCGCAGGTAGGCGTCCATGTCAGCCGGCTCGCCGGGCCGTCTGGACCATGTTGAGGTAGTACTTGCGGACCGTCCCCGCGGGCCGGGCGGCGATCATGCGGCGGATCTCGGCGAACAACGCCTGCCGTTGCGCGGCGGGCATGGCGATGTGCCCGGAGTAGGTCGACAGCAGTGTCAGGTATTGCTCGGCCGTGTAGTCCTGGCCCCAGACGTAGCGGTGCACGACCGGTTCCTCGAAGCACCCGCTGGCCCGGATCGCCTCGACGTCAGGGTCGGTGAACTTCCCGGGCGGTTCCGGGCCGTCGCTGCCGTCGCCGAGGCCGAGCCGTTCGTACACGGGTTGCACCTGGTTGAAGAAGTCGTCGGCGCCTGTCGGGCACACGTGGGTGGTGGCGACAATGGCGAGGTGCCCGCCGGGGCGCAGCAGTTGCGCGGCCCGGCGGTAGGCGACCTGGTGGTCGAGCCAGTGCCACGACGTCGCCGCCACGACCAGGTCGAACGGTTCCGCACCGTCGGCGTCCCACTGCTCGAACGGCGACTCTACGACCTCGACCTCGCCCAGACCGGCCAGCACCCGCCGGGCCACCGCCGCCAGCTCCCGGCCCGGCTCGAGTGCCACCACGGACCAGCCGCGCGCGAGCAGCCCACGGGTGGCCTTACCGGTCCCGGCGCCGATCTCGAGCACCCGGGCGGTTGAGCTGTCGAGCCCGGTGGTGACGGCGAGGTCGTCGAACAGTCGTGCCGGATATCGTGGCCGGGCCTGTTCGTAGATATCGGCGGCGGTGTCGAACGTCGTGGCCAACCCCGTGTACGGACCGGTCGTCATCGGGAGACTCCTCACGCGATAAATGGGCGGGCGGCTGCCGGGCCACGATGGTAGACACCCCGGGTGCAGACAACACTGAGTTTCCCCGATGTGGTGAAGCTGATCGACGAGCGTTCGCAGGCTTTCCGTACGGCCGTGGCCGCCGCGCCCAGTCTCGACGCGACAGTGCCGTCGTGCCCCGAGTGGACGCTGCTCGATCTGGTGCGCCACCTGGGGGAGGGCCGTCAGGCCTGGGCCGCCACCGTCGCCGCCGGAGCGTCCGCGACCACGAAGGCCGTTCCGCGGGGCCCGGCCGTGCCGGACGACCGCGACGCGCTGGACGCGTGGCTGGCCACCTCGACCCAGCAGTTGCTGGACGCGCTGGCGCAGGCCGGCCCCGACCGGGGTTGCTGGACGTGGTGGGACGACGCGCAGTCGCCGCCGACCGTCGCCGCGGTGGCCCGGCACCAGTTGCAGGAGATCGCGGTCCACACGTACGACGCCCAGCTCACCGCTGGGGCCGCCCAGCCCCTGCCGGTCGAGGTGGCCGTGGACGGGGTCGACGACTTCCTGCTGACCTGCTGCTCGACGACCTCCCCGTGGCCGCACGAGCCCGCCACCATCGGCTACGACGTCACCGAGGGCCGGTCCTGGCGGGTCGACCTGTCCACCGCCGGGGCCCGCATCGAACGGGTGCCCGCCCCCGATGCCACCGCCACTGCCTCGGGCTCGGCCAGTGACCTGGTGCTGGTCTTCTACGGCCGCCTGCCGCTCGAGACGCTGACGACCGGCGGCGACCGGCGCGTCTTCGACCGGATCATCGCCTGGGACCCGAGCACCTAGAACCTTGGCGATCGGCCGACCGTCTCGGGTCGGCCAAACCCCTCTGCCCGTTGTCGAGGGCCGGCCGACCCGGATACTGGCTGAGATGCGGATGTTCCTGGTGCGGCACGCCATGCCGGAAGTCGACCCGGCCGTGCCGCCGGAGGCCTGGCGTCTCGGCGCGGACGGTGTGGCGGCCGCGCGCGCCCTCGATCTGCCACCGGACGCGTACCTGGTGGCCAGCACCGAGTCCAAGGCCGCCGAGACGCTGCGGGCAGCTGTCCCCGGCGGCCACGTCGGGCAGGACGCAGGTTTCGACGAGGTGCGCCGCCCCCACGAGTGGCGCGACGACCATCAGGAGCGCGCCCACGCGTACGTGCAGGGAGCGTTGCACCCCGGCTGGGAACCTCAGAGTGAGGTAGCCGCCCGGTTCACCGCCGCCGTCGCGCGTCACGCGGCCCGGGCCGGCGCTCACCCGCTCGTGGTCGGCACCCACGGCATGGCGCTGACCACCTGGCTCGCCGACCGCCGGCTGATCGCCGGCGCGCCCGGCGCGTTCTGGGCCGGCCTCGCCTTCCCCGACATCGTCACCGTCGGCCGGCCGTGACGGGGAACTCGCGGCTCACCCCACCCCCTCGTCGCGGTCGGCGTCACCTTGCGGCTCCGTCGTCGTCGGCGCGCGGGGACGGCGTTCCTGCTCGCCGGGTACGACAATTCCGCGATGGACGTCTACTGGATCGGCGGGGGTAGCGGCGCCGGCAAGAGCACCATCGCGCGGCGGCTGGCCGCCCGGCACGGACTGCGACTGTACGACACCGACGCCGTCATGGCCGGGCACGCCCGCCGCAGCGATCCGGCGAGCAGCCCGCAGCTGGCCGCGTTCATGGCGATGAGCATGGACGAGCGGTGGCTGCGCCCGCCGGCGGTCATGCTGGACACGTTCCACTGGTTCCGCGGGGAGAGCTTCGACCTGATCCTCGACGACCTGGCCGCCCTGCCCGACGGACCGCCGGTGGTCGCCGAAGGTTTCCGGCTGCTGCCCGAACTCGTACCACAGGGGGCTCGGGCGGTGTGGCTGCTGCCGACCCCGCAGTTCCGGCGGGCCGCGTTCGACACGCGGGGCTCGACCTGGCAGATCGCCGCCCGCACCAGCGACCCCGAGCGGGCGCTGGCCGGGCTGCTCGAACGCGACGAACTGTTCACCGAACGCCTGCGCGCGCAAATCCGGGCCCGGGGCCTGAAGGCGATCGATGTCGAGCCCGGCCTGACCGAGGACGAGCTGACCGCGCTGGTCGAGGACGCGCTCGGCCTGTGAGAGTCGGGTGCCGGACAGCACGGATCGCCGGGGGACGATAAGGTTCCCCCGCTATGCGTATGACGTCACCCGGGCGGGGGCCGAAGTGACCGAAGCGGTCGGCCGTGTGTGGCCTCGAACCGCCCGGCTGGACGCCCCGCAGATCATCGACCGGATCGCCGACATCACCGGTGTCCGGTTGATCCTGGAGGGTCCGGCGCCCGGCGGTGAGGTCGGCGCGGCCTTCGTCCGGTGGCCCGACGGGCGGCGTTCCGTGCTGACCGAGGGGCGTTCGCGCAGTGGCCCGCTCGTCGACCGCGCCCGCCGGGCCGGGGTGCCGACCGCCCGCCACGAACTGGCCGCGCACGTCGACGGGTCGCGTGTCATCGTCCAGCAGCGGCTGCCGGGGGCCCCGCCAGAAACTGTCGACCAGCACCTCGTACGCCAATTGGTCGCTCTCAACGACCGGCTGGCCGGGCTGCTGCTGGATGTGCCCGCGCCGAAACCCAGCGAGCTCTACCTGACCTCCGACGGGCCCGGGTTCTGCCTGCACCAGCCCCTGGCCGAACACTCCGCCCGCACGGCGGCCCTGCTCGAACGCATCCACGCTGTCGGCGCCGCGAACGGGTCGGCGATGGTCGGCGACGACCTGGTGCACTTCGACTTCCACCCCGGCAACGTGCTCGTCGACGACGGACGGGTGACCGGGCTGATCGACTGGGACGGCGCGACCCGCGGCGACCGCCACTTCGACCTGGTCACGCTACGGTTCTGGCTCACCGGCCGGCCCGACGAGCTGCTCGCCCCGATCGACCAGCGCCTGGCCGGCATCTCCCGGCGCCGCCGGGACGCCTACTGGGCGCACATCAGCCTGCGCATGGTCGACTGGTCCATCCGCCACCACGACGAACCGGCGGTGGAGCACTGGCTGACCGTCGCCGAATCAGGCCTGGACGGAGATCGGCGGCCGAGCTGAGCCGTGCGATCATTGTCGGCCTGATGACCAGCACCCCCGCCCCGCTCATGTGGCGTTTCATGCTCGCGCTCTCGCGCGTGGTCGTGTTCCCGCTGTGCCGCCTGCATGTCTCCGGCGACATCCCGGCCGAGCTGCGCGCCGGCCCGCTCATCCTGGCGGCCAACCACGTCAGCCCGTTCGACCCGGTCGTGATGACCGCGGCCTGCCACAAAGCCGGCATCGCCCCGCGCATCCTGGCCACCGGCGGCCTGTTCACCGCGCCGATCGTCGGGGCGGCGATGCGCAAGGCCGGGCACATCCGCGTCGACCGCAACACCGCCCACGTCGCCGACGCCCTGCCCGCCGCCGCCCAGGCCCTGCAGGACAGGGCGCTGGTGCTGGTCTATCCGGAAGGCCGCATCGGCCTCGACCCGTGGATGTGGCCCGAGCGCGGCAAGACCGGCGTCGCCCGCATGGCCGCCACCTCGGGCGCCCCGGTGCTGCCGGTCGCGCAGTGGGGCGCACACGCCGTCCTTCCGTACGAGACCCCGAAGCACATGCTGCGGTCCGTGCTCCGGGCCATCCGGCGCCGCCCGGTCGTGCACGTCCGCTTCGGCACCCCGGTCGACCTGACCGGGCTGTCCGGGACGGCCGGCGCCCAGGCCATGCAGGCGACCCGCCTGATCATGGACGGCATCCACGACACCCTGATCCCGCTGCGCCCCGGCGAGCTGGAGACCCCGCATTTCGTCGACGTGACCCGCGCCGTGGACATGGCTCGGGTCCGCCCCCGCCGCCCCGCCCCCGACCAGCCGGCGGCGCCGATCCCCGCCGCGCGGCACCGGCTGCGCCTGCGCCGCCGCGTCTCCCAGCGATGACCCGTCCCGCCGGTGCTCGACCGCGCTAAGGCTTCTCGGTCAGCTCGGCCAGCCGCGCCTCGACCTCGGCCAACTCGGCCCGCAACCGCCGCGCCTGCTCCTCGGCCTCGGACCGCTCGGCCGACAGGATCTGCTCCACCGCCTCGTGCACGCCGGGCACGTCGACCAGCGCCACCATCCGCAACGCCTCGGCCGGGCGGATCATGTAGGGCTTGGCCAGCACCTTCGAGCCCTGCGAAGCCGCCACCGTCCACTCGCCCTCGCCGTAGGCCAGCGTCACCGTCAGAGCGGGCGGAGGTTTCGGCTTGGCCGACCGGCCCGCCGCCTTCCGAGGCCCAGGAGCCGCCGTCACGTCATCGCCACCCTTGCGCGGCGCGGGCGCGCCCGGCTTGTCCTCGCCGGCGACCGGCGCGCCGTTCACCTTGGCCGCCTTCTTCGCCGCCGGCGCGGGCTGGTCGAGCACGAACGCCGGCCCCGGTGGGGCCACCGGCTCGGCCGGGGCGGGAGCCGGCGCGGCCTTGCGGGCCACCGCGCCCCGGGGCGCGATCTGCAGATCACCGGGGGAGAAGGGCAACTCGTCGCGCCCGAACTTCACCACCACCCACTCGTCGGACTCGGCCGGATCACCCAGCCCGATCACCTGGCCGAGCTGCCCCGCCATCTGCCCCGCGGCCTCGGTGAACAGGACCCGGGGCTTGCGCCCGGCGGCCAGCCCGTCACGGATCGTCTGCAACTCGTCGGTGCTCAGCCCAGCCATCGCCCCAGCCCTCCACACGCCTTCGAACGTTTGTATGACACTTCTACCAGGTGCCCCCGACAGTTCCGAGCACGGGGCAGCGGACACCCGCCCCGTTCCGGCAGCATCGGCGAGATGCTGCACATCCACCACTTCGGCGACGAACACGGCACACCGGTGATCGCCCTGCACGGGCTCACCGGCCACGGCGGCCGGTTCCGCACCCTGACCGAGAACCACCTACCAGGCGTACGGGTCCACGCGCCCGACCTGCGGGGCCACGGACAGTCCACGACCCACCCGCCCTGGACCCTCGAACAGCACGCAGCCGACATCCTCGATGTCCTCGACCACCTCGAACTGCCCCGAGCCGTGATCGTCGGCCATTCCCTGGGCGCCACCATCGCCGTACACCTGGCCCGGCTCGCCCCCGGCCGCGTCGAACGGCTCGTCCTGCTCGACCCCGGCATCGGCCTGCCCCCGGCCGTCGCCGAGCAACGCGCCGACGGCGTCCTCGACCCGCCCACGTTCGACACGCCGGAACAAGCTTCGGAACAGACCGCCCGCCACTGGCCCCCGGAAGCATCCGGGCTGGTCGACGCCGAGATCCGCGACCATCTGGTCCAGCAGATCGACGGCCGCTGGCGGTTCCGGTTCAGCGTCCCCATGGTCGCCGCGACCTACTCCGAACTGGCCCGGCCGGCGGTCACCCCACCGGCCGGCACCGATACGACCCTGGTCGTAGCGCTACGCTCCAAAGCAGTTCCACCCGGCTACGCCGGCATGTGCCGTGACGCGCTGAATAAAGACTTCCGCCTGGTCGAGCTCGACTCCGGGCACCAGGTCCACCTCGAACGCCCCGCCGAGGTGGCCGCCCTGATCACGGGCAAAGACTGATCACGGGCAAAGACTGATCACGGGCAAAGACTGATCAGTGGAACAGCTTGAGCCCGACGACCCCCGCCACGACCAGCAAAAGCGACAGGATCCGCAGAATATTGGCCGACTCGCCCAGGAACACCATCCCGGCCAGCGCCGTGCCCACCGCGCCGATACCCACCCACACCGCATAGCCCGTGCCGATGGGAATGCTCCGCAGGCTGTAACCGAGCCCGATCATCGACGCCACCAGCGCCACCACGAAGATCACGCTGGGCGTGAGACGGGTGAAGCCCTGCGAACGACCGAGCGCGACCGCCCACACCGACTCGAGAACACCAGAGACCACCAGAACGATCCAGGCCACGACGACACACCACCCTCATGCGGTCGTCTTTGCCTGCCGGGTACGACACGTCCTCGTCCGGGATAGCCGCTGCTGCGGTACCAAAACCCACGTTAGCAAACACACGGCGACCGGCCAGTGACGCAATACTCCCGGCCAGACGGGTCACGCAACGTCGTCCAATCACCCTCGACCCGCCGCACGACAACCGCCCCCAGAGCAACGTGCCGCGCCACCTCCCGATCGACGTCGTCACACGCGAAATCCAGATGCATCCCCGCCCGCGACGCCCCGACCCGCTGCAGCAGCAGCTTCAACGGCAGGCCCGTACCCCGCTCGAGATGCTCGAACTCCGGCCGGTCGGACGGCCGCCGCACCCACCCGGTCAACGCCGACCAGAACCCCGCCTCACGATCAAAATCCTCTTCCGGTACGTCGACACACACCTGATCGACCAGGCTGACCGACCCGCCCGGCCACGCCACCGGCGCCGGCCGCGTCACCTCACCCGCCCACGGCACCAGGCAGAACACCGCACCGGCGGGGGAACGCAACACCACCAGCTCACCGTCGTCGAGCAGCACCACCGCACCCAGCCCCACCGCCTCCCGAGCCGCGGCCGGCACGGACGTCACATGCAGATCCAGATGCGTACGCGGGGGAGAGGCCGCTAAAACCTGCACCCGCAGATACGCGTCCCCGTCAGCGGGCACCAACGTCGCGAAATCCCCCCGCCGCGCCGACAACGACGTGCCCGTCACCGCCAGCCAGAACCCCTCGACCGCCCGCGACGGCGAATCCACGAACCCGGTGACCCACCGGACCTCCACAAGATCGCCCCCTGTCAAAATTCATCCACCTCGAAGGAGCAACCCGATGAAGTGGACAACCCTCGGCAGCGCGATCATCTCAGAGGTCAGCGCCAGCCTCGCCCTGCGCGCCGCCGTCGACCACCCCGCCTGGTACACCCTGGTCGTCGCCGGCTACATCGCCGCCTTCATCCTCATGTCCCTGCTGCTACGCCAAGGCATGCCCATCGGCGTCGCCTACGGCATCTGGGCCGCCAGCGGCGTCGCCCTCACCGCCCTCGCCGCCGCCGTCATCTTCGGCGACCCGCTCACCTGGCTCATGACCGTCGGCTTCGCCGCCATCATCGGCGGGGTCCTGCTCATCGAGATGGGCTCGCGCCCCGAGGAAACCGCGTGAGCTACCTCTACCTCGCCTTGGCCATCACCCTGGAGATCAGCGCCACCATGGCCCTGCGCGTCTCCGACGGACTACGCGTCAAGAAATGGATCGCCCCGATCCTGCTCGGCTACACCGTCTCGTTCACGCTGCTGTCCCTGGCTCTGCAAGAAGGCATGTCCATCGGCATCGCCTACGGCATCTGGTCGGCCATCGGCATCGCCGGCACCGCCATCATCGCCAAACTGGCCTTCCACGACCCCCTCACCCGCAAAATGAGCGCCGGCATCATCCTGGTCATCATCGGCGTCCTTCTCGTAGAACTCGGCAGCCACTGAACCATGAACATCCGCGACGCCACCCCCGCCGACATCCCCGCGATCATCAGCATCGGCCACCAGACCTGGCCCCCGACCTACGCCTTCGCCGGACCCGACTACATCACCCACGGCCTGGTCACCTGGTGGTCCGAGGAAGCCATCCACCGAAGCCTCGACAACACGACGGTCCTCATGGCCGAGAACGACCACGGCCCCCTCGGCACCGGAAACATCGACCTCCGCGGCCCGACCGCCATCATCTGGAAGCTGTACGTCACCCCGGCCGCCCAGGGGACAGGCGCCGGCTCAGCCCTGCTCCAAGAACTCGTCCACCGCGCCGGCGGAACACCCGTACGCCTCGAACACCCCGACGGCAACACCCGGGCCGCCCGCTTCTACGCCGCCCACGGCTTCACCGAACTACGCCGCGAACCCGCCGACCACCCCGGCTGGCCCGACACCGTCTGGCTGGAAAGGACCTGACCCATGCTCACCGGCGCCGTCATACTCGAAAGCCTCGCCCCCGGGACCGTACTCGACGACACCCACGTCCAGCTGCACAAACTCACCCGATACGCGATCGACGACAACACGCCCGAGCAACCACAGGTCTGGACCGTCCTCGAATTCACCAGCACCGCCGACCCCACCGAACTGGCCCACCACTTCGCCCGATCCCTCACCGGACGAGGCTGGTACACCAGCTACGACACCGACGACGAAACCTTCGTCATCTTCCCCGGCCAGGTCTTCCACTACCGCACCGGCGACACCCAGGCCCGCGCCGAAGCCGAGACCTACGCCCGCGCCGCCGGCGTCCCCGAATCCCAACTCGACTGGTAACCCAGCCAGATCCGAAACGCCGGGGGAGAGGAGCCGATGCTAAGTTGCACCACGAAGGTCATGAGTGCCAGCGCACAGCCCCGGCTTGCTGGCCGGCAACCCTCCGCTCGCGGGCGGGGTGCTCCGGGTGACGACCAGGCCGGCGCGAACCCGCCCGGCAAGCCGCCGGCCGAGGAGTGCACCACCATGCCCCCAGTCACCTTCAGCGCTGCCGGCTCCGCAGACTCCACCCGCATCGCCGCCCTGCACGCCGACAGCTGGAGACGGCACTACCGAGGCGCCTACGCCGACACCTACCTCGACGGCGACCTGCTCAGCGAACGCAGCGCGGTCTGGGCGTCCCGCCTCGCCTCGCCCACCGGCACCGCCACCATCATCGCCGAACGCTCCGGCCACCTGACCGGCTTCGTACACGTGCTCCTCGACGCCGACCCACACTGGGGCAGCCTCATCGACAACCTCCACGTCCACCACACAGAACACCGCACCGGCGTCGGCACCCAACTGATGACCCACGCCGCCCGAGCGGCCATCACCCACGGCAAGACACGAGCCCTGCACCTCTGGGTGCTCCAGCAGAACACCCGCGCCCAAAAGTTCTACGTCGCCTGCGGCGGCACCGTCGTGGAAACCGGCACCGTCACCGCCCCACACGGCAACGCCGCCTTCCTGAACGGCAAACCCACCAAATACTGCATGGCCTGGCCCGACGCCACACCACTGGTGGACACGAGCAACCGAATCCGCTCAGAGCGCCGGCCGCACACCAGCTCGACCATCACCCCGGACGCCGGATGAACCCCTCCAGCACACGTTGACCCGCTCACAGCCGACGGGCAATCGCAGCGCCCATGCTCCCGCGAGAGCGAGACCGTCCACGCGACGATGCGCCCGCGCAGGCCGAGTCGAACCGGCCTGGGCACACGCGAAACGACACCGACACCGCATGCGCCCGCACCCGCTCGCGTCCCAGGAGCGCGGCGGCAAACAGCGATAGCCTCACGGCCGGCGCTCCCGAGCCGAGGAACGACCGGCCCAAGGGCAGCCGGCGGCCGGCTCGATTCAACGGCGGGCGCTCCGGAGCCGGGGAACGACCGGCCGGCGGCCGGCTCGTTCTCGACCAGCACTCAAGCCACCGAGGCGGCGGCACGAATGCTGGCAAAAGCCGCGAAGGTCGCCCGCAACGAACGGGGGGAGAGGTGACTCAAAGCGAACTCACCGTCACCCGTGACCGCCGCCAAGCCCGGTGTCGGGCCCCAGGTGGTCAATGGCGTCATCCCTGTGCCAGCTGTTTCGCGCCGACGGCTGGTGACGCCGCTGGGCCGCCCCGGGGCGTGCGCCCTCTTCTCGCGCCCGGAGGCTTCGGTGGATGGCTTCTTCGGACCACCAGGCACTTCATGCTGTCCTCCGCGTCGCTTTCTCGTGCCGGGGCGTCGAAACCGACAGCTCCCGACCGTGAGTTCCCGCGGGGGACTGAGACTTTCTCGCGAGGAGACCCCGCGCGGCACAGCGTTTGTCCGATTCGGCAAAATACCCAGCGAGGACACTGTCTGATGTCGAACACGACCGCGGCGACGACTTTTGATGCCCCAGACGCCCTCCATGCCCGAAATCCATCGACGATATTTCAGGTCGAGAATCTACGTTATGTCAACTTAGCTCGGGAGGGGGTCAGGACGAGATGCCCACTTCATGCAGCGCGATGGCTACCTGCGGGCTGACCGACATGGATGCACGCCGGCGGGCTGACCTCACGGAGGTTTGATCGTGCGTTGCGAGTCGGCTCCCTGGAGGGTTCGGACGTACGGCGCAGAGTTGTTCAGCCGGGCGCTACCCATCTAAGAGGCGCTACGAGCCGAAGGTGTGCTGTTCCGTGGCTTTCAACAACGGCTCGGGGTGCGGCATCCCGAGCTACGCGAGCTTGCGCCCGCCCTCGCCCACCTGGCACGGGTTGTTCACGGTGCATCAATGCCGTGGCTTGAGGCGATCTGCAGGAGTTCCGTTGACGGTGAAGTCGCCCTATGGGCAGCCGCGCCCTCGCTCACTTGCGGTGGGCGCAGTTGCCAACCGCGCCACGCGGCCTACCTGAGATCCGGGTTGGGAGTCTGAGCGCTACCCCCTCGCCGCGGTGCGCTCTTTGCTGCGTCTGATGGCACGTGACTGGACGATTTCGCGGGCCGGACGTGTGCGCACAAACGTACGAAAGTGCTGTATAATAGCACGTATGCATGAAAACAGTCAGATTCTGGTCGGGACGCTTATTGAGGACTTTTTGGCGGCTCGGGCTGTTCGTAAGCCGTCGGTTCACACGTTGGCGGCGTACGAGCGGGATCTGAACTCGGTCGTCATGCACATGGGCGAAGGCGAGGTTACTTTGAGTGACCTCTCCCCTCGTTCGTTGCGGGCGGCCTTTGCGGCTTTTGCCAGCACTCGGGCTGCGGCCTCGGTGGCTCGGGCCTGGTCGAGCTGGAACGCGTTCTTCACGTTCCTAGTGGTCGAGCAGGTGGTGGCGGGAAATCCGATGTCGGCCGTGGACAAGCCGAAGCAGGCGCTCCACTCCCCTAAGCCGTTGCGGGGTGAGGACACTCCGGAGCTGCTTCTTGACGCTGTGAGCAGGGCGGATGATCGGGTTCGGGATCCGTGGCCGGAGCGGGATGTCGCGGTGCTGGCGCTGGCCCTGTGTGCGGGGTTGCGGTTGTCGGAGTTGCTGGCGCTGCGGGTTGGGTCGTTCCTGGGGCGGCCGGGTGAGCGGCGGGTCGAGGTGGCCGGCAAGGGCGGGCGGCCTCGGACCGTACCCATTGAGTCTGAGTTGGATGCTGTGGTGGATCGCTATGTGGAAAGCCGGCGGCTGCGGTTCGGGCGGGTGTCGGCCAGTGATGCGTTGATGGTGGATCGCAAGGGTGCTCCCCTGCAGCGTGGTGGGCTGCAGTACTTGGTGAGCTCTTGTTATCGGCGGGCCGGGGTCAATGACCGGGTTCCGCGGGGTGCTCAGTTGCATGCTTTGCGTCATACGTTCGCTACGCGGCTGGCTGAGGACGGGGCCAATGCGAGCGAGATCATGCGGTTGCTGGGGCATGCGTCGCTGGCTACGTCGCAGAACTACATCGAGGTGACGGCGGAGCAGCAGCGGGCGGCCGTGCGGGCTAATCGTACGAACCGCGCGCTGGGCAAGCTCGGCTGAGCCCGAGGGTCGCGCGTCGGAGTCGGCTGCTGGATGCGACCCGGGGGTGCTGGCCCGCGGTGTGGCTCCCGTGAGCGCGACCGGGCCGGAACGAGACGATTGCGTCGCTGGTGGGTGGACCGAGGTCACGATGGGGAGCCAGGCCGAGCGTCGCCACTTTCACCTTCGCCGTTGCGGGTAATCAAGCGGGCCGCCTGCCCTTGCCCCGGTCATCGCTCGTCGCAGTGTCGGCGAGCGGCTTACCCGCACGGCGGGTGCGAACGACCCCGGCCCGGTCGCTCTGCCTGTCACCGTCGCCCCTCGTGACCTGTGCCGAGCAGTGTCGGCGTGCGGCCGGGGGCGGCTTGCGGGGGTCCGGTGTGCGCCAGTCCCCCGTTGCTGCGGGTGTGCCCGTGTTCGTCGAGCGGCGGGGTCGTGTTCCGCGGGCCGGTCGGTGAGGCCACGTAGGCCGGAGAGGGCGTCGTGACGAGGAGGCTGGCTACGGTCAGCCGGCGATAGACGTGCCCGGCCGTTGTGCGGGCGGGGCTGGCTCGCCCAGGGTTCTGTCACGGTTCAGCGTGCTTTCGGCGGACTGCTGGCCGAGCCCTGTCCGTCCGTGCCGGTCCGCCTCAAGGCGTCCTGAGCAGGTGCGGGACAGCGCGCGACTCATCGAATGAGCCGCGCGCTGTCGAGAGAGGGTCAGGCGATGCTGAGTTTGACGTCGATGTTGCCGCGGGTGGCGTTGCTGTAGGGGCAGACCTGGTGGGCGGCTTCGATGAGTTGCTGGGCGGTGGCCTGGTCGACGCCGCCGAGTTCGGCTTCGATGGTGGCGTTGAGCTGGAAGCCGGGGGTGCCGTCGGTCTTGGGGCCGATGCCGACGTCGACGGTGATGGCGGTGTCGGTGAGGTCGATCTTCTGGCTGCGGGCGACCATCTTCAGCGCGCCGTGGAAGCAGGCGGCGTAGCCGGCGGCGAAGAGCTGCTCGGGGTTGCTGTGGTCGCCGCCGGGGCCGCCCATTTCCTTGGGGACGGCGAGGTCGAAGTCGAGGACGCCGTCGCTGGAGCGGACGTGGCCGTTGCGGCCGTCGCCGGAGGCGGTGGCGCTGGCGGTGTAGATCGCCGTCATGGGGTGGGTCCTTTCATCGGGAGCCGCGGACGCGGCCGGAGGACGAGCCGCGGACGCGGCCCAGCAGGTGGTGGAGCTGGATGAATTCGTCTTCGGTGAGGTCGACGGTGCAGGCGACGCGGCGCGGTAGGTCGGCGAGTTCTTGGCGGAGGTGGTGGCCGCTGTCGGTGAGGTGGATCTCGACGGTGCGTTCGTCGGCGGTGCCTCGTTGGCGGCGGACGTGGCCGGCGGTTTCGAGGCGTTTGAGCAGCGGGCTGAGGGTGCCGCTGTCGAGGTCGAGGAGTTTGCCGAGGTCGCGGACGGTGGTGGGGCCGCGGTGCCAGAGGACGCGTAGGGCGAGGTATTGGGGGTAGGTGAGCCCGTGGGGGTCGAGGGCGGGCCGGTAGATGGCGGTCATGGTGCGGCTGGCGGCGTGGAGCTGGAAGCAGACCATCTGCTCGAGTCCGGTGCTTTCGACCATGGGCAGAACCGTAGCGCGCAATTGAGTTGTGCACAACGGGTATGTGGCGGTGATCGCAACGGTGTGTGATCATCGCTCGCGTGCCGGACATCCGATTCGTACAGCTCTCCCCCGCGGCGCTGACCGCGCTGATCGACGGTGACCTGGCTGCCGCGAGTGCGGCGGCGGGCACTCCTCTGGGCCCGTACCTGGTGGATGAGGCCTGGTTGTGGCAGGTCCGCCTCGATGACATCAGGGCTGATCCGGCCGCGGCGGAGTGGATCGCGCGGGCTGCGGTGGCCGAGCCGGAGGGTGTAACGGTCGGTCACGGAGGGTTCCACGGGCCGCCCGATGCGGACGGGGTGGTCGAGGTGGCGTACTCGGTGGCGCCCGAGCACCGCCGTCAGGGCTACGCCAAGGCGATGCTGCGCTCGCTGCTGGAACGGGCCGACGCGGATCCGCGGGTGAGCGCGGTGCGGGCGAGCATCCGGCCCGACAACGTGGGGTCGCGGGCCACGATCGCCGGGTTCGGGTTCAGGAAGATCGGCGAGCAGTGGGATCCCGAGGACGGTCTGGAGGACGTCTATCTGCGACCGGCTGCCGGCGCCGCGCGGAAGGGCTAGCGGTCGAGCTGAACGACCAGGGGCAGGTGGTCGGAGAAGGCGGGCCGGCTGGTGGCGACCTGCACGACGCGGCCGAGGTGCTCGATGCCGCGGGGGTCGGCCAGGATGTGGTCGAGCTGAGCGCGGGGCATGGGGCTGGGGAAGGTGGCGGCCCGGGCCAGGGTGCGCCAGCCGGTGACGGCGCGCACGGGCCGCGAGGGCATGTTGAGATCCCCCAGCAGCACCCGGGGTGCTGGTAGCGCGCGCAGGGCCCGTACGGCATGACGCAGTTGCCGCAGGTTCCAGCCCGGCACGAACGACAGGTGGGTGGTGGCGACGGTCATCGGGCCCCGGGGTGTTTCCAGTACGGCGGCCAGCAGCACCCGTGGCTCGTCCTTGAGCAGCCGCAGGCCGTTGTCGGGGTCGTAGATGGGCGAGCGCATGGGCGCGCCGGGCAGGGCGGTGATCTGCCAGCGGCTCACCGGGTACCGGCTGACCAGGGCGATGCCGTAGAGGGGGTGCTGGTTGTCGTCGTCGCTGCGCCAGGGCTGCCACTTCTCCCCCGGTGTGCCGACGACGGCGGCGGCGAAGCGGTGGACCTGGGCGCCGAGCGCGTCGGCGGCGATGGCGGTGAGGTCGAGCAGGCCGCTGCGGGGCTGGGCCCGGTCGACCTCCTGGAGTCCGAGGACGTCGGCGTCGAGGTCGGCTACGGCGTCCGCGACGCGGTCGGCGTGTACCGTCCCGTCGGACAGCGATCTGCCGTGCAAGAGGTTGAACGTGGCCAGGCGCACGAGTATGGACCCTAGCCAACGAGGGGAAGCCGATGTTCATCAAGGCGCTCTGCTGCTCAGTGATGATCTTCATCGCAGTGGCGGCCATCGGGATCTGGTTTCAGCGCCGGCGCGGCCGATAATGCCTGTCATGACTGATGATCTGATCGCCGAGCTGGAGTCGCAGGAGCGCGAGCTCGAGCTGGGCCGTTTCGACAACGCCGACGCGTGGCGGCTGGGCAGCCTGCTGGTGGAGTTGGCGACCGAGCGGGGGCTGCCGGTGGCGATCGACATCCGGCGGGGCGCGCAGCAGCTGTTCCATGCGGGGCTGGCCGGCAGTGTGGCCGACAACGACCGGTGGATCGAGCGCAAGGTGCGGGTGGTGGAGCGCTACGGGGCGTCGTCGTTCCTGGTCGGGCGGCGGCTCGCGGCCAAGGGGCAGGAGCTGGACGCGGGTATGGGCGTGAACCCGGCCGACTATGCCGCGCACGGCGGGGCGTTCCCGATCCGGATCCGGGACGTGGGCGTGGTCGCGGTGGTGACCGTGTCGGGGTTGCCGCAGGCCGAGGATCACGCGCTGGTGGTGGAGGCGTTGCGGGCGTTTCGCTCGTAGCAATAAAAGCTTCTGGTCGTGGCCGGGCAGCGGGCAGGGTCGGGGGCATGAGACTGCTGATCCTGGGCGGGTCCGGCTTCGTGGGCCGGGCTGTCGCCGACGAGGCTGTGGGCCGCGGCTACGACGTGACCGTGTTCAACCGGGGGCTGCGGGCCGCCCCGGCCGGGGTGACCGTGCTGACCGGGGACCGGCTCGGTGATCTGAGCGCGCTGGAGCGCGGCACGTGGGACGCGGTGGTGGACACGTGGTCGGCGCAGGGTGAGGCGGTGCGGCGGACGGCGGAGCTGCTGCGGGGAAGAGCAGCCCATTACGCGTACGTGTCGAGCCGGTCGGTCTATTCGGGCCAGGAGAACGAGAAGGCGGAGGCGGCGCCCCTGGTCGACGACGGTGACGAGGGGTACGCCGGGGACAAGCTGCGCGGTGAGCGGGGCGCGGCCGCTTTCGACGGGTCGGTGCTGCTGGCGCGGGCCGGGCTGATCCTGGGCCCGCACGAGGACATCGGCCGGTTGCCGTGGTGGCTGAACCGGCTCGCCCGGGGCGGCCCGACCCTGGCCCCGGGCCCGCGCGACAACCCGTTGCAGTACATCGACGCTCGGGACCTGGCCGTTTTCCTGCTCGACACGGCCGCCCGCGGCGTGGGCGGCCCGTTCGACCTGGTCAGCCGGGCCGGCCACACCACGATGGGTGAGCTGCTGGAGATCGCGAACGAGGTGACCGGTGGGCGGGCCGAGCTGCGCTGGACGGATCCGGCGGTGATCGAGACGGCCGGGATCGAGCCGTGGACGCAGCTGCCGATCTGGCTGCCGCCCGGCGAGCTGCACGTCTTCCTGCACGGCGGGGACGTCAGCAAGGCGTACGGGGAGGGTCTTCTCTGCCGTCCCGTGCGCGCGACGATCGAGGACACGTGGGCGTGGCTGACCAGCCTGCCCGGCGACGTGCCGCAGCGGGCCGACCGCCCGGCCGTGGGCGTGGACCCGGCGGTGGAGGCGAAGGTGTTAGGCGAGTAGCTCGGCCAGGCGGGCCGCGCCGACGTTGCCCCCGGAAATGATCACACCGATCCGGGCCGGGGCCGGGTCGAGCCGGCCCGCCAGCAGCGCGGCCACCCCGGTGGCGCCGCTGGGCTCCGTCACGAGCTTGAGCCGGTCGACCGCGAAGCGCAGGGCGTCGCGGATCTCGTCCTCGCTGACCAGCACGATCCGGTCGACGAGCTCCTTGTTGATCGAGAAGGTGAGCTCGCCCGGGATCGGCGCGGCCTGCCCGTCGGCAATCGTGCGGGGCACCGGGATGCGCACGCGCTCACCCGCGGCCAGCGACAGCTGCGTGTCGTTGCCGGCCTCGGGCTCGACCCCGACGACCTGGATGCCGGGCTGCACGCCCTTGGCCGCGATCGAACTGCCGGCGATCAGGCCGCCGCCACCCACCGGCACGACGATCGCGTCGAGGTGACCGACTTCTTCGAGCAGCTCGAGGGCGGCGGTACCTTGCCCGGCGATCACGTCGGGGTGGTCGTAGGGCGGGATGAGCGCCACGCCGCGGTCGGCGGCCAGCTGCGCGCCGATGGCCTCACGGTCGCCGGTGTACCGGTCGTACGTGATGATCTCGGCCCCGTAACCGGCGACCGCGTCGAGCTTCGAACGCGGCGTGTCCTCGGGCATCACGATGACGGCGCTCGTGCCGAGCTCTTTCGCCGAGAGCGCGACGGCCTGGGCGTGATTGCCCGACGAGTACGCGGCGATGCCCCGGGCCAGCTGCTCGGGGCTCAGCCGGCGGATCGCGTTGTAGGCGCCGCGGAACTTGAACGCGCCGATGCGCTGCAGATTCTCGCATTTCAGGTACACCTGCGCCCCGACCCGCTCGTCGAGCGTGCGCGAGTGCAGGACCGGAGTGTGGTGGGCGACGCCCTCGATCCGCTTGGCCGCCTCGCGGACGTCCTGCAAGGTGACCATAAGTCGTTTCCCTCCGCTGCCGTGGTGGCGATAACCTGCGCTGCGATGACGCTATCCCATGACTCCGGCGGAACCGGGCGGCCGGTGCTGCTGCTGCATTCGACGGTCTGCGACCGCCGCATGTGGGATCCGCAGATGGTCGCCCTGGCCTCGGCCGGTCTGCGCGCGCTGCGGGTCGACCTTCCCGGGTACGGTGACTCCCCCGTGCCGGCCCAGCCGTACAACCCGGCCGAGATGGTCATCGAGGTGCTCGACGGCGTCGACGAGTTCGCGGTCGTCGGCTCCTCCGGTGGCGGCGCGGTCGCGCTCGAGATCGCCGCCCGCTGGCCGCGGCGGGTGAGCGCGCTGGCCCTGCTGTGCTCCGCCGGGCCCGACCTCGACCCGTCGCCGCAGCTGCGCGAGGTCTGGGCGCAGGAGAACGCGCTGCTCGAAGCCGGTGACGTGGCCGGCGCCACCGAGCTCATGGTGACGACGTGGCTGGGCCCGCTCGCCGACGACGCGACCCGCGCGCACGTCCGCACGATGCAGCGCCACGCCTTCGAGGTGCAGCTGGCCGCGGCCGAGGTCGAAGAGCTCGAGGTCCCGTACGAGGTGGAAGCCGTCACCGCCCCGGCGCTGCTCGTCTCCGGCGCCCACGACCTGCCCGACTTTCGCACCGTCGCCGCCGACCTGGCCGCCCGCCTGCCGGACGCGACCCACGTGCCGCTCGACTGGGCCGGCCACCTGCCCAGCCTGGAGGACCCGGCCGCCCTCAACGACCTGTTGCTGCCGTTCCTGACCGGCCGGTGACCGTTTCCGATCGGGTGGCGCTCTCGCTGCGCGCGCTGGGTCCGGCCGGTGAGACCTCGCTGCCCGAGCTGGTGGCCGGCCTGGCCGCGGAGACCGCGGCCTGTCACGACGCGGGCCGGATCACCGGGGTCGACCCGGAAGCCATCCGGCAGTGGGCCCACATCGAGCTGGTCTCGACCGGGCTGCACGTGCTGCGGCTCGGCGACCACGAGGAAGCCCGCCTGTTCCTCACCGTGGCCGACCTGTCGTGCTGATCCTGATGGTCGGGCTGCCCGGCTCGGGCAAGACCGTGCGGGCCCAGGAACTGGCCGAGGAACACCGGGCGCTGCGCTTCACGCCGGACGAGTGGATGATCGCCCTGTACGACGGGGTGCAGCCCGACGGCAAGCGTGACCTCGTGGAGGGGCGGCTCATCACCGTTGCCCTGCGGGCGCTGCAGCTGAACACCAACGTGGTGCTCGACTTCGGGTTGTGGAGCCGCGACGAACGCTCCGCGCTGCGCTGGCTCGCCGAAGCGGCCGGATCACCGTGCCACGTGGTCTACCTGCCTGTCACTGCGGACGTCCAGCAGGCTCGGGTCGCGCTCCGCCAGGCCACCGCGCCCCACACGACGTTCCCGATGACCGCCGCCGACCTCGTGGCCTGGCGAGACCTGTTCGAGGCCCCCGACCGCGAGGAACTGAGCGGCGCCGCCATTCCGGACCCACCACCGGGCTGGCCGGGCTGGCGGGAATGGGCCGTCGACCGCTGGCCCACACTCGAGCCGCCTCAGCCCGGCGAATAGGTGAGCAGTGCCGAGAATTTGGGCGCCCACCTCTTCGACAGACTGGATGCGCCGCCCTCGGAGGCCGAACCGCAGCGGCGGCGACCACGATTTCGGGCCCGAAGTAACGGCCCGGGGGCGTCAGCCGACAGCGGCCGGCACGTCAGCCGCGGCTGTAGTGGCGCGGCGGGTGCGCAGCATCGCCCAGCCGACCAGGGTGGCGGCCAGCAGGGTGAGCAGGATGCCGGCGAGGGTGACGGCCTGGTGGAACTCGGTGTGCTGGTGGGCCGACCAGGTCGAGACGGCGATCGAGCCGGTGAACAGGGCGGCCACCACAGTGCCGCTCAGCGCGATACCCGCCCCGGAGGTGACCTCGCTGGCCGTGTCGACCAGGGCGGCGCCGATCGAGGTGCGGTTCTCGGGCAGGCCGCGCAGGACGTTGACGCCGGCCACGGCGCCGACCACGCGGATCGCGGCCGCCACCAGGGCGAGCGATAGGGCTACCCACACGTAGCCGAAGCGGCCCAGCAGCGCGTACACCGCCAGCCCGCCGACCACGGCTGCGGAGCTGAGAGCGGCCGCGCGTTCCAGGCCGACCCGCTCGACGAAGCGGTTGACGAACGGGCCGGCGCAGACCAGCACGATGACCTGGGGCAGCATCCCGGCTGCGGCCAGCGCGGGTGGCCAGCCCCAGTCGAGCTGGAACTGCAACGTCACCAGGTAGCCCATCCCGGCCACGGCCAGCCCGGTGGCGGCCTTGTAGGCCAGCCCGGCTGACACCAGCGGGCGCGCGACGAGCGAGAGGTCCAGCAGCGGATGCCGGGCCGTACGTTCGCGCACCACGAACAGCACCCCGGCGGCGACAGCGCCCGCGACGGCGAACCACGAGCCGGTGCTGCCGGCGACGAACAGGGTCGGGGCGATCAGGGCGAGCACGATCGTGGCCGTGCCGAGCAGCGCGCCCGGCACGTCGATCGGGTCGCGGTGCAGCCCGGCCGGGTCGTCGGGCTCGATGCCGGCCCGGATGCCCACGAGGGCCAGGGCCGCGATCGGCACGTTGACGAGCAGCAGCACCTGCCACGGGGCGACCGCCAGGACGAACCCGCCGGCCGTCGGGCCCACGGCCAGACCGACCAGACCGACGGTGGAAATGAGCGTCATTGCGCGAACGCGCAAGTTGTCGTCATCGAACAGCCGAAAAGCGAGCGCAATCGAACCGGGAGTGGTCATCGCGGCGGCAACTCCCATCACCGCGCGCACGGCGATCAGCTGCTCGGCCGTCGAGACCAGAACGGTGGCGAGCGAGGCGGCGCCGAGCAGCACCAGGCCGATCAGCATCATGCGGCGGCGCCCGGCCCGGTCGGCGAGCGCGCCGAACACCAGCATCAGACCGCCGAACACGACCGAGTAGGCGCCGGTCACCCATTGCAGGGCGACGGTGGACGCGTGCAGTTCGCGGCCGATGGTGGGCAGCGCGACGTTGAGGATCGAGTTGTCGAGCATCTCGAACAGGAACACCGCCGACAGGCCGGCCAGGGCCACCCAGGCCGAACGCAGGGACGTCTTCATGCGCTGAACAGTAACGCTAACCGTTAGGATTTCACAACGGATATGAGTTCGACACTGGTAGTGTCACGGGCGTGAGCGAGCAGACGAGCCGCCGGGAACGCAAGAAGGCGGCCACCCGCCAGGCCATCGCCAACACGGCGCTGACCATGTTTCTCGAGCGCGGCTACGACGCCGTCGGCATCCGCGAGGTGGCGCAGGCGGCCGATGTCGCCGTCACCACCGTGTTCGCGCACTTCCCGTCGAAAGAAGCGCTCGTCTTCGACCGTGACCAGGGCCTGCAGGACAGGCTGGTCGACGCCGTCACCGGCCGCGGCCGGCGGTGGAGCGCGGCCCAGGCCCTGCGCGACGAACTGCACGTGATGGTCCACGAGTTCACCGGCGAGCAGTCCGCCGTCTTCTGGCGCCTGGTCGACGGCTCGCCCGAACTGCGCGAGTACGAGTCCCGCATGTGGCAGCGCCACGCCGACGCCCTGGCCCTGGCCATCGCCGCCGACCGCGGCCGGGCCGAGCCCGCCACCACCGACAAGGCCCTGGCCCGCTACGTGCTCGGCGTCTTCCCCCTGGCCCGCGAGGCCCCCGACCCGGCCACCGCCGTCGACGAGATCATGGACCTGGTCGACGCCGCCTGGGCCGCCGCCCGACAGAACCGGGCAGCGGAGGTTCCCAAGCCGGCGCCATGACGTGAAACCTGCAGCGTCCGGCCCCGCGCGCACCGGAGTTTCCAAGGTCGTACCGCGAGATGAAAGCCCCGGAGCGGCCAGCACTGCAGCGGGGCTTTTATCCGGCACCCCGAGGCGAAAGGCCGAAGCGACCGGCCCACACAGCGGAGTTTCCCAGCCCACGCCGCGACGGAAAGGCCGAACGCATCCGGCTGTCGGCGGCCGCGGCGTATCCGACGCTGGTCGACCGCCCACCGGGAGTGCGTCAGGCCGCGGCGAGCAGGCCCTGGGTATCGGTCACGCCCAGGCGCGAGGCCATGGTCGTGCGGGCGGCGATCTTGGCGGTGTAGACGGCGCGGCGCCGGGCCACGCAACCGTCGGGCGCGCCGGCGGCCTTCTGCTGCTCCAGGTGGGTGCTCAGGCCGTCCTTGAGCAGCGCGAGGGCCTCGGTGCGCAGCTGCGACACCCGCGACTCGGTCACCTCGAGCTGGGCCGCGACCTCGGACAGGGGCCGCTCCCGCAGATATGACTCCTCGACCACGAACCGCAGCCGCTCGGGCAGCACGGCCACCGCGTCGTGCAGGTAGCCGATGCGCTCGCGGTGCAGCAGCATCTCCTCCGGGTTGAGCGCGGTCTCGGCCACCATCTCCTCGGCCGTCCCGGCCGCGAACCCCTGCAGCGACAGCACCGCGGCCCGTTGCACGTCGTCCTGCACGGTCGACAGCTCGGACACGGCCACCCCCAGGAGCTCGGCCAGCTCGGTCTCGGTGGGCGTGCGGCCCAGCCGGGCGGTCAGCTCCTGGCGGGCCTGCTCGGCGCGGCGGGCCCGGGCCCGCACCGACCGGCTGGCCCAGTCGAGGCCGCGGAGCTCGTCGAGCAGGGCGCCGCGGACGCGCATGGCCGCGAACTTGCCGAACGGGATGCCCCGCTGCGGGTCGAACGCGCGGGCGGCGGTGACCAGCGCCGCGTAGCCGGCCGAGGCCAGGTCGTCGCGGTGCACGTGCGGCGGAACCTTGAACAGCATCTCGCGCACCATGTGACCGACCAGCGCCATGTTGTCGCGGACGAGAGTCTCGATCGTGGTGGCGTTCATGGTGGTTCCCCCTTTGTCGTTGCTGACAGGGAGGAACTTTTGTGGTCGCCGGGTGCAGCCGGCGGTGACGAACGGTTGCCGCTCAGTTGCTCCGCGAAAAAGTTCTCAAGTGAGCAGCCAGCCGTTCTCCACGGCCAGGCGTACGGCCTCGGCGCGGGTGCGGGCACCGGTCTTCCCGATGGCCGCCGACAGGTGGTTGCGCACGGTTCCCTCGGACAGGTGCAGCTCGCGGGCGATGTCGGCCACCGTCCCGCCGTCGCGGGCCGCCCGCAGCACCCCGGTCTCGCGTTCGGTCAACGGCGAGTCGCCCTGCGCGAGGGACTGCGCGGCCAGGCCGGGGTCGACCACCCGCAGCCCCTCGTGGACGCGGCGCACCGCGTCGGCCAGTTGCCGGGCCGGGGTGTCCTTGACGATGAACCCGCCGGCGCCGGCCGCCATGGCCTGCCGCAGGTAACCGGCCCGGCCGAACGTGGTCACCATCAGGACCCGTACGGAAGGCATTGCTCTGTGCAGGGCCCGGGCCGCCGCGACGCCGTCGAGGCCGGGCATCTCCACGTCGAGCAGCGCCACGTCCGGTTCGGTGGCCTGGGCGGCCGCCACCACCTCGTCGCCGCGGCCCACCTCGGCCACGACCTTGAGGTCGGGTTCCATGTCGAGCAGCGCGGCCATCGCGCCGCGCACCAGGGCCTGGTCGTCGGCCAGCAGCAGCTTGATCATGTCGGAACCTCCACGCGTACCCGGAAACCCGGCCCGTCCTCGCGGGCGCCGGCCACCAACCGCCCGCCCACCGCCTCGGCCCGCCGCCGAAGCCCCGCCAGCCCCTGCCCACCGACCCGAGACCCGCTCACCGAAGACCCTCCCGGACCCCGCACGGCGGCCGGGAGCCCGGCCACGGACGCGCCATCGGTATCGAGGCCCGCGATGACACGCTCGCGGGCGAAGGGCCCGTCGTCGAGGATCTCCACACAGCTCGGGGTGATCTGTACGCGTACGTGCCGGGCCCCGCTGTGCCGCACGACGTTGGTGACGGCCTCGCGGATCGTCCAGGCGAACAGCTCCCGGTTGCGGGTCGGCACCTCGTCGGCTGCCCCCGGTAACTCCGCCTCCACGTTGGCCGCCGCCAGGGCCTCCCGCGCGGCCGCGATCTCCCCCGGCAGCGAGATGCCCCGCACCCCCAGCGCCGTGGTCCGCACATCGGCCAGGGCGTCGCGGGCCAGGGCCTCCAGATCGGCCAGCTCCTTGCGGGCCCGGTCCAGATCGACGTCGAGCAGCCGCTGAGCCAGCTCGGCCTTCACCGTGACCACGGTCAGCGAATGCCCGAGGATGTCGTGCAGGTCGGCCGCGATCCGGGCACGCTCGTCGGCCACCGCCCGCTCCGAGAGTTCCCGCTGCGCCGCCATGAGCCGGCGCTGCCGTTCCCCGGCCACCCGGATCCCGTACGTGGCCAGCGAACCCAGCACCACGGCCAGCCCGTACCCACGGTCGGACCAGCCCTCGACGAACCGGGGGGCGGCCTCGGCCCCCACGAACAGGACCACCGCCAGCGGCACCGACTGCGGCACCGGCAGGTTCATCATGGCCAGCGCGGCCACGTAGACCAGGCAGGCCAGCGCCTGATCGCCCGCGCCCGGCACCTGCAACCCGAACAGGGCCAGCAACAGCGTGATACCCAGCCACACCCGTACGGTGTTGCGTCCCGCCGACAGACGCCGCCCGCGGGCCACCAGGAACAGATAGCCGGCGGCGAACAGGGCGACCGCGGTCAGGCCGGTGACCTGCCAGTACATGTTCGGCTGCTCGCGCAGCGCCCCGACCGTGCCGCCGAGGTAGAACAGCCAGACGGCGGCGAACGTCCACCCCAAGCGCGGTGGGCCGCCCGTCGCCGTCGCCTTCATACCGAGGAACTTACGGCTCATACGCGGGCGGTGTCCCGCCGGAACCGCCACATCGCGCCCGCCGCGAACAGGGCCGTCCACACGACCACGTTGAGCACGGCCAGCCACAGGTTGCCGTCGTGGGTCAGCGGGTAGCGGGCGATCTCCCCGACCCCGTACACCGGGGTGAACTTGGCGATCGTGGCGAAGGTCGGCCCGAACTGGTCCAGCGGCACGAAAAGCCCACCGGCGAACGAGAGCACGGCCAGCACCGGCCCGAGGATCTGCATCACGTTCTCGCTGGGCAGCAGGTAGCCCATGAACAGGCCGAACGCGGCGAACACGAGCGCGCACACCCAGGCCAGAAGACCACAGAGCACCCACGCGTACGCCGGCAGCTGCGCCCCCGAGAAGGCCCCGACCACAAACGCGACAGCCACGGACACGGCACCGATGATCATGGCGAGGACCAGTTTCACGGCGACGTAGGCGGCCGGGCGCAGCGGGGTCAGCCGCAGCTGCCGGCTCCACCCGGCGGCCCGCTCGACCGACACCATGGCGCCGCCCGAGGTGGTGGCCAGCATCGCCCCGTACACGGCCATGCTGATCAGGATGTAGCCGGTGAGGTTGCCCCCGCCGATCTGCTCGGTCTTGTACGAGCTGCTCGTGCCGAACAGCAGGAAGAACACCGCCGGCATGATGAAGGTGAACACGACCGTCCGGCGGTTGCGCAGCATCCGGCGCAGCTCGAGCCGGATCATGCCCGGGGTGAACCCGCCGAGCTTCGGCAACGAACGCTGCGGGACAGCAAAAGTGGTCATCGCGGGGTCTCCTCGTCGGCGGTCAGGGCCAGGAACGCGTCCTCCAGGTTGCGGGAGGTGACCTCCAGGTCCCGGGCCGCGGTGCGGGTGAGCAGATAACGGGCGATCTCGTCGGAGTCGTTGCCGTGCAGGAACACCGTGTCCCCGCGGATCTCGGACCGGTCGGCCCCCGGCACCGACTGAAGAAGGGACGAGGTCGCGCCGGGCAGGGTCGCCCGCACGGTCCGGCCCGAGGCCAGGGCCTTGACCTCGGCCGCGGTGCCGTCGGCGACGATCCGCCCGCGCCGCACGAACACGACCCGGTCGGCGTACGCGTCGGCCTCCTCCAGGTAATGGGTGGCGAAGATGACCGTGCGGCCGCGGCGCGCGTCGTCGCGGATGGCCGACCAGAAGTCGTGCCGGCCGGCCACGTCCATGCCGGTCGTCGGCTCGTCCAGGATCAGCAGTTCCGGGTCGGGCAGCAACGCCATCGCGAACCGCAGCCGCTGCTGCTGACCGCCCGAGCACTTGCCGACCAGCCGGCCCGCCACGTCGGTGAGCCCGGCCCGCGCGATGGTCTCGTCGACCGCCGTACGCGGGCGGCCGAACAACACGGCCGTCAGGCGCACGGTCTCCTCGACGGTGTAGTCCTTGAGCAGGCCGCCGGTCTGCATGACGGCCGAGACCAGGCCGAGCGCGACCGCGTCGTGCGGGGCCCGCCCGTACACCTCGACGCGGCCCTCGTCGGGCTTCTGCAGGCCGAGCAGCATGTCGACGGTGGTGGTCTTGCCGGCGCCGTTGGGGCCGAGCAAGGCGACCACCTCGCCGGGGCGAATGGTCAGGGTGACGCCGTCGACCGCCGTCACCGCGCCGTAGCGCTTGACGACGCCGGACAGCTCGACCGCGGAGGTCTCGAGTGCGATGGTGGTGAGGGTCATGCGTTCATCGTCGGCCGACGGCCGGGCCGGACGCGCTGTCACGCGTCACGACCCGGCCGTGACATTCGTCAGGGGCGACCGGCCCCGACCGGTTCCTCGGCACGCTCGCCGGGGCTCGGGATGCGGGTCACCAGGAACACCTGATAGTCCATGGCCAGGCCGAACACGATGATTTCTCGCTGATGTCGGAGTTCAGGGCGGTCGTGCCGGTCACGCCCAGCACCCCGGGCACTGGTCAGCCCGGGCGACCGGCTCGACGCCGGATAGCCTCTGGCGCCGGGCCGCCCGAACCACCAGAATGCGGCGATGGACCCGACGCACAGCGCCCTGATCGTCGCCGTCGCCGAGGCCGAGCCCGTCGTGGCCGCCCACCGCGACCGCCTCGACCTGGCCGCCTCGTGGGGGGTGCCCGCGCACATCACGGTCTGCTACCCGTTCCTGCCGCCGGCCGCGATCGACGAGCACGTGCTGGCCGGGCTGCGCCAGGCCGCGTCCGGGGTGCCCGCGTTCTTCTGCACGCTCGCCGACATCGGCTGGTTCGGCGAACGGGTCGTGTGGCTCGGCCCCGACCCGGCCCACCCGTTCCAGGCGCTGACCGCGGCCGTCACCGCCCGGTTCCCGGCCGCCCGGCCCTACGACGGCCTCTACGACGAGGTCGTGCCCCACCTGACCATCGGGCACGACCATCCCCCGGCCGACCTGAAGGCCGCCGCCGGCGCGATCGCCGAACACCTGCCGATCCACGCCCGCGTCACCAGCATGCGCCTGGCCGTCGGCATCCCCGGCCCGGGCACACCCTGGTCAACCCTGGAGGAGTTCGCGCTCGGCTGAGGGCGACCCGTCGGCCACCACCGGCTCCGGGTCGGCCTCCGGCTCGGCGTGGGTCGCCCCCGGCCGCCGGTCGAGCAGGCGGGTCAGCTTCTCGCCCTCCACGTCGACGTCGGGCAGCACCCGGTCCAGCCAGCGCGGCAACCACCAGGCGGCGTTGCCCAGCAGCACCATCACCGCCGGCACCAGGATCATCCGCACCACCACGGCGTCGAACAGCACGGCCATGCCCAGCCCGAACCCGATCGACTTGATCACCGCTTCCGGGCCGAGCATGAACCCGAAGAACACACTCATCATGATCAACGCGGCCGCGGTGACGACCCGGGCCCCGTGCCGGAAACCGCTGACCACCGCGTCACGGGCGCTCAGACCGTGCACGAAGTCCTCGCGCATCCGGGTCACCAGGAACACCTGGTAGTCCATGGCCAGGCCGAACACGATGCCGATGAGCAGGATGGGCAGGAAGCTGATGATCGGCCCGTTCTGGATCAGCCCGATCCGGTCGGCCTGCCAGCCCCACTGGAACACCGCGACCACCGCCCCGAACGTGGCCGCCACCGACAGCAGGAACCCCGCGGTCGCCGTCAACGGCACCAGCACCGACCGGAACACCAGGGCCAGAAGCACAAAAGCCAGACCCACAACCAGAATCAGGTACGGGATCAGGGCGCCCGCCAATTTCTCGCTGATGTCCAGATTGACGGCGGTGGTGCCGGTGACACCCAGCACCCCGGGGACCGCGCGCAGCCGGTGCACGAGGTCCTCGGTGGCCCGGTCGCTCGGGCCGGTGGTCGGGACGACCGTGATGATCGACGTGTCCCCGGCGACGTTGGTCGCGGGCGCGCTGACCACGGCGACTCCGGCTATCCCCTCCAGCTTCGTGCCGGGCGTGGCGACCACGGTCAGCGGCCCGTTGAAACCCGGCCCGAAACCGTCGGCCAGCTGGTCGTACGCCCGCCGGGGGCTGGTGTCGGCGGCCGCGCTGCCGTCGGTCGGCAACCCCAGCCGCAGGTCGGCGGCCGGGATCGCGATCACACCGAGACCGATCACCGCGGCCAGCAGGGCCGGCGCCGGCCGGCGGGCGATCACCCGCACCCACGTCTCGCCCATCGACTTGCGGGCGGTGGTGGCCCGCAGCTTGGCCGGGGTGATCCGCTCACCGGCGTACGCGAGCAGGGCCGGCAACAGCGTCAGAGCGATCAGGACGGCCACCGCCACCGTGCCCGCGGCCGCCACCCCCATCTGGGTCAGGAACGGGATCCCGGCCACGGCCAGCCCCGACAAGGCGATGATCACCGTGAGCCCGGCGAACACCACGGCGTTGCCGGCCGTACCCACCGCCCGCCCGGCCGCCTCGGGCGCGTCCCGGCCCGCCCGCAGCTCGGTGCGGTAGCGCGACACGATGAACAGCGCGTAGTCGATGGCCACGGCCAGCCCCAGCATCATGGCCAGCGACGAGGTCGTGCCCGACAGCTCGGTGAACCGGGTCGCGATGCCGATCCCGGCGAACCCCAGCGCCACCCCGATGATCGCGGTCAGCAGCGGCAACCCGGCCGCCACCAGTGACCCGAACGTGACGAGCAGGACGACGGCGGCGATCACCACCCCGAACACCTCACCGATCGGGGCGTGCCCGGAGGCCTGCACGGCGTCCCCGCCGACCTCGGCGATCAGCCCCTCGGCCCGCGCCCACATCACCGCGTCGTCCAGGCCCTGCCGGGCCGCGCCGGTCAGTCCGCTCGGCGGCACGCTATAGGTGACCTGCACGTACGCGACCGTGCGGGCCGGGTTCTGGGCCGGGTCACTGACCGCCGCGACCTGCGGGGCGCTCTTGAGCGAGGCCACCGCCCGCCCCACGGCGGCCTGGTCGAGCGGGTTGGCGCCGGGCTGGGCGAACACCACCTTGGCCACGGCCCCCGCGGTCTGCGCCCGGGCCTGCGGGAACCGCTCGGCCAGCAGGTCGATCGTCTGCTGGGCGGGGGTGCCCGGGATGCTGAACGAGGCCGTCGTCGGCTTCTGCAGCACGACCATCCCGGCCAGCGCCGCGACCAGCACCCCGAGCCAGGCCAGCAACACCGTCCGGCGGTTACGGAACGCGTACCGGCCCAGCCGGTAGAGAAAGGTCGCCACACCCTCACGTTCCTCGCGAAACGCCCGTCGCACCTCGGATTTGGCCAGATAGCGGGGGCTGATACCGGGCAACGAGCGCGTGACCGATCGCGGCCAGCTGCTCGCGGACGCCCGGCGGGCCGGTCACCTCGACCCACTCGACCAGGCCGGCCAGCTCGCCGGCGAGCGCGTACTCGCTGTAGCCGCGGATCGTGACCTCGATCCGGCCGTCGGCGGTGGCCGCGCCCGTAAGGAGGCGGTCGCCGATGATCATCCGTAGCCGGCTCATGCCGTCCGGGGTGCACAGCGCCTGGATCTCCAGCGGTGTCCGCCGGCGGTCGATCTCGGCGGCGATCTCGCGCCAGCTGCGGGCCAGGTCGAAGCCGTCGGGCCGGTGCACCGGGTCGCCGGTCGGCTCGGCCGACGACACCCGGTCGATCCGGAACGTCCGCCGACCGGCCTCGGTGTGGCCGACCAGGTACCACGACGGACCCTTGGCCACCACGCCCAGCGGGTGCACGGTCCGCTCGGTGGTGACGCCCGCGCTGTCGACGTAGCCGAGCCGCACCTGCACGCCCTGGATCACCGCGTCCTGCAGCAGGCCGAGGAACCGGGGCAACTCATAGGCGGGCCGGCTCGAGCCCCACTTGTCCGGGTCGGTGACCAGCGACGACGCGGCGGCCTCGGCCGGCCCACGGAACGGCTCGGGCAGGGCGCGGACGAGTTTGCGCAGCGCCGCTTTGACGGCCGGGGTCGCCGAGGCCGGGCCGGCCACCAGGAACAGGGCCCTCGCCTCGCCCGCGGTCAACCCGGACAGGTCGGTGCGGGCGCCGCCGATCAGGCGCCAGCCACCGCCGCGGCCGGGCTGGGAGTACAGGGGCACCCCGGCCACGGCCAGGGCGTCGAGGTCGCGGCGGGCGGTGCGCTCGGACACCTCCAGCTCCCGGGCGACCTCGGTCGCGGTCACCTGCCCGCGCTGCTGCAGAAGGAAAAGGACGGCCATCAGCCGGTCGGCTCGCACCCCGGCCACGATCCTCGGTAAAGCGGTCAGGGGATGACCGGTTTCGGCCCGCACCATGACGTCATGACCTCAACCACGACATTTCCCGAACCCACCCTCGTCGCCGTCAACGGGGTGGAACTCGAAGTCTTCGAAGCCGGCCCGCGCGACGGCCGGGCGATCGTGCTGTGCCACGGCTGGCCCGAGCTCGCCTTCTCGTGGCGCCACCAGGTGCCCGCCCTGGCCGCGGCCGGCTACCACGTCATCGTGCCCAACCAGCGCGGCTACGGGAACTCGTCGCGCCCGGCCGGGGTGACCGACTACGACCTCGTACACCTGGCCGGTGATCTTGTTGGTCTGCTCGACCACTACGGCCACGAGAACGCCACCTTCGCCGGTCACGACTGGGGCGCCATGATCGTCTGGGGCCTGGCCCTGCTGCACCCCGACCGGGTCGACAAGGTGATCAACCTGAGCGTGCCCTACCCCGAGCGCGGCGAGAAGCCGTGGGTCGAGTTCATCGAGGACATGCTCGGCAGCGATTTCTACTACGTCCACTTCAACCGGCATCCGGGCGTCGCCGATGCCCTGTTCGCCGCGAACACGGCCCGGTTCCTGGGCAACCTTTTCCGTACGGACATGCCTCCGGCGGAGATGCTCGAGCTGGCCCGGATCGACGGGCCCGGGGGCGAGCCGCTCATGAGTGACAGCGAGCTGGCGGTCTTCGTCGCCGCGTTCGAGAAGTCCGGGTTCACCGGTGGCATCAACTGGTACCGCAACGCCGACCGCAACTGGCACCGGCTGGCCGACGTGGATCCCGTCATCAAGAAGCCGGCCCTGATGATCTACGGCGCCCGCGACGTGGTGCCCCGGGCCCGGAACCTGACCGCGTACGTGCCGGATGTCGAGGTGGTCGACCTGGACTGCGGGCACTGGATCCAGCAGGAGAAGCCGGCCGAGACCACCCGCGCGATCCTGGAGTGGCTCGACCGGCGGAACGCCACCTGAGCCTGGGCCTTAAGGTCGGACCATGACCGAGTGGCTGCCCGAACGTGTCGCCGCGGCCGAACGGGAGTCCGGGACCAGCTTCGACCTGACGGCCTGCGTCCGCGAGCCCATCCACCGCCTCGGCGGCGTCCAGTCGTACGGCGCCCTGCTCGCTGTCACCCGCGAGCGGGTGGCCGTGGCCAGCGACAACGCCGAGGCGGTGCTGGGCGTCGCCGACCTGGCCGGGGCGCCGATCGGCCGCATCATCGACGAGCAGCAGCGCGACACCCTGTGGTCGCTGGCCGAGACCGACGCCGGGCAGACCGCGATGATGCCCCTGGAGCTGGGTGCTCGCCGGTTCGACGTCACCGTGCACCGCTCCGGCGAGCACGTGGTGCTCGAGTTCGAACCGGCCCCCGACACCCCGGAGTTCGGCACCCTGTACGCCCCGGTCCGCCAGGCCCTCAACCGGCTGCAACGCGCCGCCACCGTGGTCGAGGCGTGCCAGGACGCGGTCCGCGAGATCCGCGAGCTGACCGGCTACGACCGGGTCGTGGCCTACCGCTTCGAGCACACCGACGGCCCGGGCGAGGTCATCGCCGAACAGGTCGCCGACGACTGGGAGCCCTGGCTGGGCCTGTGGTTCCCGGCCACCGACATCCCGCCGCAGGCCCGCCTGCTGTACGAGCGCAACTGGATCCGGGTCATCGCCGACGTCGAGGACACCACGGCCCGGCTGGAGCCCGGCGGTGAGGAGCTCGACCTGTCCCTGTCGGTGCTGCGCACGGTGTCGCCGTTCCACCTGGAGTACCTGCGCAACATCGGGGTCACCTCGTCGATGTCGGTGTCGCTGCTCGACGACGGCCGGCTGTGGGGGCTGATCGCCTGTCACGGCCGCCGCCGTAAAGTGCTCAGCCCGCAGACCCGGGCCGCCTGCGAGTTCTTCGGCGTCGCGCTGTCGCTGCACCTGGCCGCCCTGCGCGAACGCGACGAGGCCGCGGCCCGCGAAAGGTCCCGGACGGTGATCGCCCGCCTGCTCGAGCGGTACTCGCTGGATCTGGCCATGCGCTGGTCGAGCGACCCGGCCGGGCTCGAACAGGTGGTCGACTGCGACGCGGTGCTGGTCTGCAGCGACGGCACAGTTGTGTCGACCGCGCCCGAGCTGAAGGCGCTGCCCGAGGCGGTGACGGTGCCGCCGCTGGGCGAGGTGTGGCACAGCGACCAGCTGCCCGGCGAGTTCCCGGGCGCGCTGGTGCTGCCGTTCGGTCCCGGCGGTGACTGCATCGTGTGGCTGCGCCGCGAGCGCACGGTGCCTCGCCGCTGGGCGGCCGATCCGCGTACGCCGGTGGTGCTGGGCCCGCACGGCGAACGCCTGACCCCGCGCGGTTCGACCGCGGTGTTCCTGGCCTCGGTGCGCGGGCGCAGCATGCCGTGGACCACCACCGACCTGGCCATGACGGTCGAACTGGGCCGGGCCGTGATGGGCGTCGCCGTCGCCCACGCCCGGCAGCTGGCCGAGGCCAACGTCGACCTGGACGCGTTCGCGCACGCCGCCGCGCACGACCTCAAGGAGCCGCTGCGCGGGATCGCCAACACCTCGACGTTCATCGCCGAGGACGCGGCCGGGCAGCTCGACGACGTGACGCTGCGCCGGCTCGAGTCGATCCAGCGGCTGGCCACCCGGATGGACACGCTGCTGAACGCGTTGCTGTCGTACGCCCGCCTCGGTCGTACGGCGTTGAACCGCTCTTCGGTCCCGGTCGGTGAGGCCGTCGCCCGGGCGCTGGAGGTCGCCGGGCCGCGGCTGACCGAGGCCGGTGTCCGGGTCGAGGTGGGCGACGGAAAGATCGACGCCGATCCGCTGCTGCTCGACCAGGTGCTGGTCAACCTGCTGGTCAACGCGGGCAAGTACGCCCGCCCGGGCGGCGGCACGGTCGCGGTCGGGGTCGACGGCGACGCGCTGGTCGTCTCCGACGACGGCATCGGCATGCCCGCCCACCTGCGCGAACAAGCGTTCCAGCTGTTCCGCCGGCTGCACCCGGAGGCCGCCCGCGACGGGTCCGGGGCCGGGCTGGCCATCGTCCGGCGCATCGCCGAACGCCACGGCGGTCAGGCCTGGGCCGAGGAGTCCCCGAGCGGCGGCACCACGGTGCGGGTCACGTTCACGTCCCGCGAGCGCCAGTAGTCCAGCGTCTGAGCCAGCACACTCTGGAACAACGCGAAGTTGACCGGCTTGTAGATGTAGCTGTCGGCGCCCGCCGCGTAGCAGGCCTCCGCCTCGGCCTGGTTCTCCGACGACGTGAACACCACCAGCCGCAGCGCGTCGAACCCGGCGTCCGCCCGCACCTGCCGGATCACGTCGAGGCCGCCCTCGCCCGGCATGTTCAGGTCGAGCAGCACCAGCTTGGGCCGCGGCCGCCCGGCGTCACCCAGCCGCGGCAGCACCCCGGTGCCCGAACGCAGGAACTCCAGCCCCACGTCGGGATGCGAGCGGCCGATCGCGCGGGCTATGGCCTCGATGTCCTCGTCGGAGTCCTCCACGACCAGCACCAGATCAGTCACCGGACCGCCTCACCCTCAGCGCCAGCAGCGCGATGTCGTCAGCCGCGTCGGCGCTGCTGCTCAACCCGTCGACCAGGGCCTGCACCGGTTCGCCGCGCAACCGGTCCAGGGCCCGGGCCAGGCCGTCCTGCTCGAACATGGTGCCGTCACCGTCGCGGCTCTCGGTCAGCCCGTCGGTGAACATCACCAGCGTGTCACCCGGCCCGAGCCGCAACGTCGACGACCCGAACTGCGGGCCGTCCAGAACCCCCAGCGGTACGCCGCCACCCGCACCCCGCCCGGCCGTGCCGTCCGCGCGCATGACGACCGGCGCCGGATGCCCGGCCGAGATCCACTCCACGGCGTACCCGTCGGCGTCGGGCCGCAGCAGCGCCACCGCCGCGGTGATGAACCGCCACGACCCGTCCAGCCGCAGCCGCGCGTTGAGCCGGGTCAGGGCCCGCTGCGGCGACAGGCCTTCCTGCAGCAGCGCGGTCAGGGTGTGCCGGGCCATCCCGGTCAGCGCGGCCGCGTCGACCCCGCGCCCGCACACGTCGCCGATCACCGCGGCCACCGCGCCGTCGTCACGCACCACGGCGTCGTAGAAGTCCCCGCCGACCTCCAGCTCCCGGTCCCCGACCGTGTAGGACGCGGCCAGTTCGAGCCCCTCGGTCCAGGGCAGCCGGGTCGGCAGCAGATGCTGTTGCATCCGCGTGACCTCCTGGCGGCGTTGCTCGTACAGGGTGCCGTTGTCGATGGCCAGGGCGGCCCGGGCCGCCAGGTCGCGCAGGAACGCCGCCGGCGGGATCCGGTCGGCCGGGCGGTCGAACAGGAACACCAGTAACCCGATGACCCGGCCCCGGGCCCGCAGCACCAGCGCGTGCTCGCCCGGCTCGGCCATCCGCCGCACCTCGTCGGGGTCGCGCAGCATGTCGCCGAGCAGCCGCATGTCGACGTGCACGGCGCTGCGCAGCACCGGCTTGCCGTCCTCGTACACATAGACCAGGCAGCCCTCGGCGATGGCGGGCACGGCCATGCGCGGCACCCGGTACATGGTCTGCTCGGTGTCGAGCACCGCGTCCATCTGCAGCGACGCCTCGGCCAGCAGCGCGTCGCGGACCTGCTGCTCCTGGTCGCTGCGCACCTCGGACAGCCGCCGCACCGCCTCGTGGGTGACCTCGACGACCTGGGTCAGGCACACCGCGACCGGTTCCGGGTCGGCGCTGTCGTCCAGCGCGACCAGGATCGTGCCCCCGGCCTCGCCCGGCTGGTCGAAACGGGCCGCGACCACCCGGGCCACACCCTGTTCACGCAGCTCGGGCCCGGCCTCGATCACCCGGGCCGGCCCGGCGGTCGCCGGCGCCAGGTTCTCGACCAGTTTGCGCCGGTCACCGACCAGGGGCAGACCCTGCCACCGGTACGCCAGGACGGTGTCCCCGGGCCCGGCGTGGCGCAGCCCCCACACCGCCCTGACGCCCGGTAGCTGCTGCAGCGGGGGCAGGACGAGCTCGGCCAACTGCTCACGGGAAGTGATGACGACCGCGGCCCGCCACAGGCGGTGCAGCGCCGCCGTCCACTCCGTCACCGCTCCGCCCCCTGATCACTTGCCTGCCTGCAACTATCCCCCGCCGGGGATGATCCTGTCAGCCGGCCACCAAGCCGGTCCGGCGGGGTAGGGAGCTTGCAGCCTGAGCACGAAACAACGGAACCCAGCGTCCAGCGTCGTACTCGCGGCACGCCGGCGGACGGCTCGGCCGCGAGGACAAGTGTCGGTCAGTAGCCTTCGCCGGAAGCCGTGGCCCTGGCGGGCGGCTGCTCGCCGCGCCCACGGGCCGCGAAGTCGTCCAGGATGGCCGCGGTGGCGGTGGCGCCGAAACGGGTGGCGCCGGCCTGGTGGAGGGTGAGCAGGGTGTCGAGGCTGTGGACGCCGCCGGCTGCTTTGACCTCGATATGTGAGGAGACCGCCGCGCGCATCAGCCGGATGTCGGTCAGGGTGGCGCCGCCGGGGGCGAAACCGGTGCTGGTCTTCACGAAGTGCGCGCCGGCCTTTTCGGTGAGGCGGCAGCCGGTGATCTTCTGCTCGTCGCTCAGGTAGGCGTTCTCCAGGATCACCTTGACGACGTGGCCCTGGGCGGCGGCGACCACGGCGGCGATGTCGTGGACGTAAGCGGTGTCGCCGCTGCGGAGCCGGCCGATGTGCAGGACCATGTCGATCTCGTCGGCGCCGGCCTCGACGAGTTCGCGGGTCTCGGCCGCCTTGACCGTGGTGCGGGTGTCGCCGTGCGGGAAACCGGCCACGGTCCCGACCAGCACGCCGCTGCCCGCGAGCAGAGTTCTGGCGAGCTCGACGTCGCAGGGACGGACGCAGACCGAGGCGACCTGACGGCGGGCGGCGATCTCACAGCCGTCGGGTCTCGACCAGCAGCGGCTCGTCAGCCGGGACGCGCAACAGGTCGCTGTCGGCGCCGGCGCGTTGCGCGGTCAGCCGGGAGGAACCCAGCGTGGGACGAAGTCCTCGCTCGTGCAGGGCGCGGTGCAGCGATCCGGTCTCCAGGTCGAGGTCGAGCAGCGCGTCCAGATGCGGCGGGAAGCAGGCGTACTCGACCGCCAGCGGCACGTCGTCGGCGAATCGGACCAGCGAGATCGAGACCACCCGCGGCGCCGCCGCGGTCAGCTGCAACGCCGCCGCCTCCTCGGCTGAGGCCGCTCGGACTTCACCCGCCACCAGACGCGATCGCGGAATCCGCCCCCAACGGCGCACCTGATCCTGAAAACTCATCAACGTTCCCGCCGCCCGCGGCTCGGGCCGCTGCCGCACGAACGTGCCCCGCCCCTGGATCCGCTCGATCAGACCGTCGGACTCCAGGGCGTTGAGCGCCGCCCGGACCGTCATCCGGGCAACGCCGAACTCCTCAGCAAGCGCCGACTCGGCCGGCACCACGTCCCCGGGCCGCGCCCGGTCCAGCCGGGCCCGCAGCTCACGCTCGATCCGCACATACAACGGCGCCTTGCCCACGCGACTCCTCCAGGTCCTCTAGACAACCTAGAAGACCCCGTGGCCACCAGACAGCGTCAACCAGCCTTGAGCCAAGGCGCACCGAGCGGGCTCGGTAAGCCCGGCTCGCTGTCACGTCCCCGCGCGATGCTTCTCCTGAACGCTTCCTCTCAGCGTTTCGCGCACAACCTGAACACCGTCCCGGCCATAGCCGCCCCAGCTCCACTGCCAGAAATCACTCATCACACCTCGTCTCGAATTATTGGATTACTAATACTGGCAATCCATTAAACCAGAAACGGACATAATGCCGGTTACACCATAGTGTCAGTTTTGATGTATCCCTACTGTCTCAGTGGGAGTTTGGTTGCATGCACTCTGATCACGACGGCAAGAGGGCGGCCGCCGCGCGCCCGATGCACAGCCGGTCGAACTAGATCTCCACTTCGCCCAGTGGTACGGCCAGCTGAGGCGCGATGACATCCCAGTCGAAGCGTTCGGAGCGCTTATAGGACGCTGTTGCGACGCCTTGGTTGGCGTTCACAAATGCCGCCACTTTCATCTGGAAGCTCGTCCACAGCCGGTCGGCACCTCGCCACGCCACGCCGGTGATCGAGTTCAAGCCGGACTCCAACGCGGTGGTGACCCGGTCCGCCCCCATCGTGTAGAGCGTCCACCCGTCACCGTAGGGATCGATGCCCCACATCCGGTTGCCGCTCACCGGGTGCCCGGCGGAATGCTCGGGCGGGCCGACCAGCGTGCTGAAGATCCAATGCCGGGCGTCGAAATGGGAGCACACCACCAGCGACCGGTCGATGGTCATGGGGAACGGTGGGAGGAGCGGACTGAGGACGTTCACCTGGATGTCGATGACCGTGCCAACGGGATTGTCGGACTCCCAGACCGGCCCGTCGATCGCGGCGTCGAGCGGCGGGAAGCTCGAATTGTCGGTGTCGAAGAATTCGTCGAAGTGCCGGCGGACGTAATCCAGCAGCGACTCCGGCGTCGTCTGCACCCCTTCGAGGATCGGCAGCTTGGAGATCTGTGCCGGGTAGTAGTCGAGGTTGACGTCACCTCGTCCGGCCGTAACCGGCACTACGTACAGCCGTCGCTGGAGCAACTTCTGCGCCAGCTGGTACGACACCCGATGATCGAGCAGACCGCGCCAGGCGATCCAGTCACTACTGGTGCTGGCCCGGATGATCGGGGAACCGTCCGGAGCGGCAGGGCCGGTCACCTTGGTGGTGTCTCCGTTGCGCTGGATTTCCACACTCGACACGTCACCCGGTGCCATCTCGGCAATCTTGCGAGCGGCCGCGTTCCGTTCCGGATCGGCGATACGATCGCCGGCGGCGAAATCGTCGAGGATCGAGCCTGACAGCTGCATCGCCTTCTGCGGATCGACGACGCCGGCCTTGCCGGCGTCGTCGATCACGCCGAGCTTCTTCTTGGTGATCTCGACTCCGGCGTCCGCGCTGGAGGTGTCGCCAACGACCTTCTTCAACGCACTCATCCGGAGGCCGTGGGCCTCCTCCGAGGTGATCTTCCCGTCGGCCTCGGCCGAGTCGATCGCCGCGAACGCGCGGTCCTTGGCCGCCAGCATCCCGGCCTGCTTCGCGAGTTCGCTCGCCTCCTTGCCGAAAGCCAAGGCGCTCTCGAGGTTCTGTTTGTACGCCGCCGCTGCGTTGGCCTGCGTCCCGGTCAGCCCTGTGAGGTCGCGGAACGACTCCTGGCCGAGCAACTGGGCAATGGTGCTGAGGCTGGAGGGATCGGGGGCGGACGGGGCGTTCTGCACGTTCACGATCGGTGCCGGGTACGGCGTCGGGGTCGCGTCCGGTGGCGCATCGGATCGCGAATCGGTGCTGGTCGGTCCGATAGCTGGCGGTTCGTCCAGTGGATAGTCCTCCCACCGCCAGAACCGCGAGTCGTCGATTCGTTCACAGGCATTGCAGGCCCCCATGACCGCCTCGGCGAAGACCCCCTTGGTGGGCAGACTGATCCGGGCCGGTGGGACCGGCGTCGGCGGCGCGTAGTAGGCGAACAATCCGCTCGGATCGTCGTCGGTGGTCTCCGGCTGGTTCTCGGCCATGCGAATCAGCGGGTCGAGGCGATTGCCCGGGGCCACCGGCAGGACGAGCGAGTTGCCGACGATCCCGATCAGCTTGTTCTCGACCACCTGCGCGACGGACCGCCCTCCGCCGTTCGGCGCGTGATATCCGTCAAGCAACATGTAGCGGCGGCTAGGGTCCATCGACCACCAGATGGCATGGTGGTAGTACTCGATGTTGGCGTTGAGGTGCTGCATCAGCCGGTCGGCGCGGCGCCGGTCCTCGTTGCGAGGGCTGCGCCGCTCCCAGGAGTCGAGCGCAGTTCGCACCCGGACCGGATCGGCGGTGCTCGCATCGGCCGTGAAGGTGATCAGCGGGAAGGTGCCGGTGGGTACCAGCCGCGGCCCGTCGAGGTCGTCGTTGAGGCGTGTCTCGGCCGCCAGCCGGTGCCCGAAGGAGTCGGTCGCGTAATCGCACCGCAGTGATCGGACCACGCAACGCACCGCGTCGGGCACACCATTGTTCGATTCCACGGTCAGCGATGCGATGTCCGCGCGCCGCACCCCGGTGACCGTGGCCCGGAAGCTGACCAACAGCCGCCGGTCCGCCTGATACCGGCTCGCCAGCGTGAAATCGCCGGTCGCAGCGGTCCGTGAGCCATCGCTACGGATCACACCCAGCGTGAGTCCGTTGACGAAGCGGGCGGCAAACCGTGGCATGTAGTCCCGGTGGAACTTGCGGTACTTAAGATCCTCGTTGGCCTGGGCTTTGAGAGCACTGACAGCGTTCGAGGCAGCACTGGTGATGGCTGCGGGGACGGCCACAGCGAGCGGCGGGAAGAAGATCGATGCGATGATCGCGCCGGCCGATTGCTCGAGAGCGGTCGCTGCGGCGCTGGTGTCAGTGACGGCCGGCAAGGGCGGCGGGTACGCGAGAAACTCGATCTCGAACTCGCCGCTGATGTCGGTGACGGTCTCGTCGGCGTAGCGATTTTCCGGCGTCGTCTCGTCCTGCCAATCGGTCCGGACGCGGCGCAACGCCTCCATGGCTCCGGACAGTTCGGGCCGCAGCAGGTACGGCTCGATCTGGTCCCGCCAGCGTAGTGCTTTGTCCGGATCGAACGGGCCCATGGGCAGCGGCACGAACAGGCACTCCTTGACTTCGACCAGATCGTGCCGCATCTGGAAATGTCGGAGCACCTCGAAATACTGGATGGTGAGGGCGTGGCAACGGTTGTGGTTGGCGACCACATCGGTCTCGGCCCGGACCGCCTCACTCTCCCCCACGGTCGACACGACACTGCTCCGGATGCCTCTGATTGCCGAGGCAGCTTGCATGACCCGGTCGCGGAGCGAGTTCATCGAGGTCGAGGCGAAGTTGCGCGACGAGTTCTGCCACGCCTCACTGTCGGCCCGGCTGAAGCCGCCCGAGATACCGAACAATGCGCCGAAGTTGAAGCCCTGATACGAGCCGTTGCCGGCCCCGCCGGTGCCGGCACCCACACCCCATACCGACGACGTCGACCCACCTCGGGACTGCTCGGCGAGGGCCGCGCTGATGACCTCGGTGACGTCGCGGTTGCGCTGCAGGTCGGCGTTCACCGACTCGCTGAATACGGTGTCCTCGCGCCGGGTCGCGGACTCCTCACGCTGCCAGTCGACGACGGAGATCAACTTTTTCTGGCCCGGCGCGAGAGGCAGGCTGTAGAGCAGGTCGCCCAGGGAGTAACCGTCGGCGAACCACGTCTGACGGAAATGCAGCAGGTGGCCGTGCGCGGCGGCCACGGCCTGGAAGAGTTCCGGCTCGCCGTCCCAGACCACCTGCCGGTCACCGAAGTCACGCCGGGACTCCGCCTCGAAATCAGCGTCGTCGCTGACGGCGGGTTGGCTGGTTCGCACGACGGTCCAGAAGTCGAATTCCTCGATTGCCCGGTTCGGCGCGGTGAAGTTGACGCATCCCGCACCCAGGTCGGCCGAATAGGTGGACGACGACTCGGCCAGATCGTCCTGACCGGGCAGTCGCGGAACGTCGGTCGCGGAGCCACAGGTGCATCCGGACGTCTCGTGCTCATGCTCGGCCGCCTCAACGTCGATGACGATCAACGGTTCGGGCGCGATCAGACCCAGCTCGGTCGGCAGGGGGATCGGGTCTGCAACGCCGGGGATGAGGGCGCGGGCGGTGGTGATCGCGACATTCGGATACTCGACGAAGAACCGGCCTGACTTGTCGGTGCGGCCGACGGCCAGCGGCCGGAACGTCTCGTGACCGGCCGTGGTGGCCTCGATCAGGACCTGCAGGCAGTGGATGCTGCATCGGCCGCCGCTGTCCACAACCCGCCCGCCGACACGGGGCCGCGGTGGGGCCGCCCGTGGCCGCCGGGGCAGTTCCAACCCGCCCTGCCCGAACGGAATGATCAGTTCACCGAGGTCGTCAAAGGTCTCCTGCATGTCGCCCGGCGGCACCATCGGGATCTCGCGGACCAGCACGCCGGCCGGCGACAAGATCCGTACGGCCCACTCGCTCAGATTGACGAAGTTGAAGACCAGCACGAACCGGCCGTCCGATGCTGTCATCGCGGTCGTGACCACCTGCTCGTCCGGGCCTTCGTTCCAACCGGAAGCATGCGACTGGACCGTGACGCCCTCTACCGCCAGCCCGCCGGCCTCGCCTAGCACCACACGACCAAGGACTACGTGAGCCATGCCGGAATGCTCTGCGAGCCGGGCTCCGGCCCGTGTCACGGAAAAGACACTGTCGGTAACAGAACTCTTGTTGCCCGATGTCTGACCAAAGGTCAGGCCAGCTGCGGAGGTGCCGACCTGAGCGTCCGCCCAGGCGGTCGGTGAGGCTCGCGGGGGCACCCGTACCGAATCTGCCCGCGTGCCGCTCGGCCACATCGGATGCGAGTCCGCGTGATTGTCTCAGTGTTCAGCACCGCAGGCGGGGGGCGAGTCCGTCGGCCGATGCCGGGCGGTCGCGGTAAGTCTTCGCTACGAACTCGAGTAGGCGGGTGATGTCGCTGGTGGTGGAGGCCACGCCGAACGAGATACGGATGGCGCCGCCGGTGGGGACGCCCAGGACTTTCAGGTAGTCGTCGACGGTGCGTACGCCCCAGCCGCGCATGCCGCGCAGCACCCGCGGCCGGATCCCGAAGGCGCCCTCCCCGGCGCCCGGGTTGCAGAAGCAGCCGGTTCGCAGGGACAGGCCGTCGGTCAGGGCTTCGGCGGCGACCAGGCGTTCGTCGACCACCACGCCGGAGGGGTCGAGCAGGTTGAACGCCACCGTCGCGCCGCGCCCGGCGTTGTCGGCCGGGCCGTACAGGCGCACGAGTGGCTGCCCGTTGCCGTGGGTCAGCGCTGACAGACCGGTCAGCACGGTGCTGGTCAGTGTGGCCACCTGCGTACGGACGGCTTCGCGGCCGAGGTCGGTGAGCCATCGCAGGCCGTACGAGACGTCGGGGATGTCGAGGAAGTTGAGGGTGCCGTCCTCGAAGGCGGTTTCGTCGGGGGCCAGTTCGTGCCATTCGGCGCCGACGCTGACCGCGGCGATCGTGCCGCCCGCGAACCACGGCCGCCGCAGCCTCGCGAGGGCGTCGCGCCGGGCGACCAGGCAGCCGACGCCGGTGGGGAACCCCATCACCTTGTACCAGCTGATCGGCACGAAGTCGGGTTTGACGGCGCTGAGGTCGAGCGGGTTGGTCGGCAGGTACGCGGCCACGTCGAGCAGCACGTCGTAGCCGGCGTCGTGGGCGAGCGCGACCCAGTCGAGGGGATGCTGGACCCCGGTGAAGTTGCTCTGCGCGGGGAACGCGAACAACCCCCGCCGCCGGCGCAGGGCTGCGCGCACGTCGTCGGTGGCGACCCGCAGCGACGGCGGGGTCAGGGGCACATAGCGGCGGCGGGCCCGGGCGCGGCGGGCGAACTCGCGGATCCCGTTGACCGAGTTGTGGTTGTCGAAGGTCATCACCAGGTCGCGGGCACGGCCGAACGGGTAGGCCTCGCCGACCAGGCGGCAGGCGCCGGACGCGTTGGCGGTGAAGATCGCCGCGTACTCGGCCGGGTCGGCGTTGAGGAACCGCAGCACGTCGCGGCGGGCCTGGTCGACCAGGGCGGTGGACGCGGCCGACGCGGGGTTCTCCGAGTGCGGGTTGCCGTACGCGCGGGCGGCCAGCCTTTCCTGGTGGTGGCGCAGCTGCGACTGCGAGTACACCCCGGCCCCGGTGTAGTCGAGGTAGACCTCACCGCCGGCGTCCAGATGGGCGTATTCGGTGGCCCGGAGTTGCTCAGACACGGCGGCGCAGCACCCCCCACGTGGCGGCGGTGAACACCAGCGTCATGGCGGCCAGGATGGTCCAGTCGACCCACAGCGCCCGGCTGAACGTGTCGCCGTAGGTGGCCAGCAGCGGCGGCCCGAGCGGGGACGCGCCCGACGCCCACAGCTGTTCGACGCCGGCGGAGTGCCCGAGCGCTTCGAACGACCACCGGTTCGACATGGCGTAGCTGATCCACCGGCCGACCGGCGCCATCACCGGCACCGGCAGGATCGCCCCGACGAACAGCACCTGCGGGAAACACAGCATGGGCAGCAGCAGCCCGACCTGGGCCACGTCGGACACGGCGGCCGAGCACAGCAGGCCGAGGGTGAGCGCGCACGCCGACGCCAGCAGGGTGGTCAGGTAGAGCCCGGCGCTGAACGCGGGCAGCCGGTCGAGGGCGCGCAGCACCCCGAGCAGCAGCAGGTCGACCACGGCCAGCATGGGCATGAGCAGCAGGATCTTCGCGGCCAGATACGGCCCGCGGCGCAGCCCGGCGAACACTTCGCGGCGCAGGATGGCCAGTTCGGTGCAGATCTGCAGCAGGCCGTAGCTGAGCCCGAAGAAGAACACGCCGAACGCGATCCAGAACAGGATCATCACGGTGGTGGCGGGGTCGGGCCGGGCCGGGTCGAACGCGCCGGCCTCGAACAACATCAGGAACATGGCCAGGATGACCAGCGGCGACCCGGCCAGGATCGCCAGAGTCAGCGGATCGGACCGCAGCAGAGCGACGTTGCGGCGGGTCAGGAGCGCGATCTGATTGAGTACGCCGGGAGCCTGCGAAGCCTCGTCCGGTGCGCGTTCGGCCGGGGCCGGTTCGGGCGCATGCTCCCAGGCCGGCGCGTCGGTCAGCCGCCCGTAGATGCCGGCCACGTCGTCCGCCCCGAAATGGCCGGGCGCATCGGCGGGCCGCCCCGCGAACACCAGCCGCCCGCCGGGGGCGAGCACCACCACGGTGTCGCAGCGGTCGACGTCGGCCGGGTTGTGGGTGGTCAGCACCACCGGCACCCCGTCGGCGGCCAGCCGGCGCAGCACCGCGAGCAGTTCCGCGGCCGCCGCCGGGTCGAGCCCCGAGGTCGGCTCGTCCAGGAACAACGCGCCCGGCCGGGCCAGCAGCTCGACGGCCACGCTGGCCCGTTTACGTTCACCGCCGCTGAGGTCACCGACGCGGGTGCCGGCGCGGGCGGCCAGGCCCAGCCCGTCGAGCACCTCGGCCACCCGCCGGTCGGCATCGGCCGCGGGCAGGCGCAGCCGGGCCGCGTACTGAAGGGTTTTCCGCAGTGGAAGTTGCTGGTGGATGATGTCGTCTTGCGGCACGTAGCCGACCGGGCCGCCGCCCCCGCCGAAGCGCACCCGGCCCTCGGCGGCCGGTTGCACCCCGGACAGCGCGTCGAGCAGTGTCGTCTTGCCGGCCCCACTGGCCCCGATGATCGCCACCAGCTCGCCGGCCCGCACGCTCAGCGAGACGTCGTCGAGGGTGCGCCGCCCGCCCCGCACGATCTGCCCCAGGCGGTCGGCCTGCAGCGACAGTCCCCGGGCCGAGTCCACAATAGGCATGCGGCCACGCTACTGGGGGCGTACGACAAAATCAGGCCCGCAGCTGCTCGGCCAGGTCGCGGGCGAAGGTCTGGACGGCGGCCTGCGTGCTGGCCGGTTCGGGATAGACCGTGATGCCGACCAGCAGGTTGCTGACCCGGAAGTACAGGCTGGTGACGCGGATGTAGGCCTCGTCGGCCAGGTTCGGCAGTTCCACGAAGCCCAGCGGGGCGAACTCCCGCAGCTTGGTGCTGGCCGCGTCCGGCGCGTCACCCCGGCTGGCCGAGATCACCGCGTAGGCGACGGTGAGCTTCGGGCCGTCGGAGTCCGGCAGCCACAGGTCACAGTTGTTCTTGCCGTCCGGCTTGGCGACGTACGGGGCGCCCAGCCGGGGCATGCTCGACTGCAGCGACGTGCACGCCTCGGGTTCGGTGCGGAAGTCGCCCTCGTCGTCGAAGACGCCGGCCAGGTAGGCGGTGAACACCGCGGCCACCACGAACACCACCGTCATGACGGCGATCAGGACGCGGCGCCGGCGGCGCGAGATCACGGGGGCTTCCACAGCGGGCCATCCTAGATGACGATCTATCCTCACCGGGTGGACCTGGGGATCGAGCAAGCGCGACGGATCTGGCTGCGGGCACAACGCCTCGACGACGCCGTGCCGCCCGCACCCGATCCGGCCGCCGTGCACGTGTTGTCGCCGTTCGATCAGGAGCTCAGCGCGGCGAGCCGCCGCCGCAGATGGGCCTGTTCCGGCTCGGTCCCGGCCAGGTCCAGAGCTTTCCCGTACGCGGAGACGGCCTCACCGCGGCGGCCGAGCCGCTCGAGCAACTCCCCGCGGGCGACGTGCAACGGCCCGTAATCGCGCAGCTTGTCGGAATCGCGGAGCGCGTCCAGCAGCACCAGACCGGCCGCCGGGCCGTCGCGCAGGGCCACCGCCGCCGCCCGGTTCACCGCCACCACCGGCGACGGCGTCAGCACCAGCAACACGTCGTACAGGGCCACCACCTGCGGCCAGTCCGTGGTCGCGACCGACGCCGCCTCGTCGTGCAGGGCCGCGATCGCCGCCTGCACCGCGTACGGCCCGGCCGGCCCACCGGTCAACGCGACCCGCACCAGAGCGAGCCCCTCGGCGATCATCGGCCCGTCCCACCGCCCCCGATCCTGCTCCTGCAGCAGCACGATCGAACCGTCGGCGGCTGTCCGGGCGTCCCGGCGGGCGTGCACGAGCAGCATCAACGCCAGCAACCCGGCCACCTCCCGCTCGGCCGGCAGCAGCAACCGCAGGATCCGGACCAGCCGGATCGCCTCCGCCGCCAGATCGGCCCGCTGCAGGCTCGGCCCCGAACTGGCCACGTACCCCTCGGTGAAGATCGAATAGAGCACCTGCAGCACACCCGGCAACCGCCCGGGCCACTCGTCGGCCCCCGGCACCCGGAACGGGATCCGCGCCTCCCGGATCTTCTTCTTGGCCCGCACGATCCGCTGCGCCATCGTCGCCGGCGGCACCAGATAGGCCCGCGCCACCTCCGGCGTGCCCAACCCGGCCAGGCACCGCAACGTCAACGCGCCCCGCACCTCCGGCGGCAGCGCCGGATGCGCGCACGTGAAGAACAACAGCAACCGGTCGTCCGGGAACTCGGCCCCCTCGACCGGCTCCGTCACCGCGTCCACCTGCATCAATGCCAACTTCGCGGCGTACGCCTGATCCCGGCGCAGCCGATCCACGGCCTTGCGCCGAGCGGTCGCCATCAACCACGCCCCCGGCTTGGCAGGCACCCCCTGGACCGGCCAGTGCACCAGAGCCGCCTCCAACGCGGCCGAGGTCACCTCCTCGGCCAGGTCGAGGTCCCCGAACCGCCGCACCAGCGCCGCCAGCAACCGCCCGTGCTCCTCCCGGAACACAGCCTCCACGGCCGCGCCGGTCTCAGACGAACTCACGCGAAGTCGGCAACCGGCCGCACCACCACGGAACCACCGCCCAGCGCCCCCGGACAACGGGCCGCCCACTCCAGTGCCACATCCAGATCCGGCACGTCGATCACGTAGAAGCCCCCGAGCACCTCCCGCGTCTCCGCGAACGGCCCGTCCACCACGGTCCGCGTCCCGTCGGCCGCCACCCGCACACTGGTCGCGGTCACCAGGTCGGCCAGCGACTCCCCGGACACGAAGATCCCCGCGTCCTGCACAGCCTTGTCGAAGTTCACCCAGTCCTGCACGTCACACCCGTCCGCCGACCCGTCCTCGGCCACCGACCCCGCGTTGATGAGCAGCATGTACTTCACAGCAGTTCCTCCTCTGTCATGAGCGGCAACCCCGCCGCACACCCCCACGACGAACAGAACCCGCCCCCATCGACACGACCCCGAGATTATTTTCCCGCACCTGTCGACCAGGATGACCCGATGCGGATGTCCGTGATGATCGCCCAGGTCCCCGCCGTCTGGAACGTGACCACCAACCTGAACACCGTCAAGGACGTGCTCGACCAGGCCCACCCCGGCGACGTGGTGGTTCTGCCGGAAGGCATGCTGTCCGGCTACGACGAGGACCTGACCCCGCTGGACGCCCTGGATCCTGCCGCCATCGACGACGCCGTCATGCAGGTGGCGCGGCTGGCCACCGGCAAGCAGGTGCACGTCTTCTGCGGATCGCTCCTGCCGCAACCGGGCGGATGGTGCAACGCCGCCCTGTTCTTCCCCGCCGACGGCCCCCGCCACCAGGTCTACCGGAAGATCAACCTCGCGATGAACGAACGCGACCGGCTGCACCCCGGCCACCACCTACCGACCTTCGACGTCCCGAACCCGGACGGAACCGCCACGGCCGGGGTCCAGCTGTGCCGCGAGATCCGCTTCCCGGAACAGTGGCAACACCTCGCCGCGAGCGGAGCCCACCTGTTCGTCTACCTCACCAACGCCGCCAACACCCGCGAACCCGAAGGCGTCTGGCGCAGCCACCTGATCAGCCGGGCCGCCGAGAACCAGCGCTTCCTGGCCTCCGCCAACATCACCCACCCCCACCAGCACTGCCCCAGCATGCTGATCTCCCCGCGGGGCGAAGTGCTCGGCGAACTCCCCGCCGGCCGCGACGGCATTCTGCGGCACACCATCGACCTGGACGAAACCGGAACCTGGTACCTCGGCCAGCGCCGCCAAGACGTCCTCTCCCTCGACTACCACCCACTGCACCGCTGACGCCTGTCCTCAGGCTTGCCGTGATGCCAGTTCCACGATCGTGACGTCCGACGGGGCGCCGACCCGGGTGGGCGGACCCCAGGCGCCGGCGCCGCGGCTGACATACAGCTGGGTGTCGCCGTAGCGTTCCAGGCCGGCCACGGTGGGATTCGCCGCCTCGGCCACATGGGTGAGGGGCCACAGCTGACCGCCGGACGCCGGCCAGCGTGAACCCCGGCAGCTGGGCCCGCGCGTTCTCCAGCGGCCGCCGGCCCATCTGGCGAACCTTCTCGATCCACAGGTCGGCGCCGGAGATGTATTCGTGGTTGCCGGTCACGAAGTAGGTGCCGTGACGGGCCCGCAACCGGGCCAACGGCTCGACGGCGTCGCGGAGTTCCACGACGTAACCGTCGACCACGGCACCCACCACGACGGGGCAGCTTCACGGAAGGAACCACGATGCGCTGGACCGCGGAACCCTCGAGCACACCTTGGGTTCCGTAGCCGCACGATGGGAGGCGACCGAGGAACCGGCCGAACGCAGCGCCTCTCGACCCGCACCGGCACCGGACCAAGCAGAGTTCAGCTCTCGGGTGTCGCGGAGCGGACGAAGTCGTCAACGCCCGCCTTGGTGACGCCCAGGCGGGCCAGCAGGCCGGACTCCGTGGGCTCCTCCTCCAGCAGGGCGAGCAGGATGTGCCCGGTGCTCACCGAATCCTGCTGGAGGCGAAGCGCCTCACGGAACGTCAGCTCCAGCGCCTTGCGGGCGCGGGCGTCGAACGGCAACAGCACCGGCTCCTCGGCGTCCGGGCCGGCTGCCGGCGGCAACGCGGTGATCACAGCCGCCCGCAGTGCGTCGGCCGACACCCCCGACGCGGCCAGGGCCCGTACGCCGATCGTGTCGGTCGCCGCGACCAGCCCGAGCAGCAGATGCCCGGGGTGGATCTCGTGGTGGCCGGTCTCTTTCGCCGCGGCCATCGACGCGACCACGACACTGCGGGCCGGAGCCGAGTAGCGGCTGAAACCGTTCGACGGATCGTCCGGCACGAAACGTTTCTGGGCCGCCTGCTTCGACACGCCCATGCTGCGGCCGATCTCGGTCCACGACGCGCCCGAACGACGCGCCTGGTCGACGAAGTGACCGATCAGATGGTCGGCCAGCTCCCCCAGCCGGTCGCTGAGCAGCACGGCATCGGACAAGCGCTCGAGCGCGCCGTCCGGACGGTTCTCGGTGATAGCGGAGATCAGATCATCCAACCGTACAGGAAAAGTCATGCCGTCAACCCTAGGTTGACGGCAGACGAATCGTCAACCTAGGGTTGACGCGAGGCCTCGCGGCGACCGCGCTTGCCCAACGGCACCTCGGCCATATCAACCGTCTGCACCGACACACCCTTGATCGGATAACCGTGCTCGGCCATCCACGCCTCCGCCTTCACCTGCGCCCGCACACCGGCCGCCGCCACCTCGTCCGGCCCCTCCACCACTTCGGCGAACCGGAACGTGAAGAACGGCCGCGCCAAGTCATAGGCCAGATAACCCTCGGCGGTGTACTGCGTGTTCATGAAATCGTGCGCCGCCGCACCCGCCCGCAACTCCGCCACCTGCGCCTCGCTCAAACCGTCGAAGCTGCCCCGCACCGTCACCCGCACTGTCCGACCCATGGCCGCCACCCTGCCAAAGACCACCCCGGCGCGAAACCGGATTACGGCCACCCGACCTCGTCCAGGAACTCCTCCACCGCCACCACGATCCGCGCCAGCACCGCGATCGTGTCCGTCAACGGCCCCGGCACGTACATCCCGTGATTCGCGGCCGGCACCTCGACGACATAAGGGGACAACCGCCGCGCCGCCGCCCGGTCCCACACCGGATCCGCCGAACCCCCGACCAGAAGAAACGGCGCCGTCGCCCGCTCCAACGCAGCTGTCAACCAGGGCGCCGTCAACACCGGAGTCAGCCACACCGCCGGCAAACTACGATCCGCGGCCAGACCCGCAGCGAAACACCCCAACGATTTCCCGATCAGCAACGGCTGACCCGGCAAACCGTCGAGAACCGGCGCCACCTGCGCCTGCACCCACAACTCCCGCTCGGGCCCCGGACCCGGCGGCTCCTCAGACCACATATGCCGGTGCACCACCGCCCCCCGATGAGACGCCACATCACCCGCATACATCGGAAGCGGTGCACCAGGCCCGAACTTAGCTCCAGGAATCACCACCGCATCGGCCATGCCGAAACGCTATCGGGGCTGAAAGCGGAACGCGATGCCCCGCGGATCATCCACCTCGACCAGACCCTCCACCGTGGTGAACCCGGCCAGCCGATCCAACGCCGCCGACGCCGACGACACACCACTGAGCTGCACCGTGAACCCCCGGAAAGCCAGCCACGTGTCCACCGCCACCTCATCCGGCCCCAAACGATCGATGTCACCCGACACCGAAGCCACCACCCGGATCCGCGCCCCGACCTGCTCGGCCACCCGCACCACCACCCGGTCGTACCGGTGATGGCCCCGGAAATAGACACTCGCCTCGGCCGGCTCGGCGAACGACGCGCACGACACCTCGACCCCGGCCATCGCCCGCCAATCAGCCGCCGCCCACGGCAACCAATCCAGATCGAGACCCGCCCGCTCACCCTCGACCGGTGCCAACGGAACCGCACACGTCCACGTCAGAGCCGGCGGCAACCCGACCACCGGATTGTCGAACAGCAGACCCGACCACCCGCCACCCTCGGCAGCGGTCAGCGCGCGAGCCTCCAGCCCACCCTTGTCGTCAGCCACGGGCGGCAGTTAATCACAACCCCCCGACACTTTCCCGAACCGCCACCGTCAGCAGATGACTGCTCGCCCCCAGCAAACTCGGCTCCTCCTCCACGACCCGAAGCCTGTCCAGCAACAACGCCGGATCCCCGAGAAAACCGTCGAGCGCCGCCGGACTCATCCACAACGGACCCTCCACCGACACCACCCGCCGCAACACCAGACCCGCGTCAGCCACCTCACCCGCCAACTCCTCCGGACGGTGGAAATACGCGCTCGTGAACCAGCGCGGCACCTCATCCGGATTACCGTGCCGACCCTGGGCCAGCACCCGCTCGACCAACGGCCCGAACGCCGGATCACCGAAGAACCCCTTCACGAACCCGTCGAACAACGACGCGAACCGGCTGATCGTCGCCGCCACCACCACCCCACCCGGACGCACCACCCGACCCGCCTCACGCCACGCCGCCAGCCGATCCGACCGCTCCTGCAGGTGATAAAGAGGACCCAGAAGCAGTACGGCATCCGCGCTCGCATCGCCGGCCGGCAACTCGCGAGCGTCCCCCACCATTGCCCGTACGCCGGGCAGGCCACGCGACACGGCCACGTGCTCAGGCACCGGGTCGACGACGGTCACCTCGTAACCCGCCTGCGCCAACGGCGCCGCATAGACACCGGTCGCACCGCCGACGTCGAGCACCACGGCCGGTGACGCCGGCAACGTCCGGATCAAGACATCCCACGTACGCAGGAACTCGAGCCGCCCCGCGCCGGAGCTCAGCCGATCCCGCTCACCACCGCGCAGGTAGTAGTTCAGAACCTCAGGTCGCAGCATGCCCCCGATGGTCCAGCCCACGAACAGCCCAAGCCAAATGGTTTTGGTCGCCAGGTGCGGGCGGCCCGTAGGGTCGGCCGTCCTTTGTGTTATTGATCTCCGCGTGTAAGCCGTCCTAGGATGGATCAATCTGAAGCGATACCGAGATTCGACCGCGTCAGCTCCGCCTGGACCCGCATGATCTTGAGGCCGGACGACGGGTCGCGCCGGATCGCCTCGGCGTTCTCGCGCACTCGCCGCCCGACAGCGACAGCCCAATCGCGGCCGTCGTCCCTACCCGCGCTCTCGGCCACGTCAGTAGTCCTCATCGCCGCCTCAAGATCACCCCGGATCACCTGCAGACAGAAGAGTTCCTCCTGGAAATGGACGTTCTCCGGGCACTCGGCAGCGTCGGCTTCGACCAGCGGTGCAAAAGTGGCCAGGGTGCCGAACGATCGAAGTACGGCAGGGCCTGGTCCCGGATCAGGTCGAGAATCTCCAGCATCGGTCCCTCAGCCTCCGGCACGGACGTGGGCGCCGGGGCCGGCCAGTAGGGGTCGATCTCGCCTTGACGATGGAAGTGCTGCCAGCGCCCAGTGACGCCGTCCTCGGGTTTGGCCAGGAACACCACCAGGTATTTGGCGTCGAAAGCAGACGAGAAGTTGCTGCCTCCGAGCGTTACGCAGCAGGCCAGCCAGCCGACCGGCCGACGACAGAGGAACCCACCCGACCGGCTGGCGACTTCCCATTCGCCGGGCAACCGCGGGATGACGTACTGCTTCATTCCACCCCGCCACACACGGACCTTCACGGTCGCCCCCTGACACAGCCGGGCCGAAACCTGATGAGGCCCATCCTTCCTGGCCAGCCAGCGCGCAAACGGCCAGATCAAGAAACGCCGCGTCGACGAGGGCGGGTCGCGACGGTCTCACGGGTGGTGGTACCGCACGCTTGCCGGACCAGAGTTCCCCTCGTCAGGCGAAACCCCGGTGTACTCAACAAGACGAACCGCGTCGGTCTGAGCGATGACGACCGAGTGGCCCCTGTTGTTCGAGGCTCTCCGTCGCGTTGCGGTCAAAGCCCCGGCTGAGCGGTTTGGTCGGAGTTGCGGGCGGCCCGAAGGGACGACCGTCCGATGTGGTGTCGGTCTCTGCGCCTAAAGCATCCTAGGATACTAGGGTTTCGTCGACGCAGCCCGTAGTCGTGGAGGCAGGCGCACCAACCCGACCGTCACAGTCCCGATGCCCGCCAAGTGCGCGCCCGCTGGGAATGTTGTGGCGCCGCCCGACGCATGAGCATCGAGCGAGGCGGCGGCTTCGTCGGCCGGCCGACAGGGCAGCGCGGACGGAGTATCCGGCAAGATCGTGTGGGGTGGGTGCAGATCGTAAGGTGGCGGGATGACCAGCTTTCGCGAGGCGACCGCCGTCGATCAGAACCTGCGGGCCGAGCTCGATGCGCAGTGGGCGGTCGGCGACAAACTGCACGGCGGCTACCTGATGGCCGTGATCGGGCGCGCGGTGGCCGCCACCGCCCCGCTCCCCCACCTGGTGGCGATGACCACGACCTTCCTGCGCCCGCCGTCGCCGGGGCCGGCCCAGGTCGAGGTCGAGACGCTGCGCGCCGGGCGTACGGCCGGGCAGTACCGGGCGCGGCTCGTGCAGGACGGGCAACCGTGTGCGGAAGCGCTGGTCACGCAGGGTGCGCTCGACGCGGCCGAGCCGTTCTGGCGGCGGGACAAGGCGCCCGACCTGCCCGCCGAGGAGGATTGTTTCCGGCTGCCCGCCACCGCGCCCGGCCAGCCGTTCCCGGTGCCGCTGCTCGATCTGGTGGAACACCGGCTCGACCCCGCGGTCCTGGGGTTCGCGGCCGGCGAGCCGTCGCCGGTGGGGCGGGTCGCGGGGTGGCTGCGGCTGGCCGACGGGGCCGACTGGGATCCGCTGAGCCTGCTGATCGCGACCGACCCGGCGCCGCCCGTGTCCCTGACGCTGGGCATCACGGGCTGGGCGCCGGCTCTGACCCTGACCGCTTACGTGCGGCGGCTGCCCGCGCCCGGGCCGGTGCGGGTGGTCATGCACGCCAGCGAGATCACCTCGGGCCGCATGGACGAGACCGTCGACGTCTGGGACTCGGGCGACAACCTGGTCGCGCAGGGGATCCAGCTGGCCGCCGTCCGGGTTCAGGGCAGCGGGACCACGTAGGAGTCGACCCGGGCGATCAGGCCGTCGCGGAAGGTGAACAGGTCGTTGAAGGCGAAGCGGAACGGGCCGTGCTCGACGGTCGCACCCCGCCCCTCGCCGGTCGTGACGACGGTGGCGCCGTCCTCGTAGACGCGCTGCACGTCGAGCGCGGGACTGCCGGTGAAGGCCGGGTTCTCGATCTCGCCGTCGAAGTCGTGCTTGCCGTGGGTGATGCGGTGGCCGTGGATGACCCACTCGACGTCGTCGGTGAGGGTGGCCAGGATGCGGGCGTGGTCGCTGGTACGGAAGCCCTCGAAGTACTGGGCGACCAGGTCGCGCTGAACGGTCATCGGGTGCTCTCCAAAAGGTAGGTGGACAGGGCGTCGAGGATCCCGCTCAAGCCGTCGGCGGCCTGGGCGGTGCGCAGTTCGGGCGGCAGTCTGTGCTGGTGGACGGTGAGGTCGGTGCCGCCGACGGCCGGGCGCAGGGTCACCGTCGTCCGCAGGCCGGTGCGCGGCTCGTCGAAGACCAGCTCGCGCGGCGGCGCGACGGTCACGTACACGAACGACAGCCGGCCCGCGGCGGCGCTGCCGGGGGCGTACGTGTCGAGCGCGAACGTGCCCCCGGGGCGCAGGTCGACCCGCACGGAGTCGACCGGGACGGTGGCGTGCGACCCACCCCAGAAGGCGGCGATGCCGGCCGCCGTGGTGAACGCGGCCCAGACCCGCTCGGGCGGGGCCGGCAGACGGCGCTCGGCGATGAGCTCGTCGCCACGCAGGCGGGCGGTCACCGGGCCTCGAGGTGCTGGGTGAGCGCGTCGAGCCGGTCGTCCCACAGGCGGCGCTGCTCGTCGACCCAGGCCCCGACCAGCGCCAGCTGATCGGGGCGCAGGCGGCACGGGCGGCGGGTGCCGTCGCGGCGCTGCTCGACCAGGCCGCAGCGCCGCAGCACGCCGACATGGTGCGAGATGGCCTGCTGGGTCAGGTCGAAGGGCTCGGCCAGCTCGCTCACCGTGGCCTCACCCCGGGCGAGCCGGCTGACCAGCGCCCGGCGCACGGGGTCGGCCAAGGCGGCGAAAGAGGCGTCCAACATGCGGACGACCATAATACAAACGACCGCTTGTGCAAAGCTATGTTTGTGAAACCGCGCCGATGATGACCTCGTGCGCGAGGACGGCCTCCGGCTTCCCGTCCCAATCTCCGTACGAAAAAGAAAGCTGGAACCCGGCCTCCTGGACGGACCGACGCAGGGTTTCGGCGTCGCGGAAGGCGAGCACGTCGCGGGTGGAGGTCAGCTCGCCGGTGCGCGTGTTGCGGGTGAACGTGTCGTAGGCGACCAGCGGCAGCGTGACCTCGGCCGTCTCGTGCCAGAACTCGACCGGGCCGTCCGGGGTGCCCACGGTGCGCAGCGTCGCCTCCCGGGACCAGCGCTCCCAGGACCGGGCCGACGGATTGCGCGACTCGAAGGCCAGCGTGCCGCCGGGAACCAGCGCCCGGTGCAGATCGCGCAGCGTACGCGACCAGACGGCATCGTGGCGGAACACCTGGGCCACATGCCCGGACATCACCGCGAAGTCGGCCGAGCCGGGATCGGCGCAGTCGCTGAAGCCGAGCCGCCAGTCGACGGCGCCGGACCTGCGGCCGGCCTCCCGCACCATGGCCGGATCGGGGTCGATGCCGACGACGCGCAAACCGCGGGCGGCCAGCAACCGGGCGAGCGTTCCGGTGCCGCAGCCGAGATCCAGCGCGCTCGTGGCGCCGAGCTCGACGGCCAGCGCGGTGTAGAAGCGGTAGTCGTGGTCGGCCGGGTTGAGTTCGTCGTACGCGGCGGCGAAGTCGAGAGCCATGCGTGCAGTCAGCCCGGCCCGGGACAGGCACGCAACGCGATTACGCGCGATAGGCTGCCACCCTGTGATCACTGTTGCCGGGCCCGACGACCGCCGGGGTGTGCTCGAGGCTCTCGTCGCGGCGTTCGTGAAAGATCCCGCGTTGCGTCACGTGTTCCCCGACGACGACACCTACCCGCGGTACGCGGAGGCGTTCTTCGGCGCCTGCTTCGACAAGCGCGTCGATCGGCGCACGGTCTGGACGATCCAGGGTGGCGCCGCCACGGCCATGTGGGAGCCGCCGGGTGTGCCTGCCACCGACGACGGCCTGGACGCCGTCCTGCCGGCCGACGCTTTGGCGCGGGTCCGGGCGTACGACCGGGCTGTGCACGACGCCCTGCCGAGCGAACCCTTCTGGTACCTCGGCGTGCTCGGCACCCACCCCGACCACACCGGCCGCCGCTGGGCCCAGGCCGTCATGCACGCGGGCCTCGACCGGGCGGCCGCCGACGCCCTGCCCGCCGTCCTCGAGACCAGCAACCCGGCCAACGTCGACTTCTACCGCCGAGCCGGCTGGCGCGTGACCGGCGAGATCGCCGCCCCGCTCCCCATCTGGATCATGCAGCGCTGACATGACGGATCGCGTTGCCGCGCTGGTGCCGCCGGGAGCGGCCCGCGTGGCCGTCGACGGGGTGGACGGGGTCGGGAAGACCACGTTCGCCGCTGAGCTGGCCGGGGCGCTGCGGGACAGCGGGCGGGACGTCGTCCAGGTGTCGGCCGACGACTTTCATCAGCCGCGGGCGGTTCGGTACCGGCGGGGGCGGCAGTCGCCGGAGGGGTTCTGGCTGGACAGTTACGACTATCCGGCGTTGCGGCGCAACGTGCTGGACCCGCTGGGGCCCGGCGGTGATCGCCGCTTCCGCCCGGCCGGGCACGATCTGCGTACGGACGCAATTCTGGATCTTGACTGGCGGAGCGCGCCGAGGGACGCGGTGCTGATCGTGGACGGGCTGTTCCTGCACCGCGACGAGTTGCGGGGGTGCTGGGAGTTCACGATCTTCCTGGACGCGCCGTTCGAGGTGACAGTGCCGCGGATGGCCGCGCGCGACGGCTCGCACCCGGATCCGAACCATCCGAGCCTGGCCCGGTACGTCGGTGGGCAGCGCCTCTACTTCGCCGCGTGCCGGCCGCAGGAGCGCGCCGACGTGCTGATCGACCACTCGGATCCGGCCGCCCCCAAAATTCTTCGGTGTTGATGTAGAAATCCGTGGGGCGGCCCCGTTCTGGGGGTGAGAGCCAGAACGAGGACGGGAGACAGCGATGCCGAAGTACCTGCTGATCGTGGACCACCGGCCCGGCGTGGTCGAGACGCCGATGGACGAGTGGAAGCCGGACGACGTCAAGGCCCACATGGACTACTACGGGGCACTGCGCGAGGAACTGCTCGACAGCGGCGAGCTGGTCGACCAGCAGGCGCTGACCGGGCCCGAGTTCGCCAAGCAGGTCACCAGCGACGGCGGCGCACCCGTGGTCACCGACGGCGTGTTCCCCGAGTCCAAAGAGATGCTGGCCGGGTTCCAGCTGGTCGAGGTGGCCGACGAGCAGCGCGCCTTCGAGATCGCCGCGCGGGTCTCCGCCGTGCCGGGGCCGGGCGGGGTGCCGTTGCAACAGCCCATCGGCGTACGCCGGGTGATGGAGGCGGCCGACTTCGAAGCTCTGCAGTCCGAGCGGTGATCGCCCTGCTGCGCGACCTGGCGCCGCAGGTGGTCGCGGTGCTCACCCACCGCTTCGGTGACTTCGAGTCGGCCGAGGACGCGGTGCAGGAGGCGCTGCTGGCCGCGGCCACCCGCTGGCCGGTGGACGGCACGCCGGAGAACCCGCGGGGCTGGCTCATCCAGACCGCGCAGCGCAAACTGCTCGACCAGCTGCGCGGCGACCAGGCCCGGCGGCGGCGCGAGGTTCTGACGGCGATGCGCGAGCCGACCGGTCCGGCCGTCGAGCGGGACGACACGCTCGACGTGCTGTTCCTGTGCTGCCATCCGGCGCTGAGCGACACGTCGGCCGTGGCGCTGACGTTGCGGGCGGTCGGCGGGCTGAGCACCGGGGAGATCGCGCGGGCGTTCCTCGTACCGGAAAAGACCATGGGTCAGCGGATCAGCCGGGCCAAGCAGCAGATCCGGGCGGCGGGCTCCTCGTTCGGCGGGGAGCCCCGGCTCGGGGCGGCGCTGCGGGTGCTCTATCTGATCTTCAACGAGGGCTACACGGCCGTTCACCGGGTCGAGCTGGCGGCCGAAGCGATCCGGCTGACCCGCATGGTGCATGAGCGGCTGCCCGAGGACGGCGAAGTGGCCGGGCTGCTCGCGTTGATGCTGCTCACCGATGCGCGCCGCCCGGCCCGCACCGCGGCCGGGGGTGACCTGGTGCCGCTGGCCGAGCAGGACCGGACGCTGTGGGACGCGGATCGGATCAAGGAGGGCACGGCGATCGTGGACGCCGCGTTCCGGCGCGGCCGGGTCGGCGAGTACCAGCTGCAGGCGGCCGTCGCGGCCCTGCACGACCGGGCCACCTCGGTCGAGCAGACCGACTGGCCACAGATCGCCGCCCTGTACGGAGTGCTCGAAAAGGTCACGCAGAGCCCGGTCGTGACCTTGAACCGGGCCATCGCGGTCGCCATGATCGACGGCCCGGCGGCCGGGCTGGCCCTGGTCGACACCCTGGACCTGCCCGGGCACCGGGTCGCGGCCACCCGCGGGCACCTGCTCGAACTGGCCGGTGACCCCGCGGGCGCGGTGGCGCAGTACCGGCTGGCCGCGGCGGCGACGGCCGGCGAACCCGAGAAGCGCTACCTGACGATCCGGGCCGCCACCTTGACCTTGACCCTCGGGGAAGGCCGAGGGTGACTCGTGCCGGTCGCGGTGACCGGCACGAGGAGGATGTCGCCGTGGGACTGCTGACGATCGGGGCGTTCGCCCGCGCGGTGGGGCTGACGCCGAAGGCGCTGCGGCTCTACGACGAGCTGGGCGTGCTCGCGCCGGCCGCGGTCGACGCGGAGTCGGGCTACCGGTTCTACGACCCGGCCCAGGTTGCGCACGCCCGGCTGGTCGCCCAGTTACGCGAGATCGGGATGCCGCTGGCTGAGATCCGCGAGGTGTGCGCGCTGCCGCCCGCGGCGGCAGCGCACGCCGTGGCCGGGTTCTGGCAGCAGGTCAGCGCCGACACGGCGGCCCGGGCCCGGCTGACGTCCGCCCTCGTCGAGCATCTGTCGGGGAAGGACACCACCATGAACGACTTCCAGTTCGCCGCGGCCGTCGACCAGGGCCTCGTGCGCACGAGCAACGAGGATCAGGCGTACGCCGGTGATCAGCTCGTAGCCGTGGCCGACGGTGCGGGCGGAAAGTTCGGGGCGGCGGCCGCGGCGGCCGCCATCGAGGCGCTGAAGCCGTTGGAGGCCACGGCCGGCCCCGGCGTCTCCCTGCTGACGGCGCTGGCCTCGGCCGTCACGGACGCCGACCGGACCGTACGGAAGCTGAGCCCCGACGACGAGCCGGTGACCACGCTGACCGCGTTGCTGCGGCGCGGGTCGCAGCTCGCGCTCGTGCACATCGGCGACACCCGCGCCTATCTGCTGCGCAACGGCGACCTGACCCTGCTGACCCAGGACCACACGTGGGTCCGGACCCAGATCGACCAGGGCAAGCTGACCTCGGCCGAGGCGGCCGCGCACCCCCAGCGGGCCCTGCTCGTGCGGGCCCTGGGCTGGGGCGAGGGCGTCGAGGCCGATCTGGCACTGCGTACGGCGATGCCCGGCGACCGCTACCTGCTGTGCTCGGACGGCCTGTCCACGGTGGTGCCGCGCGACGAGCTGCATTCGGTGCTCGCCTCGGCGCCCAGCCCGGACGACGCCGTCGCGCAGCTGATCGCCGCCGCCCGCGCCGCCGGCGGGCCGGACAACATCGCGTGCGCGGCATACTTCAGCGCTGCTTAAGTGTCGGCGAGCAGAATTAAATAGACCTTACCCGTACGCGTTGAGACCGTGACCGCATGACTCCGAGCGGCCTCTACGTCCCGTTGATCACCCCGTTCGCCCCCGACGGCACCGTCGACCTGCCCGCCCTGGAACGCCTGGCGGCCGACGTGCTCGACGCCGGCGCGAGCGGGGTGGTCGCCCTCGGCACCACCGCCGAACCGTCCTGCCTGACGGCGTCCGAACGCGCATCCGTCCTGGACCTGCTGACGAACGTGTGCCGCGGCGCCCAGCTGATCGTCGGCGCCAACGACGCGGCCACCCTGCAGGCGGTGCCCGCCTCGGCCGCGGCGGCGCTCACGCTGGTGCCACCGTTCGTCCGCCCCGGCGCGGACGGGGTGATCGCCCACCTGACCGCCCTGGCCGCGGCGAGCCCGGTGCCGCTGGTGATCTATCACGTGCCGTACCGCACCGCCCAGCCCTTGCCGGCCGAGGCCATCCGCCGGCTGGCCGCCGTCCCCGGCGTGGCCGGCATGAAGCTGGCCGTCGGCGGCATCGACACCGACACGATGGAGCTGATGGCCGACCCACCGCCGGACTTCGCCATCCTCGGCGGCGACGACATCTTCATCTCACCGCTGCTCGCCCTGGGCGCCCACGGCGGCATCCTGGCCTCGGCCCACGTGGCCACGGCCGACTACGCCACCCTGACCCGCTCGTGGGAGCCCGCTCTCGGCCACCGGCTGGCCCGTTTGTCGGCGGCGCTGTTCGCCGAGCCCAACCCCACGGTCATCAAGGGCGTGCTGCACGCCCAGGGCCGCATCGCCACCCCCGACGTCCGTTTGCCCCTGCTACCCGCCGCTCCGCAATCGGTCCGGACCGCCGATCACAGGTCACGCATGACCCGGACCACCTTCCAGCCAGACCTGGCAGGACCCGAAGTCCAGATGCCGCCACCGGCGCCGTGACGTGTCGTAGCGGGCCTTCGTCGTCTGCGAGCACGGGCAGACCAGCCGCCGGCGGCGTCGCCGCAGACCGATGATCAGGCCCTGATCAGTGAAAGCCACCGTGTGCACCAACGCGCCGGGCAGCCGAAGAAGGCGATTGAACGCCGTGGTGATCCGCACGCTGAGTTCAACGACAGGTGATCAACCCCAGGTCCAATGCGGATCGAACGTCTCTGATCGAAGTGGGTAAGGATCACTGTTATGACCCCTCAACGACCGCTGGCCCTGGTGACGGGCGCATCCGCCGGTATCGGCTACGCCCTGGCCGGTCAAGCCGCCCGGCACGGCCACGACGTCATCATCACCGGCGCCAGCCCCCGCGTGCATGATTCAGCCGCCCGCCTCACCGAAGCGACCGGTGCTCAGGTGACACCGGTGCAGTCCGACCTGCGCACCCCCGAAGGCGTCGATCAGGTCTGGGCCGCCGTCACCAGCAGCGGACGGCCCCTGGCGATCGCCATGCTCAACGCCGGCGTCAGCCTCGGCGGCGCCGCGTTCGTCGACACCGACCTCGACGACGAACTCAACGAGATCCAGCTCAACGTCATCTCCCAGGTCCGGCTGGCCAAGCCCATCGCCCGTGACATGGTCGCCCGCCGCACCGGCCGGATCCTGTTCACCAGCTCGCTGTCCGCAACCACACCAACGCCTTACGAGACCATCTACGGACCGACCCGCGCCTTCGTCTACTCCTTCGCCCAATCCCTGCGACAGGAACTGCTCGACAGCGGCGTCACCGTCACCGCCCTGCTGCCCGGCGCCACCGCCACCGAGTTCCACGAACGCGCCGGCATGGGCGGCACCCACTTCGGCGACAACTCCTGGAAGAACGACCCCGAACTCGTCGCCCGTAAAGGCTTCGACGGGCTCATGGCCGGACGCGACCACGTCATCGGCGGCGACCGCGCCACCTGGCGCGCCGCCATCCGCCAGCGAATCCTGCCCGAACGCATCAAAGCCGCCCAGTTCGCCAAGGCTTCACGACCGCGCTGACTGCGACAACCCAGGTCAGGCTGCGGAACCCGCCTGCGCCCACGGAAACCCGAGGAGTCGCTCATATGTTCGACTGGACCCGCCGATCATCGAGAGTCGAGGCGCGGTCCGGCCCGCTGGGCTCAGCCAAGACATCTACGAGTCCGGCCCGCTGTGGACAACTCGCGAGTGGACCTGAGGCACCTGTGGACAACTGAGAACCGGTCGCTGGGAAATCGAGTACGGTTCCCACCAATTCCCTTTGGGTGGGCGGGGGAGGCGGTGGCACAGGCGCAGGAGAGCGCGTGAGCTCGAGGACGCGAGACTTGGAAGGCCGCGAATCCCGATCAACCGCGGGCAGGGAAGCTGGATCGAGTCAGGCCGGCCAGGGCTGGTCGGTCTCGACGGGCACCGTGTAGTCGACGCCGGGGATGTCGAAGCCGTAAAGGGCGCGGAACTGGCCGCGGAACCACGGGATGTCGGCGAGCTGGTCGACGTTGGCCGGGGTGAGGGCGGACCAGCGGTCGGCCACCGCGGCCTGGACGGCCGGGTCGAGTTCCCAGCGGTCGAGGCGGATGCGGCCCTCCGGGTCCAGGTCGAGCGGGGCGGCGCCGGTCAGCTGGTCCCACAGCTGCACCGACTGCTCCAGCGGGGAGACCATCCGCTCCCCCAGCACGCCGCGCAGCAGGCTGACGTACAGGGCGATCCCTGGGATGGCCGTCGAGGCCTGGGTGACGGCGGCGCCGTTGACCGACGTGAACGCTCGGCCGCCGACCGCAGCCAACTGCTTCGTCAGGGCGGCGGCCGTGTTCTCCAGGTCGACCTTGGCGGCGCCGATCGTGCCGTCGCGGTAGATGGCTGAGGTCAGCCGGGAGCCGATGTAGGACAGGGCCACCGTGGTGAAGCCGTCGTGGAGCAGGCCGCGGGACTGCAGGGCCGCGACCCACCACGACCAGTCCTCGCCGCCCATCACCTTGACCGTGGCTGCGGCCTCGTCGTCGGTGGCGGGGGTGACCGTGACCTCGCGCAGCTCGGCGACGCCGTCGCGGTCGAACTCGAGGGTGCGGGTCGTGTGCTCGGCCCCCAGCGGTTTGATCACCGACTGGTAGGTGGGGCCGCGGCGCGGGGCGGCCACACTGTAGATCAGGTGGTCGAGGCGGCCGAAGCGGTCGGCGATCAGGTCGAGCGCCTGCTGCTTGGTGGTGTCGGCGAAGGCGTCGGCGTTGAGAAACGTGAACGACGGCGACAGGGCGGCGGTGGCGATCGTGCGGTACCAGCCGGCCGTGGCCGTGCGGCGGCCCGGCGGGCGTTCGAACGCGATGCCGACGCCCTCGATGCCGTAGCGGGCCAGTCCGGCCACCGTGGCCGCCAGGCCGTAGCCCGCACTCGAACCGATGACCAGGGCGGTCCGGCGGCGCTCCGGCGTGCGGGTCTCGCCGAGTTGCTCGCGCAGGTCGGCCACGGTGCGGAAGCAGCCGGCGGGGTGCGCGTCGATCAGCAGGAAGCCCCGCCCGGAGGGGCTCACGACACGTTCGGTCAACGGACGACCCGGTACCAGATGCTGGGGATCGGGCCGGCCGTCGAGGAGATCTCCTCGAGCGCGGCGCCGGGCCCGCGGAACAGCGGGACGCCGTCGCCCAGCAGGACGGGGGCCACGAAGACCAGGATCTCGTCGAGCAGACCGGCGGTCAGGCACTGGGTGGCCACGTCGGCGCCGAGCACGTTGACGTAGCGGTCGCCGGCCGCGGCCCGGGCCGCGGTCACCGCCTCGCCCAGGTCGCTGAGGAACGTCGTGTCGGGGACCACGCGGTCCGGCGGGTTGTGGGTCAGCACGAACTGCGGGCCCGACCACAGGCCACCGAAGGCGCCTTCGCTGTCGGTGCCGGCGTTGGGGTCGTCGCCGAAGAACGTGCGGGCCCCGCACACCAGGGAACCGATCTGCTGCCACAGGCCGTCGGCGACCTCGTGCGGGCCGGTGTCGGGCAGGGCGGCCATCCAGCTCATGTCGCCGCCGGGGCCGGCGATGAAGCCGTCCACCGACATGGTCGCCGAGTAGAGGAGCTTCGCCATCATCGCCGCCGGCGGCCGACCAGGACGGCGCCCGCGCCCAGGAGCAGCAGCAGCGCGCCGCCGGCCAGCAGCGGCATCGTGGCCGCGCCGGTGATCGGCAGGTCGCCGCCACCACCGCCACCGCTGCCGTCACCGGGGGTGGGCGAGGCCGTCGGGGTCGGCGTCGACGAGGCGGGCGGGTTCAGGCCGGTCAGGTCGGCCACGTAGCTGGTCTTGTCGTTGTCCTCGTTGATCGGGTTGAGGAACCACTCGCTGTACGCGAAGTTGGACGGCGAGTCGTAGACGTACAGCTCGACCGGAACCTTGGTGCCGCGCCACTTCGAGTTCGCGGCGATCGGCACCGTGCGCTTGACCTCGGTCTCCTGCCCGGGCGCGAGCGCCTTCCGGACCGTGCACTGGTTCTTGCCGGAGGTGAACCGGCAGGTCGCGCCCGGCCCGACGCCGGTGCCGTGCCAGTTGATGACCGAGAACGTCTCGTGGAAGGTGAACTTGGTCGTCGTCTGGGGGCCGTAGTTGCGCAGCACGACCGTGTAGGTGACGGCGTCCTCGGCGACGGCCAGGTCCTTCACCGCGATGCCCATGTCGGCCGACCCGGCCACGGTGTTCACCCACGTGCGGGTGTTGTCGACGGTCCAGTCGTCCTCGCCGCCGGCGACGTTCATCTTCAGGGTGAAGGGCAGCTTCGTGCCGAGCGGCGTGTCCTCACCGACCCGCAGTTCGATCGGGAAATTCAGCGGCGTGAAGCTGCCGTCGGGCACCGGCCCGGCGTGGCGGCAGGTCAGCAGCGAGTCCACCACCTCGCACGGTCCGGAGCTGTCGCCGTCGCCGGGGGCGTAGGTGACACCGGCCGGAATGGTGAGCGTGATGCTCAGCCGGGACGGGTCGAGCGGCGAGGTGTCCCCGCCCGTGGTCGAGGCGAAGCCGCGCAGGTTGACCTTCCACACGTAGCCCTGCGGGAACTCGGCCGGGATGTTGAACTCGTTGAGCCCCGAATGAACGGGCTCGGCGGCGGCCTGGGCGGGGGTCACGGCGGCGCCCGCGAGAACGAACGCGAGGCCGAGCACGCTGGCGATACGGCGGAGGATCACGGCGGGAGAGTAACAAGACCTTCCGCCGTACGCTGCCCTTGCTCAGATTTTGCGACGCCGCCCCACCAACAGGGCGAACGCCCCCACCGCCAGCAGCGTCAGCCCGGCCACCGCGACTCCCCCAGCCGGTGTGCCGGTGATCGGCAGGCCGACGCCCGGCGCCGGCGCACCCGTGGGCGGGCCGGCGGGGACCGAAGGCGATGGAGATGCAAGAGGCAGGGAAACCGTGAGGCTCGCCTTGTCGTTGGTGGCGTCGAAGACCGGGTGGATCCAGGTCGACCCGACGAAGTCGGACGGCGAGTCGAACACGTCGAGGGCCAGCGTCACCGTAGTGCCCCGCAGCGGCGAGCCGGCCGGGATCGGCACGGTCCACCGGACCTCGTAGTCGTCGCCCGGCGCGAGCGGCGACCGCACCGTGCACTGGTTCTTGCCCGAGGTGTTGCGGCAGGTCAGCCCCGGCTTGGCACTCACGCCCCGGCCCGGCCAGCGCGGCCCGTACGCATGGGTCTCGTGGAACGTGAACTTGTCGGTCGTCATCGGACCGTTGTTGTGCACGACCACGGTGTACGCGACGTCGTCCTCGCCCACAGCCAGGTCCTTCACCGACAGGCCGAGGTCGGCGCCCGCCCCGACCCTGCTCTGCCGCAGCGTGGTGATCGGGCTGTTGGGCAGCCCGTCGGCCGAGACCACCAGCTTGAACGGCAGCGGCGTGCCGACCGGGGTGCCGTCGGCCACCCGCAGCTTGACCACCCACGGGAACAGCCAGGGCTCGGTGGGACTGACCCGGGTGACCCGGCACGTCAGCTCGACGCCGTCCTGCTCGCAGGGGCCGGCCTGCTCACGCCCCTCCGACAGCTCGCCCGGACCGTCGTAGCTGACGCTCGGCGGCAGCGTGAGCACGGCCCGCACCAGCGACGCGTCGGCCTCGCCACCGATGAACTGGGCCCCGAACCCCTGCTGGTACGAGTAGCCGGACGCCATCTCGGGCGAGAACGTGCCCGCATAGCTGGACAGTTCGGCGGCGGCGGCGTGAGCCGGGGTCACGGCGGCGGTGACCAGGGTCGACGCGAGGCCGAGGGTGCACAGGAGTCGGCGCGCAATCACCGGCGCACGGTAGCAACCCGACCGGCCCGGCCCGGCCGGAATCCGATTTGGTGCTAATTCCGGATGGTGCAACCGGCGCGCTCCCGAGTTTCGGGGTCATGACAGCGGCGTTACGTTCCGGCCATGGCGATGAAAGCGCTTTCAAAGGCGACCATCTATCAGGTCGCCCAGCTTGCGGGCGTCTCGATCGCCACCGTGTCGCGGGCTCTGCGCGACTCCGAACTGGTCACCGCCGAGACCCGGGAACGGGTCCAGGCGGCCGCGCGGCAGCTCAACTTCACCCCCAGCCGGCCCGCCCGCTCGCTGGCCGAGGGCCGGCACGCGGCCAACGGCATCGTCTTCCCCGACCTGGTCGGGCCCTACTACGCCGAGGTGGTGCTGGGCTACGAGGCGGCCGCGGCCGCTTCCGGCAGCAGCGTGCTGATCCTGGCCACCAACGGACGCCGGGACGCGGCAGCCGCCGTCCGCGACCTGGCCGGGCGGGTCGACGGGCTGACCGTGATGGGCCGCACGGTCGACGACGAGGTGGTGGCCGGGATCGCCGGCACCGGGCTGCCCGTGGTGCTGCTGGCCCGCGACCCGGTCGACGGGGTGGACACCGTGCGGGCCGGCAACACCGGGACGGCCCGGGCTCTGGCCGAACACCTGGTCGGGCACGGCCACCGGAGGCTCACGTTCCTGGGCGACCCGGACGACTCGCCCGACGTCGCCGGTCGCTACGCCGGCGTGCGGGCCGGCGCGAAAGGCGCGCGTCTGACCCTCGTACGCGGGAAGGGTCTGGACCTGGAATCGGGCCGCCGCGCCGCGGCGCCCCTGCTGACCGCCGACAAACCCGACGCCGTGATCTGCGCGAACGACGAGGTGGCGCTGGGCGTGCTGCTGGCCGCGGCCGACCTGGGCCTGCGGGTGCCCGAGGACCTGGCCGTGACCGGCTGGGACGACCTGCTCGCGGCCCGGTTCGCCGGCCTGACCACCGTGCGGCAGCCGATGCGCGAACTCGGCGCGACGGCCGCCCACTGGCTCCACAAACGCATAACCGAAGAGAACCGGACAGCCGCCCGCCGCCGGGTCCTCGCCACCGAAGTGGTGATCCGCGGCAGTTGCGGCGCGCACGAGGAGGTGCATCCATGAGGAAGAAATGGCTGGCCGTGGCGACCTGCGCGGCCCTGGCAGCGAGCGTGACCGCGGGCTGCGGCCGCGACGACAGCGGCGGCGGCGACACGGCCGAAGCGGTGGAGGAAGGCAAGGCCACCGGCGAGATCACGGTGTGGGCGATGGGCACCGAGGGCGAGAAGCTGAGCGAGTTCGCGAAGGCCTTCACCACCGAGAACCCGGACGCCAAGGTCACTGTGACCGCGGTGCCGTGGGACTCGGCCCAGCAGAAGATCTCGAGCGCGATCGCGGCCAAGGCGACGCCGGACGTGTCGATGATCGGCACGACCATGCAGGGTGAATTCGCCAAGACCGGCGCGCTCGACCCGACCCCGACCGACCTGTTCCGGAAGGACTCGTTCTTCCCGGGCGCCTGGGACACCACCGTCGTCGACGACACGTCGTACGGGATTCCCTGGTACGTCGAGACGCGCGGCCTGTTCTACCGGACCGACCTGGCCGAGAAGGCCGGGTTCCCGGACGGCCCGAAGACGTGGGACGAGTTGACCGCGTTCGCCCAGGCCATGAAGGACAAGGCCGGCGCCAAGTGGGGCATCAACCTGCAGCCCGGCAAGACCGGCAGCTGGCAGACGATCCTGCCGTTCGGCTGGTCCAACGGCGCCGCCATCGAGGCCGACGGCAAGTGGACGTTCGACACCCCGCAGATGACCGAGGCGCTGACCTACTACCAGTCGTTCTTCAAGGACAAGCTGTCCCCGGACGACCTGCCGCAGGGCGCGCTCGAGCCCGCCTTCGCCAAGGGCGAGATCGCCTCTTTCATCTCCGGGCCGTGGCACGTCGGCATCCTCAACGAGCAGGGCGCCAAGGGGAAGTTCGCGGTGGCGCCGTTGCCGGCCAAGCAGTCGTCGACCTCCTTCATCGGCGGCAGCAACCTGGCCGTGTTCAAGGACGCCAAGAACCGGGACGCGGCCTGGAAGTTCCTGGCCTGGCTGAGCAAGCCCGACGTCCAGGTCAAGTGGTATCAGGCCGTGAGCGACCTGCCCGCCGTGCAGTCGGCGTGGGACGACCCGGCGCTCGCCAGTGATCCGAACCTGAAGGTGTTCGGGACGGCGCTCGAGTCGGCGAAGGCGCCGCCGTCGTTCCCGACCTGGACCCAGCTGGCCGCGACGTTCGACGTCGAGGCCGAGAAGGTGTGCGTGGGCGGGGCCGACCCCGCGGCCGCGCTGAAGGCGGTGCAGAGCCAGGCCGAATCCATCGGCACCGGCTCGTGACCGCCCTGCTGACGCGGCCTTCCCAGGAGGGCCGCGTCGCCCCCGTCCGCAAAAGGAAGCGGAAATGGGCCGGCTGGGCCTTCGCGGCCCCGTTCACGGTGCTGTTCCTGGTGTTCGCGCTGCTGCCCGTGGTCGCCTCGCTCGTCATGAGTGTCACCGACATGCGAGCAACCGATTTGCGTACGCCGCTGTCGGTGAACTTCGTGGGCCTGGACAACTACACGCGGCTGTTCTCCGACGACCTGTTCGTCCGATCGGCGATCAACACGCTCGTCTTCGTCGGGCTCGGCGTGCCGCTGACCATCGTGGCCGCCATGGCCGCCGCCAACGGGCTGAACTCGGGTCTGATCCGGTTCCGGGCGCTGTTCCGGGTCGGCTTCTACCTGCCCGTGGTGACCAGCATCGTGGCCATCGCGGTCATCTGGCGGTTCCTGCTCGACCCCGAGGCGGGCCTGGTCAACAACCTGCTCGCCCAGATCGGGATCACCGGGCCGAACTGGCTCGGCGACACCAGCACCTCGCTGGGCTCGATCATCGTGATGGCGGCCTGGCGCAACTTCGGTTCGCTGATGGTCATCTTCCTGGCGGCTCTGCAGGGCATTCCCACCGACCTGTACGAGGCCGCGCGGCTCGACGGCGCGGGCCGGTGGCAGCAGTTCCGGCGGATCACGCTGCCGCTGATGCGCCCGGCCCTGCTGTTCGGCGCGGTCATCACCGGCATCGGCTACCTGCAGCTGTTCGAGGAGCCGCTGGTCATGACCCAGGGCGGGCCGCTCAGCTCGACGCTGTCGGTCAGCTACCACATCTACAACCAGTTCGGGTTCGGCAACTACGGCTACGCCGCGGCCGCCTCGTACGTGCTGTTCGTGGCCATCGTCGCCCTGTCCGTGCTGCAGTTCCGGCTGCTGGGGAACCGTGATGACTAGAGACCGCATCGCTCGCACAAGTTTGTATCTAGTTTTGGTGGCCGGCCTTCTGGTGGTGGTCGGGCCGTTCCTGTGGATGCTGCTGTCGTCGTTCAAGACCGAGGCCGAGATCCGCTCGGTGCCGCCGACCTGGTGGCCGTCCACGTGGTCGCCGGCCAACTACCGCGACCTGTTCGACCGGCTCGACTTCCCGCAGTACTTCGCCAACTCGGCCATCGTGGCCGTGCTGGTGACCGCGGGCAACCTGCTGTTCTGCTCGCTGCTCGGGTACGCGCTGGCCAAGCTCGACTTCCCCGGGCGCAAGGCGCTGTTCCTGGTCGTGCTGGGCATGCTGATGGTGCCGGGCATGGTGACCTTCGTCCCGCAGTTCGTGCTCGTGTCGAACATGGGACTGGCCAATTCGTACGCCGGACTGGTGTTGCCCTTCCTGGCCGGGCCCTTCGGCGTGTTCCTGATGCGCCAGTTCCTGCTGGCGATCCCGGACGACCTGATCGAGGCGGCCCGGGTCGACGGGGCCGGCGAGTGGCGGATCTTCTGGCGGGTCGTGCTGCCGCTGTGCAAGCCGGCCCTGGCCACGCTGGGGATCCTCACCTTCCTGAGCTCGTGGAACAACTTCCTGTGGCCGCTGGTGGTGGCCACGACCGACGACAAGTACACGCTGCCGGTGGCGCTCGCGCTGTACGCCATCGGGCAGAACCGCATCTACTACGGCCTGCTGCTCGCGGGCGCGGTCGTGGTGGTGCTGCCCGTCCTGATCGTCTTCCTGGCGCTGCAGCGGCATTTCATGCGCGGCATCGCCACCACCGGACTCAAGTAGGGGCTTCTCTCATGCGAAGACTGCTCGTGCCTCTGTTGGCCCTCGTGATGATCGTCAGTGGAACCCAGGTGGCGCAGGCCGCGCCCGACCCGCTGCGTACCTATGCCGCGGACACCTGGAAGTCCCTCGTAGCCATGACCGACCCGGCGACCGGGCTCGTGGCCGACAACATCCCGGGAGATCTGTCCGCTCCGGATGCTTACACGTCGCCGACCAATATCGGCGGCTACATGTGGTCGGCCCTGGTCGCCCAGAAGCTCGGCCTGATCTCCTCGCGCGAAGCAACATCGCGCGTCTCCCGGACGCTCGACACGTTGGCGACTCTGCGCCATCACAACGAATCGGGCATGTTCTACAACTGGTACGACCCGCACACCGGGGCGGTGCTGACCGTGCTGCCGGACGGCACGGCGGTGACGCCGTTCCTGTCCAGCGTCGACAACGGGTGGCTGGCCGCGGCGCTGCAGGTCGTGCAGGGCGGTTTCCCGTCGCTGCGGGCCAAGGCGGCCCGAGTGCTCGACCGGATGGACTTCGGGTTCTACTTCAACCCGGCCGCCGTCTCCCCCATCGGCACCCGCGGGCTGATCCGCGGCGGCTTCTGGGACACCCAGCCCACCGGCTGTTCCGTCGCTCAGGACGGCGTCTGGTTCACCTGCAACCACTACGACATCACCGTGACCGAGCCTCGGATGGCCACGTATCTGGGCATCGGCTCGGGGCAGATCCCGGCCACGGCGTATTTCGACACCATGCGCACGCTGCCCGACAACTGCGACTACTCGTGGCAGGAGATGCAACCGCAGGGCTTCACGACCACGCACCTCGGCCGGCAGGTCTATGAGGGCTCGTACCGGTATCGGGGCATCACTTTTGTGCCGTCGTGGGGTGGCGACATGTTCGAGGCGCTGATGCCCGATCTGTTCGTGCCCGAGGCGAAGTGGGGGCCGCGGAGCTGGGGCCGCAACCACCCGGCGACGGTGGCAGCGCAGATCGAGCACGGGCTCAACGACGCCAGGTACGGCTACTGGGGCTTCTCGCCCGCGTCGAACCCGTTCGGCGGGTACGGGGTGTACGGCGTGGACGCCATGGGCATGGACACCGACGGCTACCCGTCCGATGTCGAGGGCGGCAAGTACGACGCCGGGTTCGGCGACTGCCGTCCGGCCGGGCCGCCCGCCGTCTACGGCGATGGCGTGGTCACGCCGCACGCGGCTTTCCTGGCCTTGCCGTACGCACCCAAGCCGGTTCTTCAGAATCTGGCGAAGATCAAAAAGGACCTGGGTGCGTACGGACCGGGAGGGTTCTACGACGCGGTGGCGGTGCGCTCGGGAACGGTGGCGAAGCGGTATCTCTCGCTCGACCAGTCAATGATCATGGGCGCGCTGGGTAACTACCTCGCTCAGGACGTGATCAAGAAGGCGTTCGTGACGCCGCGGTTCGAGCGGGCGGTCAAGCCGCTGCTGGCCCGCGAGACGTTCAACGTGCCGGCCGGGCAACGACTGCCGCAACTGGGAGGTCGATGAATGACGATCGAGGACCAGGCCCGATCCCGCTGGGCGACGCTGATGGGCGGCGGCGGGGCCCAGGACCGTACGCCGGGCCGGCCGCAGGAGTCGTCGCTGCCCGCACCGACCGGGGTCTTCGCGGTCAGCGGCCGGGGCGTGGTCACCGTGTCGTGGGACGCGGTGCCCGGCGCCATCGGCTACGCGGTGCACCGGGCCGACGCGGCCGACGGCCCGTTCGAGGTCGTCGACCACGGCGGCGGGGACGTCCTGGCCGTGCCGCACGGCCCGTACGCGGACACCACCGCCGGGCGTGGCGGCTGGTACGCGGTGGCCGCCCTCGAGACGGTGACCGCGCTCGGCCCGATCTCGACCCCGGTCCCCGCCGTGGACATCTCGCAGCCACCCATGGTGACCGTCAACGTCGGCGCCGACCCCACGCCGCTACCGCGGGTGTGGGAGGCGATGGTCGGCTCGGAACACCTGTCGCACCTGCTCTCGACCGAGGTCACCGGCGGGCGGCTGATCGGTGAGGAGCTGACCGAGGCGCTCCGCCGCGTGCACGACGAACTGGGCGTACGCACGGTCCGCGCGCACCACATCCTCGGTGACGACGTGGGTGTCTACCGCGAGGTCGACGGCGAGCCGGTGCACGACTTCAGCCGGGTCGACCGGATCTACGACGCCGTCCGCGAGCTCGGCCTGACCCCGGTCGTCGAGTTCGGGTACATGCCCCGCGACCTGGCCCGCGACCCGTCGCGGACGGTCTTCACGTATCAGGGGATCATCTCGCCGCCGCGGGACTGGGACCGCTGGTACGAGCTGATCCGGGCCTTCACCGCGCACGTGGTCGAGCGGTACGGCCTCGACGAGGTGCGCTCGCGGTGGTGGTTCGAGGTGTGGAACGAGGCCAACCTCTCGGTGTTCTGGTCCGGCACGGCCGAGGAGTACTGGCAGCTGTACGAGGTCACGGCGCGGGCGGTCCGGTCCGTCGACCCCGGTCTGCGGGTCGGTGGCCCGGCCACGGCCGCGGTCGGCTGGGTCGAGGACACCCCGGACACGGCCGACTTCGTGTCGACCCACGTGTACGGGACGCTGCCGCTCGACCTGCGCCCGCTGGCCGGCGACCGCCCGCTGCTGTGGACCGAGTGGGGGGTCACGGCCACCCACGGCCACCCGGTCAACGACTCCGTGTTCGCAGCGGCGTTCCTGCTCAAGGGCATGCAGTCGGCGGCCGGGCGGATCGACGCGCTCGCGCCGTGGGTGGCCAGCGACCACTTCGAGGAGCTGGGCCGCCCGCAACGGCTGTTCCACGGCGGGTTCGGGCTGCTGACCGTGGGCAACCTGGCCAAGCCGAAGTTCTGGGCGCTGGCCCTGGCGGCCAGGCTCGGGCCCGAGGAGTTGCCGGTGGCGCTGTCCGGCGACGGTGCGAACAGCCTGGTCACGGCATGGGCGTCGCGCTACGAGGACGGCGGGACCGGGGTGCTGCTGGTCAACAGCACCCTCGACCAGAGCCGGGCCACGGGCGACCCGCACCTGCACCGCACGGTGGTGCTGCGGCCGGGTCTGACCGCGCCGCACCGCCTGCGGATGTGGCGGGTCGACGAGACCCACGGCAACCTGGCCGCTCAATTCGACGGCGACTGGCCGACGCCGGCGCAGTGGGAGGAGCTGGCCGAGCAGGACAAGCTCGACGAGTCGGAGCCGGCCCGCCGGGTCGCGCCCGGCGAGGACGTGACCCTGGAAGTGCCCAGCCCGGGCATCGTGTTCCTGGAGTTCCGCCCTACTCCGACCAGGACCGGGTGACCGCCAGGTTCTCCTGCCACCGGCGGCGGGCGGCGGTGGGCCCGGTGCGGAAGCGCTCGACGAAGCTTTCGCACCGGGCCACGGCCGCCTGCTTCCGGCGCGCCCACGAGGGCCGGACGCCGTACCCGGCGAACAGCTCACCGAGGTCGGCCACGGCCCGCGGGTGATGCCGACGCACGATCCACTCGCACCAGGCGACGTCCTCGATGCGGTCGCCCGGGTGGGCCCACTCCCAGTCGAGCAGCCCGGTCACCCGGAACGTGTCCTGGTCGAACAGCATGTTGTTGGGGCCGAAGTCGCCATGGACGACGACCCAGCCGGTGCCGGCGGCGGTGCCGGGGAAGACGCGGCCGACGTCGACCTGCTGCAGGCGGCGCAGCAGCTCGCCGCACGAGCGCAGCACGGGACGGGCCAGGCCCTCGTCGATCAGGTCCTGGCCGTGCAGGCCGGGGAGCTGCTCGAGTTCGAGGGCGCCCTCCGGGGTGCCGAGGACGGCCGGCACGGGGAAGCCGGCCGGGAGTCGTTCGAGGACGCTCAGCTCGGTCCCGCGGCGCAGCACCTCGTCGATGCCGCCCTGGTACCGCTTGAGCACGACGTTCCCGTCGCCGCGGGTGTCGTTCGTGTACCCGTGCCGCAGTGGCCGCACCGCCCCTCCCCTCCTTGCCGGGCGATCCTACGACCCGCGCCTACCGCCTTCCTCCCACGCCCACGCCGCCGCTCGTTCCCGGCGAGCTTTCGCGGGGCGATCCGCGCGCCCCGCTCCGGCTCCGCACCGCGTTCGTGCCGCCCGACCCCTGAGCGATGCGGTCCGGCTCTACACGCCGGTCGGGCCCTGGGCGATGCGGTCCGCGGCGACGGCCGGACCGCCGCGCCAGTAGCCGAACGCCTCGATCCACCAGGTGAGACCAGCCTTGGCGTACGGAGCGGTCTGTTCCACGGCCGTGGCCGCGTCGGTGGCACCCTCCAGCACGAAGTCGTACGGCTGGTTCACCAAGCGCTGATGCCGGGCCGACTCCTCCCGCACGTAAGCGACGGTGGCGGCGAACTCTTCGAGGGGAACGTTGCGATCGCGCTGATGCTCGTAGAGCGGCATGGCGCCGTCGAAGCGGGCGGCCCGACGCAGGCCGGGACGGTTCGGCCACATCCCACCGCACCAGATCGGGATGCGACCGGCGCCCCACTCGGCCCACAAGTCGATGAGCTGCTCGATCCCCTCGTCGAGAGCCCGTCCCCGGGTACGCGGGTCAGCGTCAAGCCCGAAGTCCGTGAACTCGCGATCGAGCGACCCGATGATCGGCAACACCGTGAGCCGGCCCCCGGACAACACGTTGAGGGCAGCCGTCTCCTGCGCTACATCCTGAACCGGCCGCCGCGGCAGCACGACGGTGACGATGATCCGCACCCGCTCGGTCCGGGCCGCGATCGCCGACGCGGCCACCACCGTGTTCGTCACCGGCCAGTCCGGCTCGTGATAGAGCAGGTGGTCCCACAGATGCACGCCGTCCCAGCCGTGCCGCTCAGCCGCAACGCCCAACTCGACCAGCCGGCGCACGTCCCCGAACGCCCCGACGGTCGGCAACCCCACGGCGTACTTCAATCCCATCCCCCGCACCCTACTGACCACCCGCCGACCCACAGCAGCCCGAGCGCCGAACCCGCTCAGACCACACGCCCGGTCACCCCTCCGGGCCGGCCGACACTCGGCCGGGGCACAGGCGGCCGGTCGGCGCTCACTCCGCAGCGCGACCACTTGAAGCCGACCAGCGGCGGGACCGAGGCGTGTGCGCGGGCTGAACAACCCGCGGATGCCGGTCACTCAGACCGTAGGCCGCCGTTCCGGGCCGACCGGCGCTCTGGGCCGACCGGGGCTCTGGGCCGACCGGCGCTCGGACGGCGGCGTGCGGGCGCAGGGCGGCGCTCCAACCGCAGCCGGAGCGGAGCGCTCGGACGACGGCGTGCGTGGCGCTGGAACCGCGGCGGGTGCGGGGGCGTCAGTCGGTGGGGCCGGGGCCGGCGGGGTTCCAGGCGCGGCGGCGGCCGGAGCGGACGACGACGGCCACGATGCCGAGCAGCAGCACGACGCCGGCGCCGATGGCGGCGAACAATAAGGCGTTGCGCTGGGACTGGTCGCGCCGGGCGGCCAGCGCCACCGCGGCCGGGTCGTTGGCGCCCACCCGCTCGGGCGCCGGCTCGGCGCGGCCCTCGGTGTCGAGCGTCGCGGTGAGCGCCCGATACGGATTGAGCGCCCCCCGCCCGTACTCGGGACTGGACGGCCCACCGGGGACCGGGTCGGCCGTGGCCACGATCCGCTGGCGCACCTGGGCCGGCGTGATCGCCGGGAAGCGCTGCTTGAGCAGGGCCGCCGTCGCCGACACGAACGGCGTGGCGAAGCTCGTGCCGCTGACCGTGGTGTGCCCCGACACCCGGTTGGCCGCGGTGACGGGCTCGCCGATCGCCACCAGGTCGACGTAGGTGCCGCGCTGGGAGAACGACGCCCGGACGCCGCTGCTGGTGATCGCCCCGACCCCGATCACCCCCGAGTACTTCGCCGGGAACGGGTCGGGGTTGCCGTCCTCGGGCCTGCCCTTGTTGCCGACCGCCGCCACCACGACGACGCCGGCCGCGATCGCCCGGGCCACCGCGGCCTGCACCGCATCGTTGTCCTCGGTCATCACCAGCGAGAGGTTGATCACGTCGGCCTCGCCCTCGTCGACCGCCCAGTCGATCGCGTCGGCGAACTGGGCCGGGGACCCGCGGTCGCCCACCACGTCGTCGCCGATCTCGAGCTGCTCGCTGATCCGCACCGGGACGATGACCGCGTCGGGGGCCAGCCCCTGGAACCCGGTATCGGTCGCCGGCGAGGCCCCGATGATGCTCGCGACCGCGGTGCCGTGCCCGGCGCAATCCTGCCGCCCGGAATCCTCACCGTGCAGGAAGTCGGCGCCCTGCTCGACCCGTCCGCGCAGCTGGGGATGCTCGGCGTCGACCCCGGAGTCGATCACGGCGACCCGCACCCCCGCGCCCGTGGCGAACCCGGCCAGCCGCTTGGGGTCGTACACCTGATCCTCGGTCGGCACCCCCGCGGCGACCGGCGCCGCCGCACCCGGCTGCTCACAGATGACGGCCGCGCGGGCCGGCGCGGGGACCGTCAGCACCGCGGCGAGAACCACCACGGCGGCGACCAGCCGACGCCTGCCCATCGAGCACCTCCGAAGCCTGTGGCAACGATTCGCATGGATGGTATCGAGGGGGTGCGACAGTTCCTGTTGTGCGTTCAGCTTCCACACAGTTAGGTTGTGGGCACCATCTGCGGCGCCGTGAGAGAAACCGGTGGGAATCCGGTGCGGTCGCGCCACTGTGAACGAGGGCCCCGGCCTTCGTGAGTCAGGACGCTCACCCGTCGCAGCCTGTCATTCGGGACGCGTCATCCCGCAAGGAGGTTCCTGCCATGCCCAAGGCCACGACCGCAGGCCACGTGAGCACCCCCGCTGTCTCTCCGCGGCTGCTCTGGACGGCTCTCGCCGTTGTCGCATTCATGCTGCTGATCACCTATCTGGTCGCGTTCGACCAGGGTGCGGTGTCGCAGAGCGGCATGTACCTGCACGAGCTCATGCACGACGGTCGCCACCTGCTCGGCGTCCCGTGCCACTGACCGACGGTTCGAAGGCGCCCACGTTCGGCGCCCTGCTGCTCCGGGGCCTGCTCGCAGGTCTCATCGCCGGTCTGCTGGCCGGCTTCTTCTCGTACGGCTTCGGCGAGCCCAAGGTCGACGCAGCCATCGCCATCGAGGAGGCGGCCGCACCGGCCCCCGCCGCCGACGCCGGCCCCGAGGAGGAACCGCTCGTCAGCCGCGACGGCCAGAAGGGCGGGCTGTTCCTGGCCACCGGCCTGTACGGCGCGGCCATGGGCGGACTGCTCGCCGTCGCGTACACGCTGCTGCGCCGCCGCCTGCGCACGCCGAGCGACACCCGCGCGGCCCTGAGCCTGGCCGGCGCGGCCCTGCTCGGGGTGGTGCTGGTCCCGTACGTCAAATATCCGCCGAACCCACCGGCCGTCGGCGACCCCGAGACGATCAACCAGAGAACGATCAGCTACCTGGCCATCGTGGTCATCGGGCTGGTCGCGGTCTGGGCCGCCGTGGTGGCGCAACGCACCCAGCCCACCGAGTGGCGCAAAGCGGCGGCCGCCGTGCTCGGCTTCCTGGTCGTCGTGGTGATCGGGTACGCGCTGCTGCCCAACATCAACGAGGTGCCCGAGACGTTCCCGCCCGACCTGCTGTGGTCGTTCCGGCTGGCCTCGCTCGGCACCCAGGCTGTGCTGTGGGTCGTGCTCGGCATTGCGTTCGCCGCGCTGCTGTCGCTGGGCCGCCGACCGGCCGGCCGGCCCGAGCGGGAGTTTGTCGCCACCGCCTGACCGGCGGGCATCGCTTGATCGAAGGTGCGCGTCGTCCTCGGCGCGCACCTTCACAGCATCTCGTCGGCCCAGCGGGCGACCACCCTCAGCACCGGCGCCCGGCCGGCCAGCATGTCTTCGAGGCCGCGCCGGTCGTAGCCGGCCTTGCGACCGCCACCGCTCATCGCGGCCGTCACCATCCGCGGCGCCAGCCAGAAGTACTTCGCGGCGCCGCAGGTCCTGATCGCGCGGCGGACCGTCTCGTCGTCGACCGCGCCGTCGAGCCCCCGCCGGTACTGCTCGGCCACCACGGCCAGCACCTCGTCGAGCAACGCGATGTCGAACAGCCCGTCGAAGAACGTGTCCAGGGCCAGGTTCGCCGGGTCCTCGCCGATCGCCCCCGGCCCCGCGTACGCCCAGTCCAGCAGCACCGGACCGCGCGCCGCGAAAATCAGGTTCATCGGCCAGACGTCGTGGTGGCACAGCGTCCGCGGAAGCTCGTCGGCCCGGGCCAGGATGTCGGACTGCCGCTCCCACAACCGGCGCAGACTCGCCCGCAGGGCCGGCTCCCACACCGCCGCCACCACCGGATGGTCCCAGTCGAGTTCGGCGGGGAACGCGTTCGCCGTCGTGTAGTCGCGCAGCCAGTCCCGGGCCAGCCACGGCTCCGCCGGCGTCCGGCCCAGCCAGCGCGCGTGCGCGCCACCCAGCCGGGCCGCCACGTCGCCCAGCTGCTTCACGTCGCCGGCAGGTCCGGCAGTGCCGGTCACGTCCTCCAGCCACATCGCCACCGAACCGTCGGGACATTCCACCTCCTCGTACAACTCGGGCCCGGGCAGGCCCGGCAGCGCCGTCGCGGCGAACCCCGACGCGTACGCCGCCGGCTCCCGCCGCCAGTAGTTGAAGTGACCCGGATCGTCACTGGCCGCCAGATGGTCGGCCGCGCCCTCGCGCCGCGGCGTCGCGATCTTGAGGATCGCGGTGCCGCCGTCACGGTAGACCCGCCACACTCCCCCGGTCACTTCGTTCGCCGTGCTGTGGACAAGTTCTTCGACGGTCCATCCGGGACGGAGCAGGTTTTCCACAGGCCGACCTTAATGGCCGGAAACTGTCGGAGCGGCCCGCTACCTTCCTCGCCATGACCGCATTCCTGCCCGGCGTCGAACTCGCCCGCCTCTTCTACACCGAGGCGGTCCGCCCACTGCTCGGCTCCCGCCCCCACGCCGCCGCCCGCCTCGGCCCCGGCTCCGACGTGCTCGGCTTCGACACGCCCCGTTCCGCCGACCACGACTGGGGTCCCCGCCTCGAACTGTTCGTCGACGACGACACCGGCGACCTCAGCACCCGGCTCAGCCGGCAGCTGCCGAAGACCTTCCGCGGCTTCTCCACCCACTTCGAGCCGCCGGGCGCCCGGGTCCGCACGATGGCCCCCACCGACGGCCCGGTCGACCACTACGTCACGATCGCCTCGTTCCCGCGCTGGTGCCACGACCAGCTCGGCTTCGACCCGATCGGCGGCCTCACCCCGTTCGACTGGCTGGCCACCCCCTGGCAACGCTTCGCCGAGCTGACCGGCGGCGCGGTCTTCCACGATCCGGGCCAGATCCTTTCCCGCGTACGCGAAACCGTGCGCTGGTATCCGGCCGACCTCTGGCGCTACGTGCTGGCCGCCCAGTGGCAACGGATCGCCGAGGAAGAACCGTTCCCGGCCCGAGCCGCCGAGGCCGGCGACGACCGCGGCGCCCGCGTCCTCGCCGCCCGGCTGTGCCGCGAGATCGCCCGCCTCGACCTGCTGCAGTCCCGGCGCTGGCCGCCCTACTCGAAGTGGCTGATGTCCGCCCTGCCACCCGGCCCGACCGCGTGGCACCTCACGGCCGCCCTGACCGCCGACGACGCCCCCACCCGCGAAGACGCGCTGTGCACAGCCCTCGAGGTCGCCGCCGGCAAACAAAACCTCCTCGGCCTGTCCCCCGAGCAACCACCCACCCGCCGCCCCTTCCATGACCGCGACTACCAGGTGATCGGCGGCGACCGCTACGCCCAGTCCCTGCGCGCCGCCATCACCGACCCCACCCTGCGCGCCCGCCCCCTGACCGGCTCCATCGACCAGATAACCGACAACACAACCCTGCTGACCGACCCACCCACCTGCCGAGCCGTAACCGCAGCCGCCGCCGGCCCCTGACACCCGCTCTTCGTCCGGCGCACCCGCCCCAGTGCACACACAGGCTCAAGCGGCGACACGCGGCTGCGGTGCGGGGTCGCCCGCCCGAAACAGCTGCTTCGGGCCCCGCACGGCAGCAGCAACGCTGCGCGGTTGGTGCGGGCCGCGCGGCTGGTCCGGGCCCGCGCGGTTGGGCCGGGCCCGCGCGGCTGGTCCGGGCCCGCGCGGCTGGAGCGGCGCCACGTCGCGTCTGTTCTCGTCCCGGGCTGTTTCGACGGCCAGACGGCGAGGTCGGCCACCTGCGCCGCCAACGCGTCGCGGTCCGCGCGACGCTCGGCGGCCCCGGCCGCCGGCGGCAGGTCGCCGGTGGCCGGCAGCGGGCGGAGCGCGGCCGCGCGGTCCTGCGGCCAGATCCGGACGGCCAGGTCGAGCAGCGCCGCGAACTCGGCCCCGTCCAGCGGCGGCGGGCCGTCGACCGGGTCGGGGATGCCCGAGTCGCGGTCGGCCCGCTCCCGCAGCCAGGCGCCCACCTCGCGGCGTCATCGGCACGCAGTCGGGCTGGTTGGCTGAGGCTTGCCTGGCCGTGTCCGGGGGACGGCGTCCCACGGCCCGGGAACGGGTCGGAGGGCAGGTGGGTGGGCCGGATAGGTTCCGAAGGTGATGACGATTGCCGCGCTGTGGTCCTTCGTGCTGGTCGTGGGTCTGCTCACGCTGACTCCCGGCCTCGACACCGCGCTCATCCTGCGCACTGCCTCGATCCGGTCGGCCCGGCAGGCCTGGGGCGTAGTGCTGGGCATCCAGACCGGCACGCTCGTCTGGGGCGTCCTCGCTTCGGCCGGCATCACTGCGCTGCTGACCGCATCCCACGTCGCCTATGAAGTGGTCCGCTGGGCCGGTGTCGCCTACCTGGTGTGGATGGGCGCCCGCATGCTCTGGTCCTCCTGGCGCCGGGAACCGCAGGGCGACGGCGAGCCGGCCCTGGCCGATACCGCCGGTTTTGTCACCGGCTGGCGCCGCGGGCTGCTCACCAACCTGCTCAACCCCAAGGTCGGCGCCTTCTACATGGCCCTGCTCCCCCAGTTCATCCCGGCCGGCGCGACACCCCTGTTCTACGGCATCCTGCTGGCCGGCGTGCACGTCGCCCTCGGCCTGCTGTGGTCCACGGTCCTGGTCGCCACCGCTCGCCGCCTGCGCACCCTGCTCAGCCGCCCACGCGCCCGACGCCTCCTCGACCGCGTCACCGGCGTGGTCATCGTCGCCTTCGGCGTCCGCCTCGCCACCGAGGCCCGCTGACCCGGCACGGCCGGGCCGAGGAGCAGCGCCCGGTCCTGGTCGCCACCGCCCGCCGCCTGCGCGCCGGCGCTTCTCTCGACGGCGTCGTCGCGTGGGCGGCGCGGGCGTCCTGATCGCGCTCATCGTCCTCCCGACCGAACTGCGCCGCCGCCGCTCAGCGGCGTCACGGGCGTGGTCATCGTCCTCCCGACCGAACTGCGCCGCCGCCGCTCAGCGGCGTCACGGGCCTGGTCATCGTCGCCTTCGGCGTCCGCCTCGCCACCGGGGCCCGCTGACCCGGACGGCCTGGCCGACGAGCAGCGCCCGGGTTCACCCTGACCAGCGGGTCGGTCGGTGGCTGAACGATTGCGCGTTAGAGGGGCCGACGGCCGCCGAAGCGTATCGCTCGCCGGCCCAACGACCACCGACCACCGACCACCGACCACCGACCACCGACCACCGACCACCGACAAGGATTGCTGCCTGGACAATGTTTGTTTCGGTGACAGGGTGGGCGGTATGGAGAACGTCGCTGTCATCGAGGATGCGGCTGTGGCCGAGGTGTCGCTCGACCCGATCCGCAGCCGGCTGTTGGCCGCACTGGTCGAACCGAGCTCGGCCGCCATGCTGGCGAGCAGAATCGGGCTGCCCCGGCAAAAAGTCAACTACCACCTGCGGGCGCTGGAGCAGCACGGGCTCGTCCGGCTCGTCGAGGAGAGGCGCAAGGGCAACGTCACCGAACGGATGATGCAGGCCACCGCCGCCTCGTACGTCATCTCGCCCACCGCGATGTCCGCGGTCGCGCCCGATCCCGGGCGGGCGCCCGACCGGCTCTCCGCGAGCTGGCTGCTCGCTCTCGCCGCCCGGCTGGCGCGAGGTCGGATCCTTGATCACCGGCAGCGCGCGGGCCCAGCAGCGGGTGGCCACGTTCGCCATCGACGCGGAGATACGTTTCGCCGGCCCGGCCGAGCGGGCCGCCTTCGCCGACGACCTCACCGCGGCGGTCACCGAGCTGGTCGGCCGTCACCACAGCGAGAAGGGCCGCAAACACCGCCTCGTCGTGGCCGTCCACCCGGCCCTCGACTCCGCCGCACCCCCACCCCGCACGGAGCCGGCCGCCGAACGCGACGGCGGAGGGGTCTGATCATGGGCAAGGAGTACGAGATCGGCGTCGAGGTGACCGTGCCGGCCGATCCCGAACAGGTCTGGGCCGCGGTGGCAACCGGCCCCGGACTGTCCTCGTGGTACATCGGACGGACCGACATCGACGACTCCACCGTGCGGACGGCCTTCGGCAGTGGCACTATGCCCCCGGCCGAGATCACCACGGCCGACGAGCCCGGACACTTCGCCTTCCGGACGGCGACCGCGCCCGACGGACGCTTTCAGGCCTTCGAGTTCCTCGTCGAGGGCCGCGACCGGTCGGCCACCGTGCTGCGCGCCGTCAGCAGCGGGTTCCTGCCCGGCGACGACTGGGCCGACGAGTACGAGGCGATGTCGCACGGCCTGTCGCTGTTCTTCGCCACCCTCGTCGAACACCTCCGCCACTTCGCCGGTCGAACCGGGACGCCCGACACCACCTTCGGGCCACCGATCGACGACTGGCCGGGGGCGTGGAACGACCTGCACGACACCCTCGGCCTGAGCGCCACACCGAAACCGGGCGACGTCACCGGCGACGGCGGTACGGTCTACTTCGCCGGCCCGCACGCGCTCGCCCTCCGTACGCCGGAAGGCCTTTTCCGCTACATCCGCGGCTTCCACGGATCCATGGTCGCCGCGCACGTGATCTTCCCACCCGCCCCCTGAGGAGCACCCGTGCCCACTGTGACCTCCGCCGACGGCACCACCATCGCCTACGAGACCACCGGCCGCGGCCCGGCCCTCGTGCTCGTCGACGGCAGCCTGTGCCACCGCGCCTTCGGCCCCGCCCGCGCCCTGGCCGCGGCGCTCGACGACAGCTTCACGGTCCATCTGTACGACCGGCGTGGCCGCGGCGACAGCGGCAACACCCAGCCCTGGTCACCCGACCGCGAGATCGACGACCTGGCCGCCCTGCTCGAGGTGACCGGCGGCCAGGCGTACGTGTTCGGGGCCTCCTCCGGCGCCGTGCTCGCGGCCGACGCCGCCAGCCGGTTGCCCGGCTTCACCCGCGCCGTGCTCTACGAGCCGCCGTTCATCGTCGACGCCACCCGGCCGGCCCGCCCGGCCACCTTCACCAGCGACATCGAGTCGATGATCGCCCGCGGCGACACGTCCGCCGCCCTGACGACCTTCTTCCGGGACGTGGGAGTGCCCACCCCCATCGTGCAGATCATGAAACTCACTCCGAACTGGAAGAAGCTCAAGGCCCTCGCTTCCACCCTGCCCTACGACCTGCACATCCTCGGCGACACCAGTCGCGGCGTCCCGCTCGACCCGGCTCGCTGGGCCTCGGCCGCCGCCCCCACCCTGGTGCTGGACGGCGGCAAGAGCCCCCAGTACATGCGCAACGCGGCTCGCGCCCTCAGCCAAGCCCTGCCCAAGGCCGAGTACCGCACGATCCCCGGCCAGACCCACATCATCAAGGCCCCCGCCCTGGCCCCCGCGATCAAACAATTCCTGGCCGCCTGACCCCCAGGCCACCTGGCCCCAGGCCGCGGCCCGCTTGCCGAACGTAAACGGCAGCCAGGCGTGGGCCGCAGGCTGACATTGGCCGCAGGCCGGCGTAAGCCGCAGGCCGGCGTAAGCCGCAGGCCGACATGGGCAACGTGGGCCGCGGGCCGGCGTGGGCCGCGGGCCGACATGGGCGACGTGGCCGCGGGCCGGCGTGGGCCGCAGTACAACTTGGGCGGCGGGCCGATTGCGGTTGACGTCAGCGGGTGCTGTCGGCCGGTTTCGGCTGCTTGGCTTCGAGGTTTTCTGAGGTCGCTGTTGATTCATTGAGGTTTGTCCGAGCGTGGCACGGTGGGCGGGCGCACACCCGCTACGGCATCCTAGGATGATGGCTGTGGGAGATCACCCGTGTCGTGGCGGGGTTGGGCGGGGTGGCGCGCCTAGGGTGACCTTGCGATGAACGAGAACGACGATGTCGAGACCAAGCCCTGCGCGCACTGTGGACGGCCGGTGCCGCAGCGGGCTTCCGCGGGGCGGCCCTTCCGGTACTGCCGGGACAACGACGGCGAGTGCCAGCGGGCCTCGCGCAATGTCCGGATGCGGCACCGGTCCTCCCCCGGGCTGGCGGGGCAGGTCGCGCGGACCTGGGAAGTTGTCGACCGCCTCGACCAGCTCGCGGCCTCGCTGACCGAGGCTCTGCACTCCGAACTGTCGCCGGCGGGAGTCGAGCGGCAGGTGGCCGAGATCCGGGCCGAAACGTCGGGGCAGATCGCGGCCGCGCACACCGAGCGCGATGACGCCCGTCGTGACGCAGAGCGGTCGGTGGCCGAGACCGCTACCGCCCAGCAGCTCGCCTCGGCGGCCGTGGCCGAGCGCGACGAGGCGCTCCGGCGGGCCGAGGAATCGGAGCAGGCGTCGCGCAGCTCGGCCGAGCGGGCCGCGGAGGCCCAGGCCGACCGCGAGGAAGCCCAGCGTGCGGCCACCGCTGCGGTCGCTCTCAAGGAGCGTGCGGAAGCGGACCGGGACGCGGCCCGCGACGAGCTCGGCACGGCCCGGGGCGAGATCGCCGACGTACGCCGGGACCGGGAAGCGACCGAGCGTGAGCTGGCCTCGGCCCTGCGCGACGCCGAGACCGCCGCCACCCGCGGCGAAGAGCTACGCCGCGAACGTGACGCCGCCCGGGCCGACACCAAGCAGGCCGAGTCGGACCTGGCCGCCGCCCGGCGCGAGCTGACCGAGCAGCGCGACGCCGCCGACCAGACCCTGCAGCAGGTACGCCGGGAGGCCGCGGCCGCACAGCAAGCGTCCGACGCCGACCTGGCCCAGGTGCGCCGCGACCTGGCCGCCGCCGTGTCGGAACGCGACGCCCTGCTGCGGACGCGCGAGGACTTGGAGCGCGCCACCCGCGACCGCGCCGACCTCGAACGCCGTCTGGCCGCCGCCCAGGCCGAGGCCGAAGCTGCCCAGACCCGGGCCGCTCAACTCTCCACCCAGGTCAGCGACCTCGCCTCGGCCCTGGCCAGCCTGGGCACCCGCCCCACCCCCACCCCACCGTCCCAGCCCACCCCGGCCGACACCCGCGCCTGACCGTCGGCTGGGTGGAGTGTCCACATCACCCGGTGGCGGGATGGCGGGGCGCCGTCACGCCGGTACATTGCTCGACAGCCGAGCGGCGGTGAGCACGGCGGATGGGACCAGCGGGAGGTGGCGGGGTGCGAGGTCGGCGTCTGGTGCCGCTGGCTGTGCTGGTGGCCGTGGTGGCCGGCGGGTGCACGAGCGGGCGTGACGTGACCGGGCCGGTCCCGACCGGGAGGCCGGTGACGCTGCCGACGCCGGTGGCGCGGGTCGAGGCGTACGCGTTGGATCAGTTCATGGTGCGGCCGGCTCAGGCCAACGACCTCGACACTGTGGTCAAGCGCCTCGCCCGCGCCTGCATGCTGAGCCGGGGCGTGGACTGGCGCGGCGGCGGGCGCAACGAGTTCGACCTGCTGCGCGACCGCTCGCACCGGTTCGGCCTCGACGACGTGGACCTGGCCGCCTCGGTCGGCTATCACTGGCACGCCACCTCGCCCCCGACGGCCCGGTGGGGCCTCGACGACTGCCTCGGCCAGGCCTACCAGACCCTGGGCTGGGCCGCCGACGAGTTCCGATGGCTCGAACACCTCGCCGACCAGACCGTCGAGCAGACGTACGCCGATCCCCGCTCGGCCGCCGTCACCCGGCGCTGGAGCGAGTGCATGGACAACCGGTACCCCCGTCCGCGCGACGCCGAGGCCGACCCCCGCTGGTGGCGCGCCGAGCCGCACGCCGACGAGAAGCCCACCGCCGTCGCCGACGCCCGTTGCAAGGCCCAAGTGCGATACGCCGAGCAGCTGGGCGGCGTGCTGGCCGTGAAGCAGGTCGACGCGGTCCGCGCCAATGCCCACCGGCTCGAGTCGTTCCGCCGGATGGCCACCGCCGCGGCAACCAAGGCCGACGCCCTGCGCGGCGACCGACAGCCCCCGCCGCCGCGGGGCTCCGGGTCTCCCCTGCCGCCCGGCAACTGGCGAATCGAGCACGCCCCCGAATGATCAGCCGACAAGTGGGGAATGCCACCGAAGCCGGAGTTCTCAGCTCCGGACCCGAGAGGACGAATGAGGGGCAGCGCGGAACCGCTCCAGGGCCCGGCGATATACGGGGTTACCCGACCGGGTGACCAATATCGCACCACCTGGAGAACACCCATAGGCCGTAAAGTGGACCAAGGTCCACTTCGGTGGGGGTGCGCGGTGCCGGGTAAGGGCCGCGGGCGGTTACGCTCGTAGCGTTAACACCGCCGTCACAACGGTGGTCCAGTGTCTCGGCGACCGTAGGAATCCGACGGCCGCCCCTTTCGTTACATCAACGAGAGCAGCACCACGAGCGAGGGGAAAGCCACCATGGGCGAACGCATGCTGCGCGGCAGCCGTCTTGGCGCAGTCAGCTACGAGTCCGACCGCAACACCGAGCTGGCGCCCCGGCAGACCCGAGAGTACCTGTGCGTGAAGGGTCACCAGTTCGAGGTCCCGTTCGCCGTCGACGCCGAGGTGCCGGTCACCTGGGAGTGCAAGTTCGACGGCAGCGTGGCCCGTCTGGTCGACGGCAACGAGCCGGAGCAGAAGAAGGCCAAGCCGCCGCGCACCCACTGGGACATGCTCCTCGAGCGCCGATCGATCTCGGAGCTGGAGGACATCCTCAACGAGCGGCTCCAGGAAGTCCGCACCCGTCGAGGCCGCTGACCAGTAACAACAAAAGGCCGTCCCCGGTTCCGGGGGCGGCCTTCGTGTTTCTGCCGGGAGCTAGCGGATCACTTCGCCCTCGACGACCTCGCCCTCGATGGCGGCGGCCGGGATGCGCTGGGCCGGCCGGGGCTCCTCGTCGATCACGACGATCGGGTCGCCGGGGTGGACCTTCACGTGGCGGGCGCCGAACAGGTCGGACGCGGCAGCGCCACCCACGCGGCGTTCGGCGTAGCGCTCCATCTGGTGGCGGGCCAGCTGACGGCCCGGCGGCAGCAGCAGGATCAGACCGGCCACCGACGAGACGAACCCGGGCACCGCGAGCAGCAGAGACCCGAACAGCCCGACCAGGCTGTTGGAGACCTCACGGCCCGGCGGGCGCCCCTCGACGGCGGCGGCCTGGAAGCGGCGCCAGCCCTTCATGCCCTCGCGACGCAGCAGCGCCAGGCCGGTCACCGTGGCCGCCAGGCCCAGCGCGACGGCCCACAGGATGCCGATGGCGTGCACCACGGCGATGAAAACAACGATCTCGGCGACAGCCAGCGCCGGCAGCAGCAGCGGTAGCAGGGCCAGGCCTCGACGACGCATGCGGTCCCTCCGTGTCAATCGACCTCAAGCATGACACGCGGTGGCGTGGTCACGGCCAGGTCGAACCCTCGGCGGCCCGCTTGCCGAACCGTTTGCGAACGGCGTCGCGCCGGGCCTGGACGCCCCACAACGTGACTCTGAGCAGCTGTTCCTTGAAAATGTTGCCGCTCATCTTGCTGACGCCGTGTTCGCGCTCGGTGAACGTGATCGGCACCTCGGCGATCCGGAACCCGGCCTGGTAGGTGCGCCAGGCCAGCTCGACCTGGAAGCTGTAACCGGTCGAGGCCACCGTTTCGACGTTGATCTCGTCGAGAACGGGCATCCGGTACGCGCGGTAGCCACCGGTCGCGTCCTTGAACGGCATGCGCAGGGCCATCCGGATGTAGATGTTGCCGCCGCGCGAGAGCAGCAGCCGCCGCATCGGCCAGTTCCGGACGCTGCCACCGGGGATGTAGCGGGTGCCGAGCACCGCGTCGGTGTCCTTGAGCGAGTCGAGCAGGCGGGACAGCTCCTCGGGCGCGTGGGAGCCGTCGGCGTCCATCTCGACGACCGCGTCGTACCCCTTGTTCTTGGCCCAGGCGAAACCGGCCTTGTAGGCCGCGCCCAGCCCCTCCTTGCCCGCCCGGTGCAGCACGAAGATGTGGTCGTCGGCCAGCGCCAGCTCGTCGGCGATGGCGCCGGTGCCGTCGGGCGAGCTGTCGTCGGTCACGAGGATGTCGGCCTGGGGCACCGCGCGGCGCACCCGCTCGGTGATCAGGCGGATGTTGTCCGCCTCGTTGTAGGTCGGGATCACCACCAGGACCCGTCCTACCCCCGGGTACCCTTCCGCCTCGCTCACCGTGCCTCCGCATCGTCGTTCGTCGTACGCCGGCGGCGCCGCAACGGATACGCGCCGGCCATGGCGACGATCGTCAATGCGACCATCGCCATCTCGGGCCAATGGCCCAAACGAGTCGCTAGCGTAGTCGTTCCGCCCAGCCTCATGTCACGCACCATCACCGCGCCGACGTTGAAGCCGCTCGAGTCGTACACCTGACCGGCCGTGCCGGCGAAGGCGGACACCCCGACCGTGGACACCATCAGCGCCTCCCGGCCGTGCTCGACGGCGCGCAGCCGCACCATGGCCAGCTGCTGGCGGGCCTCGGCCTCGTTGAAGGTCGCGTTGTTGGTCTGCACCGCCAGCACCTGCGCCCCGCCAGTGACAGTGTCGCGGACCACATCGTCGTACGCCACTTCGAAGCAGATCACGTCGCCGACGGTCACCGCGCCGCTGTCGATGACGCCGGGGTGGTCACCGGCCAGCATGTTGCGCACGAGGTCGACCTTGTCGGTGACCATGCGGGCGATCGAGCGCAGCGGCACGTACTCGGCGAACGGCACCGGGTGGCGTTTCACGTACGTCTGGTCGAGGTCGGGGCCGGTGCCGGGGTTCCACAGGATGCCGGCGTTCTTGATGTCGCCCGGCTTGTCCGTGCGCAGCACGGTGCCGACCAGGATCGGCGCCTTGATCAGGTCGGCCGCGCGGGAGATCTCGGCCGCCGCGTCGGAGTTGCGCAACGGGTCGATGTCGCTGGAGTTCTCGGGCCAGACGACCAGGGCGGGCTGCTTCTGCCGACCGGCGGCGACCTCGGTGGCGAGCCGCTCGGTGGCGGTGACGTGGTTGTCGAGCACGGCCCGGCGCTGGGCGTTGAAGTCGAGCCCGAGCCGCGGCACGTTGCCCTGCACGATTGCCACGGTGGCCGTCTCGCCGCCGGGCTGGGCCACCGGCACCAGCAGCGGGCCGGCGATCAGCGCGGCCGCCGTCACGGCGAAGCCCAGGGCCGGGCCGGGGCGCAGGGGCCGCCACGGGCGCCAGGCCAGCGCGATCAGGGCGCCCCCGGCGGCGGCGACGGCGAAGGTGACCAGCGGGGCGCCCCCGTAGGCGGCCAGGCGCAGCGCGGGGCCGTCGTCCTGGCTGAAGGCGAGCCGCCCCCACGGGAAGCCGCCGAACGGGGCGCGGTCGCGGGCCGCCTCCTGCGCCACCCAGGCCAGACCCAGCACCAGCGGCCACAAGGCGCGCCACCGGTCGAGCAACGGCGACAGCCAGGCCGTGACCAGGCCCAGCAGGCCCATGAACGCGGCCTGGGCGAACGACAGCAGCAGCCACGGCAACCAGCCGCCGGCGAACGTGGTCCACCACAGCAGCGGCAGGAACAGCACCAGACCGGCGATGGAACCGAGCCCGAACGCGCGGCGCAGACGACGCCGGTGGGTCGCCCCCGCGAGCAGGGCCACACCGACCGGGGAGAGCCACCACAGACCGTACGGCGGGAGGGCGTGCAGCAGGGCCAGGCCGGCCAGCACGGCCATCGGCAGCGCGACCCGGCGGCGTACCGGCCGGGGTCCGCAGTTCTGCGCCGTGACCTGGGGCGCAGCGGGGGGCTGCAACGTCATCTCCACGCGCGAGAGGCTACCTCGCGCGACCTGAGCGGAAACGGACAGTCGGGGCGCAGCGCCGCATCGATAAGAGAACAATTGATCAGGATGCGGAGAAGCGCGGTCCCGCCCCGGGACCGCGCCTCATGTGCACCACACCCCGGGCACGGCCGGTGGCCCGCCGGGAGTTCGCGACCGCCTTCGGACCGGCATGCTCCGCGCCGGCTGCGCGGGTCAGGCCGTTGTCTACTGGCGCCCGTTCCCTCCTGAGAACCACCACGGACGTGATCTCTCCGCGTCGCCCCGCCGACCCCCGCCCCCTGGACCTGGCTGAACGCGCGACCCCTGCGAGGACTGCGGCCAGTGGGCGGAGGAACGAAGCGAACAGCATCGCTCCCGTGCTCAGGATTGGACGACGGTACGTCCGGCCCCCGCCGGTCTGTCAACCGGCGTCCCCGCACTCGGGCGTGTCGCGTTTCTCGGCGTGTCATGTCATGTACCCGTTCGGGCTACAGGCTGTTCACGAGGGTCGCTGCGGCGTCCCGATGATCGATCGACAACAGTCCGGCCGCCGCCAGCACGTACTGCTGGTCGACGACCGTGCGGGCCGAGGTCGGCGCAGCCCAGCCGCCGGACTGGTCGGACAGCACCGCGTCCAGCACAAACGCGCCGCCGCCGTGCCGCAGCACGCCCCCCGACCCGACCACCAGCCGCACGTCGCGCAGATCCCGGCCGCCCGTGCGGGGCTGACCAGGACCGGACGAGTGGCCCCGCGCGTGCCGCCGGAGCGCGACCGTGGCCGCCGCCGCGGCTAACTCATTGTCACCCGATAGGAGTCCGGATTCCGGCAGTGCCAATTTCTCGGCCACCGCGGCCGCACGCGTGCCGTCGGCACTCACCGCGACGCCGAGATCACCCTCCACAGTTCTGGACCGCCACAGGGTTCCGGCCACGTCGCGCCGCGGGCCGGATTCGCTCTCCGCGTCGGGCACCAGAGCCGAGTAGACGTCCGTGGTGGCTCCACCCACGTCGACGACCAGAACACCGGATCCGGTGGCGTCAGCGAGCAGCTCGACGCCCGCGAGGACCGCGTCCGGGGTGGCGGCCCGCACCAGCGAGGCGAACCGGGGGCCCTTCGACAGTCGCTTGCCCCCGATCACGTGCCGCAGGAACACCTCGCGGATCGCCGCCCGGGCCGGACCCGGGTCGAGCACGCCGATCCGGGGCAGCACGTTGCCCGTCACGGTCGCCGGGATGCGGCGTTCGGTCAGGATCGCCGCGGCCTCGGGCCGGACGTCGGCGTTGCCGGCCACCACCACCGGCACGCGCAGCCGGGACGTGCCGAGGCGCCGCGCGTTGTGCAGCAGCACCTCGCCGTCGCCGCCGTCGGTGCCGCCGACCAGCAGGATCACATCCGGCCGGGACGCGCGCAGGGCCGTTACCGCCCGCCCGTCGAGCAGCCCGGCTGCCACGTGCACGACGCGGGCGCCCGCCGACAGCCCGACCCGGTGCCCGGCCTCGGCGGTGACCAGCGACTCGTACCCCACGACGGCCAGCCTCAGCCCACCACCGGCGGACGAGCAGACGTACACCTGATCGCCCCCGCCGACCGCCGCCACTGCCTGATCCAACCCGGTCAGCACATCGCTACCAACAGTGGTCGGCACCTCGGCCCGGCGCACCAGCGCGCCTGCGTCCAGGTCGATCAGAGCCGCTTTGGTGTACGTCGACCCGACGTCGACACAGACGGCAGTGCTCACTGCTTCGCCGGCACCACGACCGTGCCCGTAGCGGTCACGGCCACGATCGGCTCGTCCAGAACGGAAGCGGCCGACCCGCCCGTCCCCCGGCACACGACCCGCGACTCGAAGGCGATGGTGCGCGAGCGGGTGCCCATCCGGGTCACCGTGCCCACGATCTCGAGGACGTCGCCGGCCTGGATCGGGGCCTTGAACTGCACGTCGTCGTACGAGGCGAACAGCCCCTCGTCCCCGTCGAGCTGGATGCAGACCTCGGTCGCCACGTCGCCGAACAGCCCGAGCGAGTAGGCCCCGTCGACCAGGTTGCCCGCATAGTGCGCGTGCGCGTACGGGACATAGCGGCGATGAGTCACAGTGATCAAGACGAACTCCCGGTGAGGGCGTGGACTAGGTAGGAGGCGACTTCGCGCGGGGTGGTGCCGCGGCTGAAGATCCGGTCGACGCCGAGCTCGCCGGCCATCAGCTCGTCGAACCGCGGACCGCCGACGATCAGAAGCGGACGCTTGCCGGCCGGCAGCGCCTCACGGAACGCGGCCGACATCGCCCGCGTGTTCTGCAGGTGCGCGTCGCGCTGGGTGACGACCTGGGACACGAGTACGGCGTCGGCCTTCTGCTCGCGGGCCGTCTCGACCAGATCCGGCACGGAGACCTGCGCCCCCATGTTGGTCACCGACAACTCGCTGTAGTACTCGAGCCCCTTCTCCCCCGCGATCCCCTTGAGGTTGAGAATGGCGTCGATCCCCACGGTGTGCGCGTCGGTCCCGATGCACGCCCCGACCACGTTGAGCCGCCGCCGCAGCCGCCGCTTGATCGTCGCGTTGACCTCTTTGGCACTCAGCAGCGGGAAGTCCCGCTCGACGACCTGCACCTTCTCGGTGTCGACGAGGTGGCTGACCTTGCCGTAGACGACGAAGAAGGTGAACCCGTCCCCCATCGGCTTGGCGTGCACGAGCAGTGCGGGGTCCATCCCCATCTTGTTGGCCAGCTGAATGGCCGCGCCCTCGGCCCGCTTGTCATGCACGATCGGCAGCGTGAACGACAACTGCACCATGCCGTCCCCGGTGGTGTCCCCGTAGGGCCGCACGATGCTCATGCTTCCAACGCCTCCGTCACGGGGTTGTAGTAGCCGTCCTCATGACGAGCGACGCCGTCGAGGCCTTTGCCGCGGTCGGCGGGGCGTTTCATGATCCCGAAGGTGCCCTCGGCGATGGCTGTCAGCATGGAGTCGTCGACGATCTTCTCGAGCAGGTCGACGGCCTCGCCCAGCACGGCGTGCGCGCGCTGCTGGATGAAGCCGCCGGGGGCCGGGACGAAATCCTCGTGCAGGTTGCCGGCGCCGGTGAGCACGTAGCGGACGTTCTGCAGGGCGATGTCGCGGTCGGACAGCCACGGCGTCACCACGGCCTCGGTCATCATGCCCACGAGCAGGATGCCCTGGCCGGTCAGCGCCCCGACCAGGTTGAAGAAGCCGTCCAGCAGGTTGCCGCGGAACACGTCGCCGGTCATGTGTTTGGTCGGCGGCATCCATTTGAGCGGCGCGTCCGGGAACAGCTCGCGGGCCAGCAGGGCGTGGGCCAGTTCGAGGCGGAACGACTCCGGCAGCTCGGGGTTGATCTCGAACGCGTGGCCCAGGCCGAGCTGCCAGTCCTCGAGCCCGGCTTCGTGCGCGAAGAACTCGTTGAGCAGCTGCGACACGGTCACCGTGTGGGCCGCCTCGACCGCGTCGGCCGTGGTCAGGTAGTTGTCCTCGCCGGTGTTGATGATGATGCCGGCGCGGGCGTGGACCTGGCGGCTGAAGCGCTGGTCGACGAACGTGCGGATCGGGTTGATGTCGCGGAACAGGATCCCGTACATGCTGTCGTTGAGCATCATGTCGAGCCGTTCCATGCCGGCCAGCGCCGCGATCTCGGGCATGCACAGCCCGGACGCGTAGTTCGTCAGCCGTACGTATCGACCGAGCTCCTTGGACGTCTCGTCCAAGGCCGCGCGCATCAACCGAAAATTCTCCTGGGTGGCGTACGTGCCGGCGAAGCCCTCGCGGGTGGCGCCCTCGGGCACGTAGTCGAGCAGCGACTGGCCGGTCGAGCGGATCACCGCGATCACGTCGGCCCCGGCCCGCGCGGCCGCCTGGGCCTGCGGGATGTCCTCGTAGATGTCGCCGGTGGCCACGATCAGATAGATCCACGGCCGCTGCTGCGGGTCGCCGAGCCGCTTGATCAGCCGCTCCCGCTCGGCCCGGCGCCGGTCGACGATCTTCAGGCCGGCGCCGGTGGCCCGCTTGGCGGCGCGCTTCACAAAAGAAAGATCGGAGCGCGACGACGGTACGTCGAACCGGATCGCGCCGGCGGCCGCCTTCTGGGCCAGGACGGTGATGTCGTCGACCCCGGTGCTCCGCATGGCGTGGAACACCGGGACCGCGACGCCGTGGCCCAGCCCGACGTCGGCCCGCACCGCGTCCACGAGCCGGTTCACCCAGGGGATGCCGTCCTGGTCGGCGCCGTGCACGCCGGCCAGCCGCAGCACCGCCCGCTCCACCGACACGGTGGTGTGCGAGCGGGCCAGGTCGACCACGGGCTGCCCCGCTTTCGCGGCGAGCCGGCGCGCCGTACGCACCACCCGCGGGTCCAGATCAAGCTTGGACGCCACCCCTGCTCCTCATTCGTCAGTTTTCGTAGATTGTTTCGCCGTGCAACACCGTGCGCCGGCACACCGGGGAGCCGCCGTCCAGATCGGGCAGACCTTCCCGTACGCCGCCCGGGGTCTCCCAGACGGCGAAGGTGGCCGATTGACCGGGCGCGAGCACGCCCGCGTCGCCGACCCCGGCCGCCCGCCAGCCGCCCCGGGTCGAGGCCGCGAACGCCGCCCGCACGCTCATCCGGTAGACCGGGTTGCGCGGGGACACCGCGGCCGCCACCACCGCCCACGGGTCGAGCGCGGTGACCGGCGAGTCCGAGCCGAAGGCCAGCTGCACCCCGGTCGCGTGCATGGCGCCGATCGGGTTCGAGGCCATCGACCGCTCGACGCCGAGGCGCTGCGCGTACATGCGGTCGGGACCGCCCCACAGCGCGTCGAAGACCGGCTGGACCGAGGCGATCACCCCGAACTCGACCATCCGGGCGATCATCGGCTTGTCGATCAGCTCGACGTGCTCGACCCGGTGGTGGCCCTCGCGCACGGCGTCGACGCCGACCGACTTGGCGGCCAGCGCGAACCCCTCGAGCACGGTCTCGATGGCGGCGTCGCCGATGGCGTGGAAGCCGCCCTGCACGCCGACCGTGATGCAGTCGAGCAGGTGTTCGGCGGCCTGCTCGGCGGTCAGGAAAGCCTCGCCGCAGCCGCCGTGGCCGTCGAGGAAGGGCTGCCGGACGCTGGCGGTGCGCGAGCCGAGGGCGCCGTCGGCGTACAGGTCGCCGGCCGCGCCGACCGCGCCCAGTTCCTTGGCCTTGAGGGCGCCGCCCAGTTCGCCCCAGTAGCCGTAGACGTGGGGCAGGCCCTGGCCGTTGAGCGCCAGCAGCGACGTGAAGTCGGCCTCGCTGGACGTGCCGGGGCCGCCGCACTCGTGCACGGCGGCGATGCCGAGGGACGCGGCTCTGGTGAGGGCGGCGCGCTGGGCGGTCGTCCTCTGAGCACCGCTGAGGGCGTTCAGCGCGATGGCTCGTACGGAATGATGGTCGTCCTCTTTGACCAGGCTCTCGCCGACGGGCAGATCAGCCGCGGCGAGCAGGGCGGTCGACGCCAGGGCGGAGTGCACCGAGGCCTGCGACAGGTAGACCCGGCGGCCCGACGCGGCCCGGTCGAGCTCGGCCGCGGCCGGCAGCGTCTGGTCGGCCCAGGTCGACTCGTCCCAGCCGTGGCCGTGCACGACCCCGTCGGCCGGGCGGGTCGCGGCGAACTTCTCGACCGCGGCCAGCAGCTCGCTGCGGTGCCGGACGGCGGCCAGGTCGAGGCCGTCGATGGCCAGACCGGTGTCGGTGGCGTGCACGTGGGCGTCGACGAAGGCCGGGGTGACCAGGCCGTTCTGCAGGTCGACGGTACGGTCGGCGGAGGGGGCGTCGGCCGCGTCGCCGAGCCACACGATCTTGCCCTCGCGGACCAGCATGGCGGTGGCCCGCGGGTCGGCGGCGGAGTAGAAGCGGCCGTGGGTGTAGAGGTGCACCTCAGTCATGGACGTCAGTCTCTCGCGAGACGCGCCTCGAAGAGAGACCGGACGGCCGGTACGCGCCGGAGCAGGTCGACGGCGAAATCGGCGTGACCAGGTACGTAGCCATTGCCGATGAGCATTGTCACGTCGGCCGCCAGCCCTTCGGCGCCGAGCGCGGCGGCCGGGAAGCTGGTGGCCATCGAGAAGAAGACGACGGTGCCGCCGGGGGCGGTGGCCAGGATCGCGCCGTGCTCGCAGCCGGGGACGTCGACGCAGACGACCGTGATCGTGGCCGGCTCGCCCACCGCGGCTGCGACCTCGACCGGATTGCGGGCGTCGGCGATCGCCACCGCATCGGCGATCCCGGCCGCGCGAAGAGACGCAGCCTCACCCTCGTCGCGGACAATTCCGACAGTACGGGCACCAGCCATCCGGGCCGCGGCGAGCGCCAGCGATCCGCTCTTGCCTGCGCCACCCAGCACGGCAACTGTCGGCTGGTCGTATTGTCGGACAATCCGATCGGTGAGCGCGGGCGCCCCGCACACGTCGTAGACAGCCAGCGCGAGCGACGGGGCGAGATCATCGGGCAGCACGCCGACGATCGAGCGGCCGAACAGGATGGCTGAACCCGACGCCGGAACCTGCTCGCTACGGCCGTCCCAGCTGCTCAAGCCGTCGGTGATCCGCAGCGGCGTGAGCGTCAGCGAGACGAGCGTGGCCACCCGGTCCCCCACCTTGACACCGAGCGGCGACCGCGGGCCGACCTCGTCGACGACGCCGATCAGCATGCCGCCCGACCCGGTCACCGGGTTGTGCATCTTGCCGCGAGTGCCGACGATCTCGAGCACCTCGGCCCGGATCGCGTCGCCGTCACCGGAGTGCTTCTCGGACAACTGGCGGTAGCTGGCGGCGTCGAGGTTGAGCCGCTCCACCCGTACGCGAACTTCGTCTTCTCGAATTGAAGGGTCCGCATCGAGGCGCCAAGCCGCCTGCGGGAGCACCCCGACCGGCTCCAGAACCCGTTCAAGACCGACAGAAGACGTCATTCGCCCCACCCTTCACAGTAATTCATAGATCCGAGGCCGTATCCATACCGTAAATCCTACGGGTAGATGGTTACCAGACCGGAAATCCTCCAGTAGCGTGAGTTTGACCGAACGATCGATCAGGAGGCACCCGTTGACCCAGCCCGCCGGCCAGCCGTACGAGTACCACCGCCGCCCCCTGATCGAGCCCGACTGGACCCGGTTCCCGGGATGGCGGGACGTGACCGAGGCGCAGTGGCAGTCCGCCCAGTGGCAGCGGGTCAACTGCGTCAAGAACATCAAGCAGCTGCGCGCGCTCATGGGCGACCTGCTCGACGAGAGCTTCTACACCGACCTCGAGACCGACATGAAGCGCCTGGCCACCATGTCGATGCTGATCCCGCCGCAGATGCTCAACACCATGGTCCCCGACCGGGTGCCCGACACGGAGTCGTTCTACGCGGATCCGATCCGCCGCTACATGCTGCCGGTCGCCACCGACCGTCACCTCGACTGGCCGTCCCACCCGCACGCCACCCGCGACTCGCTGCACGAGCACGACATGTGGGTCGCCGAGGGCCTCACCCACCGCTACCCGACCAAGGTCCTGGCCGAACTGCTCTCGACCTGCCCCCAGTACTGCGGGCACTGCACGCGCATGGACCTCGTCGGCAACAGCACGCCCACGGTCGACAAGTTGAAGCTGTCGCTCAAGCCGGTCGACCGCTACGACGCCCACCTGGCCTATCTCAAGGCCCACCCCGGCGTACGCGATGTGGTCGTCAGCGGCGGCGACGTGGCCAACGTGCCGTGGAAGCAGCTCGAGGCGTACCTGATGGGTCTGCTCTCGGTGCCGACCGTGCGCGACATCCGGCTCGCGACCAAGGCGCTGATGGGCCTGCCCCAGCACTGGCTGCAGCCCGACGTGGTCGAGGGCCTGCACCGGGTGGCCATCACCGCTCAGCGCCGCGGCGTCAACCTGGCCGTGCACACCCACGTCAACCACGTGAACTCTCTGACCCCGACCGTCGCCCGCGCGGCCCAGATGCTGCTCGAGGTCGGCGTGCGCGACGTGCGCAACCAGGGCGTGCTCATGCGCGGCGTCAACGCGACCACGGCCGACCTGCTCGACCTGTGCTTCGGGCTGCAGGGCGAGGCCGGGATTCTGCCGTACTACTTCTACATGTGCGACATGATCCCCAACGCCGAGCACTGGCGGGTGCCGGTGTGGCACGCCCAGCAGCTGCAGCACGACATGATGGGTTACCTGCCCGGCTACGCCACGCCGCGCATCGTCTGCGACGTGCCGTTCGTCGGCAAGCGATGGGTGCACATGGTCTCCGAGTACGACCGGGAGCACGGCATCTCGTACTGGACCAAGAATTACCGTACGTCGATCGAGCAGGACGACGAAGAGGCGCTCTCGAAACTGCACGCCTACTACGACCCGATCGACACGCTGCCCCAGTCCGGCCAGGACTGGTGGCGCAAGCAGGAGGCATAGAAAACGGGCCCCCGCACCGGGGGCCCGTTTCACAAAAGATCAGCTGAAGGCGTCGCGGACGTCCTTGCCGGCGTCCTTGACGTGCTCGCCGGCCTTCTTGGCGTGGGCCGACGTCTCCTGAGCCTGCCCCTCGGCGACCAGCCGCTCGTTGTCGGTGGCCCGGCCCACGGCCTGCTTCGCCTTGCCGGAAAGCTCCTCGGCCTCGTTCTTGACCTTGTCGGTGAAGCTCATCGTTCTCGAACCTCCGTGGTTTCGGCTTGCCGTCGGTGTGCCCGCCCCACCCCGATCCGAAACACACTGCGTAATGCATCCTAGGAACCTAGTTCGAGACCGGATAGATAAGATCGTGAGTGTGACTGATCGCGCCGCACACGCGAACTCCTTCGGCCCGGCCGCCGAGATCTACGAGCGGGGCCGGCCGTCCTACCCGTCCGCCGCCCTCGACTGGCTGCTCCCGCCCGGCCGCCCCCGGGTGATCGACCTGGGCGCGGGCACCGGCAAGCTGACCCGCCAGATCCGCGACCGCGAGCTGCCGGTCACCGCGGTCGAGCCGTCGGCCGGCATGCTCGACCAGCTACGGGCGTCCGTGCCCGGCATCCCGGCCCACCAGGGCAGCGCCGAGCACATCCCGCTGCCTGACGACTCGGCCGACGCCGTGCTGGTCGCGCAGGCCTGGCACTGGGTCGACCCGGCCGTCGCGGCGCCCGAGATCGCCCGGGTCCTCTCCCCCGGCGGCCGCCTCGGCCTGCTGTGGAACGTGCGCGACGAGCGCGCGGGCTGGGTCCGCCGCCTCGGCGAGATCATCGGCAGCCCGGAACAAGACCGCGACACCACGGTCGGCGCCCCGTTCGGCCCGGTCGAGACGGCCACCTTCGAGTGGACGGATCTGATCGGCCCCGAACGCCTGATCGACATGGTGTCGTCCCGCAGCTACGTGATCCTGTTGCCCCCGGCCGAACGGGCCGCGCTGCTGGGCGAGGTGCGCCGACTGATGGCCACCCACCCCGACCTCGTCGGCCGCACCGAGTTCCAGCTCCCCTACGTCACCGAGTGCGCCCGCGTGACGCTGAGCTAGGTCGACGTGTCGACCGGAGCCGTAGCGCCCGGGGCGATGCGGGGCGGGCGGTTCTCGTACGGCGTGGAAAGAACCACCGTCGTGCGGGTGGTGACGTTGGCCGCGGTGCGGATCTCTTGCAGCAGGCGTTCGAGGTCGGCCGGGCTGCCGACGCGGACGATGAGCATGTAGAAGTCCTCGCCGGCGACCGAGTAGCACGAGTCGATCTCGGGCAGGTGGGCCAGGCGTTCCGGGGCGTCGTCGGGTTGCGACGGGTCGAACGGGCGGATCGCCACGAACGCCGTCAGGGGCAGTTCGAGCGCCTCGTACGAGACCTTGGCCGTGTAACCGGCGATCACGCCGCGCTGCTCGAGGCGGCGCACCCGCTGGTGGACGGCCGACACGCTGAGACCGACCCGCTCGGCGAGGTCGGTGTAGGACAGGCGGCCGTCCGCGGTGAGGGCGCCCACGATCGCCCGGTCGATCTCTTCCACGGGCGCCACCCTACCGAACCGTACGACTTTTAAGACGCGTCCCTCTCGACGTCGGCCAGCAGCGCCCGGGCCGCCGCCTCGTCCTCAGGATTGACCTGGATCTGCACGCCGTCGGTCACGGCCAGGGCCGGGTCGAGACCGCCGGCGTCGTCGGCGATCGCCACCGCCCGCAGACCGTTGCTGCGCAGCAGGCCCACCGCGAGGTCGGCCTCGATCTGCGAGCCGACCATCGCGACCGTCACACCTTCGATGCTGTCGTTGTCCATGCGTGCCAGCATCGCGGAAGATCAGCCCGCGCGCACGCCCGGCGCGGCGCGTGTCACCCCTTGGTCAGAGCTCGGCTGATGACGAGGCGCTGGATCTGGTTGGTGCCCTCGACGATCTGCAGCACCTTGGCCTCGCGGAACCACCGCTCGGCCGGGTGGTCGCTGACGTAACCGGCCCCGCCCAGCACCTGCACCGCGTCGGTCGTCACCCGCATGGCGACGTCGGTCGCGAACAGTTTGGCCTTGGCCGCCTCGGTCGAGAACGGACGCCCGGCGTCCTTGAGCCGGGCCGCCGACAGCAGCAGCGCCCGGGCCGCCGAGACCTGGGTCGCCATGTCGGCCAGCATGAACCCGACGCCCTGGAACTCGGCGATCGGGCGGCCGAACTGCTCACGTTCCCGGGCGTAGGCCACGGCGTAGTCGGTCGCGGCCTGGGCCAGGCCGACCGCGCAGGCCGCGATGCCGAGCCGCCCGGCGTCGAGCGCCTCCATGGCGATGCCGAAGCCGCCGCCCTCGGCGCCGACGAGCCGGTCGGACGGCAGGCGGACGTCGTCGAGCACGATCTGGGACGGGGCCGACGAGCGCAGGCCCATCACCTTTTCCGCCTTCTGGGGTTCGAGACCCGGGGTGCCGGCCTCGGCGAGCAGACACGAGATGCCGCGGGGGCCCGCTTCACCCGTACGGCAGAAAAGGTTGTAGAAATCGGCGTCGCGACCGTGGGTGATCCAGGCCTTGGTGCCGGACACCACCCACTCGTCACCGTCGCGGGTGGCCTTGGTGGTGAGCGCGGCCGCGTCGCTGCCGCCCTGGGGTTCGGAGAGGCAGTAGGCGCCGAGCAGTTCGCCGCCGAGCATGTCGGGCAGGGACTTGCGCTGGCGCTCGCTGCCGTGGGCGTACACCGGGTAGCAGGCCAGGGTGTGCACGCTGACCGCCTCGGCGATGGCCAGCCAGCTGCCGGCCAAAGTCTCGAGCACCTGCAGATAGACCTCGTAGGGCTGGCCGGCGCCGCCCACCTCCTCGGGGTAGGGCAGGCCGAGCAGACCGGACCGGCCCAGCGTGCGGATCACTTCTCGGGGGAACTCGGCCCGGGCCTCGTAGGCGTCGGCTTTACCCGTGAGCTCGCGGTCGCAGAGCTCCTGGGTCAGGGCGAGCAGGTCGTGTGCTTCTTCGGTGGGGAGCATGCGATCTACCGTCACGGAACCCAGCTTAACGGTCGTTAGGGCAGCGGCGCGACGGGCGGTCAGTATGGTGGCACGGTGACCGCACAGCCGCTGCTCGCCGTCGACGCCCCCAGCCTCTACTTCCGGGCCTTCCATGGCATCCCCGAGAAGGCCGCCCAGACCAGCGCCGGGGAGCCGGTCAACGCCATCCGCGGCTTCATGGACATGCTGGCCCAGCTGATCCGCACCCGGCACCCCGATCGGATGGTGTGCGCGCTCGACAACAGCTGGCGCCCGGCCTGGCGGGTCGAGCTCGTGCCTTCGTACAAGAAACACCGGGTGGCCCACGGCGATGTCGAGGTCGTGCCGCCGTCGCTCGAGAAGCAGATTCCCGTCCTGCTCGAGGTCTTGAAGGCGGTCGGCATCCCGGCCTTCGGCGTCGACGGTTACGAGGCCGACGACGTGCTGGGCACGCTGGCCGCCGGCCAGCCCGCGCCGGTCGAGGTCGTCTCCGGCGACCGCGACCTGTTCCAACTGGTCGACGACGAGCGCAAGACCCGGCTGCTGTACGTCGGCCGCGGCGTGGCCAAGCTCGAGGACGCCGACAACGCGCTGGTCGAGACCAAGTACGGCGTCCCCGCGAAGTGGTACGCCGACTTCGCGGCCATGCGCGGCGACGCCAGCGACGGCCTGCCCGGCGTGGCCGGCGTCGGCGAGAAGACGGCGGCCCGCCTGGTCATGCGGTACGGCGGGGTCGAGCAGATCCTGGCCGCGCTGGACGACCCCGACGCCGGTTTCGCCCCCGGTCTGCGCACCAAGCTCGACGCCGCCCGCGACTACCTGGCCAAGGCGCTGCCGGTGTGCAAGGTCGCCCTCGACGTCAAGCTGCCGGACTTCGACGCGGCCCTGCCCCGCTCACCGAAAGACGCGGACGCGCTGCTGGCCCTGGCCGACCGCTGGAACCTGGCCTCCCCGGCCAAGCGCCTGGTCGACGCCCTCGCCGGCTGAGATCAGCGCTCGGCGAGGGCGTCGCTGGGCTGACGGCGAGCGGTGAAGACGTCGGCCAGGGCGGCGATCAGCGCGACCACGACGAAGCTGATCGTCAGCCACAGGGCGCCGCGGAAGGCCGGGCCCCAGTCGCCCTGGCTCGAGGCCAGGCGGCTGAAGAAGAGAGCGCCGACCGCCGCGATGCCGACGGCCGTGCCGATGCGCTGGCCGGTCTGCAGGACGGCCCCGGCGCTGCCGGCCCGGGCCACCGGCACCTCGGCCAGCGTCAGCGTCTGGTTCGGGCTGATCACGAAGCCGCTGCCCGCGCCCGCCACGAGCAGGGGCAGCGCGGCCGCCCAGCCCCCGCCCGAACCGGGCACCAGTTCGAGCGCGAAGTCGGTCGCGACGAGGCCGGCCACCACCGCGATCAGCCCACCGACGACCATGTGCCGGCCGAACCGCTGCACGAAGCGCCCGCCGACCGCCGACGCCACCGCCGAGCCGACCGCGAACGGGGTGACCGCCAGCCCGGCCTCGAGGGCGCTGTAGCCGAGCCCGCTCTGCAGATAGAGCGTGTAGATGAAGAAGATCGTGGTGAAGCCGGCGAAGTACAGCAGCCCGATCAGCGCGCCCAGCGAGTACGAGCGCACCCGGAACAGGCCCAGGTCGACCAGCGCGGTCCGGCTGCGGCCGTACCAGCGCTCCCACAGCACGAACAACACCAGCACCAGCACCCCGGCCGCCGCCACCAGCCACTTGCCGCTGCCCGGCCACTCGCGTTCCTGCACGAGCGGCAGCAGCACCAGCACCACGCCCAGCCCGAGCAGGCCGACGCCGGCTGGGTCGAGGCTCTCCTGCCGTTTCTGCTCGCCGACCGGGATCCACTTGCGGCCCAGCCACACCGCCACGATGCCGATCGGGATGTTGAGGAAGAAGATCCAGCGCCAGCCGTCGGCCGGGCCGATCGTGGCGATGAGCACGCCGCCCAGCAGCGGCCCGACCGCCGTGGAGACGCCGATGGTGGCGCCGAGCAGGCCGAACGGACGGCCGCGCTCCTTGGGCTCGAACATCTGCTGGATCAGGCCGGAGACCTGCGGGTTGACGATGCCGGCGGCCGCGCCCTGCACGAGCCGGGCCACCACCAGCCACAGCGCCGACGGGGCGAGCCCGGCCGCGGCGCTGGCCAGGGTGAACAGGATCAGCCCGACGATGAACGCGTTGCGCCGGCCGCGGGCGTCGCCGAACCGGCCGGCCGGCACGAGCAGCAGGCCGAAGGTCAGCGCGTAGCCCGAGAGCACCCACTGCAGCTCGGCCGGACTGAGGTGAAGTTCGTCGCGGATGGAGGGCAGGGCGACGTTGACGATGCTCACATCGAGCAAGGTCATGAAGCCCGCCACCAGGGCAACTGTGAGCGCCTTCCAGCGCGTCGACTGATCCGTTGTCACGAACTGACCGATTCCCCGGTCGATACCGGTCCAACCGGAGATCTAGTGTGTGCCGCACGACGCGCCCGGCGGCCCGTATTCTCTGGCCGACGGCGCTTTCGGTGGCGTGAGATCGGACCATTCGCTCAGACCCGGGCCGCGCCGCCCGATCAAACACGGGACGGCTGGTAGCGAGGCGGAGGAGGGCCGATGACGACGCGAGCAGCTCGCGCCGCTTTCGGCGCGTGGATCGTGGTGCTCACCGCGTTCTACTACGCCTTCCCGAACAGCCACCTGGTCACTTGGGCCCTGCTGGGCTACTCCTGCGCCGCCGCGATCGTCTGGGGCGTACGGCTGAACCGCCCGGCCCGCCGCCTGCCGTGGTACCTGATCGCGGCCGGCCTGGTCTGCTTCGTCACCGGCGACACGGTCTACAACCTGATCCTGTGGCGCGGTCTCGAACCCGCCTTCCCGGGCCCGGCCGATCTGCTCTATCTGCTGGTGTACCCGCTGATCACCGGGGCCTTCCTGCTTTTCGTACGATCCCGGGGCGGCGCCAGCAACCGGGCCGCGCTGCTCGACGCGCTGGTGCCCACGGTCGGTCTCGGCCTGCTCTCGTGGGTCTACTGGATCGCCCCGTTCACCCGCTCGCACGAGCTGAGCTTCCTCGAGAAGCTGGTATCGATCACCTACCCGCTCGGCGACGTGCTGGCCCTGGCCGTCACGCTGCGCATGCTGACCAGCCACGGCCGCCGCCCCCGGGCCCTGACCGCGCTCGTCGTGGCCATCGCCGGCCTGCTGGTCAGCGACATCTTCTACGGCCAGTCCCAGCTCAACAGCGCCTGGTCGCTGGGCGGCCCGGTCGACCTCGGCTGGATCGTCTTCTACGCCGTCATGGGCTGGTCGGCGCTCATGCCGTCGATGCGCGAGCTGACCGAGAAGCTGCCCCACCAGGGCGGGGCCGAGCTGGGCACCAACCGCATCGTCTGGATGGCCACGGCCGCCCTGATCGCCCCGGCCATCCTGTACGTCGAGTGGATCAACGGCCACGAGGTCGAGGAGGCCCGGGGCGGGGTCGTCGACGCCCCGGTCATCGCGGCCGCCGCCGCCCTGATGTTCCTGCTGGTGCTGGCCCGGGTCAACGGCCTGGCCGACTCCCAGCGACGGGCCCGGGCCCGCGAACGCGCCCTGCACCAGGCCGGCGCCGCCCTGTTCGCCGCCACCACCGAGCCCGAGGCGGCCCAGGCCATCAAGGACGGCGTGGCCACCCTGATGCCGCCCGAGACCCCGTTCGCGCTCACCCTGTCCTGCGACGCCGACGTGCCGCACGAGCCCGGCCTGCGGCTGCTGACCGCGGCCGAGGTGCCGGCCGGTCTGCCGTCGGACGAGTTCGCCCACTACCTGTGCGCCACCGTGCCGCTGCCCGGCGACAACCGGGTCGGCATCTGGCTGCTCGGCGCGCCCGGCTCGGTGCTGCGCGAGCTGATGCCCTCGATCGAGGCCTTCCTGGGCCAGATCGAGGTCGTCATGCAGCGCATCGGCCTGTCCCGCGAGGTCAGCCAGCGCGACAGCGAGGCCTACTTCCGCACACTGATCCAGAACGCCTCCGACGTCATCCTCATCGTCGACGGCGACGACCGGATCACCTACGCCAGCCCGTCGGCCGACACCGTGCTCGGCCACCCCGACCTGGCCGGCGCGCCGCTCGGGTCGCTGATCGCGCTCAGCCACCACGCCGCCCTGGGCGACACCCTGGCCGCGATCCGCGCCGGCCGCGACCAGGACGAGGCGGCCGACCTGTCCGTGCTGTGCGCCGACGGCCGGCTGCTGCAGGTCGAGTGCACCGGCCGCGACCTGCGGGAGGATCCGACCGTACGCGGTCTGGTGCTGACGATCCGGGACGTGACCGACCAGCGTCGGCTCGAGAACGACCTTTCCCACCTGGCCTTCCACGACGGCCTGACCGGGCTGGCCAACCGCGTGCTGTTCCGCAACCGCCTCGAGCAGGCGTTCGCGGTGGCCGGCCGCGACGACGCCACCATCGCCGTGCTCTTCGTCGACCTCGACGACTTCAAGGACGTCAACGACACCCTCGGGCACGCCGTCGGCGACCAGTTGCTGGTCAGCGTGGGCGAGCGGATCGGCTCGATCATCGGGGTGGCCGACACGGCGGCCCGGATGGGCGGCGACGAGTTCGCCATCCTGATCGAGCAGAGCCCCGACGCCACCCGCGCCGAGGAGCTCGCGGCCCAGCTCGTGCGCGCCCTCGCCGTACCGGTCGAGGTGTCGGACGGCATCGGCGGCACCCACATCGTCAGCGGCGCGGCCAGCATCGGCGTGGCCACCAACCGCGACGCCGAATCCGCGACCGAGGTGCTGCGGCACGCCGACCTGGCCCTCTACCAGGCCAAGGGCGAGGACAAGGGCACCTGGCAGCGGTACCGGCGTGAGCTGCACACGGCCATGGTGCAGCGGCTCGAGACCCGTACGGCGTTGCACGAGGCCATCGACGGCGAGCAGTTCGCGCTCATGTACCAGCCGATCGTCGACCTCACGACCGGCGCCATGGCCGGCGTGGAGGCGCTGGTGCGCTGGCAGCACCCGACCCGCGGCCTGCTCGGCCCGTACCACTTCATCGAGGTGGCCGAGGAGAGCGGCGCGATCGTCGAGATCGGCCGGTGGGTGCTGCGGGCGGCGCTGGCCGAGTTCACCCGCATGCGGACCGGCACCACCCTGAAGTACGTCAGTGTCAACGTCTCGGCCCGGCAGTTCCGCACGCCCGGCTTCGTCGACCAGGTGCGCCAGGCGATCGAGGACAGCGGGGCCGAACCCGGGTGGCTGCTGCTCGAGATCACCGAGAGCCTGCTGCTGCGCGACGCCGACCAGGTCTGGCACGACCTGGGCGAGCTGCGGGCGCTGGGCGTCCGGATCGCGATCGACGACTTCGGCACCGGGTACTCGTCGCTGAGCTACCTGCGCCAGATGCCGGTCGACGTGCTCAAGGTCGACAAGTCGTTCATCGACGACATCCTCGGCAGCGAGCAGCAGCGGGCCCTGGTCGACGCGATCGTCACCCTGGCCCGCAACCTGGACCTGGCCGTGGTGGCCGAAGGTATCGAAGACGAGGGGCAGCGGGCCGAGCTGGCCGCGATGGGCTGCCCGTACGGCCAGGGTTTCCTCTTCTCGAAGCCGGTGTGGCCGCACGAGATCGCGGCCCGGCCCGAGCCCGGCCTCATGTCGCCCGCAGCCTGAATTTCGGTTCATTCACTGGCAATAACCGCCAGTAGGCGGCAGGGTTCTCGGTGTGCTCGAGAATCCCGTATGGGCCGCCCTCTCGGGGCCGCAGGCCTGTTTCGCCGAGGCGTCCGGTGACGCCGCCCGCTACCTGCCCGACGTCTCCCCCTGGTGCGCGCTGGCCGATCCGGCCGACCCGGCGGCCTGGGCCGATCTGGCCGGCCTGACCGACCAGGCCGCGCTGACCGCGCCGGTGATCCGTCCGCCCGACGGCTGGGCCACGGTGGCGGTGATCCCGGGCGTCCAGATGGTCGGCCACACGATGACCGGCGTCCGCGACCCCGAGGTCGTCCCCCTCACCGAGACCGACGTGCCCGAGATGCTCGACTTGGTCGAGCGCGCCCAGCCCGGCCCGTTCGGCAAGCGCACTGTCGAACTGGGCCACTATCTGGGCCTGCGCCACGAGGGCCGGCTGGTCGCGATGGCCGGCGAACGGTTCCGGCTACCCGGCTGGACCGAGGTCAGCGCCGTCTGCACCGACCCCGACTTCCGCGGTCAGGGATTCGGCGCGCGGCTCACCATGGCCGTGGCGGCCGGCATCCTCGAACACGGCGACCTGCCGTTCCTGCATGTCGCGGCCGACAACGCCGCGGCCATCCGGCTCTACGAACGGCTCGGCTTCCAGGTCGGCCACGACGTGGTGTTCGCGTCGTACCGGCTACTCCCCTAGCGCGCCGTCCGGGTCCGGCTTGGCGTTACCGGCGTCGGCCCAGCGGTCCTGCAGGTCGCCGATGCGCTGCAGCACGTCGGCGAGCTCGCCGCGGACCCGGGCCAGGCGGTTCTGCTGATCGGCGGGCAGGCCGCCGCCGTGGTCGTGCGAGGTGAGTGTGGTCTCGGACTCCTCCAGCTCCTCCCGCCGCTCGTGCAGCTGGTTGAGCTGGGACTCGTACTCGGCCTGGGTGATCGGTTCGGGTTGCATGGGCGTCCCTTTCCCTCGTGCCGGCCGGGCCGAACGCCGGCGTGACCGGACGCACGCCGTTCTGTCGTACCGGGATGGCAAGCTCGGCCCCATGGTTAGCTTCGATCCCAAGGCCGATCTTGTCCACTATCTGCAGCGGGCCCGCGAGGCGTTGCTGTGGAAGCTCGACGGACTGTCCGACTACGACGTCCGGCGGCCGCTGGTGCCCACCGGCACCAACCTGCTCGGTCTCGTCAAACACGTCGCGGGCGTCGAGGCCGGCTACTTCGGCCTCACCTTCGGGCGGCCGTTCCCCGAGCCGATGGCCTGGGTCGATGACGACGCCGAGGACAACGCCGACATGTGGGCGACCGAGTCCGAGACGCGCGAGCAGATCGTCGACCTCTACCGGCGGGTCCGGGCCCACGGCGACCGGACGATCCAGGAACTGCCGCTCGAGGCGACCGGGCGGGTGCCGTGGTGGCCGGCCGAGAGCAACGAGGTATCGCTGCACTACATCCTGGTCCACGTGACGGCCGAGCTGAACCGGCACGCCGGGCATGCCGACATCGTGCGCGAGCTGATCGACGAGTCGGTCGGGGTGCGGGCCGGCCACAGCAACCTGCCGCCGGGCGACCGCGACTGGTGGGTCGCCTACCGGGAACGGCTCGAGCGGGTGGCCCGCCTGTCGTTGCGCGACTGAGGGCGGCGGGCCCGGCGCGGCAGTTGCACGCCGGCGAGGGTCCGGGTGGCGGCCGGGCCGCGCCGGCGGCGGGGCTTGACCCGGCGCCGGTCCTCGAACGCCAGCAGGTCGATCGTGTCGTGGGTGCGCACGGGGTCGGGCGTCTCGTCCTCGGGACGGGCGTAGGCCGACTCGGCCTCATAGACCGGGGCGGGCGCGGGGGCGGGCACGAAGCGCGGGAAGCGGTCGGACACCGCGATGGCCCGCTCCGGGTTGGCCAGCACCAGGGCCGCGGCCAGGTTGGCCACCGCGAAGGGCAGGCCCAGCAGCAGCCAGCCCGGGTTCGAGCCGGTCCCGGCGGCGGCGAGGACGGCCGCGGCCACCGCGACGCTCAAGGCGGCCGCGGTGCCGATGCGCCGGATCGAGTACGAGCCGAAACCCGAGAGCCGGGCCACGGCGGTGGCGCAGAGGGCGGCCAGCGCCACCGCGACCAGCCACGCGACGATGAGCGGCCACAACCGGTGCCACGTGCCGTCGGCGTCGCCGAACATGAACACCAGGAACGGCACGCCGATCACGGCCACCGCCAGCAGCACCACCGCGTCCACGGTCAGCACGATCGCCGCCGCCATCACGGTGTCGACGCGTGAACTCCGCGCGGACTCCGCCACATCCATGTCGACCATTGCCCCGCCCTCCCCAGACCCTGACGGAGGAACTTAACGTACGCCTCAGAGCTGACCGTGGTTGGGCGGCTGGATGTCGGCGAGCTCCCACGCGGCCAGGTGGTGATACTTCCAGTCGACTGGGTCGTGCACGCTGTGGGTGCGGGCGTTGCGCCAGTGCCGGTCCAGGTCGTACTTGCTGGCGGCGGAACTGGTGCCGCACAACGCGAACAGCTCCGACCCGGCCTCGACCGCCACCTCGCTGCCGAAGGCCTTGGCGGCGGCCACGGCCAGCGAGCCCCGGGCCGCGGCAGCGGCGTCGGCGGGCACCCGGCCGATCCCGTCCAGCGTGCGGGCCGCGTCGGCCAGCAGGGACTCGGCCGCGCGGACCCGGGTCGCCAGCCGGCCGTAGCGGTACATGACGTGCGGGTCCTCGACCGCGCGGCCGGCGCCGGCCCGCACCGCCTCGGTCGACGGCCGGGCCTTGTCACGCAGGTAGGCCCGGGCGTCGGCCAGGGCCCCACCAGCGATGCCGACCTCGATCGCGGCGTGCACCAACTGGGCGCGGGCGCCCAGTTGCTGCGGTCCCTCGTACGCCCGGGAGTAGTCGAGGGCGAACTCGACCGGCACGTCGGTGAACGTGGCGGTGCCGCTGATCGTGGCCCGCTGCCCGATGACGTCCCAGTCGGTGCCGACCTCGACGCCCGGAGCATCGCGCGGCACGAAGGCGAGCACCAGCCGACCGTCCTCGCCGACCGCGCTGACCGCGATCCAGGCGCTGGTCAGGGCCCCGGTCGTGTAGTACTTGACCCCGTTCAGCCGTCCGCCCGCCACGCGGGTCTTGAGGTCTTGGGCGTGCTTCCCGCCCCGTTCGGCCAGCGCGTTGCCGATCCGGCGCCCGGCCCGCACGTCGGCGAACAGGCGCTCGCGCAGCTCGCCCCCGCCGTGGACGGCCAGCACGTCGATCAGCAGGTAGTGGGCCTGCGGCACCTGGGCCAGGGCGGGGTCGGCGGCGGCGATCAGCCGGGTCGCCTCGGCCAGCGTGGACGGGCCGAGACCGGGGCCGCCGTCCTCGGCCGGCACGGTGATCGCGAGAAGACCGGAGCCGTCGAGAAGGGCCAGGGCCTCGTACGGGATGGCTTCGGCGCCGTTGCGGTCGCGCTCGACCGCGCCCGGGGCGAGAGCGGCGGCCAGCTCGGCCGCGGCGGCGACCGCTTCGTCATGGGTCTTCATCGGTTCAGCAGCTCCAGGGTGCGCTCGTCGGGACCGTCGTAGAGGTGGTCGAGGACCTGCTCGAAGGGGGCCGGGTCGGCGGCGGCCCGGGCGAACAGGGTCATCGACGACCGCAGCTTGAGGTCGTCGGGGTACCCGAAGATCTGGGCCGCGCTGCGGTCGGCCGCGGCCAGCAGGGCAGCCAGTTCCAGCAGGCGCGGGCCGAGCACCGGGTGGGCCAGGTAGGCCCGGGCCTCGTCCAGGTCCTCGATCGCGTAGTGCTGGGCCGTGGGGCTCGAACCCAGACCGCTGATCTGCGGGAAGACGAACCACATCCAGTGCGTCCGCTTGCGGCCGGCGGTCAGCTCGGCCTTCGCGTCCTCGTATGTGTCGTGCTGCGCCTGGACGAATCGGTCGAGACTCATTTGTTCAGGCTACGGCGGCGTTTCCCCGCCCGGGACGGGGGAACGCGCCTACATTGAGGCGACCCCCCGCGGCATACGATCGAAGAAGGCTCTCATGCGCGCGGTTTCCAGGATCTTCGCGGCGGCCCTGATGGCATCGACCGCCCTGCTCGTCCCGGCCGGCCCGGCCCAGGCCGCACCGACCGGAGTAATCGTCAGCCGGCACGACGGCCGCTGCCTCGACGCCGACATCTCCAACCCGACCCACGACGGCACCAAGGTGCAGACCTGGCAGTGCATCGCGGGCGGACGCAACCAGCGCTGGACCAGCTATCGCGACGGCTCGATCCGCAGCTCGTGGGACGGGCGCTGCCTCGACCTCGACATCTCGGCCGGCACCGGCAACGGCACCAAGGTGCAACTGTGGGCGTGTAACGGCTGGCTCAACCAGAAGTGGAACCTGAACGCCGACGGCACCATCACCAGCCGCCACGACGGCCGCTGCCTCGACGAGGACATCGCCGGCGGCACCCGGAACGGGACACGCGTGCAGGTATGGGACTGCAACGGGTGGCTGAATCAGAAATGGCGCCGATAGCGGCCCATAAACCCCGACAATGGGACCATGTCGGACGGCGAGTTCCTTCGGTACGCCGGCGCGCTGGCCGCCGCGGGCCTGCTGTTCCTGATCCTGGCCGTGCTGGGCCTCGGCCAGGGTCTGATCCTGCGCGTCCTCGACGTGCTGCTGGGCCTGGCGTTCCTCGGCTACGCGGGCTACCTGATGGTGGTGGCGCCGGACTCGCCGTTCATGTCGTGGTTCGTCTTCGCGACACCGGCCCTGGGTCTGGTCGTGGCCGGGGTCGCCCGCCGCCGCTCCCGGGCCAGGATGAAACGGCTCGAGGAGGACCACAGCGGCCAGCCGTACGTGGCCCCGGCCGTGACTGCCGATCGCCAGCCGTTCCCGACACCGCCTCCCCCGCTCGACCCGACGGCGCCGGCCGCGACCAAGAAGAAGAAGTCCGACGGCGCCAAGACCGGGGCGATGCCGTCCGGTCTGCCCCCGTCCGGCCTGGGCGAGAAGCCGGTCGAGGCCGAGCCACGCCCACCCCGCCCGTCCGGCCTGCCCCAACTGGGTCCCGACCAACCCACCGGCCCCGCATCGCCCGCCTTTCCCACCGGCCCCACCTTCCACGCCTCGCCCGGTGGGCCTGCGACGCACGGATCTTCCGCCGGGCCCGCGCCGTTCGCACCGCACTCGGAGCCGGGGTATCGGGCGCGGCACGGGGCGTCCGGCGACGAGACGGCCGAGCACGACTACGCCCGCGGCCGGCACCGCTCCGACACCGACTGATCCGGCGCTGACTAAATTGTCGGCATGGACTACCGCCGGACGTACCGCTCCGCCGCCGTGACTTTCGTGGACCTGGTGAGACGGGTCCCCGCCGATCGCCTGGACGGCCCCGGCCTGGGCGACTGGACGCTACGCGAACTGATCAGCCACACGATCAGCTCGGCCCTGGAACAGGTGCCCGCAGTCCTGGGAACGGCCTCGTCCTCGGCGCCGCGCTCACCATCACTGCCCGGCGCGCCCCGCAAGGCCCCCCAGCCCGTCAACATCGAGGCCCCCGAGGGCTACTTCGCCTTCGTCCGAGACGTGCCCGCGGACGTGTACGCGGCCGCGGTAGCCGCCTCCACCGACGACGCCCGCCGCCCCGTCGACTTCGACTCCACCGGCGAACTGGCCGGCCGAGCCACCCAGTCTTTGGCCGCAGTGGGCGACGACGACGTGGTGACCACTCCCGTCGGCGGCATGCGCGTGCGCGACTGGCTCCCCACCCGCACCTTCGAGCTCGTAGTACATGGTGCGGATGTGGCAGCCGCAGCCGGAGTGCCGGCCGGTTTCGACCCCGCAGCGGTATCCGAGGCAACATTGCTGGCCGCCCGGATCGCGGTCGCCCTGGGCGAGGGCCCCACGGTGCTGAGCGCGCTGACCGGCCGCTCACCCCTACCGGAAAAGTTCACGGTGGTCTGACGTCTCGACCCCGCGGCCGCCTCGAGGGCGACGCTGCTGGCAGTCGGATCCCTGTCGCCCTGGGCTACGGCCCCAACCGTGCGACGTACGGACCGACCGCACCCCTTACCCGACATGTCGCAGGTGGTCTGACCAGTTGGTTCGCGCTTGTCAATTGTCGCCGGACAGGCGGGCTTCGGCGTGGCCACCGCCGCGCGCCGGCCGGGCTGACTCGTCGCACTCAGCTGAGGTTTTCGGAGCCGGTCTCACCGAACTGCAACCGGTCTGCTCTTCAACCCGGGCCAAAATGCCCGAACAGAGGGATATGACCGACACAATGATCATCGAACTGGGCCTCGGCGCGATGACAATCGCCGCCAAGATGTGTGCGCCGGTCCTGCTGACGGCCCTGGCGGTCGGCTTCGCGATCTCCCTGTTCCAGTCGGTGACCCAGATCCAGGAAGCAACCCTGTCCTTCGTTCCGAAGGCCGCCGCGGTCTGCGCCGCCCTCCTCTTCTCGGGCAACTGGATGCTCCACGAAATGATCACCTACACCACGCAACTCTTCGGCCGCATACCCCAGCTGATCGGCTGACCACCCGCCCCACCACTCCCGAAAGTCAGCATGCCTGCCGACCCGCGAACACCGCCGGTCGTCCACAAGCGCACACTCACCGATAGCCAGCCTGACTGTCGACCCGCCCGCATCGGCCGCCCACAGGCAGGAATCCAGCAAGAGTCAGCCCGACTGTCGATCCACTCCGGCATCTGACGTCCACAGGCGGCGACCCACTGATGGCCAGCCTGACTGTCGATCCTTGCTCGCTTCGGTCGTCCACAGACGCGGAATCAGCGGCTGACGATCAGTTCCCGCAGCCGGTGGAGGGCGTCGTTTCGGGCTCCGGCCAACGACGGCTCGCTGTCCACGGTCGCGGCGCGCACCGGCACCGGGCGGGGCGAGTAGGCGACCTCATCGATGATGTCGCCGATCAATTCCGTTCCCCACCGGCCGCCGATGACCACCACCTCGGGGTCGATGAGCGTTGCGAGCGCTGCGATCAAGCCGCCGACCGCGGTGACGACCTCCCCCGGCCGGTCGGCGATGACCCGCTCGACGTCGATGGCTGTGGACCCGGGCCGCCGCAGACCCAGCTCGCCGAACACTTCGATCAGCGGCATCGCCCGGCCCTCCGGCCCCACCGTGATCAGGTGCGCGATCTCGCCGGCCACACCCCGATGCCCGCGCCGCACCTCCCCGTCACTGACGACGGCGCAGCCCAATCCCTCGTCCAGATACACGTAGGCGAAGTCGTCCACAGGCGCCGCCGCTCGTTCCGCTTCAGCGGCCCAGTTGACGTCGTTGTCCACATACACCGGCCCATCAACCCGCCCGGCCAGCACCGCCACCGGATCGATCTCGCCCAGCAAGAACGGCGCATCCGGCAACTGCAAGAGCCGCCCGGTGTGCCGATCCACCGGATCCGCCGCACTGACCACCGCCAGCCGTGGCCGTCCATCCAGCTGAGCCCGAGCGCTCCCTTGCGCACGAGCATCCAGATGCGTCTGGTCGACCCGCGCGCGATCATCCGCCTGTCCGCCGGTGTCCACGTCCGCATCGCCGAGCTCCGAGTCGACATGCACACCGGCGCCCATGGGGGCATAGCCAAGCCGCCCGCGACCATCCGTCCGCGCGTCACCGTCAATGCGCGCGTGGCCCAGATTCGACTTGGCTCGCGTGCCGGCGGCCGGGCGCGCGTCGCCCGAGCGCACCTCGCTGAGGCTCGAGCCGGTTCGCGTGCCGGCGGCCGGGCGCGCGTCGCCCGAGCGCACCTCGCTGAGGCTCGAGCCGGTTCGCGTGCCGGCGTCTGGGCGGCTGTCGTCGAGGCGCCGGTTGGTGTCCGCGTTTTGCTGGGCCGCGACCAGGTCGTGTACTCGGTCCACTGCGCGTTTCAGGGCGGCGGTCACGTTGTCGGGGCGGGCGGGGCGGCCGATGGGCTCCTCGGCGCGGGCCAGCAGGTCGCCGTAGGGGTTCAGGCACTCGGCTGTTACGCCTTCGGGGGCGATGCTTACGGCTAATGCTGTGCCTACGTCGGGGGCCAGCGAGTAGTAGGAGCCGACGCGGCCTCGGCCTCGGCCGCCTTGGGTGCGCCGGCCGGTGTCCACGAGCAGGCCGGCTTCGGTCAGGCGGCGGACGCTTTCGCCGGCCGTCGGCTTGGAGATGCCGGTTTCTGTGGATAACTCCGCGCGGGTCAACAGGCGGTGGCGCATGAGGGCGCGCAACACGTGTTCGTCGGTCAGTGCGCGCAGCAGCTCTTGGGAGGGCTTGGCCGGGTCCACGCGAACATTCTAGTCAGGGGTCTTGCCTAGAAAGGATGCGGGGCCTTACCGTGTTTCTAGTTAAGGGCCATGACTAGAAGGAGACACGCCATGTCGCTCCCCCACTGGGAGGAGACCCCCGCCGACCTCCCCGCCGCCATTCGCGAGATCAAGGCCGCGCTCCGCCGTCAGATCGCCGCTTCCGGTCGTACGGTGGAAGAGGTTTTCGCCGTGGTCGAGCGCTCGATCGCGGCCGAGGTGGCCGAGATCAACGCCGCCCGGGCGCGCGGCGAGACGATCTGGCCCGTCATCTCGTACGCGGACATCGAGGCCGGCACCGTGAGCGCGGCCGACGTCGCCCAGCTCCGCAAGCGTGGTTGCCTGGTCGTTCGGGGTCATTTCGAGCGTGAGCAAGCGCTCGGCTGGGACGCCGGCATCGTGCAGTACGTCGAGGACAACAACTTCTTCGAGGACTACCGCGGCCCCGGCGACGACTTCTTCGGCAGCGTCGGCTCGAAGCCCGAGATCTACCCGATCTATTGGTCGCACGCGCAGATGGAGGCGCGGCAGAGCGACCGGATGGCCCGCGTGCAGGCGTTCCTCAACAGCCAGTGGAAGCACGAGTCCGAGGGTGTGCAGTGGTTCGACCCCTCGCGTGACTCGCTTTATCCCGACCGCATCCGCCGTCGGCCCGAGGGCGCGGACTCGGCGGGACTGGGGACGCACCTCGACCCGGGCACGCTCGACCTGTGGATGACCGAGGCCTACCAGAAGGCTTTCCGCCACTTGTTCAACGGGGATGTGGAGAAGTACGACCCGTGGGACGCGGCCTACCGCACGTCCGGCCCGCAGTACCCCGGCTCGACCATGTGCTCGGCCTTCCGGACGTTCCAGGGCTGGACGGCGCTCTCCGACATGTCCCACGACCAAGGCGTGCTGCACACCGTGCCGATCCCGGGCGCGATGGCCTACCTGATGCTGCGCCCGCTGCTGAATGACGTGCCCGACGACGAGATGTGCGGCGTGACCGTCAACCAGGTCTTCCCGGCCACCGACAAGTGGCACGGCCTGCTCATGGAGGCGCTGGCCGGCATCCCCGACGTCCAGGCCGGCGACTCGGTCTGGTGGCACTGCGACATGATCCACAGCGTCGCCCCGGTGCAGGACCAGAAGGGCTGGGGCAACGTCATGTACATCCCGGCCGCCCCTTGGTGCCCCCGCAACGAGACGTACGCGGCCAATGTCCGCGAGGCATTCCTGTCCGGCTCCAGCCCGTCCGACTTCCCCGCCGAACACTACGAGCGCGAGTGGCCCGACCGCTTCGCCGAAGCCGACCTGAACGAGACGGGCCGCCGGGGCCTGGGCCTGTCCTGAACCGAGCCCGGAGCCACCGATCGCCGCGGCGGCTGTCCGCGGCGATCGCACGTTTCTGTCCATACGCTCACCAACGCGCAGCTGATGAGGTCCGGTCGTGCGTGAATCGACGCTTCGAGCCGTGGACTCGGACGAGGACGTCCGGGGCGCGGCGGCCCGCTATCCTCGGTCCATGATCAATGCTCGGCGGGCCACAGTGGACGACGCGGACGAATTGGTGCGGCTCCGAGGCGTGCTGTTCGGCGTCGGCGACGACTCGGACGAGCACGGCTGGCGCGATCCGGCCCGGCGCATCCTGCTGCGGCGGCTGGCCGAGCCGGAGCCCACCATGGCCGGCTTCGTCGTGGACCAGCCGGGTCACGAAGGACGCCTCGCCGCCTGCGCCGTCGGCATCCTCGAGGAACGACTCGGCGGCCCGCGCAATCCTCAGGGGCGGGTCGGCTACATGTTCAACGTCGCCACCGATCCCGAGCATCGTCGTCAGGGCCACGCACGAGCCTGCACCTCAGCACTGATCGCCTGGTTCCACGCGCAGGGCGCCGGCCTGGTCGACCTACGCGCCAGCGACGACGGCCTGTCTCTGTACACCTCGCAGGGCTTCATCCTCACGAAAGACCCCGCGATGCGCCTGACCCTGCCCAGCGACTGACCACTGACACGGCCGACCACGACCGCCGTCCAGCGCTGCCGTGGTGAACGCGGCCCAGACCCGCTCGCAGACCAACATAGTCGGCGCTTCATGCCCGGGTCGGCGTCACCGACTCCTCAAGGCCAGCAATGCCGCATGGGTGTCCTGGTCGGCAGCGGCGATGAGGCCCTGCATTCCGGTGTGAACGGGTGAGCCGTCGAGGGTCGTCACCACGCAGCCCGCGGCCTGACACAGGGCGATGCCGGCGGCGAAGTGGACACTGTCGCTCAAGTGGCCGTCAGTGATGTAGGCGGCCCGCCGACCGGCGGCCACCCACGCGACGGCCAGAGTGCTGGAGATGACGCGCGGCCGGAAACGGTTCGTGAAGCGATCGTCGAGCAGCAACCCAGCCGCCCGGAACGCGGGCGCGTTGGGGAACGGCGGATCCAGGTTCAGGTCGACCAGATCGGACGAGCCGTCGGGCACGAGCGGCTCGTCGCGCCCACCCCGCCGGACCCAGGCCTGATCGCCGTCGGTCCAGAACACCTCGCCCGCGAACGGGTCGGCGGATGCGGCCGCCACCGTGCGCCCCGCGCTGCGCAACGCGACATTGACCGAAACGAGCATCGTCCGCGCCGCGTAGTTCAACGTCCCGCACAACGGGTCGACCAGCCACTCGCGCTGCGCCGTTGCCCCGTCCCCCTCGCTGCGCCCGCCCTCCTCGCCCACGATCACGTCACCGGGCCGGGCCTGACGCAACACCTCGAGGATGACCTTTTCGGCTTCCACATCGGCTTCGGTCGCGAAGTCCCCCGGCGCTTTGTCGAAGCGCGCAAGCTCGGTGCCGTAACGCTCAAGCACGACAGCCGCGCCTGCTTCGGCCGCTGCCACGGCCAGTTCCCCGTCACTGTTCAGCACTGCCCGATCTTGAGGCTGTTCGCTCTTGGGCGCAACCATTCACGCACGTCGCCGTGGTGGGGTGAGCGTCCTGGACGCGCCGGCGGCCAGCTCACCCCGGCACGGCCCTCGGCGCGAGCGACGGGTCGGTAACCCACCACCCCGCTACGACAGCAGGCCTTTGAACTTGAAAAGCCGCACGCACGGCAGGATAGCCCTGTGAGTCTTGAGAAGCAGCGTGCGCACATCATGACCGGTGCGATGTATGACGATCTGACGATCGAGTTGGTGGAAGCGCGGCAACGGACAGTCTTGCTGTCGACCGAGTACAACGGCAGCTTCGGGCAGCCCCAGGAAGTCCGCGAAGCGATCCTGCGCCGCCTGCTGGGCAGCGTCGGCGCCAACTGCCACTTCGAGCCGACCTTCCGCTGCGAGTTCGGCTTCAACATCGACGTCGGCGACCGGTTCTACGCGAACTTCGACTGCGTGCTGCTCGACGGCGGCGGCATCGCCATCGGTGACGACGTCCTGTTCGGGCCGCGGGTCGGCATCTACACCAGCAATCACGCCATCGATCCGTTCGAGCGCGCGGCCGGCGGCTGCTACGCCAAGCCGGTGACGATCGGTGACCGCGTCTGGGTCGGCGGCGATGTCACGATCAACCAGGGCGTGACCATCGGTGACGGTTCGATCATCGGCTCGGGCAGCGTCGTCACGCGCTCGATCCCGGCCGGGGTGATCGCGGTGGGCAACCCGGCACGGGTCCTCCGTAAGATCAACGACGCGGACAAGACCGGATTCAAGGGGAGCTCGTCGTGACGCGTATCGGTGTGATGTTGCCGCGGGACCTGCCCGTGAACGAGGTTCTCGATTATGCGAGACGCGCGGACGAGCTCGGCTTCGACGAGCTGTGGGTGGTCGAGGACCTCGGCTTCCGCGGCGGCATCGCGCAGGCCGGCGCCGTGCTCGCCGCCACGTCACGCATCGTGGTCGGCATCGGCATCCTGCCCGCCGGCGCCCGTAACGCCGCGTTCGCCGCGATGGAGCTCGGCACGCTGGCCCAGCTGTTCCCGGGCCGCCTGATCGCCGGCATCGGCCACGGCATGCCCGACTGGATGCGCCAGGTCGGCGCGTGGCCCAGGAGCCCGCTCACCCTGCTCGAGGAGTACACGGTCGCCGTCCGCACCCTGCTGCGCGGCGAGCCCGGGCCCGCCGCCGGCCGGTACGTGCAGGTCGAAGGCGTCGTCATCGGCGAGCACCCCGACGTCGTGCCCCCGGTCGTGCTGGGCGTACGCGGACCGAAATCGATCGCCCTGGCGGGCCGCGTCTCCGACGGCGTGCTGCTGGCCGAACCAGCCGCGCCGCCCTACGTCGAGGCCTCGATCGAGCACCTGGGCTCGAAGTCCCTGGAGGTCATCACGTACGACGCCGCGGTGGTCGGCCCCGACGGCCGGGCCGCCCGCGACCTGGCCCGCCCCGGCCTGGCCTGGATCGGCGAGCCCGACTGGGCGCCGCACCTCGCTCCCCTGCCGTTCGCGGACGATCTGGCCCGCCACCGCCAGGCCTCGTCGAGCCCGGACGACTTCGCCGCCACCATGCCCGACGAGTGGGTCGGCGAACTGGCCCTGGCCGGCACCGCCGACGAGGTGCGGGCCCGGATCGCGGCCCGGCACAGCGCCGGGGCGACGAGCGTCGTGATGATCCCGGCCGAATCCGATCGCCTCGGCGCCCTCGATCGCCTGGCCCGGGTCGTCCGCTCCTGACTCGCACCAGGGTGCCCGGGGCCGAGCAGGCCAGGGTCTCGACGCTGACCGGCTCTAACGGCTGATCTGCTGCATGGCCTTGACGTAGCGGTCGGTCGCGTACCGCTGGACCTGCTGGGCCACGGGATTGCCCAGCCGGACCAGGAAATTGGCGGGCCGGCTGAAGGCCCGCAACTGGAAACGCACCTCGCCGTCGTCCTTGAGCACCACGAAGAAGGCTTCCTCGCCGCTCTCGGGATGCCCCGGCAGCGTGCCGTAGCCGAAGCCGCGCCGCTGCGGCTCGTCGACCGTGTAGACGACCCGGCACGGAATTGTCAGGAACAGCAGCCGCAACGCCACGTCCACGCCCGTCGCGGCCGGCCCGGGATCGTCCCGAAGGCTCAGGCCGGCCGCGCGGTGCATGCGCCAGTGGAAAAGCCCGTCCACAGCCTTGTCGTACGTCGTACGCCCCTCGCCGAGGCGGGCGTCCCGATAGACGTGCGCGTATCCCGCGGGCAGGGGGCCTTCGCGGGTCGCGCCGACCTCGGCGTACGTGAGCGGCTTGTCCATTTGATCAACTTATCCGGTCAGGTTCCGCGTAGACGGAGCACCTCGGCCCGGGCATGGGCGACCCGTTCGGTCTCCTGTCCACCGGCGGCCGCGATCTCTTGTGCCAGATCACCCGCGCTCTCGACCAGATGGCGGGCCCGGTGCCGGCTGTGGACAACTTTGCGATAGTGGCGACGGTCCTTGTGCAGTCCGCTCACCGCGTCCAGCAACGGCGGGTCGATCACGCCGGCCTCGACCTCGGGCGCCAGCAGCTCGCGCATCCACGCGCGCTCCTTGGCCGAGGCCAGCCGCCGCACCACCAGCAGGGTCCCGATCGCGAGCGGCATGAGGATCAGGTAGGGCCCGACCACGATCAGGAAGTTGCTCCAGGCGAACAGGCCGGACGCGTCGTCCCACGCGAAGTGCAGGAACATCGCGGCCAGGCAGGCCGCGACGCCCCGGCCGATCCGCCGCTCGCCCGGAGCCCGGCCGAGGATCCACATGACACCGGCACAGAAGACGGCGCTGAACAGGGCGTGCGACGTGATACCGGCGAAGCCGCGCAGGGCCAGGATGAACAGCGAGGACTCCAGCTGGCCGACGCCGAAGCTCGAGGTCGCGTTGTTGTACGCGTACAGCACGTCCTCGGAGACCTGGAAGCCGAGCCCGATGAACGCGCCGATGATGAACCCGTCGTACGCGCTGCGGACCAGCCGGGGCGCCAGCGCGATCAGCAGGATGAGCCCGAGCCCCTTGCTCCACTCCTCGTCGATCGGCGCGCTGAACCCGGCGCCCCACGTGCTGGCGCCGCTCGGGCCGAGCAGCTTGGTCCAGATTTCGAGTAAGGCGGTGTTGGCCGGCAGCGCGATCCAGAACGTCGCGGCCACCGCACCCCAGACGAAGCCGGTGGCGAGCAGCTTGCCCGGCTGCGCGGTGTAGCGGTTCTGCCGGCGCAGGAAGATCAGCCACGGGATCAGGTAGATCCCGAAGAACACGATGCCGCTGGTCACGGCCAGGCGGTAGGTGCCGCCGAGGGCCGGGCCGAAGTATTTGATCATGCCGATCGCGCCCGCGCCGACACCGATGACGTAGACCCAGAAGGCCGGGTTGTGGGGCTGGAAGAACTTGAACCGGGCGCCCCAGCCGGACTCGTCGATCGCGGCGCGCTGGGCGTCCTTGGTGGCCGCCGTCGTGACCGTCATTCGTTCACCCCCGACGTGATGCTGCGCAGGAAAGTGTCGATCTCGCGCGAGACCTGCTGAAATTCCCCGGGTACGGCGGCCACCTCGACCAACAGGGCCGGTGCGGCCGCCGGATCGGACTTCGACATCTTGAACGCCGCCAGCAATTCGTCGCCGCCGCTGCCGCTGGCGCTGCGGACCACGCCGACCAGCCCGGACGCGGTGGTAAAGGTCGCCGGGGCGGCGGAGATGTCGGCCTCCGGGTCCTCGGAGCGGATGACCTGGTCGAGGAACTGGGCCGCGGTGCCGTTGAACGATGCCCCGGTCATCTGGATCGTCGTCCCGGCCTTGACCAGCTTGACGTTGTCGCTGGTGGGGCTGACGCCGGTGCGGTCGCTGACCAGCGTGCCGTCCTCCAACTGCCAGCCCACGGGCGGTACGGCGGTCGCGCCGTCGCCCAGATTCAGCACGTCGCCGGCCCTGGTCGGGTTGTCCCACGGGACGATCGCGTTGAGCGCCGGCCAGCCGTAGATGAGCAGCAGAGCGACCACGAGGACGAACACGGCGGGCTTCATCTGCCGCCGGTCGAGGCCGAACCACCGATGTTCGACGGGCACCCAGCCCGGTATGCCTGTAGTCATGTGCACCCCCAGGATCAACCTAGTGCCGACGCCCTGATTGACGAAGGTGATGGGAGGGAAGCAACATCCGCATGCACATCTGGCCAGGAAACCCGTACCCGTTGGGCGCCACCTACGACGGTGGTGGGACGAACTTCGCCCTCTTCTCCGAACTCGCGGAACGGGTCGAACTGTGCCTGTTCGACGAGGACGGGAACGAGACGCGGGTCGACCTGCCCGAGCGGGAGGCTCTCGTCTGGCACGGTTATCTGCCCCGCATCGTGCCGGGTCAGCGTTACGGGTACCGCGTGCACGGTCCCTACGACCCGGCGAGCGGGCTGCGCTGCAATCCCAGCAAACTGCTGCTCGACCCGTACGCCAAAGCCATTGATGGCCGTAACGACTGGAACGAGGCGCTTTTCTCCTACCGGTTCGGCGATCCGGGTTCGCGCAACGACGACGACTCCGCGGCCTACGCGCAGAAGTCCGTCGTCATCAACCCGTTCTTCGACTGGGGCAACGACCGCCCGCTGCGCATCCCGTTCCACCAGACGGTCATCTACGAAGCGCACGTCAAGGGCATGACCGAACGGCATCCCAGCATTCCGGAGGACGTCCGCGGCACCTATTCGGGCCTGGCCCACCCGGCGATGATCGAGCATTTCAAGAAGCTGGGCGTGACCGCCGTCGAGTTGATGCCGGTGCACCAGTTCGTGCACGACAGCACGCTCGTCGACCGGGGGCTCACGAACTATTGGGGCTACAACACCATCGGCTTCTTCGCACCCCACAACGGGTACGCCTCGTTCGGCGGCCACGGCGGGCAGGTGCAAGAGTTCAAATCGATGGTGAAGGCGCTGCACCAGGCCGGCATCGAAGTGATTCTCGACGTGGTCTACAACCACACCGCCGAGGGCAACCACCTCGGGCCGACGCTGTCGTTCCGCGGCATCGACAACCCGGCCTACTACCGGCTGGTCGAGGAGGACAAGCAGTTCTACTACGACACGACCGGCACCGGGAACAGCCTCAACGTGCGGCACCACGAATCGCTGCGGCTCATCATGGATTCGTTGCGGTACTGGGTGACCGAGATGCACGTCGACGGCTTCCGGTTCGACCTGGCGGCCGCGCTGGCCCGCGAGTTCCACGCCGTCGACCGGCTGGCCGCGTTCTTCGACCTCGTGAACCAGGACCCGGTGGTCTCGCAGGTCAAGCTCATCGCCGAGCCGTGGGACGTGGGTGACGGCGGTTATCAGGTCGGCGGCTTCCCGCCGCTGTGGACCGAATGGAACGGGCGGTACCGCGATTCGGTGCGCGACTTCTGGCGGGGCGAACCTTCCTCGCTGGGTGAGTTCGCGTCGCGGTTCACGGGCAGTTCCGACCTGTACGAGATCGACGGGCGGCGGCCGATCGCGTCCATCAACTTCGTGACCGCGCACGACGGTTTCACGCTCGACGATCTGGTGTCGTACAACGAGAAGCACAACGACGCCAACGGCGAGGACAATCGCGACGGCGAGAGCCACAACCGGTCGTGGAACTGCGGCGTGGAAGGCCCGACGGACGACCCGGACATCGTCGCGCTGCGGGAACGGCAGAAGCGCAACTTCCTGGCCACACTGCTGTTGTCGCAGGGCGTGCCGATGATCGCGCACGGCGACGAGCTCGGGCGTACTCAGGGCGGCAACAACAACGTCTACTGCCAGGACAACGAGATCAGCTGGGTCGACTGGTCCGAGGCCCGCAACGCGGACGTGCTGACGGGCTTCACGCGGCGGCTGACCGAACTGCGGGCGAAGCACCCCATCTTCCGGCGCCGGCGGTTCTTCACCGGCGAGTCCTTCGGCGAGGACAAGGTGCCCGACATCGCCTGGCTGCGGCGCGACGGCCAGCCGATGACCGAGGCGGATTGGAACACCCGCAGCGGAATGACGATGACGGTCTTCCTCAACGGAAAGGGCATTCCCGAACGCGACGCCCTGGGCGAGCCCATCACCGACGACTCGTTCCTGCTGCTGTTCAACCCGCTCGGCGAAACGGTGCAGTTCACCCTGCCGGATCGCAGTTTCGGGCGTACGTGGGAGATCGTGGCCAATACGGCGGATCCGTTGCTGGCGGTCCGGCGCAAGACCGCGAAAGCCGCTTCTCAGCATGAAGTGACGGGGCACACGCTCGTGGTGCTACGGTGCCGCTATTAGCGAGCAGCCCTTCGTCCTGTTCCCTTCGATGGGCGAATATCCGGTGTACGACGACGGCGTCTACGACGCTTTCGACGTCCGGGACGAGCGTTTCCGCGCCTACAGCGAGGCGATTGCCGGGGCGGCGGCGGGCCGGGTGGTGCTCGACATCGGCACCGGCCGCGACGCGCTGTGGGCCGTCGCGGCGGCCCGGGCCGGGGCGGCGCACGTCTACGCGGTCGAGCGGCAGCCCGACGCGGCCGCTCAGGCCCGCCGCACCGTGTCCGGTCTCGGCGGCCGGGTGACTGTGATCGAGGGTCTGTCCACCGCCGTCGACCTGCCGACGCGGGCCGGGGTGTGCGTCTCCGAGATCGTCGGGAACATCGCGTCCGCGGAAGGCGCCGTCACCGTTCTCGCCGACGCGCGGCAGCGCCTGTGCACAACCGACTGCCTGTGGATACCGTTCCGCGTCCAGACCTGGGCGGCGGCCGTCTCGCTTCCGGCTGGTGGGCGGCTGTTGGCTTCCGAGAGCCTTCCGTACGTCGAGAAGGTGTTCGCCGCCGTCGGCCGCCCCTTCGATCTGCGGTTGTGCCTGGGCGGTCCCGCCGCCGACCTGGTCATCTCGTCGGCGGCGCCGGTCGAGTCGCTGGTCTTCGATCACCGGCGCCCGCCACCCGACGCCGACGGGACAGCCACGGCCCGCCTCACGGTCGACGTCGATTCGGCCCGGATGACCGGCCTGCTGCTGTGGAGCCGGATCGCTGTGTCGTCAGCGGCTTCGTCACGGGAAATCGACAGCCTGACTGGCGATACGCGCGGGTGGGCGCCGGTCTACGTGCCGCTCGACCCGACGGAAATCCGCTCCGGCGACCACCTGGAGGTCACCTTTCACCGCCGGACCAGCGACGACGGCATTCACCCCGACTACCACGTGTCGGTGCTCGCGCCGAGCGTCGAGGAGCCGTTGGTCTGGTCGAGTCCACATCACGGCGGCGTTTTCCACGAGTCCGCGCTGCACCGGGAACTGTTCCCATCCTGACTTGCGTGTCCACAGAGGCCGGTGGATGGTGAACTCATGTGGCTGCCGCCCGAACCGGACTGCTGGCTGCACCCTGCGGTCGAGGTCCGGTCGTCCCCGATCGAGGGCTCGGGCCTGTTCGCGCGGGCGCCGATCACGGCCGGGGCGTGGTCTCGGGCCACGACTGGACCCACCTGGACCTGCGCGAACGCTACGGCGACCACTGGGTGCCGGCGCTGCTGAGCCGGATCCAGGGCGCGCGTTGATCATCGCCCCCGGTTGCGGGGATGGTTGCGGGCCACCCGCTCGTTACCGTGCCGGTAGTTGCCGGTCAACCGGGCCATGAGCTCCTGCGGGTCCCCCTCCTCGACCTCGGCCAGGAACCGCGCGGCGGCCGCGCCCCGCAGCACCCCCGCCGCCCGCCCGTGATGCTGCATCTCGACGTCCCCGTTCTTCCGGACGCGATACGTGAATCCTTCGGGTGCACCAGTCATCCCCGCATCGTCGGACCCACACCACCCTCCCCGCGACCGATTTCCCCATCCCCGCCACCCTGTTCATCCACGGCCTAGCCATTTGGCGCTGGCGCATGTGGCAGGGCGCGTGGCGGTGGCGCAGACGCAGTACGAGTGGCTCTTTCGCAGTGGCGCTGGTGCATGGCACGGGCGCGGAATATTGCGTTCAGGCAGCGTGACGCTGGATGGCGGCGGCCCAGCCGGGCAGGTCGGCGGCGGCGCGCTCGGGCGGGCCCACGTAGTCGGCCGACGGGCGGATGATCTTCGCGAGGCGCTTCTGCTCGAGGATGTGGGCGCTCCAGCCGGCCGTGCGGGCGCAGGTGAACATCGCGGCCAGCATGTCCACCGGCACCTCGGCGAAGTCGAGCACGATCGCCGCCCAGAACTCGACGTTCGTCTCGAGCACCCGGTCCGGCTTGCGCTCCCGCAGTTCGGCCAGGGCGGCCCGCTCCAGCTCGGCGGCGACCTCGAAGCGCGGCGCCCCCAGCTCACGCGCGGTCTCCCGCAGGATCCGGGCCCGCGGGTCCTCGGCGCGGTAGACGGCGTGCCCGAAGCCCATCAGCCGCTGCCCGCTGTCCAGCACCTTCTTCACGTACGACCGCGCGTCCCCGCTCTTCTCGACCGCCTCGACCATGCCGAGCGCCCGCGCCGGCGCCCCACCGTGCAGCGGCCCCGACAACGCGCCCACCGCCGCCGACAGGCACGCTCCCACGTCGGCGCCGGTGCTGGCCACCACGCGCGCCGTGAAGGTCGACGCGTTCATCCCGTGCTCGGCCGCGCAGACCCAGTACCGGTCTATCGCCGCCACGTGCCGCGGGTCCGGCTCACCCCGCCACCGGATCATGAACTGCGACGTCACGTCCGCCCCCTCGGCGACCCGCCGCTCCGGCACCGCCGGCCGTTCCGAGCCCCGGGCCGACGCCGCCACCAGGCTCAACAAAGCCGCCGACGCCCGCGCCAGATCCTGCCGAGCCTCCGCATCCGAGATGTCGATGAGCGGCCGCGTCCCCAACGCGGCCGCCGCAGCCTGCGCCGCCACCCGCACATCCCCGGTCTCCACCGGCACACGCACCGGCGAGCCCGGTGACAGCGGTGACTCGAAGGAGCCGTCGGCCAGCAGGCCCCATACGTCTCCGAACGACACGGCGCCGGCCAGGGAGCGGATGTCGACGCCGCGGTAGCGGAGCGCCCCACCGTCCCGGTCCGGCTCGGCGATCTCGGTGTCGAAGGCGACGACACCGGCCAGCCCTGGGTTCACAGTCATCATGTTGACGAGACTGGATCGCGTACATGTTGACGTCAATATTGATCCAGTCAACATGAGAGCATGTCCACATGCCTGCCGAACCGCCCCGCCTGACCACCGCCGAAGTCGCCCAGCGCCTCGGTGTCCGGCCCGCTACCGTCTACGCGTACGTCAGCCGCGGCCTGCTCAGCAGCCACCGCAACGGCCAGGGCAAGGGCAGCCTGTTCGACCGGGACGAGGTCGACACCTTCCTGTCCGCGCGCAAGCAGCCGCTGCTGCCCGGCATCCAGACCGGCATCACCCTGATCCAGGGCGGCCGCCTGCAATATCGCGGCCACGACGCCATCCAGCTCGCGAGCGTAGCGAGTTTCGAGGAGGTCGTTCATCTCCTGTGGACAGGTACCCGTGACTACGTTCCGCTGCCGGCCGACGAGACCCAGCGCCGCCTGGCCGAGGCCGTGATCGGGCCGCTGCCGGCGATCGCCCGCCACACCGATCGCCTGCGGGTCGCCGTGGCCGCCCTGGCCGCCGCCGACCCCCTGCGCTTCGACACCTCGCCCGCCGCCGTGACGGCCACCGCCCGCACCCTGCTCGGCACGATGGTCGCCACACTCCCCTTGGCCGGCCGCGCCACCAGCGCCGGCAGCATCGCGGAACGGCTCTGGCCCCGCCTCACCGCCGGCGAACCCACCCCCAAGGAACACAGCCTGCTCGACGCCGCCCTGATCCTGCTGGCCGACCACGACATCGCCGCCTCCACGCTGGCCGCCCGGGTCGCCGCGTCCACCCGGGCCAACCCGTACGCCGTGGTCGGCGCCGGCCTGGCCGCGCTCGACGGCCCCCTGCACGGCGCGGCCAGCAGCCTCGCCCACCCTCTGCTCGCCGAATCGATGAGCCGCCCCGACCCCATCGGCACCATCGCCGACCAGCTCCGCTCCGGCGAACCGGTCCCCGGCTTCGGTCACCGCCTCTACCCGGACGGCGACCCGCGCGCGACCGCCCTGTTCGAGATGCTCGGCGACACCCGCGCCCGGGAGGCGGCCGAGCGCCTGGTGGACATCATGCGTACGCGATCGGGCCTGCGCCCCAATGTCGACCTGGCCCTGGCCGCGCTGTGCATGGAGCACGGCATGCCGGCCGAGGCGGGCGAGACGATCTTCGCCGTGGCCCGCACCGCCGGCTGGATCGCCCACGCCCTCGAGGAGTACGGCGACCGTCCGCTCCGGTTCCGCCCGTCGGGCGAGTATTCCGTCCCCCGCAGTCGGTAGGGTCCGGTCATGTCGTCCGAAGATCCGAACAGCCTGTCCCTGCTCGAAGGGCTGCACTCGACGCCCGCCCGCCGCTACCTGTCGGCCGAACCGATCGCCGATGACGTCGTCCGCGCGATCCTCGACGCTGCCGTGCGCGGCCCCAGCGGCGGCAACAGCCAGCGCTGGGCCTGGATCGTCGTGCGCGACCCGCAGGTCAAGCGGCAGATCGCCGAGTGGTACCGCGAGGGGTGGGACAAGAGCTACGGGTCGCGGCGCGAGCAGATCCTCGGCTCCGCCGACCCGAACGGCATGAGCGCGGCCAGTTTCCGGGCCGCCGACCACCTGGCCGCCCACCTCGAGGAGGCGCCGGTCTGGATCTTCCCGGTGCTGATCGGCGCCGCCCGGTCGAGCAATCCGCGGCTGGGCTCGTCCATCTACGGCGCCGTGCAGCAGCTGATGCTGGCCGCTCGCGCCTACGGCATCGGCTCGACGTTGACAACGCTCTATTCGGGGCATGAGGACGGCGTACGCAAGCTGTTGAATCTGCCCGAAGACGCGCTCACCATGGCGTTGATCCCGCTCGGCTACCCGGCCCGCGGGCGCTGGGCCCAGCCCAAGCGGCGGCCGCTGGACGAGGTGGTCTTCACCGAGAGGTACGAGGAACGACCATGATTCCGTACGTCAAGAGTCTGACCCTCGACTGCCAGGACGCGCTGGTCGTGGCCCGTTTCTGGGCGGCCGCGCTCGGCGGCGAACTGGACACCGACGCGACCTCGGCCAAGGCGTTCGTCGAGGCGCCGGGCTGGGGCGGGCCCAACCTGTGGTTCCAGCGCGTGCCCGAGCCCAAGCAGGGCAAGCTGCGCCTGCACTTCGACCTGCGCGCGCCCGGCGGCGACATCCCGGCCGAGGTCAAGCGGCTGACCGACCTGGGCGCGACGTTCGCCTGGGAGGCCGACGGGATCATCGTGCTGCGCGACCCGGAGGGCAACGAGTTCTGCGTCGAGGAGTAGGCGGGGCCGAGTCGTAAAGTGCGGCGGGGGCCGACCGATATCCGGGTATCGCACGACGACACCCGATGGAAGGGACCCCGCCCATGGCTCAGCGGACTCTGCCGGTCCGCGACGACCGGTGGCAGCCGACGGACCGGATCTACGAAGGTCTGATCGCCAAGGCGGTCGACCGTTCCGAGGATTCCGAGGCCCGTGACGGCACCGCCGAGATGATGGCCGGCGCCCTGATCCTGGTCATCCTGTTCGTCGTGGTGCTGAAGGGCTCGGGTTCGCCCGCGGCCGCGCTCGGCGTGACCGGCCTGCTCGGCGCGCTCGGCTTCTTCTACATGGTCAACAGCGCCCGGCCGGCCCGGAGCGACCGCTCCAAGCTGCTGGTCGAGCTGGGTGGCCCCGGTGGTCTCCCGGCCGGCTACCTGGTGCACGCCAAGGCCTGGAACGCGGGCATGTCCGACCACGTGGCCGGCGTTCCCGAGTCGCAACTGCTGGCCGCGGCCGAGCTGTGCAACATCTTCCCGGGTACGGTCAACGACCTGCTCCGTTTCGTCGGCAACATCGCGATCCACGTGCCGTCGAGCCGTCACACGAGCGCCGAGGACGTCCGCCGCCGGGCCCGTGAGCTGGTGCACGTGGGCAAGCCGCTCGTCGTCGACTACGCGAAGAGCGCGCCCAAGCTGCCCACCCCGCCCCCGGAGGGCAGGAAGGGCAAGTGAACTGACCAGCGAACGCCCCGGGCCGAAACGGCTCGGGGCGTTCTTGGCGTACGGGGAGAACTCATGCGGCCAGGGCCGCGTACCGGCCGCCCACGTCGACCAGCGTGTCGTGCGTGCCCGCCTCCAGGATGCGGCCGTGGTCGACGACGGCGATCTGGTCGGCGTCGCGGACGGTGGACAGGCGGTGCGCGATCGTCACCGTCGTGCGGCCGCGGGAGAGCTCGTCGAACGCCTTCTGCACGGCCCGCTCGGTCTCGTTGTCGAGCGCGCTCGTGGCCTCGTCGAGCACCAGGATGCGCGGGTCGCGCAGCAGCGTGCGGGCGATGGCGATCCGCTGCTTCTCGCCGCCGGAGAACCGGTGGCCGCGCGAGCCGACCATCGTGTCGTACCCGTCGGGCAGGCCGGCGATCAGGTCGTGGATCTGCGCGGCGCGGGCCGCGGCCTCGATCTCGGCGTCGGTGGCGTCCGGCTTGGCGTAGCGCAGGTTCTCGCGCACGGTCGTGTGCAGCAGGTAGGTCTCTTGCGACACCACACCGACGATCGACGTGAGCGTTTCGTGCGACAGATCGCGCAGGTCGACGCCGTCGATCGTGATCCGGCCGGCCGTCGGGTCGTAGAGCCGGGCGATCAGCGCCGCGATCGTGCTCTTGCCCGAGCCGGTCTCACCGACGAGGGCGAGTGACGACCCCGCGGGCACGTCGAGGGTGACGCCGGCGACGGCGGCCGACGGGCTCCCGGCGTACGAAAATGTGACGTCCTCGAAGCGCAAGTGGCCGCGCGCGGCCGGAACCGGCACGGGCCGGGCCGGTTCCTCGATGTCGATCGGCAGGTCGAGGTACTCGAAGATGCGCGCGAACAGCGCCAGCGACGTGGTGACCGTGACGCCCACGTTGAGCAGGCCCATGAGCGGCCGGAACAGACCGGATTGGAGGGCGGTGAACGCGACGAGCGTGCCGATGCTCAGGCCGCCCGAGGTGACCGGCAGGCCGGCCGCGAGATAGATGACGGCCGGGATGGCGGCGAAGACGATGCTCATCGAGGCCATCCGCCAGCGCCCGGCCAGCTCGGAGCGCAGCTCGAGGTCGATGAGCCGGCTCGACGAGGTGCTGAACCGCTCGACCTGGGCCGGGCCGGTGCCCATCGTCTTGCTCAGCTGCACGCCGCCGATGGACAGACCCTCCTCGATGATGACGTTGAGGTCGGCCAGTTCACGCTGGCGCTGGGCGGTGATGGCCCGGCGCATGCTCGCGACCCGGCGGGTGAGCCAGATCGACGGCGGCAGCACGAGCAGCGACACCAGCGACAGCTGCCAGGAGAGGGCGGCCATGGCCACCGCGGTGGCGATGACTGTGGTCAGGTTCGAGGCGATCGACGTGGCGGTGGACGTGACGACCGCTTCCATGCCGCCGATGTCGTTGGTGATGCGCGACTGCACCTCGCCGGTGCGCGTCCGGGTGAAGAAGGCGATCGACTGGCGCTGCAGGTGACGGAAGACGTCCGTGCGCAGCCGGTGCATGACGCGCTGGCCGATGGTGGTGCTGATCCACGTCTGGACGACGCCGAGCGCGGAGGTGACGGCGGCGACCGCGACCATGCCGATCACGAGCCAGACGAGCAGTTGCACGTTCTTGTCCGGCAGCGCGGAGTCGATCACCGCGCGCAGCAGGAACGGGCTGGCCAGGCCGACGATCGACGAGGCCACGATGGTGAGGACGACGACGGCCAACGGGCCGCGGTGGTCGGTGAACAGGGCGCCGATGCGGCGCAGCGAGACGTTCTTCGCCTGCGCGATCTCAGCCGCGGACGGCTTCTTTTTTCCACGGGGGCTTTCCAAGAGCGGACCTCGCATCCGTACGAGCGATATTGCTGAGGTTACCTCAACATGAGGGAACAACAGAAGTCGCTGGTACGGTATTCCCGTGGACGACGAGGGTCTGCTCGAGGCGTTCTTCGCGGTGTCCCGCCAGTTGCGGCACCGCACCCGTGAAGCGCTGGAGCCCTGGGAGCTGACGCCCTCGCAGGCCCGCGCGGTCAGCGTGCTGTCCCGCCACGGCGACCTGCGCCCGGGCACCCTGGCCGAGCACCTGCGCATCGCCCCGCGCTCGGCGACCGAGATCGTGGACGACCTGCAGGCGGCGGGCCTGGCCGAACGTCATCCCGACCCGGCCGACCGCCGGGCCGTGCTGGTCATGCTGACCGACGAAGGCATCCGGATCAGCCGCAACATCAGGAACGCCCGCCAGGCCGCCGGCGAGCGCTTCTTCGCCGCCCTCTCCCCCGACGACCGGGCCGAGCTGGGGCGGCTGCTGCGCCGGCTGCGCGAGGACGCCGGCTAGCCGAGGCGCCTCGTATACGCGGTCAGGCAGGCCGCCGACCCAGTGGCACAGAAGACGGCGACCAGCAGCGGCATGGGCACCTCGACCCCGGCCAGGCGGATGAGCACGGCCAGCACCACGAGCGCGACCAGGCAGACGCCGAGCGCGACCGCGGCCAGGTGACCGAGCGCGGATCGGGCCGGGTCCGGGCGCCGGACCCCGCCGGCCGGGACCCGCAGGGACTCGGCGAACGCGTCGGCCACCCGCACCAGCGAGTCGGCGTCGCGGATCTGGTTCTCGGCCGCGGTCAGCCGCCGCAGCTCGGACAGGGCCCGCGCGTGGGCCGGATCGATGCGCAGGGCGCGGGCGTACACCTCGCGCGCACTGAGCGGACGGCCCGCGGCGAACAGGGCCATCCCGTACGCCACCTGCACGTCGGCGTCGTAATGCGCGATCTCGGCCGCGGCCGCCAGCACGGCCTCGGCCTCGGCCGTGCGCCCGGCCGCGAGCAGCGCGCGACCGTGCCGCTCGGCCGCCCGCGGGTTGCCCGGGTCCTCGTCGCCGGCCGCCGCGGCCGCGGTGATGGCCAGGTCGTGCCGGCCCAGCGCGGTGTAGGCGGCGCTGACCCAGAACAGCTCCTCGACCCCACGCGGGTTGAGCCCGAGCGCGGTCCGGGCCGCGTAGAGGGCGTCGGTGTACGACCCGAGCGCCATCCGGGCCCGCGCCAGCAGCAGCCAGGCCACGGCGTTGTCGGGCTCGGCCCCGACGACGGGGGTCAGCAGGGTCGCGGCCTGTCCGGCGCGCCCGCTCGTGAGCAGGTCACCGGCACGGTCGAGAAGGTTTTCACTGGGCACGCAGTGGTGATCGGTCCCGACCGGCGCGGGCGGCGGTTCGGCTCGGGTGCGTCTTGGTTGTGACGCAGCTCATTCCGCCTGGTGTTCAAGCCCGACGGTGGCAGTGCCGATCGAGGACGGTTGCGAACGAGGAGCAGACGAAGGGAACACCGCCATGAGCCTGACCATCACCGAGACCCGCTGGGCCGCCCACACGAGCCTCGTGCACCTGAACGCGGACGTGGCCCGCCTGCGCTCCGACTTCGTCATGGGCGCCGGCAAAGAGGTCCTGGCGGCCGACCGCGCCGCCGTCCACGACAGCCGCCGGGTGCTCAACACCCACCGCGCGTCGCTGGTCGACGTCACCGTCTGACGGTCACCGGCCGGCCTCGGCGTCGCCCGCGCGCAGTTCCCGGTGGTGCTCCGTGAGCGCTTCGAGCATCCCGCCCATGAAACGACGCACGGTCTCCATCTCGCCCGGGCTGAATTCGTCCATCACGACCTGACTCCGGGCCCCCAGCGGCCCGAAGAAGGCTTTCGCGACCTCCATCCCGGGCGCCCCGTAACGCAGGTGCACCACCCGCCGGTCGGCGCTTTCCCGCGTCCGGCGTAGATGCCCGTCCCGTTCCAGGCGGTCGATCACGGCCGTGGTCGCCCCCGACGAGAGGCCGAGCGTCTCGCCCAGCCGGCCCGGCGTCAGCGGTGTGTCCAGCCGTTCGGCGTGCATCACCGCGATCAGTGCCTGCAGGTCGGTGAAGTGCAGACCCTGCCGGCCGGCGAAGTCGTGGGCCAACCGTTGCGCCTCGATCGTGTATCGCTGCAGCAGGTCCACGACATCCTGGCGCACATCACTCACCGCGCCAGTGTTGCAGATTTCCTCGCCCCGGGTAAGAATCTCGATTGTCGAGATACTTAATCGTGGAGGGTTCATGCGACGCGCCTGGCTCACGCTGGTGATCGCGGTGCTGATCGGCGGTGGCGTGATCGCCTTCGCCGGTCCACTGGAGACAACGAACGACCCCACCGCCTCGCTGCCCAGCGCGGCCGAGTCGACACGGGTGGCCGAACTCGAGCGCCAACTGCCGTCCGGGCAGGTCAATCCGGCCCTGATCGTCTTCGCCAAGGACGACGGCACCGCCTTGACCCCCGAAGAGCTCAAGACCATCGAGAGCTTCGGTACGCCGATCGTCGCCCCGGGCAAGGACGCGGCGATCGTCTCCAAGCCGTATCCGGCCGGCTACTCGGCCGAGCAGATCGTCGAGGCGGTCGGCCAGCTGCGCGAGCAGGTGCGGGCGGAACTGCCCCCGGGCATCACGGCCCAGGTCACCGGTGGCGCCGGCTTCACCGCCGACCTGGCCGACAGCTTCTCCGGCGCGAACCTCCGCCTGCTGATCGTCACCGTCGTCGTGGTGGCGTTGCTGCTGCTCATCACGTATCGCAGCCCGATCCTGTGGCTGGTGCCGCTGGCCGTCGTGGGCCTGGCCGACCGGCTGAGCGGTTCGGTCGTCGCGATCCTGTCGCGCCACACCGACCTGGCCATCGACGCGTCCACCAACGGCATCATCACGGTGCTCGTGTTCGGCGCCGGCACCAACTACGCCCTGCTGATCATCTCGCGCTACCGGGAAGAACTGCACCGGTACGAGGACAGGTTCGAGGCGATGCGGTACGCGCTCAAGGGCGCCGGCCCGGCCGTGCTGGCCAGCTCGGGCACAGTCGTGCTCAGCCTGCTGACCCTGCTGCTGGCCAGCCTGGGCAAGAACCTCGCGCTCGGTGTCGCGGGCGCGGCCGGTATCGCCATCGCCGCGGTGTTCGCTTTGTTCGTTCTGCCGCCCGCCCTGCTCGTTTGTGGCCGAAAACTGTTCTGGCCGTTCATCCCGCGCGTGGGTGTGTCCGGCGTCGAGGCCGAGAAGGGGCTGTGGGCCCGCATCGGCCGGGGCGTCTCGCGGCGGCCCGCGATCGTCACCGTGGCCGCCGTCCTCGTGCTGGCCGCGCTGGGCAGCGGGCTGGCCGGCACCAAGCTGGGCCTGTCGCAGGCCGACCAGTTCCGGGTCGAGGCCGAGGCGGTCGACGGCCTCGAGACGGTCAGCCGCTACTTCCCGGCCGGCGCCACCGACCCGGCCACGATCATGACCACGCCGCAGCGGGCCGAGGAAGTGCTCGCGCTGGTCACCAGGACACCCGGTGTCGCCTCGGCCCGGATCGGGGAGCGTACGGGCGACCTCGCGAGCATCAGCGCCGTGCTCACCGCCGCGCCGGACACCCCCGAGGCGTACGACACCGTGCGCGCCCTGCGCGACAACGTGCGCGGCACGGACGCCCTGGTCGGTGGCAGCGTGGCGGCCGGCCTGGACGACCGGGACGCGGCCCGGCGCGACCTGACGGTCATCGTGCCGGCCGTGCTGCTGGTCGTGCTGCTCGTGCTGATCTTCCTGCTCCGCGCCCTGGTCGCGCCCGTCCTGCTGCTGGTCACGGTGATCGCCAGCTTCGGGGCCGCGCTGGGCGCCGGGTCGTGGCTGTTCCGGCACGTGCTGGACTACCCGGCCCTCGACACCGGCGTACCGCTGCTGTCGTTCCTGTTCCTGGTCGCGCTCGGGGTCGACTACAACATCTTCCTGGTCACCCGGGCCAAGGAGGAGACGCCGCAGCGTGGCACCCGGGACGGGATGGTGCACGCGCTCGCGGTCACCGGTGGCGTCATCACGAGCGCGGGCATCCTGCTGGCGGCCGTGTTCGGGGTGCTCGGCGTGCTCCCGGTGATCACGCTGACCCAGATCGGCGTCATCGTCGGCATCGGCGTCCTGCTGGACACGCTCCTCGTGCGTACGGTGCTGGTCCCGGCCCTGGCCACCATGTGCGGCGACCGCTTCTGGTGGCCGGGCCGCCCGGCCGCGCTCCCCGCCCCGGAGACACCGGCCCCGGCCGCGCGCTGACCACCCTGACATCGCGCGCCCCGGCCCGGCGGCCGGGGCGCGCGATCGTCGTTCAGCTGGGTGACGCGGGCGCCGGCGCGTTGTTCAGCTGGGCGCCGGCGCGTTGTTCAGCGGGACGCCGGCGAACGGGATCGCCGAGGTGGCCGACACGCCGGCTCCCGCGGGGTGCTGCCACACCCCGCGGCGAGCCAGTTCGGGCAGCACGCCCTCGCCGAACCAGTACGCCTCCTCGAGGTGCGGGTAGCCGCTGAGGATGAACTCGTCGATGCCCAGCGCGGCGTACTCCTGGATCCGGTCGGCCACCTCCTGATGGCTGCCGACCAGCGCGGTGCCGGCTCCGCCGCGGACCAGCCCGACCCCCGCCCACAGGTTGGGCGAGACGACCAGCCCGTCCCGGTTGCCGCCGTGCAGGTCGAGCATGCGCCGCTGGCCCTCGGACTCGCTGCGGCTGAGCCCGGCCTGCACGGCAGCGATGTCCGCCTCGCTCACCCCGCGCAGCAAACGCTCACTTTCGGCCCACGCCGCCTCGGCCGTGTCGCGCGTGATCACGTGCAGCCGGATGCCGAACCGCATGTCCGGCCTGAGCGACCGGATCCAGTCGAGTTTCTTGGCCACCTGCGCGGGCGGCTCGCCCCAGGTCAAGTAGACGTCGGCGTGATCCGCGGCGACCGGCCCGGCCGCCTTGGAAGAGCCGCCGAAGTAGATGGCGGGCGCGGGGTCGGGCAGCTTGGCCAGCTTGGCGTTCTCCACGCGCAGGTGCTCACCGGTGAAAGTGACCGTTTCACCGCGGAGAAGTGAGCGAACGATCGCCAGGAACTCGCCCGTACGCGCATAACGCGCATCCTTGTCCAGGAAGTCGCCGTACTGCCGCTGCTCGTGCGACTCGCCGCCGGTGACGACGTTGAGCAGCAACCGGCCGCCCGACAGCCGCTGGAAGGTCGAGGCCATCTGCGCGGCCAGGGTCGGCGCGATGACGCCGGGCCGGAACGCGACCAGGAACTTGAGCCGCTCGGTGACCTCGGTCAGCATCGCCGTGCTGATCCACGCGTCCTCGCACCAGGCGCCGGTCGGGGTGAGCGCGCCGACGAAGCCGAGCTGCTCGGCGCTGCGGGCGATCTGGCCGAGGTAGCCGATGGTCAGCGGGCGGACACCGCCGGCCGAGCCGACCGGCGTGCCGTGGCCGCCGCCCACGATGTCGCGGCTGTCGCCGTTGGTGGGCAGAAACCAGTGAAAGTCCATGCCCCCACCCTATCTACTTTTCCTATCAACTGGATAGGCTGTGAGACATGGATGAGGTTGCATACGACAAGCTGCGACTGGGACAGTGGCAGGCGGGCCGAGCGCACGGATTCTCCCGGCGTGACCTGCTGAAACTCACCGCGGCGGCGGGCGTCGCGGGCGCTCTGGTCGAGGCTTCGCCGGCCGCGGCGGCCGAGGGCCCGATCGTCAAGCCGCTGCCGCCCGAGCTGTTCAAGCCCCTCGGCACGAACGCCGAGACGCGGTGGTCGGCGCTGGCCGCCGTCGGCTACCACGTGCCGATCGACCGGTTCTTCGTGCGCAACCACACCAGCACCCCGATCATCGACAGCGCGACGTGGCGGCTCGAAGTGTCCGGCGCCGGCCTGCGCGGCGGCCCGGTGTCGTTCTCGCTGCGCGACCTGCACCGCCTGCCGTCGGTCGCCCGCTCGGTCACGCTCGAATGCGCCGGCAACGGCCGCAGCTATTTCACCTCGCAACAGGGCCAAACCGTTTCCGGTACGGCGTGGGGGCTGGGCGCGGTCGGCGTGGCGCGCTGGCGGGGCGTACGGCTGTCGACCGTCCTGCGCAAGGCCGGGCTCAGCTCGCGAGCCGTCGACGTGCAGGCGTCCGGCCTCGACCCGAACTACGTGACCGGCGGCGTCGACCTCGGCCCCGTCCGCCGCCCGCTGCCGGTGCGCAAGGCCCTCGACGACGTCATCCTCGCGTACGAGATGAACGGTTCGCCGCTGCCGGCCGACCACGGCGCCCCCGTGCGCCTGGTCGTGCCGTCCTGGATCGGCAGCGCGTCCATCAAATGGGTCGGCCGCATCGAGGTCTCCGACGTCCCGCTGTTCTCGCCGTGGAACACGCAGTTCTACCGGTTCTTCGGTCCGGACTTCCCCGCCGACGGCCGGCCGTTCGACCGCCAGTCCATCAAGAGCGCCTTCGAACTCGACCCCGGCGCCGCCTTCACCGCCGGCAAGCGGGTGCGGCTGACCGGCCGGTCGTGGTCGGCGGCCGGGCGCATCAAGCACGTCGAGGTGAGCACCGACGGCGGCGTCCGCTGGCGCCGCGCCCGCCCGGTCGGCCCGTCGATCGACAACGCGTGGCAGCGCTGGGAACTCGACTGGAAACCGTCGGTGGGCGCGCACAGTCTGCAGGCGCGGGCTTATGACGTACGCGGTAACTCGCAGCCCGAGGTGGCCACGTTCAACACCCTGGGTTACCTCTTCGACGCCGTCGTCAAAGTGCCGGTGACCGCCGCCTGACGCCCGGCGGTCACCACCGTTGGCGCCGGCGACGCACGCCCTGGATGCCGGTCGGCTTCAGCCGCTGCGGTCGGTACGCCGTCCGGGGCATGGCTACGTCAGCCGTTGCCGCCGGCGACCCTTCCCGAGGCCCGGCCGCCTCAGCCGATGCGACCGGCGACCCTTCCAAACACCCGGCCGCCTCAGCCGGTGCGACCCTCCCAGACGCCCAGCCGCTTCAGCCGGTGCGACTGGTGAGGGGGACGGGCAGTACCTGCTGCACCTGCAGGACGACCCGGTCGCCCAGCGGCGCTGCCAGGTCGACGGTGGCCGTCCGCCACCTTCGCAACCGGGTGAGCGGACCACACGCGCAGTCCCGCGGCTTCGCGAAGCCGCGGGACAACGTGGTGCGTCAGGAAGCGGCAACGCCCTGGGGTACGTCGCCGCGCAACGTGATGCGGTGCATGACGCGGCGGTCCGTGCCGTAGTCGCGGTTGGCGTAGTGGGCGGTGCTGCGGTTGTCCCACATGGCCACGTCGCCGGGACGCCAACGGTGCCGGACGATGTGCTCGGGCTTGGTCAGGTGCGCGTACAGCAGGTCGAGAATCGCGCGGCTCTCGAACTCGGAGACGCCGACGATGTGCGACGTGAAGCCGGGGTTGACGAAGATGCCGCGCCGGCCGGTCTCGGGGTGCACCCGGATGACCGGGTGCTCGATCGGCTCCAGCTCGGTCACCACCTCGCCGTCCCACTCGTTGCCGCGGCCGCCCCGGCGCTGGGCCAGGTAGTAGCCGAACTCGCGGTTGCCGTCGTGCACCGCCACCAACTGGTCGGCCAGACGCTTGACCGGCTCCGACAACGAGTCGTACGCCAGTTGCCCGTCCGCCCAGTTCGTGTCGCCGCCGGTCGGCGGCAGGGTCACCGCGCGCAGGATCGAGCCGAGCGGTGGGCGCCGCATGAACGTCACGTCGGTATGCCACACGTCGGCGAAACCGTTGTCGGTGCTGTCCAGCGCATACACCTCGGGGTGTTCGGCGTCCACACCCCCGACCACCGGGTGCGAGGCGGTCAGCTCGCCGATCCGCCGGCCCAGCGCGACTTGGCCGTCGTCGTCGAGCGTCTGATCGCGGAAGAACAGGACTTTGCGCTCCACGATCGCAGCCCGGATGTCGGCAACATCCGAGTCGGTGATCTTGGACAGGTCGATCCCGTGGACGATCGCGCCGAAGTGCGGCGACAACTGGTCGAAAATCATGCGGGAACCTCCGACGAGTAACGGTCACGGACGGCGGCGCCGATCTCGGCCCGCAGGGCGGCGAACTCCGGCGAGCCGCGCAGCTCGTCCGGGGCGACCCCGGTGCGCGGCAGGCCGATGGGCAGGTCGAGGGCGATCCGGCCCGGGCGCGGCGTGAGCACCACGACCCGGCTGCCGAGGAAGACCGCCTCATCGACACTGTGGGTCACGAACACGCAGGTGCGGTGGGACGCGGCGCTCACCCGGCGCAGGTCCTCCTGCAAGCGCTCCCGGGTGAGCGCGTCCAGGGCCGCGAACGGCTCGTCGAGCAGTAGCAGGGGGTTATCCACAGCCAACGCCCTTGCTATGGCAACACGCTGCTGTTGTCCACCACTGATCTGCCATGTACGCCGACGAGCGACATCGTGCAGGCCGACGCGCTCGAGCAACTCGTCCACACGCTGCGGGGTGGCGGGCAGACCGGCGTACTTGAGGGCCAGCGCCACGTTGCCGCCGACGCTGCGCCAGGGGAACAGGCGGGGCTGCTGGAAGACGAGACCCGCGCCGCGCCCCGGCACGGGCGGCTCGCCTCCCGCCCGTACGGTGCCGAAGGTCGGCTCCTCGAAGCCCGCGATCAGGCGCAGCAGCGTGCTCTTGCCGCAGCCCGACGCCCCGACCAGCACCAGGAACTCACCCTCGGGCACGGTCAGGTCGATCGGCCCGACCGCGGTGACATCGCCGTACCGGTGCTCGACATCCTCGAGTCGGATGGCGGCGTCATCGCTACGACTCCCGGTCGGCACCCGGTCCGGGTCGACCTTCCCGAGTGCGGCGTTTCCCCCGCCCCGGCCAAGCCGCGCAGTCCGGCGGCCGCTCGAAGTGCCGTTGACCGAAGCGCCGTCGGCCGCATTGCCCTCGCCCGCCGAGTCCGCAGCGCCGGTCAATCGTCCGGGGTCAGCCGAGGACACTGGGGAGCCCTTTCACGTAGACGGCGTTCTGCACGTCGGCCAGGGCCGGGACCGCGTCGATCTTCTGCTGGTTCTTGAGGAACTCGGCCGCGCTGACCAGGTTGTCGGCCAGCTTGCCGACCTTGCCCTCGGTGCCCAGCCACTCGTCGGTGGCCAGGTCGGCCGGCTTGAGGAACACGCCCTGCGAGATCTGCTCCTGGGCCTCGGCCGGGCTCAGGTTCAGCTCGGCCCCCACCGACTTGGCCGCCGCGGCCGGGTCGGAAGCGATGATGTCGAGCGCCTGCGCCTCGACCTTGCGCCACGCGTCGACCGCTTCGGGGTGCGCGTCGATGAACGCGGTCGAGACCACGCCCAGGTCGAGCGTCGGCTTGCCCGCCGTGGCCAATTCCCGGCTCGAGATGAGCACCTTCCCGGTCTTCTTGATCTCGGCCAGCGACGGCAGCCACGTGTACGCCGCGTCGAGGTCCCCGCGCGTCCAGGCCGCTTGAATGTCCTGCGGCTCGAGGTCGACGATGCTGACCTCGTTCTCCTTGACACCGGCCCGGTCCAGCGCGGCCAGGAGGCTGTAGTGCGCGGTCGACGCGAACGGGGTGGCCACCTTCTTGCCCCGCAGCGAGGCCACGTCGGTCACGCCGCTGCCGTTGCGCGCGACGAGCGCTTCGTTGTCGCCGGCCACGTCCAGAACGAACGCCACCTTGTACGGGATGTTGAGCGGCGCGGACAGGCCGCGCGCGACCGGGCTGGAGCCGATGGCCGCGATGTCCACACTCTTGGCCACGAACGCCGTGTTGATGCTCGCGCCGGAGTCGAACTTGGTCCACGTGATCCGGTAGCCGGGCAGCGCCTTCTCGAGCAGCCCCTGGTTCTTGACGATCAGGTCCCCACTCGGGAACGCCTGATAGGCGATGCGGATCGTCTTCTTCTCGGCGTCCGCTCCCCCGCCACCGCTCGCGGCTCCGTTGCCGCAGGCAGCCGTGCCCGCGGCAAGAAACAGGACGGCAAGGCCGGCAACTCCGGCACGAAGCTTCTTCACGGTCGTTCGCTCATTTCTGCACTGTCGTCATGGATATAGCCAAGCTGTGGACAACTCGCCATTGCCCGTTTCGTGACTGACTCGATGAACGTTCCTGCGCGCTTGCCAGGGATCGCTCACATTCGCGCGGTACTCGGCCCGGCTATGCGCGCAGCCGCGCAATTGCTTGCTGTTGCACTGGCTGCCGGGTCAGCAGGTGGTCGGGAGAAGCCCGCGCCACGCATTCCTCGCGGATGCATGACTGTCGGGCGGCGGGTGGTGGGGTGATGCGCACAGGCGCGCATTTGCTCGCAGTTGCATGGCTGTCGGGCGGCGGGTGGTGGGGTGATGCGCACAGGCGCGCATTTGCTCGCAGTTGCATGGCTGTCGGGCGGCCGGTGGTCGGGAAATGCGCGCAGGCGCGCATTTGCACGCGGTGGTGGGCGGCGGGCGGTGACGCGATGCCTGCGGCCGAGCGGTTGCAGTGGTTGAAGGTGGGCGGGTGAGCGATTCCTGCGGCCGCGCGGTTGCTCCCGGTTGCGGTGGTTGTGGGTGGGCGGGGTCAGGTGCGGCCGCGCCATGGGATCAGCCTGTTCTCGGCGGTGCGTAGCAGGGCGTCGATCAGCAGGCCGGAGAGGCCGATGGCGAACAGGCCCAGCACGACCACGTCGGTCTGGGAGTAGCGCTGCGCGTCGCGGACCATGCCGCCGATGCCCGGGACGCCGTTGATGGTCTCGGCCGCCACCACCGAGCTGTAGGCGATGCCCACGGCCAGGCGGATGCCGGTGAAGATCTCGGGCAGCGCGTTGGGCAGGGTCACGTCGCGGATCACGGCCCACCGTCCCGCACCCAGCGCCCGGGCCGCCTCGACCAGCCCGGTCGGCGCCCCCTGAACAGCGGCGGCAGTCGCCACCGCGACCGGCGGCAGCGCGGCGATCGAGAGCAGCCACAGCTTCGGGGTCTCATCGATGCCGAACCAGATGATGAAAAGGCTGAAATACGCGAGAGGCGGCAGCGCCCGGACAAAGGTGACCACCGGCTCGGTGGCGACCCGCAACCACGGGACGACACCCATCAGAACACCCAGCACCAGACCGCCGGCCACACCGATGGCCGACCCGATCAGGATGCGGCGCAGGCTCACGCCCAGGTGCTCGATGAGCAGATGACCGCTGTATCCGCGCACCCCCTCGTGCACGGTGGACGTCTCGATCAGCTGATGCCAGACCGCCCCCGGCGACGGAATGAACGTCGGGTTCTGCGTGGTGCGGGCGGCGATCTCCCACAGTCCGTAGAGGACGACAAGGGCCAGCGCCCGCAACAAGAACCGTCGCCGACGCCCGCCCTTGGGCGCCAACGGGGAACGCCGGGGCAACGCGGCTTCAGCCGGCACAACCGGCGGCGCGGACAGCGAGGTGGTCACCGCTAATTCCTACCTTGCCTATCGGCTTTTAGGCAAGGCTTCATCCCGCCAACTGGACTTTCCACCCACTCGCGACCCGCGGATCCAGCCCGAAGGGGCACCCGGCGACAGGCAATCCGAAGAGACACAACGGCAGGCGACACCACCAGACCCCGGGCAGACGGCGTCACTGGGTCTCCCGGGCGGGCCACTCGACGAAAGGCCCGCAACGCGAGGCGACACGAGAAGGCAGCCAGGCGGCATGACCACGCCCAGCGGGCAGGCGGCAAGACGCCCTACAGGCCAGGCCGCCTGGCATCTCGGGCACTCCCCGTGACGCGCGGCCCGGGACGGGCTGAGCGGCTCGGTGCCAAGGGCGAGCCGGGCGGCTCGGTGCCAACGGCCGGGCGGCTCGGCACGAAGCCGAGGGCGGTCTGCGCGCCGGAGCCGGCGGGGCCGTGCGGCTGGATGAGGCTCCAGGGCAGGGGCCGTCAGCTCACTCGGAGGATCGAGACGGTGTCGTCGCCGCCGTTGGAGACGTAGGCGAAACGACCGTTCGGGGACACGGCCATGGTGCGCGGGGAGCGGCCGACGGGGACTGTTGCCGTGATCTCGCCGGTGCGGGCGTTGATCACCGAGACCGAGTTGCCGGCCTCGTTGACGGCGTAGGCGTGGGTGCTGTCCGTGGCGAAGGCTGCTGCCTGCGGTTTGTCGCCCACTCGGAACGGGCCTCGGCGCTTGAGCGTTGCGGTGTCGATCAGTTCCACGGCGTCGGCGCCGAAGCAGGCGACCACGACTGTACGACCGTCGGGTGATACGGCCAGGCTGTGCGGGGCCTGGCTGACCGGGATCGAACGCAGGCGCTGGTCGGTGCGGACGTCGATGACCGAGACCGTGCTCGACTCGTGGTCGGGGGTGAAGGCGCGTTGCCCCTCGGTGTCGAAGGCGACCGCGTGCGGGTTCTCGGGCACGAAGACCCGGCCTTCGAGCTGCAGGTCGGCGGCGGAGTAGATCTCGACGTTGCGGCCGCCGTGGATGGGTACCCACAGCCGGCCGTCAGGCGCCACCGCCAGGGCGTAGGGCTGCACGCCGGTCTTCAGGTCGCCCACGATCTTCAGCGAGGAGGCGTCGACGACGGCCACGCCGCTGCCGTTGAGGTCGTTCTCGTACATCGAGACGAAGACGCGCCGCCCGTCCGCCGAGACGGTCACGAAGCGCGGAGTGTTGCGCAGCGTCACCGGTCGCACCTTGCGGGAGGCGAGGTCGACCACGGACAGGATGCGCGAGTCCTGATTGGCGACGTAGAGGGTGCGGCTGTCGGGCGACACCGTCACGCCCTCCGGCTCGTCACCCACGCGGATCGTCCCTTCGACAGCCGGCCTGTCCGAACTGGCCGGCGCCTGCACCCCTGTGGACGGCCCGCCTGTGGATGGCGCTCCTGTGGATGGCGCGGAAGGCACTGAGTTTCCGGTGGGAGGACGGAACGAGGCCTGCGGCGAATCAGTGAACGTCACGGCAGCCGCGATACCAGTGCCGGCGAGCAGAACGACGGCAGCCGCACCCGCGACGATGAGGCCCTTGCCGCGGCGCTCCGGCCGAGGCAGCCGCAACACCCGGGAAAGCCGCTTCGCGCCAGGTCCGGAAGCCGGTTCGGCCGGCCCGAAACGGAGACGCCCGCTCGACACCCGATCGTCCGAGCCGGAGACACCGGTTCCACCCGCTGCGTCCACAGCACCGAAGCCGAAGCGATTACTCGCGTCGTCCACGAGCCCAGAACCACCGCGACCAAGTGCGTCGTCCACAGGGTCGGAGCCGGCGCGGTCGGTGGCGACGCCCACAGGCGGGAAGCCGTCCACAGGTGGAAAACCGTCGGGTGTCAGGCCGAGATGGCCGGTGACGGTCAGGTCGGCTGCGCCGGCGGGGCCGTCGAGGGCGACCTTGCCGGACAGCGCCGACTCCCCCGGCACCCACTCGACCTGTAACTGGTCACCGGCGATCCGGGCCCGCAGTCCTGCGCCCGTCACCTTGAGGCGCGAGGTCAACCCCACCGGCGACCCCAGCACGGCCACGCTCGCCGACAACCTGGGCGTGCCCGGCGAGACCGGCCCGAAGTCGATCCGCGCCGGCTCCAACCGGATCGAGGTCGCCGCCAGCGCCTCCGACGCCGCCGTGGACACGGCTCGGTTGTCGTCGCCGGCCAGCCGTACGAGGGAAGCCCGGGCCTCGACCGCAGCCGCCTCCTGCGCGCCCGCGGCCAGCTCCCGCAGCTCTTCGACGGTCGAGAGCAGTTCTTCCGAAGTCATGTCGTCACCGCGCCCCATCAGCCGGGGCGCGGATCGGCGAAACCCGTGCGGTCAGTCGACCGCGGGCCGGAGCCTCAGCACCGGGGCGATGTGTCCCCGGGGAAGCGCCGGACGCCGCTCCGCGCCCAGTTCCTGGCGGAGGCGTCTCGCCGTACGCCGCCACTGCAGCTCGTCGTCACCGGTCGAGCCCTGGTCGAAGGCCTCGGGTGGCAGCGCGGCGAGCGCGGCCAGCAATCGCCCGTCATCCCACATGTGGGGTGGTACGGACATCGCGACCTCCCGGTTCAAACCCTGCCCCGTCCACACGTCACGACCGCCGATCCGGTTCGACGGACGAGGAGCGGGCAGACTGGGACCGGTGGACGCACAGGCGGCGGTGGACGAGACCTGGCGGTCGGACGCCGGCGGCATGCTCGGCGTGCTGGCCCGCCGGCTGGGCGACCTCGACCGGGCCGAGGAGGCCCTGCAGGAGGCGGTGGCCGAGGCCCTGCGCCGCTGGCCGTCCGACGGCGTGCCCGGCAACCGGGCCGGCTGGCTGGTCACCACCGCCTGGCGCAAGGCCCTCGACACGCTCAAGCGGGAGGCCACCGGCCGCGAGAAGGTCGCCGCCCTGGCCCGTACGCCCCCGCCCGAACCCACCGCCGACGACCGCCTGGCCCTCGTCTTCGCCTGCTGCCACCCCGCGCTGCCGGAGCCGGCCCGGATGGCCCTGACCCTCAACGCCGTGGCCGGTCTGCCCGCCGACGCGATCGCCGCCGCGTTCCTGCTGCCCCCGCCCACGATGGCCCAGCGCCTGGTCCGGGCCAAGAAAAACCTCAAAGCTTCCGGCGTACGGGTGGAAGTCCCGCCCCCGGACGAGCTGGCCACCCGCCTGCCGGCCGTGCTGACAGTGCTCTACCTCATCTACAACGAGGGCTACCTGGCCGCGTCGGGCGACGGGGCCGAGCGCCGCGATCTGGCTCGCGAGGGTCTCGATCTGGCCCGGCAACTCGCCGACCTGATGCCGCGCGAGCCCGAGGCGGCCGGCTTGGCCGCACTCCTGGAACTGCACGAGGCCCGCGCGTCCGCCCGCTTCGACGGGACGAACCGTCTCGTCCTGCTGGAGGAGCAGGACAGGTCCCGGTGGGACGGCCCGCTGATCCGGCACGGTGTGGGGCGGCTCGCCCGGGCGGCCGCGATCGACCGGCCCGGGCCGTACCAGCTGCAGGCGGCCATCGCGGCCCAGCACGCGCTCGCGCCGTCGTGGACGGCCACGAACTGGCCGGCCGTCCGCACCCTCTACGACCGGCTGCTGCAGGTCACCCCGTCACCTGTGGTGGCCTTGAGCCGGGCCGTGGCCACGGCTTTCGTGGCCGGGCCGGCGGTGGCGCTCGGCGAGGTGGACGCCCTCGCCGAGCGGTTGTCCGGCTACCGGCTGTGGCACGCGACCCGGGCCGATCTGCTGCTGCGCCTCGACCGCCGGGAAGAGGCGGCCGAGGCGTTGCGGCGGGCGCTGGCCCTGGCCACCAACCCGGCCGAGCGCGAGCTGCTGAGCCGCCGCATCGGCCGGCTCAGCGCTCCATGACCGGCCGTACCTCGACCCGGTCGCCCAGGGCGGCGATGCACGGCCAGGTCGAGGCGACCGCGACCGCGTCGTCGATGTCGTCCGCCTGCAGATAGATGAAGCCGCCGACGACCTCTTTGAGCTCCAGGAACGGGCCGTCGGTCACCGTGGGTGCACCATCGGGCCCGCGGCCGACCGTCTTGGCGCCGGCGGAGGGGGCCAGCTCGGCCCCGCCCTCCTCGAGCTTGCCGGCCTCGAACCACTTGCCCCACCAGGTGGTGATCTCCTCCATCAGGGGGCCGGCGATCTCGGGGTCGTTCCAGGGGGCCTCGTCCCCGGTGAGAATCATGACGTACCGCATGGTGATGTCTCCTCCGCTGGTGTGTCGTTCTCCATGGTGACGATCGAGGCGCCACCGGAATCGACATCCCGCCGGACTTTTTCTACGAGGCCGGGGCCTGCTCGCCGAACGCGGCGAAGAACTTGTCGCGGAAGTCGTTCATCGGCCACACCGGTGCGTCCGGGCGGGGGCGCAGGCCCTCGGTCCAGCCCCAGCTCGCGATCCGCCTCAGCGCCTCCGGGTCCTTGGCCAGCACCGTGATCGGCACGTCGTGGCTGGCCCCGGACCCGGCCGCGATCGGCGAGGGCTGGTGGTCGCCCAGGAAGACCATGACCAGGTTGTCGTCCCCGTACAGCTTGATCCAGTTGATCAGGGCGGTCAGCGAGTAGACGACCGACTTGCCGTATTCGGTACGCACCTCGCGCGGCTCGGCCCACAACGCGCTCGGCTTCTTGCCGCCGTCGACCATGCGGTGATAGATCGAGCCGTCGCCGACCTGGTTCCAGTCGGGCAGGTACTCGGGGATCGGCGTCCACGGCGTGTGGCTCGAGACCAGCGGCATCTCGACCATCAGCGGGCCGCGGCCGGGCTTCTTGTACTCGATGGTGTTGAGCTGCTTGAGCGTGTACTGGTCGGGCATCGGCGACCAGCTGAACTTCGGGCCCTGGTAACCCAGGTTGCGGCTGTCCCACACGGTGTCGTACCCGTAGAAGTTGCCTTCGGGCCAGGCCCGGGTGGCGCCGGGCATGACGCTGACCGTGCGGTACTCCGCGTTGCGGAAGGCCCGGGTCAGGGTCAGGCGGTCGGTGGCGACCAGGTTGCGGTAGCGCTGCTCGTTGTTGATCCACAGGCCGGACTCGAAGGTGGCGTGGGCCAGCCAGCTGCCGCCGCCGAACGTGGGCGAGGTGAGCCAGCCGCTGCGCGCGGTGAATCCGGCCTCGGCCAGGGTGGCCGTGCCGCGGTCGAGCACGGGCGTGACGGCCGGGGCCAGGGCGACGCCCTCGACGGCGCTGCGGCCGTAACTCTCGACGAAGGTGAAGATCACGTCCTTGCCCTTGAGCCCGGTCAGCATCTGGGCCGGGGGCACGGCCTTGAACGGGTCCTGCTGCACCTCGCGGGCGAAGTTGGCCTCGTCGCGCAGGCCGGCCCGGGCCTGGTTGGCCCGGTCCCAGGCGTACGTGTAGGTGCTGCGGGCCGCGACCGGCACGGCGCCCCACACCGAGATGCCGAGTGAGAACGTCAGCGCCCAGGCCACGCCGACGCCGCCCGCGGTGATCGCCGAGCGCTTGCGGTGCCGGCCGACCAGGGCCCCCACCCGCAGCACGGACCAGCAGGTGAGGGCGAGCACGCCCACGACCAGCAGCAGGATCGCGGCGACGGCGGCGATGGCGGCCGGGCGGCCGTACGAGTCGACCGCGAAGCTGAACGCGTCGTCGAACAGCACCCAGTCCAGCACCGGGTCGAACGGGCGGTTGAGCTCCTCGAAGAAGCCCATGTCGAGCATCTTCTCGAGGACCAGCAGACCGACCAACACCCCGGCCACGACGGCGAACACCCGCCGCGCCCGGGGCGGCAGCACCACGAGCAGGCCGAGGATCACCACACCCTCGACCGGGATGCGCAGGAAGCCCAGCGGGGTCAGCCGGTACAGGACGTTCGGGAAGATGAGGGCCGCGAAGAGCAGGACGGCCGCCACGACAGTCAGCGTCAGCTGGACGCGGGGGTGGCGGAGGAACGTCTTGACGCGGCCGACGGCCGGCGGGCCGTCCGGAGTCTCGGGCACGCCAGGGGGAACGGATGTACGGGGCCGACGGTTCAGTGACACGCAAAAGTCACTTCCACCCAGTACCAAAGACTCTGTTGGCCGCCTGCGGGTAGTCATAGCGTGACCGTCAACGACCGCGAAGTGAGAGGACGAGCCTGTGCCCACGGCTGTCTCCGACCTGTTGCCGACGCTCGACGAGGCCGATCTGGCGCGCCTCGACGCCTGGTGGCGGGCGAACAACTACCTGACCATCGGTCAGATCTATCTGCAGGCCAACCCGCTGCTGCGCGAGCCGTTGCGAGCTGAGCACATCAAGCCGCGGCTGCTCGGCCACTGGGGCACCAGCCCGGGCCTGTCGTTCGTCTACGCCCACGTCTCACGCCTGATCCGCCACACCGGGCAGGACGCGATCTACCTGACCGGCCCCGGCCACGGCGGCCCGGCCCTGGTCGCCGCCGGCTACCTCGAGGGCACCTACTCCGAGGTCTATCCCGAGGTGACCCGCGACGAGGAGGGCCTGCGCAAGCTGTTCCGCCAATTCTCCAGCCCCGGCGGCATCCCGAGCCACGTCTCGGTGACCACCCCGGGCTCGATCCACGAGGGCGGCGAGCTGGGCTACGTGCTGGTCCACGCGTTCGGCGCGGTCTTCGACAACCCCGACCTGCTGGCCATCGCCGTGGTCGGCGACGGCGAGGCCGAGACCGGCCCGCTCGAGGGCTCGTGGAAAGGCGTGTCCTTCCTCAATCCGTCCCGCGACGGCGCCGTGCTGCCGATCCTGCACCTCAACGGGGCCAAGATCAGCGGTCCTACCGTGCTCGGCCGCAAGGACCCGGCCGAGGTGCGCGAGCTGCTCAGCGGTCACGGCTACGAGGTCATCGAGGTCGAGGGCGACGACGTTCCCGGCATGCACCACCGGTTCGCGGCCGCGCTGGCCGAGGCCTGGGGCCGCATCCGCACCATCCAGCGCTCGGCCCGCGACGGCGACTGGGACGGCACCCGACCGACCTGGCCGCTGATCGTGCTGCGCACCCCCAAGGGCTGGACGGGCCCGCAAGAGGTCGACGGCGTCCAGGTCACCGGCACGTTCCGGGCCCACCAGGTGCCGCTGTCCGGCGTGCGCGACAACCCGGAACACCTGGCCCTGCTCGAGACCTGGCTCAAGTCGTACCGGCCCGAGGAGCTCTTCGACGAGAACGGCGCGCCCACCGCGCTGCTGCGCGAGCAGGACCCGGAGGGCGACCTGCGGATGAGCGCGAGCCCGCACGCCAACGGCGGGGTGCTCACCCGCGAGCTCGACCTGCCCGACTTCCGCGACTACGGCATCGACGTCAAGGCGCCGGCCACGCTGCGGGCCGAGTCGACCCGCAAGCTCGGCGAGTTCATGCGCGAGATCTACAGCAACAACCCCGACCGGTTCCGGCTGTTCTCGCCCGACGAGACCAACAGCAACCGGCTGGGCGCGGTCCTCGAGGTCTCCGACCGCGCCTTCATGGAAAAGGTGTACCCCGGCGACGACGCCCTCGGCCGCGACGGCCGGGTGATGGAGGTGCTGTCCGAGCACAACTGCCACGGCTGGCTCGAGGGCTACACGCTGACCGGCCGGCACGGCCTGTTCGCCACCTACGAGGCGTTCGCCATGGTCAGCGCGTCGCAGACCATCCAGCACGGCAAGTGGCTGGAAGAGGCCGACCACCTGCCCTGGCGGGCCAAGGTGCCGAGCCTGAACGTGCTGCTCACCTCGACGGCGTGGCGCAACGACCACAACGGTTTCAGCCACCAGGGCCCCGGCCTGATCCAGAACGTGCTGACCCAGCGGGGCACGGTGAGCCGGGTCTACCTGCCGCCGGACGCGAACTGCCTGCTCTCGGTGGCCGACCACTGCTTCCGGTCGAAGTCGTACATCAACCTGATCGTCATCGACAAGCAGCCGCAGCTGCAGTGGCTGACCATGGACGAGGCGATCGAGCACTGCGCCCGCGGCGCCGGCATCTGGAACTGGGCCGGCACCGACGACGGCACGAGCGACCCCGACATCATCATGGCCTGCGCCGGCGACGTCGTGACCATGGAGACGGTGGCCGCGGCCCAGATCCTCAAGGAAAAGCTGCCCGGGATGCGGGTGCGCGTGGTCAACGTCGTCGACCTGATGACGCTGGTGCGGCGCAAGGACCACCCGCACGGCATGAGTGACACCCTGTTCACCGAGCTGTTCACCGACACGGTCGACGTGGTGTTCTCGTTCCACGGCTACCCGGGGGCGATCCACCAGCTCGTGCACGGCCGGCCCGACGCCGACCGGTTCCGGGTGCGCGGCTTCATCGAGCAGGGCACCACGACGACCCCGTTCGACATGACGGTGCGCAACCGGGCCTCGCGCTACCACCTGGTCATCGACGCCATCAACAACGCGCGCCGGCTGCCCCAGGGGGCCGAAGACCTGAAGAAGTGGTGCGAGTCCCAGCTGGCCCGTCACGAGCAGTACGTGGTGGAACACCTGGAGGACATGCCCGAGGTCCGCGACTGGGCGCTGGGCGACTGGGCGGCGTCCTAAGCCAGGACGACGACGGTGGCCGGGGTGAAGTCGGGCTCGGCCACCGGACGGCCGAAGTGGTAGCCCTGCAGGTAGCGGTAGCCGAGCCGGTGCAGGGCCTCGGCCTGCTCGGCCGTTTCGACGCCCTCGGCCACCGCGACCAGCCCCAGGCCCGCGCTCACCTGGTAGAGCGCGTCGGCGATGACCGTGGGCCGGCCGGCCTCGGTCACGTTGTCGACGAACGACTTGTCGACCTTGAGGATGTCGACCGGCACGGTCTGCAGCAGACCGAGCGACGAGTGGCCGGTGCCGAAGTCGTCGAGCGCGATCCGCACGCCGAGCGCGCGCAGTTCGTGCAGCGCGACCACGGCCTGGCCGCCCTCGAAGACGGCGGTCTCGGTGACCTCGACGGCCAGGCACGACGCGGGCAGGCCGCTGTCGGCCAGGGCCGCCGCCACGGTCGCCGCGAAGTGCGGGCGGGCCAGCTGGCGGGCCGAGACGTTGACGCTGATCCGGTCGGGGGCGGCCGGGCCCAGGTCGGACCGCCACGCCGCGAGGCGGTGACAGGCCGTGCGCAGGATCCACTCGCCCAGCTCGACGATCAGGCCGTTGCGCTCGGCGACCGGGATGAACGCGGCCGGGCTGACCAGCCCGCGCACCGGGTGCTCCCAGCGCACCAGGGCCTCGACCGCGGCCACCCGCCCGGCCGGCAGCTCGACGATCGGCTGGTAGACGACCCGGAACTGGCCCAGGTCGAGCGCGGTGCGGATCTCGGCGCCGAGCCGGACGAACTCGCCCGCCCGCTCGTCCAGGGCCGGGGTCCAGCGGCGTACGGGCTCACCGGTCTGTTTGGCCGCGTACATCGCCGACTCGGCCTGCCGCAGCAGCTCGACCGGGCTGACGCCGGTGCCCCCGGCCAGTCCGATGGCGACCCCGACGTACAGCTCGTGACCGCCCTCGGCCACCGGCGCGCCCAGCGCGTGGGCCAGCGCCGCGGCCGCCGCCCGGGCCTGGCCGGCGTCGGCGTCGGTCAGCAGCACCGCGAACTCGTCGCCGCCGATCCGCGCCACCAGCGCGCCGACCGGCGCCGCGGCCGACATCCGGGCGGCCAGCGAGCCCAGCACGCGGTCGCCGACCGGCCGGCCCAGCTCGTCGTTGACGTTCTTGAAGCCGTTGAGGCCGAGCAGCGCGATCTGCGGGCGACCGGCGGCCAGGGCCTCGCCCAGCTCCTGCTCGAACCGGCGGCGGCTGGCCAGCCCGGTCAGCGGGTCCTGCATGGCGGCCCGGGTCAGCTCGGCCGACTGGCGGCGCACCTCGAACACGAACCCGGACATCCGCGCGATGACCAGCAGCACCAGCACGCCCGCGCCGACCGCGACCGAGAGCCGGCCGACCGGGTCGCCGCCGATCCGCGGGATCAGCAGCAGGGCCGGGGCCAGCAGCGCGCAGCCGCCGAACAGCAGCAGGCGGGACGGCCCGACCCGGGCCGCCACCCGCACCTCGCCGCCGCGCTCGCCGGCCATCGACGGGTGCAGCGCGGCCACCGCCCACAAGACGTAGGCCAGCAGGAAGACCGGGTCGGCCAGGTGGGTCGAGGCCGACGTGTAGAGCGGGAGGACGGCGAAGGCGATGTCGGCCACGAGCATGAGCACCGCGCCCGCCACGAGCAGCCGGGCGCTGGTCGAGCGGGTGCCGCCGCCGGTGAACAGGCGGGCCAGCAGGCCGATGACCATCGCGTCGGCCGCCGGGTAGGCGACCGTGGTGATGTGCTCCAGCGTCGAGGTGCCGGAGTCGGCGGCCACCGGGTAGAGCACGAACAGCCAGAACACCAGGCCCAGCCCGGTGCCGACGATGGCCGCGTCGATCAGGTCGCCGGACTCGCTGCGGTGCCGGCGCACCAGCAGCAACAGACCGGCGAACAGCATCGGGTACGAGCCGAGATAGAACACGTCGGCGAACGACGGGTACGGCGACCGGTGCAGCACGCTCTCGTAGAACTCGTAGGTCAGGTCGCCGGCCACGAAGGTGATCTGCGCGGCCGCCAGCCAGCGCCACATCGCCGGGCGCTCGGGCCGGTGCAGGCGCAACGCGATCAGGATGCCGGCCGCGGTGGCCACCCCGATCAGGTCGTACACGATGCTGGCCACGACACTGCCTTCGGGCAGCACGAAATGAACGGCGGCCGCGACCATCCCGGCCGCGAGCCACCAGAACCAGAGCCGTCCGTGCCGCACGACGGGTCATCGGACCGCCCGGCCCCGATCTGAGCCGGTGCGAGGGACTTCACACGACATCCCGGCCGGAGCCGGGGGCTGGACGCGCCGGGCCGGGCGGGCAACCATCGAACGATGGGCTCCCAGGTCCCGGCGGACGCGCGGGCGCAGGCCGAGCTGCGATGGGCCGTCGCCGAACGACAGCGGATCGAGCTGCAGGTGGCCGAGATGCGGGCCCACCTGCACCAGCGGGCCATCGACGCCGAGGTGGCGGAGACCCGCCGGCGGCTGCTGGCCGACCTGCGCCGCGGGGCCGGCCGCAACGGGCTGGGCTTTCTCGACCCCGGCTTCCTGGCGCTGGCCGACCGGCCCACGATCGCCGAGGCGGTGCTGGAATCGGCCCTCGTCGCCGGGCGGGCCGACTTCTGCGACCTGCGCGGCTACGACGCGGCGACGGCCGGTCTGCACCGGCAGGGCCAGCGCGGCTTCGACGACGACTACCTGGCGTTCTTCGACGGTCTGGGCGGCGACCGGGTCACCGCCTGGTCGGTCGCGGCGGCGACCCGCGAGGCCGTCCTGATCGACGACGTGCTGCGGAGCCCGGTCTTCGGCGACCGGGCGATCCTGGACACGGTGCGGGCGGCGGGCGTCCGGGCCGTCTACTCGTATCCGCTGCTGGATTCCTACGGCGTCCTGTACGGGGTGCTGTCGCTGCACTACCGCCGGCCCTCGCCCCGCCACGGCATGCCGGAACTGGTGGCGGCGGGCGCGGCCCGGGCCCTCACGGCATCCTGAAGCTGCTGCGGAATCGTTCGTAGGGGCTCGCTTCCGTGATCGGAACATTGGTAGCGTCTCGCCATGACGACGGAATCCGGAGTTGATCGCGCCCTGCTGGCCGGGCTGGCCGCCCGTGAGCGCGGTGTCTTCGCCGAGCGGCGGCCCCGGTCGGCCGCCGCTTATCAGCGGGCCGACCACCTGTTCGGGCGGGTGCCGATGACCTGGATGAACAAGACCGCGGCCGGGTTCCCGGTCTACTTCGAGCGGGCCTCCGGCAACCGGATCACCGACGTCGACGGCCACGAGTACCTCGACTTCTGCCTGGGTGACACCGGGGCCATGGCCGGGCACTCCCCCGCGCCGGTCGTCGAGGCCGTCAACCACCGGCTGGCCACGCTGGGCGGGGCCACCACGATGATGCCGACCGAGGACGCGGCGGCCGTGGGCGCCGAGCTGAGCCGCCGGTTCGGGCTGCCCTACTGGAGTTTCGCGCTGACCGCGACCGACGCCAACCGGTGGGCCATCCGGCTGCTGCGGGCGGTCACCGGGCGGCCGAAGATCCTGGTCAACAGCTACTGCTACCACGGCTCGGTCGACGAGTCGCTGATCGTGGTCGGGCCCGACGGGCGCGGCACGAGCCGGGAGGGCAACGTCGGCGCGCCGGTCGACGTGACCGCGACGAGCCGGGTCGCCGAGTTCAACGACCTGTCCATGCTGGAGGCCGAGCTCGCCCACGGCGATGTGGCGGCCGTGCTCATGGAACCGGCGCTGACCAACATCGGCATCGTGCTGCCCGAGCCGGGCTACCTGGCCGGGGTGCGTGAGCTGACCCGCAAGTACGGTACCTACCTGATCAACGACGAGACGCACACGTTCTCGGCCGGGCCGGGCGGGGCCACCGCGGCCTGGGACCTCGCTCCCGACGTGCTCACGATCGGCAAGGCCATCGCCGGCGGCATCCCGATCGGGGCGTACGGGTTGAGCGCCGATCTGGCCGGGGCCATCCTCGGCCGCTCCGACCTCGACCTGGTCGACATGGGCGGGGTCGGCGGCACCCTGGCCGGCAACCCGGTCTCGATGGCTGCCGCCCGCGCCTGCCTCGACCAGGTGCTGACCGAGCAGGCGTTCGAGAGGATGACCGCCACCGCGACCGCGTTCGCCACCGGGCTTCGCAAGATCATTGAGGGGTACGGGCTGCCGTGGTCGGTCAGCCGGCTCGGCGCTCGCGTCGAGTACCGGTTCGCCGACCCCGCCCCGCGCAACGGTACCGAGTCGGCGGCCGCCGCGGACGCCGAGCTCGAGGACTTCCTGCACGTCTACCTGGCCAACCGCGGGGTGCTGCTCACCCCGTTCCACAACATGGCGCTGATGGCGCCGCAGACCACCACGGCCGACGTCGACCGCCACCACTCGATCTTCGCCGACGCGCTGAGCGAGCTCACGGCCTGAGGTCGGGCATCTCGACCGTGCTGACGGCCACCGCGGTGCCGCTCGGCACGGTCGCGCCCGGCGGCACGGCCTGCCGGGTCACCAGCGCGTTGTCGGGCACGCCGTCGGGCACCAGCAGCGTCACGTTGCTGCGGCTGGCCGCCTGCTTGGCCTCGCCCAGCGTCTGGTTGCTCAGGTCGGGCACCGTCTGCTGGTTCTGACGCTCGGCCTCCTCCAGCAGCTCGCGGACCCGGATGCTGGTCCACAGGTAGTTCAGGATGAACCCGGCCAGCAGTCCGATGATCAAGACCGAGATGCCCACCGCACCCGCGTACGCCGTGCTGCCCAACGGGTCGTGCAGCGCCCCCGCCAGGCTGCGCAGGCTGGGCACGACCTTGCCCAGGTTGACCAGGCCGAGACCGATGACGATCGTGGTCAGCCAGTCCGACACCTTGATCAGGTTCGAGTTGGTCAGATAGAAGGTGGCGGCCCGCCCGTCGTTGGCGGCGGCCTCGCTCGCCTCGGCGGCCCGGGCCCTCGGCAGCCCGAACAGGAAGCCCAGCCCGGCGCCGACCGCGGCCGCGGCCACGAACAGCAGGAAAGCGGTGACGCCGGCCCCGCCGTCGCTGCTCGCCAGCGCCAGCAGCACCGACACGAGCGTCATGGCGAACAGCAGCCCCACCACGAACACGGACACGCCGCGCTGAATCTTGTCACCGGCCCGGCGCGGCGTCCGCGCGGGCGAAAAGAGGTCACGAACACCCATGGGGACGCACCGTATTGGTTCTCGCCGATCTGTGCGGGGGCGGGGTCGGTGTTTCGCGATTGGGCCTTAAAGACCGCATAACACTCCGTAGCCTGACGTCATGGGTCTGTTCGGAAAGCGGACGGTGGACGAGGCCGCACCGCAGCGCACGCCTCCGCGCGACATCGAGGCGCTCGAAGAGCTGGTCAACAACCTCGAGTCGGCCACGGACGAGGCGAGCAGCTGGCGCATCTACGCCTCGACGTACCTCGAGTTCTACGACCTGCTGTACGTGGCGGTGTGGATCATCGACAACGGCACTCCCCGGCTGGAGTACGAGTGCGGCAAGCTGGCCGGCTCGCTCGGCGGCGGGGTGTCGGGTGTCGTCCAGCAGGCGATCCGCAGCAACCACGCGGTGTACCTGACCGGTTCGACGGCCGTCGCCGATCCGCGCTTCGCCGCGGCGCACCGGGGCGGCGCCCTGTCGGGCACGGCGGTCCCGATCACCACGGGCCACAAGGTGACTGCGGTGATGGAGTACTACGCATCGCGCGACGCCGCCCCGGACTCAGCCCTGATCAGCAAGTGGGGCGCCATCGGCCGGGTCGCCGAGCAGGCCCGGGTGGCCGCGCTGACCGCGTACTACACCCGACAGGTGGCCGACGACCGGCTGGCCGTGACCAATGTCGTGGCCGCCCTCGGGCACACCTCGGACTCGTCGGTCGCGCTGCGGTCCGCCCTGGACGCCGTGCGGACGGCCTTCCACTGGGCCTACGGCTCGTACTGGCAGATCGACGAACAGGACAACGTGCTGCGCTTCATGGTCGAGTCGGGCGACGCCGGCGAGGAGTTCAAGAAGGTCACCCTGGCTGCCACGTTCGCCGAGGGGGTCGGCTTGTCGGGCCGGGCCTGGCGGGCCCGCGACCTGGTCTTCGTCCGTGACATCGGGCAGCTCACCGACTGCGTGCGGGCGCCCGCGGCACAACGGGCCGGCGTCCGCTCCGGGGTCTGCTTCCCGATCTCGAGCGGCGACCGCATCGTCGGCACGATGGACTTCTTCACCACCGAGTTCGTCGAGCTGTCGGACTCACGGATGGACGCGCTGCGCAACGTGCAGCAGCTCGTGTCGCAGCGCCTCGACGTGGTGCGCGGGGCAGAGATCGCCGCCGGCAACGCCCGGTCCCTGCTCGACACGGTGTCCCGGCTGCGCACGGCCACCTCGGACGCGAGCCGGGTGGCCGACGACGCGGTGAGCCGGGCCTCGGACATGACCGGCGACGTCGCCGCGCTCAACGACGCGTCGGCGGCCATCGGCGACGTCATCCAGATCATCTCGTCGATCGCCGATCAGACGAACCTGCTGGCCCTCAACGCCACCATCGAGGCGGCCCGGGCGGGCGAGATCGGCAAGGGCTTCGCGGTCGTCGCGGGCGAGGTCAAGGAGCTGGCCCGCGAGACCGCGGAAGCCACCAAGAAGGTCTCCGAGCAGATCGCGGCCCTGCAGTCGAGCGCCGAGTCGGTGGCCTCCGGCATCCGCACCACCAGCGACACGATCGCCCAGATCAACACCGTGCAGGCCCGGATCAGCGAAGTGCTCGAGGAGCAGGCCTCGATGGCCCACGCCTTCGAGCACTGAGCCTGTTCAGTAGCGGAAGCGCGAGACCAGCGTCTGCAGCTGGCTCGCGGTCGTCGCCAGGTCGTCGGCCGCGTGCCGGGTCTCGCCGACCGAGGCCGTGGTGCGCTGGGTCGCCTCCGACACGCCGCCGATCGTGGCGGCGATGTTGCCGGCGTTCGACGCGGCCTCGGACAGCGTCCGGTTCATCTCCTGCGTGGTCGCGGTCTGCTCCTCCACGGCCGAGGCGATGGTCATCTGGATGCCGTTGATCCGTTCGATGATGGACGAGATCTCGCCGATCGCGGCGACCGCGCCGCCGGTGTCGCTCTGGATGGCCTGCACCCGGCGCGCGATGTCCTCGGTGGCCTTGGCCGTCTCCTGGGCCAGGTCCTTGACCTCACCGGCGACGACCGCGAACCCCTTGCCGGACTCGCCGGCCCGGGCCGCCTCGATGGTGGCGTTGAGCGCGAGCAGGTTGGTCTGCTCGGCGATCGCGGTGATCGTCTTGACCACCGAGGCGATCTCGCTCGACGACTCGCCGAGCCGGGCCACGATCGCGTTCGTGGCCGAGGCGACCTCGACCGCCTGCACCGCCACCTCGGAGGCCTCGGTGGTGGAGACGCTGATGTCGCGGATGGCCGAGCCCATCTCGTGCGAACCGGCCGAGACGACCTGCAGGTTGTTCGAGACGGTGTCGGCCGCGGCGGCGACCGAGCCGGCCTGGACCGAGGCGTCCGAGGCGGCCGAGTCGACGGCGCCCGAGACCGCGGTCAGCTGACCGGCTGCGGAGTGCAGCGTGGAGGCGTTGCCGGCCAGCGTCACGACGTCCTGGCGCAGCCGGGCGACGGCCTCGTCGAGCGAGCCCGCCATCAGGCCGACCTCGTCGCGCACGGTCACGCCCGAGCTCCGGGTCAGGTCGCCGTCGGCCAGCCCCTCGGCGACCCGGGCCACCTCGCGGACGGTGTTGCGGACCCGGCCCGCCACCCGGAAGCCCAGCAGCAGGCTGATCAGCACACCCAGCGCCAGCAGGACGGCGATCGTCCAGACGGCGGCGGTGGTGTCCGACTCGGCGTCGTGGATGGCGGCTTCCGAGCGGGTCTGGGCCAGCTCGGCCAGCGCGGTCTGGTCGGCGCCGAGCGCGGCGTAGAGCCGGTTGTAGTCCTCGAGGACCTTCTGCAGCTCGGCGGCCGAGGCCCCGGTCGAGTCGACCTGCAGGAACTCCAGGAACGCGTCCCAGTCGGCCGCCGCCTTGTCGACGACCGCGGTGGCGTTCGCGTCCCCGGCGAAGGCCGAGCGCAGCTTGGCCAGCGCCTCCTGGATGGCGGCCTTGTTGGCCTCCATGCCCTGCTCGATCGTGGTCTTGAGCGCCGGGTAGAGCCGGGCCGCCGACGTGTTGCCGCCGAACGACTCGATGTTCTTGGCGAACGCCCCGGTGGCCTGGGAGACCGCGATGGTCGAGCGCTGGGCGGCCGCCGCGTCGGCGTTCTGCCCGCGCAGGGTGACCAGCGCGACCCCGCCCACCAGCACCCCGCTGAGCGTGCCGGCCAGCACGGCCGTCCCGATCTTCGTCCGCAGCGAGCGGTTGTCGAACGCCCCGACCAGTCCCATACCCCGTGCCTCTCCGGTTCTGCTCCGGCCTTGAACCGGATTTGCTCCGCAAAACCTCAGATCGGCATGAAAGGGCCGCAAGCTGAGCCGTTTGTCAGCCTGTTCCTGCCAGGCGGCGGTAGGCGTCGAGCACGAGGCCGTGGAAGTGGTGGACGCCGTGTTCGGAGAGGCCCGGGACCGCGGGGTCGTAGACGATGCGGCCCTGGTCGAAGGCGGGGGTGGTCATGCCGCGCTGCGCGCTCTCGACGATGCGGATGTCCTGCTGTTGCAGCACCTCGTCGATGTATTTGACCGACTGCTCCTCGGCCTCGCTCAGCTCGGGTGTCTCGAAGTAGAAGTCCCTCACGCTAGCCCGGCCCCGGCCGGTCGTTCAAGATGTGGCGGTGACGGTCGATTTCACGGATCCCGAGTTCATCCAGGACCCGTATCCGGGGCTGGCCCGGCTGCGCGAGCGGGGCGCGGTGACCTGGCACGAGCCGACCGGGCACGTCGCGCGGCTGGGCCCGGCCGTGCGGGAAGCGGCCGATCACCTCGTACGGGAAGCGGGGAAAGACTTCGATCTGCTGGCCGACGTGGCCGAACCGCTGGCCGTCACGGTGATCGCCGAGCTGCTGGGTGTGCCCGAGGGCGATCGGGGCCGACTGCGGCCGTGGTCGGCGGCGATCGTGCGGATGTACGAGGTGTCGCGGACGCCCGCGGTCGAGGCGGCCGCCCTCGAAGCGTGCCGGGAGTTCACCGACTACCTGCGCCGGCTCGCCGCGCTCCGGACGGCCGAGCCCCGCGACGATCTGATCAGCCATCTTGTGTCGGGGCTGTCCGCGGATGAGCTCGTGGCCACGGCGATCCTGCTGCTCAACGCTGGACACGAGGCGTCGGTCAACGCGCTCGGCGGCGGGGTCGTGGCTTTGCTACAGCATCCGGTCGAGCTGGCCCGGCTCCGCGCCGATCCGTCGCTGCTGGCCCCGGCCGGCGAAGAGATGATCCGGTACGACTCTCCGCTGCACATGTTCGTGCGGACCGCCGCCGCGGACGTCACGGTCGCGGGCGTACGCATCCCGGCCGGCGCGAAGATCGCCGCGCTGCTCGGCGCGGCCAACCGGGATCCGGCTGTGTTCACCGCGCCCGACACGTTCGACGTCGGCCGCGATCCCAACCCGCACCTGGGTTTCGGGGCCGGGCTGCACTTCTGCCTCGGGGCGCCGCTGGCCCGCATCGAACTGCAGGCCGGCCTGCGGGCCCTGCTGGCGTACGACCTCGAGCTGGCGGCGGAACCGGTCAACCGGCCCACGTTCGTGCTGCGGGGTTACCGGGAAGTGCGGCTCACCCGGTCGTGACCGGCAGGGCCGAGAACCCCCGCAGCACCAGCCGGTCGCGGCGTTCGGCCTCGCCGGTCAGGGCCAGCCGCGGCAGCATGGTCAGCAGCAGCGGGAGCGCGACCTGCGCCTCCAGGCGGGCCAGCGGCGCGCCCAGGCAGTAGTGGGCCCCGCCGCCGAACGAGACCGGCTGGATGTTCGGGCGGTCCGGGTCGAACCGGTGCGGGTCGTCGTAGCGGGCCGGGTCACGGTTGGCCGAGCCGAGCAGCATGGTCAGACCGGCCCCGGCGGGGACACTGATGCCGTCGCCCAGGTCGAGCTGCTCGGTGGTGAACCGGGACGTCAGTTGCACCGGGGAGTCGTACCGCAGAATCTCCTCGACGAAGGCGGGCGCGAGCTCGGGGTCGGCGCGCAGCCGCTCGGCCTCGGCCGGGCGGTCCAGCAGCAGGTGCAGGCCCATGCCGAGCAGGTTGGCCGTGGTCTCGAAGCCGGCCACGAGCAGCAGCACCAGGTTGGCCAGCATCTCCTCGCCGCTCAGGTTGTCCCCCGAGGCGACCAGGGCGCTGGTCAGATCCTCCTGCGGGTGGCGCTGGCGTTCGGCGATGAGGCCGATGAAGTAGTCCTCGAGCTCGCGCCCGGCCGCGTCGGCCGACTGCATCTCGGCGATCGTGCTGATCGGCTCGAGCACCACGGTCAGGTCGGCCGCGTGCTTGCGGAACCAGGCCCGGTCGCTGTCGGGCACACCGAGCAGCGCGCAGATGACGCCGATCGGCAGCGGGTAGGCGAACGAGGACATGAAGTCGGCGCTGACCGGCATGACCTTGATCAGCTCTTCGGCCTGGGCCGCGATCACCTCACGCATGGCGGCTACGCGGCGGGCGGTGAACGTGGCCGCGGCGGCCCGGCGGACGCGGGTGTGGTCGGGCGGGTTGGTCTGCAGCATCGAGAGCACGACCGGCGCGACACCACGGTTCTGCCGCCAGTCGGGCCAGAACTGGTCGTAGTCGTTCTTGTCGGCCAGCCGGACGGCCGGGTCACGCAGCAGCCGGTTGGTCAGCGCGTGGGTGGTGACGTACCAGCGCTCGTCGGGGGCCAGGAACGCCGGAGCGTGGGCCCGCAGGACGTCGTAGGCCGGGTAGGGGTCGTGGCGGCCCTCCGGGGAGAACAGCGAACCGAGCGCGGTCTGGTAGTCCATGCCGTCCATCATCACCCGTCCGTGCCACCGGCCGTTGGTGGGCGGGCCGCCGCCCCGCCGCCCGCCCACCCCGGGCCTGTGACCGCCGCCGCGCGCCTGGACGAGCGTTCCCCCGGCGGCAGTCACCCCGGCCGGCCGGTCGCGACCCCGGTTCCCGTGGTGTCGCCGACCGGCTCCTCATCAGGTTCGATGTGCCGTGTCCACGCTATGGAGGTTTCCGGCCGCGGCGGAATCGGCCGTCCCACCCCGCCACCCCCTCGCGTTGGGGGTGCGGTTCGGACCGATCCGGCTACCCCACTGGGGTACGGGGAAGGTGTGCGGCCAGGAATCGGCCGGCCTGGCTGTCCCGGTCGACCCGGTTGTAGATCCCGACCCACGACTGCGGGCGGCGGTTCAGGTCGGGCGCCTCGCACGTCTGCCGGTCGGCTGCCCCGGCCGTGACGGTCTGCAGTTCCAGAGCGCCATCACGCCGTACGAACATGGGCCCGCCGCTGTCACCCTGTGACGAACCACCATGGACGGAGGTCACGAAGCTCATCTCGCGGTCGGGGAACACGCACGGCCCGTTGTTGACCGCGGCCAGGCTGGTGACCCGCACCCGGCCCGCGTGCTGGGCCGGCCGCCCGGCGAACCCGTACACCTCGGCCGTGGCGCCGGTCGGCAACGCGCGGGCCGCGATCCGGGCCGGCTCGACGGTGGTGACCGGCTCGGCCAGTTCGAGCAGCGCGATGTCGTTGGCCAGGCTCTGACTGTCGTAACCGTCCATGCGCCACACCGCGGCGACGGCCCACCGCGTGTCGTCCGGCGCCGCGGGCCGCACGACCATGTCCTGGGCCCGGTAGCCCCGGCCGGGCCGGCGGTGCTGGTTCGTGCAGTGCTGGGCCGTGACCACCCACCGGGGCGCGACCAGCGTGCCCGTGCAGGCGAGCCCGCCGTCGAGAAAGCCCCGATCCGCCTCGACCCGCACCACGGCCGCGATCCCCGCCTCGGTGGTGGCCATGGCCTGGGCCCCGACCAGTGCCGAGGCCTGTCCGGTGATCGCCCACGCGACGAACGCGGCCAGGCCTACCGAGGCGATCCGCCGCCATTTGTGCGTGTTCACCACCCGGGCCCCCTCGTCGCGTTCCGCCGTGACGCCCTCACGCTACGAACAGCACGCCACTCCGCGGAATCCCCCGACCCACCGCGCCTCGCCCGCCGATCCGCCTACCTCAAAAGTGGAACCCAGTCCCGCACAGCCGCGTAGTCCGTCTTTCCCAGCCCGGAACCCGCGTCGACCCGCCGCAACAGCGCCGGCGCCGGATACTGGCCGGCCACCCACCATTGGTCGACGTCACTGATCTCGTCGTCGAGCCAGGCGAACGGCCGCCCGCCGGCCCACCGCATCAGGGCCGTCGTCTTCCAGTGCAGGCCGCGGACGGGCACGTCCGGCCACGCGACGACCGGCAGCTCGGGCAGACCGAGCCGGGGCGCGAGCTCCTCGTTGGCCGCATCGTTCCAAGTCGTGGCCCAGACGAGCTCGCAGCCGAGGGCGAGCAGGCGGGCGCCGTCGGCCGGGTCGAGCCGGGCCGGCAGCGGATTGGCCGAGCCGGCGCCGGCCCTCCCCCGGTCGCGGAACGGGAGCAATGTCCCGTCCACGTCGAGGAACAGCAGCGGCGCCGGCACGGTCGAGAAACTACTGGAACAGCTTGGCCGCGGTGATCACGGTCTGGACGATGCCGTAGCCGAGCAGGACGGCCACCAGCAGCCAGGACAACACCAGACGGGCGCTCATGCCGCGGCCTCCTTCTCGAGCGGCTTGGCCGGCTCGTGGTAATGCTCCGGCACGGGCCGGATCAGCAGGTTGGCCACGAAGCCGATGACCAGGACGCCGACCATCGTGAACAGGGCCGGTTGATAGGCCGAACTGGTCAGCGTGCCCGGCTTGCCCTCGGCGTCCAGGAAGCCGTTGATGATCAGCGGGCCGGCCACGCCCGCGGCCGACCAGGCGGTCAGCAGCCGGCCGTGGATGGCCCCGACCTGGTACGTGCCGAACAGGTCGCGCAGGTAGGCCGGGACCGTGGCGAAACCGCCGCCGTAGAACGACAGGATAACGCCCGCCAGGATGACGAACAGCCAGGTCGCGGCGTCGCCGACGGTGGCCAGCAGCAGGTAGAGGACGACGCCGACGCCGAGGTAGACCATGTAGATGGGCTTGCGGCCGATCACGTCCGAAGTCGACGACCAGGCGAACCGGCCGGCCATGTTGAACAGCGACAGCACGCCCACGAACCCACCGGCCGCGGCGACCGCGACGGTGGAGACGCCGTCCGTCCGGAAGAAGTCCTGGATCATCGGGCTGGCCTGCTCGAGGATGCCGATGCCGGCCGTCACGTTGCAGAACAGCACGACCCACAGCAGCCAGAACGAGCGGGTCCGGATCGCGTTGGCGGCCGACACGCTGGCCGTGGTGACCAGCGGCTTGGCCTTGACCGAGGCCGGGTCCCAGCCGTCGGGCCGCCAGTCGTCGGCCGGCACCCGCATGTTGGCCACGCCGAACATCATGATGACGAAGTACGCGATGCCCAGGGTCAGGAACAGCGCCACCAGCGACCCGCCCGAGGCGACCGAGGTGGCCACGTTCGGGTCGTACGAGTCGTCGTAGAACGAGAGCAGCTGACGCGAGAGCGGGCTGGCGATCAGCGCGCCGCCGCCGAAGCCCATGATGGCCAGGCCGGTGGCCAGACCGGGCCTGTCCGGGAACCACTTGATCAGGGTCGACACCGGCGAGATGTAGCCGATGCCGAGGCCGATGCCGCCCAGCACGCCGTAGCCGAGGTAGACCAGCCACAACTGGCTCGTGCTGATGCCGAGCGCGCTGACCAGGAAGCCCACGGCCCAGAAGCTGGCCGACACGAACATGGCTTTGCGCGGCCCGTTGCGCTCGACCCAGGTGCCGCCGACCGCGGCCGACAGGCCCAGCATCACGATCGCGATGCTGAAGATGATGCCGATGGCGGTCTGGCTGGCGTCGAAGTGCGAGACGAACGAGTTCTTGTAGACGCTGGTCGCATAGACCTGGCCGATACACAGGTGCACCGACAGGGCGGCCGGCGGGATCAGCCAGCGGCTGAAGCCGGGCGGCGCCACGGAATGTTCGCGGTCGAGCCTGGTGAGCAGGGACAAGGTAGCGCCTCCCAACCCCGGTGGAGGGTATCGATCCTCATGATCGACCCTCCCGCCCGGGGCGGCAAGCGGGGGGCTATCGGCGGGTGTTGTCCACGATTGCCTCAATGATCCCGGCCCATAGCGGTTCGGGCATGTCGTGACCCATCCCGGGGATGGTGACGAGCCGGGCCTCGGGCACGGCGGCCGCGGTCGCCCGGCCCCCGCTCACGTTGATCAGCGGGTCGTCCTCGCCGTGGATGACCAGCGTCGGCGTCTTGACCTGCCGCAGAGCGGCCGTGCGGTCGGGTGAGGCGACGATGGCGGCGTACTGGCGCTGGCCCCCGGCCGGGCGGAAGCTGCGCTCGTACTTGGCCGTGGCCCGCCGCCGGATCTCGGCCTCGGGCGCCGGATAGCCGGGCGAGCCGATCACCCGCGACGACGCGATCGATCCGGCGATGATCTCGTCGCGCGTGGTCGCGGGCGGCCTCATGAGGGCGGCCGCGGCCTCGGGCGTGGCGTGGCCGACCGTACGGTCGCCGGTCATCGACATGATCGAGCAGAGGCTGGCCACCAGGTCGGGGTGGTCGATGGTGAGCTGCTGGGCGATCATGCCGCCCATCGAGACGCCGACCACGTGCACCGGCTCCAGGCCGAGCTCCTTGATCAGGCCGGCCGCGTCGGCGGCCATGTCGCTGAGCAAATACGGCACGGTGGCCGGGTCGCCGCCGAAGATCGCGGCGAGGTCGGGCGCGGGCAGGTCGTCGAACGCGGTCGACAGCCCGGCGTCCCGGTTGTCAAAGGTGATCACGTGGAAGCCCTGCTGGGCCAGCGCGACGACGAACCGCTCGGGCCAGTCGATCAGCTGCGCCCCCAGCCCCATGATCAGCAACAGGGGCGGCCGGGCCGGGTCCCCCGTAGTCTCGTACCTCAGATCGATCCCGTTGGCCCGCAGATCCGGCACCGTGGCTCCCCTTCCTCGCGCCTTCGCGACCAGCATGCCGCATCGCCCGGGCGCGGACATCGGTGGAACCACCTGTTTCAGCACTGGCTTATATAAGAGCCAGCTGATAGCGTACGGCTGTGCATGCGTTCGATGTGCTCGGGGATCCCGTGCGGCGGCGGATCCTGGAGCTTCTCGCCGAGGGTGAGCAGAGCTCCGGGGCCGTCACCGACGTGATCCGGGCCGAGTTCGGGATCTCGCAACCGGCCGTGTCGCAACACCTGCGTGTGCTGCGCGACAACGGCTTCGCCACCGTGCGCCCGCAGGGTGCCCGCCGCCTCTACGCGGTCGACGACACCGCGCTGCGTGAGGCCGACGCCTGGCTGGCCAAGTTTCGCCGGTTCTGGGCACCCCGCCTGGCCGCCCTGGAGACCGAGGTGGCCCGGGGCAAACGACAGCGACGCCTACAACAAGACGAGGGGAAACACCGTGATTGACGTCAACACCCAGATCAGCCAGGTCCGCCGGCAACAGGGCCGCCGCACGCTCGAGGCGGGCGAGGCCCGGGTCCAGACGATCAGCCAGGTCTACCGGACCGACATCGAGGACCTGTGGGACGTGGTGACCAACCCCGAGCGCATCAGCCGCTGGTTCCTGCCGGTCGAGGGCGAACTCAAAGAGGGCGGCAAGTACCAGCTCACCGGCAACGCCGGCGGCACGGTCACCCGCTGCGACCGCCCCAGCGGCTACTCCGCGACGTGGGAGTTCGCGGGCCAGGTGAGCTGGATCGAGGTGCGGCTGACGCCCGAGGGCGACACCACCCGCTTCGAGCTCGAGCACGTGGCCCACGTGGCCGACGAGTGGTGGGACCAGTTCGGCCCCGGCGCCACCGGCGTGGGCTGGGACGGCGGTTTCCTGGGGCTGGCCAATTACCTGGCCGACCCGTCGAAGGCCCCCGACCCGAAAGCGATGGAGACCTGGCACGAGACCCCCGAGGGCAAGTCGTTCTACCGCCAGTCCAGCGACGCCTGGGTCGAGGCCTCGATCGCCGACGGCACCGACCCGGCGGCCGCGAAGGCCGCCGGGGAGCGCACGTTCGCCTTCTACACCGGTCAGGAAGCCCCGAACTGATCTCCGCCGGATACTTGGGGGCATGACGCTGCTCTCGGCCCGCGCCGGCCACTGGACCTCCGACGGCACCGGAGTCACCGTGATCCTGCCGCCACCGGGCACGGTCGGCTCGGGCGAGATCCGCGGCGGCGCCCCCGCCACCCGCGAGTTCGCGCTGCTCGAGCCGACGCGCCTGGTCGACCGGGTGGACGCGGTGGTGCTGTCCGGCGGTTCCGCCTTCGGCCTGGCCGCGGGCGACGGTGTGATGTCGCTGCTGCGCGCCCAGGGACTGGGCCTGCCGACCCCGGCCGGCCCGGTCCCGATCGTCGTGGGCCTGTCGCTGTTCGATGCATCGGTGGCCGCGCTGAACCGGCCCGACTTCGCCGGGGGTGGCCGCCGGGCCGCCCAGGCCGCCCTCGACGGCGTCCCCTTCGAGACCACGGGCCGGGTCGGCGCCGGCACCGGAGCCACCACGGGCAAGTGGCGCGAACGACTCGACCCCAGCGGCCTCGGGTACGCGTCCGGCCGGGCCGGAGCGGCCTCGGTGGTGGCGCTGGCCGCGGTCAACGCGTGGGGCGACGTCATCGGCCCCGATGGCCCCCCGACCGGCGTGACCCCGGCCGCCGCCCCCTTCCCCACCGTCAACACGACGATCGCGGTGGTGCTGACCGACGCCAAGCTCGACAAGACCGCCTGCCACTGGCTGGCCCGGAGCGCCCACACCGGCTTCGCCCGCGCCCTGCACCCCGCCCACACCCGCTACGACGGCGACGCGGTGGTCGCCCTGGCCACCGGCGAGCTCGACGAAACGGTCGACCTGGAGCACCTGCGGGCGGTGACGTCGGAGGTGATGGCCGCGGCCATCCGGTCGTCCGTGCCCTGAGTCGCTACCGTTGGTGGGGTGTTCCTCATCTTCGGCTTCCGCAGCAAAGACACGATCGTCGGCCACCAGGTAGCCCGCTGCGAGGTGTGCGGCGCGACGGCGGCTCAGACCCTGGTCCGGCGTACGACCAAGTTCAGCCTGTTCTTCGTGCCGTTGTTCCCGGTGCGGGCCGCCCGCCACTTCGTGACCTGCACCAACTGCGGCCGCACCCGCCAGGCGGCCCGCTCGGAACTGGTCGCGGCCTGAGGCCCGATGAATCTGCCCGTCCATCGGCATGATCGACTGATGCCGTGACGCCACCCGAGTTGCCGGCCCGCGTGGCCGGCCACCTGCAGCCCGGCGAGAGCCTGACCGCCGCCATCTGGGTCAGCCGCCCCACCGCCCCCGTCTCCGGCAGCGAGATGTCACCCTGGCGGCTGCGCCGGAAAGCTCCCGAGGCCCCGCGCGGGTTGAACGGGCGCCCGCAGAGCCGCGCCGTCACCCTCGACGACCACATCCGCACAGTGAACGACCCACGGGTGCTGGCCCGCACCGACCGCCGCCTGCTGTTGCTGGCCCGGGGCACGGGGTCGTGGCGCGACCTGCTCCCCCGCCGGGGCAGCGGCGAGGCGCCGCTGCACCTGCGCTGGGAGTGCCCCGCCGCCGACCTGGCCAAGACCACCGAACAGGCCGGCCGCCTGCTGCTGACATTCACGGACGGCTCCAGCATCACCGTGCTGACCCCGGCCGCAGCGGTCCGGCCCTTCCTCCAAGCCTGACTCCAGGGGCCGCACACCCACGGCTCGCTCGGGCACTGCTCGGTCGTCTGCTGCCGGTCGGCCTGCCCCCAACATCCGCGGACGCTGCTGAAACGCTCCCGCCCGCCTGGCCGCTCGATGGGCCGCCGGCCCGGCAGTGACCCCGACGTCCACCTACCCTCGTCGGCATCCTTTGTCACCGGAGGTAAGCAGGGGTCCTAAGGTCGCGGGGTGAACGTTTACGCCGCGTTGATGAGCAACGGCAGCGGTGACGAGTACTCCATCGTCTTCTCCGAGGTGGGCGTGTTCATCCGCGTCTTCGATCACGAGTCCGAGATGACGCCGTACGCCGACAACGATCACGAGCTGTGGCCCGGTCTGCTCGACGGCCTCCCACCGCAGTTCCTGCCGTACGTGAGCGAGCCCGCGTTCTGCAACGAGGGCGTGCTGGACGCTACCGCGGCGCTGTGGCGACGTATCGATGACGACCGCTGGCACGTCGGCCGAGGCATCACGTTCCCGCCGTCCCGAGGCTCGTACGACACCAGTCCCGATGGCGCTGAACGGCTCGCCATCCTGGCCGACGACACTGTCGATCGCTACGTCGATTTCGCCCGGGGCTACCACGAGATCGAAGTGGACCGGTCCGCAGTGGCGCACGTCGTGGCCATGCGCCCGCTCACCGAAGCCGTGGTGCAGGCACTCGACTCCGACGCCGCCCTCACCGACGTCGGCGACGCTGTCACCGGGATCGGGTACCCGATCAGCCGGCACACCTGACGAGACAACAGCGGAACACACGCGTTGCCGCGCCTTATGACGCGGCCGCGTCGGGGAGCGCCCACCGGGCGGGCGGACGCTCCCCGCTGACCGGCCTTGGTCAGCAGGGCACTTTGACGCTGCCCGAGAAGGGGACGGTGCGGTCCGGCGACGGGCCGATGCGGTAGCTGAAGGTGACCTTCTTGCTGACGATCCCGCAGTTGTCGGTGTGCGTGTTGTCCTCGATGTAGACCGATGCCCCGTCCCGGCCGACCGTTGCCGTCCAAGCGGCGGCCAAGGCCAGCTGCTTCGCCAGCTTGCAGGTCGCCGCGGTGCCGGCCGTCTTGGCGCTGATCTCGCCGGAGTAGGCCGCGATCGAGGCCAGGCCGGCTCTGCCCTTGAACTTCTTCATTTTGTTGACCACTGCCGTGATACCGCAGGTGACCGAGCCGACGGTGGCTCCGTTGAGGAGATTCTGGACGATCTGCACGGTCTCGTCGCTGTTGTAGTAGCGGGCGGTCGCCGCCTGGGCCGGAGCGGCTACGGCTCCCGTCGCCACCACCGCCGCCGCAGCCGCGACTACAGCCAGTCTTGTGCGCATTCGGATCTCCCACGAGGTTGCGGATTCTGTGACGCCCAAACGGTAAATTCGTAGTGACTACGCGTGCCATCAACGGAAATGACGGACATTGTTGCCACGTTGACGGATCCCGAACGGGGTCGGCGGAACGACCGAGAGATCGTGCCGCGTTTCGTCGGACGGTCCAGCTGGTCAGGGTCTTTGCGTGATCCGGCGCCGGGTGCCGCGCCCGGTCGGCAGCGGGGTGGTGGCGAGGGCCGTCGCGAGCGTGGGCAGCCGGCGGGCCAGGAGGCGGCCAAGCTCCAACTGGCACCGGGCGCCGTGGTCCACCAACACGCCCACGCCCGGTGGAGGAAGTGCCTTCCGGGTACCGGCCGGGTCAGGAGATTCGGCGCAGGGTGCGGCGGCCGGCCAGGACGGCGGCGCCGGCCAGCAGCAGAGTGGTGGCGAGTGCCGTCGCCAGCATGGTCAGCAGCCGGGGCCAGGAGGCCAGGGGCAAGGCCGGCGGATCGAGGCCGGCCAGCGGCAGCGCCCACCCGGTCAGCCACCAGTCCAGGGTGGCCACGCCCAGGCCGGCCACCACCGCGGCCAGGACCAGCACCGGGTACGTCCACAGGGTGGCCTGGCGCAGGGCCGAGCGGGTCAGGCCCTGGCTCCGCAGGGCCGACAGGTCTTCCACGCGGCGGTTGCGGTCGACGGAGGCGGCCAGGACCAGCGCGCCGGCGGCCAGGGCGGTGGCCAGGGCGGCCACGATCACGTAGAACCACAGGGCGATCGCCGGGCCCTGTTCGTCCAGGCGTTTCTGCACGTCGGAGGCGCGGAGGTCGGCCGTCACGGTGACGCCGTGGGTGGTCAGGGCGGCGACCACGTCGTCGGGGGCCTGGTCGTTCAGCCAGACCATCGAGCCGCTGGTGGCGCCGCCGTCGGTGGAGAGGCGGTCGGCGTAGTCGAGGTCGGTCAGGACGGCCGGGGAGCCCGCGCCGGGGATGACCGGCAGTGACGTTCTTACGTCGACCCGGGTTGCTCTCGCGTCCAGGTTGTCCACCGTGGGCAGGGCGGTGACGCCGGAGACGGCCACCGGCAGGGGGTAGGGGGCGGTCGCGGGGTGCACGAACATGCCGTCGGGCAGGCCGTTCAGGGACGTCACCTCGATCTCGAGGCCGCCCTTGGCCCCGGCGCCGATCTGGCCGCCCTCGGAGGCGCGCCACGGGGCCGGGTCGTTGAGGACGTCGGACGGGACGTCGTTGATGCTGTGCACGGTCAGGACGCCGGACACGTCGAGGGTGCCCTGGCCGCCGGCGATCCGCAGCGAGTTCAAGGTGCAGCCCTTTACACAAGCGTCTACGTTCTGCGCGTACGTGTGCCGGCCGTTGCGCAGCACGCCGAGCTCGGCCAGCGCGTCGTTGCCGCCGTCGCGCGGGGACAGCACCGCGGTCACGGCGACCGACTTGCCCAGCGGGAACTGGGCGCTGATGTCGAACTCGACCTGCGCGCCGTCCACGTCGACCGGGGGCGCGGCCGCCGGGTGCAGCAGCTTCACGACCTGCGGGGCGGTGGGGCCGCCGGACGGCCATGCGGCCACCATGTCGAGGCGGGTGGTGTCGACGGCGACGACCGCGGGCGCGCCGGGGTCGGACGGCAGCTTCACGGCCGCCATCGCGAACGTGCCCTGCGGGTCGACGGCCCGCACGGCCGCGAGCAGGTTCTGCCGGCCGGTGGGGCCCAGCTGCAGCACCCGGGGGGCGCCCGTGCCGAGGACCGCCTGATCGCTGCGGCCGCCGGCCGCCACGTCGACGGCCGCGGCGGCGTACCCGATGACCGCCACCGCCGCGGTGAGCAGCGCGAACAGTCGCACCGCGCCGGGCCGCCGGGACAGTTGCAGACCGGCCAGGGCGACGCCGAGGCGCCCGCGGCTCAGCGCGCGCCGGGCCAGGACCGTCACCAGCGGCAGCAGCAGGCGCGCCGCGACCAGCGACCCGGCCAGCAGCACGAGCGCGGCCGCGAACGTGCCGACGCCGCGCGGCGTCGAGCTGAGCTGCACGACCGCCACCGCGGCCAGGGCCACGACGACAAGTTCGGCGGCGACGGCCCGGGCGCTGTGGGGCACGGCGGGCGCGCGGCGCAGCAGTTCGGCGACCGGGGTGGCGATCTGGCGGCGTTCGGCCAGCAGTGCGGTCAGCACGGCCGCGCCGGCCGCGACCGGGGCCCAGCGCAGCGATTCGAGGCCGGGGTCGGCCCCCACACCGGGGAAGCGGTAGGCCGCGAACGCGTTGACCAGCAGCTGCCCGGCCAGACAGCCGAGGATCGCGCCGATCAGGATCGCCACCACGTTCTCGCCCGTGGCCAGCCACCAGCGCTGTCCCCAGCGGGCGCCGCGCAGGGCCACCACGGCGAGTTCGGGTCGGCGGCCCTCGGTGCCGTAGCCGACGGCCAGGAAGATGGTCAGGCAGGCCAGCAGCACCAGCGCCACGGCCAGCACGGGCACGATCCGGTGGCCGGCGTCACGACCCGAGTCGATCCGGGCCAGCAGGTCGGGCAGCTGACTGTGCAGCTCGACCCCGCCCTGGAACGCGGTCACTCCGGCCTGAACTTCGGACAGACCTTCGCGTACGGCGGGAAGGTTGTCGACGGCGAGGGCGCCCGGCTGTGGGAAGGCGTCGAGGCCGGTGTCCACGGCCCCGCGGTCCGTGCTGTGCATGGTGGCGCTGGTGACGAACAGCGGCAGGTTGGCGCCCGCCGGCAGATCCGAACCGGCGTTGAAGAAGCCGCGCGATCCCCAATAGACGTTCCCGGGGTCGGGCACCCGGTAGAGACCGGCGACCAGCAGCCGCTGGGCCCGGCCGTTCTCGGCGTAGAACGCCGGCCCGCCGCGCGGGATGATCCGGATCGCGTACGACAGCTCGATGGTGTCGCCGGCCTTGATCTCGAGCCGTTGGCCGACCGCCTCGGGCAGCACGATGTCGGAGCTCCCGATCAGGCAGCGCCCGGAGACCATCTCGAGGTGGTCGCACACGTCCTGCCGATAGGCGAACCGGCTGGCGTACGCGATGGTCGGCTCGATGCCCATGGCCGGGAACTCCATGGAGTAGACGTAGTCGAAGCGCGGCAGGCCGCTCAGGGCCGAGCCGCTGCGCTCGAGGTTGGGGCCGCTCGGCTCGGCGCCCGGTGTGTCCTGCCGGGCGTCCTTCTGGTACGCGCGGACGGCCACCGACAGCTCGTTCGGGGTGGCCGTCCCGACCTGTCCGGCCGCCACCGCCCGGTCGGCGGCCCGCAGGTAGGCCGGCGCGGCGACCGCGGCCGCCACCCCGAACAGCGCGAGCAGGGCCACCACCAGCGTCTGGCCGCGGCGGGCCCAGACCATGGCCAGCACCAGGGCGATCACGACAGCTCCCCGTTCAGGCGCCGCACCGACAGCCACGTGGTCAGGCCGAGCACGACCAGGCCGACCAGGGCCGCGATGCCCAGCGCGGCCGGTCCGAGCGCGCCCGGGGGCGGGATCACCTGCCAGCCGTCCGGGAACGGGGGCGCGGTGACGTCGGCGATCGGGCGGGCGGCCAGCGCCCCGGCCAGACCGCCGAGCAGCCCGGCCAGCGCCACCGCGCCGGCGCCGGCGTACGCCGTGGTCAGGGCCACCCGCCGGGGCAGCCCCTGGTGGCGCAGGGCGCGCAGGTGGTCGAGCTGGGGTTCGCGGTCGACGGCGGCGGCCACGGCGAGCAACCCGGCCGCGATCAGGGCGGCCAGCACGGCCGCGAACAGGCCGAACGGGGCGGTCACGACCGAGCTGTCGGCGGTCAGCTCGTCGACCCGGGCCTTGGCTGTGCGGTCGTCGAGCACGGGCAGGCCGATCGCGTCGACCACCGAGGACGGCGCGTCAGCGGTCAGCCACACCTGCAGGGTGCCGCCCTGGTCGCTGTCCCCGGCGACGCGGCGGGCGGCGTCGAGGTCGGTCAGCACAGCGCCGGCGCCGAGCACCGGCAGCACCTCAGCGGCGGCGGCGACGCGTACGGGGGTGGCCACGTCCCCGAACCGGCCGAGCGCGGAGTCGTCGAAGAACCAGTTCGCGGGGGGCGGCCCGGCCGGCACGACGGGCAGCGGCAGCACCGAGTCGACCACCGAGGCCTTGGTGCCGCCGGCCTGGTCGGCCCTGAGGGTGAGACCGCCGGGACCGGTCGAGATGTGCACGGCCGGGGTGGTGAAATCGCCGCGCCAGCGGGTCACGTCGCCGAGCCCGGCCGTGTCGATCACGGTGGCCGACGGGTTCTGCTGGCTCAGTGAGCGGACGGTGAGCGAGCCCGCGTCCGAGCCCTCGGGCGTGAACAGCTCCCAGCCGACCAGGCGGCAACCGGGGGCGACGGCACAGGTCGGCACCGCGGCCGACACCGACTGGGCGCCGCGCCGGATGCCCTTGAACTCGATGCGTACGCCCTGACCCGTGCCCTCGTGCTGCAGGATCGCGCCGAGCAGGGTGGTCGTGCGGCGCTCGCTGGTCACGGCCACGGTCAGCCGGTTGCCGGTGATCAGCGGCAGCGCTTCGGGCGGCTTGCGCGTGCTCAGGGCGCCGATCGGCCCGTACTCGCCACGCCAGGTGGCCACGGCGGCGAGCCGGCTGCTGTCGACGGCCAGCACGGGTGGGGTGCCGCCGGTGTCCACGACGACCGCCATCGCGTAGCGACCGTCGGGGTCGGCCCGGCGTACGGCATGCAGCAGTTGGGTGCGGGAGGCCGCCGACACGGTCAGCACACGGGCCGCGCCCAGCTCGACGTCGGCCCGCTCGATCCGCTCGGTGCGGCCCGCGGCGAACGTGCCAACGGTCAGGGCCAGCAGCGCGATCGCCACCACGATCAGGGCGAACACCCGGTCGGTGCCGGGCTGACGGGACACCCGGACGGCGGTCAGGCCAAGCCGGACCCGGCCGGCCCGCAACGCCACCGCGCCCACCCGGTCGGCCACCCGCCGCAGCACCCGGGCCAGCAGCAGCCCGACGGCCAGGGCGACCAGCGCGGGCGCGACCACGCCGAGACCGCTGCCGCCCGACCGGGCCTGGTAGACCGCCCCCGCGGCCAGCGCGATCAGGGCCAGGTCGACCACCCCGGACCGCCAGTCGCGCCGGGCCGACGGCACCCGTCGCAGCAGGGCCGCGACCGGCGCCCGCTGCTGCAACGCGTCCACCGCGAGCAGCACGAGCAGCGCGACACCGAGCGTGGCGATCACCAGGCCCAGCGACAGCAGGACGGCCACCCACAGCTCGACCCGCACCGGCAGGCCCCGGGCCAGCGGCCAGGCGATCAGGAAGCCGGCCAGCCACCCGGCCAGGCCACCGGCGGCCAGCGGCAACAGGTGCTGGCTCAGGGCCAGGCGCAGGATGCCGCGGGCGGTGCTGCCGCGCAGCTTGAGCAGGGCGGCGTCGGCCCGGCGGTCGCGGCCGGTGAAACGGCCCGCCAGCGCGATCGCGAACCAGCTCAGGACGGCGATCTGACCCAGGCCGACGGCGACGCCACCGGCCACGGCCAGCCTCTGTTCGCGGACCCGGTCGACCAGCTTGCCGGTCGGGGCGACCAGCTCGAGCTGCTGGGCCGCGAAGCGGGGGGCGGCCTGGTTGACCAGCCCGTTCAGATCGTACCCGCCGTCGCCGCGCAGCAGCGGGAGCGGCACCTCGACGTCCCAGGCCCAGACGGGCCGGGTCAGCCCCGGGTCGCGGAACGTGTCGAGCGAGGTGAACAGGGGGTCGAGCGAGCCCTGGGCCCGGAACAGCTTGTCGCTCCAGTACGGGCCGCCCGGCTCGACCAGCTGGTAGACGGCGGCCACGCGGAACGTCATCGGGTTGACCGTGGTGGCCGGTCGCACCCGGAACGAGTCGCCCGGCTTCAGCTTGAGCCGGGCCGCGGAGTCGGCGCTGATCGCGGCCTCGTCGGCGGCGGCCGGGCAGGCGCCGGTCAGCTCGACGTGGGCGCAGAACCCGTCGCGATAGGCGATCGGCAGGCCGGTCGACGCCCCGGTCGCCCCCGGATACACATAGCTCGCCTCGGCCACGGCGCCCATGACGGGCTTCGCGTCGGGCACGGGCAGCAGGCCGCGGGCGGTCGCCCCGAACCGGTCGAGGGCGCCGCGCGGGTCGGCCGTGCCCTCACCGGCCTGGCGTACGAGAATGACCCGTTCCTCGACCGGGGCCGAGGTCACCTCGTTGCCGGCCGAGCGCGACGAGACCGTGATGCCGTACCACGCGGCGCAGCCGGCCGCCGTCGCGAGCAGGGCCGCGAGCAGGCCGACCAGCAGAGCCGGGCCGGAGCGCCGGCGGACGGCGCCCAGGGCGATGTAGTACATCCGTTCCGTTCCCCCGTAATACTCGATCCACGGACACTCTGGTACCGCCGATCGCTTTTGCCAAGCCTCGTTTAGGTTGAGGTCCATGAGCGTACGTTTCGGGGTGTTCGTGCCCCAGGGCTGGAAGATGGACCTGGTCGAGATCGCCGACCCGGTCGAGCAGTACGAGGCGATGACCCAGGTGGCCCGGCTGGCCGACGCCGGCCCGTGGGATGCGATCTGGTTGTACGACCATTTCCACACTGTGCCCGAGCCCACCGACAATTCCGTGTTCGAGTGCTGGACGGCCACGTCCACGCTGGCCCGCGACACCAGCCGGGTCCGCATCGGTCAGATGGTCGGCTGCAACGGCTACCGCCAGCCCTCCCTCTACGCCAAGATCGCCTCCACGGTCGACGTGGCCAGCAACGGCCGGCTCATCGCCGGGCTCGGCGCCGGCTGGTACGAGCACGAGTGGAAGGCGTACGGCTACGAGTGGAAGGACGTGCCGCAGCGGATGAGCGAGTTCCGCGAGGCCGTGCAGGTCGTCCACAAGATGTGGACCGAGGACCGCCCGGTGTTCGAGGGCAAGCACTACCAGCTGAACGGCGCGATCAACCAGCCGCGGCGCAAGCCCCAGTTCTGGCTCGGCGGGGGCGGCGAGAAGATCACGCTGAAGCTGGTCGCCCAGTACGCCGACGGCTGCAACGTGGGCGGCGGAAACCCCGAGACCGTGGCCCACAAGCTGAACGTGCTGCGCGAGCACTGCGACACGCTGGGCCGCGACTACAGCGAGATCACCAAGTCGACGACCATCGAGATCGACCTGACCGAGTCGACCGCCGACACCATCGCCCGGGTCGAGAAGGTCGCCGAGGCCGGCGCCGACTACGTGATCTTCTACATTCCGCGGGTCGCCTACGACCACTCCCACCTGCTGCGACTGGCCGAGGACCTGGTCCCGCAGTTCCGCTGACGGGCTTCCCGGGGCTTTCCGGGGCTGGAAAAGCGTTCGTCTTTTCCAGCCCCGGTGAAGCAGGATGCCCGTCGTGCCTGCCTACCTGGATACCGAGCGCCTGACGCTGCGCCACTTCACCGCCGCCGACGCCGACCTGCTGACCGAACTGGACAGCGACCCGGCCGTCATGAGGTTCCTGTCCGGCGGCGAGCCGACCCCGGCCGACCACTACCGCCTGCGCGGCATGCGGAACATCCTGGCCGGCTACGAGCGCTGGAACGACAACTTCGGCCTGTTCGCGGCCCACGAGAAGGGCGGCGGCGCCTTCATCGGCTGGTTCCTGCTGCGCCCCGAACCGGACGGCCCGCTCGACGAGGTCGAGCTCGGCTACCGGCTGCGCCAGGCGGCATGGGGCCAGGGGTACGCCACCGAGGGCTCGCGCGCGTTGCTGGCCAAGGCGTTCACCGACCTCGGCGTACGCCTGGTCTGGGCCGAGACGATGAAGCTGAACATCGCGTCCCAGAGGGTGATGGAGAAAGCCGGCCTCACACTGGCCGGCCCCCTCGAAACGCCCGAGGACATGATGATGGTCGAGGGCGCTGAACTCGGCGGCGTGCGCTACGAGATCACCAAGACCCAGTGGGAACAGCGCTGACTATGACTCTGCCGGCCGAGGCCGACGTTGTGGCCCGGCTGCGCCGGACCGCCGTCGGAGCGGGCGAGGGCTTCACTTTGATCTTCACGCCGGAAGGCAACGCGTACCGCCGACTGATCGAGGGCTGACTCGTCCGTTCGGTGAGCTGGTACAAGTTAGACGTGCTGTGGGCCATCGAGTGGATTGTGCTGGGGATCGGTAGCGCGACCGCCGTCGTGTACGGCGTGCGCCGGCACCGGCCCGCGCGGACCGGGCCGTGGCTGCTGCTCGGCGGGGCCGTCGTCGCGAGCGCGGGCGGCGACGTGCTGACCGCGCTGGGGTGGCCGGGGCCGGCCGAGATCTGTTTCTACGTCATGTTCGTGCTGGTGGCCGCCAGTCTGCTGCAGTTCACCCGGGCCGGCGCGATCCTGGTCGACCGGGCGCGGCTCATCGACCTGCTCGCGTTCGCTTGTTCCACGTTGCTGGTGGCGTGGGTCTACGTCGTCGGGGACGCGGGCCAGATCGGGGACATTTCCGGGGCGTACGTCATCGGGGCCTTGCTTCTGCTGGCCGTGGTCGCCCGTGTGCTGGTCGCCGTGGGGCGCAACGTCTCGGCCGCGCTGCTGGTCGTCGGGGCGGTGGGCGTGCTGGTCAGCGACATCGTGCAGCCGCTGTGGCCGGGGCGGCTGAGCGAGACCGGATTCGTGGTGCTCTACCTGGCCTGGGGCGCCGCCGCGCTGCACCCGTCGATGGTGAGGCTGACCGAGCCCGCGACGCCGCGGTCGAGCCCGTGGCGCGGGCGCTGGGCGGCGCTGCTGGGCATCTCCGTCGCCACCCCTCCGGTCGTCCTGCTGCTCGAAGCCCTCAGCGGCACGGTCAACGACGGCGTGGTGATCGCGGTGGCCGGTGCGATCACCCTGCTGCTGGCCATCACCCGGCTGACCGACTCGGTGACCCTGAACGGGCAGGCCCTGGCCCGGGAGCGCGGTCTGCGGCAGGCCACGGCCGCGCTGGTCGCCGCGGCCGACCCACCCGCCGTGGACGAGGCCGTCCGCGCCGCGATCGCCCAGCTCATGCCCCCGGACGCGATCCGCCGCACGGTCTTCGCCGGCGACGACCGTGACCTCACCCTCCAGGCCGCGCCCGGCCCACCGCTGCGTAGCTGGTGGAAGGACGACGCGAACGGTGACTACGCCACGCTGGTCTGCCCGCTGCGGCTGGAACCGCTCGCGGTCGCCCGGCCCGGCGGCGGAGCGCTGATCCTGGAGGGACGCCGGGACACGCTGACCGCCACCCGCGACACCCTCGAGGTGCTGGCCGGTCAGGCCGCGCTCGCGCTCGATCGCATCGCCCTGGTGGAAGCGGTCGGACGCCGCGACAGCGACCTCTATCTGCGCGCGGTGATCCGGAACAGCGCCGACATCACCCTGGTGATCGACGATGACCAGCGCGTCCGGTACGCGAGTGACTCGCTGCGCGAGCTGCTGGGCGAGCTGCCGCCGCTGGCCACCCTGGACGACCTGGTGCACCCGCACGACCGCGACGAGGTGCGCCGGAAGTTCCGCGAGGCGGGTGACGGCGTGGTGTTCTGCTCGCTGGTGCGGGCGGACGGCAGTCAGGTGATGGTCGAGGCCACGTACCGTGATCTGCGCGGGGACCGCCTGGTCCAAGGCTTCGTGGTGACGATGCGAAATTTCGCCCGGGGCCGTGAGCCGGACTCACGGCCGCCCCAGCGCGACAATGTGAACCGGCGCAGCGCCCAGCACAAATTTCGCTACTGACGTCTGGCTACAGTTTCGACATGCTCGTGTGGGTCGCGTCGTTCCCTCGCTCCGGCAACACCTTCCTGCGGATCGTCCTCCACCACCTCTACGGCATCCGGACCTCGACCGTCTACGACGTCGACGGCGTCGCCGAACGTCTCGGCGGAGACCTGATCGGATACACCGAGCGATCGGGAAGTCTCGCGGAGATGAGGGCGTCCGACGAGCCGCACTTCATCAAGACCCACCGGCAGCGGGACGCCGACGTCGAGGAGAGCGACCCGGCGATCTGCCTGGTCCGGGACGGCCGCGACGCCCTGGTGTCGTGGGCGCGGCAGGCGAGCGAGGAGGATCCGGGCCGCTACGAAGCCGAGCTGCGGGCCAAGATCTCGCGCGTCGGCCACATCGGGACCGGAAGCTGGGGAAACAACGTCCTCAGCTGGTTGCAGCCACCGGCGCCCCACCGCATCCGGCTGCGATACGACGACTTGATCCGCGATCCCGTGGCCGCCGTGACACCGATCATCGCCGTGGTGGCCCCCGCTCTGGCTCAGCGGCCGAACGCCGTCATCCCCTCGCTCGACGACCTGCGACAACACGACGACCGCTTCTTCCGCCGCGGTCGCACCGGTAGCCACCAAGACGAACTACCCGCCGAAGCACACCGGTTGTTCTGGTCACGCCCCGACAACCAGGCCGCGATGAAGTTGCTCGGTTACACCGCTCCTGACGTGGTCTGATACCGGACAGGGACTTTCCCCGCCGGGCGCTGACCGGAAGACTCGCGGTGCGCCGTCGGTGGGAGATCGCATGGGGCACGTCTTCATTTCGTATGTCACTGAGGATGCCGTAGCCGTCCGGCGGCTGGCCCGTGCGCTCACGGCCTACGGGATCGAGGTGTGGCTCGATCGGGAGCAACTCGAGCCGGGGGTCCGGTGGGCGTCGGCGATCCGGGCGGCGATCCGCGACGGCGCCTTTTTTGTTGCTTGCTTCTCGCGGCACTACGGCGCCCGCCAAAAGACGTTCATGAACGAAGAGATCACCGTGGCCGTCGAGGAGCTCAGGCTTCATTCGACCGACCACGCGTGGTTCCTGCCGGTCCAGCTCGACGATTCCCCGGTGCCGGATCGGGACATCGGCGCCGGGGAGACGCTCCGCTCCTTGCAGTGGACGAAGCTGTACGAGGACTGGGACGAAGGGGTGTCCCGTCTGCTCCGGACCATCGAGCCCCGATCCGCCCGGCTTCTCGAACTCGAAGTGGCGCTGCGCAGCGACTCGGCGCGCGAGCGCATAGCCGCGCTCGACGACGTGGCCCGGCTGGGCCCCCATGCGGCCCGGGTGGGGTCCGCACTGTTCGTCCAACTGGAACATCCCAATCAGACGGTGCGCCGCGCCGCGGTCGGGGCCCTGAGCCGGGTGGCCGGCCCGAAGCGGGAAGTCGTGGTGGCTCTGCTGACACTGATTGCCGATCGCAAAGACGATCACAAACCTCGGGACCGCTACCCGTACGACGCGGAGGCCGCGAAGCGGTGCCTGGCCGGGTTCGGGGCGGACGCCGTCCCCGTCCTGCTCGAGGCCGCCTCGGCCGAAGCGCGACTGGTCAGGCCGGCCGCGGCCGTGATCAGCGAAGTGTCCGACCGTCGGGCCACGGATCGCCTGGTGGCCGAGCTCAAGAACGAGCAGGACGCGATCCGTGCGGCGAGCGCCGGGAGCCTCGGCCGGATCTTTGCCCCACTCGGTTCGTACTCCAATTTCCTCAACGACAAACTTCCGATCAACAACATCGATACCGAGCACCTGCCCGAGCTGCACGGTGCCGGCGTCGAAGCGGCTCTGCTCGAGGTCTTGACCGATCGTGAGCCCTCCGTGCGGTGGAACGCCTGCTTCGCCCTGGGCCGGATCGGACGTCGGGCGAGCGCGGCCACACCTCATCTGGTGGAACGGCTGGATGATGACAGTCCGTGGGTGCGCGGTTTGGCGGCGGGGGCGCTCGCTAATATCGGCGACATCCCGCCCGAGGTGAAACCCAGACTGATAGCGCTGCTGTCCGACGAGCATTACGTCGCCACCAGGGCCGCGTTCGCTCTGGGCAGCCTGGGACCGGCCGCGTCCGACGCCGTGCCGTCACTGATCGAGCACGCCGAACGGATCAACGAATACCAGCTCTACCAGGCGCTCGGCGCCATCGGTGACCCGCGCGCGATCCCCCTCCTCGAGAAAGGCACGTCGCACAGACACGACACCTTCCGACAGGTGGCCATCACGGAACTCGCCAAGTTCCGCGCCCCTGAACGTCAGGCCTGAACGCCTCAGCCGTCCAGGCCGGAGCACGAGATCCCCAGAAGCGCCCGCTCGCGGGCAGCAGCAGGAGCAGGCGTTCGGCCGCGCTTCGGGTGGGATCCGGCTGGCTCGCGACGCTCACGAGGTCCGGCCAGGAATACGCCGGCCCTCGGAAGTGACCCTCGAGCGCGGCCACCGTCACAACCGCAACGTCCCCCACCCATGAACTGGCGTCGGTGAGCACCGAATCATCAACCGGCGGGTGGAAGTCGCTCAGATAGCGCCGCAAAGACACCGCGGCAGTGTGCCAGACGACTTTCACCCCTGGGCGGGCGTCTCCTTCGTCACCAGGCGGCGGTTCTCCTCGCCCGAACTGACCGACAGCGCCCACCCCGAGACCGAGGACGCCCGGCGTGACGCCGTGATCGTCTTGCCCTTGGTGGCGTCGGGGCAGGGCTGGCCCGCGGTCGGCGGGACCGACGTGCCGGAGATGCCGAAGCTGGCGCCCGTGATCCAGAAGCCGACCAGCTTCCCGCTGTAGCCCTTCACCGTGCCGCGGCCCTTGTCGAGCACGGCGGCGTTGCGCAGCTCGTAGCGGCCGAACTCGCGGTAGTGGGTCACCGGGAACGGCTTCTTGCCGCAGGCCACCGTGTAGGTGTCGTTCGTCCAGAAGTCGTGGTTGAAGACCAGGGTGGACGCCTTGGCCGAGAGCGTCGTGTCGGTCCACCCGAACGCTTTCTGCAGGTCGGCCCGGGCCACGTAGCCCTTCATCGTCTTCGGGTCGTAGGTCACCGCGGCCGCGGCGGGGGCGGACACCCCGGCCACGAGAGCCAGGGCGGCGCCGACGGTGGCGAGACGGAGAAGTGCGTTCATTGATTGACTCCTGGGCTGCGGGGTTCCGTCGGAACTAACGATCATGGTCAGTCGTGGGATGCGGGCAGGACGACGGTGAAGACGCTGCCCGCGCCGGGGGCGGGCGCGGCCCGGATGTGGCCGCCGTGGGCGTCGACGATGGCCTTGGTGATGGCCAGGCCGAGGCCGGTGCCTTTGTGGCCCTGGCGGACGGCGTTGCTGGCCCGGAAGAAGCGGTCGAACAGCCGGTCGTACTCGTCGGCCGGCACCCCGATGCCGGTGTCGGCCACCTCGATGACGACGTCGCCGGCCAGCCGGGCCGTGACCGTGACCCGGCCGCCCTCGGGGGTGTACTTCACGGCGTTGCTGACCAGGTTGTCGAGCACCTGCCGCAGGCGCACCGGGTCGGCCAGCACGGGCAGGTGGCGCGGCACGTCCACGGTCACGATCAGGCTCTTGGCCTGGGCCGCCGGCTCCTGGGCCTGCACCGATTCGCGGACCAGGCGGCCCCCGGCGAGCGGCTGCGGGTCGATGTGCAGCTGCCCGGCCTCGAGCCGGGCCAGGTCGAGCAGGTCGTCGACCAGGTGCTGCATGTGGGTGGACCGGCGGTCGATCACCTCGGTCAGGTGGCGTTGCTCGTCGGTCAGCGACGGGTCGTCGAGCAGGGTCTCGCTGTAGCTGCGGATGGCGCTCAGCGGGTTGCGCAGCTCGTGGCTGACCATGCCGACCAGCTCGTCCTTGAGCCGCGCGAGCTCCAGGGCCAGCTCCTCGGCCCGCCGCCGTTCCATGTGCCGGCCGAGGTGGGCGCACACGCCGTCCAACAGGTCGAGCACGTCCGGGTCGGGTTCCTGGGGTACGGCCGTGAAGAACAGCAACACGCCGAGCACCCGGTCGTCGGAGCGGACCGGCACCCCGATCGCGCTGTGCAGGCCCGCGGCCCGAACCTGGGCCGCCCGTAACACCGTACGGGGATCATCGAGCACTTCCGGCAGCCAGAGCTCGCTGTCGGTGGCCCAGATGTGCCCGGCCAGCCCTTCGCCCCGGCGCACGTGCACGGGCCGGTCGGGGATGCCGTGCCCGGGGGCCCACCACGAGCCGACGCGGTCGATGGTGTCCCCGTTGACCTGCCAGAACTCGCCTACCGCCCATTCCAGCCCGGCCCCCACGGCCGCGACCGTGCGGTCGGCCGCCTCCTCGGCGCTGTGGGCGTCGGCCAGCCCGCGGGCGACGGCCAGGCGCAGCTCGCGGAACACTTCGGCCTGCCGCTGCTCGGTGATGTCGTGCATGGCCACGACCGCGCCCAGCCGGTGCCCGTCCGGCGTCTCGAGCGGGCGCGCGTTCACCGCGAAGCGGCGGGGCGCCTCGTCGGCCCGCGCGATCACGACCTCGGCGTGGTCGACCCGCTTCCCGGCGTACGCCTGGGCCAGCGGAACCTCGTGCGGCTGCAGCAGCGTACGACCGTCGGGGTGGTAGAGGTCGTAGGCCCGCGGCCAGTCCTCGGCCCGCAGCTCCCGCGCCCCGCAGCCGTGGATGTCCCGCAAGGCCTGGTTGAACAGCGTCAGCCGGCCGTCCTCGTCGCAGGCCCCGACCCCGGTGTCCAGGCTGTCCAGCAGCGCCTGCAGGAACGCCCGCTCCTGCTCGAGCTGGCGCTGGCCGGTCCGCCGGTCGCTGATGTCGTGCAGGAAGGCGTGGAAGCCGCCGTCGTGCTGCAGCAGGCTCATCTCGATCGGGAACTCGGTGCCGTCGCGCCGGCGGGCGTGCAGCTCGACCCGCTTGCCGACCAGGGTCGAGACGCCGCCGCTGTGCATCCGGGCCAGCCCGGCGGCGTGCGCGGCGGCGAACCGGCCGGGGATGATCAGGTCGGCCACCGGACGGCCCTCGGCCTCGTCGGCGGGATAGCCGAACAGGCGCTCGGCGGCGGCGTTCCAGCCGGTCACCACCCCGTAGGCGTCGATCGAGACGTGCGCGTCGGGCGCGTGGTCGAGCATGCCGCGCAGCCGGTGCACGGTGGTGGCACGGTCGTGCTCGGTGGCCCGCAGCGCCATCTCGGACTCGGCCGCGGCCGCCAGGTCCTCGATGAGCAGCAGCTCGCGCGGCTCCCAGTCGCGCGGCCGGTCGTCGAGCACCCCGAACGCGGCCAGCGGATAGCCGTCGGGGCTGCGGATCGGGAAACCGGCGTACGCGACGACGCCCCCGGCCACGGCCGGGTGCCCGGCCACCCGCTCGTCGGTCCGGGCGTCGCAGACCAGCACCGGCGCGTCGGAGTCGACCACGAGCCGGCAGAACGTGTGCGCGGGCGGCGGGCCGGACTGCCCGGCCACCGTTCGGTCGTCGGCCCCGACCAGCGACACGACCGCCCGGGCGGCCCGCAGCTGGTGCGCGGCGGCGCGGGCCAGCCGGTCCAGTGACGGGTAGGGCGGATGGCCGACCATGCCGGTGTCGCGCAGGCGCCGCAGCCGGACGGCGTCGCTCAGCCGGCCGTCCGCACCGGTCGTGCCCGCTGTCGGCCCCACTCTCCGTTGTTCGGCCGGGTCGCCCCGGGCCTGAGCCGGAAAACGGAAGTCGTCGCGCAGGCCTCTTGTCAGCTACGGAATCAGTGGAATGATGCTTGCCAAACCATGGAGATCCTGCGTCTGGAGATCGCGTGACCGCCAAGACCGTGCTGCACAACTTCATCGGTGGCGCCCCGGCCGCGCCCGCCGAGGGCCGATACGAGGACCTGATCGACCCGGCCACCGGCGAGGTGTTCGCCTCGGCCCCGGTGTCCGGCCGGCCCGACGTCGACAAGGCGATGGAAGCAGCCGCCACGGCGTTCGAGTCCTGGCGTAACACCACGCCCAGCGAGCGGCAGCAGGCCCTGCTCAAGTTCGCCGACGCGGTCGAGGCGCGGGCCGACGATCTGGTCCGGGCCGAGTCGCGGAACACCGGAAAGCCGCTCGGCCTCACCGCCAGCGAGGAGCTGCCGCCCGCGATCGACCAGCTCCGCTTCTTCGCCGGCGCCGCCCGGCTGCTCGAGGGCCGCTCAGCCGGTCAGTACATGCAGGGTTTCGAGAGCTATGTGCGGCGCGAGCCGATCGGCGTGTGCGCCCAGGTCACGCCCTGGAACTATCCGCTGCTGATGGCCGTCTGGAAGATCGCGCCCGCGCTCGCCGCGGGCAACGCGGTCGTGCTCAAGCCGTCCGACACCACCCCGGTCACCTCGGTCATGCTGGCCGAGATCGCGGCCGAGTTCCTGCCCGCGGGCGTGTTCAACGTGGTCGTCGGCGACCGCGACACCGGCCGCGAGCTGGTCACCCACAAGACGCCGCAGATGGTGTCGATCACCGGCTCGGTCCGCGCGGGCATGGAGGTCGCCTCGGCCGCCTCGGCCGACCTCAAGCGCACCCACCTCGAGCTGGGCGGCAAGGCGCCGGTGGTCGTGTTCGACGACGCCGACGTCGAGGCCGCGGCGGCCGCGATCGCCGAGGCCGGCTACTTCAACGCCGGTCAGGACTGCACGGCCGCCACCCGCGTGCTGGCCGGCCCGCGCGTCTACTCCGACTTCGTGGCCGCGCTGAGCGAGGCGGCCAAGGGCACCAAGACCGGCGCCGCCGACGACGAGGACGTGCTCTACGGCCCGCTCAACAACGCCCGCCAGTTCGAGCGGGTGGCCGGCTTCGTCGACCGCCTGCCCGACCACGCGGTGCTGGGCGCGGGCGGCTCGCGGGTGGGCGACCGGGGCTACTTCTACTCCCCCACCGTCGTCTCCGGTCTGAAGCAGACCGACGAGGCCGTCCAGGACGAGATCTTCGGCCCGGTCATCACCGTCCAGCAGTTCAGCGACGAGGACGAGGCGGTCCGCTGGGCCAACGGCGTCGAGTACGGCCTGGCCTCCTCGGTGTGGACCAAGGACCACGGCCGCGCGATGCGCATGACCCAGCGGCTCGACTTCGGCTGCGTGTGGGTCAACTGCCACATCCCGCTGGTGGCCGAGATGCCCCACGGCGGCTTCAAGCACTCCGGCCACGGCAAGGACCTGTCGGTCTACGGCCTCGAGGACTACACCCGGCTCAAGCACGTGATGCACTCGCTGGGCTGAAGAACGTGGGGGCCGCTGGCGGGCGGCCCCCGCTCCACTTCATCGTTCCTGAAGTTCCCAAGGGCTTCCGTACGCCGTGAGCAGCTCGAGGAACGGCACGGGATCGAAGGCCTCGGGTCCCAGCACGCCGGCGCCGGTCCACGTGCCGTCGGCGAGCAGCTCGAGGGCCACGATCGGGTTCACGGCCGTCTGCCAGACCACGGCCTGGGCCCCGTACTCGCGCATCGACCACTCGTTGTCGACCAGGTGGTACAGGTAGACCTCGCGCGGGTTCCCGTCCTGGCCCGTGCCCTTCACCCACGTACCGGCGCAGGTCTTGCCGGTCATTTTGTCGCCCAGCGTGGCCGGATCGGGCAGCACCGCCGCCACCACGTCCCGCGGCGACACCTCTTTGTCGCCGACGCGAACCTTTTCGGTGCGATCCAGGCCCAGCTTGCGCAGCGTCTTCAGCACGTCGATGAACTCGGTGCCCAGCCCGTACTTGAAGGTGACCTTGCCCGCGTCGACCCAGCGCGGGATCAGCAGCACTTCCTCGTGCTCGACGTGCACGCACTCGACCGGCCCGATGCCGCCGGGGAAGTCGAACACCTCGGGCTCGGCGAACGGCTCCACCGTGTACCAGCCGCGGTCCTTCTCGTGGATGACCGGCGGGTTCAGGCACTCCTCGATGGTCGTCCACACCGAGAACGACGGCGCGAAGTCGTAACCCTCGACGACCAGATTCGCCCCGTCGCGTACGCCTATCTCGTCGATCCGGTCGAACAGGTGCACCGCGGCGTACTTGGCGAAGATGTCCGACAGTCCCGGCTCGACGCCGATGCCGACCAGGGCGAGCTTGTTCTGATCTTGGAATTTTGATTCGGCGGCGAACTGCTCGTCGCCCAGCTTGACGCCGGTCTGGTTGTACGGGTCGGTGGGGTGCGGGCGGGACAACGACATCGCCATGTCGAGGTAGTGCGCGCCGGCCGCGGCCGCTCCCTCGAACACCGGCATGACGAACCGCGGATCGACGGCGTTGAAGACGTGCGTGATGCCGTGCTCGCGGCAGAGCTCGGCCACGGCCTCCGCGGACGAGGCGTCGATCTTGGCGGCGACGAAACGGGCGTCCTTGCCCTCGGCCGCCTTCTCGGCGCGCGCCAGGTCGTAGTCGGCGATCACGAACAGGTCGAAGAAGCTGCGGCGGGCCGCGATGGCAGCGGCGGCGGATCCGACACCACCCGCTCCGACGGCGAGGATGCGCATGAGGAACCGTACCTTTCGGGCATTTGAGACGCTCGATCACTGAAACCGTGCGTGCAGAGCCTCCGTGCCACGGAAAAGCTTGTCAAGAGCGATCAACTCTGCGATAAACGCAGTCGTCGCTTTTTGATGAAGGAGGCTTGGCGGTGCGGAATCCATCGACGGTCTCGATACGAACGAGTGATTCCATTGCCGTCCATCCGCCTGCCGGGAAGAATCGCGGCGTGACGGCGGACCTGGCACTGGACGACATCAACAAGCAGATCATCGAGCACCTGCAGCGCGACGGACGCATGTCCTACGCGACGCTGGCCAAGACCATCGGGCTCTCCGAGGCGGCCGTGCGCCAGCGCGTGCAGCGCCTGCTCGACGGCGGTCTGATGCAGATAGTGGCGGTGACCGACCCGCTCACGCTCGGCTTCGCCCGGCAGGCCATGGTCGGCCTCAAGGTCAACGGCGATCTGCGGGCCATCGCCGACGAGATCGCCCAGATCCCCGAGGTCGACTACGTGGTGATCTGCGCCGGCGGCTTCGACCTGCTCGTCGAGCTCGTCTGCACCGACGACGAGCACCTGCTCGACCTGCTCAACGAGAAGGTCCGCTCGATCAAGGGCGTCATCGCGTGCGAGACGTTCATGTACCTCAAGCTGGCCAAACAGACGTACGCGTGGGGAACTCGATGATTCCGTCCTTCTGGCTGAGCACCCTCGAGCCCGTGACACCCCGGCCGCCGCTGCCCGGCGACCGGTCGTACGACGTCGCGATCGCCGGGGGCGGCTACACCGGACTGTGGACGGCCTACTACCTCTCGCAGCTCGCGCCGGACCTGTCGATCGCCGTGCTCGAGGCGTCGTACTGCGGGTTCGGCGCCTCCGGCCGCAACGGCGGCTGGGCCTCGGGCCTGTTCCCGGTCAGCGAGGCCAAACTCTCCGGGAAGTACGGGTCCGAGCGCGCGCGGGCGATGCATGCGGAGCTGGCCGACGCGGTCGACGAGGTGGGCCGGGTCGCCGCCGCCGAGGACATCGACTGCCATTACGCCAAGGGCGGCACCATCTCGCTGGCCCGTTCGCCGGCCCAGCTGCGCCGCGCCCGTTCCGCGCCGGGTTTCCTCTCCGCGCCCGAGGCGAAGGCGATCTGCAACGCGACCGACGTGCTCGGCGGCGTCTACAGCCCCGACTGCGCGGCGCTGCATCCGGCGCGCCTCGTGCGTGGCCTGGCGTCCGCGGTCTCACAAAAGGGCGTCGACATCTACGAGGGCACCCGCGTGCTGTCGCTCGAGCGCGGCCGGGTCGTCACCGACCACGGCACGGTCACGGCGGGCACGGTGGTGCGGGCGCTGGAGGGCTACACGGCCCAGCTGGCCGGCCACCGCCGCGCCCTGGCCCCCGTCTACTCGCTGATGATCGCGACCGAGCCGCTGCCCGCCGCCGACTGGGACCGCATCGGCCTGGCCCGCCGCGAGACGTTCACCGACGAACGCCACATGATCATCTATGGTCAGCGCACCGCCGACGACCGCCTGGCCTTCGGCGGCCGCGGCGCGCCCTACCATTTCGGGTCGCGCATCGAGCCCTCGTACGACCAGGTCCCCGAGGTCTTCGAGAGCCTGCGCCACACGCTGACCGACATGTTCGGCATCCGCCCCGAGATCGCCTACCGCTGGGGCGGCCCGCTCGGCATCCCCCGCGACTGGATGCCCAGCGTCGGCCTCGAGGACGGCATGGCCTGGGCCGGCGGTTACGTCGGCGACGGCGTGGCCGCGGCCAACCTGGCCGGCCGCACCCTGGCCGACCTGATCACCGGCACCGAGTCGGTACGCACCACGCTGCCCTGGGTCGGCCACCGCTCCCGCCGCTGGGAACCGGAGCCGCTGCGCTGGCTGGGCATCAACGCTGCCCTGCGCGCCACCACCCTGCGGGACGCCCTCGAGAAGCACCCCGCGCCGGCGCGTTAACCCGCGACCCGCATCCGCTCGCACAGCCCCCGCAGCGCGGCCGCCTTCTGCTCGCCGCGACAGGCCACCTGCAGGTCCCGCAGCAGCCCCGGCAGCAACGCCACCGCTCGCGCGTAGTCGCAGTCGTGCCGCAGCCGCCGCACCAGCGCCAACTCGCCCACCAGCTCGGCTGCCGCCCGCCCCGCTCCCAGGTCGTCCCGGCCCGGGTCGATCTCGACCAATGCCGTACGGATCCCGTGCACCCCCAGTTGGGCCGCCACCGCCCGCGGATCGCCCGCCGGCATCACCGTCCCCGTCAGCTCCACGACCGAACACTCGAGCGCCGCCGCGATGCCACCCAGCACGAACCGGTTGTCGGCCGCCTGCAGCCCGCGCTCGATCCGGCTCCACGACGCGTGCGAGATCCCCGCCCGGTCGGCCGCCTGCCGGACACTCCAGCCCCGCACCTGCCGCCGCCGTCTGATCCGCTCCCCGATGCTCATCCGCACCCCCTCCTCCCGCTCACCGTAGGACGAGGCCCCGGGCCCCTTGTTACGTCCGCGTACCGCCTTGTAGATTGCCTCTGACCTTGACACCGACCGGGGAGGTGAGACCCATGACCGCACGACAGGAATGGGCGCTCCCCCTTCGGCTGAGGTAACCATCGCCGGGAGCGCCCCCGCAGGCCCTCCCGAAAGGCTTCACCACCCATGTATGACGTCGTCATCGTCGGCTGCGGTCCCACCGGCGCCCTGCTGGCCGCCGAACTGCGCCTGCACCAGGTCCGGGTCCTCGTCCTCGAACGGGAGACCGAGCCCACCGCCGCCATCCGCATCGTCGGCCTGCACATCCGCAGCCTCGAACTGCTGGCCATGCGCGGCCTGCTCGACCGCCTGCTCCCGCTGGGCCGCCGGCGCCCCGCCGCCACGTACTTCGCGGCCATCGACCGCCCGGCCCCGGCCGACCTGGACTCCCCCTACGCGTACCTGCTGGGCATCCGCCAGCCCGCACTGGTGCAGGTGCTCGAAGACCACGCCTCCACCCTGGGCGCCCACATCCGCCGCGGCGCCACGGTAACCACCGTGGACCAGACCGACGACCACGTCACCGTCCACCTGCACACCGGCGAGAAACTCCGCTCCCGCTACCTGGTCGCCTGCGACGGCGCCCACAGCACGGTCCGCAAGGCGACAGGAATCGCCTTCCCCGGCGAGCCGTCCCGGAACGACACCCTGATGGGCGAGCTGGCAGCAACCACCGCGCCCACCAGCTCATTTCCCCGGCTGACCTTCACCCCGACCGGCAGCGGCACCTACCGGGTCATCGTCCCGGCCCCGGAAATCAGCACACGGTCCGACCAACCGACGATCCACGACTTCCAGCAGGCCCTGCGCGCGTTGACCGGCACCGACTTCGGCCTCCATTCCCCGCGCTGGCTCTCCCGCTTCGGCGACGCCACCCGCCTGGCCGACCACTACCGCGTCCACCGCGTCCTGCTGGCCGGCGACGCCGCCCACGTCCACCCACCCATCGGCGGCCAGGGCCTCAACCTGGGCCTGCAGGACGCCGTCAACCTCGGCTGGAAACTGGCCGCCGACGTCAACGGCTGGGCCCCACCCACCCTGCTGGACACCTACCACGACGAACGCCACCCCGTAGCCGCCGCAGTCCTCGACAACACCCGGGCCCAGACCGCCCTGCTGGCCCCCACCCCCGGCGCCCGAGCCGCCCGCCACCTCCTGGAAGAACTGACCGCCTACGAAGACGTAGCCCGCCACCTGGTCCGCAAGGTCGCCGCCCTCGACATCCGCTACGACTTCGCCGGCACCCCCGACCTCCTGGGCCGCCGCCTCCCCGACCTCGAGACGAAGAACGGCCCCCTCTACCCCCAACTGCACCGAGCCCGTCCCCTCCTCCTCGACACCACCGAACGCCTGACCACCGGCCCCTGGTCGGACCGCGTAGACCACCTGCCCGACCCCACCGCCGCCCTACCGGCTCCCGCCCTCCTGCTCCGCCCCGACGGCCACATCGCGTGGCTCGGCACCACCCAAAACGACCTGAACACCCACTTGACCCGCTGGTTCGGCACCCCCACGGCTTGACCCTGACGCAGCGTCAACCCCGCACGCTGGACGCCATGACCAGCTCGACCTCGACCCCGAAGTGGACCGGCCTGGTGCCGGTCGACGACACGGCGTTGTCCGTCACCGACTCCGGCGGCGACGGGACGCCGGTGATCTATCTCAACGGCCAGTTCGCGACCCAGGGCTACTGGCGGCGGGTAGTCGCCGAACTAGGCCGGGACTGGCGCCACGTCACCTACGACGAACGGGCCCGTGGGCGCCGGTCCGGCCGGTCGGCGGACTACTCGTTCGAGGCCGCCGTCCGCGACGTCGGCGCCGTGCTCGACGCCCGCGGTGTCGAGCGGGCCCTGGTGGTCGGTTGGTCCTACGGCGCCTTCGTCGCCGCCCACTGGGCGAGCCGCCACCCCGACCGGACGATCGGCGCCGTACCGGTCGACGGCGCCCAGCCCCACGACTGGCTCACGGCCGAGATGGAACAGGGCATCCGAACGACTTTCCGCCGCCTGCAATGGCTGACGATCCCCCTGCGACTGACCGGGTTGACCCCGCGAATGACCGCTCAATGGCCGACCGGATCCGCCAGGCACACGCCTTCTTCCAGCACCGCACCGACACCCAAAAACCTCACCACGGCCGCGCCCTGGACCTCACCTCGGCTACCCCCGAGTTACGGACAAGACTTCTGGCCAGGCGCTCAGCCGCCGGCGACCACCTGACCCTCCCCCACCCCGTCGTGGACTACCTGAACCGCCTACGCGACCTGGGCGTAGGCGAGCCCTACATAGAACTCGAACGAGACGCCTGGATCATGCTCGCCGCCCAGGACCCCACCAGCATCGACACAGTGATCGCCGAAAAGAACCGCCACCTCGACGACACCCCTGACATGACCCGCCTCTACCTACTACTGAGCACCGCCCCGTCGTGGCCCCCCGACGACCCCCAATCCACGACCTCCGCAAACGCGCCCTATAAACCGGCGACCTACAAATCAGCGACACCGACCGGACAGACCCGTTCGCCACCATGCTGGACACAGCCATGACCGAGTCCGCCCCCATGGCCCGACAACTACTGAAACTCCTCGAACAACGTGGCTGGCGCGGCTGGACCCAACTGAACCAGGCCCCCGAAGAACCAGATCAACAACCGAGCGCGCCCATCTGAACGAGCAACCGGCACGGTACGAACGCGCACCCCACCACCGAGGCCGGCCTGGGTAACAGAAGGTCTTCCTAGGCCACAACGCGGCAGCCAGACCCCCACCCGCACGGGTTCCCCCAGCCCAGCCCCGCCACCAGCGAAGCGCCGACCACCACGCAAGAGCGAGGTGAACCCCACGCGAGGTCGGGGGGGGGGGGGGGGGGGGCGGGGGGGGGGGGGGGGGGCGCCCCCGGGGGGCGGGGTCCGCCCCCCCCCCCCCCCCCCCCCCCCCCCCCCCCCCGACCGTCCCACCGTAAGTAACTCCAACCGTCCCACCGTAGGAAACGCTCGACCCCGATCCACCTCGCCCGGGTTACGGTTTTCGGGTAGTCACTTCCGTTCCCGGCCAGAAGGGACGTAATGCGGCTAGACGAGACAGCGCAACCACCGATATCCCGCTTCGAGTTCGCCACCCACGACATCGGAGCAGCCCACGATGTGCTCCGGCAGATCTACGCCAACCACACGTTCCGGATCCACCGCACAGCGGAGAAGTTCGTCTACCGCCACACGGCCGTGGACGCCGGCCTGATCAAGGCGGTCCGGGTCACGTACACGATGGACGTGACAGTGGATTTTCAGCCCACGGACAATCTGATCTTCGTGGCCCTGGCCAACGGCCGCGTCGACACCCACGACGGCCGCGCGGTCACCCGCACCGGCCCCGGCGACGTGCAGTTGCACCGCCCCGGCCGTCCGTTGACCAACCACTGCCGCGACTTCGACATGTTCAGCATCAACCTGAACCCATCCGTGGTGGCCGATGTAGCCTCGGCCCGAACCGGTATTGCTCCCCACGACGTGCGTTTCGACGGTTCGGCGCCCGTCTCGAAGGAACTCGGCCGCTACTGGTGGGACACCATGGCGTACCTGCATGGTTTTCTCACCGGCCCGCCCGGCCCGGCACAGAGTCCCCTGGCCGTGAGCGCCGCTGCCGACCTGGCCGCCACAGCCGCCCTGGTCACGTTCCCGAACACCACCATGGCCACCCCTGACCGCCCGGTGACCGGCCCGCCCGCGCCCGCCTCAGTTCGCCGGGCCGTCTCGTACATCGAATCCCATGCCGGCGAACCGATCACCGCAGCGTGGATCGCCGAGGCCGCCCGCGTCACCCCCCGGGCGTTGCAGGCCGCCTTCCGCCGGCACCTAGACACCACCCCCATGGCCTACCTGCGCCGGGTGCGGCTGAGCCGGGCCCACCGTGACCTGGTGGAGGCCGACCCGACCGCCGGCGACACGGTGGCCGCGATCGCCCACCGCTGGGGCTACCTCAGCCTGAGCCATTTCGCCGCCGACTACCGGGCCGCCTACGGCCGCACCCCGCGCCAGACCTTGATCTACTGAGCCTCCACCGGCAACCACAGTTCGGTGGTGGCCCGGCTGAAGTCCTCGGCCCGGTCGAGCACCGCGACGATCGACGGCCCGCGCCGCAACCGCCACGGATTCGACGGGAACCAGTCGGTGGCCGTGGCCGCCCACGTCTTCTGCAGCGACGACGGATAGTCACCACTGCTGCGGAACACCGCCCACGTTCCGCCCGGCACCTCGATGCGGTCGAGGTCGTCCGGCACCGGAACGGCTGCCGTCACGGCCACCCCGTGCAGGTAGGTCAGCTCGGTGCCTTCGGCCGCGTCCGGTTCGAGGGTGTCGCTGACGGCCAGCAGTCCACCCGGTTCCGTGTCCGACAAGGATCGCAGCCGTTCGTGCTCCGCGGCCGGCTGCCCGGCCACGTGGGCCTCGATGTGCGGGTTGACCCCTTCGTAAATCAGCGGCACGCGGGCCGCGTGCCCCACCAGCCGGAATGACGGCAGTTCGACAATGCGCGTGTCCATCGGTTCGCTCCCTTCGACGGTCAGGCGGAACCTGACCTGTGGTTGTGTCCGAAGGGGTCCGCCGTCGCGCCGCACGTCGCCCGGCCCGGCCCCGTGCACGGCCTTGAACGCCCGCCCGAAGGCCTCGGCCGACCCGTACCCGTGCCGCACCGCGATCCCGAGCAGGTCGCCCTCGCCCCGGACGACGTCGGCCGCGGCCATCGTCATGCGCCGCCTCCGCACGTACTCGGAGAGCGGCATCCCGGCCAGGGACGAGAACATCCGCCGCAGGTGGTACTCGCTGCTGCCCGCCTCGCGCGCCACCGCGGCCACGTCCACGTCGTGTTGCTGCTCGACCAGGTCGACGAGCCGGTTGAGTGCTGCGATCACCGGACCCCCCTTCGCGAACCACTGTGCCGGGGCCGGCGCCACCACCGCCCGATCATTCTGGCCGGATTCGATCAGAACAGGGTGAGCGGCCCGGCCGGTTCGGGCTCGGGCAGCGGTTCCAGGCCCGGGACGAGTGCCGCCACCTCGGAATGGAAGCGCCGGGCCAGCGTCGGCGCGTCGGTGTTGTCGGGCGTGTGGATGAACACGGTCGGTGAGCGGCCCTCGCGCAGCCAGCGCGCGATCACCGGCAGCCACCGTTGCCACCCTTCGACCGTACGGGCCGGGTCGTCGCGCCCGAGGTAGCGGATCACCGGATGGTCGGTGAGGGCCTGCGGGCGTACGGGAAGCCGAGGTTTCTTCTGCCACGCGTCGCGTTCGGCGTCGCTGGTGGGCGGGGTGGCGAACATGACGCTGGTGTCGAACGGGACCAGTTCGGCGTCGGCCTCACCCAGGATCGATTCGAGCTGGACGAAATCGGTGGCGAAGGACGGGTGGCGCACCTCGACCGCGTAGCGGAAGCCCGCCGGGCGACGGCGCAGGAACGACGCGAGCGCGGGCAGGTCGGCCGGGCCGAACGAGGCGGGCAGCTGGATCCACAGCGCGTGAACCCGGGGCCCGAGCGGCTCGATCGCGTCGAGAAAGGCCTTCAGCGCCTCGTCGCCGCCGGTGAGCCGCTGGTCGTGAGTGACGATCCGGGGGAGCTTGAGGACGAAACGGAAGTCGGCCGGTGTCTGGCGGGCCCAGCCGGCCACCGTGTCGCGCGACGGCGTGGCGTAGAAGGTCGTGTTGCCCTCGACCGCGTTGCACCAGCCCGCGTACGCCTCCAGGTTGTCCTGCCCCGGGCCGACCACCCGGCCCGCCCAGGACTTGTGTGTCCACATCGCACAGCCCACGTGCAGCCGCATCTCCCCACCCCTTCGACGATCATCCGTGACACTAACGGGTTACCAAAAGCGAAACCCCCATCGGCCCCCGGAACGGGATGATCAACTCATTCTGCAAGACGTCATGACGAAAGGGGTATTGCAATGAACCGCATCACTCGGCTGCTCGCCGTGGCCGGCCTGGGGCTCGGCACCGCTGTTGCGATCGGCGCCGGTCCGGCTCAGGCCGCTCCCGCCACCCCGCAGGGTGCCGCGCAGACCGCCACCGGTGGTCACTACGGCTACGACGACGACGAGGTTGTCGGCTACTTCCGCTCGCGCGGTGCTTGCGAGCGGGTCGGCCGCGCGGGTGAGTGGCGTGACCGCTGGGACGACTACGACTGTGACCGGGTCCGTTTCGGGCACGGCCGTAGCGGCTACGTCCTGCGTGTCGACGACTGGAACGACAACTGGGACAACGACAACTGGTACGGCGGCTGGTACAACGGCTACCGCGGTGGCGACTACGGTTGGTACAACGGCGGTCACCGCTGGAACTTCGGCGGCAACACCATCGTTTTCCGCCGTTGATCTGAACCGGTGAACGGGCCACACTCCGGCCAGGGGTGTGGCCCGTCGCGTTTCCGGGAACAGCGGGCCCGTGACCACAGACGACCGGCCCGCGCCGCTGATCCGCCCACCGCGCCTGCGCACCGAGGAGGAGCGCGGCGCGTCCCGGCTCGAGCTCTTCTTCGACCTGGCCTACGTGCTGGTCATCGACCAGTTGGCCACCGGATTCGCCGACCATCTGAACCTGAGCGGCACGGCCACCTTCGTCGGGCTGATCGTCGTCACCTGGTGGTCGTGGGTCACCACCACGCTGTACGCCAACCGGTTCGACACCAACGACGTGCTCTACCGCCTGGCCAAGCTGGCGATGACGGGCGCGGTCGTCGGCATGGCGGCCGCGGCGCTCGGTGCCACCGGCAGTGAGGGCACCGAGTTCGCTCTCTGCTACCTGGCCACCCGGGTGCTGTTGCTGCTTCTTTACGTACGGGCGTGGCGCCACGTGCCCGAGGCCAGGCACACGATCGGCATTTATATCGGCGGCGCGCTCGCGTCGATCCTGCTCTGGACGGCCTCCCTCCCGGTCGACGGCCCGGTGCGCTACGTGCTGTGGGGCGCCGGCATCCTGGTCGAGGCGACCGCGCCCATCCTGGCCACCCGGCTCGGCGACAAGACCCCGCTGCACCTCGACCACCTGCCCGAACGGTTCGCGCTGTTCGTGATCCTGGTGCTCGGCGAATCCGTGCGTTCGATCGCCGTCGGGGTGCACGAGGAACACTGGGTCGCCGCGTCCGTGATCTCGGCCGGGGTCGCCTTCGCCGCCGTCGCCGCCTTGTTCTGGATCTACTTCGACCTGGGCGGCGCCGCCGGCAAACGCAAACTCGTCGAGGAGGGCGACGACCCGGAGACCGGGGTGGCCGACGCCTACATCTACGGCCACCTGCCGCTCATCGTCGGCCTGGCCGTCGCGGCGGTCGGCATCGAACAGTTCGTGGCGCACCCCTCGGGCGACCTGGGCGACACCGCGCGCTGGGCTCTGCACGGCGGAACGGCGCTGTTCCTGGCCGGCGTCGCGATGGTCATGATGGGCACGAGCGGCCGGTGGCGGTCGGCCTGGCCGTGGCCGGTCGCGGTCATCCCGCTGGTCGCCCTGCTCGGCCTGCCCGAGTTCCTGCCGCCGATGGCTTCGGTCATCCTCGTGACGCTGATCCTGGTCGCCACGGTCCTGGCCGGCATGAGAGCCCAAAGGCGAGGAGCCTTGCGTACGACCGAGGCCTGAGCAACGCGCTCGGAGCACTCGAACGTAATCACGCCGTCGGCGCCCCATCCGGATCGGCGAAAGCTGTCCGACAGTCCGACAGTCGGACTGTCAGACAGTCAGCACGATGCGCCCGAACACTTCGCCCGCGTCCATCCGCCGGTGCGCGTCGCTCGCCTCGGGCAGGGGCAGCACGTCGTGCACGACCGCGCGCAGTTCGCCCCGGGCCGCAGCGGCCAGGTTCCGCTCGCGGATCCTGTTGCGCGCTTCGACCGGCACCGTGTCCAGACTCAAGGTCCCGTACGACAGGGAGCGCCGGAACGACCGCAGCAGAGCCGATCCGAAGTCCGCCGGCGGATACCCACCGACCACTCCGAGCGACACCATCCGCCCGTTGTCGGCGAGCCGCTCGAGAAACACCGGCATCCCATCCCCACCGACCAGATCGACGATGACGTCGAACCCATCGGCGGCGCGCGAACCTTCCGAACCGAAACGCTCACTTTCTTGAGCGCCACGCGCAGCTTCGTGGCCGTTGCGTGCAGAATCTTGGCCGTCGCGGACAGCTTCGCGGCCGTCGCGTGCAGAATCGTGTCCTTCGCGTGCAGAATCGTGGCCGTCGCGGTCAGTCTGTTCGACGTAACCGGCGCGGTCGAGCACTACGGTGGCGCCCAGTTCCCGTAGCCGCTGGCCACGCTCCGGCGACGAGGTGGTCACTGCTATCTCGCGCGCGCCGCCGAGCGCGGCCATCTGGACGGCCAGAATGCCGATGCTGCCCGCCGCTCCTCGCACCAGCACCGATTCCCCTTGGGCGAAGTGGGCGTGGGCGAGGCCGAAGTGTGCGACCGGACCGGAACTGCCGATCGTCACCGCGTCCACCGGCGAGAGCCCTTCGGGCAGCGGGGTCACGTCGTCGAGCCCGGCCACCGCCTGCTCGGCATACCCACCGCCGAGGCCGGTGAAGGCCCAGACCGTCCGCCCGATCCAGCCCTTGTCGGCCGGGTCCCCCGCGGCGATCACCCGCCCGGCCACCTCGCTGCCCGGCACGAGCCCTTCGGGGAAACCGATGCTGCCGATGGTGCCGCGCCGGATGACCGCGTCGACGCCGCCGACCCCGATCGCCTCGACGGCGATGAGCAGTTGCCCCGGCGCCGCGACGGGTTCGGGCGCGTCGATCACCTTCATGCCGCTGGGGTCGCCGTACTTCTGAATGCTGATTGCCTTCATGATCGCGACGCTAACGGACGCCCCCGTCCACTTGGCTAAAGTGAGAGGTCATGGACGAGCAATTGCCTCAGATACCGAGCCACCCACCCATCGGCGGCGGCCGGGTCGCCCGCCGCGCGCCATCGTCAGCGGACGAACCGGCCCTCCACCCGGATACCCGCACCAACCGCGACCGGCTCGCGCGCCGGGCACCACCAGCGGACGAGCCAGCCCTCCGCCCGGATACCCGCACCAACCGCGACCGGCTCGCGCGCCGGGCACCACCGGCGGACGAGCCGGCCAAGCGCTCAGACACCCACGACCGGCACACACGCCCAGCACCATCGACGACACACGAACCAACTGCCCGCACCGACACCCACGACCGGCACACACGCCCAGCACCATCGACGACAGACGAACCAACTGCCCGCACCGACACCCACGACCGGCACACACGCCCAGCACCGTCGGCGGTGGAGGGGACGGGTCTGCGGTCGGATGCGCGGGACAACCGGGACCGGGTGCTCGAGGCGGCCCGGCGGCTGTTCTCCGAGCAGGGTCTGGGTGTGCCGATGCGGGAGATCGCCCGCCGGGCCGAGGTGGGACCGGCCACGCTCTACCGGCGCTTCCCGACCAAGCAGGCGCTGATCGATGCCGCGTTCGCCGATGAGATGCGGGCGTGCAGTGGCATCGTGCGGGACGGCTGTGCCGACCCCGACCCGTGGCGTGGCCTGAGCGCGGTCGTCCGCGACATCACCGAGCTCAACGCGGTCAACCAGGGCTTCACCGACGCGTTCGTGTCGTCGTACCCGGGCGCGGCCGACTTCGCGGCTCACCGGGCCGGCATGCTGCGCGCCCTGACTGGCCTGTGGCGCCGCGCCCAGCGGGCCGGCGCCGTCCGCCCCGACTCCGTCGTCGACGACCTCATCCTCATGATCATGGCTGGCCGCGGTCTGCCCGTCGGCCCGCCGGAGTTGCGGGTGGCCGCCGCCCGGCGCTTCGCCGCCCTCATCCTCGACTCGTTCCGCGCCTCCCCCGCCGCCGGGCCGCTGCCGCCACCGGCCCGGGTGTCCGCCGCCGCGGTGAGCGGCGGCGGATGACCGGTCTCGAACCTCAGCCAGCCGGCACCCTGTCCAGACCGGCCTCAGGCAGCCGATAGCCGGTCGATAGCCGACCGATAGCCGGCCGGCAGCTTGTCCAGGGTGGCGATGCGATCGAACTGCTCGCCACTGGACATCATGCGACTACGGCGTCGCGGGTACTTCTCGGCGACATGACGAACGCCCGGCTTCCCTGGGGAGAGGGAGGCCGGGCGTCGCTGATCTGTCAGAGGCGGTTGGAGGCCTCGGTGAGCACCGAGCGCAGGATCTGCTCGATCTCGATGAACTGTTCCTCGCCTGCGATCAGCGGCGGCGCGAGCTGGATGACCGGGTCGCCCCGGTCGTCGGCGCGGCAGTACAGCCCGGCCTCGAACAGCGCGCTCGAGAGGAACCCGCGCAGCAGCCGCTCCGACTCCTCCTCGTTGAACGTCTCCTTGGTGGCCTTGTCCTTCACCAGCTCGAGGCCGAAGAAGTAGCCGTCGCCGCGGACGTCGCCCACGATCGGCAGATCTTCCAATTTGGAGAGGTACGAGCGGAACAGATCGCTGTTGTCCCGGACGTGCTTGTTGAGGTCTTCCCGCTCCATGATGTCGAGGTTGGCCAGGGCCACCGCCGAGCCGACCGGGTGACCGCCGTAGGTGATGCCGTGGGCGAACCAGTTGGTGCCCTCGAGGAACGGCTCGGCCAGGCGGTCCGACGCGATCATCGCCCCCAGCGGCACGTACCCGCTGGTCAGGCCCTTGGCCACGGTGATGATGTCGGGCGTGTAGCCGTAGCGGTGACCGCCGAAGTACTCGCCGAGCCGGCCGAAGCCGCTGATCACGTCGTCCGAGACCATCAGCACGTCGTAGCGGTCGCAGATCTCGCGGACGCGCTGGAAGTAGCCGGGCGGGGGCGGGAAGCACCCGCCCGCGTTCTGCACGGGCTCGAGGAAGACCGCGGCCACCGTGTCGGGGCCCTCGAACTCGATGGCCTCGGCGATGCGGTCGGCGGCCCAGACACCGAACTCCTCGAGCGACTGCGACTCGTCGGGGCGGCGGTAGTAGTTGGTGTTGGGCACGCGCAGCGTCGACGGCACGAGCGGCTCGAAGTCCTGCTTCAGGGCCGGGATGCCGGTGATCGACAGGGCGCCCATCGAGGTGCCGTGGTAGGCGATGTTGCGCGAGATCACCTTGTGCTTGGTCGGCTTGCCGGTGCGCTTGAAGTACGAGCGGGCCAGCTTCCAGGCCGACTCGACCGCCTCGGAGCCGCCGGTGGTGAAGAAGACCCGGTTGAGGTCGCCCGGGGTCAGGTCGGCCAGCCGGTCGGCCAGCTCGACGGCCTTGGGGTGGGCGTACGACCAGATCGGGAAGTACGCGAGCTCGCCCGCCTGCTTGGCCGCGGCCTCGGCCAGCTCCTGGCGGCCGTGGCCGGTCTGCACGACGAACAGCGCGGACAGGCCGTCGAGGTAGCGGCGGCCGGTGGAGTCCCAGATGTAGCAGCCGTCGCCGCGGACGATCATCGGGATGTCGGCCTTCTTGTAGGACGACAGCCGGGTGAAGTGCATCCACAGGTGATCGCGGGCGTCGCCGGACAGCTTTTCGTAGTCGGGTGACTGCAGGTCGCTCAAGGGGGGCTCCAAGTTAAACGGTGGCGAAGGCTTGCTCGAGGAGGCTGAGGCCGCGATCCAGCTCGTCGTCCGAGATGATCAGCGGGGGCAGCAGCCGGATGACGTTGCCGTAGGTGCCGCAGGTGAGCAGCAGCAGACCCAGCTCGTGCGCCGCCTTGGCCACCGCAGCGGTCCGGACGGCGTCGGGCGCGGGGCCCGCTGCCCCGTCCTCGCCGGGTATCACGACCTCGACGGCCAGCATCGCGCCGCGGCCCCGCACCTCGCCGATCGACGGGTGCTTGGCCGCCAGGGCCTCGAGCCGGGGCATCGCCACCGACTCGATGTGCCGCGCGGCCGCGTTCAGGTCGAGCTCCCGCATCGTCTCGATGGAGGCCAGCGCGGCGGCACAGGCGATCGGATTTCCGCCGTACGTGCCGCCGAGCCCACCGGGGTGCACGGAGTCCATGATCTCGGCGCGCCCGGTAACGGCGGCCAGCGGCAGCCCGCCCGCGATGCCCTTGGCCGTGGTGATCAGGTCGGGCTCGATGCCCTCATGTTGACAGGCGAACCAGGAGCCCGTACGGCAGAAGCCGGTCTGGATCTCGTCGGCGATGAACACCGCGCCGGCTGCCTTGGTCCAGGCCGCGATTGCCGGCAGGTAGCCCTCGGCGGGCACGACAAAACCGCCCTCGCCCTGGATGGGCTCGATCAGCACGGCGGCGACGTTCACGGCGCCGACCGTCTTCTCGATCTGCCCGATGGCGTACGCGGCGGCGTCCGCACCGCTGCGGCCGTCCCGCAGTGGATACGACATGGCGACGCGGTAGATCTCGCCCGCGAACGGCCCGAAGCCCTGCTTGTACGGCATGACCTTGGCCGTCAGCGCCATCGTCAGGTTGGTGCGGCCGTGGTAGGCGTGGTCGAACACGACCACCGCTTGCCGTCCGGTGGCGTGCCGGGCGATTTTCACGGCGTTCTCGACCGCCTCGGCGCCCGAACTGAACAGGGCCGACCGCTTCTCGAAGTCGCCCGGCGTGAGCGCGGCCAGCTCTTCACAGACCGCCACGTACTGCTCGTACGGGGCGATCATGAAGCAGGTGTGGGTGAACCGCTCGACCTGGGCCTGCACGGCCGCGACGACCTTGGGCGCGGCGTTACCGACGTTGGTGACGGCGATGCCGGCGGCGAAGTCGATCCACTCCCGGCCGTCCACATCGGTCATCGTGCCGCCGGCGGCGGTGCTCACGTAGGACGGGATCATGCTGCTGACCCCGCGCGCGACGGCCGCGGACCGACGCTGGTGCAACTCGGCCGACGAGGCCATCACTCAACTCCTTCAAGCTTCAGGACCCGATCATTTCACTGATTCCGTCGCACGCAAGAGGCCCGACAACTATTTCCGTATGACGCTCGTCAGGAGTCAAAGCCCAGGCCAACCTTGTCGAGGGTGCGCAGCCACAGGTTGCGACGCCCCTGGTTGCGGTCCGCCTGCGCGATCGACCAGCGGGTGAGCTGGATGACGCCGGAGCGCACCGGCTCGGGCGGGAACGGGATCGGCTTGCTGCGCACCATCTTCAGCGCGGTCCGCTCGGTGCGCTCGCCGGAGAGCAGGTCGAGCATCACGTCGGCCCCGAAACGGGTCGCACCCACGCCGAGACCGGTGTAGCCCACCGCGTACGCCAATTTGCCTTTGTGAGCCGTGCCGAAGAAGCTGCTGAACCGGCTGCACGTGTCGATCACACCGCCCCATTTGTGGGTGAAGCGCAGACCGTCGAGCTGGGGAAACGTCTCGGCGAAGTGGTCGGCCAGCACCTCGAAGGTCGCCTCACGCTGGTCGTGTGCGGGGTCGATCCGTCCACCGTTGTAATAGACGGCGTCGTACCCACCCCACAGGATGCGATTGTCCGAGGTGAGGCGGTAGTAGTGGAACTGGTTGCCGGCGTCGCCGATCCCCTGCCGGTTCGACCAGCCGATCGAGGCCAGCTGACCCGGGGACAACGGCTCGGTCATGAGCACGTAGTCGTACACGGGAACCACGAAGTGCCCGAGCCGGCGCAGCAGCTTGCCGTGGGCGCCGGTGGCCAGCGCGACCCGGGCCGCGTCGATCCGGCCGCGACACGTGTGCAGTCGCAGGCCGGCGCCGTGCGGTCTGATCCGCTCGACCGGTGACTGCTCGTAGAAGCGCACACCCAGCGACAGGCAGGCCGCGCGCAGCCCCCACACGAGGCGGGCGGGGTCGACCATGGCGCAGCCGTCGCGGTCCCACACCCCACCGAGGTACGTGGGTGAGTCGACCTCGGCCCGGATCTGCTCACGATCAAGAAAATCGGGAGATGCCCGCAAGGAAGGAAGCTGCCACGCGGCCGTGGCGACCGACAATTCTCCCGTACGGGAAAAATCGCAGTCGATGCCGTAGCGCGCGACCGTCGCCTCGATCCCGTCGAGGTTGTCCAGACCCATCTTGACCAGGCGCGGCATCTCGGCCGGGAAGCGGCTCAGGCCGTTCTCGTAGCCGTGGGTGAGCGAAGCGGCGCAGAACCCGCCGTTGCGACCCGAAGCGGCCCAGCCCGCGGTGCCCGCCTCGATCACCACCACGTCGCGGGCGGGGTCGCGTTCCTTGGCCATCAAAGCTGTCCACAAGCCGCTGTAGCCGGCCCCCACCACCGCGAGATCCGCGGTGGCGAGGCCGTCGAGCGGGTCGGCGGGAGCCGGAGCCCCGGCCTGGGTCAGCCAGTACGGTTCAGAAACTGCATCCTTCAGTGAAGAACGCACGAGTTATCAATCCTGCTTACTTACCTCGGCGCGATGAACGGATGTTGGCGATCACGGCGCCCAGGACGCCGATCGCGAAGATGAGCGTGCCCATGACGTTGACCTGCGGCGGAATGCCGACGCGGGTCGCGCCCCAGATCCACAGCGGGAACGTCTTGGTGGTGCCCGCCGTGAAGGCGGTGACGATGAAGTCGTCGATGGAGAGCGCGAACGCCAGCAGCACGCCGCTCATGACGGCGGGCAGGATGATCGGGAAAGTGACCTTCCAGAACGTGGTCCAGGCGGTCGCGCCCAGGTCGTACGCGGCCTCCTCGATCGACCGGTCCAGGGTGAGCACCCGGGACCGCACGACCACGGCGACGAACGAGATCGAGAACATGACGTGCGCGATCGTGATCGTCACCGGACCCAGGCCGGTGCCGGCCGACACGAACAGGCTCAGCAGCGACGCGCCCATGATCAGCTCGGGCGAGGACATCGTCGCGAACATGACCAGGTTGAGCGAGCCGGAACCGGTGAACCGGTAGCGGCCCAGCGCGTACCCGATGCCGGTGCCGAGCGCGGCCGCCAGCAGGCTGGACACGACGGCGATGACGATCGAGGTGATCAGCGCGCTGGTCAGGTCCGGGTACTCGAACAGGCGCCCGTACCATTTGAACGTGAAGCCGTTCCAGGACTGGTTGTAGCGGCCCTGAGTGTCGTTGAAGCCGAACGCGATCATGACCGCGATCGGCAGGGCCAGCCAGGCGATGACCAGCCAGGTGTAGAAGTGGAGCAGCCCGCCGCCGGTGATCCGCCGCTTGGGCTTGATCTTCGCCGAGTCATCGGTCGAGGCGGGCGGCCGCTGCAGGGTCGACGCTGTCATCGCGCGGCCACCTTCATGACGTCCTCGGTGCCGAGGATCCGGGCGTACGAGAAGACACCGATCAGCAGCACGAGCATCAGCACGAACGAGAGCGCCGAGGCCGTCGGATAGTCGGAGTTCTCGAGGAACTGCGTCTGGATGACCTGCCCGATCATCGTCGTGTCCGAGCTGCCCAGCACCTCGGAGTTGACGAAGTCGGAGCTGGCCGGGATGAAGGTCATCAGCACGCCGGCGAACACCCCGGGCAGGGCCAGCGGGAAGATCACCTTGCGGAACGTGGTGGCCGGGTTGGCGTACAGGTCCCGCGCCGCCTCGACCACGCGCGGGTCGATGCGCTCGAGGGCCACGTAGATCGGCAGCACCATGAACGGCAGGAAGTTGTAGACCAGTCCGAGGATCACCGCGTACGGCGTGCCGAGGATGTGGAACGCCTGCGAGATCAGCCCGAGGTCGCGCAGCGGCTGCAGCACGGGCCCCTCGTCGGTCAGGATCTGCTTCCACGAGATCGTCCGCAGCACGAACGACACGAAGAACGGCAGCAGAACCAGGAAGAGGTACGACCCCTTGCGGCGGCCGCCGTAGAACGCGATCCAGTACGCCATCGGGAACGCGATCGCGATCAGCAGGATCGTGGCGATCACGCCGTAGATCAGCGACCGGATGATCTGTTCCTGATAGGCCGAGATCGCTTCCGTGTACGTCTGCCAGTGCCCGGTGAAGCGGTAGCCGTGGACGATGTCGCCCTCCTGGAGGGAGAGCGACAGCATCGCGAACATCGGCACCGCGAAGAAGATCAGCAACCAGATCCCGCCGGGCAGAACCAGCAGGTAGGGGGCGATCTGTCGTTTGACGCGGTTCATATCATCCCAGCACGATAGGTTCGAAGGTCTTCTGGAACTTCTGCTGCTCGCTCGTGGCCTCGAACGCGACGTAGTAGTGCAGCTTGTCGTACTCGGCCTGGGTCGGGTAGACGAGCTTGCTGTCGGCCACGTCGAGCAACGCGTCCTTGGCGTCGCCGCTGAGCTTGGCCGCCCGCGCGCGCATGTCGGCCTGGGCCGCCGGCACCGGGCAGACGTAGTTGATGTACTCGGCCAGCGAGGACGCGTTCGCGACCTCGTAGAAGAAGTCCATCGCCATGATCGCGTCGACCGGGTTCTTGGCCGTGATCGGGATCGTGAAGTTGTCGGTCCAGATCGTGCCGCCCTCGGACGGGATGATGAACTTGAAGTCCGTGTTGTCCGAGAGGTTCTTCTGGAAGATGTCGCCCGACCAGGCCTGGGTCGCCCAGACCTCACCACTGCCCAGCGCCTCGATGTAGCTCTGGTCGTAGTAGTTGCGGACGAATCCGTCGTCCTTCTGCTTCTTGAGCTCCTCGGCCGCCTTCTCCCAGTCGTCCTCGGTCGACTTGGCCGGGTCGACGCCGATCTTCATCAGGCCGAAGTTGCCGAGCTCCTGGATGTCGGAGAACATGCCGACCTTGCCCTTGAGCTTCGGGTTGGTCCACAGGTCGGCCAGACTCTCGATCTTGCCGGTCTTGCTCTCGTCGTAGGCGATGCCGGTCATGCCCGAGGCGTACGGGATGCTGTAGGCGTTGCCCGGGTCGAAGGCCTCTTTCTTGTACGCGGCCCCGGCGTTCTTCGCGTAGTTCGGCAGCTGGGCGTGGTCGAGCGGGGCGAGGAAGCCCGAGTCGCGGAACTGCGTGAACTGGAAGCTGTTGGTGATGACCATCAGGTCGAAGCCGATGGACTGCCCGGCCGAGAGCTGCGGCTGCACCTTGGCGAACCAGGGGCCCATCTCCTGGATGACTTCCTGGTAGTTCACCTTGATGCCGGTCTTGGCGGTGAACTTCTTGAGCTCGGGCCGCTTCGGGTCCATGTAGAGCGGCCAGCCGGCGAAGTTCAGGGTGCCGTTCTTGACCTTGCCGTTCCAGAACTTGGCCACGGCGTCGGGCTCGGCACTGGCCGGTGCCTGCGTTCCCTGACCCTGCACGCCACAGGCGGCGAGGGCGCCGCCCAGACCGGCCAGGCCGGAGAGTCGAAGCGCGTCACGACGGCCGAAGCGGCGCTGAGTGAGGCCGCGCAGGAAGGTGGGGTCGGACATATTCGACGCAGACACTTCAGTCTCCGATCATGTATGAGTGCTGGGGGGCCCAGGTTAAATACACCCGGTCACCGCGATCCGCAAGATCGTCGGCGTTCGAAGCATTTTGATCGAAGACTGTGAAATCCGCGCCTGCCGCTGTGGACACGGTGTAATTCGTTGAGGTTCCGTGATAAACGACCTCGGTCACTGTCCCGGAGAGGACACTGCCGCCGGTCGCTTGTACGGGCGGAACGCCCCGGTGCAAATCAATCTTCTCGGGACGGATCGACACCTCGAGCTTGTCGCCCTGGCGCACCGACTGCGGGGCGGGCACCACGACCCTGTCCTGCGCGGTGTAGCTGAGCAGGGCCAGCCCGCCCTCGACGCGGTCGACGTGACCGTCCACGATGTTCGAGGTGCCGATGAATCCGGCCACGAACCGCGACGCCGGCCGCTCGTAGATCTCGCGCGGCGTGCCCAGCTGCTCGATCACGCCGGCGTTCATCACGGCGATCCGGTCCGACATCGTCAGCGCCTCGCCCTGGTCGTGGGTGACGTAGACGAAGGTGATGCCGACCTCGCGCTGGATGCGCTTGAGCTCGATCTGCATCTGCTGGCGCAGCTTGAGGTCGAGGGCGCCCAGCGGCTCGTCCAGCAGCAGCGCCCGCGGGCGGTTGACCAGGGCCCGGGCCAGCGCCACGCGCTGCTGCTGGCCGCCCGACATCTCCCGCGGGGAGCGCTTCTCCATGCCGGTCAGCGACACGATCTCGAGGATCTCGCCGACCCGCCGGCTGATCTCGTTCTTGGCCACCTTCTTGCGCTCCAGACCGAAAGCCACGTTCTGGTACGTGTTCAGGTGCGGGAACAGCGCGTAGGACTGGAACACCATGTTCACATCGCGCTTGTTGGCCGAGACGCCGGTGACGTCGTTGCCGTCCAGGAAGACCTTGCCCGCGGTGGGCTCCTCGAAGCCGGCGATCATCCGCATGGTGGTGGTCTTGCCACAGCCGGAGGGGCCCAGCAGCGAGAAGAACTCACCCTGCCCGATGGCCAGGTCGGTGCGCTTGACGGCGGGCACCGTCTCGCCGTGCGACAGGTAGTTCTTGTTCACGCCGACGAACTCGATCGCCGGGGCGCCGCCGGCCGGCGCCGCCGACCGGGCGCGGACCGCGCTGTGCTGGGGGGTGGTCATCGGGGCTTCCTCTTCGCGGTGGGGGGTGTATGTGTCAGCCGAGGTAGCTCATGACGTGCTTGATCCGGGTGTACTCCTCGAACCCGTACATCGAAAGGTCCTTGCCGTACCCGGAGTGCCCGAAGCCGCCATGAGGCATTTCCGACACGAAAGGCAGATGAGTATTGATCCACACGGCTCCGAAGTCGAGCCGGCGCGACACCCGCATCGCGCGGCCGTGGTTCTGGGTCCACACACTCGCGCTCAGTCCGAACCGGACGTCGTTGGCCCAGCGGACCGCCTCGGCCTCGTCGTCGAACGACTGGACGGTGATGACCGGGCCGAACACCTCGTCCTGGACCATCTCGTCGCGCTGCCGGAGGCCGGCCACGACGGTCGGCTCGAGGAAGTAGCCGCGCTCGCCGATCCGCTTGCCACCGGCCACGATGCTCGCGTGGTCGGGCGTACGGTCGAGGAAGCCCTGGACCCGGGCCAGCTGGGCCGCGTTGTTGACCGGACCGAAGAAGGCGTCGGTGTCGGCCGGCGCGCCGACCTTGGTCGCGCGGGCCGCCTCGGCCAGGGCGTCGGTGAAGTCGGCGGCGACCCGGCCGTGCACGAGCACCCGGGTGGCGGCCGTGCAGTCCTGACCGGCGTTGAAGTAGCCGGCGCCGGCGATGGCCCGGGCCGTGGCCGCGATGTCGGCGTCGTCGAACACGATCACCGGGGCCTTGCCGCCCAGCTCGAGGTGGGCCCGCTTGAGGTCGGCCGCGGCCGAGACCGCCACCTCCATGCCGGCCCGGGTCGAGCCGGTGATCGAGACCAGCTGCGGGGCCGGGTGGGCGACCAGGGCCCGGCCGGTGTCGCGGTCGCCGCAGACCACGTTGAGCACGCCCGGCGGCAGGAACTCGGCCGCGATCTCGGCCAGCAGCAGGGTGGAGACCGGGGTGGTGTCCGAAGGCTTCAGTACGACCGAGTTGCCGGCCGCGACGGCCGGAGCGAACTTCCAGACGGCCATGACCATCGGGTAGTTCCACGGGGTGATCTGCGCGCACACGCCGATCGGCTCACGCCGTACGTAGGACGTGTGGTCACGCAGATACTCCCCCGCGGACTTGCCTTCCAGGATCCGCGCCGCGCCCGCGAAGAAGCGCAGCTCGTCCAGCAGCGGTCCCATCTCCTCGGCCCTCGTGGCCTCGACCGGCTTGCCGGTGTTGCGGCACTCGGCGTCGATGATCTCGTCGGCCCGGGCCTCGATGGCGTCGGCGATCCGCAGCATCGCGCGCTGCCGCTCGGCCGGGGTCGCGTCCCGCCAGGCCTCGAAGCCGGCGTCGGCCGCGGTCATCGCCGCGTTGACGTCCTGCTCGGACGAGACCGGGGCCAGCGCGTACGCCTCCCCGGTGCTGGGGTCGATCACCTCCGAGGTGACCCCGTCGACCGTGCCGGTGTACTCACCACCGACAAAATTGCGCAGAACGGGCAGCGCGGCGCTCACGAAATAAGACCTCCCGTAGCGGGCCTGTGACAGCTCCCACACGAACGACTGCGAGACCTTGACACAAACGAAGGACAGAAGACAAGGGAATCCGAAACTATTTTTCAATCTTGAAACGGAATCGGCGCTCAGCGCCCTTCTGATCTACGCAATCCCGCGTTCGCCCGTGTAATACCGGTCGGCCACCGACAGGGCGGAATCGAGGACGGCCAGACCCTCGCGCACCTCGTCCGCGGTGACCGTGCAGGGCGGGGCGACGTGCACCCGGTTGAAGTGGGTGAAGGGCCAGAGCCCCTGCTCCTTGCAGGCCGCGGCCAGTTCGTTCATCGGCCCGGCGGCGGCGCCGGACGCGTTGAACGGCACCAGCGGCTCGCGGGTGGCCCGGTCCCGCACCAGCTCGACCGCCCAGAACACGCCCAGGCCGCGGACCTCGCCCACGCTCGGGTGCTTGTCGGCCAGTTCGGCCAGGCCGGGCGCGATCACGTCGTCACCGATCATGCGGGCGTGCTCGACGATCCCCTCGTCCTTGAAGATCTCGATCGAGGCCACGGCCGACGCGCAGGCCAGCGGGTGACCGGAATAGGTCAGCCCGCCCGGGAACGGCCGCTCGCGGAACGTCTCCGCGATCGCGTCCGAGATGATCACGCCACCCAGCGGCAGATAGCCCGAGTTGACGCCCTTGGCGAACGTGATCAGGTCGGGGGCCACGCCCCAGCGGTCGACGGCGAACCACTCGCCGCACCGGCCGAAGCCGGCCATCACCTCGTCGGCGATGAACACGATGCCGTACGCGTCGCAGATCTCGCGTACGCCCTGGAGGTAACCCGGCGGCGGGACGAGGATGCCGTTGGTGCCCACGACCGTCTCGATCAGCACGGCGGCGATCGTGTTGGCGCCCTCGAACACGATCGTGTCGCGCAGGTGCTGCAGGGCGCGCTCGGTCTCCTGCTCGGGCGTGGCCGAATAGAAGGGCGACCGATAGGGGTACGGGCCCCAGAAGTGCACCACGCCGACCGCGATCGGCTCGTTGGCCCAGCGGCGGGGGTCACCGGTCGCGGTGATCGCGGTCGACGTGCCGCCGTGGTAGCTGCGGTACGTCGACAGGACCTTGTGGCGGCCGGTGTGGCCGCGGGCCATGCGGATGGCGTTCTCGTTGGCCTCGGCGCCGCCGTTGGTGAAGAACACCTTGTTCAGGTCGGGCGGGGCCAGCTCGCTGATCAGGCGGGCCGCCTCGCCGCGCTTGTCGTTGGCGAAGGCGGGCTGAATCGTGCAGAGCTGGGCCGCCTGCTCCTGGATCGCCTGCACGAGCCGCGGGTGCTGGTGTCCGATGTTGACGTTGACCAGCTGGCTCGAGAAGTCGAGATAACGCCGGTTGTCGTAGTCCCAGAAGTAGGAGCCCTGCGCCCGCTCGATGGCGAGCGGGTTGATAAGTCCTTGGGCTGACCAGGAGTGGAACACGTGGGCGCGGTCGTTCGCGCTTACCTCAGCCCCGTTCATCGGTTCGTGGGGAAGCCGAGGTCCACCGACGACGTGCCCGGGTCGGGCCAGCGTGACGTCACGACCTTCGAGCGCGTGAAGAAGTGGATACCGTCCGGCCCGTACATGTGGGTGTCTCCGAACAGCGACGCCTTCCAGCCGCCGAACGAGTAGTAGGCGACCGGCACCGGGATCGGCACGTTGACGCCGACCATGCCCGCGTTCACGTCGAACTGGAACTGCCGGGCCGCGCCGCCGTCGCGGGTGAAGATCGCGGTGCCGTTGCCGTACTCGTTGTCGTTGATGAGCTTCAAGGCTTCCGCGTACGTCTGGGTCCGCACCACGCAGAGCACGGGCCCGAAGATCTCGTCCGTGTAGACGTCCATGCCGGGCTTCACGTTGTCGAGCAGCGTGACCCCCAGGAAGTAGCCGTCACCGGGCACGTCGGCCTCACGCCCGTCGGCGACCACCGTGGCGCCCTCCGCGGTGCCCTGGGCGATGTAGCCGGCGACCTTCTCCCGGTGCTGGGCGGTGATCAGCGGGCCCATCTGCGACTCCGGGTCGGTGCCGGCGCCGATCTTCAGCTTGGGCAGCCGGGCCGCGATGGCGTCGACCAGCGGGTCGGCCACGTCACCCACGGCCACCACGACCGAGACGGCCATGCAGCGCTCGCCGGCCGAGCCGTAGGCGGCGCTGACCGCGGCGTCGGCGGCCGCGTCGAGCTCGGCGTCGGGCAGCACGACCATGTGGTTCTTGGCGCCGCCGAGGGCCTGCACGCGCTTGCCGTGCGCGGTGCCGGTCTCGTAGATGTACTTCGCGATCGGGGTCGAGCCGACGAAGCTGACCGCGGCGATCTCCGGGTTGGTGAGGATGGCGTCGACGGCCTCCTTGTCGCCGTTGACGACGGTGAAGACGCCGTCGGGCAGGCCGGCCTCGCGCCACAGCTTGGCCAGGAAGAGCGCGGACGACGGGTCCTTCTCGCTCGGCTTGAGCACGAAGGCGTTGCCGGCCGCGATGGCCGTGGTGCACATCCACAGCGGCACCATGGCCGGGAAGTTGAACGGCGTGATGCCGGCGACCACGCCGAGCGGCTGCTTGATCGAGTAGACGTCGACGCCGGTGGCTGCCTGCTCCGAGAAGCCGCCCTTCATCAGGTGCGGGATGCCCGTGGCGAACTCGGCGTTCTCGAGCCCGCGGGCGACCTCGCCGGCCGCGTCGGAGAGCACCTTGCCGTGCTCGCTGGTGATGATCGCGGCCAGTTCCTGGGTGTTGGCCGCCAGCAGCTCCCGGAACTTGAACAGCACCGTGGCCCGCTTGGCCAGCGACGCCGACCGCCACGCCTGCGCGGCCTCCTTGGCCACGGCGACGGCCTGGGCCACCTCGTCGGCCGAGGCGAGGTCGACCTCGGCGGTCTGCTCGCCCGTGGCGGGGTTGAAGACGGGGCCGGTGCGGCCCGAGGCTCCGGCGCGCTCGGCGCCGCCGATCCAGTGCGCGATGCGATTCATGGCCTGAGATTACGTACCACCCCTGGACCGAACAATGCACGAAACGTACTGTCACAAAAACCGCCCGCTCTCGCACCTGCGCCGGCCGCCTGCACGCCGGCGGGAGCGCCACACCTCCCCGCCATCCTCGAAAGGACTGAACGCTTGCTTGCCGAACTGCGCGCGCGCCTGGTCGACGTCTCCGCCCGCGGCCTGGCTGAGGCCGTGGGCCGGGCGGTCGGCGACGGAGCCCTGCTTCCCGGCAGCAAGCTTCCGCCCGTGCGGCAGGTGGCGGCCGCATTGCAGATGTCGCCCACCACCGTGAGTGCAGCCTGGCAATTGCTGCGCCGCTCGGGAACCATCCAGACCGACGGCCGCCGCGGCACCGTCGTCGCCACGTCAAGAGCCGACGGGCCGGGCCGCTACCGCGCTGCCCTGCGCGGGCGCTCCGGTTTCGCCCTGGATCTGTCGACCGGCGTACCGGACCCGCAACTGCTCCCCGCCCTGCCCGCGCTGGCCGGCCCCTCCCCCGCCCCGACCAGCTACCTCGACGAACCCGTGCTGCCCGCGCTGGCCGATCTGCTGCGCAGCCGATGGCCGTACGCCCCCGATCGACTGGCGATCTTCGACGGCGCCATGGATGCGATCGACCACGTCGCGTCCTCCCTGCTCCGCATCGGCGACCGGGCCGTGGTCGAGAACCCGTGCTTCCCGCCGTTGCTGGATCTGCTCGAGTTCCTGGGCGTCCAGCCGGTGGCCGCCGACACCGACGCCGAGGGCATGCTCCCGGCCTCGCTGGCCGCGGCCCTGACCCACCGCCCCGCCGCGGTCTTCGTGCAGCCCCGCGCCCTCAACCCCACCGGCGCCTCCTGGTCGGAATCGCGCTCGGCCGAGCTGGCCGCCGTGCTGGCCCGAACCCCCCAGGTGTACGCCGTGGAGGACGACTCGGCCGGCGACGTCTCCTCGGCCCCCCTGCATTCGCTGGGCACCCACCTGCCCCGGCAGACGATCCACGTGCAGAGCTTCGCCAAGTCCCACGGCCCCGACCTGCGCCTGGCCGCGGTGGCCGGCCCCGCCGCGGTGCTCGACCCCGTCCTCGAACGCCGCCTGCTGGGTCAGGGCTGGACCAGCCGCCTGCTGCAACACCTGCTGCTGACCCTGCTCACCGATCCCGCCTCGATCGCCGCGGTCAGCACCGCCCGCACCGAGTACGCCGACCGCCGCCACCGCATCGTGACCGCCCTGCGCCACCACGGCCTGCCCCAACCCTCGGGCGACGGCCTGAACCTGTGGCTGCCAGTACTCGACGAGCAGGCCGCCCTGATCTCCCTGGCCAGCAACGGCGTAGCAGCCGCCGCCGGCACCGCCTTCACCGTCACCCCCACCGAGCCCCACCTGCGCGTCACGGTCGGCCTGATAACCACCGACCACGAGGCCATCGCCGCCCACCTGGCCGAGGCCGCCCGCTCCCCCGCCCTCACCACCCCGCGCTGAACACGAGTCATCTTGACGGGTGACAACTGCGCGTGCGACGATTCGCGTCATGAGCGCGTGCGACACTTTGCCGACGAAGGAGGCAAGGCTCGACCAACCCGATCCGTGGACAGAGGCGGATTATCTGGCGCTCGGCGAGACGAAGAGCCGGATCGAGTTGGTTAACGGGGGCCTGCTGGTGACTCCAGCACCGGACAGAGCACACCAGGGCATCAACTTCCAGCTCATGCGCATGCTGTTCGACCCAGCCCGAGCGGCGGGCCTGCGCGCCTTCCAGGAGTCGAATGTCCGGCTGGCCTCGAATCAGATCCTCATTCCCAACCTGATCGTTGGACGCATGAGTCGCCAAGGCGGAGTGTGCGACGCCTCCGAGGTCGTGCTGGTCGGCGAGATCCTTTCGCCGAGCACAGCCTCCGTGGACAGGGTCCTCAAACGCCAGCTCTACGCTGCCGCGAAGGTCGACTGGTATCTGCTGATCGAACCCGACATGAGCACCTACGAGTCCGTTACGCTGCGCCTGCTACGGCGCTTCGGCAACGACTACGAGGAGGCCGCCGTGGCCAAGCAGGGCGAGACACTGCAGCACGAGCAGCCGTTCCCGCTCTCGATCCCCACCGAGGCTCTCCTCTGACGCGAATTCCGGGCACCAGGCATGACCGCGCCTTCGCCGAATCCGTTCGGCCGCGCCGGCCCGTGGACCGAGCTGGAGTACCTGGCGCTCGGCGAAACACCGACTCGCATCGAGCTCATCGACGGCCGGCTCCGGCAGAGCCCCCTGCGAAACGTCGCCCATCAAGCCATCAGCCACCTTGTTCGGACATCTCTGGGGCCAAGTGCGCGAGCCGCAGACTTGAAGATCTTCGGCGGAATCAACGTTCGGGTCGGCTCCGATCGAATCCTCATCCCCGACCTGGCCGTGGTGCGCCTGCGGGACAGGACCGCCATCGTGGTCGACGCCGCCGACGTCATCCTGATCGGTGAGGTCGTCCCGACCGGTCACGTGGCGGTGGACTACGGGCACGAGCGACGGGCGTTGTGGCGCAGCGGGAAAGTCGACTCCTACCTGCTGATCGAACCCCGCACACCCGACTATGACGGGCTCTCACTACACCTCTTCCGGCTCGGCGAAGGCAACGAATATACCGAGGCGGCCCGGGCCGAACCGGGCGGCGCCCTCGTCACCGACATGCCTTTCCGCATCAATCTCGGAACTGACGGCTTCATCGACTTCTGAAGCCGCGGCGCGGTTGACACTAGTCACCTAGTCGTATGACAATTTACCCGTGACGGAGGGCAAGCTGCGACAGCGCGGTCGACACCGGGACAGCGTGGAACCGCCGGACCCGGGCGAACCGGTCTACCGGCTCGGTAGAATCGCCGGCGAGGTGGTGCCGAGCCTCACGCCGACCGTGCCGCATCAGAACATCGCCCATCTGCTGGTGCGGGCGCTTCGGACGTCGGCCCACCGGGCGGGGCTGGGCGCCCACGGCTCGGTGCTCGTGCGGCTCAGCGCGGAACGGCTGATCGTGCCCGACCTGGCGGTGGCCCGGGTCGACCGGCTCGCCAGCTGCGCCGAGGGCGCCGACACGGTTCTGGTCGGCGAGGTCACCCGGCCCGGCTCGGACTCAGCCGCCACGCCGAGCCGGATCGAGCACTTCGCAGCGGCCGGCATCCCGTGGTTCCTGCTGGCCCAGCCCGAGACGCCGGAACACCGGGCCGTCAGCATCCGCCTGTTCCACCTGCGCGACGGCCGCTACCTCGAGCACACCGCGGCCACTCCCGGCCAGACCCTCGTCACGAAGGACCCCTTCCCTTTCCGCATCCGCACCACCGACCTGGTCGTCTTCTGACGTGTCCGGACCGCCGCGGGACCGACTGCCACGTTCGGCCGACGTCCTACTCACCGTGCCCTCCGCCGTCCCCCGCTCGCATGTCGGCCGACGTCGTCTCTCGCCGCGCCCCTCCCCGCCCCCGCTCGCACTTCGGCCGACGTCCCGCCTCGCCGCGCCCTTCGCCGTCCCTGCTTACGTTCGGCCGACCGCGCGCCGGAGCCCTTCGGTCGTTACGCACCTCGCTCAGAGCCGGCCGGACGGCCCGGGTCAGCCGCGCTGGGCCAGTCGGGATGCGGCGAGGGGCATGGCGGCGGTGAGCACGAAGTTGAGGGCCAGGATCAGCAGTTCTTCAGCGACGGAGTAGTTCTCGATCAGGACGCCCACGAGCAGGTTGACCACCTGGAGGGCGAGCCAGAGCGGCAGGAAAATGGCGACGGCGGTGCGCAGGGCGGTTTCGCGGGTGGCGTGCGGGATCAGCAGGGCGGCCAGCAAGGCGATCGCTGCCCACAGGGCCAAACCGGCGAGGAGGAACCAGAACAGGCGAGGGCTGGGCAGGGTCGGGCCGTCGGGCCAGGCCCACCAGGCGACGCCGGCCAGGGCCGCGGGGAGGCCGAAGACGGGGAGCAGGGCCGCCGCCTCTTCGGAGGGGCGGTAACCGGCGGAGAAGACGCCGAGGCCTGCGTTGACGATCGACAGGGTCAGCCACACGGACGTGAAGATGCTGAAGGCGACCGCGCCGGAAGCTCTGTAGGCGAACAGCTCGGTCAGCAGCAGGACAGAGCCGGCCAGCAGGACGCCGGCCAGCAGGAAACGGGGTAACCGCATGGCAACCACCTCGCACGAACAACTGGTGAGGGGCCGAAGTCTGCCACCGGGAAGGGCCGCCGCCAGTGCCTGTGGACAACCCTGGCACCGCTCATATCGCGGCCTGTGGACAACCCTCCTCAGGATCGAGGGCGGAAGCTGTCGAAGACGAGCTGCAGGTCGTCTCGGTAGCGCGTCCAGGACGAGTCGGGGGTCTGCCAATAGAAGCCGTACGCCTGTTTGCTGGAGGTGATGACGCCGCGGTTGTTGACGTGCTGGCGGGTGCCGTTGCGGGTGAAGGTGAACTCCCAGTCGGCGGCCTTCTGGAAGTAGTCGACCTCGCGGATGTGGATCTCGCGGTACGAGGGGAAGTCGCCGATGCTGACGCGGTAGTCGGCCTTGCCGCGCCAATCGGCCACCGGGTCGGGGGCGGGCTTTCGGGTCTGGTCGATGCCGAGGACGCGGCCGGTGGTGCTGTCGCGGAAGTAGACCATCGTCTTCTCGCGGGAGCGGGTCCAGCCCTCGGGTACGTAGACGGCAAAACCGGTCTGGTCGCGATAGTCACGCCAGCCCTCGGGCAACTCGGGCAGACCCGAACCGGAGCCGGAGCCGCTGTCGTCATCGTCGGCCGGCGCGGTCGTCGCGGCCGAGCCGGCGGCCTTGGTGGGCGGGGGCGCAACGGCACTGGCGGCGGCCGAGGTCTCGGGCGAGGCCGCCGGCGTGCCGGGCGCGGAGGTGACCTGCCCGCCCGCGACCGGGGGCGTCTCGCGGTCCGAGTCAGGCCGGGTCACGCCCCAGACGACCAGGCCCGCGATGAGGGCGACCACGGTCGCCGCAGCGGCCAGCAGCCACCGTCGGGCCGCCGGCTTGGCGACCGGCCGTCCTTCGGAATCGAGCGAGACGGGCGTCGCCCGGCCGAGATGCGGCGGCACTACGACCGGCTGAGGTGCCCCGCCTCGAGTCGCGGCGGGCTCCGGGCCGGGCGGAGCGGGGTCGGCCGACTCTTGCCCATCGAGCGCCCGGTCAGAGGGGCTGGACTCAAGGCTGGGCGGAGCCAGGTCAGACGAATCCGGGCCTTCGGAGTTGTCCGGCTCTTCGCTGGGCGCGGCGACGGACTCGTCCTCGGGGGCGGCGCGCTGGGTGGGGATCGGGGGCGGCGGTGCGGCGGCGGGCAGGTCGGCGGTGGTGACGGCTTCGGGGTGGGTGGGGACGAGGGCGTGGCCGTAAGCGCCCACGGAAGCCTCGCGCAGCAGGTGTTCCGCCTCGGCGGCGTCGATGCGCTGGTCCGGGTCCTTGCGTAGCAGGCCCTTCAGCACCGGCTCGAGCACCCCGGCCCGCTGCGGCGGGTCCGGCTCGTCGGCGGCCAGGGCGGTCAGCGACGCCAGCGCCGACGAACGGTGGAACGGCGAGTGCCCCTCCACCGCCGCGTACAGGGTGGCGCCCAGGGACCACAGGTCTGAGGCCAGGCCGGCCGTGCCGTCGCGGGCTCGTTCCGGGGACATGTACTCCGGGGAGCCGATCAGCATGTCCGAGCTGCTGATCTGGCTGTCGCCCTCGATGGTGGCGATGCCGAAGTCGGTGAGCAGCACCCGGCCGTCGTCGGCCAGCAGCACGTTGGCCGGCTTCACGTCGCGGTGGTCGACCCCGGCGCCGTGGGCGGCCTTCAGGGCGGCCAGCAGCTCCAGGCCGACGCGGGCGGCCCGGCGCGGGTCGAGCGGCCCCGTCGTGCGCAGCACCTCGTGCAACGACCGGGACGGCACGTACGCCATGACGATCCAGGCGCGACCGTCCACATCGAGCACATCGAAAACCTGGACCACGTTGGGATGGCCGAGCCGGGCCGCAGCGCGGGCCTCGCGCAGGGTGCGGCGGTGGGCCGACTCCCGTTCGCGGGCCGGCAGGTCGTCCGGGAGCAGCACCTCTTTGATGGCCACATCGCGCTGCAGCACCTCGTCGCGGGCCTGCCAGACCTTGCCCATGCCACCCACGCCGAGGGTTTCACCCAAGCGGTAACGACCGGCGATGAGAGGCATGTGACGGCCCTTACCCGGCTACGGCCGAGATCAGACATGTGCACGTGCCCTTAACGCTCGCGGAATGTGCAATACTTCCGGAACTCCGAATCGAAAGTTTCGGCGGAGTTCGTGGGGCAAGCGAGGAGAGTCCATGGCCGCGACCGGAAGACGCGTCACTATCGCGACCATTGCCGAGGCGGCCGGGGTGAGTGTGCCCACGGTGTCGCGAGTGCTCAATGGGCGTACGGATGTCTCACCGGAAACTCGCGACCGGATCGAGCACCTGCTGCGCGAGCACGACTACCGCCCTCGTAACTCTCGGCAGCCGCTCCGCGCGGGCCTCGTCGACCTGGTTTTCCACGATCTCGACAGTCCGTGGGCGGTCGAGCTGATCCGCGGCGTCGAAGAGGTCACGCACGCCGCCGGCGTCGGCACCGTGGTGTCGGCCGTGCACCGGCGCACCGCTTCGACCCGGCAGTGGCTGCAGAATCTGCGATCGCGCCAGTCCGACGGGGTGGTGCTGGTCATCTCGGACGGGGCCGGCCCGGTCTACACCGAGCTCCACCGGCTCAACGTCCCGATGGTGATCATCGACCCGGCCGGCGGGGCCGCGGCCGACGTGCCGACGATCGGCGCCACCAACTGGTCGGGTGGCCGCAGCGCCACCGAACACCTGATCTCGCTCGGCCACCGTCGCATCGGCCTGGTCGAGGGTCCGCGCAACCTGCTGTGCAGCCGGGCCCGCCTGGACGGCTACCGGGCCGCGCTCGAGTCGGCCGGCCTGCGGGTCGACCGCCGGCTGATCGAGCCGGGCGACTTCAGCCACGAGGGCGGCTTCGCGGCGGCCCAGCGGCTGCTCGACCGGGACGACCCGCCGACCGCGATCTTCGCCTCGAGCGACCAGATGGCGCTGGGTGTGTACGAGGCGGCCCGGCTCAAAGGCATCCGGGTGCCGGACGACCTGAGCGTGGTCGGCTTCGACGACCTGCCCGAGGCCCGCTGGTCGTCGCCGCCGTTGACCACCGTCCGGCAGCCGCTGGCCGACATGGGCGGGCTCGCCGCGCGTACGGTCTTGCGACTGTCTCGCGGCGAGCCCATCGAAACTCCCCGGGTCGAGCTGGCAACTGAGCTCGTGGTCCGGGAAAGCACTGCCCTACTTGCCGAATCCCGCCGTTAGACCGCTCAGCAGCTGACGCCGGCCGATCGCGTAGAGCAGGACGATCGGTACGGTGGTCAGCACGACCGAGGCCGCGATGGCCGGGATGTTGACGCCGAACTGGCCCTG
>NZ_JAMYJR010000020.1 GCF_024137025.1 Paractinoplanes aksuensis
CGCTGGGACCGTGACGACCTCGACGCCGTCGCCGCGACCCTCAATACCCGACCACGAAAGACACTCGGCTGGAGAACGCCCGCCGAAGCCATGAACGAACTGCTACTGTCCACTCAAGGTAGTGATGTTGCGACGACCGGTTGAAACCGGGTTGCGCACGATCATCGCCTCCATCACCTCTCGGACCCCCGTGTCCGAAATCCGGCTCAGGGCGGGACGGGTCGATGGTGGGCTGCTGCCATGGCGTGCAGCAGCCCACCACCGAGGTCAGGCCGCCCGGCTCATCGGGTCAGGCGGCAACCGGCTCCTTACGGGATGTGCGGCGGGAGCGCCGGGCGGGGGCCGGGTCGGCGGCGGCGAGTTGTTCCACCTCGGCCGCGATCTCTTCGTCGGTCGGCGACTCGGCGGGCGTGTCGGCATCCGAGTCGCCCGTGGGGGCGTCGACTTCCGCCGATGACTCCGTGTCGTCCGCGGGGACGGTGGCGGCAGCGACGTCGAGGAACGTGGGGGCTTCCTCTTCGGGGAGGCCCTCGCCGAACACGACCGGGGCGTCGTCGAGCGGGACGGCCGCCGAGGGCTCGTCGCCGATGAAGATGGCGTCGTCGATCGCGGGCAGGGGCAGCGCCGTGCGGGAGTTGCGAGCGAACCGCGACCGGCCGCGGGCGAGGTCGTGGCCGATCGAGTACGCCTCCATCTCGTACGAGATGCGGTCGTTGCCCTCGCTGTCCTTCCAGTCGCGGGTGAACAGCCGGCCGTAGACGATCACGGGATCGCCCACGCCGATCGACGAGATCACGCCCTCGGCCAGCCGGCGCCACGCGGTCACCCGCACCCGCAGGCTGCGGCCGTCGACCCAGGTGCTGGTCTCGCGGTCGAACCGGCGCGCGGTGGACGCGACCCGGAAGTTGGCGACCATCGAACCGGACTGCTCGAGGCGCCGCCATTCCGGCGCCATCAGCACATTGCCCACGACGACGAGGTTGGTGTCGAACACAGGTGACCTCCAGTTGTGTTGCGGTGAGGTGGGCAGCTTGGCGCTCCGGGCGTACGGCCGGGGGATCTTCGGCCGCGGGCTGTGGACAACTCGTACGGCTGTGGATATCCGCCGCCCGGTTGTGGTTTCTGATACCGCGCGCGGGCGGGTACCGGTGGGTAGCCTGGGCGCGTGGAGATCGACGTTCTGGGACCGCCGTACGAGCGGCACACGATCGACCTGGGCCGCGACGACGAGGGCGAGGTGGTGGCCACGCTGGTGCGGCGGCGGGCCGACGGGCCCACGCGCCGGGCTGTGCTCTATGTACACGGGTTCGTCGACTATTTCTTCCAGACCCATCTGGCCGACTTTTTTGTCGAGCGGGGCTGGGATTTCTACGCGCTCGATCTGCACAAGTACGGCCGCAGCCTGCTCCCCCACCAGACGCCGAACTTCGCCCGCAGCCTCACCGAATACTTCCCCGAGCTCGACGAGGCGACCCGCATCATCCGCGAGCAGGACGGCCACGACCAACTGCTGGTGGCCGGTCATTCCACCGGCGGCCTGATCACGTCGTTGTGGGCGCACACGCGGCAGGGCCAGGGCATGGTCGACGGACTATTCCTGAACAGCCCGTTCTTCGATTTCAACGTGCCCTGGCTGATCAAACGGCCGATCATGGCCGCGATGATCGCGGCCACCCGTCGTACGCCCTATCGCAAAATTCCGATGGCCTCGCTCGGCCTATACGGGCAGAGCCTGCACGCCGAGCACCGTGGTGAGTGGACCTACGACCTGGCCTGGAAGCCGGTGCTGGGGTTCCCGGTCACGACGGGCTGGCTGGAGGCGATCCGCCGAGGTCAGCAGCGGTTGCGGGCCGGGCTGGGCATCGACGCGCCGGTGATGGTGGCCTGCTCGACCCGGACGTTCCGGGGCCGCGCCTGGCACGACGACTTGCACGTCTCGGACTCCGTACTGGATGTGGAACACATCGTGCGGTGGGCGCCGCGCCTCGGGCCGCGCGTCACGATCGCCCGTTTCGACGGCGGAATGCACGATCTCATGCTGTCCGGCCAGGACGTACGGACCGAGGTGTTCCGCGAATTGGGCCGCTGGACCGATGCTTTCCTGCCACCCGTGGGCACGCCTGAGATAAAGGTGCCGCCGGCGCCTGAGGGCGAATAGGTGCTGCCACCCGACCCGGACGGTTGCCGGTCCTTGGACGAATTGGCGGCGACCCTGCGCGCGTTGAAGACGTGGGCGGGCGATCCGACTTTCGACACCATCACGACGCGCGTCAATGCCCGGCGCCCGTCGACCGGTCGCGGAACCATCGCCGACTGTTTCCGCGACGGCCGCCGCCGGATCAACGCCGATCTGCTGCTGGCCGTGGTGGCCGCGCTGCACGACGACGCCGACTATCTGGCCCGCTGGCGCCGGTCGATCCGGGTCACGCTGGCCGAGAAGCAGGCCGCGGCCCAGGTCCGCGTGTCCGCCCGCCTGCCCGACGAGGCCGATCCGTTCGTCGGCCGCGAGCGGCAGCTGGCCGCCCTCGACCGGGCCACCGGCGTCTGCGTGATCACCGGGATGGCCGGTGTCGGGAAGACCCGGCTCGCGGTTCACGCTGGTCACCGGCGTACGCGGGGAACCTCGCTCTTCGTCGACCTGCGCGGCTTCCACCCCGACGAGGCCCAGCCGCCCGCCGACCCCGCCGCCGTGCTCGACGGCTTCCTGCGCGCGCTCGGCGTCCCGGCCCGGCAGATCCAGCACGATCTCGCGGCGCGCTCGGCCCTGTTCCGCGAGCAGATCGCCGGCCGCGAGGCGCTGGTGATCCTCGACAACGCCGCCGACGAGGAGCAGGTGCGCCCGCTCCTCTGCCCCGACGCGCTGACCGTGGTGACCTCGCGCCGCGACCTGGCCGACCTGGCCCCCACGACCCGGGTCGACCTCGACGTGCTGAGCTCGGCCGAGGCCGCGCGGCTGCTCGGGAACGACACCTCCGACGATCTCGAACGGGTCGCCCGGCGCTGCGGCTATCTGCCCCTGGCGCTGACCATCGTCGCTGGTCAGATGGCGGCCACGCCCGACTGGACGGTCGCCGACCACGCCGACCGCCTCGACGAGCGGCACCGCAACTTCCACCTCGACGACGGCGTGCAACTGGCGCTGCACCTCTCCGACCAGGGCCTGCCGCTTGCGCGACGCACACTGCTGCGCCGCCTGGCCGGCCATCCCGGGCAAGACTTCGACACGTACGCGGCGGCTGCGGTGCTCGACGACGATCTCGACGCGACCGCCGAACATCTGCGTCGCCTGACGGCGGAACACCTGGTGCAGCAACCGGTTCCGGGCCGCTTCGCGCTGCACGACCTGGTGCGGGCGTACGCGGCCGAACGCGCCGGCGAGGACGAACGTCCCACCGATCGACGGGCCGCTCAGACCCGGCTGTACGACCATTATCTGTACGCCGCGTCGGCCGCGATGGACGCCCTGCACCCCGCCGAGAAGCACCGCCGGCCCGCTCTGCCACCGGCCCGCGTACTGCTGCCTGATCTCGACGACCCCAAAGCTGCGCTGCAGTGGCTCGACACGGAACGCTCCACCCTGGTGGCCGTGTGCCTGGCCTCGCCGCCGCACGCCGTCCCGCTGGCCGCGACGATCTACACCTATTTGGACAACGGCGGCTACCCGGCCGACGCGATCACCGTGCACACGGCCGCCCGCGAAGCCGCCGTGGCCACGTCCGACCCGAGCGGCGAAGCCGGCGCCCTGATCAACCTGGGCGTCGTGTTCTGGCAGCTCGGCCGCAACGCCGAAGCCCGCGACCGGATGACCGAATCGCTGACCCTGTTCCGCACACTGGGTGACGCCCGCGGCGAGGCCAGAGCGCTGGGTAACCTCGGCGTGGTCTACAACGCGTTCCGCGACCACGCCGCCAGCGCCGACCATCACGCACAGGCACTGGCCAAGTTCGTCGAGATCGGCGACCAGGTGGGCGAGGCCAACACCCTGACCAACCTGGGCGACGTGTACGTCCGGATGAACCGCCTGACCGAAGCGGCCGACCACCACCGCCGCGCCCTCACCCTGTTCCGCACCCTCAACCACCGCGGCGGCGAGGCGACGGCCCTGACCAACCTCGGCGACGCCGACACCCGCCTGGGCAACCTGACCGAGGCCCTGGATTCCCTCGACCGCGCGGTAGCCATCTTCGGCGACCTGGGCGAACGGTACGGCCAGACCTGCGCCCTGAACGGCCGGGCCGAAGCCCTGACCGCGATGAACCGCCGCACCGAAGCCATCACGACGTACCGCCTGGCCCTCGACCTGGCCCGCCAGATCGACGACCCCGCCGAGCAGGAACGAGCCCGAACCGCCCTGGCCGCCCTGACTGTTGACGACCCGCCAACATAGGTCCGCTGGACGCCTATGGGTTACCCGCGCACCGCCCTCGGCAAGTTAAGCTGTGCCCCTCGCGCTCGTAGCTCAGCGGATAGAGCAACGGACTTCTAATCCGTCGGTCGCAGGTTCGAATCCTGCCGGGCGCGCTTGAGCCAGCCTGGGGCCCGAGCCCCAGACCCCACGCCGTGGGGGCAAGCCCCCCGGATCCCCCATCGCGGTGGTGCCGGCCGTTCACCAACGGTGTCTTTTGCAGGCCGTGCTCGGCGCCCGTTCGATACCTCGCCAGTCGGGCGTCCCGTTCGCCGGGCGATCGCATCGCGGGCTCGACAAACGACCTGTGCGGTGCGTGTCTGCGGCCGCGCCCCGCCGGCCGCCATGCTCACGCGCGGACCGCGATTACTCGCCGCACTAAGCATTGAGCCGCGACCTTCCAGTGAGCCCGGCGCGCGGGACTGCAGATCACTACGGGCGGAGGGATCGACAGCGATGGTTTGCGTCACGCAAGTTGTCAGGGTTGACCTGACGTTGTCAGGGTGAGCCTGGCACGGCTGAGGAGGATCGCATGACTGCTACGAATCCGTCTCGTGGGCTTTTGGAGCAGCGGTGCTCGTTCTGCGGCAAGTGGCCGCATGAGGTTGCGCAGTTGATCGCCGGGCCGGGACCGGTCATCTGCAACGAGTGTGTTGGTCTCTGCAATGAGATTCTCGCTGGGCGGAGTCCGGATGGGATTCCTTCCTGGGATGACCAGAACGATGAGGAACTCATCGCGACGATGGTGCGGATCTCGTCGTTGCGGCTTCAGGTTGACGAAGCCGTCGGCCGGGTTGCCCGCATCTTGCGCAAGCGTGGGGTGACGTGGGCGGCGATCGGGGGCGCACTCGGCATCACGCGGCAGTCGGCCTGGGAACGCTTCTCCGGCGAGGACTGACGGGAGGTCAGGCGCTACGACCAGTTGCGCATATGCCGGTCGACGACTTCCCGCACCATGCGCCGGGTGTCCGTGTAGCTCATGTCGCCGTAGCCTTCCGCGGCAAGAACCGCGTCGGTGAAACCGTCGACATCCGGCGGCGGGGTCTCCACGAGGCGCTGACTTTCGGCCAGTGGTAAGCAAAATCCTTTTCCGACGCAGAGGTCGTAGAGAAGCTGTTCGACTTCGGAGTTGCGTGCGCCCACGGGTTGAGCATGCCAGTCCTCGACACGGATAGGAGTTCCTTTTGTCGACCCATGTCGTGCAGGTCAACCAGGGTGAAGAAGTCCTGCGGACGGTTCAGGAGGAGGTTGGGCGGCTTGGACTCGGCGGCGCTGTAATCACGCTGATCGGGGCGGTCAGCGAGGCTGAGATCTCGGTCATGGCCAAGGGTGACGAGGGCGTTGACTACCTTCGTCGCTACTCGCAGCCGATGGAGCTTTCCGGGACTGGTGAGGTCGTCGAGGGGCAGGTTCATCTGCACGTGACGCTGGGTGGGGAGGACGTCACGGTGGCTGGGCATCTGCACCGGGCTGTGGTTGGGGGTTTCTTCGTGCGGGCCTGTCTGACTTCCGTCGACGCGTGATCGATCAGCTCGCACACCGTGCCGTTGAAGGTGGGGAGGCGGGTGGCTACGTCGGCCCAGTTGACCGCCACCCCGGTCAGGCGGCGGGTCAGTTCGGTGGTTACTGCTTCTCGGGCCAGGCGGATGCGGTTGTGCTGGGTGGCCGCTCGGGGGTGCAGGTCCGGATCTGGGGACCGGGGAGGGCGGTCGATCAGCATCCAGTCCAGGACGTCTCGGGCTGGGTGGGCCAGGGCCACGATGTCGGCGGGGGTCAGCGTGCCGTTCGTGATGGCTGGGACCACTCGGGTGAATGTGGGGCTGAGGTCGATTCGGTTCCACGGTAGGCGGCGTAGGGCTGTGCGGGCGGCGCCGTGATGGTGTTCGAAGAGCTCGGTCAGGTGGTGGTCGGCCAGGGCGTCCAGCAGGGCGGCGGGGAAGCCGGGGCGGTCGGCCAGGGCACGGACCACGCCGGACGGTAGGGGCCGAGCCCGGTGGGCCGCGGTCAGTTCGGGCCAGTCGGGTTCGGCGTCGTCGGGGAGGGTTGCGCACAGCACTGCCTCGGCCTGCAATGCGGTGCGGCAGCTGCGGAGTTCGGCGACCAGGTCGGTGGCCGGGTCGCGGTCGGCGGGGGCGTTTCCGCCCGTCCACTGAGGTGCGGGTCGTCGTTCTCCGCGCCGGGTCCAGCTGCCGTCCACGGGGCGTGACCAGACCAGGCGCCGGCGCAGGGCCAGCCGTTTCTCGGCCTGCAGGGTGATGTCGCCCTCCAGGATGGCTCCGCCGATGGCCGGCCACAGGGTCATGTGGTCGTGGTCGTCGTTCAGGCGGGGGCGCCACCAGCCGAACATGTATCGCGGTCGGGCTCCTGCTCGCAGCCCGCGCTGGACCAAGTCGGCGCCGGCCAACTGTTCCAGCGTTTCGTCGTCCCAGCTGTCGAGTATGGCGGCGATGACGGCGTCCGGGGCCTGGGCCAGCAGGTGCAGGTTGACCGTGAGCGGATCGGGAACGGTGTCGTCGAGTTTGCGTAGAAAGCCGCGCAGGGAACCGCGATGCGTGGGCAGGTTGGCCGCCGCGGCCAGCCACCGGGACGGGGAGCGGCCGAGCGCGGGGCGCACCTGTCGGCCTACCGCCGGCCAGAAAAGTCCCGGTCTGGCCCGTACGAGAAGGTCGAAGCGGGTCGTGGCGGTGATCATCTCGTCGACGCTGACCGAGGTGGTGACCTCGCCGAAGAAGGTGGGGCGGACCTCGCCGATGCGGGCCAGGGCGGCGAACACCACCTCGCGGGGGACGGCTTCCTGGCGCGGCGGTGAGCTGGGGGCGCGACCGCGGGTCAGGGCCACGTCGAAGGGGGTCGTCCGCAGCAGCTCGGCGGGGCAGTCGCCGCGGCCGGCCACGGCTCGTAACGCGATCCGCTCGAACGGCTCGGCGTGGTGTGCGGCCAGGATCGCCGGCCAGTCGAGCGCCGGGGGCTCGGCCAGCACTTGATCGGCTTCGAGCACCGACCGGGCGGCCCGCAAGGCTTCGACAGGAGAGGCCGCCGCGACGAAAACAGGAGGCGCAACAGAGGGAAGGGGGCCGTCCACCAGAGCCCGCATGCGGTCGACGATCTTCATCGGTGAAGTGTGCCCGATTACGTATGGCGCACGGCTTCTTGCGCAATCAAGAGAATGCGGGCCACGATGGCGTTCTGGAAGACGAGAACGGCACCCGGTTGCCGCCGGATGCCGTTGTTTCGACCGTCTTGCTTCAACTTCCGCCCTTTGTTGCTCTCCATCAGTACAACATGCCTGCGGTCAGCACGCCACCCATCAAACTGCCACGTTGCAGATTGCGTACAAGCCGATGCTCACCGCGGGTGCCGCCACGGGCGCTGAGCCAGGTGGAAGATGACGTCTTCGAGGTCCTCCTCGGCGATTCCCAGCACGATGGCGGCGCGCTCGTCGTTGTAGCTGATCCGCACCACGTCCAGCAGAAAGTCGCTGATATCGACCTGGACATCCGTGTCGTGCGGCTGGGCTTCGAGGGCCTTGATCAACTCGTCTCGCCGCATCAGTGTCCCTTGCGGTAGATAAACGACTTATAGGCGATCGTCGCTGTAAGGGCTTCTCCGCGCAATGGTTACGCGGCACAATCGCACAAGACGAGACGTTCGGGCCACGGTGGTTACGCGACGCGCGGCCGGAGGGTTACGCCACGGCTTCGGAGGTGGTTACGCGGTGAGCTCCGACCACGGTGGATCATCGGTGCCCCGGCGGCAGCTGGGCCGCCGGCTGCGCGAACTGCGCGAGAGTGCCAGCCTCACTGTGGCCCAGGTGGTGACCGCGCTCGAGTGGTCGAAGCCCCGGCTGTGGCGCTACGAGACCGGCCAGGTGCCGATACATCCGAACGACGTCGAGACCATGTGCCGGCTGTACGGGGCCGGGCCCGAGCTCACCGACGCGCTGCGCGAGCTGGCCCGGCAGTCGAAGGCCAAGGGCTGGTGGCACGCGTACGCCGACATCCCCGAGTGGTTCCAGCTGTTCCTGGGCATGGAGCAGGCCGCGTCCCGCCTGCGCCAGTACGAGGCCGAGGTCATCCCGGGGCTGGTGCAGTCACCGGCGTACGCCCGGGCCATCACCACCCTCGGGCCGCGGGAACTGCCGCCGGCGGCGGTCGAGCAGCGCACGGCCATGCGGATGCAGCGACAGCAGATCCTGACCCGGCGCGAGCCGCGGGCGCCCGAACTCGAGATCATTCTGAGCGAGTCGGCGCTGGTGCGCGGGTTCGGTGCCGAGATCATGGCCGATCAGCTGACCGCGCTGCTGGCGTTCACGGAACGGCCGAACGTATCGATTCGGGTCATTCCGTTCAGCGCCGGGCCGCACGTCGCCTATCAGGGGCCGTTCGTGATTCTCGACTTCCCGCGCGAGACGCAGGTGCGCGACCCGGAGCCGACGACCATCTATCAGGAGTCGCCCACCGGCAGCCTCTACCTCGACAAGCCGAGCGAGGTCGAAACGTACTCGGCCGTCTGGTCCGGACTCGATACCGTAGCCCTCGACCAGGCAACATCGAGAAAGCTGATCACACACAGACTTGAGGGGTGGTCTCCGTGACACGTGACCTTGACGGCGCACGCTGGCGCAAGGCCTCCCGCAGCGGCCAGACCGGCAACTGCGTCGAGGTGGCGACGAACCTTCCCGATGTCGTGCCCGTGCGGGACACCAAGGACCGCGAGGGCGGCACCCTGACCTTCACCCCGGACGCGTGGCGCGACTTCCTGGCCGGGGTCAAGGACGGCGAGTTCGACCTCTGAGCAACAGTCTCGAAACGGAGCGATCAGCGGCGTAGCTTGGGGTTGGCAGATGGTCACCAGCGGTGAGGAGCCACCCCATGAAGAAGCTCATCAACGATCCCGCCAATGTCATCAGTGACGCGCTCCTCGGTTTTGCCGCGGCCCACCCCGAGCTGCGCGTCGATCACGAGAACCGCATCGTCGTGCGCGGGGACGCCCCGGTGCGGGGCAAGGTCGGCCTGGTTTCGGGGGGCGGTTCGGGGCACGAGCCGTTGCACGCGGGGTTCGTGGGGCCGGGCATGCTCGACGCGGCCTGCGCGGGCGAGATCTTCACGTCGCCCGTGCCCGACCAGATGGTCGCGGCGACCCAGGCCGTCGACGGCGGCGCGGGCGTCCTGCACATCGTCAAGAACTACACCGGCGACATCATGAACTTCGAGCTGGCGGCCGAGATGGTCGCGGCCGACAGCGGCACCCAGGTCGTCTCGGTGGTCATCGACGACGACGTCGCGGTGCAGGACAGCCTGTACACGGCCGGGCGGCGCGGGGTCGGCGCCACGGTGCTGGTCGAGAAGATCGCCGGGGCCGCGGCCGAGGAGGGCCGCTCGCTGGGTGAGGTGGCCGACGTGGCGCGCAAGGTCAACTCGTACGCGCGAAGCATGGGTCTGGCTCTGACCAGTTGCACCGTGCCGGCCGCCGGGAAGCCGACGTTCGACCTGCCCGAGACGGAGATGGAGGTCGGCATCGGCATCCACGGCGAGCCGGGCCGGCGCCGGGTGCCGGTCGCGCCGGCCGACGAGATCGCCGAGATGCTGGTCGGGCCGATCCTGAGCGACCTCGACTTCACCGGGGGCGACGGGGTGATCGCTTTCGTCAACGGCATGGGGGCGACGCCGCTGATCGAGCTGTACCTGATGTTCAACGAGGTCACCCAGATCCTGGCCAAGGCCGGCATCCCGGTCGCGCGGTCGCTCGTGGGTCCGTACATCACGAGCCTCGACATGGCCGGGTGCTCGGTCACGCTGCTCAAGGCCGACGACGAACTGCTGCGATTGTGGGACGCGCCGGTCAACACGCCGGCCCTGCGGCGCGGGGTCTGAGCGTGGACACCGAGGCGCTGACCGCGTGGATCCGGGAGTTCGCCCGCCTGATCGCCGCGAACAAGGACGAACTGACCGCGCTCGACTCGGCGATCGGCGACGGCGACCACGGCACGAACATGGACCGTGGCCTCACCGCCGTGGTGTCCGTGCTGGACGCCGAGCCCCAGGAGACCCCGTCGGCGCTGTTCAAGAAGGTCGGCATGACGCTGATCAGCAAGGTCGGCGGGGCGAGCGGGCCGCTCTACGGCACGGCGTTCCTGCGGATGGCCGCGGCCGCCGGTGACGAGGTCGACCTGGCCAAGGTGCTGCGGGCGGCGCTGGACGGCGTGATCGCCCGGGGCAAGGCCGAACCCGGCGACAAGACCATGATCGACGCGCTCGCCCCGGCCGTCGACGCGTTGGCGGCCGGTCAGAGCATCCAGGCGGCCGCCGATGCCGCCGCGAAGGGACGGGACGCCACGATTCCGCTCGTCGCGCGCAAGGGCCGGGCCAGCTACCTCGGCGAACGCAGCGCCGGGCACGCCGACCCGGGTGCCACCTCGGTGACGCTGTTGCTCACGGCGGCCGCCACCACCCTCGGAGGCAAAGCCTGATGGTCGGCCTGGTGGTGGTGTGCCACAGCCGCCCCCTGGCCCGGGCCGCGGTTGCCCTGGCGTCCGAGATGACGCAGGGGCAGCCCCTGTCCGTCGAGGTCGCGGCCGGTCTCGACGACACGACGTTCGGCACCGACGCGGTCGCGATCAGCGAGGCCATCGCGGCCGCCGACAACGGTGACGGCGTGGTCGTGCTGATGGATCTCGGTAGCGCCGTGCTCTCGGCCGAGTTGGCGCTCGAGATGGTCGACGAGCCGGATCGCGTCATTCTTACGCCGGCGCCGCTGGTCGAGGGCTTGATCGCCGCGGCCGTGGCGGCCGCCTCGGGCGCCGATCGGCATGAGGTGGCCGAGGAAGCGGCGAATGGCCTGGCCGGCAAAATATCCCATTTAGACGGAGCCGCTGCGTCGGACAAATCGGACGCGGATGGAGCCACCCGATTCACGATCCACAACCCGCACGGTCTGCACGCCCGCCCCGCCGCGCGCCTGGTCACCACCGTCCGCGGCTTCGACGCCCGGGTCGAGCTGCGCAACGCCACCACCGGCGGCGGCTGGGTGCCGGCGTCCAGCCTGACCCGGGTGGCCACCCTCGGCGCTTTGCAGAACCATGAATTAGACGTACGAGGCGAGGGTCGCGACGCGGCCGAGGCGGTGCGCGCAGTGGTCGCGCTGAGCGCCTCTTGTTTCGGTGAGACAACCGCAGACGAGGCCGATCGCCGTCATCCCGGTGCGGCGTCGCCCGGCATCGGCATCGGCCCCGCGCTGCGCTTCCACGAAAGCCCTCTTACTCTCCCGGACGTGCCGTCCCGAGGCGCCGCGCATGAGTGGGGCCGACTCCAGAACGCGCTCGCCGACGTCCGCCGCGACCTGAGCCGCCTGCACAGCCCCATCTTCGACGCCCACTTGCTGCTTCTCGACGACGACGACCTGCTGGCCGACGTCCGGGCCCGGCTCGACCGCGACGAACCCGCACCGCAGGCCTGGTCCGCGGCCACCGCACTGATCGCTGCCCGCTTCGACGAGCTGACCGACCCGTACCTGCAAGCCCGCGCCGCCGACGTGCGCGCGGTCGCCCACCAGGTGCTGCGCGCCCTGCTCGAGCTCCCGGCCCCCACCGTCGACGGCGACGGCGTACTGCTGGCCGCCGACCTAACCCCCGCCGAGGCGGCCGCCCTCGAGCCGAAGCGCATCGCCGGCGTCGTCCTGGCCTCCGGCAGCCCGACCTCGCACGCCGCCATCCTCACCCGCACCCGCGGCATCCCGGCCGTCGTCGGCGCCGGCCCGCACATCCTCGACATCCCCGACGGCACGCTGATCGCCCTCGACGGCGGCACCGGCGAGGTGGTGGCCGACCCGTCCGATCCGGTCCTCGCCACATTCCGCGAACGGGCCGAAAAGCAGCACGTACGCCGGAACGAAGCCCACGCTCGAGCCGCCGACCCGGCCGTGACCGCCGCCGGCGTCCGGATCGAGGTCGGCGCCAACCTCGGCTCGGTCGAGGATGCCCGCACCGCCGCCGTCAACGGCGCCGACCTGGCCGGACTCGTCCGCACCGAGTTCCTCTTCCTCGACCGGACCGAGGCCCCCACCACCGACGAGCAGGTCGCCGTCTACCGCGAGATCGCCGAGGCGCTGGGCGGCCGCCGCATCACGCTGCGCACGCTCGACGCCGGCAGCGACAAGCCCCTGCCCTATCTGCCCCCGCCGGCCGAGGCCAACCCGTTCCTCGGGGTGCGCGGCCTGCGGCACTCGCTGGCCCATCCGGCCCTGTTCGCCGAGCAGTTGCGGGCGATCGTCCAGGTCGCCCGGGAGACGCCGATGAGCGTCATGTTCCCGATGGTGACCACTGTGGACGAGCTCAAGCAGGCCCGCGAGATGCTGGCCGAGGCCGGCGACGCCCCCGGGCTGCAGGTCGGCATGATGGTCGAGGTGCCGGCGGCGGCCCTGCGGGCGGCCGAGTTCGTGCCGTACGTCGACTTCTTCAGCATCGGCACGAACGACCTGACGCAATACACATTGGCCGCCGAGCGCGGCAACCCCGACCTGCTGTCGCTGACCGCCGGCCTCGACCCGGCCGTGGCCGACCTCATCGACCACGTCTGCCGGGCCGCCGGCGACCGGGTGCTGGTCGCCGTGTGCGGCGAACTCGCCGGTGACGATGCGGTCGTCCCCCGGCTGCTCACTGCCGGCGTACGGGAATTGAGTGTTGCCCCTGGCCTGGTGCCCCTGGTCAAGCAGGCAGTGCGCGCGCACTGAAGAACCGCCGGATGTCGGCGGCCAGTTCGGCCGGCACCTCCATGGCCGCGAAATGGCCGCCGCGCTCGAACTCCGTCCAGTGCCGGATGTCGTAGAGGCGCTCGGCCAGCGGCCGCACCGAATGCGTGATGTCGTACGGAAACACGGCCACGCCGACCGGAACCGGGCACGGCTCGACGCCCCGCGGCGTCTCGCGGGCGAGGCGGGCCGAGGACGCGGCGGTGCCGGTCAGCCAATAGAGCGAGACGTCGGTGAGCAGCCGTTCGTCGTCGACCGGGGACCGGGGGTCGACCCACTGCGCGAACCGCTCCGGCCGCCGGGTCGGGCCGCGTCGGCAGATAGTTGACGTGCACGCCGACGACCGTCCGGGCGGTGGCCCGCGCCCACGGCGGCGAGGCCCGGGCCGATGCCGCGACGAGGGCGGCCTGATCGTCACGGTCACGCTGCCGCGCGCTGTGACGCCTTTTGAGGGTCAGTCCGGTTCCATCTCGCCACCGTTGCGATAGTTGGCGAAGAACGAGCCGTCGACCTCGCGTACGGAAGTCCGCTCGAACAGAGGCGACAAATCGGGCCCTGGGTAGCTCGGCTTGATCGTCATCGCGACGCCGTCCTTACCGGGCAGACAGATGATCAGCGTGGAGCCGCTGGTCTCCCGCTCGGTGGTCCCGTTCCGGCAACGCGGGTTCTCCCGGATGACCGCGTCGACGTAGTGGGTGACGTCCCGCCCGTCCGGCCTGAGCGTCATCGACACGGTGTATCGCCCGGCCCAGGTGCGGTCGACGTGATACCCGGGCAACTCCGGCGCGTACAGCGGAAGCCCCACCGCCTCGAACTTGTGCGCCCGCCACCGATGCTGACACGCCCACGTCAGCAGGACCGCACCCACCAGCACGAGCGCGACCCCCGCAAGGGCTGCCCGTCTCTTCTCGAGCAGAGTGTGCACACCGATCGCGGCCGCGCCCCAGATCGCCACCGCTTCGATGTTGTCCCGCTCGAGCCCCGTCACCAGCGGCAGGACCGCCGCCGGAACCAGGATCAACGGCACCACCACGTGTCCCCGCGCCCACCCCGGCTGCCGCCTGATCACCGCGATGACCGCCGCCGCCCCGACCGACCCGAACAGCGCCCCCACCAGCCCGAGCGAGACATCCTGATCGGCATAGTCCGGCACCTGATATCTACTGAGCGCCGCGAACACCAGCCCCAACGCAGCCACCGTGACAGCCCCGCAGACCAGCCCGCCCCGCGCCCCATCGACCGCCATGAGCCGATCCTCGCAACGCCCGGCAAGTGCCCCTGACACCCGTACCACTGGTATCTGGCCGACCGGCCCCGGAAATCGTTCACTGGCTCACGAGTACCCCTTGAGCTTGGAGAAACGCCGTGAGCAACTCGATTGATCCGATGATCGAAGAATTCCGGCGGACCGGCGGCACCGTGCCGCGGTTCGGCCGCAACCTGGTGCTGATGCACGGTGTCGGCGCCCGGTCCGGCCGACCTCGCACGAACGCGGCTCGCGGCATCCGCTTCCGGGTTGGCTGGGTAGTAGCGGCGACCGCAGGTGGTCAGTCGTTCGATCCGGCATGGGCACACAACCTGCGCGCGCATCCCGACATCACGCTTGAGGTTCCGCGGCCCGGCTCAGGGATCGAGACTTTGCCGGTGCGCACGACCGAACTCGCGGAACCCGACCGCAGCGCCGCCTGGCAGCTGTTCCTGGCCGCTTCGCCGAACTTCGCCCGCTTCGAGATGATCACCGACCGGGTCTTTCCCATCTTTTACTTCACCCGCCGCGAACAGGATGAGCACTGGGTAGGAACACCAGGTGCTGATCCCGTTCCGGGATGTCGGTGACCTCGCAGGTGACGGCGTTCTGCCGGATCTGCACCTCAGTGACGTCGAGGGCGGTGTCCCGCAGGAAGCCGACCGGCTCCTCCTGCCACATCTGCTCGAAGCGTTCGCTGCGGGTGCGCAGCTCGTCGACCAGTTCCCGGGTGCCGTCGTCGTCGGGATAACGCGCACGGGCGCTGCGCAGCCGGGCCGCGGCGAACCTCGACAGGGCGGCCAGGCCGGTTGAACCCCAGACGTCGTCGTCCGCCTCCGGCAGGAAATGGCGACGGGCCAGATTGCGGCGGGGCGGGTCGCCCGCCGCGAAGTTCTCCAGGAGCTCGATCGAGGCGCGGTTCTGCCCGATCACATCGAGCCGGGCGCTGCACACCAGCACAGGAACCGGCAGGCTCTCGACGAGCCGGAGCGTACGCCCGCTGACCTGCACATTCGGCGCGACGGGACGTGGCGGCGCCTGCTCAGCGAGGTCGAACAGATGCTGCGTCTCGCCGGCGCTCAACCGCAGCACCCGCGCGATCGCGGCCAGCACGTCGGCCGACGGCCGTGAGCCCCGGCCCTGCTCGATCTGCGTGTAGTGGATCTCGGAGATGTTGGCCAGTTCGGCCACCTCCGACCTGCGGACGCCCGGGGTCCGGCGGTGCCGGAACGGAAGACCCAACTCGGTGGGGTCTGTGTGCTCGCGCCGGAATCGTAGGAAGTAGCCAAGCGCTTCGCGTTGCATGACCGAATCGTGCCACGGGTGAATGTCGCGCGGGGCCGAGCGGGCTCACCTGGGGCATACCGGCCGTATCTGCCTGTTCAGGTCTTCAACACATTGACTGAAGACACCACTTTTCGCCCCTACGAACGGCAAAGGATGACCTCGCATGTCCGGAGTCACCGCGCTTCCCCGGCCTGCCAGCGGCGTGGCCAAGCTTCATCCGCAGGCCGCCTTGGCGGTTCTGGCGACCGCCCAGTTCCTCATCGTCTTCAACGGCACCAGTGCCAATCTGGCCCTGCCCGACGCGATTGCTGACCTGGGCCTGTCCGAAGGCCTGGCCGTGTGGGTGGTTTCCGGCTACCTACTCACGTTCGGCGGGCTGCTCCTGCTGGCCGGCCGGCTCGGGGACATCGCCGGGCGCCGACGGCTGCTCCTGGCCGCGCTCGTCATTTTCGGCCTCGGCGCCACCGTCGCGGGCCTCGCCCCGAACGGGACCGTCCTCGTCGTCGCCCGGGTCGTCCAGGGCATCGGTGCCGCCGGCGTCGGGCCCAGCGTGCTCGGGCTGCTGATGGCCGTCTTCACCGACCCACAGGAGCGCCGGCGCGCGCTCGGGGTGTGGGGTGCGGTCGCGAGCGGCGGGGCCGCCCTGGGGGTGCTCGGCGGGGGTGCCCTGACGACCTGGTTCGACTGGCGGGCCGTCCTGCTGATCAACGCGCCGTTCGTCGCCGTTCTGGTGGTCGGCATCCCGGCCACGGTCAATCCCGTACCGAGGGTGAAGGGAACCCACGCCAGCGTCACCGGGGCCGTCCTGTCGGTGGCCGGCATCGGTTCCCTCGTGGCCGGACTCACCGTCGGCGGTGAAATCGGCTGGACGTCGGCGACCACGCTGTTCCTATTCGCTGCCGGAATTGTCGTGCTGGCAATGTTCGGTCTGCTCGAACGCGTGTCCGCGCACCCGTTCCTGCCGGTCGACCTGCTCACTCGCGCGTCCTCGGCCGGTGGCCTGACAGCCATGCTCGCGGCGGCGGTGGCGATGTTCCCGGTCATGTTCATCGCCTCAGTTCTGCTGCAATCCCGGTTGGGCTTCTCACCCGTCGCCGCCGGGCTGATGATGCTGCCCATCTCGCTCGCGACGATCGGCGGCTCACTGCTGGCACCCCGGATGATCCCGCGTCTCGGGCCGGTCCGGCCCTTGCTCGTCGGACTGGTCGTAGTCGCGGTCGGGACAGGGGCCTTCGCGATCGCGGTGGCCTACGGCGTTCCTCTCGGCGCCTTCGTTCCCGCCACCATCGTGTTCGGGGCCGGCATGGGCCTGTCGATCACCGGCGCGATCACGCTCGCTCTCTCTGGCGCGACACCGGCCGAGGCGGGCGCGGCCAGCGGCCTGCTCCAGACCGGCCAACAACTCGGCGGCGCGGTCGGCCTGGCCGCGATCACCACGATCTCGGCCGGCGCCGGCTACGCGGTGGGCCTAGGCATCGCCGCCGCCGTCGTGGTGGCCGGGATCCTCCTCGTCGCCCTCCGTCTGCACCGCCCCTGACCTGCTCCCGGCCCGCACTGCCTTTGAAAAGGAAGACTGCAATGAATCAACCACCGCTCGTCGCCGTCGTCGTCGGCAGCACCCGCCCGCACCGGATCAGCCTCGACGTCGCCCAGTGGGCGCGGGCTGTGATCGCCGACGGCAGCCGGCTCCGCTACGAAATCGTCGATCTCGCCGAGGTGGGCCTGCCCCTGCTCGACGAACCGGCTCCGGCTGCGTTCGGGCACTACGCCAACGAGCACACGAAGCGGTGGAGTGCCGTGGTCACCCGATTCGACGCATTCCTCTTCGTCTATCCGCAATACAATTGGGGGTACCCGGGCGTCCTGAAGAACGCGCTTGACTTCCTGTATCACGAGTGGCACGGGAAGCCGGCGAGCCTGCTGACATGGAGCGTCACCGGCGGGGCGCGCGGAGCCGCACAACTGCGGCAGGTGTTTCAGGGCCTGCGTATGAAACCGATGCGTACGTACATCGAAGCCCCACTGACCGAGGCCGACGTCGACGCCACCGGCCGGCTCCGCAACACCGAGACCACCTTCGGCCCGACCCGCCCCCATCTGCGCCAACTCGACGACGAGTTCAGCCGGCTGCTCCTGCCGGCACCCTCCGGAACCGGCCGGGCCGCCCACCCCGCCACAACCTGACCGCCGCAGCGCTCCGGGATGGACCGAGCACCAAGCGGCATCGGACTCCACCACCGGCACGGCCCAGCGCGGCCGGTTTTCTCATCGCCACGTCGGCCGGCCCCAATCCCAGAGCCGCATGAGAGCGCGAACCGGGACGCGGCGGCGCAGTTGTGGTCAGGCGGTGATGTCGGCGCGGGTGGCCGGGTCGGTGGAACCGTCCGATGAGGAGCGGGTCTCGGCGTGGCGGGCCAGGCCGATCACGCCCAGGGTCATGATGACGGCGGCGAAGGCGATGACGAGCAGGCCGGGCAGGCCGAAGCGGAAGCCCTCGCCGAAGACGACGACGCCGACGATCGCGGCCACGATCGGGTTGGAGACGCTGACCGTGGCCAGCGGGGCCGCCATGCCCGCCCGGCCGTAGGAGAGCTGGCTCAGCAGGTAGCCGCCGGTGGCGAAGACCAGCACGGCGATGGCGCCGACCGGCGACACCGTGCGGACGCCGCCGTCGGTGACCGCGGCCAGCACGGCCTTGGACAGCACCGAGGAGATGCCGAAGGCCGTGCCGGCCGCCGCCGCCAACAGCACCGACCGGACCCGGGGGCCGCCCGACCAGGCCCCGAGCGCCAGCACCGCCACCGCGCCGAGGGTGATCAGCGCGAGGTAGCGGTCGCCGGGCTCGCCGAGTTGGCGCGGGCTGTCAGCCTCGACCGAGAGCGACAGGATCAGCGCGAGGCCGACCACGGTGAGCAGCGCGTCGATCCAGGCGGCGCGGCCGATGGGCGTGTGCAGGCGGACGGCAGCGATCGGCAGTGCGAAGAGCAGGGTCAGCGTGCCCAGCGCCTGCACCACCGCGACCGTGCCGAAGTTGAGGGCGACCACGTGCAGCGCGACACCACCGCCGGTGAGCAGCAGGGCCACCGCCCACCGCGACCACCCGCGCTGGCCGTGCTCGGCCAGGCGTTCCTGGGCCACCGCCGCGACCGCGTAGCTCGCCGCGGAGAGGACCGAGAACGCGACCGCCCACCCCAGCGACCCCATCTGCACCCCCGGCCCCCCATTTTGCCAGACCGGGGAAGGGCTCAGCCCGTGTCGCGGCTCACCCGGGCCCGCCGGCGGACCTCGGCCAGCCGGGCGGCGTTGCGGTCGATCAGGCCGTGGGCGCGGCGACGGGCGAACTCTTGCCGCTCGGCCCGGCGGGCCTCGCGGCGGCGGGCGGCTTGTTCGACGGCGACCCGGAAGCGCTCGTCCCAGGTGTCTGGCTCGTTCCAGTTGCTTCTCGGCGACATGAAGGCATTCTTCCGCGGGGGTACGACACAAAATCCCCTTCGCGCAGGGCGCGGACGGCTGTCACGATCAACCTCATGGTGCCGGCGGCGGGAACGAGGATCGGGTGGGCCGATCTGCCCATCGGCGTGCGCGAACAGATCGAGGGGATCATCGGCGGCCGGGTCGTCGAGGCCGTCTCCCAGGCCGGCGGGTTCTCCCCCGGCACGGCCGACCGGGTGCTCACCGGTGACGGCCGGCGCGCGTTCGTCAAGGCGGTCACGCCGGCCCTCAACGAGCGCTCGGCCGAACTGGCCCGGCAAGAGACCCGGATCACCGCCGCCCTGCCCGGCCACGTGCCGGCGCCGCGGGTGCTGGGCTCGTTCGACGACGGCGACTGGGTCGTGCTCGTGCTCGAGGACGTCGACGGCACCCACCCGCGTACGCCGTGGGTCGAGACCGAGATCGACGCCGCCGTGACCGCCCTCGCCCAGCTCGCCGACGCGCTCACGCCGGCCCCGCTGGCCGTTCCGGCCGTGACCGAGGTGCTCACCGAGGGCTTCGCGGGCTGGCAGCGGCTGGCCGCCGACCCGCCGGCCGACCTCGACCCCTGGGCCGCCGGCCACCTGCCCGAGCTGATCGCGGCGGCCGAGCTCGGGCTCGCCGCCTCCGACACCGGCGACACCCTCGCCCACTGCGACATCCGGGCCGACAACATGCTCGTCCGCCCCGACGGCCGGCTGGTGATCGTCGACTGGCCGTGGGGCGCCACCGCGCCCGTCTGGTTCGACCGGGTGCTGCTCGCGCTCAACATCACCGTGCACGGCGGTGATCCCGAACGGGTGATCGCGGGCCTCGACCGGAGGATCGTGACTGACGTCTTCGCCGGGTTCGCCGGGTTCTTCCGCGACATCTCCCGCCTGCCGCCACCCCCGGGGCTGCCGAGCGTCCGGGCCTTCCAGCGGTGGCAGGCCGATGAGCTCCTGCCCTGGTTGCGGCGCGAACTGGGCTCCTGAACCCGAACGAGATCAACTCCGTAGTCAAGCCCACCCGGGCAACAGGTGGGAGGTCGAGCACACCGATCAGGGGCGGGCAGTCCAGGGCACTAGTCTGGGTAGTCGGGCTTCGGCGTGGCGGCCCGGGCAGGCCAGCAATCTCACACGGAACGGAAAATGATGACCGACCAGGCCAAGGTGCGAGTCCTTCTGTTGGAGAGCATCCATCCCGACGCGGTGTCCCGGCTCGAGTCGGCCGGATACGAGGTCGAGTCCGTCCGCAACGCCCTCGACGAGTCCGAGTTGATCGAGCGAATCCGCGGCGTCCACCTGCTCGGCATCCGCTCGAAGACCAAGGTCACGGCCAAGGCGCTCGAGGCCGCCGACAGCCTGCTGGCGATCGGCGCGTTCTGCATCGGCACCGACCAGATCGACCTGACCGCGGCCTCGGCCAACGGCATCGCCGTGTTCAACGCGCCGTTCTCCAACACCCGGTCCGTCGTCGAGCTGGCCATCGCCGAAATCATCTCGATGACCCGCCGGCTGACCGAGAAGAACGCGCTCATGCACGCGGGCGTCTGGGACAAGTCGGCCGACGGCGCCCACGAGATCCGGGGCCGGCGTCTCGGCATCATCGGGTACGGCAACATCGGCACGCAGCTGTCGGTGCTGGCCGAGAACCTCGGCATGTACGTATCGTTCTACGACACCGCCGACAAGCTCGCGCTGAGCAACGCCCACCGCTGCGCCACCATCGAAGAGCTGCTCGAGACGAGCGACATCGTCACCATCCACGTCGACGGCCGCCCCGGCAACGCCGGCTTCTTCGGCACCGAGCAGTTCAAGCGGATGCGCCCGGGCGCCCTGTTCCTCAACCTGTCGCGCGGCATCGTGGTCGACCACGTCGCGCTGCGTGAGGCGCTCGAGAGCGGCCACCTGGCCGGCGCCGCCGTCGACGTCTTCCCGACCGAACCCAAGGGCCGCGGCGACGAGTTCGTCTCCGAGCTGCGCGGCCTGCCCAACGTCATCCTCACCCCGCACATCGGCGGCTCGACCGAAGAGGCGCAGTCCGACATCGGCGGATTTGTCGCCAACAAGCTGGCCTCGTTCCTCGACGAGGGCAACACCACGCTCAGCGTCAACCTGCCCGGTGTCGGACTGGTCGAGCAGGCCGGCCAGAGCCGCATCGGCCACGTGCACATCAACACCCCGGGCGTGCTGGCCCAGGTCAACAGCATCCTGGCCGAGCACAAGGTCAATGTGGAGGGTCAGCTGCTGAGCACCCGCGGCGAGTACGGCTACCTGATCACCGACATCAGCGGCGGCTTCAGCGACGAGGTGCTGGAACGGCTGCGCGCGATGGAACAGACCGTCCGCCTGCGCGTGCTTTCCTGATTTCCCGTACGAAGTAAAGGAGCGCCCGGCTTCGGCCGGGCGCTCCTTTTTTATTTCCGGATCAGCCGTTCTCGACAGTCAGCGCGGTGATCGGAGCACCGGCCCCCACGTCGTAGCGGTTCGGCACTGCCCAGTTCTTCGGCGTCAGCGTCGAGCCCGGCGGCACGTCCTTGATCGTCCGGTTGCCGGCCACCACGGTCTTGGCCCCGCCGTTCACCTTGACCCGCACCGGGCTGCCCGACGGCGACCTTACGACCAGCTTCTCGACCGCGCCGTTGACCTTGATCGGGACGGTGCCGTCGGGGCGGGCCAGGGTCAGCTCGGCCGTGCGCATGCCGCCGACCATCTCGATGCCGCTGACCTGGCCGCCGCTGAGATCGATGACCTGCTCCTCGGCGTAGCCCGAGAGCCGCACCGACCAGCGCACCTTGGCCGCCAGCACCACGTCGATCACGCCGCCGGTGCCGTCGCCGTCCTTGGTCACCTGCAGCTTGAGGTCGTCGTTGCGCAGCACCGGGCTGGGCAGGAAGCCCGCGTCCTCCGGGCTCGAGATGCGGTAGAGGTCGTCGCCGAGCTCGCCGATCGACAGGTTGACCCGGTTGGTCGCGGCCAGCATCTCGAAGCTGGCCTGGTTGCGGTTGTCGAGCGGGGCCGTCACCGTGCGCTTGCCCGACTCGCCCGCGCCGAGCTGCAGCACCGAGTCGAGGTCGTCGTTGTTGCCGGTGAAGTAGACGACGCCGACGATCCCGCCCGCGATCAGCACGACCAGGCTCATCAGGACGATACCGACGGTGACCGCGCGCGACTGGCGCGGCGGTTCGGTCACCGTGGCGGCGCGGGGCGGGGGCGGGGCGGACCGGCGGTCGGCGACCTCGGGGGCGCCGGTCGGCTCGTTCGCGTCGAGGAACCGGCGGAACTCCCCGGTGTCCGCGACGCGGCGCTGCTCACCGGTGTCACTGATCCGCCGCTGCTCACCCGTACGGTCGAACCGCCGCTGCTCACCCGTTGTGTCGAACCGCCGCTGCTCACCCGTCGTGTCGAACCGCCGCTGCTCGCCGGTGCTCTCGAAGGCCGGGCTGCCGAAGCCCGCGCCGGCGCCGGCGCCGGAACTGCCCGAGCCGAAGCCATAGCTGGCGTTGGTGACGCGTCGCACGGGAAGGTCGGACGGGGTCGTCTCGGCCGAAGCCGGGGCGGGCGCCGGGGCCGCGGGTGCAGCCGGCGACGTCGGTGACGCCGGGTGACGTACGGGAGAGATCGGCCCCGACGTGAAGCCGAAGGAGATGCGGCTGCCGCCGGGCGTGGCCGGCCCGTGGTCGGGCGTCGTCACCGCCGGGGTCTCGCCGGTCGTCGTTGTGCTGGTTGCGGTCTCACCCGTCGTGGTCGCCGCGGCGTCGCCGAACCACATCGGCGGATCGGTCGCCGGGCGAGCCGGTGGCCGCCGGTAAACGGTGTCGCGGGACCCGCCGCTAGGCGATCCCGGTGCCGACGGCTCGGCCACCGCCACATCGGACGGTGTCCCACCAGCCGCTGCTCGGTCAGCTGCTGTTCGGTCCACGCGAAGCCCTTCCCCTGACGGCGCCTTGACGCGCCCGCAAACAGGTACGGATTTCACGTCCTCCCGGATGAGTACCGAGCAGAACTACTTAGGGTTACTGCCGACCGGGTCGGACCAGGCCACGCCGGGTGGCGATCGCGACCGCCTCGAGCTGACTGTGGGCGCCCAGTTTGGCCAGAACGGCCTTCACGTACCCGCGGCAGGTGTGCAGGCTGATGCCGAGACGCCGGGCGATGGCTCGGGCGTCGAGGCCGGCCGCCATCAGCTGCAGCACCTCGTCCTCACGGGCGGTGAGGCCGCCGCCACGGGGACCGACCACCGGGCTGGTGCTGCGCAGCAGCCGGGCCAGGATGTCGGTCGACACGGTCATGCCGCCGCCATGGGCCGTACGCAGCGCATTCAACACGTCGCCGAGCGCACCGTTCTTCGACAGGAAGCCGGCCGCACCGGCCGCGGTGGCCCGGCCCACGAGCGCTGATTCATCGCTGGCAGTGAGTATCACCACACGTGTGTCCGGTTGGCGCACGCGAAGCAGTTCGGCGATGGCAATTCCGTCCGCATCGGACAAATCCGGGTCGAGCAGAATGACGTCGGGACGCAGCTCGGCGGCCAGTCGCAGGGCCTCGGCGCCGGTCAGCGCGTGGCCCACGTAGTCGAGGTCGGGCTGGCCGGCCAGAGCGTGTCCGAGCAGCTCGGCAAACGTCTGGTGGCCGTCGACGACGAGCACGCTGATCGCATCGCCGTTAGTCATGCGCCACCTTTCACCGATATCCGACCGTGGAATTCTAAGGAGTATCAGCTCTCATCTTTGCCGTACCAACAGGCTGGTGGTGCACCGCCCTGGTGCGGCTCCGGCGGTACACCCGACGATCGGTTGAGTCCGAGCGGACGCGATAACCAGTCTTTCGGGTGAGGTCACCCCCCGCATTGGGGCTTGCCGGTACGACTCCCTCACCAGCAGAGTTCCGAAACATGTTCGACATCCAGCTCTTCGGTCGTGTCGAGGTCCGGACCAGGGGCGTCGTCCTGGCCGGCACCGACTTCGGCGGCGACCACCCCCGGCACATCCTGGCCCTTCTCGCGCTGCGCGGCGAAATGTCCACCTCGGAGCTGGCCGGCCTGCTGGGAGAAAAGAAGAAGAGCGTCGAAAGCGACATGTCGGTCCTGCGCCGCAACCTGGAGCCCGAGGCCACGCCGCGCGACTCCGTCGTCCGTCGGGAAGCCGACCGTTGGTCGCTCAACCCCGAGCGGGTCCGGGTCGACGTCGCCCGCTTCGACGAGCTGGTCGCCGCGGCCCAGGGCCGCCCGGCCGACCGCGCCGTCAAACCGCTGACCGCGGCCGCCTTCCTGGCCACCCGGCCCCTGCTCGAGGACGAGAACGAGCCCTGGGCGGCCGAGGCCCGCGCCGAATACCGGGCCAAGCTGGCCACCGCCCGCCTCGACGACAAGACGGCCGTCAGCTGACCGGCTGACAAACCCGCACGCGGTGGGAACGCTGCGACACAGCCCAGCGCGCCGGACAGGAATCGGCGCGACGACGCAGAATCAGCGCGTGCCGACACCGACCACCGCGCTGCGCCCCCTGCCCTTCGTACCGGAAATCTCGCTCTTTCTGGCCGACTCGTCGGCGGGTCTGTTCGATGCCGCGGGCGGCGAGTTCCACAGCGACGAGCCGCCCCCGTTCTGGGCCTTCGCCTGGGCCGGCGGTCAGGCACTGGCCCGCTACCTGCTCGATCACCCGCACGTGGTGGCCGGTCGGCGCGTCCACGACCTGGCCACCGGCAGCGGGGTGGCCGCGATCGCCGCCGCCCGGGCCGGCGCCGCCGAGGTGGCCGCGACCGACCTCGACCCGGCCTCGGTCGCCGCCGCCCGGCGCAACGCCACCGCCAACAACGTCACGCTCCGCGACCAGCCGACCGACACGATCGACGTACTGCTGGCCGGTGATGTCTTTTACAGCCCCACCGTCGCCACCGAGATGACCCAGCGCCTGCGCGCGGCCCGCCGCCGATCGACGGAAGTGCTGGTGGGCGACCCTGGCCGCGGGTACTTCCCGGAACGGCTTTTCGAGCGGGTGGCGGAATACTCCGTGCCGGTACCCGCCGCCCTGGAGGAGACCGAGACGCTCATCACACTCGTCTGGCGGATGCGTTGATTTAGTTTCATCACCCACGTAGTTGTAGGCTGCACGCATCCTCCTCCCTCCTCTTTCCGGGGCCGACACGTGCGCGAATCAGACACCGGTGACGCCATTCCGCAACTCGCCGACGAACTTGTGCGGTTCCACCGGCTGACCGCCCGGGCCCGGGGCATGCTCAATGTCGGGGACCTGGGTGCGGAGTACTCGGCGCTGATGCTCCTGTTCCCGCTGCGCTACCGGGGCCCGATGCGGGCCACCGACCTCGCCGAGATCAAGCAGGCCGACCCGTCGACCATCAGCCGACAGGTCGCCCAGCTGGTCAAGGCCGGTCTCGCCCGCCGCGAGGCCGACCCCGGGGACGGCCGGGCGTCCCGGCTCGCGATCACCGACGCGGGCCTGGCGGCGGTCGGGCAGCTCGAGGAGCAACGCCAGGCCTGGCTGCGCGACGTGGTGGGCGGTTGGCCGCCGGGCCAGGCCGCCACGTTCGCCGGCCTGTTCTCAGAATTCAACAGCTCGGTCGAGGCCCGCCTCGCCACACCTCGGGAGAACCCGTGAGCAGTTCCGACTCCGCCGCCGCCGCGCCCGCGCGGGCGTCCACGGAATTCACCCACCGCCAGATCCTGACGATCCTCGGCGGCCTCATGATGGGCATGTTCCTGGCCGCCCTGGACCAGACGATCATGGCCACGGCCACCCGCACCATCGCCGACGACCTGCACGGCTTCGACATCCAGGCCTGGGCCACCACGGCCTTCCTGATCACGTCGACGATCTCGACGCCGCTCTACGGCAAGCTCTCCGACATCTACGGCCGGCGCCCGTTCTTCCTGTTCGCGATCGGCATCTTCGTCGTCGGCTCGTTCCTCTGCGGCCTCGCCGAGAACATGTACTGGCTGGCCGCCTTCCGGGCCATCCAGGGCATCGGCGCCGGCGGCCTGATGTCGCTGGCCCTCGCGATCATCGGCGACATCGTCCCGCCCCGCGAACGCGCCAAGTACCAGGGCTACTTCCTGGCCGTCTTCGGCACCGCGAGCGTGCTCGGCCCGATCCTGGGCGGCTTCTTCGCCGGCGCCGACCGCATCCTGTGGGTCGACGGCTGGCGCTGGGTGTTCTACCTGAACGTCCCGATCGGCATCGCCGCCATGGTCGTCGTGGCCCGGGTGCTCCACCTGCCCCACCAGCGGATCAACCACCGCATCGACTGGCCCGGCGCCCTCGCCCTGATCGTCGGCCTGGTGCCGCTGCTGACCATCGCCGAGCAGGGCCGCGCCTGGGGCTGGGACTCGGGTCGCGCTTTCCTCTGCTACATCATCGGCGCGGTCGGCCTGATCGCGTTCGTTCTCGCCGAACGGGCGTACGGGGACGAAGCTCTTCTCCCGATCCGCCTGTTCAAGAACCGGACGATCGCCGTCGGCGCCACCTCCAGCACGATTCTGGGTATGGCCATGTTCGGCGGCCTGATGACCGTGCCGCTGTACCTGCAGATCGTGAAGGGCGCGTCGGCCACGGCGGCCGGCCTGCAGATGATCCCGTTCGTCCTCGGCATCATGTCCGGCTCGATCATCTCGGGCCAGCTGATCGCCCGCACCGGCCGCTACCGCATCTTCCCGATCATCGGCAGCACCCTCATGGTCGCCTCGCTGGCCCTGTTCGCCACGATCGGCGCCGACACCCCGCTCTGGCGCGTCATGCTGATCATGGTGCTGATGGGCCTCGGCCTGGGCGGCAACATGCAGCCGATGATCACCGCCGTGCAGAACGCTGTCTCCCCCCGCGAGATCGGCGTGGCCACCAGCTCGGTGACGTTCTTCCGCTCGATGGGCGGCACGCTGGGCACCGCGGTCTTCCTGTCGGTCCTGTTCAACGTCCTGCCCGGCAAGATCGGCAGCGCGTTCACGCAGGCCCAGGGCACCCCCGAGTTCCAGGCCGCCCTGGCCGCCGACCCGTCCCAGGCCCGCGTGCTCGAGCAGGCCACCAGTGGCGACGCCCTGAGCGACACGTCGTTCCTGAGCCGCCTCTCCGACGTCGTCGCCCACCCCTTCAAGGTCGGCTTCTCCGACGGCATCCAGGTCGTGTTCCTGCTGGCCCTGGCCGTCATGGTGATCGGCCTGGTCGTCGTCTTCTTCCTCCCCGAGATCCCCCTCAGCATGCGCTCGGCCCAGCAACAACGAGCCGACGACATCCTGGCCGCCGAAAACAGCATGGGCGTCCCCGGCGAGGTCGGCGCCGGCCCCCTCACCGACGAGGAAGTCCACACCCCCAACCGCCCCCCATCACACTGACCCACGCCTCCGTGCCGGGCACCCACGCCTCCGTGCCGGGCACCCACGCCTCCGTGCCGGGCACCCACGCCTCCGCAGGTGCACGACCACCCGCTCCACATCTCGCCGCGGACTGGTCGATCACCCTCGGCACGCGTGACGCACGGCTCCACCCCGCGGCCCGCCTGATCGCTTCAGGCGGGCCGCACCCGTCTGCCGACCCCGATCCAGCGCCCTGCGGCCTCCCCGCCCCAGCCCTGGCGTAGCAACCTCCAGCCTGTGCACCGGCCCTTTCTCCTTGCCGCCAGGCGGCACAGCAGCCTCAAAACCAAGCCGGATGTCGTAGCGGGGTAGGTGGTACAGACCGTGACTCGAGGGCGCAGGGCGGGCCGACACAAAATCTCCGCGCCGGGAAGCGACGTAATCCACAGCGTTATCCACAGGGCGGATCGGGCGCTTGGCGGGCAAGTAGCGTTGGCGCATGGCTGTTGTGAAGATCAACGCGATTGACGTTCCCGAGGGCGCAGGGCCCGAGCTCGAGGCCCGCTTCGCCGCGCGCAAGGGCGCGGTCGAGAACTCGCCGGGCTTCCTGGCGTTCGAGTTGCTGCGCCCGGTCGCCGGCGAGACCCGCTACTTCGTCTACACCCGCTGGGAATCCGAGGAAGCGTTCCAGGCCTGGTCCAACGGCAACGGCAAAGCCGCCCACGCCGGCGAACGCGCCCGCCCCGCCGCCACCGGCGCCAGCCTTCTCGAATTCGAAGTGATCCAACACGTCGAAAAACCCACCAACACCTGACTCGAGCCGTACGCGCACCGCCCGCCCCGCAACCCGCACCGCCCGCCCCGCAACCGGCAGCGCGAGCGGCCCCGCGACCTCGTAGTCATCCGTTCCGGCTACCAGTCGTCGCAAACCACCACAGCGATCAGCGATTCGGTTCCAGCTGTCGCCGCCCACAGCGGCCACGCGTCGAGGGGCCACACCGCCCAGCGTTTGCCGGCGGCTACGCCGATCGAGCGGCGCAAGCGGTCACGCTGTCAAGGGTGGCGGGATGCCCGGCGGTCAGGCGGTCAGGCGGTCAGGCGGTCAGGCGGTCAGGCGGTCAGCCACAGCATGGCGGTCGAGACCAAGCCGCTGGGCGGTGACGGCCTCGACTCCATCGCCTGACCCAAGCCCCGCACCCACCCCGCAATCAGGCGTTGCGGGCGGCCACAGCGATCAGGCGGCCAGCCACAGCGTCACGAT
>NZ_JAMYJR010000021.1 GCF_024137025.1 Paractinoplanes aksuensis
CTCGACTCCATCGCCTGAGCCAAGCCCCGCACCCACCCCGCAATCAGGCGTTGCGGGCGGCCACAGCGATCAGGCGGCCAGCCACAGCGTCACGATCGAGACCAAGCCGCTGGGCGGTGCCGGCCTCGACTCCATCGCCTGAGCCAAGCCCCGCACCCACCCCGCAATCAGGCGTTGCGGGCGGCCACAGCGATCAGGCGGTCGGCTACGGCGTGGCGGTCGAGGCCGAGGCGCTGGGCGGTGTCGCGGAGGACGTCGTAGGCCTCTTGGACGCCGCAGCCGCGTTGGGCGATGATCACGCCGATGGCTCGGTCCACGGCGGCGTCGGCGCTCTGGGTGTCGCGGCGGCGTAGTTCGTCGAGCAGGATCTCGGACTGGTTGGCCAGGGCCATCGCGGTGAGCAGGTGGTCGGCGCCGGGGGCGTTCGGGGTGTCGAAGTAGAGGCTCAGCGCGCCCACGTCGGCTCGGGGCAGGTCGAGCGGGATGGCGGCCACGGCGTGGATGCCCTCGGCGGCCGCGGCTTCGGTCAGTTCGGGCCAGCGGGCGTCGGTGGCCAGGTCGGGGGCGGTGACCATGGAGTGGGTACGGGCTGATTCAAGGCCGGGGCCGGTGGTGCCGTTGGCGTACTGAATCTGGTCGACGGCGGCGCCGGGGAGGCCATGGCCGGCATGGGTCAGCGGGCCGCCCTCGCCGATCAGGACGATCGAGCAGCGCACTACGCCGGGGACCGCGCCCGTGGCGAAGACGGCCAGACGTTCCAGCGCCTGGGCGAACGAGTCGGCCGACAGCAGGCGGGCCGTGAGTTCGTGCAGCAAGCCGGCCAGTTCGACGGGATGCGGGCCGAGCGGCTCCGCCGTCCGGGTCACGGAGCGGGTACGCCGAGGCCGGGTCACGACTCGGGCAGGGCCACGTTCCGGGGAGGAAACCCGGCGATAAGGGACAGGCACGCCGCGCATCCTGTCATGACCATCGACGATCACGTAAGTCTTGTGCCTCTACCGAGTGGTTTCATCGGGGTCGGCCGTCTGATCCGAGCGCCGCCGCTCCAGGAACGAGTCCGGCGCGGCCTCGGGGTCGGCCTCACGTTCGTCCGACTCGGCCAGGATCGCCTCGGCCTGGGCCCGCGGATCCGCGCTGCCGGCCACCCGCTCCTCCGGAAGCAGATCCGCCGCCCGATGCCCGACCCGGTCATCACTCATAAGAGATCAACTACCCATCCGCCGCCTCGGGAAACCCACCTCCTCAAGCCGCCGCACCACCGAAACAAGCGGTAGGGCACAACGCGCGGCCCCCAGCCGGCGCATACGTCTCCAACGCCGGTAGCTGTTCATCTTCGTGATCGCCTTCATGAGCGCTGCCCTCACCCCGGTTCTGCACGAAGTAGCGCGGGCGACTCCGAGGAGCGGACGCAGCCCGGCAGGGCACAGCCCTCAAGACGAGACGCACAGGCGGGGCGGGCCGCCGCGCAGGGCGTGCGCGAGACGGAGCTGAAATCGAAGCGCGGACGCGATCGGGGCTGCTGCGTAAGGCTCGGGCGAGGAATCTGGATCAGACGCGGTGGCGCGATACCGGAGGCGCGGCTGAAGCGCTGAGACGTCGCGCAGGGGCGCATCAGGGTGTGCGGACTGCGGGCGAAAAGGGTGCGCCGCCCTCGGCTGGGCCGGGGGCGGCGCGGGTGTCGGCGTGCAGGTCGCCTCGCGGCGAAAGGCTCAACACGGCTCCAGCCGGACGGTATTCCGTGAAGGCAAAGGGTGAGGCCCGGGGACACTGGGCACGCTGACATCTGTTCTCAACGGTCGGACGGGGGCCGGGATTCCGGCAGAACATGTGACGGGGGTCACATAGTTTGGGCGAGGGTGGGTCGGGTAGCCCGGAGGCCGTGAGCGATGAGATGCGAGAGCTGGACGGCTTTCTCGAGGACGCGTTCGATGGGCAGGAGCGGCTCAGCAGCGCGGATCTGCAGCGGCGGGCCGTCGCTTCCGGATTGTCGGCGCTGGCGCTGACCCGGGTCGACGCACTGCCTGAGGGTGAGTACGCGCAGGACGAGGCGGCTGAGGCCGTGCGGGCGCTCGAAGTCTGACCACTGGAAGGAGAGCTGCACTCATGGAACCGATCGGTGATCCGGACGAGCAGGAAGACTTCGCCGGCGAGCACGAGGGCACGGCTGTGGACGAGGACATCACCGCGGGACGCGACGATGACTCCGAGCCCGAGGCGCCGGAGGGCTGGTCGGGGCTCGACCGCGACGGCCCACCCTGACGACATCGCGACAGCCCGTCGGACGACGCCGCTCTGACGACGAGAACGAGGCCCGCCCGGCGGTGAGCGGGGCGGGCCTCATTGCGTACGGGGGAAGGGTTTTTAGTCGCCCTCGGCGGCCTTCTTGGCGGCGTCATAGCCGAGCTGGAGGAAGTCCGAGACGGCGGTGGCGGTCAGGGCGACCGCGGCCAGGCGGGTCAGGCGCGGGGCCAGCACGAGACCGCCGGTCAGGGCCGTCGCGACCCACACGGCCAGGCAGAACGGGCAGCTGATGAGTTCGCCGGCGCCGTGCTTGAACGTGTTGTCGTGATCGCGGACCTCTTCGTTGAGTTCGGCCGCTCCGGCCGGTTCCGCATAGCGCATGAACGGGGCTCGCAGTGGGCTCGTCACCGAGTCTTTCGCGATCAACCGGCTCAGCTTGTGCGTGGCCAGCGACAACAGAACCACGTCGGCCGCCGAGGGGCGTTCGGGGGCCGGCTTTCCGGTGATCTTGGCCGTGGCGGCCAGGGCTGCGGCCAGCGCGGTGAATCCGCCCATCGCCGCCAGGTAGCCGCCCAGGGGGCGATGATCGTGGGGGGCGTACGACTGCCCGACGCGCGTCAGACGCGCGCGCAGCGACTCGATCAAGATTCTCCTCAGAACGCCTGGGTGAGCCGGTCGGGGTCGACCTCGCGGCTGGGGTAGCGGGTGATGTACTCCGTCTCGAGCTCGGCCGTCCGCTTGAAGTGGTTGGACAGTGCGGCGTCGGGGCCGTGGCGGAGGGTCTCGAGCCGGGTGCGGTAGAGGCTGCTGAGTTCGCGGAAGAGGTCCTCGTCGCTCAGCGTGCCGGGGTCGATCCCGGTTTCCATCAGCGGTGAGTCACCACGGGCGTCGGTCATCGTGCACCTCCAGTCATTTCAGGCCAGAACGGCCGGGCCGGCCAACCGCGGGGCGAGCCGAACGTCAGGACGGTTGCCCGTGCGGGCCGCCGCCAAACACCCGCCGGTACGCTTGGTGGCCATGAAGGGCCTGTGGACACCGGCGTGGATCGTCCGGCATGTCCTGGCGGTCGTGCTGACCGTGGGCTGCCTGGTTCTGGGCTGGTGGCAGTTCAGCCGGGCCCAGGAGGGCAACGCGATCAGCTGGGGCTACATGTTCGAGTGGCCGGTGTTCGCGGCCTTCGTCGTCTTTCTCTGGTACCGCGAGGTCCAACTGGCGCGCCGCAAGCCGCAAAAGGAAGCGCCGCCGCCGGAAAAGCAGGAAAAGCAGGAAGAGAAAGAGCTCCCAGGTACGGCTGTTACCGTCGGCCGGCCGGTCCGTGTGGCCGTCCGCTCCGCGCCGGAGGCCGACGACCCCGAACTGGTCGCCTACAACGACTATCTCGCCTGGCTCAACGCCCACCCGGGCGCCCGCCCCGGCGACTATCCCGGATAGGACAGAAGCAAAGTGCAGGGTGCCCTGACCCGCTACCGGATCATCGCGTGGATCGTCGGCGTCTGCCTGCTCGCGCTCGTCGTGGTGGGCATGCCGCTGAAATATCTCGCGGACAACCCGGTCGTGGTCGCGGCCGTCGGGCCCGCGCACGGCTTCCTCTTCATGCTCTATCTGGTGGCCACGTTCGATCTGTCGCGCCGGGCCCAGTGGTCGTTCGGCCGCATGATCCTGGTGATGTTGAGCGGCACGATCCCGTTCCTGTCGTTCTGGGCCGAGCGTAAGGTGACCAAGGAATGGGTGCCCGTCGCCGAGTTGGCGAAAAGTCCCGTTTGACAGCCCGGCCGCACGCATCGCGGTCACCGAATCACTTGCTGTTATCGGGATCATTAACGCGTATCGGGCTATTGTCTTAAATCACTCTGTGAGCCCTTGCTTTTGATGATCCCGCCGATAAGTTAATGCGGTTGGTTCGGTCCGCAGCCACTCCCCCTCCCGTGGCGCCGGCCAACGCCGCCGAATTTTCGTGGCGCCACGAGCGTCGCGAAGAACCGGGGAACCGCGTTACCGGGGCGAATCCGCGCGAGCGGAAGGGTGTTCTTCCCACCCGAGCCCGTCAGCTAACCCGGTAGGCGGCCGAGCGGAAGAAAGGCCACTGACCGGTGCCCCACCCCCGTACGAGGCTTCGGGTCCTCGTCGTCGCGGCCCTAACCGTCGCGATCACCGGCTCGCTGGGGACAGTCGCGCACGCGGCTCCGTCCGCCACCGAGCTGAAGAAGCAGATCGAGACGGCGTCCAACAAGCTCGAGGACGTCACCGAGGCGTACAACGCGATGCGGGTCAACCTGAAGAAGACCCAGACCGACCAGGTCAAGCTCCAGGCGTCCCTCAAGCCCGCTCAGGCGAAGCTGAAGGCCGCCAGCGCCCAGGTCGGCAACCTGGCCAGCACGTCCTACAAGCAGGGCCGGGTCGGGCCGATGAGCGCGCTGCTCACCGGCGGCGGCCAGGACAGCATGATGGACCGGATGGCCTACCTGGACCTGATCACCAAGTCCAACCAGCGCGACATCGACACGTTCACCGAGGCCACGAAGGGCTTCGCCGACCGTCAGGCCGCGCTCAAGACGACCCAGGCCAAGCAGACGGCCCAGGCCAACGCGCTCAACGCGCAGAAGGCGTCGATCCAGAAGGACCTCAAGAAGCTGATCGCGATGCGCGAGGCGGCATTCGGCCAGGGCCAGGAGACCGGCGGCAAGTACACGGGCAAGATTCCGCAGATCTCCGGCAGTGCCGGCGTGGCGGTCACGTACGCGTACAACCAGATCGGCAAGCCGTACCTGTTCGGCGCGGACGGTCCGGGCAGCTTCGACTGCTCCGGTCTGACCTCGGCCGCGTGGGGCAAGGCGGGCAAGTCGCTGACCCACCAGACCAAGTCGCAGTGGGCCGAGACGACCCGGATCAGCCGGAGTCAGCTGCAGCCGGGTGACCTGGTGTTCTATCGAAGTCTCGGGCACGTCGCGCTCTACGTGGGCGACGGCCAGATCATCGACGCCCCGCACTCGGGCACGGTGGTCAAGAAACGGACCATGGACATCATGACGCCGTACGGCTACGGGCGCGTCTCGTAGGCAGGCAACACAGAAGGCCGGTACCCGAATCGGGTACCGGCCTTTTTTGTTCGGTAACGGGGGGAAGCAGCGGGAGGGGTCAGGCGGCCTGGAGGCCCTCGGCCCGGGCCAGCTCACGGAGCCGGCCGAGCGCCTGGATCTCGAGCTGACGGATGCGCTCACGGCTCAGCGAGAAGCGTGACGCGACCTCGGTGAGCGAGTGCTCGCGACCGTCCTCGAGACCGTATCGGGCCCGCATGATGCCGGCCGACCGGTCGTCGAGGTGGTTGAGCAGACCCTCGATGCGCTGGCGCTCGAGCGCGGTCAGCACGATCTCTTCCGGCGAGGGGGCGTCGCTGTCGGCGACCAGGTCGCCGAGGTTGGTGTCGCCGTCGTCGCCGACCGGGGTGTCGAGGGAAACCGTGTCCTGAGCCCAGCGGGTGAGCTCGTTGACCCGCTCGACGGTCACGCCGAGAGCGGCCGCGACCTGCTCGGGCTCGGGGTCACTGCCGAGCTCGCGGACGAGCTGGCGGGTGACGTTGCGCATCCTGTTCACGTCTTCGACCAGGTGGACCGGGAGGCGCACGGTGCGCTCCTGCTGGGCGATGGCCCGGCTGATGGCCTGGCGCACCCACCACGTGGCGTACGTCGAGAACTTGTAGCCGCGCTCGTAGTCGAACTTCTCGACGGCGCGGACCAGGCCGGTGTTGCCCTCCTGGATCAGGTCGAGCATCGGCATGCCGGAGCGCACGTAGCGCCGGGCGATCGACACGACCAGCCGCAGGTTGGCCCGGATGAACAGGTCTTTCGCCTTGCGCCCCTCGGACACGAGGCGCTCCAGCTCCTCCCGGCTCACACCGCGCCGGACCTCGCCCGTCTCGAGCAGGTGCTCGGCATAGAGGCCCGCCTCGATTGCCTTGGAGAGCTCGACCTCGCGTGCGGCGTCCAGCAACGGCGTCCGGGAGATCTCGTGCAGGTAGACGCCGACGAGATCGCGCTCCTCGGCGACCTGGTCAGTACGCATCACGGTGTTCTTCTCCACGTTGCCCACGGTCCCCTCATTGCTGTCACTACTAACCCCGTTACGGGTGATCCCTGTATCCATCAGTTCCTCCCCGTAACGTCCGCAGTTCGCACATTGCGGTTACTGGCATCTACACAACAAATGGCTGGCTGCACTGATTCCGGCTGGTGGGTCGAAAGTGTCACGAATGCCTGGGTGACAGCTGAGAGCCGAGTGCGTAGTTGCTGAACAGGGCTCCTGCGGGTCGGCATTCGGCCCCGCGACAGGTGCGTCGCGCAGACAGACTCATACCCGTCGTTCGCTTCATGACACCATCGGCCCCTCGTCCCTCACAGCGACGCCCATCACCAAAGACCTTGGGACGTCCGTCACCACCCAGTACGTTCCCGGGGCGCGCCAGGTTCACCGTGCTGGATCGGCAGATGCGGAACAGGGTTGAAACAAAAGCACCACCAAAAAGATCCCGCACTTCACCGAACGGGACCACCTGCCACAATGCGGCACGCGGCCGTGCAGTTCACTAGCCCGTCCGGGTGACATCCCTGGGGATGACGTCCCCTCTGACAACGGTTCGGAGCCGGCCCGCCATCCGGTTGGCGAGGTGACGAATCCCACAGTGGCGACCGGGTGGGCCGGGGCACGATGGTCGGCATGTCTGGTGGGCGCACGGCTCTGATCACGGGTGGAACGGGTGGCCTCGGCGCCGCCACGGTGGCGGCTTTCGTCGCGGACGGGTGGCGGGTGGTGGCTCCGGTGCGGCCGGGGCGGGCCGACGGGCTGCCCAAGGGGGCGGTGCCGGTTGACGGGGACATGTCGAATGAGAGCGACGTCACGGCGGCGGTGGCGGTGGCGGCGGGTGATTCCGAGGCGCCGCTGCGGGCGGTGGTCAACCTGATCGGGGGGTTCGCGAGCGGGCCGCTGGTCGGCGAGACGCCGTGGAGCGATTTCGAGGCGCAGCTGCTGACCAATCTGCGGCCGACCTATCTGGTCACGGCGGCGGCGTTGCCCCATCTGGTCGCGGCGGGTGGCGGCAGCGTGGTCTCGGTTTCTTCCCGTACGGCGTTGTCGCCGTTCCCGGGGTCGGCCGGCTACTCGACCTCGAAGGCGGCGGTGATCGCGTTCGCCAATTCCGTGGCGGTGGACTACCGGAAGCAGAATGTGCGCTCCAACACGGTCGTGCCGAGCGTGATCGACACACCGGCCAATCGGGTGGCCATGCCGGACGCGGACTTCAGCCGCTGGGTGCGGCCCGAGCGGATCGCTCCGACGATCCTGTTCCTGGCCTCGGACGCGTCGGCCCCCACGAGCGGCGCGCAGATCCCGGTGTACGGGCGGGCTTAGCACGCCGGGGGCCGGGTACCGACGGGCCCGCCGGCCGCCGTGGAGCGCCGCTCGGTCGCGGGTGGCTTCACGACATGGGCGCCCGCTGCGCAGCGTGCGCTGCCCGGCGGGGCGCTGGTCGGCGGGAGCGGTCAGGCGCTGCGGGGCGGGCGCTGGTCGGGGTTACAGCGTCTCGGCGAGTTGGTAGCCGGCGGTGGCCAGGGCGGCCACGACGGGGCCGCCGGCCAGGATCAGGCTGCGGCCCAGGGCGCTGCGTACCGGCTCGGGCAGGTCGGCGCGGCGGCGGAGCTCGGCGTGCAGGGCGGCCGAGACCTCGTCGGGGGTGCCGTTGGCGTCGATCACCACGAAGTCGGCGAACTCGGGCAGCGAGAGGTAGGCGGCCCGGGCCGATTCGAGGTAGTCCATCGATTCGCTGTCGTAGCCGCGGGCCTCGATCCGCTCGTGGGCGACCTTGGGGTCGACGTCGAGCAGGAACGTGAGGTCGGGCTTCGGGAAGAAGTGGTAGGCCCAGCGGGCGCGACGCTCGGCGGCCGGAGCGGCGTGGCGGGCCCGCAGGCTGGCGTACTGACAGAAGGCGTAGCGGTCCATGACCACGGTGCCACCGGTGAAGCGACGGCGGACCAGGGTGCGCAGGATCGCCAGCCAGCGCAGCACCGACTCGACGAACAGCGTGCCGCGGCGGCCCAGCAGGTCTTCGGCGTCGCGTTTGCCGAGCCGGACGGCCAGCTTGCCGAACCAGTGGCGGCCGCCGGCGTTGCGGCGGTAGGACACGCGCAGACCCGCCGCGCTGAGCTCATCGGCCAGGCGGTGGGCCTGTGTCGTTTTGCCCGAGCCGTCCATGCCGACGAGCGCGATCGTGCGAAGGGTCATACCAACCAACGGTAACCGCCGGGTGCACGCAAGGGCTCCGCCGAACGTCGCGTCATTCCGAGGTCGGTGCGCGTGACTCCCCGGGGTGCAGCACGTGATTTGAGGGCTGCGCGTGTCACTCCGCGGGCGGCGCCGCGAGACGAGACGGGCCGTCTCACGATAGGGGCGCTGGAACTCCGCGGGCAGCGTCGCGAAACGAGACGGGCCGTCTCACGATAGGGGCGCTGGAACTCCGCGGGCAGCGTCGCGAAACGAGACGTGCCGTCTCACGATAGGGGCGCTGGAACTCCGCGGGCAGCGTCGCGAAACGAGACGTGCCGTCTTGCGATGGGTGCGCTGGGACTCCGGGGGCGTTGCGCGCGATTCCGGGTACGGGGCGGGGTCGGTCGGGGGCGGGGCCGGGGTTCGGAGAGGCGGGGACGGGGTCGACCGGTCGGCACCGCGTTTTCCGGCGGCGGATCGCGCCGCGTACCAAAATGGGTTTTGCAGTGGGTTTGCCCGGTGTCTCGTCCGTGCGGCGATTCAATGACAGGCGTCACGGGTAGTCGTATCCGACACATCGAACCGACGTCGACAGGGGGAACGTCATGCCGCACCGCGTGGACGAAGGCCTGGCCACCACGCTCAAGAAGGTCGCCTCGACTCTGAAGTCCGCCGGCATACCGTTCGCGCTCGGCGGGAGCTTCGCGGTCTACGCGCACGGCGGGCACTCCAGCGACCACGACGTGGACTTCCTGCTGCGCGAGGAGGACCGCGATCAGGCGCTCGCCGAGCTGGCCGAGGTCGGTTTCCGCACGGAGATGCCGCCCGAGGACTGGCTGGTCAAGGTCTATGACGAGGACCGGATGGTCGATCTGATCTATCGGCCGGTGGAGACGCCGGTGACGATGGAGACGCTGGCCGACACCGAGCAGATCTCGGTCGAGGCCATCTATATGCCGGTGCTCTCGGCGACCCAGCTGATGGTGCACAAGCTGCTCAGCTACAGCCAGCACTATTGCGACTTCGCGACCGGACTGCCGGTGGCCCGTTCGCTGCGCGAGCAGATCGACTGGGCCCGGGTGCGTCGCGAGACTGAGAAATCGCCGTACGCGGAAGCCTTCCTCATCCTCCTGGACCGGCTGGACGTCGTGCCGGCCGAGGTGGAACTGGCCCAGAACTAGTAGGGGGTTGGGATGACGAACGACACCGATCTCGAGGCCGAGATCCAGCGGCTGCTCACCGAGCACGACCGGATAGCCGAGCAGGGCATCACCGTGCAGCGCCGCGACCACCTGGTCGTGCTGGGCGGCGAGGTGGAGAGCGCGCAGCGCCGCGACGAGATCTGCCGGCAGATCTCGTCGCACTTCCCGGAGCTCGAGATCACTTGTGACATCGGGATCACCCGGGCCCAGGCGCCCAGCGAGGTGGAGGAGATTTCATGATCCGGATCGCCGCCGTGGGCGACGTCCACGTGGACAAGGACGTGGTGGGCCGCTACCGGCCCGCCCTCGAGGAGCTGCCGGACCGGGCCGACGCCCTGCTGATCGCCGGCGACCTGACCCGGCACGGCACCGTCGACGAGGCCAAGTGCTTCGCCCAGGAGTTCGGCGGGCTGGGCGTGCCGGTCGTGGTGGTGCTGGGCAACCACGACCACCAGAGCGACCAGCAGGACGAGGTGACCAAGACGATCGAGGACGCCGGGATCACCGTGCTCGAGGGCGCGGCGACCGTCCTCGAGATCCGCGGGCACCGGCTCGGCGTCGCCGGCACCAAGGGCTTCGGCGGCGGGTTCGCCGGGGCCTGCGCCAGCAACTTCGGCGAGCGCGAGATGAAGGACTTCGTGGGCACCGCCGAGCGTTACGCGGCCGACCTGGAACGGGCGCTGAAATCGGTGGAGTGCGACGCCCTGGTGGCGCTCACCCACTACGCCCCGGTGCCCGAGACGCTGGTCGGCGAGCCGCTCGAGATCTACGCCTTCCTGGGCTGCTACCAGCTCGGACGCTCGATCGACGCGGCCGGGGCGGCGCTGGCCCTGCACGGCCACGCCCACCACGGGTCGGAGCGCGGGCGGACCCCGGGCGGGGTCCCCGTGCGCAACGTCGCGCACCCGGTGATCAAGCAGGCGTACAACGTGTACCAGCTGCTGTCCGAAGAGGTCGACACCACTTTGATCGGTGCTCGATAGGCAGGTTTTCGATTCGGGGCCCTCGGGTATCCGATGTTCATGGACCTAATTCTTTGGATCATCGCAGTAATCCTGGTGGTCGCCGGCATCCTCGCGCTCTTCCGGCGGCAGTTGCTCTGGGGCATCGTGCTGATCGTCGTCGGCCTCCTGGTCGGCCCCGGCGGCGTCAGCATCTTCACCTGATCGGTAACGAGGCTCTCCACGACTCCATCCCCCACGTCCGAAAACCGGGCCACCCCTAAAGGGTGGCCCGGTTCTGTTTGTCCGGGTTGCCGCACTCGCGGTGCGACGGACACGTGACGTGAAGTGACTGAATCACTCGCGGAAATTCTTCGATCTTTCTCCGCGAGGGGTCCCGGTGGCCGAGGTTCATCACTTCACGTACGGCGCGTTCAACCCGATCGCCGCCTTCCTGCTCGCCTTTCTGGGGTCGTTCTTCGGCCTGCTCAGCACGGCCCGGGCCCGCGGCGCCCGCACCAAGGGCCGGCGCAACCGCTGGCTGCTGATCGGCGCCTTCGCCATCGGCGGCGGCGCCATCTGGCTCATGCACTTCGCCGCGATGCTCGGCTTCGAGGTGCCGGCCAGCCCCGTACGCTTCGACGTCCCGATGACGTTGGCCAGCCTCGCCTTCGCGGTGTTCGCCGTGGGGGCCGGCCTGCTGATCGTCGGTCACGGCCGGCGCAGCCTGCCCAAGACCCTGGTGGCCGGCGGGCTCACCGGCGGCGGGGTGCTGGCCATGCACTACACCGGCATGCTGGCCATGCACGTGGCCGGCGACATCCAGTACAACCTGGCCCTGGTCGTCGCCTCGGCCGTCATCGCGGTGGTGGCGTCCACGATCGCCCTGTGGTTCACCGTCTCGGTGCGCGGCTGGGCGCCGATCAGCGGGGCCGCGGCCATCATGGCCATCGCGGTCTGCGGCATGCACTACACCGGGATGGCCGCCCTGTCGGTGCATCTCGAGGCGGGCGCGCTCGACCGGGTGGTCGGGTTCCGGCCGCTCACGCTGATCCTGCCGATCACGCTGATCACCGCCGCGACCATCATCGGGGTGGCCCTGAGCGCGCTCCAGGCCATGACCGAGGAGGAGTTCACCGACGGTGCCGGCACCCCGCGCCGGGGTGCGCACGCCGAGGCGGGCAACCCGTGGTCGCTCAAGCAGGCGACGATCGCGACGGCCGGCCGGCGGCCCTCGCCCCGCCCGGTTCCGATGCGCTCACCCACCAACGGCTGAGGCTCCGGTACGTTCTCGGCATGGCGCCACGGATGCTGCTGTCGATGCCGTTGCACGCGATCACCGAGGTGTACGGCGAGGCGGGGCTGCGGGAGCGGTTCCTGCTCGAGCTCGAGACCTTCCCCGAGGCCGAGCGCAAGCAGTTGATCGAGGCGCTCGACCTGGCCGCGCGGCTGCACGCCGGGGACCGCCGGGTGCGTGAGCCCTACCTCAACCACCTGTTGCGGGTGGCCATCCGGATCATCAAGTACTACGGCGTACGCGATGTCGACGTGCTCACCGCGGCCCTGCTGCACGATGCGGTCGAGGACCATCCGGACGAGCTGGCCGGCACCAGCCAGGGCTCGTACACCGAGCTGACCGAGCTGGCCGTGGCCGAGCTGGCCGCCCGCTTCGGGCCCCGGGTGGCCGAGCTGGTGCGGTCGGTCACCAATCCCGAGTACGACCCCGAGCGCGACCGCCACGAGCAGTACCGCGCGCACGTGGCGGCCAGCCTCGACCGCGACCCGTGGGCCCGGGTGATCAAGGTCTCGGACTTCACCGACAACGGGGTCGGGGTGGTCCACACGACCCCGGAGAAGGCGCTCTCGGCCGCCCGCAAGTACCGCCCGCTCGTGCCGAAACTGCGCGAGCTGGTCGGCCGCCCGGACACGCCGTTGTCGATCGCCGCCAAGGACCACATCCTCGACCAGCTCGACCTGGCCGAGGAACGTTTCGCCTGCATCCTCGACGGTTAGCCTGGGGGTCATGGTCCACACCGACGCTTGGTGGCGCGACGCCGTCATCTACCAGGTCTATCCCCGCTCGTTCGCCGACAGTGACGGCGACGGGATGGGTGACCTGCCCGGCATCACCGGGCGCCTGCACCACCTGAAAGAGCTCGGCATCGACGCCGTGTGGCTCTCCCCGTTCTATCCCTCGCCGCAGCACGACGCCGGCTACGACGTGGCCGACTACCGCGGGGTCGACCCGCGCTTCGGCGCGCTCGGCGACGCCGACAAGCTGATCGCCGAGGCGCACGGCCTGGGCATCAAGGTCATCGTCGACCTGGTGCCCAACCACACCTCGAACGAGCACGAGTGGTTCCGGGCCGCGCTGGCCGCCGGGCCGGGCAGCCCGGAGCGCGAGCGGTACATCTTCCGTTCCGGTGACCAGCCGCCGAACTCGTGGAAGAGCGTCTTCGGGGGCAGCGCCTGGGAGCGGCTGCCCGACGGGGACTGGTACCTGCACCTGTTCGACGTGAGCCAGCCCGACCTCAACTGGGACAACCCCGAGGTGCGGGCCGAGTTCCTCGACGTGCTGCGGTTCTGGCTCGACCGCGGGGTCGACGGTTTCCGCGTCGACGTCGCCCACGGGCTGGTCAAGGAGGCCAACCTGACCGACTGGACGACGGCCAGCACGATCCTGGGCGGTCTCGACCCGGCCGGCCCGCCGCCGCCCATGTGGGACCAGGAGGGCGTGCACGAGATCTACCGGTCGTGGCGCAAGGTGCTCGACGAGTACCCGGGCGGGCGGATCCTGGTCGCCGAGGCGTGGGTGGCGCCGGCGTCGCGGCTGGCCCGCTACGTGCGCCCGGACGAGATGCACCAGGCGTTCAACTTCCCCTACCTGGACGCGCCGTGGAAGCCCGCCGAGCTGCGGGCCGTGATCGACGAGACGCTCGCGGCCAACAACGAGGTGGGCGCGACCACCACCTGGGTGCTGTCGAACCACGACGTGGTGCGGCACGCCTCACGGCTGGGCTTCCCGGCCGGCACACCGCGGATGCCCGGCATCGGGGCCGAGGACCCGCAACCCGACTCCGCGCTCGGTCTGCGCCGGGCCCGGGCGGCCACGCTCCTGATGCTCGGGCTGCCGGGTTCGGCCTACCTGTACCAGGGCGAGGAGCTGGGCCTGCCCGAGCACACCACGATGCCCGACGAGTTCCGGGAGGACCCGGCCTGGGAGCGCTCGGGGCACGCGGAGCGCGGGCGGGACGGCTGCCGGGTGCCGCTGCCGTGGGAGGCCGACGCGCCGTCGTACGGCTTCGGCCCGGCCGACGCGTCCTGGCTGCCGCAGCCGGCCACCTGGGCCGAGTACGCGCTCGACCGCCAGCAGGGTGTGCCCGGCTCGACCTGGGAGCTCTACCGCTCCGCGCTGGAGCTGCGTCGTGAGCACGGTCTGGGTAGCGGTTCCGTGGTGTGGCAGGACGGCGGGTTCGCCTTCCGCAACGGCGACGTGCTGGTGCTGACCAACTTCGGCCCGGACGCGGTGGCGCTACCGGCCGGCGCCCGGGTCCTGCTGAGCAGCGAGCCCCTCGACGGCGACGGGCGGGTCCCCACCGACGTCACCGTGTGGGCCGCCCTCTAGCCGAGCGGCCCGGGCCAGCAGGGCGGCGTGCGTGTCCTCCATGTCACGCGCGACCGTCTTGCTGGCCAGCCAGAACATGACGCCGGTGGGCACCCAGAAGAGCTGGAAGGCGGCCAGGCCGACCGCGTAGTTGAGCGGCGGCGGGAAGGCCCCGGCCAGGCCGCGGAAGGCTGCCGCGACCATGATGTTGCCGCCGGCCCGGCCGAAACCGTTGACCAGGTTGCCCAGGCTGTAGACGGTGCCGCGGTGCTCGGGCGGGTTGACGTCGGCGATCAGGGCGAACCAGTTGGGCGAGTTGGCCGAGGTCAGCATCAGCGCGAACACGGCGACGGCCAGGCACAGGCCGACGGTGGGCTCGGTGAAGACGTCGGCCAGCACGGCCTGGATGATCCCGCCCGTGCTCGCCCCGTCGGGCACGTCGATGCGCATCGGCACGAAGAAGAGCACCACGTAGAACGGCACAGCGGCGAGCACGCCGACGGCCGCGACCAGGGACCGGCCCCGGGGTGTGCGGCGTTGCAGGCGGTCGCCGACCAGGCCGCCCAGGATGGACAGCGCGCCGCCGGCCTGGAACAGCGTGGCGAACACGCTGCCGATCACGATCGCGGTGCCGGCCGAATAGCCCTGGTCCTCGGCCCGGGCCTGGAACAGCACGGGCAGCCAGACCAGCGAGCCCAGCGCGATCTGGGCCGTGCTGCCCTGCAGGATCAGCCAGATGTTGGTGCGCCGGCGCAGGATCAGCGGCAGATGGTCGTGGTGGATGCGCTCGTCGTACTCGACCCCGGCCAGTTCGGGCTGGCTGTCGCCACGCGGCACGTTGTAGGTGAACAGGTAGGCCACGGTGGCGACGGCGCCGATAACGGCCGTGATCAGGAACGGCCGGCGCCAGTCGGCGTGGCCGAGCAGGCCCCCGACCAGGGTGCCGGCCAGCGTGCCGACGCCCTGGGACAGGCCCCAGAAGCTCATCACCAGGCCCCGGCGCCGGGGTGAGATGAGATCGCTGACCACGGCGAAGCTGACCGAGGCGACGGCGCCCAGGCCGAACGCGGCGACGATCTGGCTGATCAGGAAGCTCGGGTAGCTGCCCGAGAAGCCGGACCAGGCGGTGCCGGCGATCCAGATCAGCGTGCCCGCGATGAGCACCGGCTTGCGGTCGGTGCGGTCGCCGGCGTACGCGAACCCGATCGCCGCCACCGCGCTGATCAGGAACATGATCGTGGTGGAGAGCGCGATGTGGCCCGAGCCGACCCCGAGGGAGTCGCCGATGCTGCTGTAGAGCGGTGGCACCAGGCCGATCGCGACGTTGTCGAGCGAGGCGAGGACCACGAACACCACGACGCTGTACGCGCGGTGGGCGGATCCTCCCCTTCTCACCCCGAAAGGTTAGCGGGGCTTATCGACGACGAGACTTTGCGCCGCCGCGTACTGCTCGCGAATGATCGGCGCGCTCTCGGCCTCGTACGTCTCGGGGGCCGCGGCCGACCACACCGGAGGCTGCTCGCTGCCGGTGGCGACCCACGCGGCCTGGCGGGCGGCGCCGTCGGCCACGTACTCGCCGGGCGGCGGCACCAGCACCGGCAGGCCGAACAGCTCGGGCGCGATCCGGCGGACGGCCTCGCTGCGGGCGCCCCCGCCGACCAGCACGATGCGGTTGGCCGTGGCGCCGTTGGTGACCAGCGCGTCGAGCCCGTCGGCGAGCGCGCACAGCATGCCCTCGACGGCGGCCCGGGCCAGGTGGGCCGGGTCGGAGGTCTTGAGCGTGAGGCCGTGGACGGCGCCGGTGGCATCCGGGCGGTTCGGGGTGCGCTCGCCCTCCAGGTACGGGACGAGGACGAGACCGTCGGCCCCGGCCGGCGCGCTCAGGGCGAGCCGGGACAGCTCCTCGTGGTCGACGCCCAGCAGCTTGCCGGCCGCGTCGAGCACCCGGGCCGCGTTCAGCGTGACCACGATGGGCAGGAACCGGCCGGTGGTGTCGGCGAACCCGGCCACCGTGCCGGTCGGGTCGTTGGGCGAGACGTCGGACGAGACGAAGACCGTGCCCGAGGTGCCGATCGAGACGATCACGTCGCCCGTGCCGGCCCCGGTGCCGAATGCGGCCGAGGCGTTGTCGCCCGCGCCCGGGCCGAGCGGGGCGCCGTTGGGCAGGCGCCCGGCGATCCCCTTCGGGCCGAGCACCTCGGGGGTGCCGATCAGGCGGCCGAAGCCCAGCTCGAGCAGGTCGGGGCGGTATTCGTTGGTCTTGGCCGACCAGTAGAGCGTGCCGCTGGCGTCGCTGCGGTCGGTCTTGATCGTGCTGATGTCGGTCGACCCGGAGAGCTTCCAGGTCAGCCAGTCGTGCGGCAGGCAGACGGCCGCCACTCGCGCCGCGTTCTGCGGCTCGTTGCGGGCCAGCCAGCGCAGCTTGGTCAGGGTGAAGCTGGCGACCGGCACGATGCCGACCGCGTCGGCCCACTTGTCGCCGCCGCCGAGCTCCTGGATGAGGTCGGCGGCCGCGCCGGCGCTGCGGGTGTCGTTCCACAACAGCGCCGGGCGGACCACTTCGCCGTTCTCGTCGAGCACCACCATGCCGTGCTGCTGGCCGGCCACCGAGGCGGCGGCCACGTCGTCGAGACCGCCGGCCTCGTCGATCGCCTGTTGCAGCGCGGCCCACCAGGCATCCGGATGCACCTCGGTGCCGTCCGGGTGACCGGCCCGGCCCTGCCGGACCAGTTCACCGGTCTCCGCGTCGCGGATGACCACCTTGCAGGATTGGGTGGAGCTGTCGATCCCGGCGACAAGCGTCATGTCAGTGAGTCCTCAGTTGGCTCGGAGAACGTGGTCGATCATCAGCTGGTGGAGCTTCACGAAACCGTAGCCCTGGGCCCCGGCCGCGTCGACATCGAAGTCTTCCCACGCGCTCTTGTCGTTGAGCAGGTCCTGGTAGGTCTCGCCCGGGTTGAGGGTCGGGGTCTCCAGGTCGAGCACCTTGCTGGCCCGCAGCGCCTCCTGCACCACCGGGTCGGCCCGGAACGCCTGCGCGCGCTCCTTGAGCAGCAGGTACATGCGCATGTTGGCCTTGGCCGACTCCCACACGCCGTCGATGTTCTCGGTGCGGGACGGCTTGTAGTCGAAGTGGCGCGGGCCGTCGTACTTGGGGCCGCCGCCGATCGGGCCGTTCTCGAGCAGGTCGACCAGCGAGAACGCGTTGAGCAGGTCGCCGTGGCCGAACACCAGGTCCTGGTCGAACTTCACGCTGTGCTGGCCGTTGAGGTCGATGTGGAAGAGCTTCTTCTGCCACAGCGCCTGGGCGATGCCCTGGGTGAAGTTGAGGTTGGACATCTGCTCGTGCCCGACCTCGGGGTTGATGCCGAACAGCTCGGGGCGCTCGAGCTCGTAGGTGAACGCGATGGCGTGACCCAGGGTCGGCAGCAGGATGTCGCCGCGGGGCTCGTTGGGCTTGGGCTCGATCGCGAAACGCAGGCCGTAGTTCTTGTCCTCGCTGTACTGCGCGACCAGGTTGAGGCCCTCGCGGTAGCGGTCGAGGGCGGCGTTGATGTCCTTGGCCGCGTCGTACTCGGCGCCCTCACGGCCGCCCCAGAGCACGAACGTCTCGGCGCCGAGCTCGGCCGCGAGGTCGACCTGGCGCAGCACCTTGCGCAGCGCGTAGCGGCGGACCGAGCGGTCGTTGCTGGTGAACGCGCCGTCCTTGAACACCGGGTGGCTGAAGGTGTTGGTGGTGACCATCGGGATCTTGATGCCGGTCTCGTCCAGCGCCTTCTTGAAGCCGCTGAGGATGCCGTCACGGGTCTGCGCGTCGGAGCCGAAGGGCACCAGGTCGTCGTCGTGGAACGTGAGGCCGTAGGCGCCGAGCTCGGCCAGCTTGTGCACCGCCTCGATCGGGTCGAGCACCGGACGGGTGGCCGAGCCGAACGCGTCCTGGGCCTGCCACCCGATGGTCCACAGGCCGAACGAGAACTTGTCTTCGCGGGTGGGTTGGACCGCCACGGTTACCTCCACGTAACAGCTGGGATTTGTTTATTGGTTGAATTATTTGGCCGCCGTGTGGCATTGTCAAGGCCGTGAACGGCCGCTTGATGAATGCTTCCCGCAGCCCCGTCCGGCAATCGAGCGTGCGTGCCCACAATCTCGCGCTCGTGTTGCAGACAGTGGCGAACAGCGCAGATCGCCCATCCCGGGCGGCCATCTCGGCCTCGACCGGGCTCACCCGGGCCACCGTGTCGGCCCTGGTCGACGATCTCATCGCGGGGCATCTGCTCACCGAGCTCGACCCGGCGCCGCGGACGGGGGCCGGCCGTCCCGCCGCCGGCCTGGCCCTCACCCCCGACGGCCCGGGCGGGCTCGGCCTCGAGATCAACGTCGACTACCTGGCCGCGTGCGTGGTCGACCTGACCGGCGCGGTCCGGCACCGCTTCGTCACCCGGGCCGACCAGCGCCTGCTGCCGCCCGCGGCCGCCCTGGCCGAGTTGGGCGCGCTGGCCGCGCAGGCACAGGCGGCGGCCGGCGCCGACGGAATCGAGCTGGCCGGGGCCGCGCTGGCCGTGCCGGGCCTGGTCGCGGCGGACGGTCTGGTGCGGGTCGCGCCCAACCTGGGCTGGTCCGACGTCGACGTGCCGGCCCTGCTCAACCTGGGCCTGCCGCTGACCGTCGACAACGAGGCCAACCTGGCCGCCCTGGGCGAGCTGCGGACCGACGGCGGCCCGCCGACCTTCTTGTACGTCTCGGGTGAGATCGGCATCGGCGCCGGCATCGTGCTCGACGGCGAGCTGTACCGCGGCGGCCGGGGCTGGAGCGGCGAGATCGGGCACGTCACCGTGTATCCCGACGGCCGCCCGTGCCGCTGCGGCGCCAACGGCTGTCTCGAGCAGTACGCGGGTCAGGAGGCGGTCGCGGCCGATCCCGACCTGGCCGCGGCCGCCCTCGGCATCGCGCTGTCGGCCGTGGTCAACCTGCTCGACCTGGGCGTGATCGTGCTCGGTGGCGGTTACGCGCCCGAGTTCGACCGGCTGCGCGACGGCATCGACGCCGAGCTGAGCCGCCGGGTGCTCACGGCCGGCCTGGCCCCGGTGACGCTGCGGGCAGCCACGCTCGGCGCCGACGCGGCCATGCGCGGCGCGGCCGACGTGGTGATCAGCGGCGTGCGGGACGATCCGGCCAGTTGGCTGGCTCGCCCTCAGGCGGTCTGAGCCGACGAGGCGGATTCGCCGTTCTCGCCGGCCGCGGCCGCGAACTCGCTGAGCCCCCGCAGCAGGGCGGCCCGGCCGCCGGACGACATTTTTTCGAGTACGCCGGTGAGCGCGCGGCGCCGGATGCGGCGCAGCTCGCCCAGCAGGGTGCGCGAGGCCGGGGTGAGATAGAGCGCGATCTCGCGCCGGTCGGCCCGGCCGGGCACCCGTTCGACCATGCCCGAGGCGACCAGCCGGTCGCACAAGCGGCTGGCCGACGAGAGCAGCATGCCCAGTTCGGCCGCGAGACCGCCCAGATTTATGCCTTCGCTGCGCTCGACGGCCAGCAATGCGTTCAACTGGACCGAGGAGATGCGCGGCGTCACCTGCTCGCGGGCCGTGTCCCACGCGAGCAGCAAGGATTTCGCGGCGTCGTCGATCGCCGCGGTCTGCATGGGGTCCGGCCCGTCCGGCCCATGGTGAATGGCCATGGTGCAGGAGAGACTACTCGTACGGCCGGATCTGTTCGAGGAGGTCGCCATTGATCGACAGGCTACTGGTGCTCCGGCGGATTCTCACTGATGCCGCCGCCGATGCCGTTCCGGATCGTCTGGCCGAGGCCCTGGCCGCACCGTTCGGGCTCACCCGCACCGAGTTGTACCTGGTCGATTACCGTCTGGCCGCCCTCGTGCCGCTCTTCGGCGAGGTCGCGCGCACTCATCCGGGTGATCCGGCCTGGCGCTGCTTCGACCACCAGAACCCGGTGAACGAAAAAGGTGTGATGTTCGTGCCGGTCTCGTCGCGGGGCGACCGGCTGGGCGTGCTGGCCTGCGAACCGGCCCCCGACAGCCCCGAGGCGGCAGCCGAACTGGCCGAGGTCGCCGTGGCCCTGGCCCACGAGCTGCAGGCCGCGGCGGCCGGCACCGACCGCTATCAGGGGGCGGCCCGCACCCGCCGGCTCACCCTGGCCGCCGAGATGCAGTGGGAGCTGCTGCCCGGGCGCAGCCGCATCCGGCCCGCGTTCGGCCTGGCCGGGCAGCTCGAACCGTCGTACAACGTCCGTGGCGACAGCTTCGACTGGGCCGACCAGGAGGGCAGACTCACGCTGAGCGTGCTCAACGGGATGGGTGAGGGCGTGTCGGCCGCCCTGCTCTCCTCGCTCGCCACCTTCGCGCTGCGCAACGCGCGCCGGGCCGGCATCCCGCTGGCCGATCAGGCGGCGCTGGCCGACCAGGCGGTCTATGCCGAGCACCGGGGGCACGCCCACGTGTCGGCCCTGCTGCTCGAACTCGACCTGACCAGCGGCGAGGTGCTGGTGGTGGACGCGGGCTCGCCCCGGCTGTTGCTGCTGCGCGACGGCACGGTGCAGGAACTGAAGCTGCGCAAGGAGTTCCCGCTCGGCATGTTCGACGAGACCGACTACCAGGTGCAGAGCTTCCGTCTGCAGCCCGGCGACCGGCTCATGCTGGCCAGCGACGGCGTCTACGAGGCGCTGGCGGCGTCCGGACGGTACGGGGACGCGGCGCTGGCCCGTTTCGTGCGGCGGACGAAGGCCCTGGCCCCGTTGCAGGCGGTGCGGTCGTTGCTGGGCGACCTGCGCGCGTTCGTGGGCGACGCCGACCTCGACGACGACGCCGTCGCGGTGTGCCTCGACTTCCACGGCATGGAAAAGGCCGCCACCCCCGATCCGGGGTGACGGCCTTTCCCGCGTACGCGGTGGGTCAGCCGCCGCTGGCGCCGGTGCGCCGGCCGATCGCCTCGACGAAGATCGAGCTCATCTTCGCCGGGTCCTTGGTGATGAAGACGCCACCCGCGGGGGTCGCCTTCACGATCGTCTGGAGCTCGGTCTCGCTGACCGTGTCGCCGATGCCGATGATGACCAGGCGGACCGGCTTGCGGGCGTCGTTCAGCCGCTTCAGCTCACTGAGCAGCTTCTCGATCTTGATGCCGTCGTCGTTCTCGTTCTTGCCGTCGGTGAAGAGGATGACGGAGTTGACCTTGCCGGGCTGCCAGGTCCTCTTCACCTCTTTGTACGCGTCGAGGACCGTGTCGTAGAGGCCGGTGTTGCCGTCCTCCTTGGGCACGATCTGACTGATCGACTCTTGCAGCGTGGGACGGCTGGTGGCCAGCGGGCTGATCGGCACGATCTGCTTCCACGGCTGCTTGCCCACCATCTCGGTGGAGAACAGCCGCACGCCGACGGCCCACTTGTCGCTGAACATGGCCAGGCCGGCCGCGGCCGCCTTGCGGGTCACCTCGGCCCGGGTCTGGTTGTTGGCCGTCGGCACCTTGATGTTCATCGAGCCCGAGACGTCGAACACGGCAAGCACCCGGCCGGGCTGGGTGATGGCGGTCCAGCTGCCGATGACCTGGCTGAGCGAGCTGGCATCGATACCGGCCGCGGCCGTGCCACCGTTGTCACCGGCGCCGCCGACCGTGTTGCTGGCCGGCGGGGACGCGTCGGGCGCGCCCAGCGGACGGGCGAAGCCGGCGCCGAACGAGCCGTCGGGCGAACGCAGGCCGGCCGCGCCCAGGGCGTTCTTGAACGTGGCGCTGGCGAGCTGGGCCCGCAGACCTGCGGCCGCCTTCTGCTTCTGCAGGTCGACCTCGGGCATGACCGCGTACGGGTAGTCGAGCGGCATCGGGCTCGGGTCGAGGTAGAGCGCGACCAGCGGCACCGGCGGCTTGGCCGCGTTGTACGAGACGACGTTCTCCTCGGAGACCGGCGCCGCGCTGAGACTCTGACCGATGTCGTTGGGGTCGTTCGACCGCGGGAACCGCTCGAGCAGTTCCTGCCGCAGGGAGGAGGCGCTCTCGGCCAGGGCCGTGATCGCCTTGACCTTGGTGCCCTGCGCCTTCTCACCGGCGCCGGCCGCCTGACCGATCGCCAGCAGGCTGGCCAGACCGGTCGCGTCGCGCGTCGGGCTGGCGATGCTGGTGTTCAGGGTCGTGCTGGTCTGCATGAGCTGCAGCAACTGGGCCCAGCTGAGCTTCTTGTTGGGCCAGCCCACCTGCTCGGCGACCGGCTTGGGCATGGCGAGCACGACCGGGCTCTGCGCGATCGGCTTGTTGTCGGAGGGCACGAAGCCGGGCGCCTCGGACTTCAGCCGCAGCAACCAGGCCGACGAGTCCGGAACCCAGATGTCCGGCACCTTGACGGCCTCGGGGGCTTTGCCCAGACCGGCCAGGGTCACCTGATGCTCACCGGCCACGGCCGCGGCCATGGTGGAGGAGTTGACGGTCGAGACCGTGACGGCGACACAGGTGCCGTCGACGTTCGCGCCCTCCTGCACCCACCGCTGGGCGACCTGGTCGATGGACGGGGCGACCTCACTGGTCGCGGCGAGGGTCAGCCGGATGGAACCGGTGCAACCGTCGTCGGCGAGCTGTTGGTATCCGTAATAGGACCCACCCATGACGACGACGATCGCCATCGCAGCTCCGACGACGCCCGCTCCCCTGAGATTGAAGTTTCTACGATGGCGGCCAGACACGCGCTCTATAGTGCGCATCCTCGAACCTGAATGCCATATACGTTCGGTCGAAAGTTACTCGGATTGGGATTCTTGGCATCTTGCGTGACCAACCGTAGTGACGCCATCTCGATCAGTGGCGACCGCTGCCCGTTTTGCGGCCCACCGTGCCCAGACGGTCATCAATGCCGTTCCGTGCCTCAGCTGAGGCCGCTGACGTTCCAGCGCAGCAGACTTGTCGGAGTCGGCTCCGACGCGGGCCCACCCAGCAGCGCGGGCACTCCGGTTTCCGGGTCCACCCGCATGGTCGTCACGCTCTGTGATCGCTGATTGGTTACGTAGAGGTGATCGTCAATGAGGATCATGTGGCGTGGCCAGTCACCTTCGGTGGGCGTCTCGGCCAGCAGGGTCGCTTTCTCGCCGTCCCAGCCGAAGGTCGCGACCGAGTTCGGGCCCCGGTTGGCGACGTAGACGAACCGGCCGCCGGGGCCCACCACGATCTCGGACGGGTAGTTCTCGCCGGCCGTCGTCGTGGTCGCGGCCCGGCCGCCCGGGGTCAGGGCGCCGTCGGCCGCCGGGCGCCACCACGAGAGGTCTCCGCTCAGCTCGCCGACGACGAACAGGGTGCCGTCGGGCGCGAACCGCACGTGCCGCGGGCCGGTGCCGGGCTCGGCCGTCACCGCCGCCCCGAGCAGCGTCAGGCGGCTCGAGGTGGGGTCGAGGCGGGCCCGCCACACCTTGTCCGAGCCGAGGTCGGCGATCAGCACCTCGTCGCGTACGGGAAAGACCATGTGGGCGTGGGGGCCGGCCTGGCGGTCGGTCACCGGGCCGCTGCCCCGCAGGTCGAGGCGGTCGGAGCGCTCGCCCGGGGCGCCCTCGGCGTCGAGCGGGAAGACGGCGACCGAACCGGTGCCGTAGTTGGCCACCAGCAGGTGCCGGCCGTCGGGCGTGACCGCCAGGTGGGCCGGGTCGCTGCCACCGGTCGGGCGGCTCGACAGCGAGGTGAGGGAACCGTCGGCGGCGACCGCGAAGGCGGTGACCGTGCCGTCGGGGTCGAGCTCGTTCACCGCGTACAGAACGGGAAGTTCCGGATGGCGGGCGAGGAACGAGGGGCTGGGCGTGCGCGCGACGACCCCGGACCGGGAGAGGACCCCGGTCGACGCGTCGCGGGTCAGCCGGACGATGCCCTCGCCGTCACCGCCCTTGTCCACCGTGTAGCCACCGACAAAAACGAATTCCTCGCTCGCGCCCATGGGGAGATCCCATCACACCGGTGGCCGGGGCGCGGACCCCCGTCGGTCCCGCGCCCCGGCCCCGCCGCCGGTGGTCAGCTGTTCAGCAGGTCGTAGACGACCGGGGTGGCCTTCTGCTGCTCGGCCGCGGCCGGCGCGACCGGTGTCTCCGTCGTGCCGAAGCCGGTGTAGCGGACGTGGTAGGTCGCCGCCTTCGCCTTCCCGGCGGCCGGAATCCGGACGAGCAACGAGGTCAGGCGCCCGTCCCCGTCGACGTCGGCCTCGAACGGCACCGCCTTGGCCTTCGGCCCCAGGGCCTTCAACCGGGCGTCGGTCACGATCTCGGCCTCGGTCGAGGCGGTGAGGTCGGTGGTGCCGGTGTAGTGGCCGTGGCCGGTGCCGGCCACGGCCGCCGCGCCCTTCAGCACCAGCCCCGCGTAACCGGGATCGGTGTCGCCGTCGTAGCCGGACGGCGCGACCTCCGGGTCCGTGACCCGGGCCGGGTCGACGACCAGCCACTTGCGCGGAACGCGGGGGAGTCCCGGCACGTCGGCCGGCTCGAACAGGATCTTCATCCAGGCCTTGTCCCGCACGGTGAGCGCATACATGGTCATCGAGAAGCCGGCGTCCGGCTCGGACTGCTTGACCTGCACCCGGAACGTCTCGCGCGGGGCGTCGAGCACGCCGGAGATCGGCGTGACGCCGCCCTTGATGTCGAAGGCGAAGGCCGGCGTCTTCTCGTCCGGCACGGCCCGGAGCAGTTGTTCGCGCGGCGTGATCACCGGCTCGGTCTTTCCGGCGGGGGCGGTGGCCTTGTCGACGAGGCCGCAGCCCGCCGTGGTGGTGAGGACAAGAAGGACAGTGATTCCGGCCAGGCGCTTCATGATGGTTCTCTCTTCCTCCCGTGATGGGGCGTCGGAGAGCACGCTGCCGGGCCTCGCTGCCATCGCTCTGCGGCTATGCTGCTGCCGCTGCCGCCGCGCTTCCGTTTCTCTGTTTGCGCAGGTCGGCGTCCTGGAAGGATTTTTCGTGCGGTTCGAGATGCTCGGCGAGGTGCGTGTTCTGCGCGACGGGGCGCCGGTCGACCTCGGCCCGGCCAAGCAGCGCGCGGTGCTCGCCGTGCTGCTGGTCAACGCCGGCCGAGCGGTGCCGACGCATCAGATCGTCGACGCGGTCTGGGGTGACGAGCCGCCCGGGAACGGGGCGAACGTCGTGCAGAAGCACATCGCCGGGCTGCGCCGGGTGCTCGACCCCGACCGGGCGCCGCGCACGCCGGGCGAACTCGTCGCGCTCACCCCGGCCGGCTACGTGCTGCGCCTCGAGGGACACACCGTGGACGCCCACGAGTTCACCGAGGCGGCCACCCGGGCCCCGACGGCCGAGCTCGTGCGGGCCGGACTGGCCCTGTGGCGGGGTGAGGCGCTGGCCGGGCTCACCGGGCCGTTCTTCGACTCGGCGCGGGCCCGCCTGGCCGAGGGACACGCGACCGCGTGGGAGCGCTGGGCCGAGCTCGAGCTCGGGCGTGGGCGGGACGCCGCGCTGGTGCCCGAGCTGGCCCGGCTGGTCGAGCAGTTCCCGCTGCGGGAGGGTCTGCGGGCGCATCTGATGATCGCGCTCGCCCGCAGCGGGCGGCAGGCCGAGGCCCTGGCCGCCTTCCGCAGCGCGCGGGACTATCTGGTCGAGCAGTTCGGCACCGAGCCGGGTGAGCTGCTGCAGGCCACGCACCGGCGGATCCTCCGGGGCGATCAGGCGCCACTTCCTCCGCCGGCGGCGCCGGCGTTGCCGTATGCGGACCCGCCGCCGGTGCGCCTGCGCATCCCGTACGTCGAAGTGTTGTTCGCCGTGCTGACTCCGCTCGTCACCTTCGCCACCGGGGCGCGGATCTACTTCGTCTACGCCGCGGCGCACCACCGCGACCGCCGGCTCTTCGTAGCCGCCGCGGTCTACGCCGGCCTGGTGGTGACCGGCTTCGTCTTCATGGTCGTCGACCCGTCGCCGCTCGACGACGGCGACGACGTCAGCGGGGCCGAGGCCGCCGGCATCTCGATCTTCCTGGCCAGCGCGCTGCTGGCCGCGATCCACGGCGCGGTCGTGGCCACGCACCAGGCCGGCGTGGCCGCCCTGGCTGCTGCCTCAGCGCGAGGCCGCGGTCGCTAGCTGGCGGCGAGCCACGTACTCGACCAGTTCGATCAGGACGTTGCGGGCGCCGAGAGGCTCGCGGGCGTCGAACAGCACCACCGGGACGCCCGGGTCGAGGTCGAGGGCCCGGCCCACCGCGTCGGCGCCGAAGCGCTGATCGGGGTCGAAGCAGTTGACCGCGACGACGAACGGGGTGCCGCGCTGTTCGAAGTAGTCGATCGACGGGAAGCAGTCGGCCAGGCGACGGGTGTCGGCCAGCACGACCGCGCCCAGCGCGCCCTCGGACAGCTCGTCCCAGAGGAACCAGAACCTGTCCTGCCCGGGCGTGCCGAACAGGTAGAGCTGCAGGTCCTCGGTGATCGTGATGCGGCCGAAGTCCATGGTCACGGTCGTCGTGGTCTTGCCCTCGACGCCGCCGGTGTCGTCGGCGCCCTCGACGCCGGTGAGCACCTCTTCGGTCTGCAGCGGCCGGATCTCGCTGACCGAGCCGACCATCGTGGTCTTGCCGGCGCCGAAGCCGCCCGCGATCAGGATCTTGAGCGCGACCGGGATGCGCGACGACGCGCCGTTGCGGTCAGAGCGCACGGAGTCCATTGACAACCGCCTTGAGTACGTCGACATCGTGCGGCTGGGACGCCGCCGGGGGTTCGTACAGCGAGATGAGTCCCGCCGAGCGTAGATCACCGAGCAGAACGCGGACGACACCGATCGACAGGTCGAGCGCGGACGCCAGCTCGACCACCGAGATCGGTTCCCAGGACGCGGCCACGATGGCGTGGTGCTCCGGTTGCAGCGTCTCGGGGCCGGAATCCTCGGCCGGCGTGGCCACGACGAAGGCGACGAGATCGAACTCGTTGCCGTCGGCCGCCACCCGGCCCTGGGTCATCGCGTACGGCCGGACCACCGGGCCCGCGTCGTGGTCGAGCCAGTCGTGCGCCACGCGCTGCGGGTCAGCCGGCATCGGAGGGCATCACCGCGGAGCGCCCGGGTGCGCTCATGTTCTGGCCGACCCGGGTGACGAGCATCGCCATCTCGTACGCGATGAGCCCCAGATCGGCGTCGCTCGAGGCGACCACGGCCAGGCAGGCGCCCTGGCCGGCCGCCGTGACGAAGAGGAAGGCCGACTCCATCTCGACCACGGTCTGGCGCACCGGGCCGGCCCGGAAGTGCCGGCTCGCCCCCTTGGCCAGGCTCTGGAAACCGGCCGCCATCGCCGACAGGTGCTCGGCGTCCTCCCGGTTCAGCCCGGCCGACGATCCCATCAGGAGCCCGTCGGCGGAAAGCACGACCGCCTGCTGCGCCGTGGGCACCCGCTCCACCAGATCGTCGAGGAGCCAGGTGAGGTGCGCGCGCTGGTTCGTCGTCTGTGTCACTTATGCGTCCTCTTCCGGCCTGGTGACGTTTTCGCCCCCGGAGTCGATGGCACGGTGCCCCCTCGCATCGTGCCCGCCCCCGGTTGATGCCTCGTCCCGCGCGAGCGTCTCAGTGACGATCGCCGGGAAACTGACGGTAGCCGTATCGGCAAAGTTTCCGCGGCTCGGTCGAACATCAATGTCCGTGTCATCCGCATTGGACCTATCTTCAGATGCGGAATGCGTGAGTTGGCTAACGTTCTCACTGCGCTTTCCGTCGCCGGTCGCGCTGGGGACATTACTCTGCGCTGTCGGCTCCCCCTCCGCAAGGTAGCGAGCCGCGTCAATGCGTCCGCGGGTGGTGCCGCTCTGCAGCGCGCTCATGATGCTGCGGACCTGTTCGGGCGAGCGGAGCTGGGCCGGCTGCTCCTCGCGGGGCTCGCCGGCCGGGCGGCGCAGCTGCGGGACCAGGCTGGCCTGACGTACCCGGCGGGGCAGACCGTCCTCAGTGGCCGGGTCGGCGACCGGCATCCCGGTCGGCCCGGGCGACAGTGCCGGCGCCGGCGCCGAATTGCGGGGCACGGCGCGTTGAGCCGGGATCGGCGGCAGGGGCAGCTCTTCCGTCGGGTCCGGCTCCGGTTCCCGCCGTACGCGCCGGCGCTGCACCAGGCCCTCGTCGCTGAGGCCGGCGGCGACCGAGCTCGGCGACGGGCCGCTGACGCCGAGCGGCGCCCGGTGCTGGCCGCTGGTGACCGCGCCGCGCACCGGGTGCGGTTCCTCGGACGCCGCGGCGCCGTCGACGATCGGGCGACCCGACGCCGTGACCTGCTGGAGCTCCTCGGTGCCCTGCCACTGCAACGCGGCCAGCGAGGGCCGGGACGGGTCGTCCGAACCCGACCCGACCAGCGGGCGCTCGCCGGTGGACGAACCGGACGGCAGCGCGGCCACCGGGGCGGCCGCGATCAGCTCGCCCGGCACCAGCACGATCGCGGTGACCCCGGCGTACGCGGAAGCCCGCAACGACACCCGGATGCCGTGCCGGTGGGCCAGCTGGGCCACCACGAACAGGCCCAGGCGGGCGCTGTCGGCCGGGTCGAAGTCGGGCGGCTCGGCCAGGCGGCGGTTCGCCTCGTCGATCGCCTCGGGGGTCATGCCCAGGCCGCGGTCCTCGATCTCGATGCCGTACCCGTGGGGCAACGCCTGCCCGGAGACCTCGACCCGGGTCTGCGGCGGCGAGAACGACGCCGCGTTCTCGAGCAGCTCGGCCAGCAGGTGGATGACGTCGCCGACCGCGCGGCCCAGCACCGAGGCCGACTCGACCGAACGGATGTCGACCCGCTTGTAGTCCTCGACCTCGCTGATCGCGCCGCGGACGACGTCGATCACCGGGACCGGGTTGCGCCAGCCCCGGCCGGGCGCGGCGCCGGCCAGGATGACGAGGTCCTCCGCGTGGCGGCGCATGCGGGTGGCGAGGTGGTCGACGCGGTAGAGATCCTCGAGCTCCTGCGGCTCGGTCTCGCGGCGCTCCATGCGGTCGAGCAGGGCCAGCTGGCGGTGCAGCAGGGTCTGGCTGCGCCGGGCGATGTTGAGGAACACCTCGTTGAGACCGCGGCGGACGTTCGCCTCTTCGACCGCCGACTGCAGGGCCGTGCGCTGCACCTCGTTGAAGGCCTGACCGAGCTGGCCGATCTCGTCGCGTCCGTACTCGAGCGGCGGGGTCTCGACGTCGACGTCCACCTGTTCGCCGCGCTGCAGCCGGCGGACCACGGTGGGCAGCCGTTCGGCCGCCATCTCGCGGGCCTCACCGTGCAGGCGGCGCAGACGGCCGACGAGGGAACGCCCCACCCGTACGGAGAGATAGAGCGAAGCGGCCAGGGCCGCCAGCCCGAGGATGCCGGCCAGGCCGAGCCGGACCAGCACCCGCTCGGCCACGGGCCGGGCCCGGTCGGTGAGCGAGTCGGTGGCCTCGACCTCGAACGTGCGCAGCTCCTGGGCCACGGCGACGTAGGACGGCCGGAACTGCGCGCTGCTGACCGGGGTGGCCACGCCGTCGCGGCTCTGCTGCACGAGCTGATCGAGCAGGCTGTCGAGCCGGTCGTAGGCGGTGCCGCTGCGCAGCTGAGCGAACGCGGTGCGGTCGTTCTCGGCCATGTCCTCGACGCCGCGCTCGAGCAGGAAGCGGGCCGTGCCCACGTCCTGGATGAGCTGGCCGCGGACCTCGGGCGTGAAGCGGCCGGCGGCGGTGGACGCGCCGACCAGGGCGTCGACCCGGCTCAGGTATTCCTGGCCGTGCCCGACCGTGGTCAGCGCGCGCAGCTCGCCGTCGATCCGCTGGTCGTTGAAGGTGGCGGTGGCCGCGAACGTCTGGAAGCCGGCGCCGATCACGCTGTTGAACAGGCCCTGGGCGCCGATCGTGTCCATCGCCCGGCGGTCGATGTGGCCGCGGTTGCCGGTCAGGCTGGCCAGCTGGGTCAGGAACAGGTTGATGCGGGCGCGCAGCTCGTCGCTCGTCGCGCCCCGGGCCTCGCCACCCTCGGCCAGCCGGCGGAAGTTCGCGATCGACCGGTCGGTGGCGGTGCGCTGGGCCAGCAGGGCCTGCGAGGGCGGGCCGGTCGCGGACAGGTACTCCACGCTGAACAGGCGCTCGCGCTGCAGCTGGCCGACCAGCTCGATGCCGGGGTTGCCGACGTTGTCCAGCACCGTGCGGGCGGACAGCAGGTTGAACGCCGGGCCGGCGGTGAGCGTCGTCGCGAAGAGCCACAGAGCCAGCACCGCCGTCAAGGGGACGGCCGCGAGGACGATGATCTTCGAACGGATCGACCAGTAACGCTTCTTCATCAGGCTCCGCTCTTCCGGCGTACGCCTTCGGGAGAATACGGAACACCGGCCGGGTGAGCCACCGCCGGGGCGTACCTAAAGATTCGGTTAAGTCCTTTTTGGCGGTTCAGATTGGCACGGCTTGTCGCGTCGGCCTTATGACACTGTGACCAGGCGATTACTCGAAGGAGCGAAACCAGCACGCGCGAACGGGATTGACGGGACACCCCGGATGGGAATAGCGGACGTTGATAGGAGGAGGCCCCATGTCCCCCACTGCCACGGTCGTCCTGATCGTCGTCGTCCTCATCGTCATCGCCGCCGTCGTGTACGGCATCCAAGTCATGCGTCGCAAGCAACTGCAGAACACCTTCGGGCCCGAGTACGACCGGGTGGTCGCCGACTCCGGCAGCCGCACCGAGGCCGAGAAGGAACTTCGCGAACGTGAGAAGCGCCACGCCTCACTCGAGCTGAAGCCGCTGTCGGCCGAGGCCCAGGCCACCTACTCGGCGAACTGGGAGGAAGTCCAGATCCAGTTCGTGGACGACCCCGAGCGCGCCGTCACCGCGGCCGACGAGCTGGTCACCCGGCTGATCGCCGACCGTGGCTACCCGACCGGCGAGTACGACGAGCGGCTGGCCAACCTCTCCGTCGAGCACGCCCGCACGCTCGAGCACTACCGCCAGGCGCACGAGATCTCGCAGCGCAACACAGCGGGCGAGGCCAACACCGAGGATCTGCGGCAGGCGCTGGTGCACTACCGGGCGCTTTTCGCGGACCTGCTCGGCACCGATCCGGTGCCTTCAACTGGTACTACTACTGCTACACCCGAGTCCACATCGGAGGGCACGGCGCCCGCTCCGCGCGCCGCCGCCGACGACGAGTCCCCTGCCCGCGACACCAGCCGCTAGGAGCCACCGCTCATGAAGTTCTTCTCGAACGAGAAAGAGACCGAGACCGAGACCGAGCCCCAGGCCGACCCGGACCGTACGCAGCCCGTGGCCGTGCCGCCGCAACGGGCGGGGTCGCCGTGGAGCGACGCGCCGCGCGACGCCTCCTCACCCTCCTCGTCCTCTTCCGACCCCGATGTCGTCGAGGACAAGACCGTCACGTCGACGACGTACGGGCCGGACGGGTCGGTCGTCGAGGACGACAACTACCGGGTCACGAACTCGGACAAGCCGCGGGACGACTCGCCGGTCGACCTGCCGCTCACCGACTCCGACACGCGGCCGGCCGAGGAGCAGGCGATCAAGGACGACGGGACGTTCGACAGCCCCAAGGCGGTCGACCCGGCCACTGGCGACAAGCTCGACGAGACGGATAAATCTGACTCATCCGCCGCCGACAGCTCTGACAAGGTCAACAACACTGACCTTTCCGAAGCCACCGACCGAGCGGACCGGGCCGACCGGGCCGACCGGCTCGACAGCGAGGACTTCCAGCGGGCCTCGGACACGCCGGCGTCGCCGGTCGCCGAGACGGCCGCGGTGCCGGTGGCCGCCGCTGCTCCGGCCACTCCCGCCCCGGCTGCGGGGACCAAGAGCACCGGGGACAAATTGCTGCCGGACGGGGACTCGTTCGCCGAGCGGTTCCGCGACATCCAGCTGCGCTTCGTGGACGAGCCCAAGGAGGCCACCGCCGAGGCGGCCACGCTCGTCGGCGACGCGGTCGACAAGCTGACCAGCGCCCTCAAGGCCCAGCGGGACGGCCTGGCCGGCAACTCCGACGACACCGAGAAGCTGCGGGTCGAACTGCGGGCGTACCGGGAGATTCTGAACCGGCTGCTCGCGCTCTGAACCACCGGACCACACGAAGGGGAGCCCATCGGGCTCCCCTTCGGCGTTAGCGTTCGGTCATGCGCGCCGACCGTCTGCTCTCCCTGCTGCTGCTCTTGCAGACCCGCGGGCGGATGACGGCGCAGGGACTCGCCGACGAGCTGGAGGTCTCGGTCCGCACGGTGTACCGGGACATCGAGTCGCTGGGCGCAGCCGGGGTGCCGGTGTACGCGGACCGCGGGCCGGCCGGCGGCTACCAGCTGCTCGACGGCTATCGGACCCGGCTCACCGGCCTGACCACGGACGAGGCGGGCACGATCTTCCTGGCCGGGATGCCCGGGCCGGCGACCGAGCTCGGCCTGGGCTCGGTGCTGGCGGCGGCGCAGCTCAAACTGCGGGCGTCGCTCCCGGGTGAACTGGCCGACCGGGCCGACCGCGTACGGGAAAGATTTCATCTGGACGCGCCCGGCTGGTTCCGGGCCGACGAGCCGGTGCCGTACCTCTCGACAGTGGCCGACGCGGTGTGGAGCGGGCGCCGGATCGAGGTGCGGTACCGGCGCTGGAAGGCTCCGCGCGAGGTGACCCGCACTCTGCACCCGCTGGGCGTGGTGCTGAAGGCGGGCCGCTGGTATCTCGTGGCGGCGACGGAGACCCGCACGACGGCCTACCGGGTGGCCAACATCCTGGACGCCGAACTGCTGGACGAAACGGCCGAGCGGCCCGAGGGTTTCGAGCTGGCCGCCTTCTGGGCCGAGTGGACCGAACGGTACGAGCAGAGCGTCTACACCGCCTCAGCCACGGTGCGGATGACGGTGGCGGCGCTCGACCGGATGGCCTTCATCTTCCCGCCGGAGATGTCCCGGGTCGCGCGGGCCGAGGCCGGCGAACCCGACGAGACCGGCCACCTGATCACTCGAGTGCCGATCGAGTCCGTCCGGCACGGGCACATCGAGCTGCTCAAACTGGGCGCCGAGGCCGAGGTCCTGGAGCCGCCCGAGCTGCGGGCCGTCTTCACCGAGACGGCCCGGGCCATGGCCGCCACCTACAACACGCCGTAGGCCCGGCTCGGCGCGGTCGCCCGGGCGCGGTCACCCGGCCCGCACAGTTGGCGCTCGCTCGGCGTGCTCAGCCGGCGTGCTCAGCCGACGTGCTCAGCCGACGTGCTCAGCCGGCGTGTGACGAGATCAGGTCGCCGGTCGTGGCGTCGGACGGCGAGGGGTCGTCGTCGGACCAGTCGTTGTCCGACGGGTCGTCGGTCGGATCGCCGGACTCGTCGTCGACCGGCGGCGTGGTGACGTCGGTCGGATCGGGGTCCGGGAGGGTGGTCGACTCGGGCGGGGCGGTAGTGCCGGGGTCGGCCGGAGTGGCCGGGTCGGTCGGGTCGGTGGTGGTCCGGGTCGGGTCGGGTTGGGGCGAGGTGGTGGACTCGGACGGCTCCGGGACGGGGCTGGGCGAGGTCTTGACCTTCGGTGAGGTGGTCAGCGGCAGAACGTTGCCGCGCGGGGCGGGGTCGCCGCTCGACTCCTCGCCGGCGCCGGATCCACCCAGCAGCTGCCCGGCCTTCTCGGCCCCCTGCTCGCCGACCACAGCGGGCGGCCGCACCGGATTCGACGGCGAAGTCGGCCCGATCTGAACCCCGATCCACAGTGCAGGCCCGAGCCCGACCGCGATGATCGCTCCGAAGAGCGCCAACGGCCCCCGCTCCATAACTGGCCTCCCCCGCCTCGATGGGATCGTCCCGTCGCTTCCAGGAACTTCCCTACCCGTTATCGGAAGCGATAAAGCGAACGTTCCGCAAGCCCATTGTGACTTGGCGTAACAGTGCGTTCACTCGTTAGTCGTTCATGCGACCCGTCCTGCCTGGTAGCACGGGTCGTCCTCATAGGAAGTTCACCCAGCGTGTTGCCGCTTTCCGCGCAATCTGCAACCGCGCCGTCACGCAAGATCCACCCCTCATCCGGCCCCGACCCCGGAATCAGCACCGTGACCTGCGATAACCGCTCCATCGCGCGGACACCGGCAACCCCGGCCGGACCCACCGAAAAGACAGAACGCCCATCACCTTGTAACCAAATTGAAAGGCGGCACCCGATGCCCCGGCAAGGCCTTCACCCAGCTCAGCACCCCCACCGGGTGAGCAACAACACGGTCGAACGAACCAGCGGAAGAATGCCCGCCGTCACCCGACACCTCCACCTTCCGCGCCACTGCGCGCCCTCGAGAGGCACGTCCGTCTCACATAGACGGTTACGTCACGGCGGAGCGGCCGCACGAGTGCGGCCTAGCCCGAACGGGCGAGGGGAGGCGCCGCGAACGGGCGCGGTGGCGGGCCCGACGGCCGTGGGCGGGCACGCACGACTGTGGGCGGGCACGCACGACTGGTGGGCGGGCACGCACGACTGGTGGGCGGGCACGCACGACTGGTGGGCGGGCACGCACGACTGTGGGCGGGCACGCACGACTGTGGCCGGGCACGGCAGCGGGCACGGACGGCCGTGGGCAGGCACGCCAGCGGGCGCAGGCCGGCACGCACGGCCGTGGGCAGGCGCGGGCCGGCACACACGGCCGTGAGCCCGGCACGCACGGCCGTGGGCGGGCACGGGCCGGCACACACGGCCGTGGGCGGGCACGGGCCGGCACGCACGGCCGTGGGCCGCACACACGGCTGCGGGCCGCACACACGGCTGTGGGCCCGTCACACACGGTCGTGGGTGGGCGCGGGCGGGCACGCACGGCCGTGGGTCGGCACGCTGGCGGGCGCGGGTCGCTCTGCGCTTGCTTTCAGCGGGTGCGGGTCAGGAAGGCCACGGCGTCGTCGAGGGCGGCCCAGCCGCCGGGGAGTTCTTCGCTGTCGAGGGTGGTGCGGACGTTCAGGGTGGCGCCGTCGTGGAGGTTGATCGCCCAGGAGCGGCGGCCGTTGCGGGTGGCCGAGGCTGTGGCCACGTCGGCGAAGGGGACGAAGCGGCTGCCCGCGGTTGTGGGATCGGGTGGGTTGGGGGCAGTGGGTGCGGTTGCGGCGAAAGTGCGGGACCGATCGGCGGCAGCGGGATCCGAACTGATGCCGGCTGGGTCGGCAGCCGCCGAGCCGGATGAAGGAGAGCCGGGGGAGCCAGAGGCAGGCGAACCCGAGACGGGCGGGCCCGAGACGGGCGGGCCGGCGGCAGGCAGGCCGGCGGCAGGCGAACCGGAGACGGGCGAGGCAAGGCCGGATGAGCCGAGGTTGGTGGCGGCTGCGGGGACCAGGTCGGGAGTGGCTGCGGCGGGTGGGGGCGCGGTGGAAGGAGCGGCCGGGGCGGGCTGGGCGGTGGGGAGGATGCCGTCGGCGGCGAGGCGGGTCAGGCGGCGTTTGGCCTCGTGGTGGCGGGAGCGGGGCAGGCCGGGGACCAGGAACAAGCCCGTTTCCAGGACCAGCAGGTCGGTGCGGGCGCCGTCGACCTGGACGCCGACCACGCCGCCCAGGACGGGGACTCGGGTGGAGTGGTGGCGGGAGGTGTCGGCGGCGGCCGTCAGGTCCACGCCGATGGCGGTCAGCCAGTTCCGGACCTCAGCGACTGTGGTGGGGTCGCCGGCCATTTCGGCGGGGGCCTGCAGCTCGAGGTAGGAGCCGTCCATGGCGACCAGCTCGGCCGTTCCGGTCCAGCTGTGGCGCCAGCGGGCCACGCCGCTGTGCAGGGCGGCCAACGCCAGCAGCAGGGCGATCAGGTCGGTGATGCGGGCGGCCACGTCGTCGGGTGGCAGGTCGGCGAAGACCTTTTCGGCCAGCGGGCGCAGGTTGCCCTGGGCCGAGAGCTCCAGGACGTCGGCGGCGCCGGTCACAGGGGTGCCGGCGGCTCGGGACAGGGCGCGCAGGGAGGCGTCGGCCTCGCGTTCCATCTCGGCCAGGCGGGCCACGCCGAAGAACTCGTCCCAGCTGACGACCGCGCGACCGCCGACCGGGAAGGCGACCGCCTGCAACGCGCGGCCCAGGCCGGGCAGGTCGGGCACCAGGTCGCCGGCCGGTTTCCCGGCGGGCTCGGGGCCCTCGGGGGTGAGCGTGGCCAGGGCGGCCAGGCGGGTGGCCGAAGGGGGATGCGGATCCCACGGGCCGGGTGGCTCGGGCTCCCGGGAGCGCAGGGCGGTCATGTCTTCGCTGCGGGCGGCCAGGACGCGCAACAGGCCGCCGAAGACGTCATCCGGAATCAAGCCGGTCTGCCAGCCGGGGCTGAGGTATTCGGCGTGGAAGAGCTGTTGCATGCCTTCCAGGGCGGGGCGGTCGCGCAGCACCGCGGCCGCGGCCCGGGGGCCGGCGAACGTGGCGGCCACGCGGTCGGCGGCCAGCTCTTGGGCGTGGCTGTACGGCGTGTCGGCGCGCAGGTAGAACCGGGCGAACGCGCGTAGCAGGGGGCCGGCGGGGCTGCGGGCCGGGATGCGCGGCACGATGCGGCCCAGGGCGAACCGGCCGCGGTGAGCCAGCGGGGCGAACCGGCCGCCGAGCGCGGGGGAACCGTGGGCGAGTTCGTGGGCGACAGCGGCGCGCAGGCGCGACTCGTCCCACGCCTGCAGCAGGGGCAGGCCGAGGTAAAGCTCGCGGCGGCCGCCCAGCAGACCGCCCAGACGCAGGGGCTGGACGACGGTGACGGTGGCGCCGGCCACGACGGTGACGCCGTCGGGCGGCTTGACCCCGGCCGCGGCGGACGCGTCGTCGAGCATCGTCCACAGGGCGGGGGCGTGCTGGCGCAGCACTGGCACACCGGCCGGAGCGGAACGACGCAGGCGCAGCGCGCGCACGGTGGCCCACCAGAGCAGGCCGGCCACGGCGATGACCAGCGGCACGGCGACGCCGAGGGCCAGCGAACCGGGCAGCGGCTCGACGATCAGCAGCACGACCAGCAGGACGACGACCACCTGGAGCCAGGCCAGACCCAGGAAGCCGAGCAGCATCGCCGCCGACCGCCCGGCGGACCCGGCGCAGGCCGCGGGTGAACCGGGCGGCGCGGCGGGATCGGGCGCGCTCGCATCGTCGTACGCCTGGGAACCTGACGCCCCCGCACTCGGCCGCACCTGAACCTCCGGTCTCTCGCGTACCACTGGAATGCGCCCAGACTAGGTCGGCCCTCCGACAGAAACCCCAGACGGTCAGTCCGCCGGAGGGAAAAATAAGGAAGATTTTCGAGCCGGTTTCGCGCCGTCACCGAAGGGGATACGGACTGCCATGGCGTTCGCTGACCAGACCTTGCCGTTCGCGACCAAGGGGTACGCCTGGCTCCCCGACCTCCGCCGCCGAAGTCACCGGCGCCCGATCCCGATGCGGTTCGGCGGGCAGCGCGCGGTGGCGATCACCGGTCCCGACGCCGCCCGGTTCTTCTACGACGGTGACCTCGAGCGGCACGACGCCCTGCCCGCCCCGGTGATCGACACTCTGTTCGGCCGGGGCGTGCACACGCTCGACGACCAGGCTCATCTGGTCCGCAAGGCCCTGTTCGTGTCGCTGCTGATGCATGAGGACGGCGTGGACACGCTGGCCACGCTGACCGGCAAGGTGTTCGACGAGGCGGCCGGTGGCTGGCGCGGTGACGACCCGGTGTCGCTGTTCGACGGGACGGCCCGCGTGCTCGCGGACGCGGTGTCGCGCTGGACCGGCGTACCGGAGAACGATTTCGACCTGACCGCGCTGACCGTCGACCTGGTGGCGATGGTCGACGGCTTCGCGACGCTGGGGCCGCGGCACGTGCGGGCCCGGGTCGCGCGACGGCGTCTCGAGCGCAAGTTCGAGCAGATCATCGAAGCCGTACGGCGGCAGGAGCCCACCGACACGCCGGTGTCCCGCCTCGCCCACCACCTCGAGGACGGTTACCTGCTCGACGCGCGCACCGCCGCGGTCGAACTGATCAACATCCTCCGGCCCACGACGGCCGTCGCCTGGTACGTCGCCTTCGCCGGGCACGCGCTCGACCGCCGGCCCGGCACCCGCGCCCGGTTGCGGGCCGGCGACGACGACTACACCCTGGCCTTCGTCCACGAACTGCGCCGCTTCTATCCGTTCGTGCCGTTCCTGGGCGCCCGGGCCCGCCGCGACCTGACCTTCCAGCGCACGAGCATCCCGCGGGGCACCCTGGTGCTGCTCGACGTCCACGGCCAGCACCACGACGAGCGGGTCTGGCCCGAGCCGTACGAGTTCCGGCCGGAACGCTTCCTGGGCCGCCCGGCCGGAGCGTTCGAGTTGATCCCGCAGGGCGGCGGCGATCCTCGCACCGGTCATCGCTGCCCCGGCGAGAAGATCACCGTCGCCGTCCTCGGCACCCTGGTGCAGCGGCTGGCCCAGCTCGACTACTACGTGCCGCCGCAGAACACCACGATCGACCTGAGCCGGGTGCCCGCCCGCGTCCGCAGCGGGCCCCGGATCGTGGTGCCCTAACTCCAGTCGATCTCGGCCGAGCGGTGGTAGTTGATGCCCTGGGCCTCGAAGCGTGGGCCGAACGCGGCCAGCCGCTCGCGGAACGACGTCCAGTCGCGGGCGGCCCGGGGCGTCCAGCCGATCTCGGCGATGGCGAGCAGCCGCGGGAACACCATGAACTCGACGTCGGCCAGGCTGCGCAGGGTCTCGGACCACAGCGGGGCCTCGACGCCGAGCAGCGACTCCTCCCCCACGCCGGGCAGGCGGTCGGCGGGCTCCCAGTCGTACGACCGCTCCACGCTGACCAGGCCGGCCCAGTCGAGGCCGAGCGGGGTCGACTCGTCGTACTTCATGTCGAGGTAGCTGCGGTCGGCCGGTGACATGATCACCTGGTGGCCGGCCGCGGCGGCCCGGGCCACGCCGTCGTCGGTGGGCTCGATCCGCCAGTACTGCGGGATCGCGGTGGCCGGCAGGTCGACGGCGGCCATCTCGTGCCAGCCGATCGCGCGCTTGCCGTACTTGCCGGGCATCGGCAGCACCCGCGACATGAACGTGCGGTAGTCCTCGGCGGTGGTGCTGAGCGCCTCGTCGCCGCCGATGTGCAGGTACGGCCCGGGGGTGAGCGCGGCGACCGTACGGATGACGTCCTCGACGAACTCGTACGTCACCTCTTTGCTCGCGCACAGCGAGCTGTAGCCGACCTCGGGGTCGGTCCGCGGCTGCACGGGCTCGCCGTCACAGGTCAGTTCCGGGTACGCGACCTGGGCCGCGTTGACATGGCCGGGCAGGTCGATCTCGGGCACGACCGTGATGTGCCGACTGGCGGCATAGGCGACCAGCTCGGAGTATTCGTGGGCGGTGAGGAAGCCCGGCCCGGCGCCGTCGATCCCGGTGCCCTCGCCCCCGCTGACCTCGGTCAGCCGCGGCCAGCCGTCGATCTCGAGGCGCCAGCCCTGGTCGTCGGTGAGGTGCAGGTGCAGGTGGTTGATCTTGAATTGGGCGATCGTGTCGATGTAGGACCGGATGTCGGCCGGCCGGTAGAAGTGCCGGGCCAGGTCGAGCATCGTGCCGCGGTAGGCGAACCGCGGCTCGTCGTCGATGCGGCCACCGGGCAGCACGACCTCGCCCTTGAGCGGCAGCAGCTGCCGGAACGTCTGCAGGCCGGCGAAGAGCCCCTGCTCGGTGGGCGCGCCCAGAGTGACGCCGTCGGCGGTGATGGCGAGCCGGTAGGACTCGGGCGACCGGTCCGGGTGGTCGTCGAGCTCGAGGCGGATCGCCCCGCCGGCCGACCGCGGGACCGGGAAACCGGTCACCTCGCGCAAAAGGTCGGCCAGTTCGTCGGCCACGGCGGTGGCGGCCGCGGTGGCGCTCACCGACACGTCGGCCGGGACGCGGAAGTCCGCGGCGGGGTCGGGCCGGACCGAAGCCGGCAGCGGAATGACGTCGCCGAGGTGTTTCACTGTGGGAGCGTGCACGCGGAAAACAATAAACTGTCTTTCCATGTCGATCACGACCCGTCACGCCGAGCTTGCCGACACCGAACTGCTGCACGATCTGGCCGAACGGACCTTCGGCCTGGCCTGTCCGCCCGGCACCAGCCAGGCCGACATCGATGATTTCGTCGCCACCCACCTGTCCGAGGCGAGCTTCCGCGGCTATCTGGCCGACCCGCAGCGGGTGGTGTTGCTGCTGCACGACGACGGGGTGCCGCTGGGCTATTCGATGCTGGTCAGTGGCACGATCAAGGACCCGGACGTGGCGGCCGTGGTCGACAGCGAGGTCAGCGTCGAGCTCAGCAAGTTCTATCTGGCGCCGGACAGGCACGGCTCGGGGGCGGCGGCCACGCTGATGGACGGCACGCTGGCCGCGGCTGCGGCGACCGGGGCCGCGTTCTGCTGGCTGGGGGTCAACCAGCAGAACGTACGGGCGGCCAAGTTCTACGCCAAACACGGCTTCGAGGTGATCGGCGTGAAGCGGTTCCGGGTCGGCGCCGAGTGGCACGACGACCACATCCGCCTGCGCGCCCTCGCGTGACGCCGGCCCTGCCGCCCGACGCCGGCACGACCCGCGTCACGCCGGCAATGCAGACGCGGACGCGCCGGTGGGGTCAGGCCGGGTTGATGGCGACCCAGTCGACGAACTTGCCGGTGCGGTTGTCGCCCGACGAGAGCCCCCGCACCCGGCGGTTGAGCCACGGCAGCACGTGTTCGCGGTAGTAGCGGGCCTCGGCCAGCACCCGGCGGCTCTCGCGGGGCCCCGGGTCGATCATGTGGGCCGCGCCCTCGTGGCCGAGCGCGCTCAGCACCAGGCCGGCCACCCGGCGGTGACCGGCCGCGTTGAGGTGCAGACGGTCGGGCGACCAGTAGCCGGCCCGGCGGATCTCGACGTCGTGGAAGACGTCGACGAACGTGATGTCGTAGCGCTTGGCCAGGTCGATGGCCGACTGGGTGAGTGCCTCGCCCTTGCGACGCATCATGCCGCCCAGCGGCAGCCGGTCGGAAGGGTCGCCCCCGCTGAGCAGCACCATGCGCACGCCGGCCTCGGTGCAGCGCTGGATGGCCCGCTCGGTGAGCTCGGCCAGGCGCAGCATGTCACTGCCGGGACGCAGCATGTCGTTGCCGCCACCGTTGAGCGTGAGGATCGTGGGCGGTGGCGTGAGGGCCAGGGCCGCCGGGAGCTGCTCATTGACGATCGGGTCGAGCAGCCGGCCCCGGATGGCCAGGTTGGCGTACTGCACCGTCTCGCCCTCGCCGGCCGCCAGCCCGGCCGCGACCAGGTCTGTCCACCCGCGAACCGAGCCGTCGGGCAGTTCGTCGCCGACGCCCTCGGTGAAGCTGTCCCCGATCGCCACGTACCGCGTTGTCACCGTGATCCGTCCCCCGTCTTTCTCATAATCCGGTCTCGGCGCAGGCTAACCGACGGCGCGCGAGGCAGTCCCGGTTCCGCGACCAGCGTCATACCCGGCGGGCGCCCGCTCAGGCCAGCAGCGGCTTGATCTCTTCGGCCACCCAGCGCACGTAGGCCTCGGGGTCTTCACCGGCGACCGTCTGCAGGATCAGCTTGCCGGCGCCGGCCGCGACGAACTCCTGGAGCCCGGCAGCGATCTCGGCCGGGCTGCCCCACAGGCCGGGCCAGTCGGCCCCGTATTTCGCCATGTCGGCCACGAGCTTGGCCTCGGCCCCCGGGCCGGTCATGGCCGGGACGAACACGGTGATCCCCGCGTCGGTGATCGCCTGGGCCGCCGCGGCCACCTTGGCCGGTGAGGTGCCGCCGGCCAGCACGACCTGGTCGCCGACCTCGCCGGCCAGCGCGATCGTCTTGGGCCCGCCGGCCGCGACCGAGAGCACCGGCGGCACCGCGGGCGGCCAATCCAGCCGGACGTTGTCGAGTTTGACGTATTTGCCGTCGACCGTGACCGATTCGCCCCGGAGCAGGGACTGCAGCGCCGTCGCGTACTCGCGGAGCAGCGTGAGGGGCGACGCGGCCCGGGCCCCGACCTGGCCCATCCAGTCCTGGACGCCGTGGCCGATGCCGGGCAGAGCGCGGTCGCCGAACATGCGGCCGAGGGTGGCGAGTTCCATCGCCAGCGAGGCGACGTTGCGGAACGGGACCGGCATGATGCCGATGCCGACGCGCAAGTTCTCGGTCCAGGCGAGGGCGGCGGTGGCCGCGGTGAGCCCGCCGTTGAGAAAACAGTCTTCCCAGATCCACAGCTCTTCGAGGCCGGCCTGATCGGCCGCCTGGGCGACGGAGCGCAGGGACTCGGGCGGGTTCGAGGGCAGGAAGATCGCACCGATCGTGGTCATGGCCCGATTCTGCCCGCCACCCCCGACATTTTCCGGCCGCCCCGCGATCTTCACCGGCTGCGGGCCGGCCCGCAGCGCATCGAACTGCGCCGCACGATCGGTCGCGGGCCGGAGGGCCGAGGCTTGCCTCGAGACACTGAGCACTTTAGACGTTCGGGGCGAATCGGTTCGCCCCGACATCAGTTGAGTTTTATATAAGTACTTCCTTAGATGGGCGCGAAAACTGTCGGAGGGCGCCGATAGGTTTCTTCTTGCGGATCGGCGCCACGGGGGCGCCGATCCGTCCATAAAGGTCAAGCGGCGCCCCGGCGCAGGGTGTCGGCGGTTTCGAGCACGCGCTCGCGCAGTTCGGGCGGCGACTCGATGGTGAACGGGACGGCCAGCACGCCGAGCACCATCACCGGCCAGCCGAGGTCGTCGGTGTTCATCCGCATGCGGCACGAGCCGGCGGTCAGCACCTCGGTCGTGCCGTAGTGGCCGATGAAGGCCTGCACCGCGGGGGCGGCGGCCTCGAAGACGACCGAGACGTCGTACCGGGCCGGGATCCGCGTCATGCGCGAGCGCAACCAGGCCGCGGGGTCGCCACCGGGGATCTCGCGCGGGCGGAAGCGGGCGCCGGTCAGGGCGGGCGCCACGAGCCGGTCGACGCGGAAGCTGCGCCAGTCACCACGGTCGAGGTCCCACGCCACCAGGTACCAGCGCCGGCCGAGCGGCACCAGGCGGTGCGGCTCGACGAAGCGGGGCATCGTCTCGCCGTCGCGTGGGGTGTAGTCGAAGCGCAGCCGCTCCTCGCCCCGGCAGGCCATCGCGATCGTCGTCAGCACGGTCGCGTCGAGGGTGGGACCACCGCCCAGGACGCCGGGCGCGGTCACCTCGCGCAGGGCGTCGATGCGCCGCCGCAAGCGGGGCGGCAGCAGCTGGATGACCTTGGCGAGGGCCCGTACGGAAGTCTCCTCGAACCCGGCCACCGCGCCCGCCGCCGCCGTCCGCAGCCCGATGGCGATCGCGACCGCCTCTTCGTCGTCGAGCAGCAGGGGCGGCACGGCCGCGCCGGCCTGCAGCTGGTAGCCGCCGGCCACGCCGCGACTGGCGTCGACCGGGTAGCCCAGGTCGCGCAGCCGGTCGACGTCGCGGCGCAGGGTGCGGGGGCTGACCTCGAGCCGGCCGGCGAGTTCGGACCCCGGCCAGTAGCGGTGAGTCTGCAGCAGGGAGAGCAGTCGCAGCATCCGGGCACTCGTGTTCGCCATGAATCCAGACTCCGCCGCATTGAGGTCAGAAAGTGTCCGCAACTGACCCTAGCGTGGGTTTCATGATTGAGACACAGGGGCTGACCAAGCACTTCAAGGACGTGCGGGCCGTCGACGGCATCGACCTCGCCGTCGCCCCGGGCGAGCTGGTCGCGCTGCTCGGGCCGAACGGCGCCGGCAAGTCCACGACGCTGCGCATGCTGACGACGCTGATCCCGCCGACCTCGGGGACGGCCCGGGTGGCCGGCTTCGATGTGGTGCGGCAGCAGCGCGAGGTGCGTCTGCGCATCGGCTACATCGGCCAGGGCAACGGCGCGGGCCACAGCCAGCGCGGCCGGGACGAGCTGATCAGCCAGGGCCGAGCGTACGGGCTGGGGGTCAAGGACGCCCGGGCCCGCGCGGCCACCCTGATCGAGTCGCTGGGGCTGGGCGAGGTGGCCGACCGCCGCGTCTCGAGCCTGTCCGGGGGCCAGCGCCGCCGGCTGGACATCGCGATGGGCCTGATCCATGCGCCCGACCTGCTCTTCCTGGACGAGCCGTCGACCGGCCTCGACCCGCAGAACCGGGCCAATCTGCAGGAGCACATCGTCGACCTGCGGTCCCGGCACGAGACGACGATCGTGCTGACCACGCACTACCTCGACGAGGCGGACTCGATGGCCGAGCGGGTGATCGTGGTCGACCACGGCCGGATCATCGCCGATGACAGCCCGGCCCGGCTCAAGGCCGAGCATGTCGGGGATCACATCAAGCTGGGCTTCGACCATGAGGCGGACGCCGCGAGCGCGGCCTCGACGTTGGCCGGGCTTTCTCCCGTACGGGAAGGAAATCGGCTCTTGATCTCGACCCAGGACGCCCCGAGGCGGGTCACCGGGGTGCTCGACGACCTGCGGATCAGCGGCACGCCCGCGGCCGAGGTCGAGGTGAAGCGCCCGACCCTGGACGACGTTTTTCTCAAGCTCACCGGGCGCAGCCTGCGCGAAGGCGGCGCTGCCCAGGACCGCGAACTGGTGGAGGTCTGAGACATGACAACCCTGATCACCGACACGAGCACCGTCTTCAGCCGGGAGCTGCGCCCGCTGCTGCGCGACCCGTTCACGATCATCTTCTCGATGGTGCAGCCGCTCGTCTTCCTGGCCCTGTTCGCGCCGCTGCTGCCGGACAACTCGCTGCAGTGGTTCGTGCCCGGCATCATTGTCATGTCGTGCCTGTTCGCGTGCTCGATGACCGGGTCGAACCTGCTGTTCGAGATCCAGACCGGGTCGCACGAGCGGATGCTGGTGACCCCGCTGCGGCGGCCGGCCCTGCTGATCGGGCGCGCGCTCAAAGAGATCGTCCCCATGTTCGCGCAGGCGGCGCTGATCATCGCCGTGTGCGTGCCGTTCGGGTTCCGGTTCGAGCTCGCGGGCGCGGTGATCGGGCTGATCATCCTGGCCGCGTTCTGCATCGGGCTCGGCGCTCTCTCGTACACCCTGGCCCTGGCCTCGAAGAACCAGGAGTGGCTGTTCTGGACCGTGCAGCAGACGCTGCTCTTCCCGTTGCTGCTGCTGGCCGGCGTGCTGCTACCGATCGAGAACGGGCCGGGCTGGCTACAGGCCCTGGCCAAAGGCAACCCGCTGAGCTACGTGGTGGACGCCGAGCGGTCGCTGTTCAACGGTGACATCTTCACCTCGGCCACCCTCGGGGGCTTGATCGCCGCAGCAGCCGTGGCCGCCCTCGGGCTGTGGGCCGGCGTGCGCGCCATGCGCCGGTCGGACTGAGTCGCCCGCGGCCGATACCGTCGTCGCGTGTTCAAGCTTCTGGGCCGGCTCGTCCTGCCACGGCCGGCACCCCTCGAACCGGCGACGCGGCGGCGCAATCCGGACGCCGTTGTTGATTGCGCCGTCTATCAGAGTGGACGGCGCAAACCCGGCACAGTGCACTACGCCTCGGCGCACAAGCGCCGGGGCGAGTTCCTGTGGCTGGGGTTGCACGAGCCCGACGTGGCCACGATGCGCACGGTGGCCAAGACCTTCGGCCTGCACGAGCTGATCGTGGAGCAGACCACCGAGGGCGGCGGGCACCGGCCCCTGGTCGAGACCATCGGCGACGTGACCCGGCTCGTGCTGCGGACCGCCCGCTACGTCGAGCACGACGAGCTGACGGCGACCAGTGAGGTGATCGACACCGGGGACGTGACGCTGCTGATCGGACCGTGGTTCGTCATCACCGTACGTCATGGGCCGGCGGGCGCGCTGTGGCAGGTGCGGCAGGACGTGCAGAAGCGGCCGGAGCTCTTGCGGGCCGGACCGTGGGCGGTCGCCTATGCCGTGGCCGACCATCTCGTCGACGACTACCTGGATGTGTCGCTCCGGGTCGAGCACGACCTCGAGCGGCTGGAGGAAGAGACGTTCGCCACTCGCCGCCCGGCCGACGTGGCGCACTTCTACCAGCTCAAGCGCGAGATGGTCGAGCTCAAGCGGGCCGTGCTGCCGCTGCAGGAGCCGCTGGCCCGGCTGGCCGGGGCGCCGCCGGCGCTGCATCCCTACTTCGAGGACGTCCGCGGACGTCTGGCCCGGGCCGTCGACCGGGTCACCGGCTTCGACGACCTGCTCAACTCGATCCTGCAGGCCCGGCTCACGCAGGTCACGCTCGAACAGAACAACGACATGCGGATGATCGCCGCCTGGGCCGCCATCGCCGCCATCCCGACCGTGGGCGCCGGAATTTATGGGATGAACTTCTCAAATATGCCCGGTATCGACTCCCGATACGGGTTCTCGGCCACGATTGTGATAGTTGTTCTCGTCTGTAGCGGCCTCTTCTGGCGTTTCAAACGAGCGGGTTGGTTGTGATGATCCACGTCACCTGGAGTGACCGAGAATCGACCGAACGGCCACCTGGATCCGCCACTTCATTGATCGTCCACACCGGACGGTACGCAAAGCGTCGGCCGCTCTCCCGTAGCACCCGAAACCGACGAGTAACTACCCTTTCATCGTCGTTCCGTGGGGAGGCTGTGTGACCGCGACCGAGGTCAGGGCACCGCAAGACTCGGTGCCAAAACCGGCCAAACGCCGTAGCAGCATCATTACCGCCCTCAAAGGGCACGTCGACCTGTTCCTGAACGCGGGTTCGCTGATCGCCACCACGGCGATCACCTCGCTGTTCGGGTTCGCGTTCTGGTGGGTCGCGGCCCGCTCGGCCGCGCCCGAGGCGGTGGGCCAGGCGTCGGCCGCGGTGTCCGCGATGACGCTGATCGGCACCATCGGCATGTTCGGCATGGGCACCATGCTGATCTCCGACCTGTCGCAGCTGCGCGGGCCCAAGTGGCAGCTGATCACCACCTGTCTGCTCGTGGCCGGCAGCGCCGCGACGGTCGGCGGCATCATCTATGTGATCGTCGCCCAGCTGTGGATCCCGGGACTGCAAGAGGCGCTCGGCGGCACCTTCGGCACCGTCCTGCTGGTCATCGGCATCGCGCTCAACGCGGTCACCCTGGTGCTCGACGAAGCCCTGGTCGGCCTGCTCAAGGGCCCGCTGCAGCTGATGCGCAACGCCTGGTTCTCGGTGATCAAGCTGGTGCTGCTGGGCGGTCTCGCCCTCGCGCCGATCACCCTGACCGGCAACGAGCTGCTGCTGACCTGGGTCGCCGGCATCGTGCTGTCGACCGCCATCCTCAGCGGGGCGCTGCGCCGCCGCCGGATCATCGACTCCGCCCGCCCCAACTTCTCGCTGCTCAAGGGACGCGGCAAGTCGACCTTCGACCACAACCTGCTCAACCTGGCGACCTACCTGCCGCGCGCGGCGCTGCCGCTGGTCGTCACCGCGGTGCTGTCGGCCGAGGCCAATGCTTCGTTCTACACCGCTTTCATGGTGCTGTCGTTCCTCGCGATGGTGCCCGGCAACGTGGCCCTCACGCTGTTCGCGGTGGCCAGCGGCGACAAGCGGGCGCTGACCTCCAAGGTGCGGGTCGGCCTGATGATCTGCCTCGGCGGCGGCCTGCCGGTCGCGGCGGCAGTTTTCTTCCTGGCCAACCCGATCATGTCGGTCTTCGGCGCCCAGTACGCCGAGACGGCCGGCGAAGCGCTGCGCCTGCTCGCGCTGACGTATGTGCCGTTCGTCTTCCTGCACTTCTTCATGGCGATCAGCCGCGTGCAGGACAAGGTGCGCGGGGCCGGCATCTTCGCCCTCTTCGCGGGCATGGCCGAGCTGGGCGCGGCCTGGTACGGCGGCAGCACCGGCGGCCTGAACGACCTGGTGATGTGGGTCGTCATCGTGATGGGCGTCGAGGCCGTGCTGGTCGCGCCGGTCGTGCTGCGGGTCGTCTTCGGTGGCGCCAAGCGCCGGGGCGACAGCGCGAACACCACTGTCATGACGCTGCACGAGCGGGCCTGGCTGCCGCTCGAATACATCCGGACCGTGGGCCCGCTGTACGGCGTGACCGTGGACGGCGTACGCCGGGCTCTGATCGGTCTGCACGCGGCCGACCCCAAGCACCGGGCCGTCTCGAGGCTCGACCGCGTCGGCGCCCGCTGGGAACACCTGGACGGGGCCGAGTTCGCCCAGTTCGTGCATCGCGCCGTGCAGGACTCCGGTGACTGGTCGCTCGACATGGACGGCATGACCCGCAAGCTGCAGTCCGAACCGCGTGGGGTGCACCCGATCCGCATCCTCGTGGGCGCCGGCTACATCGCGATCAAGGTCTCCCACGCGTACGGCGATGCCGGCCCGGTTAATTCCCTGGTGCACGAGCTGGTGCTCGCGGCCAGCCAGGGCCGGGCCGCGGTGATCCCGCCGCTCGAGCGGAACCGGATGGCGCTGCCCAAGGCCTGGTGGAAGCAGTTCGGCACCAAGCCGGCGCGCTGGAAGGAGGGCATCAGCTTCGCCCGCCCGCCGGAGCCCGAAGAGACCCGCATGCGCAAGTGGCAGCCCAACCTGACGGTCCGCTCGGCCCGCTCGGCGACGACGCTCAAGCTGATGCGCAAGTGGCGCGACGAGTACTCGCCCGGCGTGACCACGTCGGCCATCACGTTCGCGGCCTTCACCGCGGCGCTGCACCAGCTGGGCCTCAAGCCCGACACCGGCGGCGCGACGTTCCTGGCCGACGGCCGGCGGTTCCTCGACAAGGACACCCGTATCGACAGCAACTTCTGCATGGGGCCCTACCTGTCCCCGCAGAACATGATGGACCCGGCGTCGATCAACACGACGATCAAGAACGAGCTGGCCACCGGCCGCATCCTCACCATGATGGTGCTGCGCGAGGGCAAGATCGCTCTGGACGGCGCGCCCGGCATGCCCGACCCCTACCCGTCGGAGCTGGCCATCCCGCCCCGGCCCCGGCTGACCTTCAGCAACCAGGGCCGCCACGACCTGCTCGGCGACCTGCCGTGGTCGGTCGGCCCGGAATGGCGGGTCAACCTGAGCGTGCCCACGCTCAACAGCCCCGAGGGCGTCACGCTGACCACCAGCGAGATGAACGGCGTGCTCCACCTCGAGGCGACGTTCCACGGGTCGACCTTCGACCCCAACCTGATCTCGAAGGCGATGGAAATGGTCCTGACCGACCCGTCGGCCCTGATCATGAACGCGCGGCGAGAGTCCGAGGAGCAGACCCAGATCCTGTCCCGGGTCTAGTACGAGCGCCCGGCCAGTTCCGCTGGCCGGGCGCATCTATGTCCGGCGAGAACCGCCGCTCGTGTCTGGCGGGCCTGAGCCGCCCCCGTTCATCCGGCGCCAACGACGGCGCCCGCTATGTTCCGACGCTGAGCGCCGCTTGCCTCAGCTCCGCACGGGGAGCATCAGGGTGGTGTCTTTCGATCGCGCGGGCGCGTTCCGCCCGCAATCGGTGAAGCTGATCCGGGCCTCGAGCAGGGCCCACGAGCTGCGGTCGTAATCGGCCTCGACCCGGAACGCGGTGAAGTCGGTCTTGCCCTTACCGAGCGAGTCGCCGCGCGAGAACGAGGTGAACTCACGGTCGCCCGGGTAGTTGATCTCGACCTCGTCGTCGCCCCAGACCACGACCTTGACGTCACAGATGCGACGGTCGGTCTTCCAGCGCACCCGCACCCACTGCGACTCCCCCGAGTCGATCGGCTGGAGCATGCGGGTGACCGGGCGGGGGCCCTTCGGCGCCTTGCGGGCCTCGGCAGCGGTGGTGCTGTTGCTTCCGCTCACGGCGCTTGTGCTTCCGCCCACGGAGCTTGTGCTCGCGACTTCGGCCTGGGCCGGCGTTGCCGAAGCTACGGACACCATGGTCATCGCCGCGGCCAAGGCGGTGGCGGCAGATCCGAATCGGCGGCCCGTTCTCATGTCGCTTTCCCTCCGTCGCCCGGCCGTTTCCCCGTGTGACCGGCGCGACGATCATGCTATAGCGCTGATTTCGGATTAAGGGCCTATTTCGTACGGGTAGGGTGCGCTTCGTTCGGGCGAGGTGCGGTCCACACGCGCGAGGCGGCGTCTCGTGCGAGCGAGGCGCGCTTCGTTGCGAGCGGCGCACGCTTCGCTTGGGTCAAAACGCGATCCACACGAGTTAGGCGCGCTCCGTGCGAACGAAACGTGCTTGCGCCAGCGAGGCGTGCTTTGTGCGAGCGAAGCGCACTCACCGCAACAGGGAGGCGCCGACCTTCCAGCAGTCCTCGCCTCGGCAGCCCGCTCCTGGGGCGACGTGCGCTTCTCGTGAGCGCGGCGTGCTTCGTCCGGGGTCGAGGCGCGCGTGCACGAATCCCGGCTCACCGACTCAATCGATGGCCCCGGGACCCGCGGCACGGGGATGTGGGTTGCTTACCGCGTCGACGGGCTGGTCGACGGCGACGGGTTCACGGTCGAGGGCTGCGTGCGGTGGTCGCCCCAGTTGCCGCCGTTGTTGTGGCCGCCGTTGTTGTTGCCACCATTGCTGTGGCCACCGTTGTTGTTGCCACCATTGCTGTGGCCACCGTTGCTGTGGCCACCGTTGCTGTGGCCACCGTTGCTGTGGCCACCGTTGTTGCCGCCGTTGCTGTGGCCGCCATTCGGGCGACCGTCGCCGGGACGGCCGTCACCGGGGCGGCCGTCGCCCGGGCGGCCCGGGCCGGTGTGGTGGCCGTTGTTGCGCAGGACCGGCAGGGAGAGCGCGAACGACTTGTACTGGGTGCGGTCGCGGCGTCCGCACAGGTCGTACGAGATCGTGGCGCGCAGGCGGGCGACGCCGGCCCGGTCGTAGTCGGGGTTCACCTCGAACGCGGTGAAGTCCGTGCGGCCCGGACGCAGCGTGTCGCCGCGGGTGAAGGACGTGAAGCGCTTGCGGCCCGGGTAGTCGACGTCCACGTCGCGACCGCCGCTGACCCGCACCTCGACGTCGCAGATGGTCCGGTCCGTACGCCAATTGATCTTTACCCAGCTGTCCGCGTTGGCCCGGACCGCGCCGAGCCAGTTGGAGACCGGCTGGGGTCCACGGACGGGAGCGGCCGAAGCAGGCGCCGCTGCCATGCCGGCCATGCCGACCGCCGCGGTAGCCATGGCCACGAGCGCTCCGACGCGCCGATTGTTCTTCATCGAAATTCCTCCAGTAACTGATGGTTGCCCGGCGGAGTGGCCAACCGACAAAACGGACACTATGTCGACCAACTGATCCTGACCCGACTTAGCTGCGCCTTTCCGGAGGAATTCCTCTTTCTTGTACTAAATGTTTAGCCCGGATCGACCGAAAAGCCGATGCCGATCCCCCGTTCGTCAATCCGAATAAACGTACTGGTTCTTCGCATTAACAAGATCGAAATTGCGCTTACCAGTACGTATAGACAATTCCAAGAATATTGAGCGGCGGTGGAGGCGAAGGTGTCACGCGAGTAGCTCGGCCGGGCGGGCCGGCCGGACCGCCACCGAGCCGCTCGCCTCGATCGACCCGACATGACCGTCGACTGCCCCGGGTCACCGCGACCGGAGTGTCGCCACGCCGACCGCAGCGCGGCCAGGAAGCGCAGCGGCGCGGGCAGCGCGACTTGAGGATCGAGTTGTCGAGCATCTCGAACAGGAACACCGCGCGATCGCACCGCCCGGCACCACATGTTCCGCGGCGTGCACAGGGGCGGTGCGGGGATTGCGCGTGCAGGCCCGGTCGAGGTCGAAGCAGATCCGCACGCGCCGCTCGACAGCCACAAAACATGGCCCGCCCACCCTTGGGGGCGGCCCTGGGGTCAGTGTGACGGGATTTGCTGATCTTTGTTGGTGGCCGAAGGCGCGGCTGTGGACGGGAGGAGATTGTGGATAACTCCTGGGGTGGATCCAGCCCTTGCGGGAGTGGTGTTTCGGGCCGACTCGACCTCCCCCGGCGTTCGTATGCAGGACGATGAGAGACGCTCGATCAGGATGGGAGTCAGTGATGTCGCTCAGCGGGGCGCACCGGGCCGCTTTCCGGCGGGAGGCCGCGCGGGAGGGGCGGGTCTTCTCGATCCGTGATCCTCAGGGGATGCCGGCTCCGGCGGGGGACGACGGGCGGCGGGCGGTTCCGTTCTGGTCGAAGCCGACGCGTGCCGGCCGGGTGGTTGACCAGGTCCCGGCGTACGGCGGCTTCGAAGTTCTCGCGGTCGACGTCGACGAATGGCTGCTGGGGTGGCTGCCGCGGCTCGAGAAGGACGGGATGCTGATCGGGGTCAACTGGTCGGGTACCCGTGCCACCGGCTACGACCTGACTCCGGCGCAGGTGAGGCAGTGGTTCGCCGACGAGCCGGCCGAGGATGCCGAATTGGAACTGCCCGGGCGTGGTTGAGGCTCGTCCATGCCCCTATGCTTGCGGCACAGCAACCAAAGGGGCCCTTGTGCGCAGCCTGCAGATCCTCGTCGTCGACGACGATGACGCCGATGCCCTCATGATTTCGGAGGCGTTGGAGAACGCGGACACGCACGCGAGCGTCGACCGGGTCGCCGATGGGCGCGAGGCCCTGGACTATCTGCGTCGCGAGGGTGCGTACGCCCAGGCGAACCGGCCCGATCTGATTCTGCTCGACCTCAACATGCCGCGGATGGACGGGCGCGAGACGCTGGCCGCCATCAAGACCGACGACCGGCTCAAGGCCATCCCCGTCGTGATCCTGACGACCTCGGGCGCGGCGCCGGACATCGTGGCCAGCTATCAGCACCGGGCCAACGCGTACGTGACGAAGCCGTTCGGCCTCGACGAGTTCGAGACGACCGTACGCCAGATCAACCGCTTCTACCGCGAGATCGCCACGCTGCCCGCCGACCGCGAAGCATAAGCGGCCCCACCTGGGGGTACTGCGGGAGCCATGACCCAGAACGAAGCTCCCGAGGATCTCGGCGCGCCGGTCGCCTATCTCGTGCTGAAGGACGGCACACCCGTGTACGACGAGTCGGGCGCGCGGGCCGGCGAGGTCGAGCACGTGCTGGACGACGAGCAGTCGGACGTCTTCCACGGGCTGATCGTGAAGACCCCGCAGGGACACCGGTTCGCCCCGGCCGACAAGGTCAGCGGCCTGTTCGAGCACGGCGTGATCCTGACCGTGCCGGGCGCCGCCCTGCCCGAGCCGAGTGAGGACCCGGCGGCCCAGGCCGCCGACGACGCCGGCCTGCAGGACAAGCTCAAGCGGGCCTGGAACTGGCTGATCCAGCCGCGATAGAAGCCGGACCAGGATCCAGCCGCGATAGAAGCCGGACCAGGATCCAGCCGCGACGGAAGCCGGACCAGGATCCGGCCGCGGTAGAAGCCGGACCCGGAACGGAACAGCGGCGCGCCGCTCAGGGAGCAGCGCGCCGCCAGATGAACTTGCGTCAGCGACGCGGGGTGCCGCCCCAGCGCATCAGGGACGCGCCGACCGACATGCCCCCGCCGAAGCCGGCCATGAGCACGATGTCGCCGTCCTTGAGCGCGCCCTTGCGGGCCGCCTCGTCCAGCGTGACCGGCACCGAGGCGCTGCCCACGTTGCCGTAGCGGTCGAGCGTCAGGTGGGTGGTGGCCTCGGACAGCCCCGCCTTGTCGACCAGCTCGGCCAGCATGATGCCGTTGGCCTGGTGCGGCACGAAGTGGGTGACGTCCTCGACGGCGACGTCGGCCCGCTTGAGCAGGGCCTCGAGCGCGGGCGGGACACCGATGTTGACGAAGTCGCGGACGCCGCGGCCGTTCATCTTGAAGTAGTGGTCGCCGTTGGCCACGGTCTCGGCCGAGGCCGGCAGCCGGCTGCCGCCACCGGGCACGTGGATGAGCTCGCTCGCCTCACCGCGCGACACCAGCTCCATGTCGAGGAAGCCGTAGCCGTCGGCCACCTTGCCCACGACCGCCGCGCCCGCGCCGTCGCCGAACAGAACGGCCGTGCGGCGGTCGCCGAAGTCGAGGATGCGCGAGTAGATGTCGGACGCGATCACCAGCACCTTGGCCGTCGGATTCATCGACACCAGGCTGTTGGCCAGCGCGACCCCGAAGACGAAGCCGGCGCAGACGACGTTGATGTCGAAGCAGGCGGCCCCGTTGGCGCCGATCTTGTGCTGCACCAGCGTGGAGGTCGGCGGTTGCGGAGAGTCACCGGTGGAGGTCGAGACGATGAGGTAGTCGATGTCGACGGCCTCGAGCCCGGCGTTGGCCAGAGCCTCGCGGGCGGCCTCGGCGGCGAGGTCGGACGCGGCCTCGTGGGGGGCCGCGAAACGACGGGCCTGGATCATCGTCTTGCGGCTGACCCACTCGGGATCAGCATCCGGCACGAGACGCACCAGGTCGTCGTTGGTGACCACCTCGGCCGGCAGGTACGAGCCGGTACCCAGGATGCCCACGCTCATTTCGCCCCCACTTTTGATCGAACTCGCCCACTCCCTGAGGAAAGAGGCTATCGGGTTTAGGCTATGACAGGCAGACAAGATCGGACGACCGGGCGGTCCTCGCCGATAGGCCGATCGGCCCACCCGTGAAGCCGCCGGAAACGGGTCGGTAACAAGTGGAGACCAAATACACCTCGGTCGTTCGCTGCGTTGAAGACACAGATACGCAGCGTCACCAGTAGTGGGGTATTTCCGGCCCGGGAACGCGGTTTCGGCTTCTTCAGATAGTGAAATCGTTTCGAGGGCGCGCAACAACGAAGAGGGGCCGGCCGTAGTGGCCGACCCCTCTTTGTTAAATGCGTCTCAACGAGGCGAACGGTCCCGGTCGCGGTAGGTCCAGGCGCCCGAGGCGAGGCTGCCCGGCGTGGGCGGGGCGGCCTGCCGGGGGACCCGGGCGGCGGCCTCCTCGCGGCGCTGGGCCAGGTAGGCCGTGGCCGCGCGGTCCTCCTCGGTCGGGGCCGACATCAGGGCGTACGCGAGACCGATGATGCCGAAGACGACGGCCACTCCGATCGGCACGATCATGCCGGCGGCGGTCGCGCCCGGAAGCTGAGCCGTCGACGGGTCGGCGTCGACCGACATGGCGGTCATGCCGGTGAAGTGCATGCCGTTGACGGCGACACCCATCACGAGAGCCGCAGCGAAGACGATCAGCGGGCGACGAACCGTGACGGCGAGCCAGAGCGCGACCGCCGCCGCGACCACGGCGATGCCGACCGAGAGGCCGACCCGGGTCATCGAGTACGACACGTCGCCGTGCAACTCCATGGCCGCCATGCCGGTGTAGTGCATCGCCGCGACGCCCAGCCCGGCGATGACTCCACCGGCCACGATGCGGAGGTTCTGCCCGCCCTGGCCGAGCAGCGCGATGGCCAGGCCGACCCCGACCGCGGCGACCGCGATGATCGCGCTGGCGAAGGTGAGGCCGATGTCGTAGCGGATGGGCGTGCCGGTCACGCTGAAGCCCATCATCGCGACGAAGTGCATGCTCCAGATCGCGGTGCCGCCGATCGAGACCGACGCCAGCACCAGCCACCAGACGCGTTCACCGCGCCCGGCGGCACTCCGGAACCGGATGGCACACGTGAGTCCCAGCATCGAGCCCAGAACCGACAGGACGTAGCTGATGGTGGGGGTGATCCACCCATGGTCGAAGTGATGGATCTGCGCCATCGCGGTCTCCTTAGATCTATCCCGCTCCGGTAGTGCATCCTGCATTGCCAAACGTGGATGCGGGCCGGATCGTGACCAACTTGTGTCACGATCCGGCCGCTGAGCGTCATCGACGTTCAGCGGCTGGCCGCACGATTAGAACTCCGGCCGGCGATTAAGTGATCATCCGACGGTCTGCAGCCCGCTGTCCGAACAGACAGTCGACATGTCCGAGGCGGCAGCTCCGACCGCGGCCACGGCGTCCGGCTCATTGTCTTCACCGGCGGCGGCCACGGCCGAGGCGTACGCGGCGGCCAGGCGCTCGGCGGCGTCCGCGACCGGGGCGTCGGCCGTCACGGCGGCGGCCCTGATCCCGTCGGCGATCCCCGGCGTCATGAGCGAGGAGTCGGTGATCGCCTCGGCCAGGGCGGCGCAGGTGCGGGTGCCGGGCGGGTCGTCCTCCGGCAGTTCCGACGGCGCGGCCGCACTCGTCGGGGGCGCGGGCGGAGGCGGCACCGGCTGCTCCTCAGCACCGCTGCAGCCCGACAACACCAAGAAGACCAGGATCAAAGGTACGAATCGGAACACCTGGTCAGGCTAGGCGGGGCTCACTGCGTACGCACGCAAAAGGCCCGGTCGTTACCGACCGGGCCTTCGCCGACGCTCAGAGGTAAGAGCCCTTTTTGTACTCTTCCCAGCTCATGTTCCAGTCGGTCCAGCCGTTGCCGTTCTTCAGCTTCTCCTCGGTGCCCGAGACCGTGATCGGGTCGCCCATCATGGTGCGGTCGAAAAGCCAGGCGCCCATCTTCTCGCTGACGTTGACGCAGCCGTGCGAGACGTTGACCTTGCCCTGCTTGCCCTCGGACCACGGCGCGGCGTGGATGAACTGGCCGCTCCAGGTGATCCGCTGGGCGAAGTCGATCGGGGTCTTGTAACCCTCGCCCGCGGGCAGCTCGTCGGTCGTGTCGAAGATCGTGTGCTTCTTCTTCTCGATGACGACCATCGTGCCGCTGGACGACGGGGTGCTCTTCTTGCCCAGGCTGACCGGGATGGTCTTGATGACCTTGCCGTTCTGCTTGACCGTCATCTGCTTGGTCTTGTTCGAGACCGTCATGATGAACTCGCGACCGATCTTGAGGTCGACGGTGAGGTCGGACCGGCCGTAGTAGCCGTTGCCCAGCGGGACGCCGGCCAGCGCGACCTTGTAGAAGACCTTGGAGTTGGCCTTCCAGTAGACCTTAGTGCGGTAGTGCACCTCGGTCGGGCTGGTCCAGTGCCAGGTGCCCTCCTGGGCCGGGGTCGCGGTGACCTTCATGCGGCGCTCGACGTCGTCGCGGAAGTCCTCGGGGATCGCGCGGCCGAACCGGATGATCAGCGGCATGCCCACGCCGACCGTCTGGCCGTCACCCATGAAGCTCGAGACCCGGATCAACTTGGCCGGCTTCGCCATCGTGGTGAAGGTGCTGGTGGCGGTGTTGGTCTTGCCGTCGGCCTCAGGGCCGGTGACGGTCACCGTGAACTTGGTGCCCCACGCGAGCGCCTTGGCCGGGGTGAACGTCTTCCCGTCCTTGTCGAGCGTGCCCTCGACCTCGTTGCCCTTGGCGTCGGTCACCTTGACAGTAGTGTCGTCCGGGCTCTCGCTCTCGTACTTGATCGGAGCGATCGCCTGCACGTTCTTGGCCTCGGCGGCCGGCGAGGACACCGCGACGGTGCTCGGCAGCGTCTCGGGCGTCGTGGCCTCGCCGTTCGGCGCGGCACTGCTGCCCGGCTGACCGCCGCCCTCCCAGGACGACTTCTTGTCGCCGTCACCACAGCCCGAGGCGAGCAGAACGCTCGCGGCGACCAGCGCGATCGCGGCCTTCTTGATTCCCCAGGTCTTCATGGTCCCCTCACGGCATCGGTCGTCCCGGCGCCCAATACTGCCTTTTACTTTCCCGCGCACCAATCCCGGAATCGTGCCGCTCGGCCTTTTCCGTCGTGCGTTTCAGGACGATTTGGACTCATTCGCCACATTGGTCACTTGAGATTCGCGGGCACCGGGAGAGCGCTGCCCTTGATGAACTCCGACCAGGGCTTGTCCCACGGCGTCCAGCCGTTGCCGTACGAAAGTTTGTCCCCGGTGCCCTTCACGGTCACCGGGTCGCCGATCAGCGTGCGGTCGAACAGCCAGCGCGCGTTACCGGGCGCCACATTCACACAACCGTGGGACACATTGCGACGGCCCTGGTCGCCGACCGACCACGGAGCGGAGTGGATGTACTGCCCGCTCCAGGTCAACCGCTGGGCGAACTCGATGTCGGTGACGTAACCGTCGGCGCCGTCGGTGTCCGTGGTGTCGAAGACGGTCGCCTCCTTCTTCTCCATGACGACCATCACGCCGCTGGACGACGGCGTGCCCTTCTTGCCCAGGCTCACCGGCATCGTCTTGATCGTCTTGCCGTCCTGCAGCACGGTCATCTTCTTGGTCCGGTTGTCGACCTTCATCTCGAAGCTGCGGCCGATCTTCGCGGTGGCCGCCCGGTCGCGGTCGCCGTAACGCCCGCCGCCGGTCGGCAGGCCGCCGACCGCGATGCGGACCTTGAGCTCGGTGCCCGACTTCCAGAACTCGGGCCCGCGGTAGTAGGCCTGGGTGCCGTTCGGCGTCCACGACCACACACCGGGCTGAGCCGGCGTGGTGGTGACGAACATCCGCTTCTGCACGGCGGCGCGGTCGGCCTTCTTGACGCCCGGGCTGAACTCGACGACCACGGGCATGGCCACCCCGTACGTACGGTCGTCGAAGAGGTAGAGGCCGGTGCCGGTCTTCTTGCCGGGCTTGCCCATCGTGGTGAAGGAGGTGGCGGCGGTCTTGGTGCTGCCGTCGTCGGCGGTGGCGACGACGCTGGCCGTGTACTTCTGCTTGGTCTTGAGGGGCGCGCTGGGCACCCAGGCCGAACCGTCCTCACGCAGGGTGCCGGCAACGGCCTTCCCCGCGGAATCCTTCATCGTGACGGTGGTCACCTTGCCGCCGGCCAGCTTGAAGCCGATCTCGGCACTGACCGGCACGTCGGTCTTGCCCGTGGCCGGGGTGACGGCGAGGCTGATCGGCACGGTGGCCGACTCCTCCCGCGAGGAGTCCGCGCCGGCGCTCGCGCTGGCCCCGGCCGACGGCGTGCTCATCCAGGCATTGGCGCCCTTGTCGTCGTCCTTGCCGCACGCCGCCAGCGCGACCGGCGTGATCACCGCCATCGCCATGACTGCCACGAGCGTGCGCCGCATGCTGATCGTCCGTCCGTCCCGTTGTGAAGTTGCGGAGGACATCCTGCCTCATGAATGCAAGAGATCGAGTCCTCCGTCCGGGTGGCCACCCTCGTCCGCGGGTCCCCCGGCCACCCCCGATTTCCAAGATCACGGAGGGCCGTGCTAACGTTTTCGTCGTTGCCACCGAGCGCCGCTAGCTCAACTGGCAGAGCAGCGGACTCTTAATCCGCGGGTTGTAGGTTCAAGTCCTACGCGGCGCACAGGTAATTATGGCCCTGACCAGGTCTTATATATCTGGTCAGGGCCATCTTCCGTTTCAGGTCGACGAATGCGTGATCCCGACCCGCTGCCACCCGGCGAATGGCCGGTGCTCACCACCGGCGAGTTCGTGGATTCGCCAGGTAGCTGCAGTCCGTTTGCAGCCGGCCGCGTGCCGGCGAAGGGTCCGGTGTCACCAAATCTCGAACCTCGTCGGCTTCGGCGGTTGCCGTCCGCATCCCGGTCCGAACCCACGGCGTGGTCCGGGCCGAAGGGGTCAGCCGGCGGCCCCCTGCTCGCGAAGAGCGATGGGCAGGGGGCCGGGGCTCGGGTCCGGCGCGGTGGTTCGGGCCGGAGCGCCGCTACGTCACCGCGAATTGCTCGTCGCAGACTGCGGGCCCGGCCTGGCTCAGGCGAACGGAATAAGCATGAACGCGGAGTTTTCGCCGACCGGTCGGCAACCCTGATAGCCGGAGCTCGTCGAGGTGCCGTAGTAGAAGTCGACACACACATGGGCGCGGAACTCGATGGCCGTGGTCGCCGTGGTCCAGTGTGTCCGCTCGACGTCGAGGTTACGGACCAGCAGCGCGTTGTCGCAGTTCTGAACGGTCTTGGTGGTCGTCCAGACGCTTGCCCGCTTCAGGTCGAGGTACATGGTGACCCGGCAGCGCTTCGCGCTGGTCACGAACTTGCCGCCGGCCCGGACGGTGCTGATGCCGTCGATCGTGGTGCTGTTGACCCGACGCACACCCGCGCACAGGAAGAGCTCGTCGTCGTTGTTGTCGTTGCCGCCGGCGAGAAATACGCACTGCTGCGCCGTCTGTCCGGGTGCTGCCTGAGCCGGGTTGACGGAGGCAAGCACGAACAGCAGCGTCGCCGAGAGTGCCGCTGCGACCCTGATCAGGATTCGGTTCTTGGTCACCGGGCCCCTTCCTGGATTGGTTCTTGCAGACAGAAGTCACCGGCAATGGATCACTGAGCCGGTGGCCGGATCCGGACGGTACGCGATAAATCGGCGTTCATGGGGGCAGCGCCGGCGGCCCAGGCGGCTGCCGCCATCACCGGACGGTTCCCCATGGCCGTCGTCGACCTGGTCACGCGGGAGCTCTGGGCTCGATTCGGCACTACGATGCCCGGCATGTGGTGGAAGGCCGAAGTGATCGCGGCGGCGGCAACGCGGGTCCCGGTCGACGGGCAGCTCGGTCGAGAGCACTTGATCCCATGAGCCCCGGCGGCACCGACGTGAGCCTGCTGCAGTTGGTGGTGGGTTTCTTCATCGCGGCCTCGTTCATCTCGGTGATCACGGTGATCCTGCGCCGTCGCGGTGGCCGGCAGGATCTGCTGGGCCATCAGGTGCGCGAGATGGAGGCTCGGGCCGCAGCCGCAGCGGCCCCGGGGGCGGACACCCGGCTGCGGGATGCAGCCACCCGGGTCGCTGACGCCCGCCGGCAGGAAACAGCAGCCACTTCTGACGCGTCTGCGAAATCGCCCGGCGCGGGATTCCTGGATGCCACGGCGGAAGGCCCGTCGGCTCGGGACGCCACTGCCCCGCCGGACGGGTGGCCGGGTGGGAAGAACGACGCGATGGCCGACGCCTTCGCCTGGCTCCGGATCGCGGCGCTCGTCGACGCCGGGCAGCGCGAGCAGGCGATCGAGCTGCTCAGCACCACGATGAACATCTCGGCCGGCGAGGCGGAGATGCTCGTCGACGGCCTGAACGACGCGAATGGCGAGCGACGCCCCGACTGACCGGGGGCGCGGCGAGCGTCAGCGGCCGGTGGGCAGGTCGGCCAGCTCGCAGGTGGGCAGCGCTATCCAACCCTCGACCCGCGCGGCCTCCCGCTGCTCGGGCGTCGGCGGCTGGGTGTGGCCCAAGGCGGCCGCCCGGGTGGCCAGCGCCGCGATCACCGCGTCGAAAGCGTCGTGACTCCGGCGGCACAGAGCCTCGTGCGGCCCCAGGTCCAGCCACGGCGCGGCCGCGAGCAGCTCGTCGACCAGGGAGTCGCGGCCGGGCAGTTTGTAGCCGCGATGCGTCAGCCCCCACCGGCGCAGCGTCGCCGCCGGGTAGACCTCGACCACCAGGCCCGCGCCCGAGCGGTCGATGGGACCACCCAGCGCCGCCAGCAGGTTGGCGCCGCGAAAAGCCACATACGCGATGCGATCGGCGGAGACACTGAGCGGATTGAGCCCGGCCTCTTCCCGTACGAAAAGGTCGGTGACCCGATAGGCCAAGCCCCGTCGCCAGGCCGCATCGGCGGGCACCGCCTGCCACTCCCCCGCACGCTGGGCCGCCACGAAGTCGGCGAACAGCGACGGCCAGCCCAGCGGACAATCCAGTCCCGCCTTGTCCGCACCGCGGATCGCGGCGATCAGCTCCTCGTCGGAGACGCCCAGGCGCAGGTCCCGGACGACGGCCCGGTCACCGGCCCAGGCGAGCAGCGCCGTCGCCGTACGCTCGTCGGCCGAGGCCAGATCGACGCCCAGAGTCAGCACGCGTACGACGATAGGCCCACACCAGCAGCCCGACAGCGCCTACTCCAACGGCGGCCACTGCGGCCGGCCACCACTGGTAGGACCGCGAGCCCGAGGTGGTGGCGGTGATCCAGTCGCTGATGTTGTCGGTGCGGGCGCTGAAGTCGGGGCCGGTGTGCGGGCAGCCGGGGCCACCGCTGACCACGGCCACCAGCTCGGGCCCGGCATCGGTCGTACGGAAATAGGGGCCGCCCGAGTCGTGCGGGCAGGGGCTGGTGTCGTTCTGCGGGGCGACGCCGGACGTCTCGAGCAGGGAGTCGCCCACGGCGTCGACGGTGAACCGGCCGGTCTGCATGCGCTGGGCCGGCTTCTGGTCGGCGGTCAGCCCGAACCCGGTCAGGCGCAGCGACTCGCCGCGCGACGGTGGGTAGGTCGCCACCCGCAGCGGGGTGATGCCGGTGACCGGTTCGGCCAGTTCGGCCAGGGCCACATCCGTCGTCTCGGACTGTTTGACCGAAATCACTTCGAGGACGTGGCCGCCGGTGCCCTTGACCTTCGTGCGCCCGATGGTGGCCGTCGTGCGCTCGGCCACCGTACGGCTGACCTTGCGGCCCTCGGCGTCGCGGAAGCAGTGACCGGCGGTGACGACCCAGGTCGGGGCGATCAGCGCTCCGGAGCAGGAGCTGTCGCGGGTGCCGCGGTCGGGCGTGGGCAGACCGGTCATCGTCAGCAGGACCGAGAAGCGGTAGGCGCCGTCGCGCGCGTTCTCCCCGTACGCGATGGCCGAGGCCGGGCTGGGCAGCCCCAGGACGACCAGCGCGGAAGCCGCCAGCGCGGCGAGAAGCTTGAACACACGAACATCATTCGAAAACGGCCGTCGGGCCGGTGTCAGCGACGTCCTTATGACTTCTTTATCGCGGGTGTGTCAGCGTGGGGGACGTGAGGCGACGCATTCTGCTGCTCTGCGCGGCCCTGCTCGTCGCCGGCTTCGTCGTGCGCCCGGTGGCCGAGACCCTGCTGTCGGTGTGGTGGGACATCAGCCCGGTCTGGTGCACGCCCGGCCCCGACAGCACGAACATCATCTGTCGCCAGCTGTTCCGCCGGCCCAGCATCCCAATAATCCTGGCCATGGGTTTCGTGGTGCTGTTCCTGCTGGCCGCCAGCTATCCGGTGATCCGGTGGTGCCTGCGCCCGCTGCATGACCTGGTGCCGGTGATCGACAACGTCGGGCCGCAGAACCTGGGGCACCGGCTGCGGCCGGGCGACGGGCGGGACGAGCTGGCCGTCCTGGGCCGGTCGATCGACGGGATGATGGACCGGATAGCCGTCGGTTACGAGGCGCAGCGCCGGTTCGCGGCCGACGCCTCGCACGAGCTGCGCACCCCGCTCGCCGTGCAGCGGACGCTGATCGAGGTGGGTCTGGCCCGCACCCTCAAGGAGGGCCAGCTGGAGCTGCTCGCGGCGCAGCTGCTCGAGACCAACGAACGCAACGAACGCCTGATCGAGGGCCTGCTGGTGCTCAGTGAGAGCGATCGCGGGCTGGTTTCCCGTACGCCGTTACGCCTCGACCGGATCACGGCCGGCGTCCTCGACGCGCACCGCACCCGGGCCGGCGAAGCGGGCGTGACGATCACGAGCGAGCTCGCCCCCCGCGTCGTGGCGGGCGAGCAGGTGCTGCTGGAACGGCTGGTCACCAACCTGGTCCAGAACGCGATCAAGTACAACCGGCCCGGCGGGACGATCGACGTCCGGGTCGGCGACGACCCCGCGCTGTCGGTGGTCAACACGGGCGACGACGTGCCGCCGGACGAGGTGCCGGCGCTGTTCGAGCCGTTCCGCCGGCTGCACGGCTCGCGCATCGACCACAGCGGCGGGGCCGGGCTCGGGCTGGCCATCGCCCGGTCGATCACCCGGGCCCACGACGGGATCATCGCGGCCTCCTCGACCGGCCGCGACGGTCTCAGCGTGCAGGTGTCGTTCCCCGCCCCGACGGCAGTCGCCGGTCGATGAGGACTGCCGCCACGAAAGCCAGGATCGCCGCCGCGGCCCAGGCGACCCACGGCGTACGGCCGGTCGCCCCGGGCACGCCGGTCGTCGCCCCCGCCAGCAACAGCAACGCCGCCGTCCCGAGCGCGGTGCCCAGCTGAGCACTGGTGTTGGCCAGCCCGGCCGAGGTGGCCCGCGCCTGCTCCGGCACGTCGGTGGCCAGTGACGTGGTCGCCACCGAGGCCAGGCCCAGCCCGAACCCGGCCGCCGCCACCCCGGCCCCGATCAGCACCGGTGAGGCGGGGCCGAGCAGGGGCAGGGCGAGGCCGGCGCCGATCGTGAGCAGGCCGGCCGCGGCCACCCGTTCCGCGGGCCGGCGCACGATCAGCCGGGCCGCCAGCGCCGAGCCGGGGATCACCGCGAGGCTGAGCGGCAGCAGGGTGGCCGCGGCCTCCAGCGGCGTACGCCCCAGAGCGCCCTGCAGATGCAGCGTGACCAGCGTGACCACCCCGGTCGTGGCCGTGTTGAAGAAGGCGCCGCCGGCCCCGCGCCGCACCTGCGGCAGCCGCAGCACGCCCGAGAGCAGCAGCGGGGCCGGCGACCGCCGGTCGACCACCACGAACAGCGCGGCCAGCACCGCCGCGACGGCCAGCAGCCAGGGCGCCTCGCCGAACAGGATCGCCGCCATCACCGCCCCGGTCAGCAGCACCGATCCGGCCAGGTTGAGCGACCCGCCCTCGGGGGCCGCGGCCCGGGCCGGCACGAACCGCACGATCGCGACCGCCAGCACGGCCGAGACGCCCAGCAGCCCCCAGAAGATCAACCGCCAGCTCCCGGCCGCGGTGACCAGTCCACCCACGACGAAGCCGGACGCGCCCGCCGCCGCCCCGGCCGCGCTCCACGCCGCCACCGCCCGGGCCCGCTGCCGCTCGTCCGCGGCCACCGCCGTGAGCAGCCGCAACGCCGACGGCACGGCAATCGCCGCGGCCGCACCCTGCAGGCACCGCCCGGCCGACAGCAGCACCACCGTCGAGGCCGTGGCCGTGAGCAGCGACCCGGCGGCGAAGGCGACCAGGCTGCCGAGAATGCACCGCCGGTGCCCGAAGCGGTCGCCCAGCCGCGCGCCGAACATCAGCAGCCCGCCGAAGAACATGGCGTAGCCGACGGCGACGAGCGTGCCGTCGGCCGGTTCGGCGCCGACATCGCCGAGCATCGCCGGCAGCGTCGTCACGACCACTGTCACCCCGAGGACGTCGACGAACTGGACCAGACACAGCGCGACCACCGGCCATCCCATGTCCGGCGGGTGCCCATTCCGGACCAACCATGAACGTTTTGCCGTGTCCACGACATCACCCGTTGACGAACTAGTGATGTATCTGAAACCTTGAATGCCTGTTCACGAAAAAACTCAGCAGCACAGCGAAAAATCGTGGCAGGCATCCCCGTCCCCCGGTGGTCGCCGGGTCCCCGCCCGGCGGCCACGTGCGCACACGAAGAGGGAACGATGAGAGGACGAAGACTCCTTACCGGCATCCTGGCGACCGCTCTGGTCACCGCCGGGATCTCGGCCGCCCCGGCTCAGGCCGCGGGCGGCCCCAACCTCGCGCAAGGCAAGGCCGCCACTGCCAGTGGCGTCAACGGCCCGTACGGCGCCGGCAACGTCACCGACGGCAACGCGGGCTCGTACTGGGAGAGCCCGAACAATTCCTTCCCGCAGTGGGTGCAGGTCGACCTCGGCAGCAGCCTGGCGATCGACCAGGTCAAGCTCAAGCTGCCACCGCCGGCCGAGTGGGCCACCCGCACCCAGACGCTGAGCGTGCAGGGCAGCACCAACAACTCGAGCTGGAGCACGCTCTCGGCCAGTGCCGGGCGCACCTTCAACCCGGCCAGCGGCAACGCCGTCACCATCGACTTCGCGGCGGCGACCGTCCGCTACGTCCGCGTCAACGTCACCGCCAACACCGGCTGGCCGGCCGCGCAGCTCTCCGAGGTGGAGGTCTACGGGGTCGCCGGCACGGGCCCCGATCCCGACCCCGACCCGCCGACGGGCACCAACCTCGCGGCCGGCAAGCCGATGGAGGCGTCCAACAACGTCTTCAATTTCGTCGCGGCCAACGCCAACGACAACAACCTGGCCAGCTACTGGGAGTCCAACGGCTTCCCGGCCACGCTGACGGCCAAGCTCGGCTCGGACGCGAACGTGACCGGCGTCGTGGTCAAGCTCAACCCCGACCCGGCCTGGGGAGCGCGCACGCAGGGCATCCAGGTGCTCGGCCGGGCCTCGGGGGCCGCGAGCTTCACCTCGCTCAAGGCCCGCACCGACTACGCGTTCGGCTCGGGCAACACCGTGACGATCCCGGTCACCGGGCGGGTCGCCGATCTGCAGCTGCAGTTCTTCAGCAACACCGGCGCCCCGGGCGGCCAGGTCGCCGAGCTGCAGGTTCTCGGCTCGTGGGCCCCCGCGTCGGATCTCGTCGTGACCGGTCTGGCGTGGACACCGAGTTCCCCGGACGAGTCGTCCACGATCAACGTCTCGGCTTCCGTACGCAACGCCGGCACCGTCGCCGCAGCCGCGACCACGGTCGACGTGCGCCTGAACGGCAACGTCATCGGCAGCGCGAACGTCGGCGCCCTCGCGGCCGGCGCCTCGAGCACCGTCAGCGTCAGCGCCGGACGACGGGGGCAGGGCAGCTACCAGGTCTCGGCCGTGGTCGACCCGGCCAACACCGTGCCCGAGACCGACAACAGCAACAACACCTACACGTCGCCCACCGCGCTCGTCGTCGCCCAGGCGCCGGGCCCCGACCTGCAGGTCGTGAGCGTCACCCCGAACCCGGCCAACCCGGCCGCGGGCTCGTCCGTGACGTTCGCGGTGCAGGTCAACAACCGGGGCACCAGTGCCGCCGCGGCCAGTGTCACCCGGGTCGTCGCCGGTAGCACCACGCTCAACGCCAGCACCGGCACGATCGCGGCCGGGGCGACGGTCACCGTCAACGTCGGGACGTGGACGGCGACCAGTGGCGGCGCGACCGTCACGGCCACCGCCGACGCCACGAACGTGATCGCGGAGACGAACGAGAACAACAACTCCCGTACGCAATCGATCGTGGTCGGCCGGGGCGCGGCGACCCCCTATGTCTCGTACGAGGCCGAGGCCGCCCGCTACTCGGGAACCCTGATCGAGGCGGACGCGCTGCGGACCTTCGGGCACACGAACTTCGGCACCGAATCGTCCGGCCGCAAGTCGGTCCGCCTGACCAGCACCGGCCAGTTCGTCGAGTTCACCTCGGTCAACCAGGCCAACTCGATCGTCGTGCGCAACTCCATCCCGGACGCGCCGGGCGGGGGCGGTCAGACCGCGACGATCAGCCTGTACGCCAACGACCAGTTCGTGCAGAAGCTGACGCTCTCGTCACGCAACAGCTGGCTCTACGGCACGACCGACGACACCGAGTCACTGTCGAACACGCCGTCGGCCGACGCGCGGCGGCTCTTCGACGAGTCGAACGCGCTGCTGTCCACCTCGTACCCGGCCGGCACCCGCTTCAAGCTGCAGCGGGACGCCGGTGACAGCGCGTCGTTCTACTACATCGACATGATCGACCTGGAGCAGGTGGCGCCGGCGCTGAGCCAGCCCGCGGGCTGCGTGTCGATCACCAACTACGGCGCGGTGCCGAACGACGGCGTGGACGACACGGCGGCCATCCAGCGGGCCGTCACCGACGATGAGAACGGTGTGATCAGCTGCGTCTGGATCCCGGCCGGTCAGTGGCGGCAGGAGCAGAAGATCCTGTCGCCCGACCCGACCCGCAACCAGTGGAACCAGAAGGGCATCCGGAACGTGGTCGTCCGCGGGGCGGGCATGTGGCACACGCGGCTCTACACGAACACCGAGCCGCAGAACGTGGTCGGCAACATCAACCACCCGCACGAGGGCAACGTCGGCTTCGACATCGACGACAACACGCAGATCTCCGACCTGGCGATCTTCGGCATGACGACGAACCGGGCCAACCGCGGGCACGGCATCAACGGCCGGCTGGGCAAGAACACGAAGATCAGCAACGTGTGGATCGAGCACGTCAACGTCGGCGCCTGGGTCGGCCGCGACTACTCGGACACCCCGGCCTACTGGAACCCGGGTGACGGGCTCGAGTTCAGCGGCATGCGCATCCGGGACACGTACGCCGACGGCATCAACTTCAGCAACGGCACGCGCAACTCGCGGGTGTTCAACTCGACCTTCCGGACGACCGGTGACGACTCGCTGGCCGTCTGGTCCAACCCGCGCGTCAAGGACGCGTCGGCCGACTCGGCCAACAACAACCACTTCGTCAACAACACGGTGCAGTTGCCGTGGCGGGCCAACGCGATCGCGATCTACGGCGGCTCGAACAACTCGGCCGAGAACAACCTGATCTACGACACGATGAACTACCCCGGCATCATGCTGGCGACCGACCACGACCCGCTGCCGTTCGGCGGGACGACGCTGCTCGCCAACAACGGCCTCTACCGGGCCGGTGGGGTGTTCTGGAACGAGGACCAGGAGTTCGGCGCGATCACGCTGTTCCCGTCGAGCAAGCCGATCCCCGGCGTCACCATCCGGGACACCGACATCGTGGACTCCACGTATGACGGCATCCAGTTCAAGACCGGTGGGGGCGAGATGCCCAACGTAGCGGTCACCAACGTCCGCATCGACAAGAGCAACAACGGGGCGGGCATCCTCGCGATGAGCGGCGCCCGCGGCAACGCCAACCTGACCAACGTGACCATCACCAACTCGGCCGACGGCAACATCGTCGTCCAGCCGGGCTCGCAGTTCGTCATCAACGGCGGCTGATCCAGGGTGCGGTGCCGTCCCCCGGCCGGGAGGTAGGGGCGGCACCGCGCCGAGCCGCGTACCCCGATTGCGCGGGGACATTCGGCTGACGCCCGGAAAGGTGGCACCCCGGCGAGGGTCGGCATGACATATCGTGCCTGAGTGGTCGCATTCCGTCACTCTGGAGGCACGATGGTCCGCCGCTGGCACCTGGTCGTCCTCGGCTCGCTCGCCGTCTTCGCGCTGGCCTGCGAGGCGGGCGCCGGGGGTGCGGGCGGCGGCGGGGCCGACCCCGACTCGCCACCGCCCAAGGGATATCCGTCCTCGATGGCCGCCCTGGGCGACTCGATCACCGCCGGCTTCGGCAGCTGCGGGTCGTTCCTGGCCTGCAGCCGCAACTCGTGGTCGACCGGCTCGGCCGAGGCCGTGGACAGCCACTACCGCCGGATCCTGGCCAAGAACCCGAAGATCAAGGGCAAGGCCCGCAACTTCGCCCGCCCCGGGGCCGAGGCCGACGCGCTGTCGGGCCAGGTCGCCCAGGCCATCGACATGAAGGCCCAGTACGTCACGATCCTCATCGGAGCCAACGACGCCTGCGCCCCCACCCCGGCCGGCATGACCTCGGTGACCGCGTTCCGCCGCGACGTCGGCCGGGGGCTGACCCGCCTCAAGAAGGGCCTGCCCAAGGCCGAGGTGCTGGTGGCCGGCATCCCCGACCTCTACCGCCTGTGGCAGCTGGGCCGCAAGGACGACCGGGCCGTACGGGCCTGGCAGCGCTTCACCACCTGCCCGTCCATGCTGGCCGACCCCAGGTCGAACGACGAGTCCGACGCCGAACGCCGCCGCACGGTGCAGGCCCGCATCAACGACTACAACGACGAGCTGCGCCAGGCCTGCGACAAGTACGGCGCCCGCTGCCGCTGGGACAACGACTCCCACGAGACCAGCTTCAACCTCGACCTCGTCAACCAGGTCGACTTCTTCCACCCCGACGTCGAAGGCCAGGCCCAACTAGCCGACGCCACCTACCAGCGCTTCTGACGCCGCGGCGCCGTCAGAGGTTGATCATGTGGCCGGCGATGCCCTCGATGGCCTCCTTGACCGCCTCGGACAGGGTCGGGTGGGCGAAGACGTTGCGGGCGACCTCGTCGGCGGTCAGGTCCCACATCTGGGCCAGCGTGAGGGCCGGCAGCAGCTCGGTGACCTCGGGGCCGATGAGGTGGGCGCCGATGATCTCGTTGTGTTCGGCGTCAGCGACGATCTTGACGAAGCCGGCGGTCTCGGCCATGCCGCGGGCCTTGCCGTTGGCCGAGAACGGGAACTGGGCCACCTTCACGTCGTAGCCCTTGTCGCGGGCCTGCTCTTCGGAGTAGCCGAACGAGGCGATCTGGGGCTGGCAGAACGTGGCCCGCGGGATCATGTCGAAGTTGATCTCTTGAGTCTCGGCGTCCGCGATCGTCTCGGCCGCCACGACGCCCATCGCCTCGGCGGTGTGCGCGAGCATCAGCTTGGCGGTCACGTCGCCGATGGCGTAGATGCCCTCGACGTTGGTCCGGCCGCGGGCGTCGACCTCGATCGCGCCGCGGTCGGTGAGTTTGACCCCGGCCGCCTCGAGCCCGTAGCCCTCGGTGCGCGGGGCGAAACCGAACGCGGCCAGCATCCGGTCGGCCTCGAGCACCTTCGGCTCGCCGCCGCCGGCCGGGCTCACCGTGACGCGGACGCCGGCGCCGGTGTCCTCGACCTGCTCCACCTTGGTGCTCAGCAGCACCTTGACGCCCAGCTTGCGGTAGTGCTTGAGCAGTTCCTTGGACACGTCGGCGTCCTCGGTGGGCACCATCCGGTCGAGGAACTCGACGATCGTCACGTCGACGCCGAAGTTGGCCATGACGTAGGCGAACTCGACGCCGATGGCGCCCGAACCGCCGATGATGATCGAGCCGGGCAGCTTGTCGTCGAGGATCTGCTCCTCGTAGGTGACGACGTTCGGGCTGGTCTTCATGCCGGGCAGCATCCGCACGACGGCGCCGGTGGCGATGATCAGGTTGTCGAACGTGTGCTGCTCGCCGTCGACGTCGATCGCCTTCGGCCCGGTCAGGGTGCCCCAACCGTTGAGCTCGGTGATCCCGTTCTTCTTCATCAGGAAGTGGACGCCCTTGGCGCTCGCCTCGGCCACCTTGCGGCTGCGCTGGTGGGTCGGCGCGAAGGACATGGTGGCGTCCCCCTCGATCCCGAACGTCTTCTTCTCGTGCGTGATGATGTGCGCGATCTCCGCGTTGCGCAGCAGCGCCTTGGACGGGATGCAGCCCACGTTGAGGCAGACCCCGCCCCAGTACTTGTGCTCGACCACAGCAACCGTCTTACCGAGCTGCGCGGCACGGATGGCAGCGACATATCCCCCGGGCCCGGAACCCAGGACAAGAACATCAAAATGACTCACCCGTCAAGCCTATCCACGGACGCGCCCGGCCTCTCCTCGTTGCCGACTTCACCGGCGGTGCGGCCGAGCGGCTGCGGGCCCGGCCGGTCCTCGCCCTCGACTTCGCCGGTGGTGAGGCCGGGCGGTTGCGGGAGGGGCTGGTCCTCGCTGCCGACTTCGCCGGTGGTGAGACCGGGCGGTTGCGGGAGGGGCCGGAAGGCGGCGGTGCTGACGTCGGCGACCAGTTCGGTGAAGTCGGTGCCATAGGCGTTGGGTTCGACGATGCGGAGCACCAGCGCGAAGGGGCGGTCGGCGCCGTACTGGCGGGCAAGCTCGACGTGGTGCTGCGCGAGATAGCGGGCGCCGGCCAGGTTGCTGCCCGCGGTCAGGCCGCCGATGAAGAAGACCGGGCGGCCGCCGCCCGGGCCCCAGAAACGGGCGAGCAGGACGTGGCTGGCTTCCGGCCCCGCCTCGTACCGGGTGGCGCCGACCGTGAACGACATGCGGCGTTGCTCGTCGTCGAAGACCTCGTAGGTCACGCCGCGCAGGATGGTGCGGACGTGGGTGGCGCTGCGGGGGCTGGCGCCGCCGGGACCGCCGACGCAGAACTCGGTGAGACGGCCGATCTCGCCCGTCGGCTGGTTCTCGCCCACCCGGTCGGCGTGGGCGCCGCACTCGCGGGCGATGGTCGCCAGCTCGACCAACGCGGCCACGTCACGCCGGTGGACGCTGGACTCGCGGGTCGACGACGCGTGCCGGGACACCACCAGCAGGCAGCTCGCGCCGTCGGTGAGCCCGAAGAAGGCCCGTTCCCGGCCCAGCTTGCGCCGGCGCAGCCCGAACCCGGCCAGCCAGACCGCCGTGCCGGCGATGACGCTGGCCAGCAGGTTGATCAAAAGGTCGCCCACGCTTCGATGATGTCCGATCCCAGCCCGCCGCGCTGACCCGGACCTCGGACCGGCCGGTCGGCCCGCAGAGGAGTCAGCGGCGGCGCGGCGGTTCGGACCGGCCAGCAGAGGAGTCAGCGGCGGCGCGGCGGTTCGGACCGGCCAGCAGAGGAGTCAGCGGCGGCGTGGGGGTTTCGGACCGGCCGGCCAGCAGAGGTGTCAGCGGCGGCGTGGGGGTGCGGCCCAGATGAAGCGGGGGGCCGCGGCGGCCGGCAGGGCCAGCATGCGGTAGGTCGGGTCGACCGGGCGGCCCCGGTCCGGCGGGCGCCAGATCGGGGGCGGGCCCCACCAGATGATCCGTTCGCCGGTCGGCTGGGGCAGCACGGGCAGGGGCGGCGCGTTCAGAGCGTGGCGCGGGGCCTGGGGCGGGAGCGCGGCCGGGCCGGCCGGGACCGGGACCGGCACCGCCTCTTCGACGTGGGTGGCGTGAGTGGCGGGCGCGGTGGCCAGCACTATCGCTGCGCCGACGGTCAACGCGCAGGCGATGCCGGCGGGGAGCAGCCAGCCCTCGCGGACCGTGTCGCCCAGGAAGACCACGGCCACGATGGACGGGGCCATCACCTCGGCCGTCCAGTGGATCGCGGTGACCGGGCCGACGTCGCCGTGCTGCAGGGCGTGGGCGTACAGGGTCATGCCGGTGCCGGCGAAGACCAGCAGGGCCAGGGTGAGCGGCTCGGTGAGGATGGACAGGGCGACCTGGCCCCCGCCGACGCCCTCGGGGACCGGCAGGGAACGGCCGACCAGGGCCGCGCCGCCCAGCGAGAGACCGGCGCAGGCGGCGATGATGCCGCCGGGCGCGTTGACCTTGGCTGCGCCATAGCCGACCAGCACCATGGCGGCGGCCGCGCCGCACAGGGCGAAGCGCAGCTCGTTCGTCGTGTTGACCTCGTGTTGCGGGCCGGCCGAGAAGGCCAGGGAGGTCAGCGCGACGATCGTGACGGCCACGGCGACCATGTCGCGGCGGCGGAGCCGGGAGCCGAGCACGATGCGGGCGCCCAGCACGGTGAAGGCGAGCGAGCCGGCCAGCACCGACTCGACCACGTAGACGGCCAGGGTCTGCAGCGCGATCATGGCGCCGACCCAGGCCAGGATGTCGAAGAAGATGCCGGCCAGGTAGAGCGGGTGGGCCATGGTCTGCGCGGTGCCGACGCTGCGGCGGGCGCCGACGCCCTGCAGGATCGAGGCGGTCGCGTAGCAGAGCGAGCCGACGCTGACGATCGCCAGCGCGACCCAGCCGGCGCCGGTCATGACCGGGGCCCGACGTGGTGACGCTGAGTCGATCGAGCAATCACGATCTGAGCATAGGCGTCGGGCGGGTGTTCTAGATAGGGGCGGTGGCGAGAACCTGCCCGGCGTATGTCTCGACCTGAACCGCGGTCACTTCGGCCGGGGCGACCAGCGCGCTGCCGTCCACGGTGGTGCCGGACGCGCCGACCAGCCAGCTGCCGGCGAACTCGCGGGAGCCGTCGCGCGCGACCACGAACAGGCGGCACTGGGAGCCGGCCGGCACCCCGTCGACGATGGCCCGCAACCGCACCCAGCCCGCGGCGGGAGTGATCGTGACGTTCATCGACGTGCCGGTGGCCTCGTCGGTGGCGGTGACGGTGCGGGGTGCCGCGGCCACCGGGGGCGGTGTCACGGCGTCGGGTGCGGCCACCCCGGAACGGCCGATGGCCAGGCCGCCGATCACGGCGACGACGGCAGCCGCGACCGCCCCGAGGGTCCACAGTGTGCGGCGCTGCCTTTCGTGGCCGCGGCTCTCATCGCGTACCTGGGAAAGGGTTCGCTGCAGCAGCAGGTCGCTGCCGGGCGGCGGGCCGTCGAGGAAGGCCTCGGGCGGGATCTCGCCCAGCCTCTCCTCGATCGCGCGCAGGTCACCGACCTCGCCCCGGCACTGCGGGCAGTCCTCGACGTGGGCGTGGACGGCGGCCCACTCGTCGTCGTCGAGAACACCCAGCGCGTACGCCCCGAGTTGCTCGCTCTGATGCCCGCTCATGCCGCTCCCGTCGTGACCTCGGCCGCCAGCGCCGCCCGCAGCCGGCGCAGGGCCTGGTAGCTGCGGGACTTCACCGTCTCGGCCGGAAGACCGAGCGACGCCGCCGTCTCTTTGACGTCACGCCCCTGGAAGTACAACTGGTTCAGCACCTCGCGTTCCTCGGGCGGAAGCGTGCCGACCGCGCCGAGCATCTGGAGCACATCGGCCGGCGCCCCGGCCGCCTCGCGCAGAAGAACAAAAAGACGAGCGCGTACGGCCCCCCGCTCCTCGCTGAGGGCCGACGGCTCGGTCCACGCACGCAGCAACGTCCGGCGCACCAACTCTTGCGCCGCGGCCCGATCGCCGCTCAACCTGGTCGCGTACGCCAGCAGGGCCGCCCCGTGCTCGGCGTAGAGCCGACGCACCAGCACCTCACCGGCGCTCCGATCGCGTCGGCTCACTCCCCCACCCGCACGATCGAGATGGTGTTGTCGCCGCCGTTGGAGACGTAGGCCAGGCGGCCGTCGGGCGAGACGCCGATCGTGCGCGGACTCCGGCCGACTTTGACCGTCGCCGTCACGGCCCCGGTCTTGCCGTTGAGCACCGAGATCGTGCCGTCGCCCTCGTTGACCGTGTAGCCGTAACGGCTGTCGGCCGAGAAGGCCACGCTCTGCGGGTCGCGGCCCACCTTGAACGGGCCGGTGCGCTTGAGGGTGACCGTGTCGATCAGGTTGGCCGCGTCGGCCTCGTACCCCGCGACCAGCGTCATCCGCCCGTCGGGCGAGACGGCGATGCTGTGCGGCGCGCGGGAGACCGGGATGCTCTGGAGCACCTTGTTGGTCCGCATGTCGATCACCGTGACCGCGTTGGACTCGTGGTTGGCGGTGAAGGCCCGCATCTGGTCGCTCGAGAAGCCGACGGCGTGCGGGTTGGGCTTGACCGGCAGCTCACCGACCATGCGCAGGGTGCCCGAGCTGAAGATCTCGAGGCGGCCGTCGCTGTGGATCGGCACCCAGAGCTTGTTGTCGGGGGCCACGGCCAGCGTGTACGGCATGTGGCCGGTGTCGAGGTAGCGGAGCACCTTGCGGCTGCGGGTGTCGACGACCGCGACGCCGCTGCCGGTGTGCTTGTCGTCCTCGTACATCGAGACGAAGACGGTGTTGCCGTCGCGCGAGACGGCGACGAAGCGCGGGGTGTTGCGCAACGCGATCGGGGTGACCTTGCGGGTGGCCACGTCGACCAGGGAAAGGATGCGGCTGTTCTGGTTGGCCACGAAGACCGTGCGGCCGTCGGGGGCGACCGCGACCCCCTCGGGCTCGGCGCCGACCCGGACCGTGCCGATGACCTTGGGCTTGGCCACGCTCTTGACCCGCTGGGCGAGCGGGACCCGGGTGATTCGGGGATCGGGGGTGGCCGGCTGGGCCGAGCCCAGCGCCGCGCCGGGCCCGGGCTGGGGCTGGGTGGGCAGGGCGGCCACGGGCGCCGGGCCGGACCGGCCGTCGTTGAGCAGGGCCATCGCGACGCCGGCCCCGCCCAGCACGACCAGCGTGGTGAGGATGGCGACGAGCACGGTGGTGCCGATCTGGCGGCGGCCGGAGGCGGGTGGCGCGGGCAGCACGGTGACCCGGGGCGTGCCGTACCCGTTGGCGACCATGCCCCCGTCATAGGTGCGCAGGCCCGCGGGCTCGGCCCCCCGGGAGGTGCCGTAGTCGGCGGCCGGGGCGACCGGGGCGAAGGGAGCGTTGGCAGCAGCGACCTGGCCCGTGACGCGGACGTCGGCCCAGCCGGCCGGGCCGCGCACGGTGACCGAGCCGTCGAGCCAGTCGGAGCGCGGCAGCCACATGATGCGCAGCGTGCGACCGCTCAGCATGGCCCGCAGACCGGGCCCGGAGACATTGACCGTGGCCCCGGCGACAGCCAGCGGCGGGCCGTCGACCCGGACGTCGGCCACCAGGCGCTGGGTCTCGGCGGCGACCGGGCCGAAGTCGATCCGTTCGGGGTCGAGGCGCACGGCTGTGCGTTCCAGGGCGGCGGCGGCCGCGGCCGAGACGCTGCGGCTGTCGTCCTCCATCATCTGCTGGAGGGCGTGGCGGGCGGCCGCGGCCAGCGCGAGGTCGGCGCCCCAGGCCAGCCGGGCCAGCTCGTCGACCCCGGTCAGCCGGGACTCCCGGATCGGACTGCCGATCTCGGTCAGCACACTCTGCGGTAGCCCAGTTTCACTCATAGTGTCACCGCGATCATCTTGCAGTGACGAAGGCCCACTTAGGAAGGTGTCGTGGGTGAAGTTGGCACGCTCACGTGTTCATCAGCCAGATCGACAGGTTGAGCGCGCTGGCGAAGGTCACCCAGGCCCAGTACGGCAGGAGCAGCACTGCCGCGGGCCGGCGCACCCGCCAGAAGACGACCACGGTGGCCCCGATGAGCAGCCACATCAGCACGATCTCGGCGAAAGCCAGCCCGTACTGCCCGGCCCCGAAGAAGAGCGGGGTCCAGATCGCGTTCAGCACCAGTTGGGCCGACCACAGCCACAGCGGCCGGGTGAAGCCGACCCGCTGCCAGACCAGCCATCCGGACACGGCGATCATCACGTACAGCACGGTCCAGACCGGGCCGAACAGCCACGAGGGCGGGGCCCAGGCGGGCTGCTCGAGACTGCCGTACTCGGCGCTGGTGCCACTGACGCCGAGCCCGCCGATCGCGGCCGCCACGAAGACCGCCAGGCCGAACCCGGCCAGCGCGAGCCAGCGGTGCCGATGGGGCGAACTCACAGGAAGGGCAGCTTGGGTCATAGCGTGGCAATGCCCACCATCTGCGATTCCACACCTCGCGATTGAGCCCCTCGGCTCTGGGGCGGCTTTGAGAAAACGCTCCTACAGTCGATGAATGGAGATGGAGGTGCTCCGGCCCACGGGCTCGGAGCAGGCACCACCCGAAGCTCCGGCGCCCTGGTGGAAAAGACCGGACTTGCGCCGGAAGGTACTGATCGGCGCCGTCGCGCTGTGGGCCCTCGCGATCACGGTTGTGGTGCTGCTGCCCGGCGGTGACGACCAGGAATCGCCGGCCCGGGCGCTCCCGTCGGCCGCGCCCTCCCCCTCCGACGAGCCCCTCACCGTGGCCCAGGTCTATCAGGCGCTGCGGCCCTCGGTGGTGCTGATCAAGGCCACCGGCAGCGGGGCGGGGGCCGACACCGGCACCGGCGTGATCGCCAACGCCGACGGCACCATCCTCACCGCCTTCCACGTGGTGGAGGGGGCGAAGAGCATCACCATCGCGTACGCCGACGGCACCGAGTCGCCGGCCGAGGTGGTCACCTCCAGCGCCGCCCAGGACATCGCCACCCTCAAGCCCGGCAAGCTGCCCGAGACGCTGGTGCCGGCGGTGCTCGGCGGCGGCGCGGCGATCGGCGACGACGTGGTCGCCATCGGCAACCCGCTCGGGCTGACCGCCACCACCACCAGCGGCGTCGTCTCCGGCCTCGACCGCACGCTCAGCCGCGACAAGGGCGGCGACATCGCCGGGCTCATCCAGTTCGACGCGGCCGTCAACCCCGGCAGCTCCGGCGGCCCGCTCCTCAACGACCGCGGCCAGGTGGTCGGCATCGTGGTGGCGCTGGCCAACCCGACCGACGACGGCACGTTCATCGGCATCGGCTTCGCCGTCCCGATCGGCGCCGCGCTCGGCGCCGGGGAGGGCGACGGCCGGAACCCACCGCTGTAGACCCTCGGCCCACCAGAAGGACGGACGCATGAACATGCCGGCACGCGGCGCCTACAACTGGAACGACGCCCCGTCGGCTTCGGCCGGGCCGATCGAGAAAGTGCTGTACGAGGTCAAGAAGACCATCGTCGGCCAGGACCTCCTGCTCGAACGGCTGCTGGTGGCCCTGCTGGCCCGCGGCCACATCCTCGTCGAGGGCGTGCCCGGCCTGGCCAAGACGCTGGCCGTGAAGTCGCTGGCCGAGGCGATCGGCGGCGAGTTCCACCGGGTGCAGTTCACCCCCGACCTGGTGCCGGCCGACATCGTCGGCACCCGCGTCTATCACCAGCCCACCGGCGAGTTCCAGGTGCAGCTGGGCCCGGTCTTCACCAACCTGCTGCTGGCCGACGAGATCAACCGGGCCCCGGCCAAGGTGCAGAGCGCGCTGCTCGAGGTGATGCAGGAACGCCAGGTCACCATCGGGCGCGAGACCCACCGGGTGCCCAACCCGATGCTGGTCATGGCCACCCAGAACCCGATCGAGACCGAGGGCACGTATCCGCTGCCCGAGGCCCAGGTCGACCGCTTCATGATGAAGGTGCTGGTCGGCTATCCGAGCGTCACCGAGGAGTTCGTGGTCGTCGAGCGCGCGCTCACCCCGGCCGCGGTCATCCAGAAGATCATCGACCCCGAGACGCTGGTCGGGCTGCAACAACAGGCCGATCAGGTGTACGTCGACCCGTCGCTGATCGAGTTCGCCGTGCAGCTCGCCCACGCCACTCGGGAACCGGCCCGCATCGGTTTGACCGACCTTTCCCGGTACGTCACGTTCGGCGCGAGCCCGCGGTCGTCGATCAGCCTCGTGCTGGCCGCGCGGGCGCTCGCCTTCATCCGCGGGCGCGAGTACGTCGTACCGGAAGATCTGACCGATCTGGCTCTGGACGTGCTGCGGCATCGGCTGGTGCTCTCGTACGAGGCCCTCTCGGACGACGTCACGGCCGACGTGATCCTGCAGAAAGTGCTGGCCAACGTGTCGATCCCGGAGCCCGCGGGGCGGGGACGCTGATCATGACGTCGGCTCCGGATCGTCTGCTCAGGCGCCTCGAATGGCGGCTCGGGCGGCGGCTCGACGGGCGGCTGCAGGGCAACTACCGCACGGTGTGGCACGGCGCCGGCATCGACTTCACCGACCTGCGGCTGTACGCCACCGAGGACGACGTCCGCCACATCGACTGGAACGTCACGGCCCGGCTGGACGAGCCGTACGTGCGTCAGTACACCGAGGACCGCGAGCTCACGGCTTGGCTGGTGATCGACCGGTCGGCGTCCATGCGGTTCGGCCAGGGCGCGGGCAAGGAGTCGACCGCCACCGAGCTCGCGGTCAGCATCGCGCGGCTCGTCTCGCGCGGTGGCAACCGGGTCGGCGCGATCCTCTACGACAACGACGGTCACCGGATCGTCCCGCCCCGCGGCGGTCGCGACCAGGTGCTCCGCATCACCCGCGAGCTGCTGCGGCCGGCCCCCAAGGGCAAGCCGGGCAGGACCACCGATCTCGGGGCCATGCTCAAGCTGGCCGCGACCACCACCTCGCGCCGCCGCAGCCTGGTCTTCGTGATGAGCGACTTCATCGGCGACCCGGGCTGGGACCGGCCGCTGGCCCGGCTCACCCACCGGCACGAGGTCGTGGTGATCCGGGTCGTCGACCCGGCCGAGGTGGAGCTGCCCGACCTCGGGGTGATCCTGGTCGAGGACGCCGAGACGGGCGAGCAGCTGCTGGTCGACACCAGTGATCCGTTGCTGCGGGGCCGGCTGGCCGACCAGGCCGGGGCCCGCGAGGCGGAACTGGCCGAGGGCATGCGCCGGGCCGGGGTCAGCGCCCAGCGCATCACCACGGATCAAGACCTGCTGGCCGCGCTGATCGACCTGGTGCAGCGGTCGGGGCGGGGGCGCCGGTGAGCTTCCTCTACCCGCTCGTGCTGGTGGTCGCCCTGCTCGTGACGGCGGCGGCAGTTCTTGCGTACGGGACCATGCAGAAGAGACGTTCGGCCGCCATGCGCCGGCTCGGGTTCGCTCCGGCCGGCGCCGTGCGGCGGCATCTGCCGTACGCGTTTGTCCTCATCGCCCTGCCGATCCTGCTCGTCGGTCTGGCCCGGCCGCAGGCCGAGGTCACCGTGCCCCGGGTCTCGGGCACGGTGCTGCTCGCGTTCGACGTGTCCAACAGCATGCAGGCCGGCGACGTGCAGCCGAGCCGGCTCGGCGCCGCCCAGGCCGCGGCCAAAGAGTTCGTCGACGACCAGCCCAGCACGGTCGACGTCGGCGTGCTCGTCTTCGGCGACCAGGCCCTGCTGACCCAGGCCCCGTCCGACGACCACCAGGCCGCGCTGGCCGCGATCGACCGGCTCTCGGCCGGCGGCGGCACCTCGCTGGGCCAGGCCATCCTGGTCGCGCTGGGCACGATCACCGGCAAGACGGTCGCCCTGCCCGACGAGGGCGCGGCCCCGCCCGACCTGGGCTACTGGCCGTCGGCCACGGTCGTCGTCTTCAGCGACGGGCAAGAGACGGGCGGCCCTGACGTGGTGGCCGCGGCCGAGCTGGCGGCGGCGGCCGGGGTGCGCATCCAGACCGTCGGCGTCGGCACCGAACGCGGCGCGACCGTCGAGGTCGACGGCTTCCAGCTGGGCACGGCCCTCGATCCGGCCCTGCTCACTTCGGTCGCCCGGACCACCGGCGGCGCGTACCTGCCGGCCGGGGACGCGGCCACGCTGACCGACACCACCAAGGGGATCGACCTGCGGCTCACGGCCAAGAAGGAGCCGCTCGAACTGACCGCGCCGTTCGCCGGCGCCGCCCTGCTGCTGCTCATGCTGGGCGCCGTCCTCGGCTCCCGCTGGCACGGAAGGATCATCTGATGTCGTTCAGCTGGCCGTGGGCCCTGACCGCGCTGCTGGCGGTGCCGCTGCTGCTGGCCCTGCGCTGGTGGTTCAACCGGCGGCGCAAGCGGGCGGCGGTCACGGTCTCGAGCGTCGCGCTGATCCGGGCCGCGCTCCCCGGTCGTACGTCCTGGCGCCGGCGCGTCCCGGCGCTGCTGTTCGTGCTCGCGCTGCTGGCCCTGGGCGGCGCGCTGGCCCGCCCGCAGGCCTCGGTGTCGGTGCCCTCGAACAGCACGTCGGTGCTGCTGGCGATCGACGTGTCGGGCTCGATGTGCTCGACCGACATCCAGCCCAACCGCTTCACCGTGGCCACCGACGCGGCCCGGCAGTTCATCGAGAAGCAAGAGGACGGGACACGGATCGGGCTGGTCGCCTTCTCGGGCATCGCGGGGCTGCTGGTGGCCCCGACGACCGACAAGGACGCGCTCATCGACGCGATCGGAACCTTGCGTACGGCCCGGGGCACCGCGATCGGGCAGGCCATCCTCACGTCCATCGACGCCATCGCCGAGACCAACCCGCGGGTGGCCAGGACGGGCGTCGAGCTGGACAACCCGGGGCAGCTCGGTGACTACGAACCGGACACCATCGTCGTGCTGACCGACGGCTCCAACACCACCGGCGTCGACCCGGTGACCGCGGCCGAGCAGGCGGCGGCGCGCAAGGTGCGGGTCTACACGATCGGCTTCGGCACGACCGAACCGGCGCCGATGGTGTGCACGGCCGACCAGATCGGCGGCGACTCCCCGTTCGGTGGCGGCCGCGGCTGGGGTGGGGGCCGGGGCGGTCGCAACATGGACATCGACGAAGAGGCGCTGACCCAGGTGGCCGACACGACCGGCGCCAAGTACTTCCGGGCCGAGGACGCCGACCAGCTCGTGGATGTGCTGACCGACCTGCCGCGCGAGTTCACCCTGCGCAAGCAAGAGGTCGAGATCACCTTCTGGTTCGTGCTGGCCGCGTCGGTGCTCGTGATCGGCGGTGTCGGCTTGTCGCTCTGGTGGAACCGGGTGCCCGGTCACTCCGGGGCCAGAACCCGCGGCACCTCCTGACGCAGCGCCGTCGCCGTGGGCAGCACCGTGGCCGCCAGCAGCAGCACGAGGGCGAGAGCGGTCACGGTCAGGGCGGGCAGCGCGCCGGCCGCGGTCCAGGCGCCGGCCGCCCACGCGCCGATCGCCGTGGTCACGGCCACGGCCGAGCCGCCCAGCAGCAGCGCGGTCACCACATAGATCACGGCCTCGGCGGCGGCCGCGGTGAGGACCAGCGCCGACGAGCCGCCGGCCGCAGTGATCAGGGCCAGCTCCCGTTCGCGGCGGCGGCTCGACATGAAGACCGTGGCCACCGCGCCCAGGACGGCCAGCAGCAGGGGGCCGCCGAGCAGCAGCACCACCGAGCCGGTGGAGAGCGATCCGGAGGGGACGCCGACCGCGCCGTTGGCCGCGTACAGGCCGCCGGCCAGGGCCACCGCGACCATCAGCGGGCTGATCGTGGCGGTGCTGCGGGCCGCGTTGGTGGCCGTGCTGTTGCGGGCCAGGTACCAGGCGGCGGACGCAGTGACGGGCACCAGCGACGTCCAGGCGCGGACCAGGCGAGCCAGGAACAGCGGGCCGAACGCGGCCAGCACCCCGGCCAGCAGCGGGCTGATCAGCATCAGCGGGACGGCCATCGTGTCGAGACCGGTTCCGGGCAGAGTGGACACGATCGCGGCCACCACGAGCAGGGTGGCCACACCGCCGAGCCACCGCGCGACAGTCATCCGGCGGTCGGGCGGCTCGACCTCGCGCAGCGACTGGATGGGCGGGGTGCGGGCGGCCCGGCCGGCGCCGCGGAAGCCACCCACGGTGACCACCACGGCCACGAACAGGACGACGGGCACGGCGCCGGCCGGGGTCAGCGTCGGGGTGAGCCCGGCCAGCTCGGGTGAGGTGCTGAAGGCGTACCGGAAAAGGGGTTGCACGAGGGGGACGGCGAGCAGGCAGCCAACGGCGCCGCCGAGAAGCGACACGACGAACAACTGGGCCGTGACGACCAGCCGGACCAGGCCGGGGCGCAGGCCGACCAGCTGCCACAGGGCATAGCCGCGCTGCTGCAGAGTCACCGTGAGGTCGGTGACCGCGCCGACGACGATGAGCGCGGTGATCAGGGTGAAGACGGCGACCGTGCCGCTGATGCCGTAGAGGGCCAGCGCCTCGTTGCCGCCGGCCGCGACCGCCGTCTGGATATCGCTCGCCACGACCGCGCCCACGGTTGCCGTGGCCGCCGCGATGAGCAGCGCGCCGAGCCAGATGCGGGCGTTGGCGACCAGGTCGCTGAAGATCAGTCGCAGCATGTCAGGACGCCCCGGCGACCGCGGCGAACACGTCGTCGGCGCGGGGATCCAGCAGCTCGCGGTGGATGACGCCGTCGCGCAGCACCAGCACCCGGTCGGCCCGGGCCGCCGCCTCGAGATCGTGGGTCACCATCACGACCGAGCGGCCCTCGCCGGCCCGGGCCACCCCGGCCAGCAGGTCCAGCACCTGCGCGCCGGCCTCGGTGTCGAGCGCGCCGGTCGGCTCGTCGGCAAAAACGACATCCGGGCGTACGGCGAGAACGCGCGCGATGGCCACGCGCTGCTGCTGCCCGCCCGAGAGAGCGGCCGGACGGTAGGAGCCGCGATCGGCCAGGCCGACATCGGCCAGCGCGCGGTCGACGTCGGCGCCCGAGATCCGGCGGCGGGCCAGCCGGGCCGGCAGGGCGACGTTCTCGCGGGCGGTCAGCGACGGGATCAGGTTGTACGACTGGAAGACGAACCCGACCTGGTCGCGGCGCAGCTTGGCCAGCGCGCCCCGGCCCAGCGCGCCCGTGTCCTGGCCGAGGATGCGGACCCGGCCGGTGGTCGCGGCTTCGAGCGCGGACATGCAGTAGAGCAACGTGGACTTGCCGGAGCCGCTGGGCCCGACGATGGCCAGGAACTGCCCGGGTGGCACCCGCAGGCTGATCCCCCGCAGCACTGACGTCGCCTCATTTTTGCTGATGGGGAACGACTTGGTGAGGTTCTCCACCTCGACTACCGCGTCCAAGGGGTTCCGCCTTTATCGAATGATCATCTGCCCTCCGAATGTAGGCGCTGCCGGGGCCCCAGCCATACGTCGCGTGACTTAGCCATCTCTTCAACGTTCCGACACGGATGTGTGGCCCGGCGCACTCCCGGGCCGTTCGCAGTGTGCGCATGATCCGCTTTGCGGCCCTCGGTGACTCGGTCACCAGCGGGTACGGCGATCCGATGCCCGGCGGTGGCCGGCGAGGCTGGGCGGCTCTGCTGGCCGACGTCCTGCCCGACCCCGGCCTGATGTTCGGCTTGCCCGGCGTGATCGCCCGCCCGCTGGGCCGGCGGAGGGCCGCCCTCAACGACGTCCTCGACGCGATCGCCGTGAGCCACCGGAGGATCCACGTCGACCTGGCCGGCGCGGCCTACGCCCGCACCAACTGGAGCGTCGACCGCCTGCACCCGTCCGAACGCGGCCACCGGCTGCTGGCCCACAGCTTCGCCACGGCCCTGCGCGCGGCCGGTCACCCCGTCGTCCGCCTGCCCGGGCTGGCCGCCACCAACCCGGAACCCAGCCTGACCGAGCGCGTCTGGTGGATGGCCACCAAGGGCAACCGCTGGCTGCTGCGCCGCTCCACCGACCTGGTCCCGACCCTGGCCCAGCCGGCCGCCCGCGAATGGCCGGCCGGCCTCAGCACGTCGCCCGGCCGCCCGGACTCGCCGCCGCCGGCGCCGGCCGCCCGCACCTGAAACCTGCTTGCCCGGCCTTTCCCGGCGCGGCTCCCCGGCGCGGCTTCCCGGCCGGGCGATCAGTGGTTCAGCAGGCCGGAGGTCGGCGTTGCCGAGACCGGAGCGCGGAACGGGATGGTGAAGAGCAGGGCCAGGCTGATCCAGACGTAGGTGTTGCTGCCGAGGGCGGCCAGGAAACCGTGGGCGCCGGCCCACCAGAGCCAGACGACGCTGCTGCTCAGGATGACGTAGGTGGCGGCCAGCGTGAGCAGGCGGGGGCGGGAGCGGTCGCGCAGGGCGGCGTCGGTCAGCAGGAACAGGGCGGGGAGCAGCCAGACCAGGTGGTGGACCCAGGTGACCGGGCTGATCAGGCAGGCCACCACGGCGGTCGTGGCGAAGCCGGCCGCGTGGTCGGGGGTGCTGCGCAGCAGGCGTACGCGTAGGAACCACATTGCCAGGACCAGGGCGACTGCGGCCAGCCACCAGGCGCTCGGCAGGTCGAGGCGGGCCACGACGCCGCGCAGGGACTGGTTGGAGACGTACTCGAGGCGGCCTACGCGGTCGGTGTCCCACAGGGTGGTCAGCCAGAACTGGGCTGAGGTGGTGTGGGCGATCAGGACGGCCAGCAGAGTCGCGCCGGCCGCGGTGGCGGTCGCGGTGGCGGCGGCCCGGTACTGGCGGGTCACCAGCAGGTAGCCGATGAAGACGACGGGGGTCAGTTTGATCGCGGCGGCCAGGCCGATGCCCACGCCGGCCCAGCGGCGGCCGGTGGAAAGGGCGCGTAGGTCGAGCAGCACGAGCACCAGCAGGACCAGGTTGACCTGGCCGAAGCTGAACGTGTCGCGGGCCGGTTCGAAGACCAGGACGGCCAGGAAGGCCAGCGCGCACACGAACCACATCGGAGCGCCGTGCCGGCGCACCACGGGGGCCACGAACCAGTGCAGCAGCAGGGCCACGGCGGCGACGTTGACGACGACGCTCGCCGCGATCGCCACCGGCCAGCTGGTCAGGGCGAGCGGGCTGAGGACGAGGGCGGCGAACGGCGGATAGGTGAAGCCGTACTCGGTGTCCTGGTAGAGGAAGTCGTACAGCTCGTTGCCGTCGAGCAGCCACGAGCGGACCGCGCCGCGGTAGACGCCGAGGTCGAAGAACTCGCGGAAGGTCGGCACGGTCACCAGGAAGACGCCGACGGCGAGGGCGGCGGCAACGACGATCAGGATCCGGAGGCGCGTCATCGGGCGGCCCGCGCCGGGAGGAGCCGGCCGGCGGCGGGCGCGGCGGCCAGGCGTACGGCCAGGAAGACCGCGCATCCGGTCAGCCCGCCCAGCACCGCGAGCAACAGCTCGGTGGCATCGACGGCGAATCCGTCCGGCAGCACCACCAGCGCCATCACCGCGCAGCTCGCCGCGAGCGCACGCCGCACCCACCGGTGCCCGGCCGCGGCGGCCAGCGGCACCAGCGCCCAGATCAGGTACCAGGGGCGTAATGCCGGCCCGAAAGCAACGACCGCGGCCAGCACCACCCCCAGGCCGTAGACCGGGCCGAGGCGGTCGAGATACGCCCGGACCAGACCGACGACGACGAGTGTGGCCAGCACGCCGAGCCAGCGCCACAGGTCGAGCACGAACAGCTCGCCGACACCGTCGCCGCGCAGCCGGTCCGCCGTCCAGCGGCCGAGCACGCCGGTCAGGGACAGATTCTCGGGCGAGATCGGGGTGTCCAGGGCCGAGATCCAGCCGTAGCCGGTGCCCGCGATCTGGGTCAGCACCGCGGTCGCCGCCGCCGCGGTGGCGCCCACCCCGGCCGAGGCGCGCAGGCGCGGTAGCCGGCCGTCGAGCCGGGACGCCCAGATCACCGCGACCGCGAGCAGGCCCAGCACGGCCGGCGCTTTGATCAAAGCGGCCGCTACCACCAACACGGTCGCCACCAGGGGGCGGTTGCGAACGGCGGCGGCCAGGCCGGCCGCGAGCAGGCCGACCATCAGCGCGTCGTTGTGCGCGCCGCCGACGAAGTGGATCAGCACGAGCGGGTTGAGGACGGCCAGCCACAGGGCCTGGTGGGGCGGAACTCCGGCCGCGGTGGCGAGGGGCGGGATGACGTACGCCAGAAGCGCGAGACCCACGACGGCCAGGAGCCGCATGGCGATCACGCCGGTCAGCAGGTGGCCGCCGATCGGCGCGGCGACCAGTTCGGACAGCAGCAGGAAGACCGGGCCGTACGGGCTGGGGGTGTGCTGCCAGATGGCGGGCACCTGTTCGGCGAAGAACCCGCCTAGAGCCGACGGACCGGTCCGGTAGACGTCGAAGCCCTCGCCGAGCATCCGGCCCTGGGCGAGGTAGCTGTAGACGTCGCGGCTGAACAGCGGCGGTGCGATCAGCAGGGGTGCGGCCCAGAGAGCGGCCGTACGCCACATCGCGCGGGTGTCACCGGCCCGGCTCAGCCGTCCGAGCCACCACCAGGCCAACAGGAGCAGGAGCAGGCCGCCGTAGACCGCGAACAGGCCGATCCGGACATGCTTGAGTCCCGCGAAGAACGGGATCCCGACCGGTAACGCGCCCGCGCCGAGCCCGCCGACGGCTATCAGGCAGCTTCCCGCGAAGCCGGTGACGCGCGCCAGTTTCCGGGCGTGATCGTTTGACACGGCAGCACCTTCTCAATGAAGGGTGTCGCTACGGGGACCATCCGCCGTCCCTCAAGTGACCGGCCGCCGTCCCCTCACCCCGCCCGCGAACGCCCCCGCCCCGCCGAGCGAGACGAAACGTTGCGTTGCGCGCGACAAGCTGTTCCATTCCGCGCGCGCTGCGCGAGACGAAACGTTTCGTCTCGCGAGACGGGACGAGACGCCTCGTTTGGGTGGCGCGGGAGGAGACAGACCGTTTGGCGAGACGCGACGTTTCGTCTTGCGAGGGTTCAGCTCAGTCGGAGATCTTTGCGGCTGAGCCGCGGGCGGCCTCGACGGTGTAGCGGCGGGCGGAGTCCTCGAGCTTGTCGGTGGCCGCCTCGACGAGGTCGATGCCGAGAACGTCGGCCAGCCGGACCAGGTAGATCGTCACGTCGCCCATCTCGGCCCGCACCCGTGGGCCCAGCTCGGGGTCGTTCATCACCGTGGCCGACTGCTCGGGGGTGAGCCACTGCAACTCGGCCAGAAGTTCGCCTACTTCCCCGGCCAGGGCCATGGCGAGGTTCTTGGGCGTGTGGAACCGTTCCCAGTCCCGGGCCTGTGCGAACTCGCGCACCAGCAACGTCAACTCACTGACAGACGACACGAGCCATGCCTACCAGACGTCAGATGCTGTTCCGCGAATTCCACCCGCGGAGGCACCCCGGACTGCCGGACTGCCGGGCGGGTCGGACGGGTCGGACGGGTCGGACGGGCCGGGCGGGTCGGGCGGGCGGGGCGGGTCGGGCGGGGCGGGCGGGCGAGCGGGATCAGGCGACGGTCAGGGTGGTGTTCAGCGAGTTCCAGCCGGTGGTCGGGTTCCACACGCCGGGGTTGGCCAGGTGGATCGAGTAGGCGGGGGTCTTCGCGAGCCGGGGCGACGCGTCGGGCAGGTTGAGGGCCAGGCGGTAGGTGCCCTTGGGCGGAGCCTTGAACGTCACCGTCAAAGTGATCGGGCGGCCCGGCGGCCACGAGCGAGGGTCGGCGTTGATCTTGGTTGGTGCACCGTTGAGCAGCAGTTGGACCGGGCGGTTCTCGGCGGGGGCGGCGTAGCCGTCGTTGGCCAGCGTGATCCGCGCGGTGACCTGCGTGCCGGGGCGCGCCTTGGCCGGCAGGGTGGCCTTGACCAGGCGCAGCCGGTAGCCGAGCTTGCGCGCGACCTCGGCCCGCCCGGCCGCGCCCCACGAGGCCAGCACCTGCTCGTTGAAGGACGGGTTCAGGTACGTCCAGTGGTAGCGGGCCATCTCGGCCCCGGCGTCGGGCCAGCCCGACCGGGCCGACACGTCGCACGTCTCGCCCCCGACCAGGGTCGTCGTCGAGGATGCCAGCCACTTGGTGTCGTCGGGGGCGGTGTACGTGCCGTAGTCGTCGGTGCCGGCCAGGAAGCAGTCGTTGTGCAGGCCGATGCGGGTCACGGCCGGGAACAGCCGCCGCTTGTACTCGGGGGTGCGCACCTGGATCAGCGTCGTCGGGGCGGTCGCGGCCAGCAGCGCTGCCAGCACTGCCTTGCGGTCGGACCAGTTCTGCGCGGTCAGCACGCCGGGCGAGGAGGAGAAGTGGGCGCTGTAGTACCACTCGCCCCACTGGCCGATGAAGCCCGCCTGCAGCGCGAAGATCACGTCGGCGTTGGCCTTCAGCACGGGTCCGAGCTGGGCGATGTGCCCGAGCACGCGGGCCCGGGGCGCGTCGGCGTCCGATTCCGAGCTGTACGAGAACCGCAGCACCAGCTTCACGCCGGCCTGGCGGGCGATGGCCAGGTCGGCCCCGATCAGCGCGAGGTCGGCCGCCGAGATCCGGTCCACGGCCTGGTACTTCCGCAGGTAGTAGTGCCGATAGACCAGCGTGCGGCCGCCGACGTCCGCGGCCAAGGGCTCGAAGCCGGCGCCGAACTGCGTCTCCGTGTACGCGAAGAAGCCGCGCCCCGGGTTGGCGATGGTCTCGGCCGTCGCCGCGTACGTCTTCGTGACGGACGAGGCCGGCGCCGCGTAGGAGCGGGTGACGGACGAGGCCGGCGCCGCGTAGGAGCGGGTGACGGACGTCGACGACGTCGCGGCCGAGGCCGTGCCGGGCAGCAGCACGGCGACAGCCAGGGCCGCGACGGGTAGAAGACGCATGATTCGGTTATCGACCAGCCCACGGCCGGTCTGAGAAGACTCAGCGCACCACCGTCCGCAGGGGCGGCAGCCCGTTGAAGCCGACGGACGAGTACGTCGCCGTGTAAGCACCCGTCCCCAGAATGCGGATCACCTCGCCGGCCGCCAGGTCCAGCGGGAGATCGTAAGGTGCGTGCTGGTAGAGGATGTCGACGCTGTCGCACGTCGGCCCGGCCAGGATCACCGGGCCGCTCGGCCCGGCGCGGGCCGTCGACAGTTCGTACTGAATGGCCTCTTCCTCGGTCTCGGCCAGCCCGCCGAACCGGCCCACGTCGAGGTAGACCCAGCGCGGCTCGTCGTCGTACGACTTGCGGGCGACCAGCACGACCTGGGTGTGCAGCACCCCGGCGGGGGCGGCCACGTACCGGCCCGGTTCGATCATGAGGGACGGCGTGAACAGCCCGAAGTGCCGCCGGACGGCCGTCTCGATGGCCGCCGCGTAGGCCGAGATCGGCGCCACCGGCGTACGGTACGAGACCGGGAAGCCGCCCCCGGCGTTCAGGATGCGCAGCGAGATGCCGGCCTCGCGCAGTTCGGCGAAGATCGCGGCGGCGGTGGCGACGCTGGGCTCCCACCGTTCCGGATACAGCTGCTGCGACCCGACGTGGAAGGCGATGCCGGCCGGGTCGAGCCCGCGCAACGCCGCCACTTTCATCAGGTCGACCGCCATCTCGGGCACGCACCCGAACTTGCGGCTGAGCGGCCAGCGCGCCCCCTGGCTGGAGGCGAGCACCCGGCACAGCACCGAGGATCCGGGCGCGTGCCGAACGATCTTGTCGAGTTCGCCCTCGCTGTCGAAGGCGAACGTGCGTACCCCGCGGGCGTACGCGTACGCGATGTCCTCGCTCTTCTTGATCGGATGGCCGTAACTGAGGTCACCCGGAGAGGCGCCGGCGGCCAGGCAGAGGTCGATCTCGGCCCGGCTGGCGACGTCGAACCGGCACCCGGCGGCGACCAGCGCTCGCAGCAGGGGCAGTTCGGGATTGGCCTTCACGGCGTAGTGGATGTCGGCTCCGGCGAACGCTTCGGCGATCCGTCTGTACTGCTCACGGGCCACGTCGATGTCGATCACCAGGCACGGGGTCTGGTGCGGGCCGGCCGCGAGCGCCGGCTGCGCTGTCTCATCTGCGGTCACTGTCATGGCTGCGGTGTCCTCATCGATGACGGGGGCAACGACGACACTCAGCGTACTTCCATCACTGCTCTGCGTGTTTGCCAGATATCGACATCGAGAAAGATTTGGAATTCTCATTACAGTTACGGCGTGTCCGACCTGCTCTCCACACCGGAGCAGCACGCCTACCGCCTGCTCGTGCGGATGGCCGGAGCTGCCCCGACGGATCTGGCGGCGCAGGCCGGCCTCGATCCCGTCGAGGCCTCCGCGCTGCTCGAGGCTCTGCACCGCAAGGGGCTGGCCACGCCCGGTCCGCTCTTCCACGCCCTGCCGGCCGACGTGGCGCTGGGCGAGACGCTGCTGCGCGAGCAGCAGGCCCTCGAGTCGTCGCGGCAGATGGTGGCCGCGCTCAGCGAGGAGTACCGCACCAACACCCGGCGGCGGAACTCCGACCATCTGGTCGAGATCGTGGTCGGCGCCCAGGCCCTGCGGGACAGGCTGCGCGAGATGCAGGACTCGGCCCGCGACGAGATCTTCTGGTTCTGCCGGGCCAACCCGATCGCGATGCAGGGCCCGGAGAACGCCGAGGAGTCGGGGGCGCTGGAACGCGGCGTCCGCTACAAGGCCATCTACGAGCGGGACCTGCTCGAGAAGCCCGGCGAGTTGGACAGCATCGTCGAGGCGATGCGGCTGGGCGAGGAGTCCCGGACCCTGCCCACCCTGCCTGTGCGCCTGGCCATTGCCGACCGTACTTTCGCGATCTGCCCGCTGGTGCCCGACGCCTCCCGGGGTGTCGGGGAGCCCACCGCGGCGTTGATCCGCCCCAGTGAGCTCCTCGACGCCCTGGTCGCTCTCTTCGAGAGCTATTGGGAACGCGCCACTCCGCTGCTGCCGGACGGTAGCGAGGAGGAGCCCGACAAACTACTGCTGTCACTCTTTGTCGCGGGATTGCCGGACAAGTCCATCGCGACCCAGCTCGGGGTCAGCCGCCGGACGGTCCAGCGCCGGCTCGACCGGCTGATGGAGGCGGCCGGCGTGGACACCCGGGCCGGCCTGGCTTTCCAGGCCGCCCGGCGGGGCTGGCTGTAGGCCGGCCACCGGTCCTCCGCGAGCGGTTTCATGCCCGGCCGTAGGCCCGGATCACGGTCTGCGTGACCGAGTTCCCGGCCTGGTCCGAAGCGGTCACCCGCAGCGACACCGTCCCCTTCCCGGCCGGCACGATCACGGTCGAGCCGATGGTCAGGGCGGTCTTCCAGGTCTTGCCCTCGTCGGCCGAGGTCTCGACTCTCACCTTCCGGGCGTTCGGCACCTCGACGCCCAGCAGGTGCGGAAGCTTGGTGGTCACCCCGGTCGCGGTGACCGGCGCGTCGTAGCCGATCTGGAGCAGCGGCAGCTTGCCCGCGGCACCGGACTTGAAGGTCCACTCGGTCGCGGTCGACGTGCCGTACTGCCAGTCGGCCGCGTCCATGCTGAGCCGCTTGGTCGTCATGGCCAGCTTGTACGTCGCGTTCCCGGCCGGCACGGGCACGTCCTGCCAGCCGTTGTCGAGCGTGGCGATCTCGGCGCCGTTGCGGGACAACGTCGTCGGGGTCGACTCGATCAGGTGGTGCCGGTCGCTGCTGTCCACGTAGGACGCGACTCGCAGCTTCAACGTGTTGCCGTCGCGGGTGTTGGCGTACCCGCCGGGTGTGGCCGGACGGACGACCGGCTTGTTCCAGGTCTCGGTCGAGGCGCCGGCCTTCGGGTACGACACCGGGTCCTCCTCGATGCCGCCGAGCAGACTGCCGCCGAAGCTGACCCAGGAGAACTCGTGGTGCACCTGGTGCTGCCACACGCTGTCACCGGCCGACACCCACTCCTCGCGCACGGACGGCGTCCGCACCTGACGGTACGTGTCGTTCCACGAGTAGGTCTGGTACGGCCGCCAGGCGAAGCGCTGCTCCTTGATCCAGTCGAGCCCGCCGTTGTGCGGGTAGCTCGCGGTGATCCGGTGCGAGTTGGCCGCGGTGACCTTGTGCACGATGCCGGCCGCGGGCACCTGGCTCTTGGTCACCTGGAACACGTCGTACAGGTAGGGGCTGTTCGGGGTGAGCGTCAGCGTCAGACTCGCGCCGGGCTTGGCCGCGCGGGCCAGGATCCGCTGCCCGTCGCCGCCCGGCACCAGGGCGATCGGAACCGGCAGACGCGGGCTGCTCGGATCCCACGGCTGCCAGGCGCTGCGATCAGCCGGCACCACCAGCAGGACCAGAGCCGCACCGGCTGCGGCGGCGGCCTGAGCCGTGTCGTCCGGGTTGTCGCCCTCGACCACGACCGCCTTCCCACGGACCTTGCCGCCGAGGCCCTTGACCAGGTCGAACCGGCGAGTGCCGTCGTACAGCGGGGAGGACACGACCGGGTTGACGTCGAGTTCCCCGGAGACGCCGGGCACGGTGGCCTGGGCCAGCGGCGCGACCAGCTGCCAGCGCGACGAGAACTCGTAGCTGCCTTTCCGGAGCTTCGCGGTCGGCGTCACGTTGATCTTCTGGATGGTGCTGAAGTTCATGAAGCCGTTGATGATGCCGCGGCCGGTGCCGGTGACCCGGTGCACGTAGTAGCTCTCGACCGTCTGCTGCTCGGCCGGCCTGGGCGTCTCGATCCGGATCGGCTTGGCCGTACGGGCGTCGAGCACCACGGTCAGGTCGCGGTCGACCTTCAGCTCGGGGATGGTGATCAGGTTGTCCTGCTCGTCGGCCGGCCCGCCGTCCTGGATGGTGGCGTCGACCAGGTAGTCCCCCTCGCCGACCTGGAACGTCTTCTCCTCACCCTCCATCAGGAAGTTGAGGATGTCGTAGCGCTGCTCGTCGCCGAAGACCTGCAGGACCGGCACGGCCGAGGGCTTCCCGGCCCGGTTCACGGCCTTGAACGTGACCAGGTGGCGCTGCTTGTCCAGGGTGCCGCCGATCGCCGTGGTGACCTTGACCCCGGCCGGTCCGGTGGCGGTGAGCCAGCCGCTGAACTGGCCGGGCGTGGCCGTGGCGAGGTCGAAGGTGAGTGTGACGCCGGCGCGGCCGCCGGCGGGCACGGTGACCGTGGCGGCCGACAGGCTGACCGCGGCCACGGTCTTGGCCAGGGTCAGCGTCACCGGCGCGGTGCCCGCGTTGGTGTAGGTGACGGTCCGCTCGACCTGGGCCGGCGTCTCGTCGAGGGCGTGCAGCCCGAAGTCGGCCACGCCGGTCGCGGACACCGTCTGGCTGGTGGCCCGGGTCAGGTCGACCCGGCCCGCGCCCTGGGCGTAGACCGAGGTCTCGCTCTGCGTCCTGGCCGTGCTGACCAGTTCGTCCTTGATCTGCGCGCCGGTCCAGCCCGGGTGCTGCTGGGCGATGACGGCGGCCGCGCCGGCCACGTGCGGGGTGGCCATCGAGGTGCCGTTGGCCGCGGTGTAGAGCTCGTCGACCGGGCTGCCCATCGCGGTGCCCGCGGCCCGGGCGGCGACGATGCCGACGCCGGGCGCGGTGATCTCGGGCTTGAGCCCCTCGTCGCCGAAGCGCGGGCCCCGGCTCGAGAACTCGGCCATCCGGTCGTCCCGGTCGACCGCGCCGACGGTCAGGGCGGCCGGGGCCGCGCCGGGTGTGCCGACCGAGTAGTCCGCGCCCTCGTTGCCCGCCGCCACCACGAACAGGGTGCCGGTCGAGGCGCTGATCTCGTCGACGGCCGCACTCATCGGGTCGGTGCCGTCGGTGGCGCCGCCGCCCAGACTCATGTTGACGACCTTGGCGCCCGCGCCGGCCGCCCACTCCATGCCGGCGATGATCCCGGACTCGTAGCCGGAGCCGCTGTCGTCGAGCACCTTGCCGATCAGCAGCCGCGCGCCGGGCGCCACGCCCTTACGGGTGCCGTTCGATCCCGCGCCCGAGCCGGCGACCGTGGCCGCCACGTGCGTTCCGTGTCCGAAGTGGTCGGTCGTCCCGGTCTCGCTGCCGCTGAAGTCGCGGGCCTCGAGGACCCGGCCGGCCAGGTCGGGGTGGTTCTGGTCGGCCCCGGTGTCGAGCACGGCCACCTTGACGCCGGCGCCGTCCAGGCCGGCCCGCCACGCGTCGGGCGCGCCGATCTGCGCGGTGCTGCGGTCGAGCACCGGCTCGACCTTGCCGTCGAGCCAGATCTTGCCGGTGGGTGCGGTGCGGGATCCGGTTCCGGCGCCCGCTTGCGTACGCCAGAAGTCCGCGAGTTGCTTCTTGTCCGCGCGCACGGCCACGGCCCCGAGGCTGGGCAGCTCGGTGCCCGGAGTGGCGCTCAGCGCCCGGGCGCCCGGCGCCGACTGCACGATCAGGGGCAGCGTCGGCCGGGCCGCGTCGCCGTAGCCCTCGTCGACCAGGTGCTGCACGTCGAACAGCTCGGCGTCGACGCGGCCGTCGGCGATCAGCGGCACGGCGTCGCGCGGGACGACCCGCAGGCCGTCCTCGGTCTCGGTGGTCGTGAACGACATCCCGGCCCGGCCGGGTCCCGGCCGCACGGTCGCGGCGACCCGGCCGTCCCCTGTGGGCGCGAGCTGGACGACGTCGCCGGTGACGAGCGTGATCGCCTGCGCGGCGGGCGGGGTGGCGGCTCGGGCCGGCGCGGGGGCGGCAACGGCGGGTCCTGGGGCGAACCCGGCGACGCTGCCGGTTCCGATCAGGATGCCGGCGAGAGCACCGGTGAGGCGCTTGTGTGGTGACAAGGCCGACTCCTTAGCGTGGGGTTGTCACGCATTTTGAAGTGGGCCGATGTCCCGCCGGGAGGTGTGCGCGCTGCCGCACAGACGACATGGCGCGATGTGGACAGGGACCTGAATGAATTCGATCAAGAAAGGGAGGTGGCGGTGGCCCGGGCCTCGTCGAGGCTGGTGAAGCCCTCGAGCCGGTACGTCACCTGGCCCTGCTCCCAGATCAGCGTGGGCGTGGCGAGGCGCGCGGTGGCACTGCGCTCGACCCCGGTGCGGTCGACGTAGGTGAGCGTGTGCGGGCCGGGCAGCCAGATCGCCATGTTGCCCCCCACGTCGGTCCACTCGGCCTCGCCGGCCTGCTTGAAGAAGGCCCCGGCCGACCCGTCGAACTGGTCGAACCGCACCGTGCCGCCGCGGTAGAGCGCACTGACCACCCTGGGCACGCCCTTGTCGTCGGGGTCGGCCAGTTCCACGCGTTCGGGCGGGCCGAGGGCGGCCGGCATCAGCACGGCAAAAGGCGCCTTCCGCTTCGCCTCGGCCAGGCCGGCCGGGCCGGTCGAGGGCAGCGGGCTGGGATCCGGGTTGACCGGAGCCGCCCGGTCCGACCGCTCCACCTCGATGCCGGCGATCCGCAGCACCGACGCCACCGCGTCGATGACGGCGGCGCGGGCCGGCTCGACCGCGACCACGGTGACCGCGACCGCAGCCACGGCCGCCGCCAGCCAGACCCGCCACCGGTTGCCCTTGCGGGCGATCAACCGCTCGCGGACGGCCACGCGCTGGTCGGCCGCCTCGGGCACGGCCAGGTGGGCGCCCAGGTCGCGCAGTTCGGCGATCAGGTCGTCGTCGTGGTCAGGCACCGGGCACCTCCTCGGTCCGCAGGTGCTCGCGCAACCGGGCCAGGGCCCGCGACGTCCGCGACTTCACGGTGCCCTTGGGCAGTCCGAGGGCGGCCGCCGTCTCCTGCTCGCTGAGGTCGAGCAGGAAGCGGCAGACGAGGACGTCCTGGTCGCGCCGGTCGAGCCCGCGCAGCCGCTCGACCAGCCGGGCCCGGCGCTCGCGGGCCAGCACGGTGTCGGCCGGATCGGGCGCGTCGGGCAAGGGTTCGGCGGCTGAGGCGGCGCGCAGGGCCAGACCGTCGCGGCGGCGGCGGGACCGGTGCAGGTTGCGGGTCTCGTTGGCCACGATCGCCAGCAGCCACGGGCGGAAGCCGGACTCGCCGCGGTAGCGCGACAACTGCCGGTACGCCTTCACCAACGCCTCCTGCACCACGTCGTCGGCGTCGTCACCCGCGCCGAGCAGCACGGCCGCCCGATGCGCGGGCACGGTGTAGCGGGCGACCAGGACCTCGTACGCCCCCCGGTCGCCACCCCGCGCCCGGCTCACCGCCGTGGCATCGTCGATCTCGATGGCCTCTCTCAGCCTCGGCTCCTTCTTCGCACCGACACTGCACTGACACCGGCCGCGGCGGAACGGTTCCCGGAACCCGATGCGAAGTTGTGGTGTCTCCCTCACATGACCACACGCCGCTCGTTCCTGACGCTGTCCGGTGGCGTGCTCGCCGCCTCCGTCCTGGCCGGCTGCCGCGAGCCCGCCGCCACCGCTGCTCCCTTGTCGTCCTCGGTGCCGGACGTGGTGCTGGCCGGCAGCCCGAATGGGGTCGTCCGGCTGAGCGGCGGTGAGGTGCGGCCGATCGGCGCGGGCTCCGTGCTGAGCCGGGCCGGTGACATCGCGTACGTCGCCGGCGACGACGGCCTGGCCCGGGTGTCCGCGGCGACCGGGGCATCCCTCCAGAGGCACGAGATCGGGGGTGGATGGATGCCCCGGGTGGTCGCCGAGTCGTCGGATCTGTGCGTGCTGCTGACCACACCGCCGGGTGAGCCGCCGGCCGCCCGTACGCAATCAGGGCTCTTGATCGTGGGGGCCGGCCGGCGGCAGAAGTTCAACCTGCCGGGCTGCGTCGAGCCGGACGCCTTCACGTCGGACGGCACCGGGTTGTTCGTGCTCGACTGGCAGCCGGCCGACCGGCCGGACCATTACCGCGTACGGCTGCTGGACTTCAGTGACGGGCAAGCTGTACCCGCTGTACACGCGGGACAAGAAGCCCGTGCCGGAAGGCGCCGAGGAACAGATGCAGGGCCGCGGGCGACAGGCCGTCTACTCCGCGGACCGGCAGACGTTGTACACGCTCTACACCCACCAGCCCGAGCATCAGCACACCCGCAACCTGCTCAACGGCACCCGCAACCACGTGCACGCGTTCGTCCACGTGCTGCACCTGGCCGAGCGGTGGGCGTACTGCCTCGACCTGCCCGACCCGTTCGGCCGGGGCCCGGCCGAGGGGCACGCGCTGGCGGTCGACGGGAACCGGCTGGCGGTGCTGGACACGGCGTCCGGCTCGATCGCGCACGCGGACACCGAGACACTTCAGATCGAGCGGGTGGCCCGGATCCCGGCCGGCCGGGGACCGGGCAGCCTGGCCTACAGCGCCGACGCCCGGCTGTTCGTGGCGGACGGCAATGCTGTGCACGCGCTCGACCGCAACACCGATCAGACGGCGGCCACGTGGGTGTTGTCGGCGCCCGTACGCGGATTGCGGCTCAGCACGGACGGGGCGCGACTCTATGCCGGGGGCCAGAACGAGGTGGTCTGGCTGGACGCCGCCTCGGGCGAGCTGCGGGGCCGGGCCCGGGTCGGCGGCCTGACCGATCTGCTTTCCGTCAAATGACCGAAAGTTTCGGCTCGTCTTGATCGACAATCATCGACTCCACCAGGCGATAGATCGTCGGAAGTTAATGGTTGACGGATCGTGGGTGCGCTCCCAAGATGGATCGCAACGACACTCGTCGATTGCTCGGCTGCCACCGGCCGGGCCTCCCCGATCCCCGACGAAGGTGAATCCCCGTGATCCGTCCTCGATCCCTGATCCTGACCGTCGCGGCGGCGCTGCTGGCCGGCGCCGGCGCGGTCGCCCTCACTCCCCCGGCCCAGGCCGCGGCCGGTTGCGCCAACGGCTACGTCGGCCTCACCTATGACGACGGGCCCAACCCCGGCACCACCACGACGTTGCTGAACACGTTACGCAGCAACGGATTGCGGGCCACGATGTTCAACACCGGCCAGAACGCGGCGGCCAACCCCGGCCTCGTGGCGGCCCAGGTGTCGGCCGGCATGTGGGTGGCCAACCACAGCTACACCCACCCGCACATGCTCACGCTGAGCCAGGCCCAGATGTCCTCGGAGCTGTCGCGCACCCAGACGGCCATCCGCAACGCGGGCGGGGGCACCCCGACCATCTTCCGGCCCCCGTACGGCGAGACCAACGGGACGCTGCAGTCGGCCGCCTCGGCCCTCGGGCTGCGCACCGTGACCTGGGACGTCGACTCGCAGGACTGGAACGGGGCCAGCACCGCGGCGATCGTGCAGGCCGCCGCACGACTGACCAACGGCCAGCTGATCCTGATGCACGACAACTACCAGACCACCATCAACGCCATCCCGCAGATCGCGGCCGGGCTGGCCCAGCGCGGCCTGTGCGCGGGCACCATCTCGTCCGCCACCGGCCGGGCCGTGGCCCCCGACGGCGGCGGCAACCCCACCACTCCCCCGCCCACGGGCGGGGCCTGCACCACCACGTACACCGCTGGTCAGCAGTGGTCGGACCGGTTCAACGGCTCGATCGCCGTGAGTGGAACGAACAACTGGGTCGTCACCGTGACGCTGCGGTCGCCGCAGCGGGTCATCGCCACCTGGAACGCGTCGGTCAGCTACGACAGCACCGGCCTGGTGATGACGGCACGGCCCAACGGGAACGGCAACACGTTCGGCCTCACCATTCAGCACGGCGGTAACTGGAACTGGCCGTCGCTGAGCTGCCGGGTGGGCTGACCGGGTCGGGTGCGGGGGCCGCCGGGCCTCCGCACTCACCTTTTGATCATCGGAGTGGCGATCTGTCCTTTCTCGTCCGAATGGGTAACCTGGGGCCCATGGCAACGAACTCACTCCGCGGCGCTCTGCTGCGGTCGTTGCCGTTCCTGCTGCTGACGCTGGCCCTCACCCTCGTGGGTGTGGCGCACGGCGCGTCCGCGGCCGAATCCACTGCCGACACTGCCGGTCCCGAATCGGCTGAGGCAGAGACCCGTACGCCGGAAGGCCCTGTCGCCGACCGCACGCGGGCTCTCCGGGCACAGCGCACGGCCGGGGTCACCGGCTCCCGCGCCCCGCCTTTCCACACCGCCTGATCACGCGCTGACGGCCCTCGCGGCCGTGCCCGTGGTCGCTGCTTCCGCGCCCCCGGTTCCTTCGGCGACCCTGGCCCGCGCGGACCCGAACAGCCTTCGGCGGCGTGGCCCTTTCCGCGTTCCCGTCGGCGCCCAGCCCGACCTTCTTCCCGAGCGGACAGGACTACCTGGCGATGAACAACGTTGTTGCGGAAATGCTGCTGACCAACCCGGCCCCGGCGGCCATCTGGGTCACCCTGTGGATCCTCACCCTGCCCGCCATGCTGCTGCTGGCCAGCCCGCGGGCCATGCGCAACCCGTGGCAGACGATGTGCGAGACGTTCACGTGGCTGCGCGACCGCACCGAGGAGCGCCGCGAACTGGCCCTCGAAGCCCTGGCCGCGACCCAGTTCGCCGAGGAGGTGCGGGTCGCCGCCGACCGGGCCGCGCTGGCCGCCGACCGCTGGCAGGAGCGCTGGGAGACGGCCTCGGACGAGGTCACCGACGCCTGGCAGGCCTGGCTGGACGCCGACGCCCGGCTGCGCACCCGCCGGGCCGGGTCCGCCTTCGGCGTCCCGTGGAGCGCGCAGACCCCCACCGAGTACGTGGCCCGCGAGCGCTTCCTGCACAAGGCCGTGCGCACGGCGGCCGGCAACGGCTGGCTGCCCGCCGCCGCGGTGGCCGACGCGCTGGCCGGCCGGGCCGGCTGGGACCCGCGCCTGCACCCGCTGGAGCAGGAACTGGTCGTCCTCCGCGCCGCCGCCGGCCACCTGCGCGACCACTACGAGCGCGCCGTGGCCGCCGAGCAGGCCGCCGCCCACGACGCCGAACTGGCCCGCCGCACCCGCGACAGCCTGCGCCAGGAATCCTGGTCGGCCACCGCCCGGGCCGCCGAGCTGCGCCGCCACCTGCCGGCCGGCCTCACCGAGACCGCTCAGCCGGTCGCCCTGGCCGCCGCCTGGCAGTGACCCCGGGCCGGGCCCGGTTCGGGCCTGTACGGACCGCTGAGGCCCGTTAGCCTGCAGGGCATGGCGACGCACTGGACGCTCGGCGGGGACGCCGAGGACCCGCACCGGCTGGCCGCGTTCTGGGCGGCGGCGCTGGGCTACATCGCCGAGCCCGGCTACGACGACCCCGACGGCGCCTCCCTGATCGACCCCGACGGCCGGGGCCCGGCCGTCGGCTTCCTACGGGTGCCCGAGCCCAAGACCAGCAAGAACCGCCTCCACATCGACCTGCGGGTGGCCGGCGAACCCCCGTGGGACATGCCCGCCCGCGAGACCCTGATCCGCGCCAAGGTCGCGGAACTGCGCGCAGCCGGCGCCACCGAACTACGGGACGAGTTCTACGGCGACCACCTCGGCCACGTGGTGATGCTCGACCCCGAGGGCAACGAGTTCTGCGTCGCCTAGATCGCCTGGGCCAGGTCCCATTCGTAGCGACGACCGGCCGGGGCCGGGTCGGTGTAGACGACCAGCCAGCCGCTTTCGCTCGGCACCGCCGCCTTCACGTGGCCGAAGCCGTGGCGCTCATGCACTGTGGGCGCTTTCTCGCTGGCGGGAAAGACGAACCGGACCGACAATTCGTTGAGCACCGACGTGGCTCCGTTGCCCGCCGGCAACCGGTCGGTCCAGATGAGCAGATCCGATCCCCGCTTGCGCAGCGGCGCCCACAGCCCGGGCGAGCAGTAGTTGATCTGCCAGGTGAAGGTCTCGGTCAGCCCGGGTTCGAAGACCAGCCAGACCCGGGGCATGCCGTTGTGGGCCAGGGGCCGCGGCGTGATGGTCCCGCTGATCTTCTCGAGCGTGCAGCGCAGCCCGATGTCGTCGAGGCCGACGATCCGGTCGTTGCCCACCGGCACGATCGGCCGGATGGCCCGCTGGGTGACCCGCGGCAGCGGCTTGGTCTGCCGCCGCTCGACGATCGTGTCGCCGTCGTCGTCGGTCCCGATCACCACGGTCACCTCGAGGTTCTCGGCGTAGATGGGACCCTCTTGATCGATGATCTTGTTGATGGCCTCGACATAGCTGCGGTGAGCCACCTGCTGGGTCGTGAGCTCCGCGCGCAACTGCTCGTTGCGGCGCACCAGGAAGTGCAGCGTGTAGCGGACGATCAGGTAGAGGAAGCAGACGACGCAGACGCCCATGAGCAGGATCCGGCCGAAACCCGTGCCCGGCCCGGCGAGCTGGGCGACGCCGGACGTGAGCCCGATGGTGAGCACGGCGAAGCTGGTGAAATCCTGAAACAGCTTCTTGCTCAAGATCGACCCCCACAGGTCTCCGAATTACCCATGGTGCCGAAAATGCTATCCGCCGGCATCACTCGGGATGGTGATTGTGCGGCGCTCTTCCCGGTGAGCCAAGATATTCACGTGCGCAACGTTGCGATCTCGGACGGCCACATCGCATCCTTGCCGAGGACCAAATGACTTGGCCGGCAGCGGGGATCGAGGGGGCAGAGATCCACATGCGCCATTCACCGAACGGGCGTTCCAAACCGTTCCACGGCGGCGAGGGCGGCAGCCGGTTCCAGAATCTCTTCGCCGCCCCGAGCGTCACGTCCGAGCGGCTCACGGCGGCCGGCCTGCTCACCGTCTCGTTGTCACTGTCGCTGGTCCTGGTGGTCCTGCTGACCGCATTCACGGCCAGGTAAGGCTTTCAGCCGCCCCCGGAAAGCATCGAAGCCGCCCACCGGGCGGCTCGACAACGTGCGGGGGACGGGCGCGGTCAGCGGAAGTTGCCGCCTTCGCCGCCCCGTCGGACATCGGTCAAGGTCACCATGACGAAGATCCTTCGCTCGATCCGGTTCAATTTCTTCCCACCGCTCACGGGCGACAAGGAAGGTTACCGGCTTCTCAACGAATGCCCTCGGGCGCGCGATATCACCGGTTAGGCCGAATCTACTGACCGAACGGCCGGGCCGCAGGCGAACCCACGTCCCGGCCATTCTCGGATCAATTTGTCAGGGCCGGGTCAGTTGGCAGCCGGATTTGTTGAGGTCGATCACGCGGGCTGCGGTCAGGCAGGTGGTGAACCAGTACGTCTGTTCGCCGTAGCTCTGGCCCTGGTAGGCCCGCGTCGTGCCGTCCGCGGCTACCTCGCACGGGTTGTTCAGGGTGCACATCTCGCCGTCGTCGTTGCCGGTGTTGTTGATGCCTACTACCTGGTTGGTGGTGGCGTCGACGATCGGGGAGCCGGACGTGCCGTGGATGGTGTCGCAGTTGACGTCGTAGCGGATGGCGTCGCGCCATGTCCATTCGCCCTCGCGCAGGGTGGGGACGAAGTTGTCGATCTTGCAGTTCCAGATGCGCTTCCAGTAGCTGGACGGGATGCTGATGCTTGCCCCGGCCGCGGGGCGGCTGCCGGCGATGGTCAGCGCGGTCACCCCGTACCGGCTCGAGAGGGTCGCGTAGGTGCTGGTGAGCCGGTACAGCGCGACATCGGTGCCGGTCATCGTGGCGTACAGCACCCGGTCGGCCCGGACCGTGCCGAGTGACCCGCCGCCGCTGTTGAGCAGCGTGCCCGACCGCGACGAGGTGCGGTTCTGCAGCACCTGACCGGCACTGAGGAAACCGCCCTCGTAGCAGTGCCCGTTGGTCAGCATCATGGCCCGGTCGCTGCTGACCGAGGACGGATACCGCACGAGCGAGGCCGAGCAGTTGCTCAGCGCGATAGTGGACGCCAATGAGGTGGCGGCGACCGCCTGGGCGGGGGCCGGTCCGGCCACGACGCCGGTGATGGCGGCGGCAGTGGCGGCGGCGAGGGCGAGAGCACGTCGTAAGCGCATGGCCCGCACCCTCGCACCACCCATTTAAACCTGTCAATCTATTGCGCTCGGGTCATATCGCGCCGCTCAGTCCGTTGTGCACACCCGGCGGGCGGGCCACTATGAGCGCCATGGGGACGGCCAGGAAGTTCAACAAGATCCTGCATTCGGAACTCGACGTGCACGCCGCGTGGGTGCCGGTGACCAATACGTTCGGGCTCGGTGACTACGGCGTCTTCAGCGACGGCGTCTTCGTCAAGATGGGCAACATCGCGGAGTTCGGGGTCACGTTCGCCACCGCCGCGGGCGCGCCGGCCCGGTTGCGGTTCCGGTCCGACGGCGTACGCGTGACGAAGTTCGTCGCCGGGGCCGAGGTGCCCAATATCCCGCAGGTCGACCTGGAGGCTTCGATCCGCATCGAGTTCTCCACGTCGGATTCGTTCTATGTCGATGCCCCCGTGCTGACCGTCGCGTCGATCGAGGATGTGGCCCGGGTCGGCGCCGCCCTGCGCAAGGCCGAGGGGTGGCGCCGCAAGTACAAGGTGGTGTTCTCGACGTACACGGGTCAGGGGTGCACGGTCATCTCGTCGCGCAAGGCCAACTCGACGTTCGAGCTCAGCGCCACCGCCGACGTGCTGCGCCTGCTCGAACTGGGCCAGGCCAACGGCGGCATCACGCTGTCCGGCGAGTCGGCGGCCGGCCTCGAGGTGATCGGCGCGACCGGGGTCGTCGGGTTGCGGCTGTTCAAGCTGCGGCTGTTCACCGGGGGCACCGACATCCTGCGCACCGACGAGCCGGACGACGAGATCGAGTACGAGACCGCGGGCGACCCGGAGGACGACCTCTGACATGCGGTCCGAGCTGATCGAGTTCTTCCGCTTCGACAATCAGGACTCGGGCCTGCTGCGGATGGGCGACCGGTATCTGCGCGCCCGGGGCAACGAGCCGGTCACCGCGGTGCCGGTCCCGATCAAGCACAGCGACTTCCTGCGCCGGCTCGACCATCTGCGCTACGAGGTCGAGAACGACCCCGAGCGCCGCAACGAGGCCCTGCGAGACCTGGCCGAGGTGGTGACCCAGGTGCTCGGGGTCTGCACCGCGTCCGACGAGCCGGTGCAGATCGACCTGGTGACCAACGCCGCCGAGCTCAGCGCGCTGCCGTTCGAGCTGGCCCAGGACGGTGACGGCCGCCCGGTGTTCGCGGTGTCCGACCCGCCGCTGGTGCTGACCCGCCGGGTGCGCACGGGCACGCACGGCGCCCGCCACGTCTGGTGGTCCACGCCGCGGGTGCTGTTCGCCGCGGCCTCCCTGCCCGGGGTGGGCCCGCCGGTGCCGGTCGACGAGCACCGGGCCGCGCTGCGCGAGGCGCTCAAGCCGTGGAGCGAGCCGCTGCCGATCGAGGGCATGCAGGACGCCGTCCGGGACAACCGCCGGGTGCTGACCACCATCGAGCGGGCCAGCCTGAGCCGGATCCGGGCGGCCGCGCTGACCGCCGCGGCCGAGGGCCGGCCGTACACCCATCTGCACGTGCTGGCCCACGGCTGCAACGTCGGCGACAAGTTCGAGCCCGAGTTCGGGGTCGCCCTGTTCGCCGAGGACGACAAGTCCGCGGCCGAGGTCACGCCGGACCAGTTGCGGGCCGTGATCCAGTCGATCGAGCCGGGCCCGGTCGTGGTGACGCTGGCCGTGTGCGACGGCGGCAACGAGTCCAACAGCGTGACCGGGGGCGGGAGCCTGGCCCACGAGTTGCACGAGTCCGGCGTACCGGTGGTGCTGGCCTCGCAGTTCCCGCTGACCTTCGCCGGCTCGACGACGTTCGCCCGGCAGTTCTACGGCGAGCTGCTGGCCGGCCGGGACGTGCGGGCCGCGCTGCACGGGACCCGCCGCCGCCTGCACACCGAGGGCGCGGACACCATGCACGACTGGGCCAGCCTGGTCGCGTACGTGCAATTGCCCGAGGACTATCAGGACAGGCTGTACGAGGTGGCCATGCAGGCCGAGATGGCCTCGCTGCGCACCGCCCAGCTCTGGTCGGACAGGCTGGTCAACGAGGGCATCACCGACGCGGCCGCCTTCGAGACGGTGGCCGAGCAGCTGCGGTCGCGGATAGCCTCGCTGACCCGGTACGTGGAGGGTCCGATCGCCGAACCGGCCGAGGCGGCCCGGCTCGAGAACCTCGGCCTGCTCGGGAGCGCCCAGAAGCGGTACGCCGAACTCTGTTTCCACCGGGCCGACCCCGAGGAGGCGCGGAAGGCGTTGCGCGCGGCCCGTCGCTGGTATCGGCAGGGTTTCACCCGCAACCTGTCGTTCCACTGGCACGGCGTGCAGGCGCTGTCGATCGAGGCGGCGCTCACCGGCCGCATCGAACGGCCGGGCCAGTGGTACGCCGCGGTCGAGGCGGCCGAGGTCGATGACGACGACGTCTACGCGCCCGGCTCGCTGGCCGAGCTCTACCTGCTGGCCCCGCTGGCCGGCCTGCCCCCGGCCCTGGACCAGGCCGAGCGGCACCTGGTCGAGCTGGCCGGCCTGGCCGGTCCGGTCCCGGTCGACTCCACCCGCCGCCAGCTCACCCGGTACGTCCGCTGGTGGACCAGTGGCCACGGCTACTTCCCCGGGTACGCCGGGGGCGACCTGGCCGCCGAGGCCTCCCGGCTGCTGGAGACGCTCCGGGGCCGGCCGAGCTCGTGATGCGGAAATAGCTCACTTTCCGGTCAAGACGGAAGTATCGTCGAAGAACCGGTCTGGCGGGCGAGACGGGCGGTGAGACGACGATGACCACCGGGCACCGCGACCTCCACCACGAGCTGGAGGAACAGATACACGAGCTCGACGCGTTCGCGTATTCGATCTCGCACGACCTGCGCGCCCCGCTGCGCAGCCTCGACGGGTTCAGTCAGATCCTGCTCGAGGAGCACGCGGCCGGCCTCGACGACGAGGGCCGCCGCTACCTCGAGCGCATCCGGGCCAACGTCGAGCGGATGACCGAGATGATGGACGCCCTGCTGGAGCTGTCGAGCGCCGCGCGCTCGCAGTTGCACCGGGAGCGGACGGACCTCAGCGCCCTCGCCCGCGACGTGGCGGCCGAGCTGACCGCGACCGATCCGGGCCGCTCGGTACGATTCGCCATCGCCGACGGGCTGTCCGCGCCGGGCGACCCGCACCTGATCCGGATGGTGCTGCAGAACCTGCTCGGCAACGCGTTCAAGTTCACCGGCAGACGGGCCGACGCGCTCATCGAGTTCGACACCGAGCGGCAGGACGGCGTCGACGTCTACACCGTGCGCGACAACGGCGCCGGCTTCGAGCCCGGGCACGCCGACCGCATGTTCGACCCGTTCCAGCGCCTGCACCTGGCCAGCGAGTTCGAGGGCACCGGGGTCGGGCTGGCCATCGTGCGGCGCGTCGTGACCCGGCACGGCGGTCAGATCACCGCCGCGGGCGCGCCGGACGAGGGCGCGGTGGTGCGCTTCACTCTGGCCCCCGGCCCGGCCGGTTGGGAGTTGCGGTGACCGTGGATCAGATCGGCGTGCTGGTCGTCGATGACAACGACGACGACGCCGTGCTGATCGGCCATTCGCTGACGCGGGCCGGTCTGCCGGTGCGGGTGACCCGGGCCGAGACCGCCGACGAGGTGACGGCCGCGCTCACCGGCCGCCGGGTCGACGTGGTCATCTGTGACTACAACCTTCCCGGCGTACGGGCCGAGGAGGTGCTCGTCCAGGTCCGGGAGCACGACGCGGACCTGCCTTTCGTGCTCGTCTCGGGTCAGGTCGGCGAGGAGACGGCGGCCGACCTGATGCGCGCCGGCGCCCGCGACTTCGTGCTCAAGGACCGCCTGACCCGGCTCGCCCCGGCCGTGCAACGGGAACTGCACGAGGCCGCCGAGCGCCGCCGCCACCGCCGCCTCGAGGAGCAGCTGCGCCAGTCCGAGCGGCTCGACTCGCTGGGCCAGCTGGCCGGCGGCATCGCCCACGACTTCAACAACATCCTCGCGGTGATCTCCGGCTACGCCACGATGCTGACCGAGGAGCTGGGCCCCGGCCACGCGCTGCACGCGGACGCGCTGGCCATCGAGCAGGCGGCCGCCCGGGGCAGCGGCCTGACCCGTCAGCTGCTCATCTTCAGCGGTCTCGAACCCTCCCGGCCCGAGCTGCTCGACCTGAACGTCGTGGCCACCGACATGCAGCGCGTCCTGTCCCGCACGCTGGGCGAGGACGTCGAGCTGAGCACCATGCTGTCGCTCAACCTGCCCCGGATCACGATCGACCGCAGCAAGCTGGAGCAGGTCATCATGAACGCGGCCATGAACGCACGGGCGGCCCTGCCGTCCGGCGGCCGGGTCACGATCACGACCGAGGTGGTGCGCGAGAACGGCCACGTCTGCCTGGCCGTCACCGACACCGGGCACGGCATGCCGCCCGAGGTGGCGGCGCGGGCCTTCGAGCCGTTCTTCACGACCAAGGGCCGGGGCCGGGGCACCGGGCTGGGCCTGGCCACGGCGTACGGCGTGATCGTCGACGCCGGCGGCACGATCAGCCTCGACTCCCATCCCGGGCAGGGCACCACGCTGCGGATCTGCCTGCCCCCGGCCGAGGTCGCGGCGCCCGTGTCGACACTGGTCCGGCGCCCCGCCGCGGCGAGCGGGAGCATCCTGGTGGTCGAGGACGAGGACGGCGTACGCGACATCGTGGCCCGCATCCTGCGCCGGGCCGGTTACGAGGTGCACGCGGCGGCCGACCCCGCGGAGGCGCTCCGGCTGGTCCACGACGGTCTGCGGATGGACGCCCTGCTGACCGACATCATCATGCCCGGCATGTCGGGCACCCAGCTGGCGGCCGAGCTGCGGAAGATCCGCCCCGCGCTGCCCGTCCTGTTCATGTCCGGCTACACCAGCGGTCCCGCGCCCGGTGGCCAGGAGCTGCCGGCCGACGCGCCGTTGCTGCACAAGCCGTTCCAGAGCGAGAACCTGCTCAACGCCGTGCACGCCGTGCTGCCCTGACGCCGGTCAGGTCGCGGCCCGGTGCCGCCCCCGCCCAGCCGGGTACCAGCGGCCGCTGGTGTCGCGGAACAGCGGCACCGACGTGCGCTCCGGCGGCGGGTTGTAGGTCATCAGCAGCATGAGGGCCGTGCCCAGGGTCAGCACCGCGGCCCCGGCCAGGGCCAGCCGGGCCGCGGCGGGGCCGGTCACCGGGACCCGGCCGGGCGCGCCGGCCTCGTCGTCGGCCGGGATGACCACTGTGGACGACGCACGGGTCTGTGCGGGCCGGGACCGCGACTCGACATCGCCGCTGACCCGGCCGTCGTACGTGCGCTGACCTTCGGCGATGTCCTCGGCGGTCAGGTGGTACGGCTCGGACACACAGGTCGCCTGCGCGCCCGGGGTCAGCCGGGTCGGCGTGCAGGTGACCCGGGCCGGTATCCCGGACACCCGCAGGTTGACCAGGGTGGCGTTGCCGGTGTTGGTGACCCGGAACTTCGACACGACGTCGTCGCGGATGCTCAGGACGCCGTTGCCGTCCCGGTCGGTCCAGGTGGCCGTCTGGACCGCGGCCACCCGCGGGCGCAGGGCCACCGGCGGCACGGAGACCGAGGCCGGGCCGAACGACAGGCGCTGCCCGGCGGCCGTCGCCGTGGCCGTGGCGCTGAAGGTCAAGGGCTTGGCTTTGTCGACGTCGGCCTGGGTCACGGCGCGGGCGGCGGCCGGGCAGGTCGTGCCGGCGCCGGGCACCAGGGCCGTGACCGGGCAGGTGGCCGACGGGACGGTCAGCGCCGTGAGGGTCACGTTGCCGGTGTTGGTCAGCCGGTAGGACGGGGTGATGGTGTCCCCCGCCCCGACTCCGGAACGGTGGCCGGGCGGGGAAACCGTTGCGGCGGCGACGATCCGCAGATCAGGTGTCGTCGCCGCGAGCGGCACCGCGACGGTGAACGGCCCGAAGCCGCTGCCGCTGCCGGTGACCGACACGGACTCGACCAGCGGCCCGCCCCTATCCACATCGGACTGGCTGACGGTGACTTCGGCTCCACCGGCGCACGTCATCGCGGCCCGCACGGCCAGGGTGGTCTGCGGGCAACGGGCCGTCCCGGAGCGGGGCGCCGTCACCACGACGCCGGTGACCGTGCGGGTGCCGTTGTTCACCACCTCGAACGTGTACGCCACGGTGTCGCCGGCGCGGGCCGCGAACTGCCGGGAGGCCGGGCTGACCTTCGCGATGCCCCGCGCGGACACGGACAGGGTCGCGGCCCGCACGGCGACCGCCGCCGTGGCCGGGCCGAAGGTGACCTCGGCCCCGCCGGGCAGGCGACCGGACACAGACGCCTCGGTGGTGATCGCCTCACCCGCGTCGACGTCCTCCTGGCGCACCTCGTAGCTGCTCGGGGAGGTGCAGGTGGCCGCGGCGCCGGGGGCCAGGGTGCTCGCGGCGCAGTCGGCCGCGCCGAGAGTGTCGTCGTCGACGGTGATGTCGCGCATGGTGACCCGGCCGGTGTTGCGGACCCGGTAGGACCAGCCGATCCGGTCACCCGCCTCGACCGCGGCGGCGTGCGCGGCCGGCGCCACCACCGGCGTCACCGTCAGCACCAGCGACCCGCCGGCGGGGCCAGCGCCAGGCTCGCGGTCGCCGTGTCGTAGGCCCGGGCCGTGGCCTCCCCCGGCGCGCGCCCCAGCACCCGGGCCGTCGAGTCGATCGTGCCGCCGGTGTCCACGTCGGCCTGGCTGACCGCGTACACGGCGGCGCCCGCGCACGTCATGGTGGTCGCGGGCGCGACGGTCGCGGCCGGGCAGGTCGCCCCGCCGAGCCGCGAATCGGTCACCGTCACCTGGCTCATGGTCACGTTGCCGGTGTTGCGCACCGCGTAGGCGTACGTGACCCGGTCGCCCAGCGTGAGCGCGCCCGACGGCCCGGACGGGGTGATCGTCACGGTCAGGGCGGTGACGGCCGCCGCCACCGGCACCCGCGCGGAGTGCTCGGCCTTGGCCAGGGGGCTGCCGGGCGCGACGCCCTGCCCCTCGACCAGCACGTCGTTGATGATCAGCACGCCCGCGTCGAGGTCGTCCTGGGTCACCTCGTAGTCGCCGGCCGAGGTGCAGACCACCGTCGCGCCGACCGCCAGCGTGGTCGCCGGGCAGGTGACGGTCGTGATCATCTCGTCGGTCACGGCCAGGTGGCCGACCGTGACGTTGCCACGGTTGGTGATCTCGTACCGGTACGCGATGCGGTCGCCGACCACGACCGGCCCGGCCGGCGCCGCGGTGACCCGCAGGCTCAGGGCGGGGGCGGGCGCGGCCACCTTGACGTCGGCGCCGAACGGCCCGTACGACCGGGGTGTCGGCGACCCGGCCGGGCGCGCGGTGACGGTGGCCGCGTCGGACACCACCCCGCCGGCGTCGAGGTCGGCCTGCCGGACGACGTAACCCGACGCCGACGTGCAGGTCATCGAGTCGCCGATGGCCAGCACGGTCGCCGGGCAGGAGACGCCGGCGCCCCGGGTGTCGGTCAGCGTGAGGAACTCCATGGCCACGTTGCCGTTGTTGACGACCGTGTACCGGTAGTCGATGGTGTCGCCGACCGCGGCCGCGTTCTGCCGGCCCGGGGCGCTGACGACGGGGGCCACCAGGACGACCAGCGACGGCCAGGCCAGGGCGAGCGGCACCGCGGTGGTCTCCTCGGCGTACTGCGTGGGGCCGGTCGTGGCCGCGTTCTCGGCGGTGGCGGTCACGACGTCGGCGATCGGCTGTCCGGCGGTCACGTCGGCGGAGGTCACCACGTACGAACCGGCCGGGCAGATGGTGGCCGCCCCCGGAGCCAGGCTGGTCGCGCCGCACGCGCCGGGACCGCCGCGGGTGCCGGTGACGGCGAGGCCGGTCATGGGCAGGTTGCCGGTGTTGGTGACGCGGTAGGCGTACGTGATGGTGTCGCCCGCCCCGGCGCCCGAGGCCGGACCGGGGGCGACCGTGGTGGTGACCTCGAGGTCGAGCGCGGGCGCGGCCGGGGCGGCGGTGACCGTGGCCGTGTCGCTGTCATTGGCCGGTTCCGGGTCGATGCTGGCCGACGACAGGATCCGGGTGGTGTTGGTCAGGGCGCCGGGCCCGTCGGCCTCGCCGGTCAGGTCGAGCCGCTCGGTGGCGCCGGCCGCGAGCGTCCCGAGACGCCACGTCGTCGCCCCGGGGTCGTACGAGCCCGAGGTGGCCGTGCCCGCGGTCAGGATCAGCCCGGCCGAAGGCTCCTCGTGCAGCACGACGGTGTCGGCGTCGGACGGGCCGAGGTTCTCGACGGTCACCCGGAACGCGACCGGGTCGGTCTGCACGACCGTGGGCGTCGAGGTCGTCTTGGTGACCTTCAGGTCGGCCCGGTGCTCGACCGTCGCGGTGGTGGTCACGCTGTTGTCGGCGGTGGCCGGGTCCGGCGCCGACGAGGACACCGAGGCCGTACGGGCGAAGCTCGCGCCCGCGTGGTCCGGCGGCAACAACGCGTCGCCGAAGGTGACGGTCCAGGTCGCCGAACGGGCCAGCGAGGCCAGCGTGCACAGGTAGAGGCCACCGTCCGGGGTCGTGCCGCCGGGGCTGCCCGCGCCCTGGAACGCGCACGACCCGCCGGCCGAGGCGGTGGCGACCGGGATCCGCCGGCCGGCCGGGACGGGCTGGCGCAGCGCGACACCGTCGGCCCGGGTCGGCCCGGCGTTGGTGACGGTCACGGTGCCGCGTACGGGCCGGCCGGCGACCAGGACGGCGCCGCCACCGGCATTGGTCAGAGTCTGGGCGACGGCCAGATCGGCGTTGAGCACGATCGTGAAGGTGACCGTGTCGGTGTCGTTGGCGGGCTGGTTGTCGGTGGTCGGCGAGATCACCGTCGTGCCGGCCTGCTGCACCCCGGCCGCCGCGTCGGCCCCGACCACCGCGTCGCCCTGGATCTTGATCACCGCCCCGGCCGGCAGGGACGGCAGCGTGCAGGCGGTCGGCGTGCAGTACGGATTGCTCGGCCGCACGATGGTGAAGCCGGGCGGCACCACCGTGTTGAACGAGACGTTGGTCGCCGCCGACGGGCCGTTGTTGGTCACGGTCAGCGTGAACGGCACGGTGTCCCCCGGCGCGGCCGTGTTCGCGGCCAGGCTCAGGGCCACCCCCACGTCGGCCACCGAGGTGCCGGCCGACTGCACCGAGTAGTTGTTGTTGCCGATCACCGGGTCCGGGGTGGCCGCGCTGACCGAGACCGCATTGTTGATCGCGCCCGTGCCCGCCGGGTCGAGCTTACGTCACTTTTGCGGGTATTACTGAGCCGGATGCTCACTTGGTGGCCGATTGCCACCACCCTTGCCCGCTTCACCGAGCCCTGGCCGGCCGAGGCTCCCCAACCCCGGCCGGCTGACTCGGGGCTACTGGCCGATGTTGGTCTGCGGTCCGGCGTACGTCTTGAGCAAGCTCGGCACATTGGCCGCCGGGTCCACGGCGTACGAGTAGAAACTGCTCGGTGTGAAGGCGGAGCCGTTCGTCTGCTGCTTGCCCGAACTGTTGACGACGATGCTGCCGCTCTGCTTGAGCTGGGCGGCTGAGGTGTCGTTGTAGTACGGGTTCTTCACGTTGTCGAAGTAGCTGTTCTCGAGCACCAGCTTCGTGCTGCCGCGCGAGAGGTTGCCGTACGACGTGATGTTCTGCAGGTAGTTGTTGTAGAGGTGGGCGTAGGCGACGTTGTCGACGCTCGGGTTGCGCTGGTTCGTGTCGTGGATCCAGTTGTGGTGGATCGTCATGCGCGCCGTCACGTTCTCGGTCCAGCCGATGCCGAACGACTTGTTGTTGTTGGCCAGCACGTTCCACGACACGGTCAGGTACGACGTGTCCTTGCGGCTGTCGATCGAGCCGTCGTTCATCCGCGTGATCGTGTTGTGATCGATCCAGATGTGGTCGGCCGTGTCCATCTGGATGCCGTCGTAGTCGTACACCTTGTCGTCCGGGTCGTCGTCGGCCATCGCGGTGTCCCGGATGGTCAGGTTCCGGATGATGACGTTGCGCACGCCTTCGCCCAGGAAGAACCCGCCGCCGACGATGTGACCGCTGGTGCCGACGCCCACGATCGTCTTGTTCGACTTGACCTTGAGCTCGGTGCCCTTGGGGGTCACGGTGACGGCGCCGTTGACCCGGATGACGTACGGCTCGGTGGCCGTGACGTACTTCGTCAGGTCGGCCAGATTGCTCACGGTGACCGTCGTGCCCGCGGCACCACCCGTCGTGCCGCCCCCGGTGGCGGCAAAACCGTCCGGTGTGGATGGCCAGGTGCGTCCGCCGGGCGTGCTGCTGACCGCATTGAACGCCCACTGCTTGTTGCTGTTCGCGCTGCACGTCTCCTGGATGATCGCGGCGCCGGACGCGGTGGACGCGTCCTTGTCGCTGATGCACAGGCCGTTGCCGACATTGATGATCTGGAAGGTGCCCGACCCACTGGCCGCGAACCGCCACTGCTGGTTGGCCTGCCCGCTCGCACAACCCCACTGCTGCAGCTGGACGCCGCTCGCGGCCGAGCTGCCCGGGACGTCGACGCACCGGCCGCTGCTGACGTTCTGCAGCAGGAAGTTCGAGCCGGCCGCGACCACCTTGAACTGCTGCCAGGCCGCGCCGTCGGTACAGCCCCACTGCTGCAGCAATGCGCCGTTGGCACTGCTCGCGCCAGGAACATCGATGCATTTGCCGCTCTTGGTCACGGCCAGGTAGTAGGTGCCGCCGGCGACCGGGGTGGTCGCCGCAGCCGACGGCAGCACGGAGACGCCGATGAGAGCGGCGACGGTGGCGGCGGTCAGGGCCGCGATGCTGATCTTTTTCATGGGGCTCCTTCAGCCGACCGGGTTCCAGCCGTCACTGCCGGCCAGGTATCTCTGCGGGGTGTAGGTGGCGGCCTGCGCGTCGCTGAGCTGCGGCCGGTTGCTGTTGGCGCCGGCGCCCGAGCCGGTGTTCTTGTACTCGAGGAAGCGGGCGTTCTTCCACGAGTTGCCGGACATGTCGGTCCAGGGCTGCGCGGTCTTGATCGTGGCGCTCAGGTTCGACTCGCGGTACAGCACCTGGGCGTTCGGGCGCCAGGGCCGGCCGAGCTGCGTGACGTTGTTGGCCGCGCCGGTGATCGTGCACTTGTAGAAGAGCAGCCCGTACGTCTTGGCGGCGTCGGTGCTGGCGGCAGTGATCGGGCCGCCGCTGCTGCGCTTCTCGTGGATCGTGCTGTTGTGGAAGACGGTGGTCGCCCCGCCGAAGATGAAGTCGACCGTGCCCTCGACGTACGAGTTCTTGACGTACGACCGGTTGTTGTTGACCAGGAATGTGTCCTGGTTGCCGAGGAAGCGCACGTTGTCGAACACGGACCGGTCGGCGTTCAGGTTGACGGCGACGGCCTGACTGCCCTCGCCGTAGTCGTTCGAGAACGTCAGGTTGGTGGCCGCGAAGTCGTGCCCGTCGAGGAACGCGGTCGCGCTGCCCGAGGTGCCGTAGCCGCCCGCGCTGCTGCGGTTGTTGACGATCACGGTCTGGCTCGCCGCCGCGCCGAGGCCCTGCAAGGTCACGTACGGCTTGTTGGAAGGCACCGTGACGATCTCGCGATAGGTCCCCGGCTTGATCGTGATGACCCGCCGCGTGGTGTTGCCGGCCGGCACCGCGTCGACGGCGGCCTGCACGGTCGAGTACTGGCCGGTGCCGTCCTTGGCCACGGTGGCCGGTCCGGTGGCGCCGACCGGCGTGAAGGCCCACTGCTTGTTCGAGTTGGCGGTGCAGGTCTCCTGGATGATCGCGGCGCCGGACGAGGTGGACGCGTCCTTGTCGCTGACGCAGAGGCCGCTGCCGACGTTGATGATCTGGAACGTGTCCGTTCCGCTGGCGGCCAGCCGCCACTGCTGGTTCGTCTGCCCGCTCGCGCAGCCCCATTGCTGCAGTTGCACACCGCTGGCCGTCGAGGTACCGGGCACATCGACGCACCGGCCGCTGCTGACGTTCTGCAGCAGGAAGTTCGAGCCGGACGCGACCAGCTTGAACTGCTGCCAGGTGGCGTTGCCCGTGCAGCCCCATTGCTGCAGCAGGGCGCCGTTGGCGCTGCTCGCGCCGGGCACGTCGATACACATGCCGCTCTTGGTCACTTTGAGCTGATAGATACCTCCGGCGGTGGGCAGGGTGGCCGCGCTCGACGGTGCCACGGTGAGGAAGACCGCAGCCAGGGGGACGGCGAGCACGCTGAGTCCTCGCAGGGACGGACGGCGCACGAGAATGTCCTCTCGCATTGTGGGAGCGCTCCCGTTCGGTCACGCTGTGCTTCCGCCACCGCGGGGAATCGGCGGCACCCTGGTAGATGCCGGGTTGACGACGCGACAACAGGAATCTTCGAAATTTCTTCTCTTCACAGCTCGCGGCGTACATGTCAGCATCGGGCCGCCCGCTTCGGGGGCATTTGGAATGGATCATCTTGGATATGACGCAGAGTCAGATCGCTCCAGATCTCGTCCGTCTTGTGCGCACCGCGCAGAGCGGTGACGCGGCGGCCCGGGACGCGTTGATCGCCCAGCACCTGCCGCTGATCTACAACATCATCGGGCGCGCGCTCGACGGGCACCCCGACGTCGACGACGTGGTGCAGGAGACGATGCTGCGGGCCGTCCGCGGGCTCGACGGGCTGCGCGAACCCGTCCGCTTCCGGTCCTGGCTGGTCACCATCGCCTACCGGCAGATCCAGCTCCACCTGCGGGCCCGCCGCACCAACCGGGACCGCACGGTGCCGGCCCCGCTCGACGTGCCCGACCCCGACGGTGACTTCGCCGAGCGGGCCACGGCCGAGATCGTCGTGGCCGACCAGCGGCGCGAACTGATCGAGGCCACCCACTGGCTCGACGACCAGGACCGCCGGCTGCTCGGGTTGTGGTGGCAGGAGGCGGCGGGCGAGCTCACGCGTACGGAACTGGCCGCCGCGCTCGAAGTGCCGCCGAAACACGCGGCGGTGCGGGTGCAGCGGATGAAGGCGCAACTCGACGCGGCCCGCGGGGTCGTCCGCGCGCTGCGCTCGCGGCCCCGCTGCCCCGAGCTGATGGCGCAGGTCAGACGGTGGAACGGAGTGGCCGATCCGCTCTGGCGCAAGCGGCTCGGGCGGCACGTGCGCGAGTGTCAGCAGTGCACCCTGGGCCGGCACGGGCTGGTCGCGCCCGAGGAACTGCTGCTGGGCATCGCGGCACTCCCGGTTCCGGCGGCTCTCGCGGCCCTCGCGACCGGAGCGGCCACCAAGCTGGCGCCGGCCCTGTCGCACAAACTGCTGGCGGTGGCGGCGGTCGCCTCGGTCGCGGTGGGTGGCGGCATTGTGTATGCGGTGAACTACTCGCCCGCGCCGGCGCGCCCGCCCGTGGCTGTGGCGCCGCCCGCGGTCGTGCGGCCGTCGGCGCCCGGTGCGGTGGCCCAGAGCCGGGCCGCGGTCCCGGCCTCGGCGTCGCCGACAGCGCGGCCCGTGGTGGTGGGCACGGGGGTGCAGCGGGCCGACATCTACGTGGCGCCGGGCGGGTCGGACCAGGGTGACGGGTCGCTCGGGAAGCCGTACGCCACTCTCGACAAGGCGGCCGAGGTGGTGCGGCCGGGGCAGACGATCGCGCTGCGGGGCGGTGTCTACGACGTCTCGTCCGAGATATCCATTTCGGTCAACGGCACGTCGGCGCGACGCATCACGGTAAGCAATTACCGCGACGAGCGGCCGATCCTCGACGCGGCCGGGCTGCCGGACACGGACTGGGCGATCGAGCAGTCCACGGCGTACTGGACGGTGCAGGGGCTGGAGATCAGGAACGCGCCGTCGCACGCGCTGGTCTGCTCGGGGTGCCGCAACAACGTCTTTCAGCGCCTGACCCTCCGCAGCAACACCCGGGCCGGGATGATGCTGCGCGACCCCGGCACGACCGGCAACCAAGTGCTGAACAGCGACTTCAGCGGGTCCGAGGGGATCGGGCTGGGGGTCCAATTCGGATCGGGGACGGGGAACGTGGTTCGCGGGAACCGGTTCTTCGGCAACAGGCTGGCCGGGCTGGACCTCAAGTTCGACAGCGCCGTGCTGGTCGAGGGGAACTGGTCGTACGACAACGGCGGAAGCGGGTTCGTGCTGACCGGTGAGCCCGCGTCGCACCAGCTGCGCGACAACGCGGCCTGGGACAACGGCAGCCACGGCTTCACCGACGACGCGGGGCCGACCGAGGGGTTGGCGCTCACCGACAACACGGCGTTCCGGAACCGGGGGTCGGGCTTCGCGCTGCCCGGGGGTGCGGCGACGCTGCGCTCGAACGTCGCCGTCGGCAACACGGGCGAGCCGGCCGGCCTGGCCCCGGACTCGCCCCAGGCCGGCAACAGCTGGCAGCAGTCCGGCTGGACGGCTGATCGTTTCCGGTCGACGACACCGCCGCCGGGCCCGCGAGGGCCGGACGGCCGCCTGCCCCGCACCGACTTCTTGGTCACCGACAGCGGGCCGGGCGCCACCATGACCGCGGACTAGCCGGCCGGAAACGACGAAAGCCCGGTCGATGACCGGGCTTTCTTTACTGCAATGGGGTGATCGACGGGACTTGAACCCGCGACCCCCTGGACCACAACCAAGGTCATTGGCCATCGAGGAGCAGTGGTCGCCTCGGTTTGTGCAGTTCAGAGGCAGTCGGTGCCCGCCACTTGCCGGACTCTCACGGAGCCCTAGGTAAGCTCACCGTTCCCAGCCCGCTCCCAGCCCGCTCCCAGCCCGCTCCCCTAGCTTTCAAGACCGATCGCGTCGGCCATCGCCAGTTACACGACGGCACGGCCTCACTGCTGCGCTCGTTTGCCGTGATCATGCGGCCTAGCTTGCCGGCTAGAGCCTGAGTCACAAGCGATGCCTAACGACTGATGGGTACCTGCAGTCGCGCCGTCTCGCCGCCATGTGGCCATCGAGCGCAACAAGTGGGCGCTGTCAGACTACTGACAGAGCCAACAGGTACCTCACGGCTTATGCTCCCCGCGCAGTCCACAGAGGGGCGAACACGACATGCTTGAGGCAGTGGCAGCCGAGGTGCTCGGGTCAGTTGTTATGGGGGCCGGAGCGCGGGTTGGCAAACAAGTCGCTGGGGCCGTGCGTCGCCGCCGTGGCCGAGAGACCGACGAAGACACAGTAGCTGGCCTCTTGGCCGCAGAGCGGGCACTCGACTCTAAGCGATTAATCGCTGTCGACTTCCCCGCAGGACTAGACGCCGGACGATTTAGGGCGCTTATGTCGGACCCAGCTACCGAAGCCATCGCCTTCGAGCTAATGACCGTAATGCTTACGGGTGCGCCGGCAGCCTCAGCGGAACCGATCTTGAGTCGCTGGCTCGCAGATGGAGGTCGCCTCCTGCCGGACTTCTCCCAAGCTGTGCGCACAAAGTTCCAACGCGAGATTTTTGCTGCGCTTCGGGACGAATGCGAGCATGTCACGGGTACAGTCGAACGAGACTTCCCGGATGTCGCAGCGAAATTCAAGGAACAGGCCAACTTTGACAGAATTGCAGCGATTCTGGAGGCCATTGAACGCAAGACCTCTGATATTGCCTCCACGCCGAACAAGCTAGACGCGAATGAACAACAGCGATTCCTGGAGTCATACAGAGCTCAAGCAATCGCCGCTCACGGATTCATCACGCCTCCGGATTTCGAACGCCGCCGCAGGGTCCCGATCGCGGATATTTACGTCAGTCCAAGCATCAAGAAGAGTGGCTTAGGACAGCAAAAAGCGACACTGCGTCGCATTGAAGACCTGATCCGACAGATCGACCGAACCGTGCTGCTAGGCGATCCTGGAAATGGAAAGTCCACTGCGGCGTCGGTCACGATGTTCACTGAAGCCTCAAAGTCAGATGGCCTCATCCCGTTCATGGTGATTCTACGAGAATTCGCCTCCGACGCCGATCTGACTGAGTCCATCGTAGAGCACATTGAGAAACGCCTTCGCGTGGCATACCAATGTCCGGCGCCTGCTGGCCTAATCAACCACCTACTGGATGCTGGGCGATGCTTAATCATATTCGACGGCCTAGACGAATTACTCGATACGACTAAGCGACGCGCTGTAACTGACGCGGTCGAGCTATTCTGCAGAAGGTATCCGCTTTCACGCGTACTCGTTACCTCCAGACGTGTTGGGTATCTCCAAGCTCCAATGGACACCAAGCAATTCGAGACGTTCGAAATAGACGGCTTCGACGCCGATAGGACAGAGGAGTACGTAAAGAAGTGGTTCCAGCAGGACGACTCGCTCACCGAGGAAGAAGCGTCGTCCTGGACAGACTCCTTTATGGAAGAAAGCGAGCAAGTTCAAGACTTACGATCCGTCCCACTCCTTCTTGCGTTGATGTGCATTATCTACAGAGGGGAGCAATCCATTCCGCGAAACAGGCCGGCCGTGTATGAACGCTGCGCTACGATGCTTTTTGAAAAATGGGACAGTCACCGCAAGATTCATGTAGAGCTTCGTGTCGGCCGCTTGGTAGATCCAGCGATGAAATTTCTCGGATATTGGATGCTGACCCAGTCCGATAAGACCGAGGGGGTGACGGAAGGAGTACTAATTCAACAAACTTCAGCATACCTCCAGCAGCATGACTTCGAGGACGCGCATGAGGCGGAGGCTGCAGCAAAGGAATTCGTCGAGTTTTGCCGCGGCCGTGCGTGGGTCTTTAGCGACGCTGGATCGACCGCAGACGGAGAGCCGTTATACAAATTCACCCACCGAACCTTCATGGAGTATTTTGCTGGTTACTACTTAACGAGGGCCTACGACACACCCGAGAAACTAGCCAAAAGCTTGGCATCGAAAGTGGCAAATGCAGAGTGGGATGTTGTCGCCCAGCTGGCTCTCCAGATTGAGGATAAGCACAAAGAGGCTGGCGCTGAGCGTTTCTACAAGTACCTCCTTGAGGAAAGAGTCAGGCGATCGCAAGACAAGCGATGCAACCTCTTATCTTTCCTATGCCGGTGCTTGCCCTTCGTGACAGTGAAACATTCAACTTTGAGACAACTTATTAACCAAGTGGTCGCGAAGATTGCAGTTTCTACGCCTGTGCTGACACCTACGGGTGTCTTTGCTGCTTACTCCGCACTAGACGCACTAATAATCAGCGCTATAGGTCCCCGCCGTAGCCTAGTCGAAACTGAGCTACAAGCGAATATACTTAAGCATGCCAAGAGCGAGGATCAGGCTGAGGTGACCGCCGCCCTCAGACTAGCGGCTTTGGGGTGGGTGGCTACTTTCACGCGGGACACGGCAGTGTATTTTCCCGGAGGCGAGTCCGACCAACGTTTATTCGCCTTCTATGCAGAGACTTTTGACTCGGCATATGCGGCCTCGAAACCCGCCCTTCGCGGGGATGAGATAATCAGCTGCTTCGCATGGACACGCGGGACAATCTCGATTCGGCAGATATCTTCTGGCCAACAAAACAGCGTAGATCTTCTGCGACCCCTCTGGCGTCAGCTCAGCTTGCCTGGCAACTTCCTCGGGTTTAGCCCCCTTGCCGTCGGATTGGCTCGATGGTTTATAAATGGATACTTTCCAGGACACTTTTTTGCGGATAACCCTGAACGGATGATTTCGGAGATTGGCGCCTTTGTTCGTGAACTGGAAAAGCCACACCTATTGTCACCCAAAGCAAGAGAGGTAACTACGTCTCTAACTCGTATCGCAGCGGAATCAGATGAAACGTTGCCTTCGGTTTCTTCCCTACCCCTCAACGTCCAAATAGGTGGCATGTGGATTTTGATGTCTACGTTCATCAAATCAGAGATGAGAGCACGTCGAATCCTTCGCGATAACAACCCCACAGCGGAGAGGATTAGACTCGCGGCCGCCCTTGTAGGGGAAGAGATGTCCGTTAGCGAAGCCGTCGAATCTGGCAAGATTTCAGAGGATGCTGGCCGGGAGATTTCACGATGGTTTGCGAACAAGCCGCCGTTGAAAATAATTCCATCACAGACACGGCGCCAGGCAACGAGAGCTGCAACCAACACCACTATCGAAAGCGATACATACTTCGAGTGACTATAACCGAAGTCGCTATCGACCTAAGACCGCCGCGTAACACCCGGAGCGCCTCAACTTTAGTCACCCGCTATCAAGCGAGTTGTGAAACCGGCGGCAACCAGGCGATCAAATGCGCTTTGCACCTCTACAGGAATATCTTGGTGAATCGCGAAACCCCGCTTGGCGTAAAGGTCGACCCTTTGCGTGTCGCCTACGAGCATATTGATTACTCGGTTCACATCGCCGATCGATGAGACGTAGTCATCAAGCGACAGCGGACGCGAGGCACACTGGACCATCACTTGAGGCCAAAGCTTCCTACATGTGGCGTATGCCCGGCGCTGTTGGTAAGGGCGACACATAAGAGTTACGGAGTCGACTTCAACGCCACCGCGCTCAAGCAGCTGACGGGTTAACTGGATGTTCGCGCCGGTATTCGTTGCGGCAGTTTCGACCAGCACGGCCGCAGGCGGGACGCCATGCCCAATTGCGTATTCGCGATAGTGCATCGCCTCTCCACGCGGGAACCGCTCTACGGTTGTTGGAGAATTCGCTCCCGTAAAGACAATCAGCGGAAATAGGTGCTGTTCGTAAAGTTCTGCTGCGACTATCGCAACGCCGAGGTCGTGACTGCCGAGACCTATACCCACATCGGTGGGAACAAGCCGGTGGTGCATGTCGTGGTACGCCCATAGGGTCTCGATGTCTTCGCGATACTCCGACGAAATTTGAACAGACGTGGTGTCCATCTTCTCCTCAGTCCGGGATCTGAAATTTGTACGTCCAGGAAAAATGCGATGCCCTGTGAACCCCCCGGGCGAACTCGACCAGTCTCCCGCTTGCCGTAAACGTGCTGCGATGAAGGACTACGACGGGTTCGCCAGGTGGAATTTCTAGAACTTCAATCTCTCCCGGCGTCGGCATTCTTGAATGCAGAGTCTCGGCAATCGTGTCCGGTTCTAGGCCTTGGACCGTCAGAACCGCAAAGCCTCCGCCCCTTCCAGCGGGTCCGGGCGCCGGGTCAACGAGCGGCGTGTTAGCTACATCATCAGGCCGGTAGTAGCTAGTTAGTGCATGAGTCGGAGTGCCGGCGTCCTTAACTAGACGCGCTCGCTCGTACACCAGATCGCCCTCCGATAGACCAAACGCCTCTGCAACCTCGGCATCGGCCGCTGTCAGGCGAGTCTTATTGGTTTGATCGCTAGGCGCCCAAGGGCGGCCTGAAGCTTCGCGATCGGCTGCGAAGGCGACTAAGCCGCCGAACTTCCATTTGCTCTTTGCGTACCGCTCAACACCTAGACGTTTCATTCTCGGCCGGCTGCGCACGACGGTGCCCCTGCGTCGGACAGCCGTGACTAAACCCTCGGCCTCCAAGAGACGAACGGCCTGGCGAACGGTGTTGATATTCACGGCGAAGTCTCTGGCCAGGTCTTCCTGTCGTGGAAGAGTTGATTCCGCCCGATATGTACCATCTTGAATCCGATTACGCAGTGCGTCCGCTAATTCTCGATAACCCACGCCCACCTGGCGCACCCCCTCAACCTGCGGCAATAAGGCTAGCGGTACTGCGCGAGCACGACCAATCAGGCTCTTAGAAATAGCTCTATTGACAGGTGCACCTTCCGCACGTCTAATAGAGATAGCTGTAACGCGGAGTAGCCGGTCGGGCTCCGGCACGGCGGAAGTGGCCTAACAGCTGCACCGTTCGTGATCGTCCCGCCGCGCGCTTGCTCATTGAGAACTGAACACGCGACTACGGGGTTGCCTCGGGTGTCGGCCGTTGACTTGTCCGGCTGCAAGACATGTCCGCCTGGTGGTTCAACCGCAGTCGCGACCTCAACTTCTTTCGCTTTTCGCTCGTCAGCGCGGCGTCAGCCGCTCGTGTGGTGGTTGTCGCCGCGCTGGCCCTTCCTTGGAGGAACACCTGTGAGCACGCACGTTCCCCACGACGGCGAGCCCTCGCCGACCGAGCTGGCCGAGATCGAAGCCGAGCAGCCGTTGCTCGACGCCGAGGTGGCTTGGCTGGACGCGGAGATCGCGATCCTGGCCGCTGACAGCGGTCCGAGTGACCTGGACTGGCGCCGGGTGCGCCGCGCCGAGGGCCGCGTCATCCGCGAGACCTTCGCCCACGTCGCCCGTCGCCGTTTCACCCGCCCCGGCCCGCGCCGCGCGGCCTGATCCACCCCAAACGTCTTCCCGCGCTCGCTGGCCGAGTGCCTTCCTGCGCACCCCTGGAGGCTGCCGCATGACCGCTCCGACCCTGACCCGCAGCGCCTACCCCGCCAGCATCGACGAGCTGATGCCCAAAGCGATCGAGCTGACCCGGACCCTTGACGGTGAGCTGCCCTCGCGGAACCGGTTGATGAAGGAGCTGCGCATTGGCTCCGAGAAGGCCAAAACGGTTCTCTCCGAGCTGGGCAAGCTGGCCGAACGTGACCAGAACGTCAAGGACCTGCACACCTCGATGGTGATCCGCGGCAGCGTCGCCCCGCGGCCCCCGCTGCACCTGGTGCCCGAGACCCTGCCCGCCGAGGCCGAGCCACTGCCCGAACCCGGCCCGGTCGCTGAGGCCGAGCTGCTCGCCGAGCCCGCGCCGGTCGTCGAGGCTGATCGCGCGCCGGTGCCGGCCGCGGAGGATGCGGTGACGCCGGGAACCAGCGTCTCGCGGCTCAAGCGGATCGGCTGGGCGGTGCGGGCGGTGTTCACGCTGGGCATCGCCGCGTCGCTGGCGGGCAACGTGCTGCACGCCTCGGACAACATCATCAGTCAGGCTATCTCGGCCTGGTCACCGCTGGCACTGCTGCTCACGGTGGAGCTGATCTCCCGTGTCCCGGTCCGGCGCGGCCCGACCTCGTACCTGCGGCTGGCCGCTACGGCGGTCATCGCCGGGATCGCCGCGTGGGTGTCCTACTGGCACATGGTCGGTGTCGCTGTCGAGTACGGCGAGACGGGCGCTTCGGCCTACCTGCTGCCGTTCAGCGTGGACGGCCTGATCGTGGTCGCCTCCATCAGCCTGGTGGAGATCGGCGGCCGGATCCGCGCCCTGATCGAGCGTCAGCCCTGATTTCGCCCAGCGGCACAGCCCTCAGCCTGCAAGCGCGTGCTGTGCCGCTGGTCTCCCCATCCAGTCACCAGACCTTCGGGAGGTCACCAGTATGGCAAGTAACCAGTTCGGTCCGAGTCGCGCCGGCGCCGAGCGCACCGCGGCGGATATCCGCGCCGGGCAACGGCAGGCGATGGCCGAGGACGCCGCCCGGCAGCGGGCGGCCGCGTCGGCGGGCCGTGACGGCCGGTCGATCGGCGTGACGCGCCAGCGGGCGCGAGACGACGCCGACGAGATGTGACTGCGGCGGCCGACGATGTGGCGCCTGCACCGGCCGGCTCCGGCGACCGTCGCGATGCTCGCGGCGGTCGCGTCGGAGTCACTGCCCTACACCGATCCGCGGGCTGGCTATCCGCTCGCGCTGGCCTACCAGGCCACCCGATCCGCCCCTTCGACGTCTCGGAACGAGGCTGCCGTGACCACTTCCCGACGCTGGGACCGTGCCCCGGAGACCGACGCTGACCGACGGTTCTTCGACCTGCGCGAGTCCGGCTACACCGGCCCGATCGATCAGGACGGCAACGCCGTCACCGACCCCGAAACCCTGGCCATCTTCGACGCCCTGGCCGGCGCGACCGACCGGCAGATGGCCGCCCGCGACGCCGGCACCGACGAGTTCTGAACAGGAGGAACACATGCCGTCCAGATCGGAGGTACCCGAGCCTGGCGAGACGCGCGAGCAGCGTGTGGCCCGGGTCGACGAGGTCCGTGCGCAGCGGGAGGCCGAGTACCGGGAGCGCAACGCCCAGCGGGCTGCGGCCCGTGAGGCCCGGTTGGCTGCGGGTCCTGCCCCTGTCGAGCCCGCGATGGCCGCGCACAACGCGGCCCGTGACGCGTGGCTGGAGGCGCATTGCGCGGCCCGCGACGCCTGGTTGGAGGCGCATTGCGCGGCCCGCGATGCCCGGTTGGACCGCGCTGACGTTACCGACGAATTCTGAAACGGAGACCTCTTGTGATGTTGTCCGGGAAGACCCTGGCCCGCGCCGTCGGTGCCGGCTTGGCCTTGATTTCTGCCGGGTGGCTGCTCGCCCGGAACTCCGACCACGATCAGCCTGGGTACGGGCTGATCCTCGGCGGTATCACCCTGCTGGCCCTGCTCGCCCGCGGCCGTCGCCGCGGGCGGGGTTCGGCCGGGGTGATCGGCCGGTGGGACCGCCACGCCCGCCGGCATTCCGGCACCGCGTCGGCGGTGGACGTGTGGCGGACCTCGTCGTGGTGGGCGATGCGCCGCCGGGCCGCGGTCATCCGCCCATCGCTGGCCACGCTCAGCCGCTGGCGGCGGTGGCGGGTGCCGCTGCGCACCTTCGCCGTTCCCCTGGCGACCGCGGGGCGGATGACGGTGTGGACCTCCGGTGAGGAATCCACGCTGCGCATCGGGATCCCCGGCACCGGCAAGACCGCCGAACTGGCGAACCGGGTGATCGACGCTCCCGGCGGTGTGGTGGTCACCTCGACCGCCACCGACCTCTACGACCTGACCGCCCCGCTGCGCGCCCGGCGCGGCCCGGTGCGGGTGTTCAACCCGGGCGGGCTCGGCGGTCTCGACTCGTCGCTGCGGTGGACCCCGCTGGCCGGCTGCCACGACCCGGCCACCGCCGGGCGCCGGGCGAAGGACCTGATCGGCCCGACCCAGGCTGGTAGCGAGGGTGAGCGGTGGGCAATCCAGGCCCGCCGGGTCCTCGCCGTGTGGCTGCACGCGGCCGCCCTCGGCGGCTACCGGATGGCTAACGTGCAGGCGTGGTGCGCCGACCCGGACACCGCCCGTGAGGCGATCCTGACCGCACTCAAGGAGTCCCCGCAGGCAGCGGCGATGCGCCAGGCCGCCGCCCAGTCGATCGACATGAGCACTCGCACCCGCGACGGCGTCATGCTCGCCATGGCCCCCGCTCTGGCCTGGACCACCCTGCCGTCGGCCGCGGTCACCGGCGACGCCGACCCGGCTGAGGCCGGCACGTTCACCGTGGCCGAGCTCACCGACCGGGCCGGGACGCTGTACCTGCTCGGCGACGACGACGGAACGGTCGGCCCGCTGGTGGCCGCCCTGGTCGCCGAGGTCGCCTACCAGGCCCGGCACACCGCGGCCGGCCGGGCGGGCGGGCGGCTCGACCCAGGGATGGCGTTCGTGCTCGATGAGCTCGCCCTGGTCTGCCCCATCCCGGTGGACAAGTGGATGGCCGAGCTGCGTAAACGCTCCATTGCCATTCACGCCGCCTGCCAAGGCCTCGGCCAGCTACGCGAGCGGTGGGGCAACGACGGCGCATCGATGATCCTGAACTCGGCCGCCGCGGTGCTGGTCTTCGGCGGCTGCAAGGACGCCCAAGATTTGCGGGCCTTCGGCGATCTGGCCGGGGAACGCGAGGAGGTCACCCCGACCCGCGACGCGGGCGGGCGGATCACCTCGACCAGCACCCGGCGGGTGCCGGTCATCGCCCCGGCCATGCTCGCCGGGTTGCCCAACTTCCACGCCCTGCTGATCCGCCGCGGGATGCGCGTCGCCCTGGTCCGCACCCCGATCGCCTGGCACCGCCGTGACGTCCGCCGCGCCGCCCGCCAGGCCCGCACCACTGCAAAACCGGCACCCACCCCGCGCCCGGTTCGTCGCCCGAAACCCCGGCCGGACAACGCTTCCCGGCCGGTCCGCACCCCGGCGTAGTCGATCCAAAGGAGACACCTTGCCAAGCCCGTACGCCCACCTCACTCCGGAACTGCTCAGCCACGCCACCCGCATGGAAGAGCAGGCCGCAGCCGACGGCAGCGACCTGGCGACCTGCTCCACGCCGCCGACCTGCCTACCACCGACAAGGCCACGCTCGCCGAGGCCTGGGGTGGCCCGCAGGCCGCCGCCAAATTCACCGCCCACCGCGACGACGCCGACGAGTACTGAGAAAGGGTCAGCACATTGAGCGGACACTCCGACACCAACGAGGCCATGGCCGCCCGCATCGACCGCGCGGCCGACCAACTCGACAACGATGCCGCCCACGCGGCCGAGGTGCTGTCCACCCGGGCCGGCGGCGACACGGCCGACCCACAGGCGTGGGCCGCCCGCAAGACGCAGGCCGCCACCGCGGCCCGCGAGTACGCGGCCGGACTCCGCGAGCAAGCCACCAGCCCGGACACCCGGCTGACCCCCGACCAGCTCGCTCAAGCCGACCAGGTGGCCACCGCCGCCGAGTGCGGCGGCATCCTGATCGACGGCCGGCCTCCGGCACAGCGGGCGGCCGAGTCCGGATCGGTGTTCACCGAATCCACCCGCGACGCCTGGGAGGCCGGCACCCACCCCACGCAGGAGAAGGCGCGCAACGTCGAAGCCACCGGCCAGTTCAGCCACGTCGCCGAAACGATCGACGGCATCGAGCAGGTGCCGTTCTGGCAGCTGGGTGGCCAGACGGCCACCAGCGGACACGACCGGACCGCCGGTGACGAACAGGGCGGCCACCGCTACGAGGCGTTCGAAGGCCACCGCGGCGACGAAAACGGCGACGAGTTCTGACCATGCCCGGGGCGCGACCAACCCGGCTACCAACCCTGCGATCGCGCCCCGGCCCCTCAACGCGAGCCCCACACGAAGCTCTGAGGAGCCCCCATCATGACTGCCCTGTTCGCTGCCGTGTTCATCGCCCTGTTCACGGCCCACCAGGTTGCTGACCACTGGGTCCAGACCCAGCATCAGGCCGACCGTAAAGCCGACCCCGGGTGGGGCGGCCGGGTCGCTTGTGCGACCCACGTGGCCGCCTACACCGCCACCGCCGTGTTCGCCCTGCTCGCCCTGGAATGGGCCCTCGGCGTTCAACTCAACCCGGGCAAGGTCGCCGCGGGACTCACTGTCTCGGCGATCACCCACTACGCGGCCGACCGGCGCACCCTGATCAAACGCCTCGCCCAGCGGTGCGGGATCGGCCGGTTCTACGCCCTCGGAGCGCCCCGGCCCGGCCGCGACGACAACCCGACCCTGGGTGGCGCGTACGCGCTCGACCAGTCCTTCCACTACGCGTGGCTGTTCGCCGCCGCGCTGATCATCGCCTAGGGGTGGCCACGATGTCGCACAGCGATGCCCGCGGCCCCGGCCACATCCGAGGCCTGATCGCCGAACTGGGCGCGTCCGCCGAAGCGGTCGCCCAAAGGCTGGCCGAGTCCGGGGCGACCGGACGGCGCGACGACGCCGGGTCCTGCCCGGTTGCCCACTACCTGCTCGACCGGACCGACGCCACCGACGTCGCCGTGTCCCGCACCGAGATCTGGGTGCAGTACCCCGGCGGTGAGTGCTACGTGCACCCACCGGCCGCGGTCGCCGACTTCGTCGAATCCTTCGACGCCGGCCGGTTCCCGGCCCTGGCCGCATCATCCCAGCCTGACCGGGTCGCAGACCCGGGCACCGACCACGGACCGGAGGTCTGCCCGTGAGCACACACACCCCATCACCCGTTGCGGAGGAACTGGCCCCGGAGCCGGTCCCGGACGACGTCGTCAACCCCGGTGCTGCCCAGATCGTCAACCTGGGTCAGCGGCGGGCCGACCGGGTCGCCGCCGAGCAGGGCCTCGTCGTGGTCGGCGACGACGACGGCGAGTCGGTGGAGGCCGGCACGGTGCTCGTGGGGACAGTGGTGGACCCGCCGGACCCGCCGGGTGACGCGCTGGCGTTTCTGGACGTGCGCCGCACCCCGGTGTTCCCGGTGTGGCTGTCGGACTCCCAGACCCGCCGGGACGCGATGCGTCGGGCGGTGGCCGCCGTGGGCTATCACGCCGGGGTCCACGCGGTCCGGATCCCGGTCTACGCCGCGCTGGTGGCCTGGTACGCGCCGCAGGGTGCGGCCCGACTGACCGGGCGGGTGCTGGGCTGGACCAGCGCCGAGGTCGGCAACTGGGGGCTACGGCAGGACGCTGCGACCCGCAACGACGCCAAGACGTGGCTGGAACTGGACCGCCACCGGCAGCGGCAGGCGTCGTGGCGGTGGTGGGTTACCGGAGCCGGTGTGCTGGCTGCTGTGGCCGCCGTGCTGGTGGTCCTGTCGGGTGTGACGCCGGGGTGGGCACGGTGGCTGTTGGCCGCCGTCGGCCTGGTCGCGCTGGCCCGCTACGGCCGGCCGGTTGACAAGCCGATCCTGGCCCGCACGGTCGTACGAGCCAAGTACCGCAAGCTGACCGCGGAACTGACCCGCAAAGGCATCATGGCCACCGGCCTGGTCAAGAAGCCGGAGGACATCGTGTTCCCCGCCGGGCTCGGCGAGATCCGCCGGGAAGGCCCGGGCTATCTGGCGGTCGCTGACCTGCCCGACGGGGTCATCGCGGTCGATGTGGTCGACAAGCGTGAACAGCTCGCTGGTGGGCTGCGGCTGCCGCTGGATCAGGTGTGGCCCGAGACGATGCCGCGCGAGCATCCGGGCCGGCTCGCCCTGTGGGTGGCCGACAAACCGGTCTCGGCGATGCGCCAACCGGCCTGGCCGCATCTGTCCGGCGGGGCCACGGACTACTTCAAGGAGTTCGTGTACGGCTTCGACCCGCGGATGCGCAAGGTCATGTATCGGATGGACGAACGTAACAGCCTGTTCGCCGGGTTCCCCGGATCCGGGAAGAGCTTGTCCGGGCGGGTGGTGTGCGCGGCCATGTCGCTGGACCCGATAGTGCAGTTCGCGATCTTCGATCTGGCCGGGCGTGGTGACTACGACATGTTCGAGCCGCTGTGCGCACCCGGGCTGTTCGGTTCCGGCGCTGATGAGGACACCAAACGCGCCGCCTACCGGATGCTGTTGTGGCTGGTCAAGCAGTGCGACGAACGTGGCCCGATCATCAAGGGCTGGGCTCAGCAGGGCCTCAACACCGAGAACAAGCTGAACCGGGCCATCGCGATGCGCGATCCGCGGGTCCGTCCGATCGCCGCACTGATCGACGAGATCCAGGAACTGATCAACGACCCTGAGCTGGGCAAAGCCGCCTCGGCCGCTGCGACCAGCGTTATCAAACGCGGGCGAGCGCTGGGTATCCACCTGATCCTGGAAACACAGCGCATCGACAAGGAATCGCTGCCCAAGGGCGTCACCTCCAACATCGCGCTGCGCACCTGCCTGGCCGTTCCCTCGCATGTCGAGGTCGACCTGGCGCTGGGCACCGGCGCGTTCCGCCAAGGCGCGCGGCCCAACCAGTTCGAGATTGGCGTGGACGCCGGTTGGGGCGTACGCGTCGGCATGGGGCCAATGACCACCGTGCGGGCCGCCTACCTCGACCGGCGGACCGTGGAGAAGATCTGCGCCAAGGCCCTCGCCCTGCGCGGGGGAACTCGCGAGCAGGTCGACCTGCCCCCGGCCCGCGACATCCTCGCCGACCTCGCCGTCATCTGGGTGCCGGGCGAGCGGGGCCAGCACTGGAAGACCCTGGCCCCGCGGCTGGCCGAGAAATTCCCCGACGCCTACGCGGCACTGACCGCCGAAGCCCTCTCAGCGCTCGTGCGGGCATTGGAGATCGAGTCACGCAACGTCAAAGCGAAAGGCGTCACACAGCGTGGCATCTACCACGCCCAGATCATCGACGCCCTGGCCGCACGCGACCGTAGCGACAGCGACGACGACGCCGAGCAGGTCGAGGAAGACAGGTAGCAGCAGAGGTAGCGGGGCGGCAAAAGGTAGCGGCAACGCTACCGGCCCCGCTACCTATGCCACCTGCAACAACATCCACAGGTAGCGGTAGCGGCCCGGGTCGCTCACCGCCCGTCACCCTGCCCGGAGCAACCCTGATGACCCTCACCGAGGCTGCTACCAGCAGCAACGCCTACGCCACCATTCCGATCGGGATCGCCGCCATCAGCCTCATCGCCACTGTTGTGTACGCGCTGTGCTGCTGGATCAAGCCGTTCACCCACTGTCACCGATGCGAAGGAAAAGGCACCACGCCGCACAAGACCGGCGACTGGCTGCGCTACCGCCACCGACCGCCCGCCCCGCGCGCCGCCCGCGGCGACCGCCAGTGCCCGCGCTGCCGCGGTACCGGCCTGCGCCTGCGCATCGGCCGGCGCGTCGCCAACGCCCTCATCCGCCGCTACCGCCAAGCCCACTGACCGTCGCCAGGCAGGAGACATCATGAACTTCCTCGCCCGGATCGCCGAGCGTATCCACGCCCCCCACGACGACGACGCCCGCGCCCAAGGACTGACCGTGGTGCGGCTGCCCGGTGGCCGCCGCCAGATCAGCCACCCCGACCTGCCCGCCCTGTTCGAGGCCCGCCGCCAGGCCGTCATCCGCAACGGCCTCGACCCCGCCGACCTGGCCATGCTCGACGAAGGCACCCGCCAGGCCCTGGAAGCCACCCGGCACCGCATGCGCGAGACGGCCCCCGCCCGCTCGTGGCGACCCGAAGCGATCGGCTCCCGGAGGGCAGCGTGAGAATTCGCGCCGTCCTGGCCCGGCTACTCACCGGCGACGCCATACCGGCGGCCGGCAGCAGTAGCCGGGCCGCGACCAGAGATCACGTTGAACCACGCACCGTGTGGCGGCCGACCGCACGCAGCGCCTACGGCCGCTACATCCAAGCAACTGAGCACCGGCAGGCCGCGATCGAGGCCATCCACCAGCGCGGCCGAGAGCAAGGCATCGACCCGAAAGAGGTGCTCGCCGCGATGGACCACCTCGACCACGTGCTCCGCACCCGCGGCTGGCACCCCGAGCAGTTCGACCACGGCTTCGACGACGAAGCCCGGATCGACGACCACGTCACCGGGGTGGACGTCGATTACGACCCCCGCATGGCCGCCTACGACGCCCAGCGCCGTGACGCCACCCAGCAGTCCCGGCAACGGATCCAGGAGGATACCCCGTGAATACCCAGCCGATCATCCGGGCCGCCGCACGCATCGCCACCCAGCTCGACCAGCGAGGCAACTCCGACCTGGCCGGCCTGCCCGAGACCCTGTGCCGCGCCCTGAAGGTGCAGGAAGAGGCGGGTGAGATGGCTCAGGCCGTCATCGGCGTGCTGGGTCAGAATCCGCGCAAGGGCGTCACCCACACCTGGGACGACGTCGTCGCCGAGGCCATCGACGTCGTCATGTCGGCCCTCGTGTTCGCCGAGACCGTCACCCGCGAACACCTGGAGTACACCCTGGCCGACCGCCTCGCCGGGCGTCTCGAACAGCTCGCCCGCCGCGCCGCCGCTTCCGGCGCCCCCGACCTCCAACCGGCCGACAACGAGCCGGCGGACGACGACGGGCCTGACACGCGGCGGGCCGCGACCCTGCGGTGGCTACTGGCCATGCACACCGAGCACCGGCTGACGCTGCCCATGGACTTCACCGGCTACGACACCGGCACCCTGATGCTGCGCCTCGATGACGACCAGGCCGACGAGGTGCACCACTGGGCAGCCCTGCTCGGCATCCCAGTCACCGTCCGCGAGGTCCGCCACAGCGGACGGCAGTACAACCGGGTCAAAGCCGATTCGGACTACGGCAGCGACGTCACCGGCCTCGGCTGGCACCGGGTCGAGATCACCTCGTGCTGCGACGACCAGCCGATCGACGACCAGGCGCCGCTGGCGGTGGCCGCATGAACATCCGACTGATGGGCGACGGCGACCAGGTCGCCGCCATGGTCGCTGCGTTGGAAAGCGCGCCCGGCCTGCGGATCACCACCGTGTCCCGGCCCAGCGCCTACCGCCGTGACCCGCAACAGATGCGCATCGACCTCGACGCCGAGATCCTCCGCGACCTTCGGCGGCGCGGCGGCTGCCCGGACTGCATCTGCGACCCTGACCTCTGCCTGGCCGACCAGCAGGGCACACACTGCGAGCAGGTGTCATGCTGCGCCTGCCTGCATGGTTGCCCTACAGACGAACACGACATGACCCGCACGCCGGACCACATCCGGGCGGTGGCCTGATGCTGACCGTGGCGGACTACTTCTGCGGCGCCGGTGGCTCATCCTCGGGCATGGAGCAGGTACCCGGGGTGCGAGTCGTGATGGCCGCCAACCACTGGGACCTGGCCATCGCCACCCACAACGCGAACCTGCCGCACGCCGACCACGACGTCGCCGACGTCGCCGCGATCGACCCGCGCCGGCACCCGACCACGGATATCGGCTGGTTCTCCCCGGAGTGCACCAACTGGTCGATCGCCCGGGGCAAGAAGGTCGACTACGACGGCAAGCCGACCCAGCTCAACCTGTTCGACCAGGCCGACGAGCGGCCGTTGCCGGACGAGGCCGCCCAGCGTTCCCGGATGCTGATGCAGGACGTGCCCCGGTTCACCGAGGTGCACCGGTACCGGGCGGTGGTCGTGGAGAACGTCACCGACGTGCTGATGTGGGAGCACCTCGATGTGTGGCTGTCCCGGATGGCCGCGCTCGGCTACGCCCATCGGATCGTGGTGCTCAACAGCGCGTTCGCCTCGGCGTTCGGGCCGGGAGCGCCGCAACTGCGCGACCGGGTGTACTTCGTGTTCTGGCGCCGGCAGTACCGGGCGCCGGACTTCGCGAAGTGGACCCGCCCGCGCGCATGGTGCGCGTCCTGCGGGGACGTGCGGGCGGTCATGGTGACCAAGCCGGGCAAGCGTCGGGCGATGCGCTACGGCCAGCAGTACCACTACCGCTGCCCGCACGCGACCTGCCGCGGGGCGCGGGTGTCGCCGTACGTGCTGCCCGCAGCCTCGGCGATCGACTGGACGATCACCGGGCAGCGCATCGGTGACCGGGCTCGGCCGTTGCAGCCCAAGACCCTCGCCCGTGTCGAAGCTGGGCTCCAGCGCTACGCCGGGCCGGTCACTGTCGAAGCGGCCGGGCAAACCTTCGAGCGCCGCCCCGGCGTCCGCTCCTGGCCGGTGCACCGCCCGCTCACGGCGGTGCACACCACAGCGTCCAAGGCGGTGGCCTGCCCGCCGCTGCTGATCCCGGCCGGCGGCACGTGGAACGACGCCGCACAGCCGGTCGATGTGCCGATGCGCTCCCGCACGACCCGGGAGACCGAGGCCGTCCTGATGCCGCAACCGCTCGTGGTGCCCGTGGAAGGCCGCGACGGCAAACAGGCCCGGCCCGCCTCGGCGCCGCTGCGCGCCCAGACGGCCCGGGCCGAGAACGCGCTGGTGGTGCCGCTGCGCAACAACGGGGTGGCCACCCCCGCCGCACGGCATCCGTTGCGCACCTTCGCCGCCGGGGGCACCCACCTCGGGGTGGTGATGCGCAACAACACCACCCGCGGCGCGGGCGGCGAGATGTCCACCCCGCTCGATGAGCCGCTGCGGGCGCTGACCACGGCCGGGCATCAGTCGCTGGTCCGCTGGGACCACGTGCTGATGCCCTACGACGGGCGAGGCCTGCGACCGCTCGATGTGCCACTGCCCGCACAGACCACTGTCGCCGGGGACGCCGTCGTCGGCACGAGCATCGCCGTTGAGGACTGCACGTTCCGGATGCTGGAGGTCGACGAGATCCGCGCCGGGATGGCCTTCACCCCCGGCTACGTGCTGCTGGGCAGCAAACGCGAACGGGTGCGGATGCTCGGCAACGCCGTCACCCCACCCGCCGCCCGCGACCTGGTCGCCGCCGTGGTGGAGGCCATCACCGGCGAACAGTTCGACCTGACGGCATGACCGTGCGGCACCCGGCCGCGCTGGTCTGCGCGGCCGGGTGCGGCATCCCGCTGCATCCGGCCGCCGTCGCGGGCGGGCACACCACGCATCCCGGCTGTGACCCGGCCACCGCGCCTCGGCCTGCTGTTCGGCGGGTGTGGCGGTGGGCGTGTCTGAACTGCCGCGACGGCGGTCCGGCCGACTCGGCCGCATGGGCCGCACATCTCGCGTGGGTGCATGACGTGTTCGCCTGCCCGGCCGCGCCGGACGTCAGTACCGCCGAGCGGGCGCTACGCATCGCCCGGCGCCGTGACCTGGCCGCCCGCTACCCGGATCAGGCGCCGCCCTGGCCGCCTGCCGATCGAGGAGAATCCCCATGCTCGAGAACGGCCCGCTGCGGGCCGCCGCCCTCGCCCACGCCGCCCGCGGCTGGCCCGTCTTCCCGCTGCGCTGCGACAACCGGCCCCACGACGCCGACCACCCCAAACGGCCGGCCTTCCCCGACCACGCCGAGGATCGGTGCACCGGCACGGACCCGCGCTGCCGGGACAGTCACGCCGGCTGGGAGCCCCGCGCCACCACCGACGCGGCCCGCATCACCCGGGCGTGGGCGGGCACGCCGTACAACATCGGCATCGCGTGCGGCCCCGCCGGCCTTGTGGTGATCGACCTCGACGTCCGTAAGCCCGCCGCCGTGCCGCCGGACGGCCACGACCGGTATGGACATGGCTGGGAGGTGTTCGCCGATCTCTGCGCCGCCAACGGGCGACCGGTGCCTGACGACACGTTCACCGTCGCGACCGGCAACGGTGGCCGGCACCTCTACTTCACCCACCCCGACGGGCCGCCGCTGCGCAACACCCAAGGCGACCGTGGCGGCCTCGGCTGGCTGATCGACACCCGCGCGCACGGCGGCTACGTCGTCGCGCCCGGCTCCACCGTCAGCGGCCGGGCCTACCAGGTGCTGCTCGACCGCCCGGCCGCGCCCCTACCCGCCTGGCTGACTGCCCTGCTGCGCCCGGCCGAGGTGGCCGGGCCACGCAAGGTACTGGGCGATTTCTCCGCATTTAGGCGGGGTGCGTACGTGCGGGCCGCCGTGGAACGCACCCTCGACCGGCTCGCCGCCGCGACGCCCGGCGGCCGCAACTTCGCCCTGTACATCGCGGCGACCTCGCTCGGGCAGCTCGCGGCCGGCGGCGCCCTGACCGAGGCCGAGGTGGCCGAGGCCCTCACCCCGACCGCACACGCGATCGGGCTGTCCGAGCGGGAAACCGCCCGCACCATCCGCTCCGGCCTGGCCGCCGGAGCCCGCGCACCGAGGAGGGTCGCATGAGCGACGCCGAGATCCCCGCGGACCGGCGGCGGGTCAAGGTCGGCACCGGCCCGGAAACGATCCGCACCCTCAAGCGAGAGCTGACCTGCGGGCTGCTGCCCGACACGTACGTGGCGGCCGGGGAGCTCGTGCACATGGAGACCGTCTCCGGTGGCCTGCCCAGCGCCGCCGATGAGGACAGCCCGCTACCGGTCGCCGCGAGCCAGCTCAACCCGGCCGGCCTGGCCGCGCTGCTGGCCGAACACGCCCACGTCTACCGCACCAAGCACCGCAAGAACGCGGCCGGGGAGATGGAACCCTACGACGAGGAATGCACCCCACCGCGCGAAGTTCTCTCGGCGGTGCTGGCCGGGAAGACGTGGCCCGGGGTACCCGCGCTAAGGGCAATCATCGGCGCGCCGGTGCTACGCCGGGACGGCACCCTGTTGCAGGCGCCCGGCTACGACCCGACCACCGGCCTCTACCTGGCCTCCAAAGTCGACCTGCCGCCCGTGCCCGACACCCCGACCGCGGAACAGGTGGCCGCCGCGCGGACGTTCCTGCTCGGCCGTTTCCTGCGCGACTTCCCGTGGTCGACACCGGCGGACCGGGCCAACTACGTGGCGCTTCTGGCCACGCCGATCCTGCGGCACTTCACCCGCAGCCTGACCCCGTTCGGGCTGATCGACGCGACCATGCCCGCCTCCGGCAAATCGATTCTGACCGGCGGGCCGGGCATGCTCTACGGCCAGAAAATCCTCACCTGGCCCGATGAGGACGGCGAACTCCGCAAGAGCATCACGGCCGTATTCGCCGAGCAGGTCGGCGTGGTCATCTGGGACAACCTGGCCGAAGGCACCGTCATCGACTCGGCCGTGCTGGCCCAGCTGATCACCCAACGGGAATGGTCCGACCGGCAACTCGGCGCCTCCCGCAACGTCGCCTCGGTCAACGACCGGCTGTGGATGGCCACCGGCAACAACCTTCAGGTCGGCGGGGACATGGCCTCCCGAACGGTGCGGGTGCACCTCGATCCGAACATGCCGCACCCCGAGGCCCGCGACCAGTCCGGATTCGGCATCCCGCACCTGGACCAGTGGATCACCCTCCCGGCCAACCAGATGACCGTGCTGTGGCATCTGCTCGTGCTGGTGCTCGACTGGACCCGCGCCGGGGCACCACGATCCGGTGGGATCTCGATGCGGCAGTTCACCCCGTGGGCGCAAGCCCTCGGCGGATTCCTCACCCATCACGGCATCGAGGGTTTCCTGACCAACATCACCGAGGTGCGCGAGGTTGACGAGGATGCCACCCGCTGGCGCGGTTTCCTGTCGGCCTGGCACGAACGCCACGGTGATTCGCTGGTCACCGCGGCGCAGCTTCGGCGTAGCGCCGAACCGATGCAGCTCGGCGGGGACCTGCACGACCCGTGGGACGGGCTGTTCATTACCAGCAAGAACGGCCGGCTGCCCAACGCGATCGTGCTCGGCCGGATGCTCACCGGCCAAAACGGCAGGTGGCGCGGCGAATACGTGCTCCGCGCAGAGCCCTCCGAACGCGGTGACCGGTCCGTGTTCCGGGTTGAGCACCACGACGGATGACCTCAAACCGCTGAAACATCTCCGCATCTCCGCAAGCCACCGAAGAAAGGTTGCTCTACCAGCCAAAACAGGCTGCGGAGATGAGCTGCCACCGATCTCCGCACATCTCCGCATCTCCGCAACCTGGACCCCTCCCAAGATCATGCGGAGATGCGGAGATGTGCGGAGATGGCTTCCGAGCATCTCCGCACCACAAAACCGCAGGTCAAACGCCCTGCTGCGGAGATGCGGAGATGTTTCAGCCATCCCAGCCCGATTCGACACAGCGCAGAACCCCGACCGCCTCAGAGCCACCCAGGCCAAACCGCCCTTGCCAAACCCCTCACCCGGCACAGATCTTGGCTCCACGGCGCCCTGAACGGCGCGATGTAAGGCCCGCTGCTACGGCTCGTGGCAGACGCATCTCGTAACCCCTCACCCGCTCGGATCGGGCCTGACGGTCCGTTCAGGCGGGCCGCGAAGTACTACCGAGGAGCCTCTCGTGGCATCTCCGCTGAACGTCTCTCCTTCGACACCCGAGATTTACACCGCTGCCGAGGCCGCAGAGATCCTTCGGGTGAAGCGGACCTGGTTGGAAAGAAAGGCTGCCGCTCGGCGAATTCCGTTCACCATGCTCGGCGGCAGCTACCGGTTCACTCCCGAGCATCTGCAAGAAATAGTCCGCAAATTCGAAGAGTTTCCTACCGTCGTCGCCGACTCGCCTGGTCGGACGGACACGGCCTCTCGACGTCCCAGGCGAAAGCCAGCCGAGCCGTCCGATCCGAGTGTCGTTCCGCTTCGGCCCCGGCAACCTCAAACGCACCGCCAGAACAACCTCGCTGCCTGATCCGTCGAAAATCAGAAGGAAGAACAGCATGGGCTACGCCGAGAGACGAGGAAATCTGTACCGCGCCCGGTGGCGCGGACCGGATGGCACGTTGGAATCCCAGCCGGGATTCACCACGAAGACTGCGGCCGAGAAGTACGCACGCGACCAAGAAGCGGCGATCCGCGCAAACCGCTATGTGGACCCCCGTGGCGCCCGAATGTCTTTGATGGACTGGGTAAACACCTGGTACTCGGCTCTCGACCTCGAACCCACGACGATGACGAATTACCGATATCTGCTTGAGGTGTTCGTCCTTCCCAAGTTCGGTGACACACCTCTGGACTCGCTGACCATCGAAGAAGTCTCCAAGTGGGAAAAAGGACTGATAACCGCGGGATACGCCCAGAAGACGGCGTCCAACGCCCGCGGCGCTCTTTCGACGGCACTCTCGGATGCCGTGCCGCGATACATCGCCGTGAACCCAGCGGCTAAAAAGAAAGGGAAGGGCCGGAAAGGCCGAGGCAGAGTCGAGCGTATTGAGTCGGAGTCCAAGGTTTGGCCATCGCCGTTGCAGGTCCTTCTGATCGCCGAACGGGCGGCAGTCATATCCGGTGGCGATGCCACATTCACCGCAGCGATCACCATCGCCTATACGGGCTGCCGGTGGAGCGAGCTTCTCGGGTTGCCGCCACAGCTGATCCACGCCGACGCCATCGACCTGCACTGGAAGCTGTACGAACTCAACGGCAATTTCTACCGGGGCCGACCGAAGGACGGCTCAATGCGGACTATCGCGACGCCACCTTTCCTAAACGAACTTCTGAGACGGCACCTGACGTCGGGCGTCCCGCTTCGGTGCACCTGTTCGTCCTTGCCGGAGCAGGACGGCGATATCCCGTGGTGCCGCGGAGACCGGTACGCGTTTCTCACCGCGCAGGGCACCCATTACCGGCGCTCGAACTTCAGCGAGAGAATCTTCCGCCCTGCCGCAGACGGGTGGTATCCGCAACGTGGCAACCGACGGCCGCGGATGCCTGTCTTGGTCGACTGCCAAGCACCTTGGCCCGGCCGCCCACTTCCGCCGTGGCCGGCGTCAGTGCCGGATGAGGTCTACGCCCCTCCGCAGGGACGGGGCCGCCCTCGCATCACCGATGATGTGCGCCTGGCCTCGTGGCTGCCGGTCCTGGCCGGCCTGACGCCACACGGTCAGCGGCACGGCTATCAGACGTGGCTCGATGAGGCCGGGATCCCGTACGTCGCGCAGTCACAGCAGATGGGCCACCAAGTGCCGGGGATGCGAGGGATCTACAGTCACGTCACTGATCGGATGCTCGCTGATATCCGCACCGCCCTGGAGCTGCTGTGGATGACGTCGCTCCAAGCTCGCGCTGCCCTGTCGCCGACGTCGTCAGTGCCTGTGTTGGATGCGGCACTGCGGGCGCTGCCGACCGGGCCGCGCGTACCCGGCCTCGGGGGCTCCGCTCCCACGCTGCTCCCGAATTCGGACATCTAACAGCCAGAGGGCCGTACCGACTTCTCGGCACGGCCCTCTGAACAGGTACTTCAATGGGGTGATCGACGGGACTTGAACCCGCGACCCCCTGGACCACAACCAGGTGCTCTACCAACTGAGCTACGACCACCATCGCGCACGAGGAACCAACCCCGTGGTGCCGGACAAGCATAGCCGAACTCCGGCGGTACCCGTCCAGCGGGTTGCCGGCACGGTCGAGTGACCGGTTCTGCCTGCTCTAGAGCTCCGCGGCGATGGCCTTGGCCGACTCGACGTCGGGGCCGGGCAGGGGGACGAAGATCGTGCGGCGGTAGTACTCGAGTTCGCGGATGCTCTCGCGGATGTCGGCCAGCGCGCGGTGGGCCAGACCCTTGGCCGGCTGACCGAAATACACCCGCGGGTACCAGCGGCGGCACAACTCCTTGATCGAGGAGACGTCGATCATGCGGTAGTGCAGGAACGAGTCGAGCGCGGGCATGTCCCGGGCCAGGAAGCCGCGGTCGGTGGCGATCGAGTTGCCGCACAGCGGCGCTGAGCGCGGGTTGGGGACGAACTCGCGGATGTACGCGAGCACGGCCTCCTCGGCCTCGGCCATGGTGATCGCCGACTGGCGCACCTCATCGGTCAGCCCCGACTTGGCGTGCATGTCGCGCACCACCGGCGGCATCGCGTCGAGCGCCGCATCGTCGGCGTGAATGACCAGGTCGACGCCCTCACCCAGCACGTTCAGATCGGCATCGGTGACGAGCGCGGCCACCTCGATGAGCTTGTCCTTGCCCAGGTCGAGGCCCGTCATCTCACAGTCGATCCACACCAAATGATCAGCCACCCGCACAGCCTACGCCGTGACCACATGGACCGGTGTCACCTCTTTTCGAGAGACCCGTTCGGGCACGACCGACGCAGGCACGTGCTATGTCCGCTTTCGGGCGATGACCTCCCACTCGCGCCGCTAACCGGCTAAACTGGGCTTAACGGACGAAGCCCCCTTTCGGTTACTCCGTTCCCCCGGTAAAGGGCCCTCCGTGTCGGCAGCGCGGAGGGCCCTTTCAGGCTCCGGCGGCCTTCCGGACGCAGATGGGGCCCTCCGCGTCGGCAGCGCGGAGGGCCCCATCTGTGTTTCCGGTCGGTCAGCCTTCGGTCGGAGCACCCGGCGCTGGGCGGCGACGGGTGGGCGGACGTTCCTGGTCGTCCTGGGCCGGCTCGACCGGGGCGGTGGCCGTGATCGGGCGACGGCGTCGCTGCGGGTTGCCGGCCAGCAGTTCGGCCGCTTCCTTCTGGTACGCGGCCAGCCACCCGGCCGGGGTGCCGCTGCTGGCCGGGATGGCGCCCGTGCTGGTCCGCACCGGCACGTCGGCGACCGGGCGGGCGGGTCGCGGCGCGGCCGGCTTGGTGGTGGCCCGGGTGGCTGCCTTGGCCGGGGTGGCCGGCTTGGCGGCGGCCCGGGTCCTGGCCGGAGTCGCCTTGGCCGCCGTCGTCTTGGCCGGAGCCGCCTTCGCGGCCTTCGCCGCCTTGACCGGCTTCTCGGGTTCGGCGGCGTCGGCCTTGGGCTTCGTGGCACGCGTACGGGTGGTCTTGGCCTTCGGCTTGGCCGTCTTCGCGGGCTCCTCGTCGAGGGTGTCCGCGGCCGGCTCCGAACCGACCTCGGCCGCGGCGGCCGCTCGAGCCGCCACCGTCTGCGCGGCCTTGCGCCACGCGGCCGGGGCCGGCCGTCCCGAAGCGCCGCCGGGCAGCCGCCCCAACAGCGACGAGGTGACGCCGCCTTCGGTCCGGCTCTGGGCCTGGGCCATGAGGTCCCGCTCCGACTCCGAGCGTCCCGCAGCCCGTCGGCCCGACGCCGCCTCCTTGGCCGCCGCGGGCCGCTCACCCTCGGCGTCGGCCTCCGCGTCGGAATCGCCGACCGCCGCCGACGACTTGGTCCGCTGGTGCGGCGAAGCAGCCGGGCGCCCCTGGGCCGAGTCCGCCTGCTCCGATCCTGAAGCCCGGTGCTCCGCGAAGTCCTCACTCGCGGACGACAAGTCGGCGGTCGGGCCACCGTCCGAAGATCCCGACGTCCAGCCGTCGGCGTCCCCGTCGTCCGGCGATCCGCTGTCGGCGGACGCCGCACCGGTCGAACCACCCTCGGTCGCGCCCGGAGCCCGGCCGTTCGCGGCACCGGCCGAGTTGACCCGGGGCGTTCCCGGCGTGCGGCCGTTCGCGTCGTCGCCGGCTGTGGGTGACCCCTGCGCTCGGCCGAGCGTGGCTCCGGCGCTGCCCGTGGAGGACGGGTTGTTGCCCATCGACTCGTCGATGTCGGCCGACGTGTCCGCGCGGGCCGAGGTCATGGGCTGGGCTGAGCCGTCCGTGGTGGCCGCACCGGAGACCCGGGCGCCCGGCGCGGCCGGCGCGGAAGCGGAGGCGCCGGCCGGGACGGGTCGGCCGGACCGGGCCGGTCCCGAACCCGTCGCGGCGGCGTCGCCGGCCGGCTGCCCCGAGGTCCCCGGACGCGCCGGCGACGGCACGATCGGCCGGCTCGGCGACGGCGGCCGCGGAACAGTCGGCCGGGGCGGGGCCGGCGCGGTCGTGGCCTGCGCAGCGCCCGATTCCCCGTCGCGTTCCTCAGCCGCGGCCGCCGAAGGAGCAGCCGAGCTTTCGAGGTTGTCCGCGTTCACAGAGCCGTTGACGCCGACCGGGTCAGCCGATGCGGCTCCCGAATCGGTCACGGCCGGAGCCGAGCCGACCGCGTCCGGCGTCGAGCCGGCAGCGTTCGTCACGCGCCCGCCGGGGCCGGCCGGGATCACCGCATCGACGTCGGCTGCGACCGTCTGACCCTGGGCGGGCTGCCCGGAACCCGGCACGGATCGGGTGTCGTCTCGACGGCCTGCGTCAGGGCTGCCGGGCTGAGCGCCCGCGGACCCGGCGGCCGCGGACCGAGCGGCTGCGGACCCGGCGGCCGCGGACCGGGCGGCCGCGGGCGAAGGGCGGGAAAGCCCGGCCGCCCAGCCGCGGTCGTTGTTGTTCACGGGCGCCGGGGGCACCGCATTCACTGCGGGGGCCGGGCGGCCACTGTTCGCGACGGGGATCGACCGGCCCGCCTCGGCCGCCGGGAACGGCCGGCCCGCATTGGCGGTGGGCGTAGCGGGGCGGGCGTCGGCCAGGGAGGTCTGCCGGCCGGCCCGGGCCGAGGCCGCGGAGTTCGGGGACGCGACCGGGTGGCCGGCGTCGGCCGTCCCGCGCCCGGCACCGTCGACCGGACGTTCAGAGACGCCCGCAGCGGGCTCCGAACCCGCAGCCGCACTCCCGAAAGAAGCGGCCGCAGGGCCCGAACCAGCAACAGCACCACCGGAGACATCCGCGGCCGAACGCTGCCCGTCGGAGGCAGTGCCCGCGGAACCCGAACCAGCAGCCCGCCCGTCGGGGGCGGCGGTCGCGGGGCCCGAACCAGCAGTCGCACGATCGGGAAGGTTCGCCGGGTCGGCGTGGTCGCCTGCGGGATCCACCTGGTTGATCGGCTCGTCGGCGGCGCGGCCGGGGCCGGGCACGGGGCGACCGGGGAACGCGGCCGGGCGGCCCGGGATGCCCGGACGGCGGCCCGTGCCCTCGCCACCAGGTGCCGAGCGGCGGCCCGTGCCGTCGCTGCCGGGAGCCTGGCGGCCCGGGGCAGCCTGCGGGGTCTGTGCTGCGCCGGGAGTCGGGCTGGGCAGGTGGGGTGCCGCGGACTCGTGGTCCGGGGACGGGCCGCGGCCGGTGGGTGACGGGCGGCCGGGGCGGCCTCCGGACGAGGAGCGACGGCTGGGGGCTTGGCGGGCGGCCGGAGCAGACTGACGCTCGGCGCGGGGCGGCTCGGTGCGGGGCATGCCCATCGCGGACCAGTCGGTGGCGTTCGGGCCGGTGACCATGGAGACCTTCTGGTTGGCCATCCGGGGGTCGCGCAGGTCGTAGTCCATGGCGTCCTCGCGGACGGCGCGGGCGTCGGCGGCGCCGGCCGCGTACGCGGCGGCCACGGCGTCGATCGGGTGGCCGACCTCGGCCGGGTCCTCGACGAACGTGCCGGGATCCGCAATGGAAGCCGTGCCGTGAGCCATATCGGCAGCCGGCGTGGACGCAGTCACGGCCGCGCCCGAGCCAGCGGCACCTGGGCCAGCGACACCCGAGCCGGCGGCAGTGGCACCCTGGCGGGCAGCACCAGCGGCAGCCGGGCCAGCAGCACCAGCGGGGCCAGCAACAGCCTGGGCCGCAGAAGCGCCCGAAGCGGCAGCGCCCGCCTGAGCAGCGCCCGCCTGAGCAGCGCCCGCCTGAGCAGCGCCCGCCTGAGCAGCGCCCGCCTGAGCAGCGCCCGCCTGGGCAGCGCCCGCCTGGGCGGCGCCCGCCTGGGCGGCAGGAACGCCGACGCCGGCAGCGGCAGCCGGCGCGGCAAAAGCGCCAGTTCCGTCAGCGGCGGCCTGCCTGCCGGCGGGCGCAGCGAGGTCGGCAGCGACGGGCGAGGCAGCACCACCGACCGCGGCGGCCGACGAGGTGGTGGCCGCGGGCACTGAGGCAGCACCGGCCGCGGCGGCCCGCGAGGCGGCGGCGGGCGACGTGGCCGACCGGGTTGCGGCCACGGGCGACGTGGCCGGCGAGACGGCAGCAGCCGCCGCGGACGCCGGCGAGGTGGCGGCCGCGGGCGAGGTGCCTGCGGATGAGGCAGCGGCGGGCGACGTGCCTGCGGATGAGGCAGCGGCGGGCAACGTGCCTGCGGATGAGCCGCGGGCGGGCGACGTGTCCGCGGATGAGGCAGCGGCGGGCGACGTGCCTGCGGATGAGGCGCCGGCGGGCGAGGTTGCGCCCAGCTTGGCGGCCCCGACGGCGGCGGCCGAAGAGGCGGCCGACGCCGCAGCGGCGGCCGAAGCGGCCTCGACCGCGGCCGATGCGGATGCCGCCCCGATCTCCGGGTCGACAGTTTCCGCGGGCATCGCCGTACGCGGGGAAGCGGGAGAGGCCGCCCCCGGCCGCTCGGCCCCGGCGGCGGCTCGCCGCCGGGCCGCCTCGGCCAGGCGGGCGGTGGCCTGGGCCTCGGTCTCACGGGCGCGCACCGGCGCCGTCTCGGCGACCCAGGCCTCGACCGCCGACGGCTGGAACATGGGGATGTCGCCGGGCACCGGCACCGGGCGCTTCGCCACGGGGCGACTCGCCGTCGGCGCGGCCGCGCCGAGGTATTCGAGCGGCTCTCCCGGGGCCGGCGGGCGGGCCGGGATGGCCGTGGCCGCCGCGTACTCGGCCGGGTCGGGCGGGATGCCGGGGGCCGCGGCGGGCGACGCGGTCGCGGTCAGGGCGGGCGTCGGCGGCCAGGCCAGGACGGCGGGCACGGGGCCGGGGCGGGCGTCGGCCAGCGAGCGCGGGCGGTGGGCGCCGACCGGCCGGTTGGTGGCGGGCAGGACGGGCATGGGGGCGCCGATGGCCCGCATCAGGTCGGGGACCTGGCTCGGCTCGACCACGTAGACGATCTCGCGGCGGCGGGTGGGCCAGGCCAGCACGACCAGGCCGACCATGACCAGCAGGGTGCCCAGCGTGAGCAGGCCCCAGGCGCTGGAGTTGAGCCAGCCGGGGCGTAGTTCGGCCGTGGCCCGCAGCTGCACGCCGGGGGTGGCGTCGGTGCTCATGACGACGAGGCTGTACGGGCCGCCGCGGACCTCGGACGGCGTCCACGAGATCTGGCCCGCGCTGCTCGACCTGGTCCAGAACGGCGCCTGGCCGGGTTGCAGGCGGGGCGCGGTGATGCCGGGGACGACGGTCGTGGCCACCGGCAGGGCGCCGGTGCCGATGTCGACCGTACGCACTGTGCTGTGTTGCACCCCGGCCAGGTATTCGCGGACGGCGTTGGTCGGCGCGAGGCCCAGGAAGGCCGCGCCCTTCTGCGTCTGGCCGAGCAGCCGTAGCTGGGTGTCGCCGAGCCGGGTGAACGGCGCGTCGGTGCGCAGCAGGCTGTCCACGTCCTCCACCACCAGGGCGTAGCCGGGTGTGGACAACTGTTGCAACCGGCCGCTGAACGCGCCACCGGCGTCGCGGTGTTGCATGGCGGCCCACAGGCCCGCGCCGGCCAGCAGCGACGGCAGACCGATGGTCAGCGCCAGCATCCCGAGGATGGTCCGGAACACCCGCATCGCTTCTCCCCCTCAAAGCTCAAGCGGTAACGGCCCCGACCATACAAGTCCAAATACCCCCAAAGTGGTCAAACAGTGGCCAACTCGCTGACAGTAGTGAAGGCTTACTTGATCGTGACGGTGGTGGACAGCGTCGACTGATCGATGTCGCTCGTGCGCGCGGTGACCTTGAACGTCCATTCACCCGCGGCCGGGAGCGCGATGTCGCCGATCGCGTGGAAGTCGGTGATCCGCAGCAGCGGGACCTCGATCGGCTCGATGCCCTTGGCCGTCAGCGCGGCCGTGGCGGTCCACTCGACCACGGTCAGCGGCTTGTTGTCGGGCGTGTAGGCGTACAGGTGAATGCTGTTGTTGCCGACCGTGGCCGGGAACACGTCGATCTGCAGGGCCATCTTGTTGTCGGTCAGCGTCTTCGACACGGTGGTCGAGGTGCCCGTGCTCTGCGAGGCCTCGGCCGTCCGCGCGGGCGGGATCTGCACCAGGGCCGAGGTGATGCCGAGGATAACGGCGGTGACCGCCAGTTCGGCCCACACCACCCGGCGCAGGCCCCTGGGCTCGGCCTCGCCCGCCTTCGAGCGCACCAGCCGCCGCGAGAAGAACGCCACGACCAGCACGATCGCGACCAGCCCGACCTTGGCCAGGATCAGGCGGCCGTACGTGGTGAAGAACAGCCCGTCCAGCGACGAGACCTCGATCAGCGCCTGCACGACGCCGGCCACGATCAGCGCCGCCACCGCCGTGGAGGCCCAGCGCGACCAGATCGGCAGGATCGCCCCGAGTTCCCGCTCGTCGGCCTGGCGCAGCAGGAAGCCGACCAGCATGACCAGGCCGCCCAGCCACACCGCCATGGCGGCCAGGTGGATCGCGTCGACCACCACCGACACCCCGGCCACCGGGGAGGCGGTCGGGTGCCCGGTCAGCGGCCAGGTGGCCAGCGCGGCCACGCCGAGCACGCCGAGCAGGGCCAGGTCGGTCTTGGAGTCGTTGCCCGAGCCCTTGAGCAGCGGCCGCAGCAGCAGGGCGGCGGCGCAGATGACGCCCAGCCGCACCAGCATGATCGCGCCGAAGGTGCTGCCCAGCACGTCGCGCAGGTCGCCCACCCGGACGTCGAAGAGCCCGGACCCGGTCGAGTAGGGGGCCTGGAGCCAGATCGCGAGCAGCGTGCTGAACGCGATCAGCCCGAGCCCGGTCCAGACCAGGCGGCCGGGCCCGCGGCGGCTGAGCCGGTGCGGCCAGAGCAGCGCGAGGACGAGCACCGGCCCGACCAGGAGCACCAGACCGGCGTACCCCAGGTATTTGCCGACCGGGATGAGCCCGCGCACGACGGGGTCGACCGTCTCGTCGTCGACGGTGGCCGTGGGCGGGGCCGAGGCGGCGCCCACCGAGTACGTGATGCTGCCGCCGACCGGGTGACTGTCGGCCGAGATGACCCGGTAGCTGACCAGGTAGGTGCCGCGGCCGCCGCCCGAGCGGAGCGGGATCGTGACGCTGCCGCCGTCGACGCTGGGCTCGCCCTGGTCGGCCCGGGAGCCGTCCGGGGCCAGCACCTGGATCTTGCCGTTGAGCAGCTGCACCGATTCGGTGAAGTTCAACGTGATCTTGTTGGGGGCGTCGGGCACGATCGTGCCGTTGGCCGGGTCGCTGTTGGCCAGCGCGGCGTGGGCGCTCGCGGGCAGGGCCGGGCCGACCAGAACGGCGAAGAACCCGATCAGGATGCCCGCCAGAGCCGCCAAACCCCGACAAAACCGGCGCCGATCAACAGTCATGCCCGACATGCTGCCCGATCCGGTCTACCGCTGCCCACTAGAGGTGGTCGGCGACGATGCGATCCGGACCGCGGTGCCCGCTGGACACGATCCGCAAACCCATGGGCGTACGATGACGGGCCATGGACGGCCTGGACGAAACGACCTCGCTCGCCCTCGCCGCCCGCGAGGGTGACGAAGCCGCTCTGGCGACGTTCGTGCGCGCCACCCAGGCCGAGGTCTGGCGGTTCACGGCGGCGCTGGTCGACCCGGGTGCGGCCGACGACCTGACCCAGGACACGTTCCTGCGCGCGTTCAAGGCCCTGCCCGCGTTCGAGGCCCGCTCGACCGCCCGCACCTGGCTGCTCGGCATCGCCCGGCGCACGTGTGCCGACCATCTGCGCACAGTGGTCCGCCGCCGCCGGCTCGACGCCCGCCTGGCCGCCGAGGCCTGGACGGCGACGCCCTCGCCCGACCCGGCGCACCGGCTCTCCACGGCCGATCTGCTCGACCGGCTCGGCGACGAGCGGCGTACGGCGTTCGTGCTGACCCAGGTCCTGGGCCTGTCGTACGCCGAGGCGGCCGAGATCGAGGACGTGCCGGTCGGCACGATCCGCTCGCGCGTGGCGCGGGCCCGGGACGAGCTGGTGACGGCCGTCTCGCAAGCCAGAGCGGTGTAGTCAGCCAATTCCCAGCGGAACCCCAGCACAATAAAGGGAACCGGCGGGACATTTGCTTCGACTAAACGGGCGTGACCATGGACTTGAGGCAGCAGCCGAACCGGCTCGCGGCGGCCTGGCCGTGGATCTCCACCCTCGCGCGTCTCGGCCTGGCGGCGGTCTTCCTGATCGCCGGCGGGCTCAAGGTGACCGACCTGGCCGCCTCGGCGCGCGCGGTGAACGCGTACGACCTGATGTCCTACGACACCGCCAAGGTGATCGGGGCCGTCCAGCCGTTCCTGGAGATCGCACTGGGCTTGCTGTTGCTGATCGGTATCGCCACCCGACTGAGCGCGATCATCGCGGCGGTGCTGATGGTGATCTTCATCGCCGGCATCATCTCGGCGTGGGCCCGCGGGCTGCAGATCGACTGTGGCTGCTTCAGCAAAGGCGGGGAACTGACCGGCGGACGCACCGCCCAGTACGGCCTGGACATCCTGCGTGACGTGGGCTTCCTGGCCCTGGCCGGCATCCTGATCTGGAAGCCGCGGTCGAAGTTCTCGCTCGACAGTGTCTTGTTGGGAGAGAGATGAGCAAGGGTAATCGGGGGCGCGACCGCTCGGCGGCCAAGCGGATCGTCGAACAGCAGAATGCGGCCGAGCGCCGCCGCCGGGTGACCATCTGGACGTCGGTCGGCGTGGTGGCCGTGCTGGTGATCGCCGGCCTGATCGGCTGGGGCGTCGTCGCCAACCAGGACAACTCCACCGCGAGTACGCCCAGTGTGGCCGTCGACGAGGGCACGGCGTTCGCGGTCGGGTCAGGGCCGGTGACGGTCGACATCTACGAGGACTTCATGTGCCCGATCTGCCACGAGTTCGAGAAGCAGACCGGCCCCACGATCGCCCAGATGGTGACCGACAAAAAGGTGACAGTGCGCTACCACCCGGTGTCCATCCTGGACCGCGCGTCGAACGGCACGAAGTACTCGACCCGCTCGGCCGGGGCCGCCGCGGCCGCTGCCGTCGACGGCAAGTTCCTCGAGTACCACAACGTGCTGTTCGAGAACCAGCCCGCCGAGGGCAGCGACGGGCTCGACGACGCCAAGCTGATCGAGCTGGGCAAGTCGGTCGGGCTGGGCGACTCGTTCGCCACGGCCGTCAACGACAAGACGTACGACTCCTGGGTCACCAAGTCCACCGAGACGTTCGCGTCGCGCGGCTACAACGGCACGCCGACGATCGTCGTCAACGGCAAGCAGGTGACCGGGCCCAACGAGACGCTGCCGACCACCGAGATCTTCACGCAGGCCGTCACGGCGGCCGCCGGGTGAGACGGTTCCTCCTGATCGTGGCGGTGGCCGGCGTGGTGCTCGCGCCGGCCGCCCCCGCGTTCGCCCACACCGGCGACATCCCGGGCGCCACGGCGTACCGGACGGCGGTGACCTCGGTCTCGGCGCCGGGGATCGAGGTGCGCGCGGTCGAGGCCGGGGCGCGGCTCGAACTGTCCAACCCCACGGGCCACCCGGTCGAGGTGCTCGGCTACGCGGGCGAGCCCTACCTCGAGATCCGGCCCGACGGCACGTGGCAGAACGTGAGCTCGCCGGCGGCGTACATCAACGAGACCGCGGCCGGTGAGGCAGTGCCCGCGTCGGCCGACGCGACCGCGCCGCCGACGTGGCGCAAGCTCTCCGACTCGACGACCGTGCGCTGGCACGACCAGCGGACCCAGTGGCTGAACCCGTCGAAGCCGCCGCAGTCGGTGGCCGACCCGTCGCGCAGCCACCGTCTGCGCGACTGGACCGTGCCGCTGCGGGTGCAGACCACGGTGTACGAGGTTCGCGGCACGCTCGACTGGGAGCCGCCGCCGGTGGCCTGGCTGTGGTGGGCCGGGGCGGGGCTGGCCGGTCTCGCGGCGGCCGCTCTGCTGCACCGGTGGCCGAGGTCCGTACGGGCGGTTGCTCTGGTCGCTGCTCTCGCTCCTCTGGCGTACGGGGTGATGAGTCTGCTCGACGGCACGACGCCCTCGCCCGTGCTTTTCCTGGCCGGGCTGATGGCCCTCGCCGCGGTCTACCGCCATCCGCCGTTCTTCCTGGCCCTCACCGGAGCCGTCGTGGCACTGTTCGCCGGCTTCAACGAGACCCGCGTGTTCTTCGCCTCGGTGGTGCCGACGACCGGCCCGGACTGGCTCGTGCGGCTGGCGGTCGCGCTGGCCCTGGGGGCCGGGGCCGGTCTGGCCGTGACCGGCCTCCTGCGGATGCGCTCCGCCGTGCCGGCCCCGGCCCCGGACGCCGTGGCTGTGTGACCCGGACGGCCTTTTCGCCGCCCTTGCGGGCAGGCGGTCTAGTCTCTTCGGCATGACTGAGACCGCTCGCCTCACCGCCGGCGACACCGCGCCCGAGTTCAGCCTGCCGACCGACAACGGCGACCGGCTCACCCTCAAGGACCTGCGCGGGCGCAAGGTCGTGCTGTACGCGTACCCGGCCGCGATGACCCCCGGCTGCACCACCCAGGCGTGTGACTTCCGCGACTCGCTGGGGTCGCTGCAGGCGGCCGGCTACGAGGTCGTCGGCATCTCGCCCGACGCCCCGGCCAAGCTGGCCAAGTTCCGCGAGCGCGACGCCATCACGTTCCCTCTCGTCAGCGACGAGGACAAAAGCGTGCTGCAGGCGTACGGCGCGTTCGGCGAGAAGAACAACTACGGCAAGACGGTCATGGGGGTCATCCGGTCGACCTTCGTGATCGACGAGAACGGCGTGATCGAGCGCGCCCTCTACAACGTCAAGGCCACCGGTCACGTCGCCAAGCTGCGTCGCGATCTTGGCATCGACTGAGCCTACGGTCTCTCCGGCGGCGGCCGATCTCTACGGCAGGACCCTCTGACGGTCTCTCAGACCACGGCGGCTGTCACGCGGCATGATCCGCGAGGCGGCCGCCGTGCCTTTACGTCTACACTCGGCTGGACGCGGGAGTGGCGTAATCGGCAGCCGCGCGGGTTTTAGGTGCCCGTGCCCGAAAGGGCGTGGGGGTTCAAGTCCCCCCTTCCGCACTCGTAATGATGGCGTCATGGCTATCGAGTTCGTCGTGGATCCGCCGCTGACCCCGCAGTTGCGGGCCGAGATCATCACGCTCTGGGTCGAGGTGACCAACGCGGGCGGGGCGGTCGGTTTTGTCGCGCCGGTTTCCCGTACGCAGGTCACGCCCGTCGCCGAGGCCGCCTTCGCGGGCGTCGAGTCGGGTGTCGACCACCTGCTGACCGGCTACGACGACGGTGAGCTGGTGGCCCTGCTGTTCGTGGTCAGCAACCGGTTCGACCTCAAGGACCACTGGCAGGTGCTCAAGCGCGTCATGGTCACCCCGAAGCGCCAGGGCCGGGGCTACGGCGCCGCCCTGATGCGCGAGGCCGAGCAGGTCGCTCGCGGCCTGGGGCTCGAGGCCCTGCAGGTCACCGTGCGCGGGGGCGCCGGCACCGAGAAGTTCTACGAACGGCTCGGCTACACCCAGGTCGGCCGGGTCCCGGGCGCGCTGCGGGTCGCCCCGGACGACGACCGCGACGAGTTTCTCTACTGGCTTCCGCTAGGAGCCTGACGGTCGGCTCCCCTACGGCCCTGACGGCCGGCTTCCCGCTGCGGCCTGGCCAAGCCGGCCGACCGCTTCTACCGCGGCCCGGACCGCAGCCGGCCGGGCGCGACGGGGAGGTCGCGTCCGGCCGGGTGCGGTGGGGACGGTCAGGAACAGCGGGGGGAATCGGCGGCCAGGTCGGCGTCGAGCGGGGCGGCCGGCTGAGTGACGGTGGGCGCCGCCGCGACGGTCGACTCGACCAGCGGGGCGGCCGTCGTCTTCGTCGGCTTCGGGGACGCCGTGGTCTTGGTGGGAGTCGGCTTGGGGGTCGCCTTCTTGGTGACGGCCTTCTTGGTCGCCTTGGCCTTCTCGGGCTGGACCTTGATGCTGCCGCCCAGCTTGGCCGTGGTCTTCTGGGTCTTCCCCACGGCCAGCTTGATGTTGCCGACGGTCACCGAATTCCCGTACACATCGGTGATCTTGACCTTGAACGGGCCGTTGCCGACGCCGCTGGGCAGGGTCCAGTAGTTGAAGTCCTCGCGCGACGCCGACTTGAAGCTGCCACCCTTGCCGGCGATCTTGACCGAGGCCAGCTGGTTGGAGTGGTTGTCGATCAGCACGCTCAGCCAGTACTGCGAAGAACCTTCCTTCACCCGTACGGAGATCGGCCCGGGAACGGCCGCGCCGGGCGCCGCCTTGTAGGTGATCGGGATGATCCCGGCCGACTGCGCGCCGATCTTCTTGAACGCGGTGAGGCTGAGGTCGAGGTGGCCGACCGGGCACTCCGGGCAGGAGTCGATGACCTTGACCCGGACCTTGCCCTTGGGCCCGGTGACGTCGATGTACGTGCCGCAGGCGGCGCCGTTCGAGTACTGGTTCTTCTGCCCGAGCGCCACGTAGAGGTCGTCGGCCGGCACGCTCGGGAAGGAGCAGTTGCCGAGCGTGCCCTCCATGAAGAAGTACGTCGCCTTGCCCTTGGCGGCCGCGGTGGACGGCGGGGCGGCGCAGGCCGAGCCGCTGTTCTGCAGCACGAGCGCCACTCCGAGGACGGCGGCGAGGACGCCGGCGCCACCGAGGGCGAGCCAGCGGGGCGAGAACAGACGAGAAGCGGTCACGGTCAGCGATCCTGCGCGGACGGCGAGCGCGGCGCCACTTTCCTAAGACACTCCTAAGACTCGGGTGGCCCGCTTCACCCGGTCGGGACCTCCACCGGGTCGCCGACGTGCAGTTCACCCGTTTCATCCGGAATAAGGTTGATAGCGAAGAGTAGGCCGCTTTCGAACCTGCGCCGCTGCCCCAGCATCCGCAGCGGCTGGCCGCCCTTCTCCCCCGTCTCCTGATCGATCGTGGTGACCAGGCAGCGCGAGCACTCCTTGGCGGCCCGGAACGTCATCGCGCCGATCCGCAGCCGCCCGCCGAGCCAGTCGTCCTCGGCCCACGGCTCGGCCCCGCCGACCACCAGGTTGGGCCGGAACCGGGTCATCGGCACCGGATCGTCCCCGGCCTCGACCAGCCAGTCGTTGAGCGCCGAGAGCGACGCCTCGTTGGCCAGCAGCACGGGGAAGCCGTCGGCGAAGCTCACGTGGTCGTCCGGCCGGGCGTGGGACTCGATCGCCCGCCCGGCCGGGTCGGCCTGCCACACGAGCCGCGCGTCGCGCCCGAGAAACCGGCTGCTCCACTCCTTCTCGGCCACGCGGGCGGGCACGGCCGGCTTGCGGCGGAACACGCGCACGTACTCCTCGGGCCCGTCGACGGGCTCGTCGATCGCCAGGGGCGGCAGGCCGGGCGCCTCGAGCAGCAGACCACCGGGCCGGGGCGTGACGGTGAGTCGGGTCAGCACCGAGGTGTCGCGCTGAGTGATCGCGACCCCCTCGGCGTCGACCATCGCCCACCGGCGGTCGCCGGCCAGCCCCCACGGCTCGACCCGGGCGGTGTCGTGCTCGACGCGATGACACCCCTTGACCGGGTGCGAGTAGAGGGCCGTGATGCGCATTACTCCAGCCTGCCACGCCGCAGGTCACTCGATTGTCCTTGCCGCTTGATACGCATGACTGGGCTTTACCTATACCCCTAGGGGGTATAGGTTCGGACGACGGAGGTGGTCCGCCATGACCGAGACACACCAGCACCACGACCAGATGCACGCCGGCCACGGCGGCCATGCCGGGCATGATCCGGCGATCTTCCGGCGCAAGTTCTGGCTGAGCCTCGTGCTGACGATCCCGATCGTGGTCAGCAGCGAGATGGTCATGGAGTGGTTCGGCTACTCGCTCGACTTCCCCGGCATCGACTGGGCCGGGCCGGTGCTGGGCACCTTCGTCTTCTTCTACGGTGGGTGGCCGTTCCTCGCCGGCGCGGTCGGTGAGGTCCGCACCCGCGCGCCCGGCATGATGCTGCTCATCGCGATGGCGATCACCGTCGCCTACGCCGCCTCGCTGGCCACCAGCGCCGGGCTGTTCGAGCTGGACTTCTGGTGGGAGCTGGCCGCCCTGGTCACGATCATGCTGCTCGGGCACTGGCAGGAGATGAAGGCGATCGGCCAGGCCCAGGGCGCGCTGTCGGCACTGGCCGCGCTGCTGCCGGACGAGGCCACGCTCGTCCGGGAGGACGGCACGACCACGGACGTGCCGGTCGCGACGCTGATGATCGGCGACCGGGTGCTCGTCCGCTCCGGCGCCCGCGTCCCGGCCGACGGGCGGATCGTCGCGGGCACGGCCGAGATGGACGAATCGATGATCACCGGAGAGTCCCGGCCGGTTTCCCGTACGACCGGGGACCGTGTCGTGGCGGGCACGGTGGCCACCGACTCGGCCGTCCGGATCGACGTCGACGCCGTGGGTGAGAACACCGCCCTGGCCGGGATCGGCCGCCTGGTCGCGCAGGCCCAGGCGTCCAGCGGCCGGGCCCAGGTGCTGGCCGACCGCTTCGCCGCCTGGCTGTTCTACGTGGCCGCGGCGGCCGGGCTGATCACCTTCGTGACGTGGTGGACGCTGGGCAGCCTCGACCAGTCCGTCGTCCGCACGGTGACAGTGCTGGTCATCGCCTGCCCGCACGCCCTCGGCCTGGCCATCCCGCTGGTCATCGCCCTGTCCACGGCCCTCTCGGCGAAAGCCGGCATCCTGGTCAAGGACCGGCTCGCGCTCGAGCGGATGCGTACGGTGAACGCGGTTCTCTTCGACAAGACCGGCACCCTGACCAAGGGCGCACATACGGTCACCGGCCTGGCCGGCACGGGCGGTCATACGGCGGACGAGGTGCTGCGCCTGGCCGCCGCCGTCGAGAGCGACAGCGAGCACCCGCTGGCCAAGGCTCTGGTTACTGTGGCCCGGGAGCGCAACCTGACCACCACGGCGAGCAACTTCCAATCCCTGACCGGCCGCGGCGTCCAGGCCCAGGTCGACGGCCGCTGGTACGCCGTAGGCGGCCCGGCCCTGCTCCGCGAACTAGCCGCCGCGCCCGGCGCCACGAACGATCCCGGCCGACCGGCCGCAGGCGGGTCAGCGGCGGACGCTCGGACACTGCATGGGCTCATCCCGGCCGACTTGGCCGTGGAGGCCAAGGCCTGGTCCGACCGGGGGGCCGCCGTGCTCCATCTGGTACGGCTGACGGACGACCGCCCCGAGGTGATCGGCGCGTTCGCGCTCGAGGACGAGATCCGCCCCGAGGCCCGGCAGGCGATCCAGCAGTTGCGCGCCCACGGCGTACGGAAACTGGTCTTGATCACCGGCGACGCCCGCCCGGTGGCCGAGGCGGTGGCGGCCGACCTCGGCCTGGACGAGGTCTTCGCCGAAGTGTTGCCGGCCGACAAGGACAAGGCGGTGGCCGACCTGCAACAGCGGGGCCTCACGGTGGCGATGGTGGGCGACGGCGTGAACGACGCCCCCGCACTGGCCCGGGCCGACGTCGGCCTGGCCATCGGCGCCGGCACCGACGTGGCCATCGAGTCGGCCGGCGTGGTGCTGGCCTCCTCCGACCCGCGCGCCGTGACCAGCGTGATCAAGCTGTCCCGGGCCTCGTACCGCAAGATGATCCAGAACCTGGCCTGGGCGGCCGGCTACAACGTCCTCGCCATCCCGCTCGCCGCCGGCGTCCTGGCCTGGACCGGTTTCACGCTGAGCCCCGCCGTCGGCGCCATCATGATGAGCGCGTCCACGATCGTCGTGGCCCTCAACGCCCAGCTCCTGCGCCGGGTTCGCCTCGCCCCCGAGGATCAATAGCCCTTACGGCATCTGAGAGGGGAGATACGTGGTCTCGCCGGAGGCGCTGCGGGCGACGACGGTGAACTCGTCGGTGCGGGCGGTCGGCATCGCGGTCCACGACGCCACCGCCTTCTCCGCCGCCCCCGGCACCAGCGCCGGCACGACCACCGCGCCGACCACCCCGGCCGCCACGGTGATGGCCCCGGCCGTGATCCAGCGCCGGCGCACCGACGAGGTCGCGGCCCGGCCGGCCATCGTGCGCTCGACGAAGTTCCGCTGTTGCGGGGTCAACACGCTGAGAAGCTCATCCCTCGTCAGCGGATCCTCCAGGCAGCCCGCGACTTCGTCCCCGGGGCGCTCGAAAACACCCGCCTGATACTCAGCCTCGCCGGTCAGCCGACGGTTCTCCTTACGCGACAACCTTGTCGGCGTCCACGTGCCGTCTGCCCTCCCCTAAGGACCGGGTAGTCCCGCACGGTAGGCGTGTCCGGCCCGGCAATTCGGAACGGCAGAGACAGCTGTCACTCCAAAGAGGTCAGCAGATTGACCAGGCGGGGTGGGCGGACGATGACGCGGGCGACCGGGTGGTCGACGGTGGCCAGGGCGCGTTCCCGCAGGGTGGCGGCGTCGATGTCGGGTGGGACTTCAAGGCGGGCGCGGACCTTGCCGTTGACTTGGACCACGCACGTCACGGTCGGCTCGGCGGCCAGGGTGGGGTCGATTCTGGGCCAGCCGGCGTAGGCCACGCCGGGTTGGTGGCCCAGGCGGGACCACATCTCTTCGGCCGCGTACGGGGTGAACAGCGTCAACACCACGGCCAGGTGCTCGGTGGCCTCGCGGGTGGCGGGGTCGGCGGGGTCGGCCCGGCGGGCCGCGGTGGTCAGTTGCATCGTGCGGGCCACCGCCGCGTTGAAGCGACGATGCTCGAGCAGGTCGGTGATCTGGCGCAGCAGGCGGTGGGTGGTGCGGCGCAGTTCGGCGTCGCCGCGCGCGGGGTCGGTGCCGGGTGGCGTCGTCACGGCGGCGGCCAGGCGTAGCGCGCGGCTCAGGAAGCGGACCGCGCCGCCCGGTGAGACGTCGGCCCAGTCGATGTCCTCTTCCGGTGGGCCGGCGAACACCATGGTCAGGCGGACCGCGTCCACGCCGTAGGTGTCCAACTGGTCGCCCAGGTGGACCATGTTGCCCTTCGACTTGCTCATCGCCGCGCCGTTCAGGATGACCTGGCCCTGGGTGAGCAGGTGGCGGAACGGCTCGCCGAAACCGATCAGGCCCAGGTCACGCAGCGCCTTGGTGAGGAAGCGCGCGTACAGCAGGTGCAGCACGGCGTGATCGGAGCCGCCGATGTACTGGTCGACCGGCATCCACTTCCGAACTTCTTCCGGATCGAACGGCCCCTTTTCGTACGAGGGTGAGCAGTACCGCAGGAAGTACCAGGACGAGTCGACGAAGGTGTCCAGCGTGTCCGTGTCCCGCTCGGCCGGGCCGCCGCAGCGCGGGCAGTCGACCTCGGCCCAGTCGCGGGCGGCGGCCAGCGGTGACTGCCCTTTCGGGGCCAGGTCGGCTCCGCGCAGGTCGGGCAGCAGCACCGGCAGTTGGTCGTCGGGCACCGGCACGACGCCGCACCCTCCACAGTGCACGACCGGGATCGGGCAGCCCCAGTAGCGCTGCCGGGACACCAGCCAGTCGTGCAGGTGGGCGATCCAGTTGCGCTGCATGGTGAGGACGGCGGGCGGCCAACGCCCGTCGAGCTCGGCCAGGTCGTCGCGCAACTGATCGGCGTACGCCGTAATTCTCAGGAACCACTGCGTGAGCTCGCGTTGGACCACCTGGGCGCCGCAACGCTCGCAGCAGCCGGCGATCACCTGCTCGTTGGCCAGCACGGTCTGATCGGCCGGGCACCAGTTGACCGGCGCCCGCCGTCGCTCAGCCAGGCCGGCGCCGAGCAGCCGCGTGAATATCCACTGTGTCCAGCGGTAGAACGACGGGTCGTGGGTGTGCAGGCGGGTGGCCCAGTCGATCGACGTCGCGTACCGCCGGAACGACTCGGCCTGCGTCTCGATGTTGGCGACGGTCCAGTCGGCCGGGTGGCGGCCACGCTTGAGGGCGGCGTTCTCGGCGGGCAGGCCGAACGAGTCCCACCCGACCGGGTGCAGCACGTCGAAGCCCTGCTGGGTCCAGAAGCGGGCGACCACGTCGCCCAGCGCGTAGGCCTCGGCGTGGCCCATATGAAGATCACCCGAGGGGTACGCGAACATGTCGACGACGGTGCGGCGGGGCCCACCGTGGGGGCGGGCGAGCGACTGCCACACCGGCCGCCACTTGCGTTCCAGCGCCGCGAAGTCGTAGTCGCCCATGCCCTCACCCCTGGCGTTTACGCTCCCGCGCCCGGCGCAGCACCCGCAACACAAATTCGGGCTTCATGAGCACCGACGGCGGGTCGAGCAGCTGCTGGACCCGGACGAACGCGCGGTTGACGCCGGCGTCGATCTGGGAGGCGTACGCGATCTGGCGCGAGTACCAGTTGCGGAGCTTGATATCGCGCGGGCGCGGCCCGGTGGTCTGCGGATAGGCGAAATCGCCGCCGACCGCGAACTGCCACGGCGTCTCCACGATCTGCGCGACCGCGGCGTAGTAGTCGCGGGCCATCGCCGTACCGGAAGGGTGCTTGTCGAGGGCTTCCCCGAGCGCCCGGGCCGAGAAGGCGGCGCAGGTCATGCCCTGGCCGTAGATCGGGTTGAAGCTGCAGATCGCGTCGCCGAGCGCGACGTAGCCCGGCGGTGGATTCTCCAGCTGCTCGAACAACCGGCGGCGGGACGACGGGAACTTCGCGACCACGATGTCGGTCAGCGGCTCGGCCCGGCCGATCAGTTCGCTCAGCATCGGGTCGGGCAGCTCACGGGCGAACCGCTCGAACGCCTCGACGTCGGTCGGCACCTCGGGGAAGTGCCAGCCGCCGATCCCGATCATCCAGCGGTCGCCCTCCACGGGGATGGCCAGGCCGTCCACCCGCTCGTGGGGCGAGGTGGGCAGGGTGAAGACGGCCTCCCAGTCCGGCAGGTCGCCCGGCCGGCGGCGGTACAGACGGGTCGCGTACGCCACGCCGACTTTGACCTCGAGCTGTGCCGGCGCGCGCAGACCGAGGGCCGTGAGCCAGCGGTCGGAACGGGCCCCGCGCCCGGTGCAGTCGACGACCAGGTCGGCCCCGACGGTCTCGCCGGCGTCGAGGACGACACCGGTGACGCCGGCCGAGGACCCGGTCAGCCCCGACACCGCCACCTGGTCGCGGAAGGTCACGCCGGGCAGCTTGGTCACCCGGTCGCGCACCAGCCCCTCGATGAGCGGGCGGGTGGCGGCGACCAGCTCGACCCCGGTCGGCGCCTTCGGCCAGCGCCGGCCCAGACGGTAGCTGCACAGACCGGTGCCGGTGTCGAACTTCGTGCCGCCGGCGGCGATCAGCTCGGCCTCGAAGCCGGGGAAGCGGGTGTCCAGCTCTTGCAGCCCGGACGCCAGCAGGATGTGCGGATGGCTGCCCTGCGGCACGCCGCGCCGGGGCACTGGCTCGTCGGGCAGGGAATCGCGATCGAGCACGGTCACCTGGTCGTACCGGTCGCTGAGCATGCGGGCGGCGGTCAACCCCGCCAGCCCGGCCCCGATCACCACTGCTTCGTTGTCCACACCAGCCAGTCAACCGAGGATCCGGGGCGGGCGCGACCCTGCTATCACGACACCGACAGCCGGAGGGCGCCGTTGCTCCGGTCGAGGCCGATGCGGTCGAGGCCGTCGACGACGAGGTCGGCCTCGGTCAGCTCGCCGGCGGCCGAGGTGCCGGTGACGGCGATGACCGAGCAGCCCGCGGCCCGGGCCGAGCGGATCCCGGCCACCGCGTCCTCGACGGCCAGGCAGCGGCGGGGGTCGACGCCGAGGCGCTGGGCAGCCAGCACGAACGGCTCGGGGTCGGGCTTGCCGCGGCGGACGTCGTCGGCGGTGACCATGACCGCGGGCACGGGCAGGCCGGCGGCGCGGATGCGGGCCGTCGCGAGCCGGGCCGACCCGGAGGTCACGATGGCTCGACGCGCCTCGGGCAGACCGGTGAACAGCGACAGCGCGCCCAGCGTGGACTGCACGGTCACCGCGTCGGCGACCTCGAGGTCGGTGATCCGGGCCAGCCCGGCCGCGACCCGGCGCGGCGGCAGCAGCATCCTGAGCAGGTCGCGGGCCGGTCGGCCGTGGTGGGCGGCGACCGCGCCGGGCGGGATGCCGGTCTCGGCGGCCAGCCGTCGCCAGGAGCGCAGGACCGAGGCGGTGGAGTCGATGAGCGTGCCGTCGAGGTCGAACAGGACGGCGTCGAACGTCTTGCGCAGCAGGGCCTCGGACGGCTCGGCGGCGGCCCGGTGCCCCAGCACGGCCAGCACCCGCAGCAGTTGCTGGCCGGTCGTGAGCTCCCCGTCGACGGTGACGACGGGGGCGACCGGGGCCGGCGCGGGCGGTTCGGGCGTACGGTGCCGGTCGCGGGTCTCGGACCGCTGGGCCCGGCGCGCGTCGAACAGTTCCGCGTCGCCGGCGATGTGGACCATGCACAGGTCGGCGTCGCCCACCGACTCGCGCAGCCGCTCCCAGGCCTCGCCGCCCCGCAGCTCGGCCGTGAACGGCGCGACCAGCACGGCCCGGCCCCCGGTGGCGGCGACGTCACCGGCCACCGCGCGCAGGGCGGCATAACGACCCTCGCGGATGGCCGGGCTGTGCGGCGAGGCCAGCCAGTGCCCGCCCAGAACGTCCGGCGGAAGGCTGTCGAGCAGCGGATTCGTCAGCGAGTCGAGGTCGAGCAGCGGCGCGCCGAGCGCGGTCGCCAGGGCCCGGCCGAGCGTCGACTTGCCGCTGCCGGCGATGCCGGCGACGGCCACGACGAGAGCTTCGGCCGGTTGACAAGCCTGCGGAGAGCGCCACATCATGAGGCGCATGTTACCGGTGTCATGGCTTTCTGCGACACCGGTGACATGACGAAACTTCGGCGGTTGGAGATCCCCTGTGGCAGACCCTGTTGGTGCCCCGTCGTGCCTGGTCGCCGGTCTGGACCTGGGCAGCACGAGCCTGAAGATGCTCGTCACCGACGAGGCGGGGACCGAGGTCGGCGCGGCCCAGGTGCCGACGCCGTGGCGCTCCGGGCCGGGCGGCAGCACCGAGATGACCGCCGAGGCGCTGCTCGAGGCCGTGTGGTCGTTGATCGGCGCGGCCGCGCACGAGACCGCGAAGGTCTCCCCCGCGCCGATCGCCGCCGTCGCGATCGCCGGCATGGCCGAGACCGGCCTGGTCATCGACGCCGACGGCACCGCGGTCGCGCCCGGCCTGGCCTGGTTCGACCCGCGGGGAGCGGGCCAGGCCGCGGCCTTCCCGCCCGGAATCCGCGACGAGTTCGCCGGTCGCACCGGGTTGCCGCTGGGCGCGCAGGTCAGCGTGGCCAAGCTGGCCTGGCTGCGCGACCAGGGAGTGCGGCTGGCCGGGCGGCGCTGGCTCAACCTGCCGGAGTTCGTGGCGGGCGCGCTGGGCGGGCGCACCGCGCTCGAGCTGTCGCTGACCTCGCGTACGGGCCTGCTCGACCAGGACACGGGGCGGCCCTGGCCGCAGATGCTGGACGCGCTCGGCCTCGACGAGACGTTCCTGCCGCCGCTGGTCGACGCGGGCAGCCCTTTCGGCGAGGCGCGCGCCGGCATCGTTCCGCCGAGCATGGCCGGGGCCCGGCTGACCGTGGCCGGGCACGACCACCTGGTCGCGGCCGAGGCCACCGGCGGGCTGCCGGCCGACCACTACCACGTGTCCATGGGCACGGCCGAGGTGCTGCTGCGCGTCATCGACGCCCCGCTCGGCTACGCGGCCCGGCGCCGGCTGGCCGACCACCTGATCAACGAGGTCCGCCACGTCGTGCCGGGCAAACACGTGCTGGTGGCCGGGGTCAAGACCGGTCTGCTGCTGCGCCGGGTGCTGCAGACGGCCGGCATCCACGACCGGCGCGGCCGGGACGACCTCGACGTCGCCGTCATGGCCCTGCCGTACGAGGGGCTGCTGCCGGACGACGCGATCGAGGTGTCCGGGGCCCGCAACGACGACGGCGTTCTGCACCTGACCGTCCGCACCGACGGGGTCAGCCCGGCCGAGGTCTTCGGCGCCGTGCTGCGGCACAGCAACGCCGAGATCTCGCTGCTCATCGAGGCCATGGACCGGGAACTGGCCCCGGCCGTCACGGCCACCCTGACCGGCGGCTGGGCCGGCATGGCGGCCGTCCAGCGGGCCCGGTCCCAGGTGCTGCCCGCGCTCACCGCCTCGGCCCGCGACCAGGAAACCGCGTACGGGGCCACCCGGTCCGCCCTCCGCCTGCTCAGCACGACTCCTTCGAAGATTGGAACCGCACCGTGAATGCCCTCACCACCGTCGAACGCCGTGGCATGTCCGCGATCTCGACCCCCGGCGGCCGGATGCTGATCGTCGCCGCCGACCAGCGCAACGGCATGAAGGCCGCGATGAAGGACGCCCCGGGCGGCCCCGGCTCGATCAGCGCCGACGAGCTGGCCGCGGCCAAGGCCGACCTGGTCCGCTATCTGGCCGTCGAGGCCCCGGCCATCCTGCTCGACCCCGAGGTCGCGCTGCCGGCCGTGGTCGACGACGGCGTCCTGGAGCGGGGCACCTCGCTGGTCGTCGGCATGGACGCGTCCGGCTACGAGACCGCCGACGGCCTGCGCTACACCCGGTTCGTGCCCGGCGTGACCGCCCGTCGCGTCCGCGAGCTGGGCGGCGACGCGGCCAAGATGCTCTGGTACACCCGCCCCGACCGGCAGGACGCGGACTCGCGGGTCGCGACCGAGATGCGCGAGCTGATCCAGGCCTGCACCGACGAGGGTGTGCTGCTCATCGTCGAGCTGCTCACCTACCAGCTCGAGGACGAGACCGACGAGCAGTACGCGGCCGCCTTCCCGGGCCTGGTCGCCGAGGGCGCGCGGCTGGCCGTCGCATGCGGGGCCAAGGTGCTGAAGCTGCAGTACCCGGGCTCGGCCGAGGGCTGCGCCGCGGTCACCGCGGCCGCGGACGGCGTGCCGTGGGCCGTGCTGTCGGCCGGGGTCGACCACGAGACGTTCCTGGGCCAGGTCGGCACCGCGATGGCCCACGGCGCGGCCGGGGCCATGGCCGGCCGGTCGCTGTGGAAGGACAGCCTCTCGGTCTCGGCCGATCTGCGGAAGGATTACCTGACCAAGCGGGCCCTGCCGCGCCTGCACGAACTCGCGGCGGTGGTCGACGGCCGTCGCTGATCCGCCGGCGCGGGTCCGATATATGCTGCGGCGGCGCTCACAGGAACTACGCGGAGGTGGTCATGGCGACGATGCGGGACGTGGCCGCACGCGCCGGGGTGAGCGCGAAGACGGTCTCCCGGGTCTTCAACGACGACCCGCACGTGCTGCCCGAGACCCGTTCCCACGTGGAACGGATCATGCAGGAACTGAACTACGTGCCCAACGTGCTGGCCACGACGTTCCGCTCCGGCAAGACCTCGGCCATCGGCGTCGCCGTGCCCGACATCGTCGACCCGTTCTTCGCCGCCATCGCCCGGGCCGTCGACGGTGTGGCCCGCGATCGCGGGGTGGCCACGCTGCTGACCAACCTCGGCGACGACCCGGTGCGCGAACGCGACATCCTCGAGTCGCTGCTGAGCCGGCGGCTGGCCGGCCTGATCGTGGCCCCCGTGGGCACCGACCACTCGTGGCTGAAGCGGTGGAAGGACAGCACGCCGCTGGTGTTCGTCGACCGGGCGCCGATCAACCTGTCGGCCGACACCTTCACCGACAACGACGAGGCCGGTGGCCATCTGGGCACCAGCCACCTGATCGGGCACGGGCACCGGCGGATCGCCTACGTCGGCGACACCATGCACCTGTCGACCGAGGTCAACCGTCTGGCCGGCTACCGCCGCGCGCTCGGCGAGGCCGGGCTCGAGCCCGATGACACCCTTGTTTCCGCGTACGTCCATGACCGGGCCACGATCGAGGCCGAGGTGGCCCGGTTGCGGGCTCTGCCCGAGCCGCCGACCGCCATCTTCTCGTCCAACGCCCGCACGTCGATGCTGCTCGTCCACGCCATCCCGAGGGACGAGCTCGCCGTGGTCGGGTTCGGCGACTTCCCGATGGCCGACGCGCTGAATCCCGCCCTGACCGTGATCGACCAGGATCCCGACCACATCGGGCGCTCGGCCGCCCACCGCGTGTTCGAACGGGTCGACCACCCGAAGCGCCGGCTGCGGCGCACCACCATCCTCGACGTGACGCTGGTCGAGCGCGAGTCCTGCCGGACCGCGCAGCCCTGACCCACCCTCGTTCGCGAGCGTCCCTCAACAGGCATGACACCGATGACATACTGACGAACTTTTCGTCCATGACACCGGTGACAAACACCGGTGACATGACCTACTGTGCGTTTCAACCGAGTTAACAGACCGCTCAGGAAGGGGCACACCGATGACCGGCACCAACCACCGTCAGACCGTCGTCGCCGCTCCCGGGATCGTCGAACTGCGACCGGCCACGGCCCTCACGCCGGCTCCCGGCGAGGTGGTCGTCCGCATGCGGATGGTCGGTATCTGCGGCTCCGACGTGCACGCCCTGCACGGGCGGCACCCGTTCGTGTCCCTGCCCTACGCCCCGGGTCACGAGATCCTCGGCGTCGTCGAGAGCGACGGCCGCCGCGTGGTGATCGAGCCCGTCCTGTCCTGCGGGCACTGCAAGTACTGCCGCGACGGCCGGTACAACCTGTGCGCGACGATGGCCTTCTTCGGCTGCACCACGACCGGGGGCGGCCTGGCCGACCGCTTCGCCGTCCCGGCCGACCGGCTCGTGCCGGTGCCGGACGAGGTCAGCGACCTGCACGCGGTGCTCATCGAGCCGCTCTCCACGCCCGTGCACGCCGTCCGGCTGGCCGGGCCCGACCTCGCCGGCCGGACCGTGGCCGTCCTCGGCGCCGGCACCATCGGCCTGCTCACCATGGCCGCGGCCCGGCACGCCGGCGCGGCCCGCATCGCCGTCAGCGACCTCTCGCCACACAAGCGCGAGCTCGCCCTCGACCTCGGCGCCGACTCCGTCCACGACGCCGCCTCGCCCGACCTGGTTCGCGACATCCGGGCCGACCTGGGCACCAGCGCCGACGTGGTCTTCGACTGCGTGGCCGTCCAGAGCTCGGTCGACCAGGCCATCGCCATCGCCGTCAAGGGCGGCACCGTCATGATCGTCGGCGTTCCGGCCGCGCCGGTCACCGTGCCGCTGCCTGAGATCCAGGACCTGCAGGTACGCATCCAGGGCAGCGCCACCTACACCCGCGAGGACATCGACCAGGCCATCGCCCTGCTGGCCGCCGGCGCCGTCGACCCGGCCCGGATCGTCACCGCCCGCTACCCGCTGGCCCAGGTCGACCAGGCGTTCGCCGCCGCCGGCAGCGGCCGCCACGTCAAGGTCGTCGTCACCGCCGGCTGAGCGTCACCTTTCCAGCGACCCACGAACTTTCCACCGGAGAGAGCCCTCCCCGGCTGGTACATGCGTCCCTAACGGAGGTCATGTCATGAGGAGATCACGAATAACGCTCGCCGCCGTCGCGGCCTGCGCCCTGGCCCTGTCCGCCTGCTCCGGCGCCGGTACCACCGGTGACTCGAGCAGCAGCGAGGGTGGCGCCAAAGAGATCACGGTGCTGATGGTCGGCAACCCGCAGATGGAGGACATCCAGAAGCTGACCGCCGACCACTTCACCAAGTCGACCGGCATCACCGTGAAGTACACGATCCTGCCGGAGAACGAGCTGCGCGACAAAGTCACCCAGGACGTCGCCAACCAGGGCGGCCAGTACGACGTGGTGACCATCGGCGCGTACGAGGTGCCGATCTGGTCCAAGAACGGCTGGCTGCACGAGCTGTCGACCCAGATGGACGCGGACACCGCCTACGACAAGGCCGACCTGCTCAAGCCGATGGTCACCGTGGCCAGCGGCGAGGACGGCAAGATGTACGGCGCTCCCTTCTACGGCGAGTCGTCGCTGCTCATGTACAACAAGGAGATGTTCGAGGCCAAGGGCCTCACCATGCCCGAGAAGCCGACCTGGCAGCAGGTGGCCGACCTGGCGGCCAAGGTCGACGACAAGGCCAACGGCGTGGCCGGCATCTGCCTGCGCGGCCTGCCCGGCTGGGGTGAGGGCATCGCCTCGCTGACGACGATCGTCAACACGTACGGCGGCACCTGGTTCGAGAAGGACTGGACGCCCAAGCTGAACGCGCCCGAGTTCAAGGAGGCCACCAAGTTCTACGTCGACCTGGCCCGCGCCCACGGCGAGCCCGGCGTGGCCCAGTCCGGCTTCACCGAGTGCCTGAACGTTTTCAGCCAGGGCAAGTCGGCCATGTGGTACGACGCCACGTCGGCCGCCGGCACCGTCGAGGACCCGAACGCGTCGAAGGTGGCGGGCAAGGTCGGTTACGCGTACGCCCCGGTCAACAAGACCGACTTCTCGGGCTGGCTCTGGTCGTGGGACTGGGCGATGCCCAAGACCACCAAGAAGCAGGACGACGCCTGGAAGTTCATCTCGTGGGCCACCAGCAAGGAGTACGAGCAGCTGGTCGGCAAGGAGCTGGGCTGGTCGCGCCTCCCGGCCGGCAAGCGCACCTCGACGTACTCGATCCCCGAGTACAAGGAGTCGGCGGCCGCCTTCGCCGACATCACGCTCGAGTCGATCGCCAACGCCGACCCGGTGAACCCCGGTCTGCAGGAGCGGCCGGCCACCGGCGTGCAGTTCGTGGCCATCCCCGAGTTCCAGGACCTGGGGACCAAGGTGTCGCAGGAGATCGCGGCTGCGCTCACCGGCCAGAAGACGGTCGACCAGGCGCTCGATGCCGGGCAGAAGCTCGCCGAGGACGTGGCGAAGAAGTACAAGTAGCGCCGTGCGGGCGCGCTCCTGCCGAGCGCGCCCGCCTCAGCCCGGAGGCCTCGAACCATGACCGATCTTGCTACCCGGCCGGCGCCCGCGCCCGTTGCTCCGGCGCCGAAAAGGGGCGCCAAGGAACGCTGGGTCCGCCGCGCGCCCCTGCTGCCCGCCCTGATCTTCGCGATCATCGTGACCCAGGTGCCGTTCCTGGTCACGCTCTATCTGTCCACGCAGGGCTGGAACGCGCTGCGGCCGGGCCAGCGCGAGTTCGTGGGCTTCGACAACTACCTGACCGTGCTGACCGACACCCGCCTGCGGGCCGCGCTGTTCAACACGGTGCTGCTGACGGCGGGTGCGGTGATCTTCTCGCTGATCCTCGGCCTGGCCCTGGCGATCCTGCTCGATCGCAAGTTCCTCGGCCGGTCGGTGGTGCGCACGCTGCTCATCACGCCGTTCCTGGTGATGCCGATCGCGGCCGCGCTGCTGTGGAAACACGCGATCTACAACCCCACGTACGGGCTCATCAACGGCATCTTCGGCGGCTCGACCGACTGGGTCTCGTCGTATCCGAAGGCGGCCGTGATCGCCACCCTGGTCTGGCAGTGGACGCCGTTCATGATGCTGATCCTGCTGGCCGGCCTGCAGTCGCAGTCGCACGAGGTGCTCGAGGCGGCCAAGGTCGACGGGGCCAACGCCTGGCAGATCTTCCGCCGGATGACGATCCCGCACCTGCGGCAGTATCTCGAACTGGGCGCCCTGCTGGGCTCGATCTACCTGGTCAACACGTTCGACGCGGTCTTCACCATCACGCAGGGCGGACCGGGCACGGCGACCACCAATCTGCCGTACGAAATTTATCTGACGATGTTCCGCAAGTTCGAGTACGGCGAGGCGTCGGCGGCCGGTGTGATCGTGGTGGTCCTGACGATCATCGTGGCGACGTTCGCCCTGCGCGTCATCTCGGGCCTGTTCAAGGTGGAGGCGAACCGATGAACCGCCGTCTGATCGACTCCGCCTGGGGCGTCGTGGCCTGGGTCGCGGGCATCGTGTTCGTCTTCCCCGTGATCTGGATGGTGCTGACCAGTTTCAAGCAGGAGAACGCGGCCGCCTCGAACCCGCCCAGCTGGATCTTCGAGCCCACGTTCGACCAGTACGCGCTGGTGTTCGAGCGCAACATGACGCCGTTCCTGCTCAACAGCCTGATGGCCTCGATCTTCTCGACCCTGCTGGTGATCCTGCTGGCCACCCCGGCCGCGTACGCCCTGTCGCTGCGCCCGGTCGAGAAGTGGTCGGACTCGCTGTTCTTCTTCATCAGCACCAAGATGATGCCGGTCGTGGCCGCCTTCCTGCCGGTCTACCTGCTGGTCAAGCACGCCGGCATGCTCGACAACGTGTGGACCATGGTCATCCTCTACACCTCGATGAACCTGCCGCTGGCGGTGTGGATGATGCGCTCGTTCCTGCTCGAGGTGCCGCGCGAGGTGCTCGAGGCGGGCGAGGTCGACGGGGCCGGGCTGCTGACGTCGATCCGCAAGATCATCCTGCCCATCGTCAGCCCCGGTCTGGCCGCCACGGCGCTGATCTGCTTCATCTTCGCCTGGAACGAGTTCTTCCTGGCCCTCAACCTGACCGCCACGAACTCCAGCACCGCCCCCATCTTCCTGGTCGGCTTCATCTCGTCCGAGGGCGCCTTCCTGGCCCGGCTGTGCGCCGCCGCGACCATCGTGTCGCTTCCGGTGCTGATCGCCGGCTGGCTGGCCCAGAATAAGCTCGTGCGCGGCCTCTCCATGGGCGCAGTCAAGTGAGGAACCCCATGTTCGACTTCACCAACCGCACCATCCTCGTCACCGGCGCCTCCGGCAACATCGGCGCGGCCACGGTGCGGCTGCTGACCGAATACGGGGCCGACGTCATCGCGGCCGGCCCCACGCCCGAGAGCCTCGCCGCGATCACCGCCGAGACCGGCGCCCGCCCGCTGGCCTTCGACCTGGCCGCCGAGAACAGCGTCCGCGAGGCCCTGGACGGGGTCGCGCTGCAGGGCGCGGTCAACTGCGCGGGCTACGGCGGGGTGGTCGGCCCGCTGACCGAGGTCGACTTCGGCGTCTTCGACGAGGTGCTGGCGGTCAACACCCGCGGCGCCCTGCTGGTCACCAAGTACGCCGCCCGCAGCATGATCGCGGGCGGCCGGGGCGGCGCGATCGTCAACGTCTCGAGCCAGGCGGCGCTGGTCGCCCTGGACGGGCACGCCTCGTACGCCGCTTCGAAGGCCGGCCTGGACGGCATCACCCGGGTCGCCGCGTACGAGCTGGGCCGGCACGGGATCCGGGTCAACAGCGTCAACCCGACGGTCGTGATGACCCCGATGTCGGCGTCCTACTGGGGTCGCGAAGAGATCCAGAAGCCGTTCCTGGACCAGATGCCGCTGGGCCGCTACGCCACCGAGGACGAGATCGCCGCCCCCATCGCCTTCCTGCTGAGCGACGCCGCCGCCATGATCAGCGGAGTCACCCTCCCCATCGACGGCGGCTACACCAGCCGCTGACCGCGGAACCCCCGGGTTGACAGGGCTGGGGACGATGGTCGTCATGTCCGAGTCGACACGAGACCGCCTGATCACGGTCCGCGCGGCCTGGGGTGGGCCGGCGGTCGAGGTCTGGCTGCGCAGCCTCACGCCGGTGTGCGACCGCCCGGCGGCCCTGCAACGTCTGGCCGGCGCCGGCGAGATCCACGAGGCGTACCGGGATCGGGACGGCCGCCACGTGGTGGTGCTGCCCGGACCGGAGATGCGCGCCGAGTGGCCGCGCGATCCCGCGGTCGCGGCGACCTGGACCGATCAGACGGTGCTGGCGTCCGCCGCCCGGCCGCGGGTGCCGGTCCCCTGCTCGCGCTCACCCCGGAGCCGGACGGCACCGTGCGGGCCGACCCGTTCCCGGCCGCCCGGTACGACGGCGGGCCGCGGACGTTCGAGTTCGGCGACCACCCCGGCGCTGTCGTCTACCTGATGCGGCAGCTGCTCGCCCTGGCCCTCGACCCGGAACCGGCCGACTTCGCGACGCGGTGGTTCGTGTTCGACACCCTGATCGACCATCCCGGCATGGCGTTGCACCCGGCCCTGACCGCACCCCGCAACGAACTACGGCTGCCGTGGCCCACGATCCGGGCGCTCGCGGCGGCCGACATTGCTCTGGTCCGCCGCCTTCTGGCCGTCGGCGAGCCCCCGCTCCACCACTACTTCGCCATCCTCGCCGACGACAAGCTCCACCAGGTGGTCCGCCTGACCGGCACGCCGGAGGGCCAAGCCACCGAGGAACACGTCGCCCCCGACGGCGGCTGGACCCAGTCGTTCCTTCTCACCGAGATCCGCATCGGCAAGAGCGACAAGGACTACCGCCGCCTGAGCCCGGACGAGATCGACACCCACCTCCGGGTGATCCGTGCCCGGCGCCCCCGCTGATCCGCGGAGGCCGCTCACCACCGGCTTCGGCTTCGGCTTCGGCTTCGGCTTCGGCTTATGCTCGACAAACATATGGGGGAACGGCCGGATACCGCCCCGGCTGCCTCGCATGAAACCGACCGCGCGACCATTCGTTCGATGAGTTCGCGCGCTTGACTCGCCGCGCTGAAAGAATCTCGCGCAACCGAGGAGTCTGGCGGCTTCGCTGGTGTCGGCCCTGAGCCTGAGCTGTTCCGCTAGTGCGTTTCCCCATCGTCGTTCGGACGGTCGCTTTCGGTTCCGAGAGCTGCGAGCGTTTCACCGGCGACGTGCTCGCGCTCCTGTAGGGGTGTTTCGGCTTCCCAGTCTCGGAACCGCTCGACGGCACCCGTCAGTTCGGTGGCGTACACCGAGGTCTGGGCCAGACCACGAAGGTTGCTGCGCCCGCTGAGGATCTCGTCGGCCATCTCGGCCAAGGCAGGCCCGCCGGCACCGTCTTTCAGCTTCCGAAGGCTGTCCTCGATGGCCTTTGCCAGCCGCGGGTCGTCCGTCATCTCCGCAAGTTGACGGTCGAGATGCTCGTCGCTCACTCAGGCTCCCGGAAGCGCGTAGCCGGCTTGAGGCAGGGGCACGGCGGACAGGTCGCCGCCGCGGCCGGCAACGGTCATGCCGCCGCCGAATGCTGCCATGATCACGGTTCCGGCAGTGTTGATGATGGTGGACGCCTGATTGACCAGCTTCACGAGCTCGACCGCCTGCCAGGCAGCGACGCCATATCCCGCGACGGCACCGATCCCGGTCTCCGCCGTGACGGTGCCGGCTGCGGCGGAGATGCCGATGATGATGGCCTTGTCAACGATGGCCTGCAGCAGGTTGCCGAGCTGGTTCGACAGCTGCCACGCGCCTTTGGCAGCCTCGTGATACCCCTTGGCCGCGTCGTACAGGGCGGCCTGTTGGCCGCTTGTCGCGGCGGCGAGCTCACTGAAGTACCTGTACGCGGCGTCGCTGGCGTTACCGTCCCACGTACGGTCAGCATCGATGGCGCCGGTTTGGATGTCGATCCCGACCTGCTGGAGAGCCTGGGCGAGGTTGCCCATGGCATCGCCGAACCGGTAAAGCGCACCCCACTCACCAGTGAATGTGTCAGTGGCCAGGCCAAAGATGTCGACACCGGTCGTCTTCTCGATGATGTCGTTGATCCACGCCGAAGGGCTCAGGTAGTTGAAAATGTCGACCGGGTTGACGAACCCGTTTGTGACGGTTTCATCGGGCTCACTCGGCGCTACCAGGAAGCGGGTCGCGTCGCTCATGCCGATCAGTCCCGGGTGATCTGAGGACGCGGGACGGCTGGATAGGACGCGTCGACGCGGGCTGCAGAAGCCCCGTCGGTGTCCTCGTACTCGTCGGCGATCTTGACCAGGGCTCGTTGAGATGTCTCGGTGATCTGCATCAGGTGGTCGAGCATGCCCTGCAGCTCAGCCATGAAGTCCCTGTGCCCACCGAACAACAGGCCGATGACCCCAGCCTCGTGAAAGCTGAAGTTCCCATTCGCCTGCACATACGCCTTCGCGTCAGCGACATCGCCATGAGTGTTGCCCAACTTGGCCGCGTATGCGCGCAGGTCGGCCGGCTCGACGTGAAAGCTCACGCTCTTCCCATCTCGTAGAGGCCGTAGGCGCCGCCGATCAGTAGCACCATTCCCGCGATGCCGTAGACCAGGGCCTTCGGCCAGATCCGGTCGAGGACTGCCTTGTCGTCCGTGCGATGCAGCTGGAGCGAGAAATAGGAGGCCGGCACGAACGCACACCCAGGGATGAGCGCGACCAGGACATTAAGGAGCGGGAACTCTGCTCCCTGGAATGCACCAGCGATTCCCGCGATCAGCACAACAACCCAGACGAAAGCCAGGAAGAGCACGAACTTGCCGACCCAGCGGCGCATCTCCGTCGCAGGGGTAACCGACATCGGGAGTCCTCCAAGGTTGGTGAGACAGCACGAAGGTATCAACATGGATCCATCGGTGTGTTGACCTTGGGCACCCTGGCGATTCACAAGATCGACGAGAAATGCGCCGGCACGCAGGTCCTGGTAATCACCCACAGCGCCTTCATTCTCGACAAGCTGGGCCCCGATGAGCTGATCCTCTGAGCAGCACAGGTGGGCAGCGCATCACCGAGCTACGTCGGGACACCGTCGACTACTTCAAGAAACTCTCCGGCTACGACACCTTGCGCCTGGTTCTCGCCGAACGCGCGCGAACCTCTAGCGCTGTGAAAGATTTTATGCATAAGCTGCGGGTGTGAATGACGGAGGGGTCAGGGCGGGTGAGCGGGTGCTCGACCTGTTTGCCGGGGCTCGGTTGACGCCCACGCAGCGGCGGATCGCGCACTGTCTCGTGGAGCATGCGACCAAGGTGGCCTACCTCTCCGCGGCCGAGGTGGCCGACCTGGCCGGGGTCAGTCAGCCGTCGGTCACGCGGTTCGCCATCGCGCTCGGTTACGAGGGGTATCCGGCGCTGCGGCGCGTGCTGCGGGAACTGACCGACGGGTCCGACGGTGACCCGGGCCGGGAGCACAACGCCATGCAGGGGGCGATCGCCGCCGAGGCGGACCACCTGGCCAAGCTCTGCCAGCAGCTGGAACGGCTCGACGACGTACGCCGGGGGGCTGAACTCCTGGTGGCGAGCCGGCCGCTGCCGGTGCTGGGGTTGCGGTCGGCGGCGCCGCTCGTGGGGTATTTCGGGTATTTCGCCAGCAAGGTGCATCCGGACGTGCGGGTGCTCGATTCGGGGGGCACGTCGCTGCTCGACCGGCTCGATCAGGCCCGCGCGGCCGGCGCCGGTGCGATGCTGGCGCTGGTGCTGCCGCGCTATCCGCGGGAGTCGCTGGAGGCGGTGCGCGAGGCCAAGAGCATGGGGTACGCGGTGGTGGCGATCACCGACTCGGCCGTGTCCCCGGTGGCCGAGCACGCCGATGTCGTGCTGCCCGCCGCGGTCGGCACGCGGCTGGTGTTCGACCTGCACACGGGGCCGATGGCGATGGCGATGGTGGTGCTTCAGGCGATGTGCGACGCCGACCCCGAACCGGTGCAGCAGCGGCTGGAGCAGTTCGAGGCGACGGCCACCCGCCGGCAGATCTTTCAAGCGTGAGGAAGGGCGACGATGTCGGAGATCCGGGCGCCACGCGGCGCGGCGTACACCGCTAAGGGCTGGCCGCAGGAGGCCGCCAAGCGGATGCTGATGAACAACCTCGACCCGGACGTGGCCGAGCGCCCGGAAGACCTGGTGGTCTACGGCGGCACGGGGCGGGCGGCGCGCGACTGGCCGTCGTACCACGCGATCGTCCGCGAGCTGGACGAGCTGGCCGGTGACGAGACGCTGCTGGTGCAGTCGGGTCGTCCGGTGGGCGTGTTCCGTACGCACGAATGGGCCCCTCGGGTGCTGATCGCCAACTCGAACCTGGTCGGGGACTGGGCCACCTGGCCCGAGTTCCGCCGGCTCGAGCACCAGGGCCTGACCATGTACGGGCAGATGACCGCCGGGTCGTGGATCTACATCGGCACCCAGGGCATCCTGCAGGGCACGTACGAGACGTTCGCCGCCGTCGCCGCCAAGCGGTTCAACGGCACGCTGGCCGGCACGCTGACCCTGACCGGCGGCTGCGGCGGCATGGGCGGCGCGCAGCCGCTGGCCGTGACCATGAACGGTGGCGTCTGCCTGATCGTCGACGTCGACCGCACCCGCCTGCAGCGCCGGGTCGACACCCGCTACCTGGACGAGATCGCCGACGATCTGGACGACGCCCTCGCGCGCGCTCTCGCCGCGAAGGCCGAGAAGAGAGCCGTCTCCATCGGCGTCGTCGGCAACGCGGCGCTGGTGTTCGGCGAGATCCTGACCCGCGGGGTCGAGGTCGACATCGTGACCGACCAGACCAGCGCCCACGACCCGCTGTCGTACCTGCCGGTCGGTATCGATCTCGAGGACGCGGCGGAGTACGCCCGCGCCAAGCCCGACGAGTTCACCGACCGCGCCCGCGGCAGCATGGCCAAGCAGGTCGCCGCGATGGTCGGGTTCATGGACGCCGGGGCCGAGGTGTTCGACTACGGCAACTCGATCCGCGGCGAGGCCAAGCTGGCCGGGTTCGAGCGCGCCTTCGAGTTCCCCGGCTTCGTCCCGGCGTACATCCGGCCGCTCTTCGCCGAAGGCAAGGGTCCGTTCCGCTGGGCCGCGCTCAGCGGCGACCCGGCCGACATCGCCGCCACCGACAAGGCCGTGCTCGATCTATTCCCCGAGAACGAGTCGCTGGCCCGCTGGATGAAGATGGCCGAGGAGCGGGTCGCGTTCCAGGGTCTGCCCGCCCGCATCTGCTGGCTCGGCTACGGCGAGCGCGACAAGGCCGGCGTACGGTTCAACGACATGGTCGCGTCGGGCGAGCTCAAGGCCCCGATCGTGATCGGCCGCGACCACCTCGACTCGGGCTCGGTCGCCTCGCCCTACCGCGAGACCGAGTCGATGCTCGACGGCTCCGACGCCATCGCCGACTGGCCGCTGCTCAACGCGCTGCTCAACACAGCCAGCGGGGCCAGCTGGGTCTCGATCCACCACGGCGGCGGGGTCGGCATCGGCCGGTCCATCCACGCCGGGCAGGTCTGCGTGGCCGACGGCACGCCGCTGGCCGGGCAGAAGATCGAGCGGGTGCTGACCAACGACCCGGGTACGGGCGTCATGCGGCACGTCGACGCCGGCTACGAGTCCGAGGCCGCGGCGGGCGTGCACCTGCCGATGCGGCGGGATGCCCAGTGACAGCGACTTTCGCCGAGCTCTGGAACGGGATCGCGCCGATCGGCCGGGCCCGTAACGGCGGCTACCTGCGGTATGCGCTGGAGGAACCCGAACTCGTGCTGCGCGACTGGTTCCGTAACCAGGCCGCCCGCCGCGACATGCCGGTCACCGACGACGGCAACGGCAACCTGTTCGCCTGGTGGGGCGACCAGTGGGGCCACGACGCGGTGCTCACCGGCTCGCACTTCGACTCGGTGCCGCACGGCGGCGGCTTCGACGGCCCGCTCGGCATCGTCAGCGCGTTCCTGGCCATCGACGAGATGCGCCGCCAGGGCCGGGTGCCGCGCCGGCCGATCGCCGTGGTCGCCTTCGTCGAGGAGGAGGGTGGCCGGTTCGGCGTGCCCTGCCTGGGGTCGCGGCTGCTGAGCGGGGCGATCGAGCCCGAACAGGCGGCGGCGCTGACCGACCGCGAGGGCATCACGTTCGGCGAGGCCCTCGGGGGTACGCCGGCCGGGCGCCTGCCCGGGCTCACCGGCCGGATCAACGCGCTGGTCGAGCTGCACATCGAGCAGGGGCGCGCGCTCGACGTCCCGGTCGGGGTGGCCAGCGCGATCTGGCCCCACGGGCGCTGGCGGTTCGACTTCACCGGCATCGGCGACCACGCGGGCACGACGAGCATGACGGACCGGCGCGACCCGATGCTGACCTTCGCGTACACGGTGCTGGCGGCCAACAAGGAGGCCCGGCTGGCCGGGGCGCACGCCACGATGGCCCGGGTCGAGGTGGAACCGAACGCCACCAACGCGATCCCGTCGCTGGTGCGGGCCTGGCTGGACGCGCGGGCGGCCGAGACGGGCACGCTCGACGGGGTGGTCGACGCCGTGGTCAAGCGGGCCCACGACCGCGCCGGGCGGGACGGCACCGAGGTCACGGTGACGTCGGAGTCGTTCAGCGCCGAGGTGACGTTCGAGAAGTCGCTCGCCGCACGGCTCTCGTCGCTGCTGGGCGACGTCCCGATCCTGCCCACGGGGGCCGGGCACGACGCGGGGGTGCTGTCGGCCCACGTGCCGACGGCCATGCTGTTCGTGCGCAACCCGACGGGCGTCTCGCACTCGCCGGCCGAGCATGCCGAGGAGGAGGACTGCGTGGCCGGCATCGGCGCGCTCGCGCGGGTGCTGGGCGACCTCACATGACGACCTATTTCGCCGCGTACGCCTGGACGGGCGCGGCGGTCGAGGCCGACGTCCGCATCGAGGTGACGGACGGGGTGATCACGTCGGTGACGCCGGGCGCCGAGCGGTCGGGCACCACCCTGCCCGGCCTGGTGCTGCCCGGCTTCGCCAACGCGCACTCGCACGCTTTCCACCGCGCGCTTCGCGGGCGTACCCATGCGGGCGGCGGCAGTTTCTGGACATGGCGCGACCTCATGTACGACGTGGCCGGGCGGCTCGATCCGGACAGCTATCGCGCATTGGCCCGAGCCGTTTTCGCCGAGATGGCGCTGTCGGGGATCACCGCGGTCGGCGAGTTCCACTATCTGCACCACGGGCCGGACGGCGTGCCCTACAACGACCCGAACGCGATGGGCAACGCACTGCTGGAAGCAGCGGCCGACGCCGGCATCCGGATCACCCTGCTGGACACGCTCTACCTGACGGCCACAGTGGACGGTAAGCCGCTCGAAGGTGTTCAGCGCCGCTTCGGCGACGGCGATATCGACGGCTGGTCCGACCGGTTCTCCGGCCTGCGCTCCGAACCGCACGCCAAGATCGGCGCCGCGCTGCATTCGGTGCGGGCCGTGCCGGCCTCGGCGATGGCGACTTTCGCGGACCGGACGGCGGGACTGCCGGTTCACGTCCACTTGTCCGAGCAACGCGCGGAGAACGAGCAAACCCTGGCCACGTACGGATGCACCCCGGCCGAATTACTCGAGCGTCACGGTGTCTGGCGCGACGACACCGTGGCCGTACACGCGACGCATCTCACCGACCGCGACATCGACATTCTGGGCGGTCACCACGTGTGCTTCTGCCCCACCACCGAACGCGACCTGGCGGACGGCATCGGCCCAGCCCGCCGGCTCGCTGACGCGGGAGTCCGGTTGAGCCTCGGCAGTGACAGCCACGCCGTGATCGACCAGTTCGAGGAGTTGCGCGGGCTGGAGATGAACGACCGGCTCGCCACCGAACAGCGCGGCCGGTTCACCCCCGCCGAGCTGATCGCCGCCGCGGCCAACCACGACGCGATCGGCTGGCCCGACGCCGGCGAGATCGCCGTGGGCCACCGAGCTGATTTCGTCTGCGTGAGCCTCGGCAGTGTTCGTACCGCCGGCTCCGACCCCGCCCAGATCGTCCTGGCCGCCACCGCGGCCGACGTCACCCACGTGATCGCCGACGGCCGCACGATCGTGGCCGACGGCCGGCACACCACTATCGACGTGCCCCGCGCGCTGGCCGAGGCGATCGGACCGCTCACCACGGAAGGACGGCGGCCGTGAGCATCCTGGTCGACAACGTCGGCGAACTCGTCACCAACGACGAGGGCGACGGCCTGCTCGGTGTGCGGACGGACATGGCCGTGGCCATCGAGGGCGACCGGATCGCCTGGGTCGGGCCGAAGGCGCAGGCCCCGGCGGCTGACCAGCGGATCGACGCTCGGGGGCAGGCCGTGCTGCCGGGCTTTGTGGACAGTCATGCCCACCTGGTGTTCGCGGGTGACCGGGCCGCCGAGTTCGGGGCGCGGATGGCCGGCAAGCCGTACACCGGCGGCGGCATCCGCACCACGGTCGCCGCGACCCGGGCCGCCGGCGACGACGAGTTGCTGCGCAACGCCGGTCGGCTGGTGGCCGAGGCGCGGCGCCAGGGCACGACCACGATCGAGATCAAGAGCGGGTACGGGCTGACCGTGGCCGACGAGGCGCGGTCGTTGCGCCTGGCCCGGGAGCTCAGCGGCGAGACGACGTTCCTGGGCGCGCACGTGGTGCCGGCCGGGACCGACCCCGGTGAGTACGTGGATCTGGTGCGCGGCGAGATGCTGGCGGCCTGTGCCCCGTACGCGAAATGGGTTGATGTCTTCTGCGATCGCGGAGCGTTCGACGAGGAGCAGACGCGCGCGATCCTCACCGCCGGTAAGCAGCTGGGCCTGGGTCTGCGGGTGCACGCCAACCAGTTGGTCGAGGGGCCCGGCGTGCGGCTGGCGGTCGAGCTGGGCGCGGCCAGCGCCGACCACTGCACGCACCTGAGCAGCGCCGACGTCGACGCGCTGGCCGATTCCGAGACGGTCGCGACGCTGCTGCCGGGGGCCGAGTTCTCGACCCGGTCGCCCTACCCGGATGCGCGGCGGCTGATCGAGGCCGGTGTCACGGTCGCGCTGGCTACCGACTGCAACCCCGGCTCCTCGTACACATCGTCGATGCCGTTCTGTATCGCGCTCGCCGTCCGTGACATGCGGATGACCCCGGCCGAGGCCGTGCACGCGGCGACGGTCGGCGGCGCCCGCGCGTTGCGCCGCGACGACATCGGACATCTGCGCGTCGGCGCCCGCGCCGACCTGACGGTGCTCGACGCGCCGTCCTACCTGCACCTGGCCTACCGGCCCGGCGTACCCCTGGTCAGCAAAGTTCTGCACAACGGAGTGCTCTCATGACTCAGATAATCGTTCAGCCCACCGGCGTCACCCCGGCCGATGTGCTCGCAGTAGCCCGCGGTGACGCCCGCGTCGAGATCGCCACCGAGACCGTCACGGCCATGGCCACGAGCCGTGAGATCGTCGACCGGATCGAGGCCTCCGGCCGTCCCGTTTACGGGGTGTCGACCGGCTTCGGCGCCCTGGCCAACACGTCCATCGCCCCCGAACGCCGCGCCGAGCTGCAGCACGCGCTGATCCGCTCGCACGCCGCGGGCATCGGCGCGCCCATGCCCCGCGAGGTCGTCCGCGCGATGATGCTGCTGCGCCTGCGCTCGCTCGCGCTGGGCCGCTCCGGCGTGCGCCCGCGGCTCGCGCAGGGCCTGGCCGACCTGCTCAATCACGACATCACGCCGTGGGTGCCCGAGCACGGCTCGCTCGGCGCCTCGGGCGACCTGGCCCCGCTCGCCCACTGCGCGATCGTGCTGCTCGGTGAGGGCTGGGTGATCGGCAAGGACGGCGCCCGGATCGCTGCCGCCGAGGCCCTGCACCGCGCCGGCCTCGAGCCGCTCGAGCTGGCCGCCAAGGAGGGTCTGGCCCTGATCAACGGCACCGACGGCATGCTCGGCATGCTGCTGCTGGCCATCGACGACGCCGAGCACCTGTTCGCGATGGCCGACGTCACCGCGGCCCTGGCCATCGAGGCCATGCTCGGCTCGGAGCGGCCGTTCCTCCCCGAGCTGCACGAGATCCGGCCGCACCCGGGTCAGTCGGCGTCGGCCGCCAACATCCTCAAGCTGCTGCAGGGTTCGACCATCATGGACTCGCACCGCGACGACCTGGCCCACGCGGTGCAGGACGCGTACTCGATGCGCTGCGCCCCGCAGGTGGCCGGGGCCGCCCGCGACACGCTCGACTTCGTGCGCACGGTGGCCGCCCGCGAGCTGGTGTCGGTCGTCGACAACCCGGTGGTGCTGCCCGACGGCCGGGTCGAGTCGACCGGCAACTTCCACGGCGCCCCGCTCGGCTTCGCCGCCGACTTCCTGGCCATCGCCGCCGCCGAGGTGGGCGCGATCGCCGAGCGCCGCGTCGACCGCCTGCTCGACGTGACCCGCAACCGCCAGCTGCCGCCGTTCCTGTCGCCGGACGCGGGCGTCAACTCGGGCCTGATGATCGCCCAGTACACGGCGGCCGGCATCGTCGCCGAGAACCGCCGCCTGGCCTCGCCGGCCTCGGTCGACTCGCTGCCGACGAGCGGCATGCAGGAGGACCACGTCTCGATGGGCTGGGCCGCGACCAAAAAGCTGCGCACCGTCCTGGACAACCTGACCAGCCTGCTGGCGGTCGAGCTGATCTCGGCCGTACGGGGTCTGCAACTGCGCGAGCCCCTGGTGCCGTCCGCGGCGGGCCGGGCCGCCATCGCCGCTCTGGAGCCGTCGGCCGGCCGCCCCGGGCCCGACCTGTTCCTGGCGCCCGCGCTGGAAGAGGCGCGCTCAGTCGTCGCGGGCCGGGCCCTGCGGGCCGAGATCGAGGACGCGATCGGCCCGCTCCGTTAGGGATCGCGCAAGGTACGGAACATCAGGGCGCTCAGGGCGGGCATGAGGATCAGCGGGGCCAGCGCGGTGCGGCCGGGGGCGAGATCGACGCGCACCGCCACGACGACCACCAGATCGTCTACGCGGCTCGCGGGGTGCTGTCGGTGACCACGAGCGCGGGCTCCTGGGTCGCGCCGGGCAACCGGGCCATCTGGGTGCCGGCCGGAACGGTGCACGCCCACCGCGCGTACGGCGAACTCGAACTTCATCTGTTCGGCCTGCCCGCCGCCAGCAACCCGCTCGGGCTGGACACCCCGACCGTGTTGTCGGTGGCCCCGCTGCTGCGGGAACTGATCGTCGCCTACACCGGCGCCGCCGCCGAGCCGACCCAGCTGCGGCTGCACCACGCGCTGATCCTGCTGGCCGACCGGACCCCGGTCACCACCGTGGCCCACCGGTGCGGCTGGTCGTCGGCGAGCGCCTTCATCGACGCCTTCCGCCGGACCTTCGGGCACACCCCGGGCGCCCACCCTGGGTGGGACGGGGCGTGATCAGGCGGCGGGGTCGGTGGTCTTCCACGGGCAGTCGTCGACCTCGGGCTCGATCACGACGAAGGTCTTGGCCGCCGCGACCTGGCTGGTCGAGCTCACGGGCTCGCTCGCGAAGAGCACGGAGAGGCCGACGAGCGCTGAAGCCGCGACGAGAGCGGCGAACCGGAGCTGCATGGACATTTCCCCCAGTCGATTTCGGCAGGCGCTCCCCAGCATGTCCCAGGTTGTTGACAGCTTCCTGAGAACGCGGGCCCGGCCTAGTTCGTCACCTCGCGCGCGATGACCTTGGAAAGCTCGCGGAAGGCCTTGCCCCGGTGGCTGATCACGTCTTTCTCGGCCGGTGACAGCTCGGCGTTGGTGCGGGTCTGGCCGTCGCCCAGGAAGATCGGGTCGTAGCCGAAGCCACCCTCGCCGCGCCCGGCCCGCAGGATGCGCCCGGTCTGGCGGCCCTCGACCAGGTGCTCGCGGCCGTTGGGCAGCACCAGCGCCGCCGCGCAGACGAAGGCGCCGCCGCGCTGCTCGTCGGTCACGTCGGAGATCTGGGCCAGCACCAGGTCGAGGTTGGCCTGGTCGTCGCCGTGGCGGCCGGACCAGCGGGCGCTGAACACGCCGGGCATGCCGCTGAGCGCGTCGACGGCGAGACCCGAGTCGTCGGCCACCGTGGCCAGGCCGGTGCGCTTGGCCCCCTCGCGTGCCTTGATCAGCGCGTTCTCGCCGAAGGTGAGGCCCGTCTCGGGCACGTCGGGGTAGCCCTCGAAGTCACCCAGGCCGACCAGCGTGATGCGGTTGGCCCCGAGCGACGAGTCGAGGATGCGCTGGAGCTCGACCAGCTTCTTCTGGTTGGCCGTGGCCAGCAGCAGCCGGGCGCTCATGCCGCCAGCGCCTTCTGCTGGGCCGCGGCCAGGTCGGCACAGCCGCCGACGGCCAGGTCGAGCAGGGCGTCGAGCTGGTCGCGGCGGAAGACGCCGTCCTCCCCCGTGCCCTGGACCTCGACGAAGTCACCGTCGCCGGTGCAGACCACGTTCATGTCGACCTCGGCCGCGACGTCCTCGAGGTACATCAGGTCGAGGCGGGGCTCGCCCTCGATGATGCCGACGCTGACGGCCTGGATCGAGCGGTGCATGACCTTGTCGACCTTGCCGGCCAGGGACTTGCGCTCGGCCAGCCAGCCCACCGCGTCGTGCAGGGCCACGTAGGCGCCGGTGATCGCGGCCGTGCGGGTGCCGCCGTCGGCCTGCAGCACGTCACAGTCGAGAACGATCGAGTTCTCGCCCAGCGCCTTGAGGTCGATGCACGCGCGCAGGCTGCGGCCGATCAGGCGGGAGATCTCATGCGTACGGCCGCCGACCTTGCCCTTGATGCTCTCGCGGTCGCCGCGGGTGTTGGTGGCGCGGGGCAGCATCGAATACTCAGCCGTGACCCAGCCCAGCCCGGAGCCCTTGCGCCAGCGCGGCACGCCCTCGGTGACGCTCGCGGTGCACAGCACCCGCGTGTGGCCGAACTCGACGAGCACCGACCCCTCGGGGTGGATGCTCCAGTTCCGCGTGAGGGTCACCGGGCGCAGTTGGTCGGCCTCGCGGCCGTCGGGGCGTGCCATGCCCAAACCTTATTAGGACGCGGGCCGGGCCGCTGCGCCCGCCCCGCCGCCTGTGGACAACTACGGTCTCGGGACGGCCGGGCGCAGCACCGCCGGGGGTCGCGGCCGGCCGGCCAGAGCCACCTGGGGCAGCGCGCCGTGCGCCCGCAGGAAGCCGTCGACCGCCTGCGGCCAGCCGAACTGCTCGGCCCGGGCCCGGGCCGCGGCCCGGCGCTCGAGCTCGGGCCGTTCCATCAGGCCGCGGACGCCCTCGGCGAAGGCCTCGGCCGTGCCGGGCACCGCGACGCCGGCGTCGCCCACGACCTCGGGCAGGGCGCTGGTCTCGTTGACCACGACCGGGGTGCCGCAGGCCAGCGCCTCGAGGGCGGTCATGCCGAACGTCTCGACCGGGCCCGGCGCCAGCACCACGTCGGCGCTGGCGAGCAGGCCGGCCACCGCCGTGCGGTCGGCCATGTGGCCGGTGAAGCGGACGGGCAGACGCGCCGCACGGTAGGCCAGCGCGGCCCGCCGAACGCCGTCTCCGGCCACGGCGAGCACGGCGGGCACCTTGTCGTTGCGCAGCGCGGCGATCGTGTCCACGGCGAGCTCAGGGCGTTTCTGGCCGGAGAGCCGGCTGGCGAAGGCGATCAGCAGCTCGCCGGGGCGGGCGTAGCGCTCGCGGATGCTCTCGTCGCGCCGGGCCGGGTGGAACCCGTCGAGGTCGACGCCGAGCGGCACCTCGGTCAGGTTGGGCACGCCCAGGCGGCGGAACTCGGCCGCCGCGAACGAGGTGGTGCAGATGATCTGGTCGAAGAACTCGGCCGTACGCAGGTTGAACTTGTCGGCCAGGGCGTCGCGCTTGGGCACGCCCCAGACGCCCAGCAGCCCGGCCAGGCTCTCGTGCGAGACCATCATCGAGCCGACGCCGCGCTGCCGGGCCCAGCCGCCCGTCCAGCGCAGGCTGGTGCGGTCGGAGACCTCGAGGCGGTCGGGCTCGAGCTCGTCGAGCAGCTGGACGAGCTCGCGCCGACCGGTCATCACGCGGTAGCCCCCGGTGCGCGGCAGCGGGGCGCTGGGCAGCGTGATCACGCGGCCCTGGGAGGTCATTTTGTCGGAGCGCTCGCGCCCGGGAACGATCAGCACCGCTTCGTGCCCGGCGCGCTGATAGCCCTCGCCCAGGTTACGAAGCGCCGTCCGCAGGCCACCCGAATGAGTTGTCACGAAGTTGGCCAGGCGAACGATGCGCATGCAACAACTCCAAGATCATGTTTCGCAGGGTGCTCCCGTGCTCGGACCGCACCCCCGCCCGGCCCAGGGCTCAGAGATCGTAACGGGCACCTGGGCGCACGACCTCAACCGGTCCGGCAAATGCGGCCACGGCGGCATCCACAATAGATGCCTCCGAGACCCACGCGGGCACGAGATGGGTCAGCAGCAGCTTGCCGACGGCCGCCTTGGTGGCCGCCTCCCCCGCCTCACCGCCGGTGAGGTGCAGGCCAGGCGGGTTGTCGGCGCCGTCGAGGTAACTCGCCTCACACAAAAACAAATCCGCGCCCGCGGCGAGTCGCAGCAACGGCTCGCACGGCGCCGTGTCCGAGGAGTACGCGAGCACTCGCCCACCGTGTTCGATCCGGACCCCGTACGTCTCGATCGGATGGTTGACCCGGTCGACGGTGATCGTGAAGGGACCGATCGGGAACGTCCCCGGCTGCAGACCGTAGAACGTGTAGACATCGTCGACCGACTCGTTCTCCTGGCTGTACGCCGAGGAGATGCGCTCGGCCGCGCCGAGCGGGGCGTAGACCGGCACCGGCGGCAGCGGGCCGGACGGATCGTAGCGCCGGACCACGATGTAGGTGCAGGCGTCCAGCATGTGATCGCAATGCAGGTGGGTCAGGATGATCGCGTCGATCGCATTCATGTCGGAGTAGCGCTGCAACGCGGACAGCGAACCCGAGCCGAAGTCGACGAGCAGCCGGAATCCCTCGGCCTCGACGAGGTAGGCGGAACAAGCCGACTCGGGGCCGGGAAAACTGCCGGCACAGCCGAGAACGGTCAGTCGCATGCGGGTCCCTCTGGCTCACGCTGGGTCGAACAGGCCCCGCCCGACCGGTCCGTACTGAACTCTTCAGACCAGTCAATCACGGAGCGAAGCGTACGCCGGGACCTGCGCGCCATGTAAACGTCTGATCGATTTGTCGCTAAATCGACAACGTACATCACACCGCCCGTGGCCTCGACCATTAACGCAATTCCCGTTACGTCCGGTGAGTCGTTTGCGTTGCACAAAGTGAGACTTCGACAGGACGCAACAGACGGAGGCAGCGTGACCACGGTCCAGAAAGACCGCACCACGCATACCGAAGCGGCGGAGATCATGCCGTTCGGTGGGTGGGAGAGTACACCGGCGCGCGCGGGCCTGGACGACGAAGAGACGCTTTTCCGTTTTCCTGCCCCCGATGACCCCGCACCCGGCCCGACCCGCCTGCTCACGCTGGCCGTGGCGGCCGCGCTTCTGGGCTTCGGCCTGGTCGGCGTGGGAGCGCTCGCATTTGTCACGCTACTGGGCGGAGCGCCGTTCTGGTACGTGCCGACGCTCGCCCTATTCGGATTGCTGAGCATTGCTCTCACGGTCGGCGCGTTCCTGTCGATCCACCGCGCGTTCCTGCCATGGCTGCTGCTCGCTTGCGCAGCCGGGCCACTGACGGTCGACATTCTGATTGCGGTCCTTTACTGAGCCGCTTATGCCCAGAGCTGACCTTCCAACGCCTCTTCGGCGTCGTTGAGCGTGCCGCCGTAAGCACCGGTCGAGAGGTATTTCCAGCCGCCGTCGGCGATCACGAAGGCGACGTCGGCCCGGCGGCCCGCCTTGACCGCCTCGTGGGCCACGGCCAGCGCGGCGTGCAGGATGGCCCCGCTCGAGAAACCGGCGAAGATGCCCTCGACCTCGACCAGCTGACGGGTGCGGAGCACGGCGTCGCGGGTGCCGACCGAGAAGCGGCGGTCGAGCACGCTGGCGTCGTACAGCTCGGGCACGTAGCCCTCGTCGATGTTGCGCAGGCCGTACACGAGCTCGCCGTACCGCGGCTCGGCCGCGATGATCTGGATGCCGTCGACCTTGTCCTTGAGGAAGCGGCCGGTGCCCATCAGCGTGCCGGTCGTGCCCAGCCCGGCCACGAAGTGGGTGATCGTCGGCAGGTCCTGCAGCAGCTCGGGGCCGGTGGTCTCGAAGTGCGCGCGGGCGTTGGCCGGGTTGCCGTACTGGTACAGCATCTTCCAGTCCGGATGCTCGGCGGCGACCTGCTTGGCGGTGGCGACGGCCTGGTTGGAGCCGCCGGCCGCCGGCGAGAACAGGATCTCGGCCCCGTACATACGAAGCAGCTGGATCCGTTCGGCCGACACGTTCTCGGGCATCACGCAGACGAGGCGGTAGCCGCGGAGCTTGGCCACCATGGCCAGCGCGATACCGGTGTTGCCGCTGGTCGGCTCGAGGATGGTGTCGCCCGGGCGCAGGTGGCCCGATTCCTCGGCCTCGCGCACCATGTAGAGCGCGGCCCTGTCCTTGATGCTGCCGGTGGGGTTGCGATCCTCCAGCTTGGCCCAGAGCCGCACCGCCGGCGCCCCTTCGGGCACCGACGGCGAGAGGCGGGGCAGACCGACGAGCGGCGTGCCCCCCAAGGCGTCAAGCAGGCTCTCGTAGCGAGCCATAAGTACAGCCTTCAGTCTAGTTAGGGGCGGCGGCGGGGTGGTTGGACGGGTAGCGGGAGCCGAGGAGCGCGGCGGCCGCCGCGAAGCCCAGGGCGCCACCGGCCACGGCCGGCAGGATGGTGATCGAGTCACCGTCGCTGAGCTTGGCGTCGAGCGCGCCCAGGAAGCGGACGTCCTCGTCATTGACGTAGATGTTGACGAAGCGGTGCAGGCCGCCCTCGGGCGTGATCAGCCGGCCCTTGAGGCCGTTGTGCTTGGCGTCCAGATCGTCGATCAGCGCGGTCAGCGTGTCGCCGGCGCCCTCGACGATCTTGGCGCCGCCGGTGTAGCTGCGCAGGATGGTCGGAACGCGAACTTCGATAGCCATGGCTGTGAATGCTCCAAAAGGAAGGTCGAACTGAGGGCAGGGGACGTCTGCGGAGTCGCCTTCAGCGACACTCGTAAACGACCGACACCGGGCTCTGCCCGAACATGTACGACTGCACAGCGCTAGCCATCACGCGTCTACCGTCGCATCCACGATGTTGATCTCTTCCTCGGTCACCACGCCGTCCACTATGCGGAACGATCGAATCTCTTCCGAGTCGCTCTCGCGGGTGGAAACCAGCACGTAGTGAGCGCCGGGCTCGCCGGCGAACGAGATGTCGGTGCGCGAGGGGTAGGCCTCGGTGGCCGTGTGCGAGTGGTAGATGACCACGGGCTCTTCGTCGTTGTCGTCCATCTCGCGCCAGACGCGCAGCTGTTCCATGGAGTCGAACTCGTAGAACGTCATCGACCGGGCGGCGTTGTCCATCGGGATGAGCCGGGTCGGCAGGTCGCTGCCGATCGGACCGGCGACCACGCCACAGGCCTCGTCGGGGTGATCCCGGCGGGCGTGGGCGACGATCGCGTCGACGATCGCGCTGTCGATGGTCAGCACGTCGTTCACATTACCGTGAGAATTGGGCGAGCCCGGCGTGGCGACGCTCACTCGATCTCCGGCAGGGCGTTGAGCAGCGACTCCTGCAGATAGCCCAGGTACGCGTACACGCTGAGCTGGAAGACCCGGCTGGAACCGGGGTCGTGCAGCACGGCGTCGTCGAGCTCGGCCCCCAGGTCGGTGTCGGCCCCGATGTCGAGCCGGGTGCCCATCGCCAGCCGGGCGTCGTTGATCGCCCGCAGCCAGGCCTCGGCCGCCTCACCGTCGAGGCGCACCTCACCCTCGCCCTCGTCGGGCAGCGCGGCCAGGATCGCCCCGGCCTGGTCGATCTTGCCCGTCTTGAGCTCGCCCTCGGTGTAGAGGCGGAACTCCTCGGAGTCGTCCGGACGGTCCGGATAGATGTCGGGGAAGAGCCGGCTGACGACCGGATCGGTGTGATCCATGCCGTCGGTCAGCAGGCCGACCACCTCACCGGCGACCTTGCGCAGCACGCGCACCTCGTCGACCGCGAACGTGGCCACGCACGTGCTGCCGTTGCGTCGGAACATCTGCCCTCTCCCGCGGTGTTCAGTCCCGGTCCACCGTCGCCCAGAGACCGTATCCGTGCAGTTGGTTGGCGTCCATCTCCATGCGCTCGCGCGCGCCGGAGCTGACCACCGCCCTGCCTTTGTTGTGCACGTCGAGCATCAGCGCCTCCGCCTTCTCCTTGGAGAAGCCGAAGATCTTCTGAAACACCCAGGTCACGTACGACATCAGGTTGACCGGATCGTCCCAGACGATCGTCACCCACGGCCGATCGTCCGCGGGTGCCTCTTCGATTTCGGGGCTCTCGAGGGGAGCGACCTGTGGCAGCGCCATGCCCACCATGTTGCCACCGGTTTTGCCGCACCGGTGAACCGGAACACCGAACCGCAGGTCAGGACGCGGTTCGTAAGGGGCCGCCGGGCGCAATAGGGTGGGTTCCGTGAACACCTACGCCCCCGCGCTGATGACCGATCAGTACGAGCTGACGATGATCAGCGCCGCCCTGCAGGACGGCACGGCCGACCGGCAGTGCGTGTTCGAGGTCTTCGCCCGGCGCCTGCCCGGCGGCCGGCGCTACGGCGTGGTGGCCGGGCCGGGCCGGCTGGTCGAGCTGATCCGCGAGTTCCGGTTCGGCGCGGCCGAGATCGACTTCCTGCGCGGGGCCGGCATCGTCGACGAGACCACCGCCCGCTGGCTGGCCGGCTACCGCTTCACCGGCGACATCGACGGGTACGCCGAGGGCGAGCTCTTCTTCCCGGGCTCGCCGATCCTGACCGTGAGCGGCACCTTCGCCGAGTGTGTGCTGCTCGAGACGCTGATCCTCTCGGTGCTCAACCACGACTCGGCGATCGCCTCGGCCGCGGCCCGCATGGTCACCGCGGCGCGCGGACGGCCGATCATCGAGATGGGCTCCCGGCGTACGCACGAGGATTCGGCCATCGCCGCCGCCCGGGCCGCCTATCTGGCCGGGTTCGCCTCGACCTCCAACCTGGCCGCGGGCGCGCGCTACGGCATACCGACCACCGGCACCTCGGCCCACGCGTTCACGCTGCTGCACGACGACGAGCCGGCCGCGTTCGCGTCGCAGGTGGCCGCGCTCGGCAAGAACACCACCCTGCTGGTCGACACGTACGACATCGGCCAGGGCATCCGCAACGCGATCGCGGTCGCCGGCCCCGACCTGCGGGCCGTCCGGATCGACTCGGGCGACCTGTCGGTGCTGGCCCAGCACTCGCGCGAACTGCTCGACTCGCTCGGCGCGACCGAGACCAAGATCGTCGTTTCGGGTGACATGGACGAGTACGCGATCTCGTCGCTCGCGGCCGAGCCGGTCGACATGTACGGCGCCGGCACCGCGGTCGTCACCGGCTCGGGCGCGCCCACCGCCGGTCTCGTCTACAAGCTGGTCGAGGTCGAGGGACGCCCCGTCGTCAAGCGCTCCGAGAACAAGGCCACCGTCGGCGGGCGCAAGACGGCCGTACGCCGTCACAAGCCCACCGGCACGGCCACCGAAGAGATCATCGTGTCCCAGGGCGTGCCCGACCACGCCGCCAACGACCGGCTGCTCCAGCGCTCGTTCGTGGCCGCCGGCGAGGTCGTGGCGATGCCCACCCTGCAAGAGTCGCGCGAGCACCTGCGCCAGGGCCTGATCTCGATACCGTGGGAGGGTCTCAAGCTCTCGGCCGGCGACCCGGCCATCCCCGTGACCATCGTCCCGACCAGCTAGGGGTTGTCCCGTGACACGAGCGCTGATCATCGTCGACGTCCAGAACGACTTCTGTGAGGGCGGCTCGCTGGCCGTCACCGGGGGCGCCGCCGTCGCCGCGGGCATCTCACTGGTGCTGAGCAAGGCCGGCGACCGGTGGGACCACGTGGTCGCCACCAAGGACTGGCACATCGACCCGGGCGCCCACTTCAGCGACCACCCGGACTACCTCGACAGCTGGCCCCCGCACTGCGTGGTCGGCTCGGACGGTGCCGCCTTCCACCCCGAACTCGACACCGACCGCGTCGAGGCGATCTTCCGCAAGGGTGAGTACCAGGCCGCCTACTCCGGTTTCGAGGGCAAGACCGAGGCCGGCGAGAGCCTGGCCGCGTGGCTGCGCGAGCGCGATGTGACGGAAGTCGAAGTGGTGGGCATCGCCACCGACCATTGCGTACGGGCCACCGCGCTCGACGCGAAGGCCGAGGGCTTCGCCACGACCGTGTTGCTGGAGCTCACGGCCGGTGTCGCGGCCGGCACGACGGCCGCCGCGCTGGAGCAGCTGCAGGCCGCGTCGGTCGAGACCACGGGCGAGCCGGTCGTCTCGTCCTAGGGCGTATCTGGCGGATCACGCGGGGCTGCGGCGTGGCCCAGCCCGCGCCTGACGCCTCGCTCCCACGTGATCCGCCAGATACGCCCTAGTTTCTGCGTGATCAAGTAGTTGGTTTTTTGTCGTACCGCCGGGGCAGGATGAGCCCCGGAGGTCAGGAACCACATGCTTCTCAAGCCTTACCGCGACACCCTCGCCCTGCCCGGCATCAGATCGCTGCTGGCCGTGGCGACGCTGGCGCGCATTCCGATCGCGGCCGGCGCCGTCGTGCTCACCCTGCACGTGGTCACCGACCTCGGCCGGGGCTACGGCGCGGCCGGTCTGATCGGCGCGGCGTTCACCATCGGCGGCTCGGTCGGCGCGCCCGTGATGGGCCGCCTGATCGACCGGCGGGGCCTCCGGCCGGTCCTGGTCCTCACCACCGTGGCCGAGGTGATCTTCTGGTCGGCCGCGCAGGCCGTGCCGTACTGGGCGCTGCTGGTCATGGCCCTGCTCGGCGGGTTCCTGGCCCTGCCCGCGTTCTCGGTGGCCCGTCAGTCGATCAGTGCGATCACGCCCGAGGCCCAGCGCCTGCCCGCGTTCGCACTCGACTCGATCTCGACCGAGCTGTCGTTCATGGCCGGCCCCGCCCTGGGCGTGCTGGTCGCCACCACGGCCGGCGGGCGCTGGGCGATGCTGATGCTGGCGGCCGGCATCCTGCTCTCCGGACTCGGTCTGTGGCTGCTCAACCCGCCGGTGCGGGCCGCGCACGAGGCCCCCATCTCGGCCGGCGAGCGGGTGCCGCGGCGCGATTGGCTCACCCCGCGATTCGTCGCCCTGCTGGCCGTCACGATGGCCGCCACCCTGGTCCTGTCCGGCACCGACGTCGCCCTGGTGGCCGTCCTGCGCGGCAACGACGAGCTGGGCTGGGCCGGCCCGGTGATGACCATGTGGGCGTTCTACTCGCTGCTGGGCGGCTTCGCGTACGGCACGATCCGCCGCCCGCTGCCGCCGGTGGTCCTGCTCGTCCCGCTGGCTGTGGCCACGATGCTGGTCGGCCTGGGCCACGCCCACTGGTGGCTGATCGCCCTGCTGCTGATCCCGGCCGGCGCCCTGTGCGCCCCGCTCATCACGGCCACAGCCGACGCGATCAGCCGCATGATCCCGGCCGGCGCCCGCGGCGAGGCCATGGGCCTGCACAACTCGTCGCTGACGGTCGGCGTCGCCCTGGGCGGCCCGATCGCCGGCTTCGCCGCCGACCACTACTCCCCGCCCTGGGGATTCGTCGCCGTGGGCGGCGCGGGCGTCCTGATCGCGCTGATCGTCCTCCCGACCGAGCTGCGCCGCCGCCGCTCAGCGGCCACCCCGCCCCACAGCGACAAACCGCTCCTCGACGCTCCGGGGGGCACCACCCGCGACGGCGAACCGGCCCTCGACCGGCCGAGCGGCATCGTCCGCCAGCGCAACGGCGAACCAGCCCTCGAGCGGCCGAGCAGCGTCATCAACGGCGAACCCATCGCCGAGGAACCGACCGTCGGCGAGCCGGCTCTCCCCGGCGCAGCCATTGCGGCCTACGCCACCGCCGACCTGACCCACGCCGAGGCCGTCGCCGCCGACCGCTCAGCAGCCGACGCGCATTCCTCCCCCACCGATCCGACCCCGCACGACGACCCCCTACGCACCAGCCGCCGCCCCTGACCGCCGCCGACCGGACGAACCGTTGCGCCGGAGCGCCGCGCTCAGGCCGGACGAATCGATGCGCCGGAGCACGGCCGTTCCCGCTTGACCAGCCACTCCCGCGTAGGCCAGCCGGTACCGCTTGGGGGGCCAGACGGGCCGTTCCGCCAGAGCTACCCGGTCACTGACGCTGAGAGGCGGACCGTCGGTTCTGGCCAGGGGCCCCTAGCTTGGTCCGGACCGCCACTGCAGTCTGCGGGCCACTCCCCCGGCCGCGCCGGTCGTGCCGGTCGTGCCGGGTGCGCCGGTCGTGCCGGGTGCGCCGGGCAGCGCGGGCAGCGCGGGCAGCGCGGGCAGCGCGGGCAGCGCGGGCAGCGCGGGCAGCGCTGGGAGCGCTGGGAGCGCTAGGTCATTCTCTGCCGGAGGAACGGGCTGGCCGCTGCCGTTTGAGCCACGACCCGCTGCCGCAGGGGCAACTCGACCGCTCCGGCATGGCGGCCCGGCCGCTACGACTGGAAGGCGAGAGCAGCCGTTTCTGCTGGGTGGCAGGCCTGGGGTGGTTCTGAGACGGGGTGGGCCAGATCACCGTTGGCAGGCGGGGCGGCGACTTGTACGTTCGTACTTGTACAGCCGTACAAGAACGAGAGAAGGTCGTCGTGCCCTACGTGTTTCTGCTGATCGCCATCACGGCGGAGGTTGCGGCGACCAGTCTGCTCAAGTCGACCGAGGGCTTCTCGCGGCTCTGGCCGACGGTCGCCTGCCTGACCGGCTACGTGATCTCGTTCGCGGCGCTCGCTGTCTGCGTGAAAGACCTGCCGGTGGGTGTGGTCTATGCGCTCTGGTCCGCGCTCGGCACCGCCGCGATCGTCGCCATCGGCGCGGTCTTTCTCGGCGAGCCGCTCAACACCGCTAAGGTCGTCGGCGTCAGCCTCATCATCGCCGGAGTAGTGACCGTGAACCTGGGCGGTGCCCATTGAGCAACCCCTCAACGCCGGACCCGGCCACAGTCACCAAGAGTGGCCGCAGGCGTAGTGACCGTGGGTCGACCGGTGGCCCTGGCACACCAGGCTTTGAGACTTCGGCCCAGCCCGCCGAGGCCCCCACGGCGGAACAGCGGCAGACCAAGGTTCCCGCCGTGCTGCGTCAGTCCGCCGAGGCTCCCCCGGTGGGACAGCAGCCCGCTACGGTTCCCCCGGTGGAACAGCAGCCCGCTACGGTTCCCCCAGTTGAACAGCAACCCGCTACGGCTCCCGCCGCGGGGCGGCAGCCGGCCAGGACTCCCGCGGTGGAGCGGCGGCGTGCCACAGCTCCCGCGGGGCAGCGGCAAACGGCCGGGGCTCCCGCGGTGGAGCGGCGCCGACCTCAGCGAGCCCGTGATCCCGAGGCGCGGCGTCGGGCCCTGGCTGCGGCGGCCCTCGAGGTCATCTCGGAAGTAGGGATCAGCCGCACCACCCACCGGGCCGTGGCGGCGCGCGCCGGCCTGCCGCTTGGTGCGACGACCTACTACTTCCCCACGCTCGACGACCTGATCGCGGCGGGGCTGCGGCTGTCGGCGGCCGATCTTCAGTCTGACTTCGAGGTGTGGGCCGAACGCCTCCGCGAGGCCGCTGACATCCCCGCTGCCGTGGCCGAGCTGATCGTCGAGTACCTAACCGACCGTCAGCGCGCTCAGATGGAGTGTGAGCTCTACGTAACTGCCGGCCGTGACCCCGCCCTGCGGCCGCTGGCGATGGCCTGGCTGACCGGCATGCGCGACCTGCTCGAACCCCACGTCGGCACCGCCGCCGCCCACGACGTGGTCACCTTCTTCGACGGCGTGACCCTGCGGGCCCTGATCACCGGCCAAGAGGTCGACCCGCAGACCCTGACCAGCACAATCCGCCGCCTCACAGCGCCGTAGCTCAAGCACGCGCGACCCGACGACGCAGAAGGATGAAACCGCGGCTCGGATACGAGCGACCCCGACAAGGACGAGCCTCGTCACGAGCGACTCGGCGATATCCAGGTAGCGGACAGCTTGGGCCGGGCCGGCGACCCGGGCCGGTCGGACGCGAAAGACTCTGAACCACGTGCAGCCCGCAGCCACGTCGCCGGCCAGGCGGGCGCGGTGAGGTCCTGCTCATCGCGATGGGCTCGCGGCCCGAGGACGAGGGGCCGGACCGACACGCAGCCACGCCGACCGGCCAGGTGGGACGGGGCGAAGGCGTGCTGCGCCGAATTACGGCAGCGTGGTCAGTTCTGGGCTGGTGGCGAGCGAGGAAACAGCAACGGCCCGCTCTTGGGAGAGCGGGCCGTTGCTGGTGTCGTCAGTCGCGGTTGGTGGCGGTGTCCTCGGGATATGTGGCGCCGCCGTCTGACTCCTTGGTCAGGGGGCGGGCGCCGCCCTCGGGTGGGCCGGCGATCGACTGTTCGCCGGCGGCCAGTTCGGGGAACTTCGCGTCGAACGCGGGGCGCTCGGAGCGGATGCGGGGCATCCGGTCGAAGTTGCGCAGCGGCGGCGGGGAGGACGTGGCCCACTCGAGCGAGTTGCCGTGGCCCCACGGGTCGTCGACGGTGACGAGCTGGCCGACCTTGTACGACTTCCACACGTTGTAGATGAACGGCAGCGTCGACAGGCCGAGCACGAAACTGCCGATCGTCGAGAACGTGTTGAGGAAAGTGAAGCCGTCGGACTCGAGGTAGTCGACGTAGCGCCGCGGCATGCCCTTCGTGCCCAGCCAGTGCTGCACCAGGAACGTGGCGTGGAAGCCGAGGAACGTCAGCCAGAAGTGAATCTTGCCCAGGCGTTCGTCGAGCATGCGGCCGAACATCTTCGGGAACCAGAAGTAGATGCCGGCGAACACCGCGAACACGATCGTGCCGAACAGCACGTAGTGGAAGTGGGCGATCACGAAGTACGAGTCGGACACGTGGAAGTCGATCGGCGGGGAGGCCAGCAGCACGCCGGACAGACCACCGAAGAGGAACGTCACGAGGAAGCCAATCGCGAACAGCATCGGTGTCTCGAAGCTGATCTGGCCGCGCCACATCGTGCCGATCCACACGAAGAACTTCATGCCCGTCGGCACCGCGATCAGGAACGACAGGAAGCTGAAGAACGGCAGCAGCACCTGGCCGGTGACGAACATGTGGTGGGCCCACACCGACATCGACAGGGCGGCGATCAGCAGCGTCGCGGCGACCAGGCCCTTGTAGCCGAAGACCGGCTTGCGGCTGAAGACCGGGATGACCTCGGTGATGATGCCGAAGAACGGCAGCGCCACGATGTACACCTCGGGGTGGCCGAAGAACCAGAAGAGGTGCTGCCACAGCATCGGGCCGCCCGTGTCCACGTCGAAGACGTGGGCGCCGAGCACGCGGTCGGCGGCCAGGGCGAACAGCGCGGCGGCCAGGAACGGGAAGACCATGATCACCAGAAGGCTGGTGACGAGGATGTTCCACGTCATGATCGGCATGCGGAACATGGTCATGCCGGGCGCGCGCAGGGTGAGCACCGTGGTGATCAGGTTGACGCCACCGAGGATCGTGCCCAGACCCGAGAGGGCCAGACCGACGACCCACATGTTGCCGCCGACGCCGGGCGAGTGCAGCCCGTCGCTCAGCGGGGTGTAGGCGAACCAGCCGAAGTCAGCCGCGCCGCCCGGGGTGAAGAACCCGCTGATGGTGATCGTGCCGCCGAACAGGTAGAGCCAGTAGGCGAACGCGTTCAGCCGCGGGAACGCGACGTCGGGCGCGCCGATCTGGATCGGCACCACGAAGTTCGCGAACGCGAACACGATCGGCGTCGCGAAGAACAGCAGCATGATCGTGCCGTGCATGGTGAACAGCTGGTTGTACTGCTCGGGCGAGAGCAACTGCATGCCCGGCCGCGCCAGCTCGGTGCGCATCAGCAGCGCCATGAGGCCGCCGAGCATGTAGAACACGAAGGCCGTGATCATGTACATGATCCCGATCTGCTTCGCGTCCGTCGTGCGCAGGATCCGGGCAAGTGCCGAACCCTTGACCTGCCGCCGGACCGGGTATGGCCGGGTCACGATCGGCTTAGGCGCAACGGTCGTCACGAATAGCCTCCGTTGTCTCGTTCGTCCCTCTCAGTACGCCAGAGATCGCAGGCGTACCTCGCAGGCAGAATAGTCCCCCACCGACCTACCGCGGGCGCGGGGTGACCAAAGAGGTCAGCAGGGGTTTGTGCCACCGCTCAGGCGGGATGCACCAGCGCGCCGTACTGGTCGGAGAAGATCCGCAGGCCACGCCTGCGCAGCATGGGGTCGCGCAGCGCGGGCGGGACGTCGCGGGTGCGGTCGCGTTCGCGGGTGCGGTCGCGGACCTCGGCGCAGCGTGGCCGACGTCTCTCTTCGTACGCCCGGAGCACGGCCGGGATGTCGGCCGGGAGTTTCCGCAGCTCGTCGCCCAGCACGACGGCATCCTCGAACGACATGGCGGCGCCCTGGGCCAGCGTGGGCGCGGTGGCGTGGGCGGCATCACCCAGCAGCACCACGGGACCGTTCGACCAGCGGTCGAGCACGACCTCGTCGGTGCGCGCGACCTGCACCTTTTCGAGCGCGCTGAGGATCGCCGGCACCGGGCCGCCGAACCCGCCGAACAGCTCGCGCACGCGGGCCACCGGGTCGTCGGGGTTGGGCGCGTCGGGGGCCGTCTCGTCGGCGTGGAAGTAGAGCTTGCGGCCGCCCATCGGCATGGCCACGAACGACGAGCGCCGGCCGAGCAGGGCCGTCCAGTCGCTGAGCGGCGGCCCGCCGGTGATGACCGAGCGGTAGACGATCTGGCCGGTGGGCACGGCCGCCCCACCCAGGCCGGCCTGGGCCCGGACCGTGGAGCGGCGCCCGTCGGCCCCGACGACCAGGTCGTATTCCGCGACACTGCCGTCGCCGAACTCGACCTTGGCCGTCTTGTCGAAGATCTCGAGCCCGCGGACCGCGGTGTCGTAGCGCACCTCGCCGCCGACGCCGGTGAGCAGCACCTGCTGCAGGTCGGCCCGGGACAGCGCGCGGGACTCGCCGACGCCGGCCCAGAGCCCGGCCACATCCATCTCGAACAGCTCGCGGCCGCGGTCATCGAGGAAGACCTGGCGGAAGATGAGGTCGCCCAGCGGACGCAGCGGGGCGTCGAGCCCGAGCTGGCGCAGGGCCCGCAGAGCGTTGCCGGGCAGGTAGATGCCGGCGGCCGGGAGCATGGTGGCCGGCAGTTCCTCGACCACGTCGGGCCGGAATCCGGCGAGCCGCAGGGCACGCGCGGCGGCCAGCCCCGCGATTCCGGCGCCCACCACCAGGATGCGCAACGTCATCGCAGCCTTGCCTCCCACCCGTCGGACACGCGCCGGAGCCAAGACACTACCCCGAGCCACGGTCGGGGGAAACCCGCGATCATCGAGAGTTCCGAATTGTTCCCTTGGCTACCATGCCCCCACTCTCGCACACACGTATGACGAATTACGCCCGTGTATTTCTCGCTCCGCGCGGGAAGACAATGTGGGCATGACGGACCGTCTCGCGGAGTACCGGCGCAAGCGGGATGCCGCGCGCACGCCGGAGCCCATCCCGGACAGCGCGGAACCGGCCGCGGCCACCGAGGACAGGTTCGTCATCCAGCAGCACCACGCCCGCAGCCTGCACTGGGACGTCCGCCTCGAGCGCAGTGGCGTCCTCGTCTCGTTCGCCGTCCCGCGTGGACTGCCCCGCGACCAGGGCCGCAACAACCTGGCCAAACACACCGAGGACCACCCGCTGGAATACCTCGACTTCTCGGGCGAGATCCCGGCCGGCGAGTACGGCGGCGGTCGCATGACCATCTTCGACCGCGGCACCTACGAGACCGGCAAGTGGCGCGACGACGAGATCGGCGTGACGTTCCACGGTGACCGCACGAACGGGCGCTACGTGTTCTTCCAGACCGGCGGCAACGACTGGATGGTCCGCCGGATGGACCCGCCCGAGCCGGGCTGGGAGTCGATGCCCGAGACGGTGGCGCCCATGCTGCCGGTCGCGGCCAGGAGCCTGCCCGCCGAGCACGAGGACGCCGAGTGGGGCTACGAATTGGCCTGGGGCGGCCGGCGCGTCGTCGCCTATGTCTCGGGTGGCCGCGTACGCCTGCTGGACGCCGACGGCGAGGACGTGACCAGCTGGTATCCCGAGGTACGACCGTTGGGCCCGGCCCTCGCCCCGACCGAGGCGGTGCTCGACGGCGAGATCGTCACCCTGCCTGACCCGGCCCAGCTGGAACGCCGTAAAGCCCCGAAGGACGCGGCCGCGGCCAAGCGGGCGGCCGAGCGGACGCCGGTGTACTACCTGGCCTACGACCTGCTCTGGCTCGAAGGACACAGCACGGTCGAGGCGCTGCGCTACGCCGAGCGCCGCGAGCTGCTGGAAGGCCTGTCGATCAACGGGGACCACTGGCAGACCCCGCCCTACTTCCCGGGCGGGAGCCAGTTCGCGCTGGAGGCGGCCACCGCGCAGGGCCTGGGCGGGGTCGTCGCCAAACGGCTCGACTCCCCCTACCTGCCCGGCCGCCGCAGCCGGCTGTGGCTGGCCGTCAGCTCCTGACGCGCCGGCCGATCAGCACCGCGACCGCACCGGCCAGCACCAGGCCGAGGCCCAGCAGGCCACCGGTCGGCCCGGTGATCGGAAGACCGCCGCCTCCACCCTGACCGCCATCACCGCCGCCGTCGCCCGGGGCGGCGGGCGGCGCGGGCGGAACAGCGCCATTGATCACGATGTAGGCCGAGTTGTTGGCCTTGTTCAGCTCCTCGGCCGGCGCGTCCACCTTGACCGAGCCGACGGCGCCGGTGATGACCTGGTCGATCCGCAGGCGGAAGGTGAGCGGGTCGACGAACCCGACCTTGAAGAAGTAGTCCAGGTAGCAGCTGTACCGCAGCTCGCCGGGCTTGCCACCGTGTCCGTAGTCGACCACCCCGCGGTCGGTCATCGGGAAGCAGATGTCGGGCACGGTCACCGCGGTCGTGCCCTTGGGGATGAAGACACGGGCGTTCGGCCACGGCGCGTTGACCCGGCTGCGGTCGATGGTGGCCGGTCCGGCGTTACGGATGCCGACCTTGACCGGGACGACCGCGCCCTTCCTCCCGGCGGCCCGGGTGCCGACTGCGGCCAGGTCGGTGGACTGCCGGCCGGTGACGGTCGCGACCAGACCGTCGGACACGTATTCCTCGAGCGCCTGCGGCGGGTCGGCCTGGGCCGTGACGACCGGGGTGAGGCGCAGCACACCGCCGCGGCCGGGCGTGCCGAGCGGTTCGAAACCGCCCTTGCGCACGTAGTCCTGCTGGTCGGCGAACTCGTCCTTGGTCATCCAGATCCAGTCGCCGTACTGCAAACTCGGGGCGTACGTGTCCTTGCGCATTCGCAGCGGCAGAGTGACCCGGTAGGTGGCGCCCGGCGCGAGCGTCTGGTCGAACTTGCAGCCCCGCATCTGGCCGTCCAGATAGAAGCAGTTGCTGAACTGGGTGCGGCTCTCGTACGAGTACTGCGAGTACGCGCCGATCGCCGTCCCTCGGATGGGCACCGAGCCCGTGTTGCTGATCGTCAGCGGCACGTCCAGCGAACCGCCCGGCGCCACCGACGTGTCCTGGGCGGTGTCGACCGCGGTGAGCCCGATCCGCTCGCCGATCCGGAGCTTGGCGGTGCGGGTGACCGGCGCATGCCCCTTGACCGTCATCGTGGCCGTGATCGTGCCGACCCGGCCCACGACGGCGTCGTCCCCGGCGACGACCCAGCCGTTGAGGTTGCCCTCGGCCCCGGACGGGGTGAGCGCGTCGACGTAGGGCCCGCAGGTCAGCTCGAGCAGGTCGGGCTGCCGCACACTGCAGTTGTCCACGTGCCCGGCCTCTTGGAAGTGGAAGCCGGGACCCTGGTCGACGAATCGGTACACGATGCTGACGTCACCGCTGCGCACCGGCAGCCGCCGGTCGGCGAAGAGCAGCGTACGCAGCAGCGCTCCACTGCCCGGGGCGAGCGTGTAGTTCTTGACGTAGAAGTCGACCTTGGCCTTGGCAAGAGGAGCGGGCGCGGCTTGGACCGGCGCGGCGACGAAAAGCAGAGACAGAGCCGTCAGAGCGACGAACAGACGGCGTACGACGGGTGGACGCACCGGGGCTCCTCCGAACGACCCGAACATGAGGACCCGCGCAGCCTAGGTCGAAGACTTGACCCCCGTACGCCGGTTACCCAATCGTTATGAGGTGAGCGGCGGACCCGCGGTCCGTCCGAAATCCGGCGGAACCGCAAGCATGCAGGTCCAGTGCCTGAAACCAGGGTTTACCGGCGCCCGCAGCGGAAAGGTTCTCTGATTAGATGCACCCCACGGAACCCACTAAGGCGTACCCCCAGCCCTTCGCACCTGTGACCGAGATGTCTGCCGAACTCTGGAACTCCGCCGCCAGCGTCCTCGAGACCAACTGGTCGGGCGACCACATGGTCCCTTCCCGTCGTCTCTACCCCCACCAATGGAGCTGGGACACCGCCTTCATCGCGGTCGGGCTGGCCTACGTCAACCCGGGCCGGGCCTGGCGTGACCTGCGCAGCCTGTTCGAGGCCCAGTGGCCCGACGGGCGGGTGCCGCACATCGTCTTCGACCCGGCCCTGGCCGAGGCCGACTACTTCCCGGGGCCGGCTTTCTGGGGCGTTCCGGCGTACGGGGTCCGGCCCGCCCACGGCAGCACCGGCATCGTCCAGCCACCACTGCACGCCGTCGCCGCCTGGAAGGTGTACCGCCGCGCGGCCGCCCACGGCGCGGCGTGTGTGCAGGAGGCCCGGGCCGAGCTCGAGTGGCTGTACCCGCGCCTGGTCGCCCAGCAGAACTACCTGACCACCCGCCGCGACCTGGGCGGGGCCGGGCTGGCCGCCATCGTGCACCCGTGGGAGTCCGGTCTCGACAACAGTCCGGCCTGGGACGCGGCGCTGGCCAACGTGCCGGCCGACCTCGAGCTGCTCACCACGTACCGCCGGCGCGACCTCGACGTGGCTGACGCGGCGCACCGCCCGACCGACCGCGACTACGCCCGGTACGTCGGCCTGGTCCTGAGCTATCGCGCCGAGAGCTACTCGGACACCGATCTGCTGTCCCGCCACGACTTCGCGGTCGAGTGCCCCTCGTTCAACGCCATCCTGGGCGCGGCCGAGCTGGCCCTGGCCCAGATCGCCGGGGTCATCGGGCGTACGGCCGAAGCCGCCGTCCACCGCGAGCGGGGCCGGCGGATCAGCGACGCGATCGTGGCCCGTCTGTGGAATCCGCGGACGCGTACCTTCCACGCCCGCGACGTGCGCACCGGCACGCTCAGCCCGGCCCACTGCGTGAGCGGGCTGATGCCGCTGCTGCTGCCCGACCTACCGGCCGAGCAGGTCGAGGGCGTCGTGGCCGAGGCGAAGTCGCCGCGCTTCGGGTTCCCGGCGCCGAGCTACGACCGCACGGCCGGCGACTTCGACACCCTGCGGTACTGGCGGGGCCCGACCTGGATCAACGTGAACTGGCTGCTGCGCCGGGGCCTGCTCGTGCACGGCCGGCGCGACGAGGCCGAGGAGTTGCGCGCGGCGATGGTGCGACTCGTGCACCAGCACGGCCACTTCGAGTACTTCCACCCGCGTACGGGTGAGGGCCTGGGCGCGCCCACCTTCAGCTGGACCGCCGCCCTGGCCCTCGACCTGCTGGCCGACCGGTCGGTGCCGGCCTACGCCCGAGCGGCCTAACTGAGCTGGCTAAAGCTCGTCACCACCGAGCGCAGCACCCCACCGGTGTGCATCTTCTTGAAGGCCTCCTCGACCCCGCCCAGCGGAATCTCTTCCGTCACGAACGCGTCCAGGTCGAGGCGGCCCTGCAGGTAGAGCTCGGTCAGCATCGGGAAGTCACGGGTCGGCAGGCAGTCGCCGTACCAGCTCGACTTGAGCGCGCCGCCGCGGCCGAAGATCTCGAGCAGGGGCAGCTCGATCTTCATGTCGGGCGTCGGCACGCCGACCAGCACGACCGTGCCGGCCAGGTCGCGGGCATAGAAGGCCTGCTCGTACGTCTCGGGCCGGCCCACCGCCTCGACCACCACGTCGGCGCCGAAGCCGCCGGTGAGCTCCTTGACCTTCTCGACCACGTCGACACCGCGGGCGTTCACCGTGTGGGTGGCGCCGAACTTGCGGGCCCACTCGAGCTTCTGGTCGTCGGTGTCGATCGCGATGATCGTGGTCGCCCCGGCCAGGGCCGCGCCCACCACCGCGCCGTCGCCGACACCGCCGCAGCCGATCACCGCGACCGAGTCGCCCCGGGTCACGCCGCCGGTGTTGATCGACGCGCCGATGCCCGCCATCACGCCACAGCCGAGCAGGCCGACGGCGGCCGCGCGCGCCCGGGGGTCGACCTTTGTGCACTGTCCGGCGTGGACCAGCGTCTTTTCGACGAAGGCGCCGATGCCGAGGGCCGGGGACAGCTCGGTGCCGTCCTCCAGCGTCATCTTCTGGGTCGCGTTGTGGGTGGCGAAGCAGTACCAGGGCTTGCCCTTCTTGCAGGCCCGGCAGACGCCGCAGACGGCCCGCCAGTTCAGCACCACGAAGTCGCCGGGCGCGACGTCGGTGACCCCGGCCCCGACCGACTCGACGATGCCGGCCGCCTCGTGGCCGAGCAGGAACGGGAAGTCGTCGTTGATGCCGCCCTCGCGGTAGTGCAGGTCGGTGTGGCAGACCCCGCACGCCTGGATCGCGACCACGGCCTCACCGGGCCCCGGGTCGGGCACCACGATGGTCGTGAGCTCGACGGGGGCACCCTTGCTGCGGGCGATGACGCCCTGAACTCGCTGACTCATCAGCTCAGCCTAGATGCTGATCGAGCAATGTTTCGGCGAGCTTGTCGAGCTGTTCGACCTGGGCCGGGGAGAGCCGGTCGAAGACCAGTTGCTGCACCGCCTCGACGTGACCGGGGGCCGATTCCTTGATTTTGGTGAAGCCGTCCTCGGTCAGCACGGCGATCTGGACCCGGCCGTCCTGCGGGTCGCGCTCGCGATGGACCCAGCCCTGGCCCTCGAGGCGGGCGATGACATGCGAGAGGCGGGACAACGACGCGCTCACCATCTTGGCCAGCTTGCTCATGGCCAGTCGACGGTCGGGCTGCTCGCTGAGGCGCACGAGCACCACGTAGCCCATGTGGGTCAGACCGGCGTCCCGCTGGAGCTGGGCCTCGAGCGCCGCCGGGACCCTGATCAGCACCTCGACGAAGCGTCGCCAGGTCTGCTGCTGCTCGTCGGTCAACCAGCGGGGCTGCTGTTCCATGGAGGAAGGTTAGTGGCGCGACCGGCCCAGGTCACGATCCGGGTCAAGGTTGCCCCGGACGGGTGCCGAACCGATCGACGGCCGACGTTGTCCCTAGTACGCTGCGCTGGAACTTCCACCGGGGCACACCAGAACGGCACGACGCCGGCGCCGGTTCGGCTGGGGGGCCACGGCCGGCGCCGGCGTCGTGCTAACTCGTCGCGAGCCTCAGTTGGGCGGCTCGTCCTTGCCCTCTTCCTCGAGCCGGTCGGCCTCTTCCTTCGTCTTGTGCACCGCGCCGTCGGCGTGCTCGGCCGGGCCGTAGACGGTGTAGAGGACCAGCGGGTTGGGGCCGGTGTTGATGAAGTTGTGCTTGCGGCCGGCCGGGACGACGACCAGATCGCCCTGAGCGACGTTGCGCTCCTGTCCCGACACGATGGCCTTGGCCGTCCCGCTGACAAAGGTGAGGATCTGGTCCACCTCGTGGACCTCCTCACCGATCTCGCCGTCCGGCGGAATCGTCATGATCACGAGCTGGGTGTGCTTCCCGGTCCAGAGCACGCGGCGGAAATCCGGGCTCTGCTCGGCGACGGTGGCGATCGTGTAGTGCTCCATGCCCGTCGTATACCCCGCTCAGGGCGTACGCAACCGGCCTTCGACGACCGGGGCCGGGCGCCCGATCAGATAGCCCTGGACGTAGTCGACGCCCAGCTCACGCAGCAGCCGCAGGGTCGGCTCGTCCTGCACGAACTCGGCCACGGTGTGGATCCCGTACGCCTGGCACACCTGCACCAGCGCCCGCACCAGCACCTGGTCCTGCGGGTTGGCGACCAGGTCGACCACGTACTCGCCATCGATCTTGACCAGGTCGATCGGGAAGATCCGCAGGTAGCGGAAGGACGCGTACCCGGACCCGAAGTCGTCCAGGGCCAGCTCGCAGCCGAGCTCACGGACCCGGTCGGCGAACCGGCGGGCCTCGCTCAGGTTGCCGATCAGGGCGGTCTCGGTGATCTCGAAGGTGAGCTGCTCGGGCTTCACCTCGTAGCGCTCGATGAGCCGGGTGACCTCGTCGGTCAGCCGCGGGTCGCCGACCGAGCGGCCCGAGAGGTTGATCTGCAGGCAGGTGCCGGGCTGGTCGGCGGCGAGCTGCATGGCCCGCTCGACCACCCACAGGTCGATGTCGAAGACCGCGTCGAGGCGCTCGGCGATGTCGAGCACCTGGATCGGCGACTGCGGGCCGTCGGCCTCGTCGAGCACCCGCAGCAGCAGCTCGTGCCGGGTCACCTCGTTGCTCTGCAGCTCGAGGATGGGCTGGGCATAGAGGGTGAAGCGGTCGGTGTCGAGGGCGTCGGCGACCCGGCTGCGGTACGAGCCCTGGCGGTCGCGGGCCGGCACCGGGTGCGGGACCAGGGTCAGCGGCGCCCCGCCCTCACGCGACTGGCGCCAGGCGTGCTCGGCGTCGATCAGCAGCTCGTGGCTGCCGGCGTCGCCGTCGGGGGTGAACCGCACCAGCCCGCCCCAGGCCTGGGCCCGCAGCCAGGTGTCGGGCAGCACGAAGGTCTGCGCCCGCAACGCCTCGACCAGCAGTTCGGCCTCGCGCCGGGCCATCGGCCAGCTGGTGCCGGGCAGCAGCACGCCGATCTCGTTGGGCCCGACCCGGCCCAGCAGCGCGCCCCGCTGCATCACGCCCTCGACCACGCGGGCGGCCCGGTGCAACAGGTCGGCGTTGCGTTCGGGGCGGGCCTGGTCACCGTCCGGGCCGGACGGCGTGGGCTGGACGCGGATGACCAGCACGGCGCCGCCACCCCGGCGCAGTGCGCGGTCGATCTCGTCGGCGAAGCGGGCCCGGGTCCGCAGGCCGGTCGCCGGGTCGGGCTCGACCAGCGACGCCCGCACGGTCTCGCCCCGGCGGACCAGCCGGTCGCTCTCGCGGCGGGCCCGTTCGCGCACCGAGACATCGGTCACTGTGCCGCGGATCCCGCGGACCGTGCCGTCGGGGCTCTTGATCGGGTCGAGCCGGCAGTCCACGTCGAACCAGCCGCCGTCGGTCCGCAGCAGCCGGATCGTCGTGCGCACCTGGGCCCGGGTGGTCCACGCCTTGGTGATCGCCGAGAGGGCCTCGGCGTGGTCGTCGCGGTGCACATGACGTACGAGAATCTTGCGGCTGACCTCGTGCCGGGCCGGCGGATCGCCCAGCATGGCGCGCAGCGCGGCCGACCAGACCATGCGGTCGCCGGTGGCCGTCCAGGAGAACCAGGCCGCTCGATCCTCGGCCGGCTGACGCGGCGACGGCACGCGTTGCCATTCCTCAGGTGCCGCCATGCGGCCGCCACCTCCCCCCAGAGTGTCCCCACGCCCCTGAACTATTACGACCGGTCACGGGGCCGAGATAACAGTGGATGACCGCTCCAATGTTTTGCCAAGCATCTCAACAAAACCGGGAGCAGCACCTTCTCGCCCGATCAGAGTAGGGAATCACCTGATCGGTTGACCACTGCGCTGCGTAGTTTCGCCCACGGAATGTCCCCTTTTCCATGACGGACAGTCACTGCTAGTGCCGGACGCGGAACCTTGTGCGATTGCTACCCGCCCAGCCCCCCGGTCATGCACGCAACGCACTCGCGAGGATGCGTCGCGTGACTTGATCCGATCGGGGCTGGATATGGTGGCAATTGGACATACGCCGAGCGAGGACGAGGCATGGGCATCATTCGGGACATGCAGCGGGTGCACGCCACTCAGGCGTTCGCCGACCAGCGGGCCAACACGGCGGCCGCGCAGCAACGCGACCTGATCCGGCGCAACGCCGATCATGCGATCGCCGCCGCGCAGATGGCCGCGGGCGACGCCGACCGTGAACGCGAGCACCAGCGGCTCTACGTCGAGGCCAAGACGGCCGACACCGCCGCCGCCAACGCCGAGATCCGGGCCCGGCTCAGCGATCTCGACGGACTGCTGCTGTCCACGCTCGACGTCGACGACCACATCGACCTGCAGTTGTTCAAGAAGCCGGTCGAGGTGCCGCCGTTCGATCCGGGTCCGCTGGGCCGGCCGCTGCCCGAACCCCGGTGGGACAGCTATGTGCCGCCGCAGCCGCGTGGTGTCGGCAAGATCCTGGGTGGCGACCGGCTGCGCCAGCAGCAAGAGGCGAGCGCTCAGCGCGCCTTCGACGACGCGCGGGCCCGGTGGACCGAGGCCGAGCAGCGGCGCCGCCGGCAGTTGGTGGTGCGGCAACGGGCGTACGACGAAAGCCTGCGCAAGTACGAGGCCAGGATCACGGCCTACAACGCCGAGGTCGACCGCTTCGCCGCCGCCGTGGCCGGCGCCGATCCGTCGTCGGTGGTCGAGTACTTCGCGATGGTGCTCGGCAACTCGGTCTACCCCGACGACTTCCCGCAGCACTTCCGCCTGGCCTACCTGCCGAAACAGCGCCACCTGCTGATCGAGTACCACCTGCCCCCGATCGAGGTGGTGCCCCAGATCAAGGAGTACCGCTACGACCGCTTCCGCGACGACGTGACCGCCGTCCCGCGCGACGAGTCCGAGGTGCGGCGGCGCTACGTCGAGGTGATCGCCCGGCTGACCCTGCGCACCGTCCACGAGGTGATCGAGGCCGACCGGGGCGGCCTGGTCCGGCAGGTGTCGTTCAACGGGATCGTCGACACGATCGACCGGCGCACCGGCCGGTTCGTGCGACCCACGCTGGTCTCGGTGCAGACCGACCGCGAGACGTTCGCCGCCATCAAGCTGCGCCGGGTCGACCCGGTGGCCTGCGTGAAGCACCTCGAGGGCGCGCTGTCGCCGGCCCCCGACGAGCTGGCCGCGGTCCCGGCGAAGATCGACTTCGACCGGGACGCCGACCGGGACTTCACCGAGGAGTTCAACGTGCTGGCCGAGATCGACGAGCGGCCCAACCTGGTGACGCTGACCGAGCCGGCCTGGGAGCAGCAACTGGCCGACCTGTTCGGGGTGATGGGGCTCGAGATGGGCAGCGCCACCCGCACCGACCTCGGCGCCCGCTGGCAGGCCGCCGACCCGCGTCCGGTCTTCGGCGGCCAGGTGGTGATCTTCGCGGTGCGCGGTCCGGCCTCGGGCTCGGCCGCGGTGCACGCGCTGGCCGGCGCGGTCACGGCGGCCGGGGCGACCAAGGGCATCCTGGTCTCGCTGGGCGGCATCGACTCCGAGGCCTACGACGCGGTGGCCGGGCGCCCGCTCGAGCTGATCGACGGGCCGGCCCTGGTAACCCTGCTCTCGAACTACTGCCGGGTGAAGGCCCGCATCGAACGCGCTTAGAAGATCGCGCGGACCAGCCCGGCCAGCACGTCGCGGTCGGCCGGGTCGCCCGGCTGGTACTCGGTGATGCCGAGGCCGGCCAGCGGGAAACGGTCGGTGAGGGCGCGGACGGCCTCGGCCAGCCGCTCCGGGCGTACGCCGTCGGGCTCGGGGAAACCCAGCGAGCTGAACCAGGCCGGATCGAGCACGTCCAGGTCGATGTGGATGTAGACGGCGCGGGCTCCGGCCGCGGCCACCACCGAGGGCAGCGACGCGAGGTCGGCGATCTCGATGTCGTGGTCCGAGATGAACTCTTTCTCGGCCGTGTCCAGCGCCCGGACGCCGGCCAGCACCACCTGGGCCGGGCGCAGCGTGCGCCGGGGCGTCAGTTCGGGCGGGCCCTCGCCGAGCAGCGTGCGCAGCACCATGCCGTGGAACGCGCCGGACGGCGACGACTCGGGCGTGTTGAGGTCGCCGTGGGCGTCGAACCAGACCACGACCAGCCCGTCGCCGTGCCGTTCGAGCGCGGCCTCGATCGGGGCCAGCTCGACGCCGCAGTCGCCGCCGACGGTCACCATCGGCGGGTCGGTCACGGCCGCGCGCACGGCGGCCAGGTTCTCGGCCAGCGAGTCGGTCACCGGGACCCGTACGCGGTGGTCGGCCGGGATCAGCGAGGCCAGCACGGCCGCCCCGTCGACCAGGCGACGCGCCTCGGGCGAGCCCGAGCCCTGCCACTGACCCACCTCGAGCACCGTGCGGCGCGGGGGCGGGGTGATGCCGAGCTCGGCGATGCGCTGCCAGACCGGGCTCATCGCCGCCTCCGGCTCGCGGGCGTAGATGCTGCCCCGGATGCGGACGAAGACGCAGTTGCCGACCCGTTCCAGCACCGCCTGGCGGCGCATGTCGCTCTCCCACTGCTCCGGGCCGTGATAGCTGTCGCCGTCGCACTCGATGGCGAGCCGGCGGCCGTCCGGGGCGTTGAGCACGAAGTCGATCCGGTAGGCGCCGATCCGGAACTGCGGGATCGGCCGGAAACCGCGGGCCAGCAGGCGTTTCAGCACGTCCCGCTCGAAGTCGCTCTCGCAGCGGCCGGCCAGGTCGGCCGCCTCCTCGGCCGGGGCCAGGTTCAGCGCGTACGTGAGCAGCAGCCCCCGCGCGTCGTCGGCCGGCATCGATCCGGGCCGCACCGAGTGGAAGATCCACAGCTGGTCCCGGGCCCGCGAGGCGGCGACGTTGACCCGTCGGTGGTACTCGCGTTTGGTGAACGCGGCCACCCGCGGGTCGTTGTCCGAGACCACCATGGACACCAGCACGATGTCGCGTTCGTCACCCTGGAACGTGTACGCGTCGCCGACCCGCAACCGGCGGGCCTGGATCTCGTCCTCGCCGATCTCTTCGCGCAGCTGGTGCAACAGGTAGCCGGCCTGACCGCTGGTGCTCAGCATCGAGATCACGCCGAGCGTGCGGCCGTCGTAGCGCGGGTCGCGCACGATGTCGGCGACCTGCCGGACGAGCGCGTCGGCCTCGGCCACGTTGACGTCCCCGAAGCCGGCGAGCGGCTGCCGCACGCCGTCGGGCAGGAACACCGTACGGATCGGGGCGAAGGCCGGGCGGTCGGCGCGCAACGGCATGATCTTGCCGTCGTAGTAGTGCCGCGACGAGAACTCGATGATCTGCGGCACGCAGCGGAAGTGCTCGGTGAGCAGGATCCGTTCGGGCGACCGGCGCACCGCGTGGTCGTAGAGCGAAGACTCGGGGTCGAAGTGCTCGGCCGACGGCACGTCGTCGAGGTGACTGTGGATCAGGCCCGTGACCGCGCCGACGAAGCCGAGCTGGGGACCGATCTGCTGGTCGTCGCCGACCACCACGGCCCGCTCGGCCAGCGACAGCACGGGCAGCGCGAACAGGTCGGCCTGGGACGCCTCGTCCACGATCACCACGTCGAAGCGGGCGCCGCCGGCGAACTGCTCGATGGCCCGGTCGACCGACATGACCCAGACCGGCACGGCCTCGACGGCCGATTCCATCGCGCGCTGCGCGTGGGCCTGCCAGGCGGCCGCCGTACGCCCGGTGCCTTTGCCGATCTTGCGGAGCGCGGTGGTCCAGTCGGCCAGCGCGGCCCGCCGCCGGTCGTCCAGGCTGCGCGACACCTCGAGCCAGGCCGAGGCCACCACCAGTTCGGCCGTCAGCCGGCGGATCTTCTCGCGGGCCGACTCGACGCGGTGGGCCAGCACGGCGGGGTCGACGCGGCCGATCACGTCGTCGAACCAGGTCTGCGCGCGCCGCCACTGCCACGCGGCCAGGCAGGCCGCACCGCTGACCGGGGGCACGCGGCCCGCCTCGATCTGGGCGGCCCACTCCGGGGCTTTTCGAGTCAGCCGATCTCTCAGCTCGATGAATCGCTCGGCCCCCGGACGAAGATCTTCCAGACGATTGACCTCGGCGATCTCCTCGTCCCAGCCGTCGAGGGTCGCCCACGCCTTGGCCAGGTGCGGCCAGGGCTCCAAGGCTTTGGCGACGGCCCTCTCTTGTTCGCGCAGATTGTCCATTTTGTAGACCACGGATGCGGCGTCGAGCAGCTCGGCCACCTGCGCCAGCCGCGCCGGCTCAAGGTCGAGTTCGTGCTGGGGTACGAGGTGGGAGAGCCGCTCGGCCAGGGCCGGCCAGTGCCGTACGTCCCAGTCGAGCGACTGCCCGGCGTCGGCCAGCAGCGTCCCGGCCCAGATCTCGGGGTCGCCCCAGCCGCTCGCGGGGGCCGCGATGTCGAGCCGCTGCCGCCACTCCGACCAGTGCCCGCCGAGCCGCTGCCGGGCCTGACCGCGCCGGACCCAGGCCGCCGCGACGTCGACGTCCTCGGCGCTGCGCAGCGGCTCACCGTCGACCCGCACGTCCTCGGCCAGCCGGAACAGGGCGGCCTGGAGCAGCCGGCTCAGACCCCGGCCGCCCGCGAACCGCTGCCGGATCTCGGCCAGCTGGCTGAGCAGCCGTTTCGGTTCGGCGGCGTACGAGTCGGGGACGCTCACCTGATGCCCGGCGAGCGTGCGGGTCAACGTGGCCAGCTCGGCCAGCAGCGCCTCGGTCGCGGCCACGTGGTCAGTCCACACCGCACGCCAGTGCGGGTCGGTGAGCAGCCGGCCCAGCCGGTCGGTCCAGGTCCCCTCGCGGCGGCGCAGCCAGGCCAGCGCGTCATGCAGGTCGTCGCGGACGGCGGCCACGTTCTCGTCCCGGACTCTTTCGACGGCCAGACCACGCGCGGCGAGGTCGGCCACCTGCGCCGCCATAGCGTCGCGGTCCGCGCGACGCTGGGCGGCCTCGGCCGCCGCCGGCAGGTCGCCGGTGGCCGGCAGCGGGCGGAGCGCGGCCGCGCGGTCCTGCGGCCAGATCCGGACGGCCAGGTCGAGCAGCGCCGCGAACTCGGCCCCGTCCAGCGGCGGCGGGCCGTCGACCGGGTCGGGGATGCCCGAGTCGTGGTCGGCCCGCTCGCGCAGCCAGGCGCCCACCTCGACCGGCGTCATCGGCGCACCGTCGAGCTGGTAGGTGACGGCCTCGTTCTCGGCGATCGCCCGCAGGCCGCCCAGGGCCACGGCCAGCTCACGCTCGGCCTCCTCGAGCAGCCCGGTGAGACGCTCGACGCGGCGGGCCTCGGCCGCTTTGTCGAGGGTGGCGGCCCGGTCGGACAGCTCCCGGGCGGCCAGCTGCAACTGGACCAGCTGGTCGGTGGTGCGGCCGAGCACGGCCAGGCACAGCGAGCGGATCTCCTCGGGCAGGCCGTCGCGGAGCACCCGCAGTGGGTCCTCCTTCTGCGCGACGACCAGCACCCGCTTGCCGTTCGCCATCAGATGGCAGATCAGGTTGCGGATCGTGTGGGTCTTGCCCGTGCCCGGCGGCCCCTGGACGGCCACGTTGCGGTGCAGGGCCAGGCGGCGGGCGATCGACTCCTGCGCCTCGTTGGTGGGCAGGGGCATGAGCAGGCGCTCGCCGACCCGCTGCCAGCGGTCCTCGTCGTCGCCGGGCATCCGCAACTTGCTGGGCTCGTGGGCGACGATCGCGGCCAGGGCGCCGACGGCCGCGGTGTCACCGGTGAGCAGGCGGTCGCGCAGGTTCTCGAGGAAGCCCCGCAGCAGGCGCTGCTTCGGCCTGACAAAAAGGACACCGGCATCGCGTACGTGGGGAAGGGTCGTCTCTTCGTCGGTGATCAACCGGTCGTGGCCGAGGCGGCCCAGCGCGCGCTCGAACAGCTCACGGCGTTCCAGGTCGCTCCACAGGTCGACCTCGAGCGTGCCGGCCGGACCGGCCAGCGCGACCAGCTGGGTGAGATAACGGTCGTCGAGCCCCGACAGGGCATCGGTCTGCAGGCGGGACGGCCCGGCGGGCGAGACGGTGATCAGCGAGCGGTCGGGCTCGTACTCGATCAGCACCGGGGTCGCGACCAGCGGATAGTGGACACGCTCGCCGTTGACCGTGGTCTGCAGCAGGCCGTGACCCCAGACCAGCTCGGTGGTGGCGGCGGTCATGTCGAGCTGGTGCATCAGGTCGAACAGCTTGCGGTGCAGCGCGCGGGTCTTCTCGGCCTCGGCGGTGGCGTACGCCCAGGGCCGCCACACCTCGTCCCGCCAGGCCGCGAACTGCTCGTCCTCGTCCCCGTCGGGCTCGGCGGCGGCCGAGACCTCGCCGCGCAGGCGGCGGCGCAGCTCGGACGGCACGGCGACCGGGCCCGGCAGATCGGGCAGGCCGACGCGCAACCAGGACGGGTCGTCGGTCGTCGTCAGGCCCAGGCTGCAGGCCGGGTGGCCGGGCAGCGCGTCGAGGGGGATGGCGTCGGCCGGGACGGTCCGGGCGGGGCGTTCCATCTGGGCCCGCACGGCGAGCAGATAGTCGGCGACGGCGACGGACCTGTCCCGGATCGTCGTGGGCGACTCCAGCTGCTCGGCCATCCTCCGAAGTCTAGAACGCCCGGTCTCGTCCCCGGCCCCGGTCTTGACGCGCGCGCCGAACATGGAAAGCAGCAGGACAGCTATGGTGACGCGGCTGATCTTCAACAGGGAGCGGAGCAACGTGAGCGACAAGGCACCGGACGAGAACCGCCCGGAACCCTCCGACCCCACGCCGGCCGATCCGACGGCCGCGCAGCCGCCGGCCGACCCGACCGCGCCGCCGCCCGCCCACCCCGTCCCGAACGACCCGCCGCCGCCCGGCTTCACTCAGATGCCGCCCGGCCAGGATCCTTGGCAGGCGGCGGCCGACCCGCAGCAGCAGCCACCGCCGCCGGGCTACGACCCGACGGCCTACGGCGCGCCCGGTTACGGCACCCCTGGTTACGGCCCTGGCTACGCCGCCCCCGGTTACGGCCCTCCCGGCTATGACCCGGCGGGCTATCAGCTTCCTTACGGCTACTACGCCGGCCCGGCCGACCCGCTGGTCAGCGCCGACTTCGGCGGCTGGTGGCAGCGCAGCTTCGCCCTGCTGGGCGCCGTCTGGCGCCCGATGGTCCAGGTCCAGCTGGTATGGGCGATCCCCCTGGTCGCCGTGGGCATCCTGACCGCCATTTACGGCCCCGACCGCACAGTCGACTTCACCTCGACCAACCCGCCCGAGTTCGACGACCTCTTCGGCCCGCTGCTCGTGGTGCTCCCGTTCGCGCTGATCGCCGTGGTGCTCACCCTGGTCGCCCAGCTGGCCACCCTCGACGTGCTGGTGCAGCGGGCCACCGGCCAGCCCGTCTCGGTCGGCCGCGCCCTGCTCACCGGTCTGCGCCGCTTCTTCCCGATGCTCGGCTGGCAGATCCTGGCCGGCCTGGTCACCATCGTCGGCCTGCTGCTGTGCATCCTGCCCGGCGTCTACGTGCTGATCGTCTTCCTGATCCTGCCCGTGATCGTCCTGGTCGAACGGGGCCAGGGCATCAGCCGCGCCTTCCAGCTGGTCCACGCCGACTTCGGCCCGGCCGCCGCCCGCCTGGCTGTGATCGTCGGCATGCACATCGCCTTCGTCATCGCCGAGGGCATCTTCAGCGCCGTCCTGAACCCCACCACCGCTGCGGGGCCCGGCGTGACCGTGGCGACGGCCGTCCTCTCCACCGCATTCTCGGTCGCCACCGGCGTGGTGATGAGCCCTCTGCTACTGACCGCCTACGCCGACATGCGCGCCCGCCGCGAGCCCTTCTCGACGGCCTACCTCATCCCCCACCCCGGCACCAACTGACATCAGAGTTCTTCGGGGTCGCGGCCCACAGCAGAGCGGCCGCCGTCGATCGGGACCACGGCGCCGTTGATGAAGGAAGCGCGGTCGGACAGCAGAAAGGCCGCCGCCTCGGCCACCTCGTCGGGGCGGCCCATCCGGCCCAACGGCTGCAGCAGACGGATCTCGTGCTCGAACGCCTCACGGCCGGCCGGGTCGAGGGCGGCCAGGTGGGTGTCCGAGCGGTCGGTGGTGATCGAACCGAGAGCGAGAGCATTCACCCGTACGCCCTGGGGTCCGTGGTCGACCGCGAGCGCCCGGGTCAGCCCCTCGACCGCGGCTTTGGCCGTCGCGTAGGCGAAAGCACCCCGTACGGGCCGTTGGGCCTGATGGGAAGAGATGTTGACGATCGAACCGCGGGTGCCGGCCGCGAGGAAGGCGCGGATCGCGGCTCGACATCCGGTGATCACGGGGTCGACGTTGCGGGCGATGAGCGCGCTCGCCTCGCGGGCCGGCAGCTCGGGCAGTGAACCCGCCGGGAACACCGCGGCGTTGTTGACCCAGCCCCGCAGCTCTCCGGCCGCCTCGACGGCCCGCGCGGCGACCTGCTCGTCCGCGGCGTCGCCGACCACCGGCACGATCCGGACGTCATCAGCGGCCCACTCGAGGGTGGCCGCGTCGAACTCGACCACGACGACCCGGTCGGTCTCCCCGGACAGCAGCCGCTCGACGATCGCCCGTCCGACGCCACGGCCGCCGCCGGTGACGACGATGCTCATCGACCGAGGGCGTGCCGGATCTCGGCCATCTCGTCGTCGACGCGGGCTGAATGCTTGTTGCTTCCTCGGTCCATGGGACGCGAGTTTCCCGGGTGCACCGGCATGAAACGTGGCGCGCCTCCCCCCGTACGAGGGGAGGCGCGGGTCTTGATTTTCGGTGAGGTCAGGGGAACTGCATGCGGCGCGGGCGCGGAATCACCGGTGGGGGCAGCGGCAGGTCGTCGAGGTGGCTCCAGTTGAGCGAGCCGTTGTCGGTGGACTTGATCTCACCGAGGCAGGCCCGCAGCAGCCCGAGGTTGGGGGTTCCGGCGAAGCCGGCGATGACCACCTCGGGCTTCGGGTCGATCTGGGCGATCGCGGCGCAGATCTTGGCGACCTCGCGTTCGTCGACCGAGTCGAGCGGCAACGGGGACTCGGCCTGCGACCGGCGCCAGGGCGGGCCGAAGCGGCGCAGCAGTTCCCGGGCGAGCCGGCCGAACGAGCGCCCGACGGGTGCGTCGAGCATCGAGTCGCGGGCCGACTGCCCGTAGCACCAGGGCACCACGACGTGGCCGTTGATCACGACCAGCTGGTAGACCGACTTCGGAACAGAGATGATCTCGGCACCGGGGAGCGTGCCCAGGAAGAGCACGAGTTCCTCGTAGGGAAGCGGCCATCGCGGATTCGCGATCACGCGTTCCGTGGTCTGTGTCATCGCGGGGTGCGCATGGATCTCGCGCTCGATCGCGGTGCTCAGCGCCTCGGGCACCCGGGTCCACAGCTCGCCGGCAACCTTGTCGCCGAACTGCTCGACCACCCACTCACTCGGACCGACCAGAACGTCTGGGCGCATTCCTTACCACCACCGTCCGTGTCGCTGGCGTTACTGCTGGCTAGAAGAGTTCCACTTCCAGTGATCGACTGGAAGGGTCCACTTTCCTAGATCCCAAAAACGCCCGTGAATGAAATCCAGCGAGACGATCAAATCGTTGCTACGACGATGGAGCAGCCGCTCGGGACCATGCGAAACATGCAACTTGCACGGCGAACCGCACGTGCAAGTTGCATGCCGGCTTCGCTATTCACCCCGTGCGATCAGTAAATCACTCAGATATTTCGGGGTGGTGACCACGACGCAAACATCCACTCACAGTGACGATCCACAGTGCCCTCACCTGCATCAAGGCAACCACGACAGGCGGGCCGGGTGCGCGTGATCCGCCTCACGACGACCCCGATCGCCGTCACCGGACCCCTTCCGCAGGCGTCCGGGGACACCCGAGCACGGGTAGCGCTAGTTCGACCACGACCGGAGCCCTGTCGGATTTCCGTCAGTGTCAGGCCGGTCGCGACGGATACGCGCCATAGACCCCTTTCGCCCTTCTTCGACGCGCATCGCCGGCCCTCCACTCTCGACTTTCACAAGTTCAGATAACGCAGCGGAGCCAACGGGAACGCTCCCAGGGATGCGATATCAACCGTGCAGTACGTAATCATTCAGGCACTGAATGCAATGTCACGGCAAAGCGCTTGTGCCTGCAATCAAGTAATCGCAGGCGTCCCCGGCCCGCCCGCCGCCTGAGAGCATTCATTCCACCCATCGGCGGAGCAGGGGATCGCCCTCCGCCATGCGATCAAGGAAGCGGCCGCCGATAATCCCGGCCCATTCCCCCGCGTACGACTCACCGGAACAACCGGGCCCGGCCGGGCCCCCGCGCTACGGTGCCCCGGTGAACCCGGAACACTTGCTCACCCCGGCCGCCGAGGCCGGGCTCGTGGTCGATGCCGTCCTGCGTGACCTGCGCGACGGCGACCACCGCGGCGTGGTCGTCGACTCGCCGCCCGGCGCCGGCAAGTCCACGCTGGTCGTGCGCGCGGCCGGCGAACTGGCGGCGGCCGGTGAGGCCCTGATGATCGTGGCCCAGACCAACGAGCAGGTCGACGACCTCATCGCCCGGCTCGGGGCGCGGTCACCCGAGGTCGCCGTGGGCCGGCTGTCCGCTGTCGACTACGAGGCCAGCGACCGGGTGCGCGACCATCCCCGCTGCCGCGTCGGCCCCAAGGTGGCCGATCTCGGCTCGCCCGCCGTCACCATCGGCACCGCCGCGAAGTGGGCGACCGTCACCGAGGGCACGTGGCCGTGGGCGATCGTCGACGAGGCCTATCAGATGCGGTCCGACGCGCTGCTGCGCGTGGCCCCCCGGTTCCTCCGCGCGCTGTTCGTCGGCGATCCGGGCCAGCTCGACCCGTTCTCGACGGTCGAGGTCGAGCGCTGGACCGGCCTGTCCTGGGACCCGATGCAGAGCGCCGTCGCCGTCCTGCTGCGGCACAACCCCGACCTGCCCGTCCACCGCCTGCCGGTCTCGTGGCGGCTGCCGCACACGGCGGCGCCGGTGGTGGCCGAGGCCTTCTATCCGTTCACGGGTTTCCGCTCGGGCACCGGCCCCGGCGACCGCGAGCTGAGCTTCGGCCGGCCACCGGTCGACCCGCTGGACGAGGTGCTCGACGCGGCCGCCGCCTCGGGTTGGGGCCTGCACGAACTGCCCGGCCGCTTCACCGTCCGCACCGATGCCGAGGCCGCCTCCGCGTGCGCCCAGTTCGCCGTGCGCGCGCTGGCCCGCGAGGCCGTGAGCTCGTCGGAGTCCGGAGGCGGCGCGCTGACTGCCGACCGGATCGCCATCGGCGCCGCCCACCGCGACCAGGCCGCCGTCATCCGCTCGTTCCTGCCGCCCGAGGCGAAAGGCGTCACCGTCGACACCGCCAACCGTCTTCAGGGCCGCGAGTACGACCTGACGATCGTCCTGCACCCGCTGTCGGGCCGGCAGGACGCGACCGCCTTCCACCTCGAGTCCGGCCGCCTCTGCGTGCTGACCTCCCGCCACCGGCACGCGTGTGTGGTGGTGGCCCGCGAGGGCATCGCCGAACTGCTCGACGCGCATCCGTCGACCGAGCCGGTGCACCTGAACGTGCCGGTGAAGTTCCCCGACGGCTGGGAGGCAAATCAGGCGATACTGTCCTATTTGCATAAGGGAGTGTCGCTCAACCGACACAAGCCACTACTTTGAGTTAATGTATCGGCCGATCCTGCGTCCTCGTCGAGGTGAACTGGCGGCGCTCACCCACCTGGTGCCGAGCGAAGCGAACCGGGTCCTGCCGATCCTCGAGCTCGACCCGGGCACCGACCTGTTGCCGCTGATCCGCGAGCAACCCCCGCGTACGGGATGCCTGGCGGTCGACTTCGGAGCGATCGACGAGCCCGCCGACCTGCTCGCGGCGCCCTCGCTCGACCTGGCCGAGCAGCTGGCCGGGCTGGGTCTGACCATGCTGCCCGTGCTGCGCGCGACCGAGAGCCGGCGCCGGCTGGCCGCCCACGGCCTGGCCGCGCGCATGCACGGCCGCCACGCCGTGCTGCGGCTCCAGCCGCACGTCGACGCGGCCAACCCGGCCCAGGCCGACCTGCTCGTCGAGCGGATGCTGCGCGGCACCGGCCTCGCCGCGGACGAGATCGACCTGCTGATCGACCTGGCCGAGACGGCCTGCGGGGCCCACGCCGACCGCTTCGAGGAGCAGCTGCACCGGATCCTGCGCTGGGCCGGCCGCCGCCCGTGGCGGTCGACCAGCGTGGCCTCGGGCGCGATGCCGCCCAACCTCGACGAGCTGCCGACCGACCGGCCGGTCACGATCGACCGGCACGACGCCCGGGTCTGGGCCAGGATCGACCGGCCCGGCATCGGGTACGCCGACTACGGCGTGACCTCGCCGGTGCGGCGCCGCGGCGTCCAGCGGCACCGGCAGCTGCCGACCCTGCGCTACACGGCCGAGCACAACTGGTGGATCTACCGCTGGTCGCGGCGCGGCGGCCGCAGCGACGACCGCTGCCACGACCTGTGCCGCACGCTGGTCACCTCGCCGCACTGGCCGGCCGCGGGCGCCCGCTTCTCGTGGGGCGACGCCGAGATCGCCCGCCGGGCCCGGATGGCACCGGGCGCCGGCAGCCCGACCGGCTGGATGTCGTGGAGCACGTCGCACCACATCGCGCACGTGCTGCGCGCTCTCGGGCCGGACGAGCCCGGGATCGACTGAAACTGTCGTACGCTTGTTCTAATGTCGCTGACAGCCGCGTTGGCCTATGCCCGGCACGGGATCCCGGTCCTGCCGGTGCACGCGCCTGACCCGCGTGGCGGCTGTTCCTGCGACCGAGGAGTCACGTGCCCGAGACCCGGCAAGCATCCCCACCTGCGCCACGGCCTCACCGAGGCGAGCACCGACCCGCGCCTGATCGAGCTGTGGTGGTCCCGCTGGCCCGGGGCCAACGTCGGGCTGCGCACGGGTGTGACGATGGATGTGGCCGACGTCGACTCGGCCGAGGGCTGGCACGGGCTCTGCCACCTGCTCGGCGGCGAGTTCCCGGCCGGGCCGCGGGTCCGCACGGGCGGCGGCGGGTGGCATTTCTGGTTCCGCCCCCTGGGCCACGGCAACCGCGTGCGCCTGCTGCCCGGCCTCGACTGGCGGGGCGTCGGGGGCTACGTGGTGGCTCCGCCGTCACGCCACGCCTCCGGGGCCGACTACCGCTGGGTGCTGCGCCCCGGGCGGTCGCTGCCCGAGGGCCCGACCGCCCTGCGCGCCCTGATCGCGGGCCCGCCCCCGCCGCCGAGCCACCGCCCGATCGCGCACCCGTCGCGGTATGCGCGGGCAGCCCTGATCGCCGAGGCCGACCGGGTGGCCCGGGCTCCGGCCGGCACGCGCAACGACACGTTGAACCGGGCCGCGTTCTCGCTGGGCCGTCTGGTCGGCGCCGGGCTGCTCGATCAGGCCGACACGATGCGGGAACTCGAGGACGCCGCCCGCTTCGCCGGGCTGGGCCGGGCCGAGATCCGGGCCACCCTGCGCTCGGGTCTGACCGCCGGCCGACGTGCCCCGTTCGATCCGGAACTGAACCGCGACGTGGCGTGAAACCACTCTTGCCCCAAAAATGGGGTCATGACCCACTGCGACAGCATCAGCCGCACCCACGTGGCCGGAGGGCCGGCATGACTCAGGCCCGTCAACTGAAGCCGTACGACCTCGAGATCTCCGTCGCGGCCGGGCGCGACGAGGTGTGGGAATCCGTGACCCAGCCGGGCGTCCTGCATCAGTGGTTCGGGTGGGACTACGACGGGCTGGCGGCCGAGATCAAGCAGATCTTCGTCGACGAGGCGACCCTGTGGGCGCCCGAGCAGATGGGCTGGGCCGACGGGTCCTTTCTGGAGGTCGTCGGCGGCGACGACACGGCGCGGGTGCGGGTGGCCCGCGAGGGCACGGGCCACGGCGGCCCCGAGGTCTACGACGCGATCGAGGAGGGCTGGCGCTCGTTCCTGGTCCAGCTGCGCTTCCTGCTCGATCAGCGTCCGCGGGGCCGGCGGCGCACCCTCTACCTCACCGGCGAGACCACCGGCCGTCAGGCGTTGTCCCTGGTGCCCGGCGAGTGGGAGCGTTTCGGTCCACGCGTGGCGTGGACCGTCGACGCCGAGGGCCACCTGGTCGTGGCGGCGGGCCGGGTCCCGCTCGACCACCGGGCCGCGACCCACTTCGAGGTGACCGTCTCGCTGTTCGGCGCCGACGACGCCACGTTCGAATCGGCCCGCGAGGCCTGGGCCAAGCGCTGGGCGCCCCTGGCCGCGGGGGCCGAGCTGACGACGGCCGTCGATCCGGCCCCGGCGAGTTGACCCGAGCGGGGGATGCGGGACGAGGCGCTCGGGGGTCGATGCTGCTGCTGAAGCCCGGTAGCCTGGCAACCTCTGACCGGCCGGGGAGCGTACTTTGCTGCGGGGTGACTTGGCTTCGGAGGCGCCCGACAGCGCCGCTTCGGAGGCGCCCGAGGGCGTTCTCGCCGATGCCGCACGCCTGCGCTCCGTCGCCCGGCTGGGGCTGGGACCGGGCGGTGACCCGGCCTTCGACCGCATAGCGGGCATCGTCGAACGCCTCGTGGACGCGCCGGTCGCCGCCGTGACCGTGCTCTCGCGCGACCGGCAGCACCTGCCGGGTCAGGTCGGCCTGCCCGAACCGATCGCCGCCGAGCGCCTGATGCCGCTGAGCCACTCGTTCAGCCGGCACGTCGTCGAGTCGGGCCAGGCGATCGTGGTGCCCGACGTGCGGGCCGACCCCCGGATGCGCGACAACCTGGCCATCCGCGACCTCGGGGTGATCGCCTTCGCCGGCGTGCCGCTGACCGACTCCGACGGGCTCGTGCTCGGCACCCTGGCCGTCATGGACCGCGAACCCCGGGTCTGGACCCGGAGCGAGATCGGGCTGCTGACCGAACTGGGCGAGGTGTGCAGCTCCGAGCTGCGGCTGCGCATCGCCCGCGAGGTCGCCGACGAGCAACGCCGCGCCGCCCAGTCCGCCCACGGCCAGCTCTCGCTGCTGGGCGAGCTGACCGACGCGCTGGCGGCCACGATGGACATCGACGAGGCGCTGCACCGGCTGGGCGGTCTGGTCGCCGGACGTCTGGCCGACTGGTGTCTCATCACGCTGGCCGACCAGTCGGCGGCGATCCGGCACGTGTCCGCCGCCCACCACGACCCGGCCCAGGCCGAGACAGCCCGGCGTCTGGCCGAGCTGGCCCGCGCCGAAGGGCTGGACGTCCGCTCGCTGATCCGTTCGGTGCAGAGCACGGGCCGCCCGGTCCGGCGCACCGAGGGCGGCGCCTTCGCCGCGGCTCATCTGACCGAGCTGGCCGACCGGCTCGGCTTCGGCTCGTTCATGGTGGTGCCGATCTCGTCGCCCGTCACCTATCGCGTGCAGGGCGCGGTGCTGCTGGTCAACGGGCCCGGCCGGGCGCCGTTCACCGACGCCGAGCAGAGCACCGCGGCCGAGGTGGGCCGCCGGGCCGGGCTGGCCGCCGACAACACCCGGGTCTTCGGCCGGCAGCGCCACGTGGCCGAGGTGCTGCAACACAGCATGCTGCCCGAACTGCCCGAAGTGGAGGGCGTCGACCTGCACGGCCGCTATCTGCCGGCCCAGGACGGGGCGTCGGTCGGCGGCGACTGGTACGACGCGTTCGCCCAGCCCGACGGCAGTCTGATGCTGGCCGTGGGCGATGTCTCGGGGCACGACATCGAGGCCGCGGCCACCATGGGCCAGGTACGCAACCTGGTCCGCGGCGACGCCTACGGCCGGGACGACGCGCCGGGCCCGCTGCTGGCCCAGCTCGACCGCGCGCTGCACGGCCTGCGGGTGCCCGCCGCGGCCACCGCCGTGCTGGCCCGCCTCCACCGCGACCAGGACGATTACCTGGTCTCGTTCGCCAACGCGGGCCATCCGCCGCCGGTGCTGCTGCGCCCCGACGGCGAGGTCGAGATCTGGTGGGAGGACCCGGAGCCGCTGCTCGGCCTGCTCCCCCGGGCCCGGCGCACCACCCACCACCGCCGCGTCCCGACCGGCAGCACGCTGCTGCTCTACACCGACGGCCTGGTCGAGCACCCGGCCCGCCTGCTCGACGACGGCATCGACCGCATCCTGGCCGTGCTGCGGGGAAACGCCGGCCTGCCGCCCGAAGAACTGTGCACCCGCCTGATCAACGCGGCCCCGCGCCGCGCCGACGACATCGCGCTACTGGTCGTCGGCGTCCACTGATGGACGGGCCGGCGGGCCGCCGTGCGTCCACGGGGTGTCGTCCGGGTCGGGGAAGGCCGCGCCCGGCCGGTACGCCTCGCTGAGCGTGGTCAGCAGCAGCTGCTCGCCGACCTCGGGAACACTGCCGGGCTCGGCCACCAGTTTGCGGCCCATGCCGCCGGAGAGTTCCAGCACCACGTCCGTGCTGGTCGCGCCCGGGGTGACCGAGATGACCTTCGCCTTCTGGGCGGGCCGGGCAGGCGAGGTGAGGGCGGCGCCGGGCTCGACCCGTACGGCTTCGGACGTGGCCACCATGATGCGGGGCCGCAGCACGGGCCGTTTGCCGCTGTCGTCGATGCGATCGGCCTTGGCCAGCGTCACCACGGCGCCGAAGGCCTGCCCGGTCAGCCGGTGCTCGGCCATGACCAGCGGGTCGTCGAAGGCCCGCTGCACCGCGTAGCGCGTGGCCGCGTTCTCGAGTCGCTGCAACCGGGCCGCCGCGGCCACCGCCCCGTCCCGGCGCGGTTGCGGCGAGCCGTCCTCGATCAGGTGCTCGACGTAGGCCGAGTAGGCATCCCGGTCACTGTCCCAGCGCGACCCGACCCGGGCCCCGGCCGGCAGGTCGCGTAGCAGCTCGATCGACTTCCACATCCGCTCCCACGTCGGCGTCAGCAGCTCGCGCAGCACGCCGGTGAGCGCGGGGTCGGCCGCGGTGATCAGCGGGGCCAGGATCTCGTTGTCGAACGCGGGGTCGGTGGCGGGCCCGGCGACCGGACCGTTCTCGGCCTCGCGGGCAGCCTCGACGCCCTCGGTGATCCAGGCGAACAGCGATCCGAAGTGGGCATCCTCGGCCGCGCTCTGTCCGGTGGCCCAGTGCTGCCCGAGCGCCTGCACGGCGTTGACCAGCAGGGACGACCCGGGCACCTCGGCCGAGGAGGCGAGGAAGGTGAGCCACTGCCCCAGGCGGGGCACCGATGCCGGTACGGGAAAATCGCCGTCGGTACGCCGGAACCGGGTCGACCGGCCGAGCAGCCGCAGGAAGTCGGCGCCGCCCGGGTTGGGCACCCAGATCTGCGGCGCGTCGACGAACCGGTGGCGCACGTCGCGACCCCGGTCGACCGGCACGGCCTCGGTGGCGCCGGCGAACGAGTCCAGGTAGGGCACGACCGCCTCGGCCAGGTCGGCGAAGAACGTGAACCGCTCGTCCCGGTTGCGAGGCTGGCTCACCACGAGCAGGCGGGCGTCGGCCGGCGACGAGCCGAGCATCGCGGCCAGCGGCGCGTTGGCCTCGCCGGCCATGGCCAGCGGGATCAGCACCAGCGGCCGGTCGTGAACGTGCAGATGACGTACGGTCGTGATGGGCTGGGCCCGGCCGGCCGCGAACGCGTGGGCCCGGGCGAGCGCGACGAGCGTACTCACAAAGCCTCGTCCCGCAGCCGCTGTGCCGCCCGCAGCAGGGTCGCGGCCTCGACCTGATCCGGCTCCGGTTCGCGCGTGCCGGCGGCCAGCGCGAGCACCTCGCCGACCGTCTCGATACCGCCCAGCGCCTCGCGCACCGGACGCCCCAGCAGCTCGGTGCGCCCGTCGGCCTCGTCCCGGCAGAACACCGACATCTCGCAGGCCGACAGGCATTCCGGCGCATACCGCGCGGTCAGCGTGTCGAGCGAGGACACCAGGTCGGCGACCGGCTGGGCCAGATCGAACGACAGCGTGGGCGGCAGCGACTCGATCAGCGACGACACCGAGGCCAGCCGGGAGAGCTGCCGCTTCAGGGTCGACAACTGCTTGCGGACGTCGAGGACGACGGCCACCGGCTGCATCGAGAAGTTCTCGGGGCAGACCAGCACCACCTCGTGGCTGACCCGGTCGTCACCTAGCAGCCGCCGCAGCGCGAGCACGTAGACGGCCGCCTGCACCGCGGCCGACGACACCGCGGTGCCGTCGGCCTGGCCGTCGATGATCGCGAACGACTTGATCTCGACGACCTGCAGCTGGGAGCCGTTCTGATAGGCGATCAGGTCGGGCTCGAGGAAGACCGTCTGCCCCGCCACGTCGAGCGTCAGCAGCGGGTGATCGAGCAGCCCTTCGGCCCCGCTGCGCAGCAGGGCCCGGGTGCGCGTGTGCCGCGCCGACAGCGTGTCGTCCTCGTCGGCGCCCAGGTCCTCGTAGCCGCCGACGTAGGCCCCGAGCGTCGAGCGCAGCAGGGCGCAGTCGTCGGCCTTGAGCATCGCCTCGAACGCGTTGCCGCGGGCCAGCGCGAACCGGGACTGCCCGAACGCGCCCGGGAAGCCGATCCGTTCGGCCAGACGCACCTTGTCGACGCCGGCCGCGTCCAGAACGGCCCGCCGGGTGCAGCCGGGGTTGCCGGTGAGCGCGGCCACCGTACGCGCGTTGTGCCTTTTGCCGGGGGCCGTGCCGCGCAGCCGTTCGACCTGGCTCACTCGCCGCCCCGCTGATGCGGCACGGCCGGAAGCCCGTACAGCTGCTGATCCTGCGACAGGGTCCGGGCGCGCTCGACCACGGCCGCCCGCACCGGCTCCTCGGCCTCGACCGCGGCGGTCAGCTCGGGCGCGTCCAGCGCCACCCGCGTCGCCGCCACCAGATCAAGAGCTTCCGGCCCATGGGGTACGTCCTCAGCCAGCGCCCGCAGCAGCCGGTGCGCGGCCCGTCCGGCGCCGGGGCGCATCGCCACGAACTCGGCCACCCGGATCACCGCGGTCAGCCCGTCGGACCGGGACCGGGCCGGCGTCACGATCCGGTGCTCGAGCGGCCACTCGGCCAGCGCGACCAGCCCGCGGGCCGGCGTGAGATCAGGGTTGAGCGCCACGCACAGCCCGGAGGCCGGGTCTCGGCGCAGGCCGGCCAGGGCGGGCACCGAAAGGTCGCCGTCGAACAGCGCGCTGTGCACGTCGACCAGCAGGCGGGGCGAGGCGGGCGCGCCGAGCAGCAGCAGCGCGTGGCGTGCCTGCTCGGCCGTGGTGGGCATCGTGCTCAGACCGTTCACCGGCCGCTCTCCGTGGGGGTCTGGCGGGGGAATTCGACTCTAGATCTTCTTACACCGGCGCGGCAATGTATGGACGAGTCGCAACTTTCACTCCCCATGACGATTAAACCTCGCATATCAGACGCCCCGCTTTCTGCGCGCTACGTTCGGACTATGCCGAAGGCCATCTGGAACGACGAAGTGATCGCCGAGAGCGACGACACCGTGGTTGTCGAGGGAATTCAGTACTTCCCGCGCGAGTCGCTGCGCGAGGACGTGCTGGCCCCCAGCGACACCCACACCGTCTGCCCGTGGAAGGGCAGGGCTTCGTACTACACGCTGACCGCGAACGGGCACACGACGCCCGACGCCGTCTGGTTCTATCCCGAACCGAAGCCGGACGCCAAGGCCGTACGCGACCGCGTCGCCTTCTGGAAGGACGTCCGCGTCGAGGCGTGACCCGTGATCGCGGGCCCGCTCACGCTCACTACTCAGGCGATGCGCGGGTGGGCCTGCTCGATCGTGGTGACCTCGAGATAGTCCAGCATGTCGCGCTGCTCCTCGGCGTCGAGCGCCCCGAACGCCTCGTAGGCGGCCGCGCGCGAGTGCTCGGTCTCGCCCGCCAGCAGCGCGATGATCCCCGACCAGGCCAGCGAGACCCGGTCGAACAGGCGCGCGCGCCGCAACGAGGTCAGCCGGCTCAGCATCGCCACCTTGGTCGCCGCGTCGTCATCGAGGGGGATCCGGTCGGAAAGTTCGAAAAGGGCTTTTCCCCGGTACGGGTGTTCCGACTCGACCATGCGGGCCAACTCGGCGTTCGACATGCGGTCGACGGCCGGCGCCGGACCACGACGAGGCAGCGAAGGTTTGTCAGCGGGCACGGCTGTCCCGCCCGCTCTCGTAGCCGTTGCCGGGCGACTGCTGCGGCAACGTCGGCGTGTTCTCAAAACTGGGGAACGGCGGCGCCGACGGCATGACCGGGGCCGGAGGCTCGTCCAGATCACCGTACTCATTTTCACCGCCCACCGTCTCGCTGACGGCCACCGCGACCTGCTCGGCCAGTGCGTCCTGGGCCCGGCGCATGGTCCGCAGGATCTCGGCCGACAGCGTCGCCCCCGCAAGCTGCTGCACGCGGTCGTCGAGCCGCAGCCCGGTGACCACACCGGAGCCGCCCACGGTCACCGTGACCACGCCGTCCTCGTCGGTCGCGGTCGCGCTGAGCGCCGCGAGCCGGTCCTCGAGATTTCCACCCGGCACAGCTTTGTCCTCCGTTGCCGACTTTTGTGCTGTTGGCGTCCTATGAGATCACGATCGACGTCCGGCCCGGCGCACACCCCGTCCTCATAATCTGCTCAAGTACCCCCGAGCGCGACCGATCAGGCGCGTCGGAGGTGCTTCATGGGGCGTTTCGGCAAGGTCCTGGACCGCGTACGGCGCGGCGTCGACATCACGATGATCTTCGCGTCGCTCCTGGCGCTGGCCTGGACGCCACTGGTCGGTCGCGAGGACGGCGTACTGGCCGTCGCGGTCGCCGTGGTCAGCGGCATCGTCCTGACCCGGATCAGCCGGCGCTGGCCCCTGGTGCAGTACGCCCCGGTGGCCGCGGCCGTCATCGCGGCCGCGGTGTACAACGCGTTCGGCGACACCACGACGACCATGATCTGGCTGATCCTGATCGTCACGGCCGTCATCCTGATCCGGCAGTTCCTCGGCTCGCACACCAACGAGGGACTGATGCGCGACCTCACCCGCCAGCGCGCGATCCTGGCCCGCCAGGCCTTCCGCGACCCGCTGACCGGGCTCGGCAACCGCGCCATGTTCATGGACCACGCCAAGGACGCCCTCGACGACGCGGACGACACCAAGACCGCCGTCATCCTGTTCGACCTCGACGGGTTCAAGGGCATCAACGACACGTACGGGCATGCCGCGGGCGACGAGCTGCTCAAGGCCACCGCCGACCGCCTGAACGCGAACGTACGAGCCAACGACACGGTCAGCCGCCTCGGCGGCGACGAGTTCGTCGTGCTGCTCCCCCGGCTGGCCGACGAGCAGACCGCGGACACCGTCGCCGACCGCATCCTGCACGACCTGCAGAAGCCGCTCGCCGTCGACGACCTGATCCTTTCCGTACGGGCCAGCGCCGGCATCTCCATCACGCAGGGCGGCACGCTCGACGTCGACACCCTGCTGCGCGAGGCCGACGAGGCGCTCTACCACGCCAAGGACGACGGCAAGGGCGTCGTGCGCCGCTTCGACCCGGTGCGCTTCGCCGAGGCCGCCCAACGCCGGCGCGACGAGTCCGACCTGCGCCGCGCCCTGGCCGAGATGCAGTTCGAGGTGCACTACCAGCCGATCGTCGACCTCAACGGCGAGCTGGCGGTGGGCGTCGAGGCGCTGGTGCGCTGGCGGCACCCCGTACGCGGCCTGCTCGGGCCCGGCGACTTCATCGAGCTGGCCGAGACACTGGGCCTCATGCCCGGCCTGGGCCTGTGGGTGCTGCGCGAGGCGTGCGCCCAGGCCGTCGTGTGGCAGCAGGACAACCCCGGCTTCAAGGTCAACGTCAACCTGTCGGCGACCCAGCTCTCCAGCCCCGAACTGACCGACGAGGTCGGCGCGGTGCTGGCCGACACCGGCCTGCCCCCGAATTCGCTGGTGCTGGAGCTGACCGAATCGATGGCCCTGACCGACCTGACCGAGTCGGCGCGCGTGCTGGGGTCGCTGAAGACCCTCGGCGTACGCATCGCCCTCGACGACTTCGGCACGGGCTTCTCGTCCCTGAGTCACCTGGGCGCCCTGCCCGTGGACGTGGTCAAGATCGACAAGTCCTTCGTGGCGGCCATGCGCGAGACCACGGCCAATGGCTCGGTGGCCGAGGCCGTACTGCAGATCGCCCGCACCTTCAACCTGGCCCCCGTGGCCGAGGGCGTCGAGGACGAGGTGCAGGCCGCCCTGCTGCGCGAACTGGCCTGCGCCGAGGCCCAGGGCTACCACTTCGCCCGGCCCATGCCGGCCGCCGAACTGACCGGTCTGCTCAGCCGCCAGTCGGCCGGCCTCCAGATCCGCTGACGCCAGTTATCCACAGGGAATCACCCTTTATCCACAGGTCTCCGTTCCGGTCGTACGCGTGCACCAAAATGCTTGGCGTGTTGGGAGACGTGCAACAGCTCGGCCGGGACGCGGCGAACCTCGCCGCGACCGCCGTGTGGACGCTCGCCGACGATGAGCTCGTCTCCTGCCTGCAGGTGGCCTACCGGGCCGAACAAGCCGTGGCCACTTTGCAGGCCCGCCTGACCCACCAGGCCACCGTGCGCGGTCTGCCCACGCGGCAGGGCGAACGGGGCACCACCGCCTGGCTGCGCTCCCTGGTTCCCATCGATCCGGGCCCGGCCCGCGAACTGGCCGACCGGGCCGACGCCCTGGCCCGGCACCCCGTGCTCGAGCAGGCCCTGATCGACGGCCACCTCGACGGACGTCAAGCAACCGCGATCGCCGCCGCCACCGACAACGTCGCGACGGGCCTGGCCGAGCTGCGCGCCGCTGACCTGCAGGACCCCGCCGACCAGGACCCGGCCGCCGCCGCTACGGCCGCGGCCGAGATCGTCCGTGAGGCCGAAGCCACGCTGATCGGGATGGCCGACCGGCTGCCCGCCTACCAACTGCGCAGCGTCGGCGAACGCGTCCTCAGCCACGTCGCCCCGCACCTGGCCGAGCGCGCCGAGGAAATGACTCTCGCCCGGCAGGAGGAACGCGCCCATCGGGCTCGCGGGTTCACCCTGTCGGCTCCGGTCGCGGGAACGGTGCGGCTGTCAGGGATGGTCGGCGTCGAGGACGCTGCCCTGGTTCAGGCGGCGTTGCACCCGCTGTGCAACCCGATCGCCGAGGACGAGCGACGACCGGCCCAGCGACGCGCCGACGCGCTGGTCGAGGTGTGCCGGCTCGCGATGCGCACCGCGGAGCTGCCACAGGCCGGCGGTGAACCCGCCCAGCTGGCGGTCACCGTCGCCTACAACCCGCTCACCCAGACGCTGGGTGCGGCCACGACCGACAGCGGAGCTCGGCTGCCCGCCGAGGCGGTGCGCCGGCTGGCCTGCGACGCCCGGATCCTGCCGGTCGTGCTCGGCACTGCCGGTCAGGTGCTCGACCTGGGCCGCACCCACCGCCTAGCCACGTCGGCCCTGCGCCGCGCGCTGGCCGTCCGTGACGGCGGCTGCGCCTTCCCCGACTGCGACCGCCCGGCCCGGTGGACCGACGCCCATCACATGATCGCCTGGACCGCCGGTGGAGCTACATGCCTGGACAACCTCGTCCTGCTCTGCCGCCATCATCACCGCCTGATCCACCACCCGCTCGCCGGCTGGCGCGTTCGGCTCGGCCCCGACCGACTGCCCGAGTTCCTGCCGCCGCCGAGCGTCGACCCGGACCAACAACCTCGCCGTAACCTCTTCCACCAGCGCGAATGAACCGGCCCAAGTGACTTACGCCTTGGCCGGTTGCACGGCCAATCCGATACCCGGAGCGATCGGCTTGAGCTTCTTGCCGGCGAAGAGCATCAGGCTCAACACGCTGGCAAAGATCGCGAGCGCCCCCGCCCCGTACCACGCCCACGTGTAAGCGCCGAGCTGGTCGCGCACCAGGCCGGCGGCCGTCGCCGCGGCGGCGGCGCCGAACTGGTGCGAGGCGAAGACCCAGCCGAAGACGACGGCGCCGCTCTCGCCGAAGTGCTCGCGGCACAGGGTGACCGTGGGCGGCACCGTGGCCACCCAGTCCAGGCCGTAGAACAGGATGAACACCAGCATGCTGGGGTGGGCCGCCGCCGCGAACAGCGACGGCAGCACCAGCAGCGACAAGCCGCGCAGGAAGTAGTACGCGCCCAGCAGGATGCGGCTGTCGACCCGGTCGGTCAGCCAGCCCGAGGCGATGGTGCCGACGATGTCGAACAGACCGACCAGCGCGAGCAGGCCGGCCGCCGTCGTCTCGGCCATGCCGTGGTCGTGGGCGGCCGGGATGAAGTGGGTGCCGACCAGGCCGTTGGTGGTCGCTCCGCAGATCGCGAACCCGCCCGCGAGCAGCCAGAACGGCCGGGTGCGGGCCGCCGACGCCAGGGCGCGCAACGCGGTGCGGGCGGCGCCGGCCGGGGCGATCGGCTTGGGCTCCTCGTAGACGCCGCCGTAGGCGCCCAGCCCCAGTTCGGCCGGGTGGTCGCGCAGCCGCCACCAGACCAGCGGCACGACCAGCAGAGCGGCACCGGTGACAGTCAGCGCGGCCGGCCGCCAACCGGAGTGTTCGGTCAGCGTGGCCAGCACGGGCAGAAAGACCAGGTTGCCGGCCGCGCCGCCGGCGGTGAGCACGCCGGTGACGAGGCCGCGGTGTTTGACGAACCAGCGGCCGGTGATGGTGGCGACGAAGCCGAGCGCCATCGAGCCTGTGCCCAGGCCGACCAGCACGCCCCAGAGCAGGATGAGCTGCCAGCTGGCCTGCATGAACACGGTGAGGCCGGAGCCGGCCGCGACGAGCAGCAGCGCGGCCATGATGACCCGGCGGATGCCGAAGCGTTCCATCAGGGCGGCCGCGAACGGGGCGGTCAGGCCGTAGAGCAGCAGGTTGACCGAGACCGCGGCCGAGATCGTGCCCAGGGACCAGCCGAACTCGTCGTGCAGCGGCCGGATCATGACGGACGGGGTGGCCCGGAACCCGGCCGCGCCAACCAGGGCAACGAAGGCGACGACGGCCACCAGCCAGGCCGGGTGGATGCGCAGTTTGCTCACGGTACAGATTCTGCGAAGTCCGGGAAGAAACGACGAGTGGCCGGAAGGCCATCATGCGCAAGAATTGGGCCATGTCTCATGTGATTGCCGTCCTCGCCCTGGACGGGGTGGTCCCGTTCGATCTCGGCACGGCCACCCAGGTCTTCGGCGCGGCCCGCGACGCCGACCGCAACCGGCTGTACGACATCCGGGTCTGCGGCACCGGGCCGGTGCGCACGACGGCCGGCTTCACGGTCGTCCCCGATCACGACCTGAGCATCCTCGAGACGGCCGACACGATCGTCGTTCCCGGCGTGGACGCGGGCAGCACCGTCACCGACGGGACGCTACAAGACGACGTACGGGAAGCTCTTCGAAAAGCCGCAGCCAGAAAGACCAGGATCGTCTCGATCTGCACCGGCGCCTCGGTGCTGGCAGCGGCCGGCCTGCTCGACGAACGCCCCGCGGCCACCCACTGGCTCTGGGGCAAGCGGATCGGCGGCCTCTACCCGCAGGTCCGCTGGAACCTCGATGTGCTCTTCGTCGACGACGGCGACATCCTCACCTCGGCCGGGGTGGGCGCCGGGGCCGACCTCTGCCTGCACATCGTGCGCAACGACCACGGCGCCGAGGTCGCCAACCGCGCGGCCCGCCGCTGCGTGCTGCCGCCCTGGCGCGACGGCGGACAGGCGCAGTTCATCGAGCGCCCGGTCCCGCACTCGGACGGCACCGGCACCGCGCCGACCCGGGCCTGGACGCTCGACCGGCTGGCCGAGCCGGTGACCCTGGAGGCGATGGCCGAGCACGCGCGGATGAGCGTGCGCACCTACACCCGGCGCTTCCGGGAGGAGACCGGCACGAGCCCCCGCCAGTGGCTGTTGCGACAGCGCATCGCGCACGCTCAAGTTCTGCTCGAGTCGACCGATCTGGGGGTCGAGACGGTGGCCCGCCGCTCGGGCCTGGGCAGCGCGACCGCCCTGCGGCAACACCTGCAGACGGCGATCGGCGTCGCGCCGACGGCATACCGGCGAACCTTCCGGCAACCGGCGAATCTTCAAGTTTGACCCGCGATGTCCGATCAGTAAGGCGAGCACTCGTCGCCGAACTAAGGACGTCATGGACCAGACCTTCCGCCCGCTGCTGGACGCGCTCAAGCAGATCGGGATCGATCCGCTGGCCGTGGACAAGGCCGCGGAGGAAGCGCAGCGCAGTGGCCGGTCCGTGCGCGCGGTCCTCATCAACGATCAGGTCGTCACCGAGGAGCAGCTGACCGCGGCGGCGGCCCAGGCGTTCGGCATCAAGACGGTCGACCTGGTCAGCTTTCAGCCCGACCCAGCCGCGCTGAAGAAGATCCCGCTGCCGGTCGTGCTGCGGCACCGCGTGCTCGGCCTCTCGATGGCCGACGGCGAGCTGGTCGTCGGCGTCACCGACCCGGGCGACGTGGTCGCACTGGACGACGTCCGCGCGGCCACCGGCATGATCGTCCGCCCCGTCGTGGTCGCCCGCAGCGAGGTCCGGCGGATCATCGAGCGGCTCCAGCGCGAGTCCAGCGACCTCGGCGACCTGGTCGACAACGACGCCGAGGCCCAGACCGGCATGTCCGCGCAGGCCACCAGCGCGGACGACGCCCCGATCGTGCGCTACGTCAACAGCCTGATCGAGCAGGCCGTCATGAACCGCGCCTCCGACCTGCACCTCGAGCCGACCGAGGACGACATGCGGGTGCGCTACCGCATCGACGGCGTGCTGCACGAGGTCGACCTGGTGCCGAAGGGCGTCATGGCCGCGCTGACCTCCCGCATCAAGATCATGTCGGGCGTCGACATCACCGAGAAGCGGGTGCCGCAGAACGGCCGCATCACCGCGCTCATCCGCGACCGCACGGTCGACCTGCGTACCGCCACCCTGCCCACGGTGTGGGGCGAGAAGATCGTGCTCCGCGTGCTCGACACCGGCGGCATCGACCTCGACATGAACAAGCTGGGGTTCACCCAGCACAACCTGGACCGTTTCGCCGCGTCGTTCACCAAGCCGCACGGCATGGTGCTGGTGACCGGCCCGACCGGTTCCGGCAAATCGACCACCCTGTACGCCACGCTGGGGCGGATCAGCAAGCCCGAGGTCAACGTGATCACCGTCGAGGACCCGGTCGAGTACCGGCTCCGCGGCGTCAACCAGGTGCAGGTCAACGCCAAGGCCGGGCTGACCTTCGCCGCCGTGCTGCCGGCCATCCTGCGCTCGGACCCGGACGTCGTGCTGATCGGTGAGATCCGGGACGGCAACACGGCCCAGATCGCGGTCGAGGCGTCGCTGACCGGTCACCTCGTGCTGTCGACGCTGCACACCAACGACGCGCCGGGCGCGGTCACCCGTCTCACCGAGATGGGCATCGAGCCGTTCCTGGTCGGGTCGTCGCTCGACTGCGTGCTGGCCCAGCGGCTCGCGCGCCGGCTGTGCGACTGGTGCAAGGAGGCCTACAAGCCGAGCGAGGAGGAGCTCGTAGGCGCGCGCTGGCCGTTCGAGGACCTGGCCGTGCCCGAGGTGCTGTACCGGCCGGTGGGCTGCCGCAACTGCGCCAACACGGGGTACCGGGGCCGGATCGCGCTGCACGAGGTCATGCCGATCAGCCCTGAGATCGAGGCGCTGACCATCCGCCGGGCCTCGTCCAACGAGATTCTCGAGGTCGCGCTCTACCAGGGCATGTACGAGCTGCGGGCCGACGGCCTGGCCAAAGCGTCGGGCGGGCTGACCTCCGTACGTGAAGTGTCCCGCGTCGCCATTTGAGCGCCACAAACCTTATCCCGTACGCCTGAGCACCGCCCGAAAACGCCAGAACTGACCCTAAACCGGCCCGCCGGAGTGCCGAATACAAGAGCGTCCGTACCGACGAGAGAAGCCGGTGGAGATGTACCAGACCGACACGATGGTGCCCCAGCAGGCGGCGCCCCAGCCGGCCCCGCCCGCGCCGGGGGACCTGGCCGTGCTCAACCAGATGCTCGTCACGCTGGTCGAGTCGCGGGGTTCCGACCTGCACCTGACCGTCGGCACGCCGCCGATGATGCGGGTCAACGGCTCCCTGCGCCCGCTCGACGGCTACGGCAACCTGAACTCGTCGGACACCGCGCTGCTGTGCCGGGCCGCGATCTCGGCCGACCAGTGGGCGACGTTCCAGAACGTGCAGGAGCTCGACTTCGCGCACAGCATCGTCGGCGTCTCGCGGTTCCGCGGCAACTTGTACGTGCAGCGCAACTCGTGCGGCGCCGTCTTCCGGGCCATCCCGCACGAGATCAAGCCGCTGGACGAGCTGGGCATGCCCGACTCGGTGGCCCGCTTCGCCCATCTGCCCCGGGGCCTCGTCCTGGTGACCGGCCCGACCGGTTCCGGCAAGACCACCACCCTGGCCTCGATCCTCGACCTGGCCAACCGCAGCCGGGCCGACCACATCGTGACGATCGAGGACCCGATCGAGTTCCTGCACCCGCACAAGCGCAGCGTGGTCAACCAGCGCGAGGTCGGCGCGGACACCGAGACCTTCGCCTCGGCCCTCAAGCACGCGCTGCGTCAGGACCCGGACATCATCCTGGTCGGCGAGCTGCGTGACCTCGAGACCACGGCCACCGCGCTGACCGCGGCCGAGACCGGCCACCTGGTGCTGGCGACCCTGCACACGCAGAGCGCCACCCAGACCATCGACCGCGTCATCGACATCTTCCCGCCGCACCAGCAATTGCAGATCCGGGCTCAGCTGGCCGCCTCGCTGCAGGGTGTGATCACCCAGGCTCTGGCCCCGCGGGCCGACAACAAGGGCCGGGTCGTGATCGCCGAGATCCTGACCGCGACACCGGCTATCCGCAGCCTGATCCGCGAGGGCAAGTCGCACCAGATCCCCTCGTTCATGCAGGCCGGCGCGGGCGACGGCATGCTCGCGTTCGACCAGCACCTGGCCGAGAAGGTGCGCGAGCAGGTCGTGACCATGCCGGCCGCCCTGGAGCTCTGCCACTCGCGGGAGGAACTCATGCGACTCGTGGGACGGAGCTGACCCCATGCCGGCCACCAAGGTCTATCGCTACAGCAGCATCGACGCCGCCGGCCACCGGGCCAAGGGCACCGTCGAGGCGCCGAACGAGGCCGCGGCCGGCAACCTGCTCAAACAGCGGGGCGAGACCCCGCTGGAGCTGACCGAGACCGGCAAGGGTCTCGACATGGAGATCAAGATCCCGGGCCTGGGCAACCGGGTCAAGCTCAAGGATCTCGCCGTCTTCTCCCGCCAGTTCGCCACGATGACCGCCTCCGGCATGTCGCTGCTGCGGTCGCTGGCGATTCTGGAGGAGCAGAGCAGTTCGCCGCCGCTGAAGAAGGCTCTGGGCGAATTGCGTACGGATGTGGCTGCCGGCGCCTCGCTGTCGGGCTCCATGGCCAAGCACGACCGGATCTTCCCGCGCCTCATGATCGCCATGGTCCGGGCCGGGGAGACCGGCGGTATGATCGACCGCGCTCTCGAGCAGATCGCGGACAGCCTGGAGAAGGATACCGCGCTCCGCGGCAAGATCAAGAGCGCGATGACCTATCCGGCGATCGTGCTGTCGTTCACCTTCGTCCTGATCGCCGCGGTGCTCATCTTCATCGTGCCGATCTTCGAGGCGATGTTCGCCAACCTCGGCGGCGAGCTGCCGGCGATCACCCAGTTCCTGGTCGACGCGAGCCACAACATGTGGTGGATCGGCCCGCTGATTCTCACCGTCGGCATCACCGGCTCGATCTTTTACAAGCGGCAGATGCGGGCCAGTGAGGACTTCCGGCTCAAGGTCGACCGCATCAAGGTCAAGATGCCGGTCTTCGGCTCACTGTTCCGCAAGCTCGCGATGAGCCGCTTCTCCCGCAACCTGGGGCTGCTGCTCAACGTGGGTGTGCCGGTGATGCAGGCGCTCACCGTGGTCGGCGAGACCACGGGCAACGAGATCATCAACGTCGCGATGAAGGACGTGCAGGCCGCCGTCCGCGACGGCCAGACGATGTCGTCGGCCCTGCGCAACCACCCGATCTTCCCGGCCATGGTCACGCAGATGATCGAAGTCGGTGAAGAATCCGGCCAAATCAGTCAGATGCTGGACAAGGTTGCCGATTTTTACGACAGGGAAGTCGACAGTGCTGCCGAATCCCTGACCGCCTCGATCGAACCGATCATGGTGCTCGTCATGGGCGCCGTAGTGGGCGGAATGGTGATCTGTCTCTACCTACCGATGTTCACCATTTACCAGAACATTCAAAGCAACTGAAAGGGCCGGACTCCCGCCGGCCGAACGGGCCCCCCGCCCGGCAAAACCCAACCGCCACACCCCAGACGCCATGGAGGCACCCCCAATGCACGACATCATCACGCGGCTCCGCAACAAGAAGGACGACGAAGGCTTCACCCTCATCGAGCTTCTGGTCGTGGTGGTCATCATCGGCGTGCTGGTCGCGATCGCCGTGCCGGTCTATCTCAACTACCGCAAGGGAGCCGCGGACAAGTCGGCCCAGTCCGACGTTCGCGGCGCGGTGAGCACAATCGAGCAGTACTACACGGACAACAGCAACTCGTACCCGCTCACGAACCGGGCCGAGGTCAAGGCGAGCTTCAACGTCGCGACCGGCTCGACCGCCGCGCCCGCCGCCGGCGCCGCTGCCCCGGCCGGCTGGATCACGCTGTCCGACAAGACCACGATGACCTACATCATCGGCGCCTCGGTCGGCACGCCGGCCACCTCGGTCTCGACCTACAAGATCTGCGCCAAGAACGAGAACGGCAGCGGCAAGCTCTACGTGTACGACAGCGCCATCGGTGGCTCGGTCAAGACGCTCGACAACGGCAAGATCGCCGACTGCACCGCCTGATGATCTGACGGTCGAAGAACCCACCGCCGGCGCCGAGGAGGTAGTCCCGATGTCGCAGCTCCCGCTGCTCGTCGTGGTCGCCCTGCTCGGCCTGGCGGTGGGCTCTTTCCTGAACGTGGTGATCTACCGCGTGCCGCGCAACGAGTCGCTGATCCACCCGCGCTCGCACTGCCCGGCCTGCGGCACCGAGGTCCGCAACAAGCACAACGTCCCGGTCTTCGGGTGGCTGCTGCTGCGCGGCCGCTGTGCCGCCTGCGAGGCGCCGATCAGCCCCCGCTACCCGCTCGTCGAGGCCGGCACCGCGGTGCTGTTCGTCGCGGTGGCGGCCCGGTTCGGGCTCTCCTGGGAACTGCCCGCCTATCTGTACCTGGCGGCGATCTCAGTGGCGCTCGCGGTGATCGACCTCGATGTGATGCGCCTGCCCGACAAGATCGTCCTGCCGTCGTACGCGGTGGCCCTGGTCCTGATCGCGCCGGCCGTGATCGCCGAGCGCAGCTTCTCGACGGCCGGCCGGGCCCTGCTGGCGGCGGTCGTGCTCTACGTCGGGTACTTCATCCTGGCCGCCATGCCGCGCGGGATGGGCGGCGGCGACCTCAAGCTGGCTCCCCTGCTCGGCTTCTATCTGGGCTGGCTCGGCTGGAGCTCGGTGGCCATCGGCGCGTTCGCCGCGTTCCTGCTCGGCGGGCTGGTCGCGGCCGTGCTGATGCTGCTGCGCCGGGCCAACCGCAAGAGCCGCATCCCCTTCGGCCCGTACATGCTCGCCGGCGCCTTCCTCGCGGTGTTCGCCGGAGCGCCCATCGCGCAGTGGTACGCCTCACTACTCGTCCCCACCGTCTAAGCAAGTAAAGGAAGGAGACCGATGGCTGGCGTCATCCCGATCGGGCTGGACATCGGCACGTCCTCCATCCGGGCCGTCGAGGTCCGCCGGGGCAAGGACGACTACACGTTGTCCAACTTCGGTCAGGTGCCGCTGCCGCCCGGCGCTGTCACCGGCGGGGTGGTCCAGGACCCGGTGATGGTCACCTCGGCCCTGAAGCAGCTCTGGGCGGCCTGCAAGTTCGGCACCAAGAACGTCAACCTCGGCGTGACCAACCCGCAGCTCGTGGTGCGCGAGATGGCGGTGTCCAACCTGCCCGCCAAAGAGATGCGCCAGGCCCTGCCGTTCCAGGTCAAGGATGCGCTGCCGCTGGCCGTCGAGCGCTCGCTGCTCGACTTCTATCCGCTCGAGGAGCCGGGCGACAACCCGACCGTGCGCGGGCTGCTCATCGCCATGCCCAAAGAGGCCGTACTGGGCGCGGTCGGCGCCGTCGAGAAGGCCGGCCTGCACGTCAAGGGGGTCGACCTGGCGTCGTTCGCCCTGCTGCGGGCTGCCTCCCGGCTGGACACCCAGATCGAGGCCATCGTCGACATCGGCCTCGACGTGACCAGCCTGGTCGTGCACGCCGACGGCGAGCCGCTGATCGTGCGGACCGTCCCGCGCGGCGGTCAGGAGATCACCGACAGCATCGCCACCCGCCTCGGCATCCCCCAGCCTGAGGCCGAGGAGCTCAAGTGCCGGTACGGCCTGCACGGCGACGGCCGGCCGGACGGCGTGGACGCCGCCGAGGAGGCGGTCCGCCCGCTGGTCAGCGAGCTGCGCAGCTCGTTCACCTACCTCGCCTCGAGCGAGCGGCACCTGCAGGTGACCCGGCTCGCCCTGTGCGGCGGCAGCGCGCTCATGCCCGGCCTGGCCGAGCACCTGCAGAACCAACTGCGGATCACCGTCATGTACGCCGACAGCGCCAGCCGCCTGAGGGACACGCGCAAGGGCCGCGAGCGCGGCTTCGACAGTTTCGTGCCCTCGGCCGCGGTGTCGATCGGCCTGACCCTGGGAGCGGCAGCCTGATGACCACCACTCAAACCGCCCTGATGCCGGTCGACCCGGCGGTCTCCCCTGCGCAGGCGGCGCGGATCCTGACGATCCGGGCCAACCTGCTGCCGGAGGAGATCCGGGCCGGGCGCAGCGCCCGCCGCACCCGGTTCGCGCTGATCGGTGCCGTGGTCGCGGTCATCGCCGGGCTGGGCGGCTGGTACGCCTACGCGGTGCACCAGGTCGACACGGCCCACGACAACCTGACCATGGCCACCGACCAGGTGCGGCGGGTGCAGAACGAGAAGAAGAAGTACTCCGGGGTGACCGCCACGATCAACGACGTCAAGACGGTCCAGAACGATCTCAAGTCGCTGCTGGCGACCGACCTGCCGTGGGCCACGACCATGGACCGGCTGCGCTCGGACGCCAAGGCCACCGACGTCGTGATCGACGGCCTCTCCGGCACTATGGCCGACGGGGCCGCCACCACGCCGGCCACCGGCGCCACGAGCGCGGCCGTCGCGACCTTCTCGATCACCGGCACGGCCCCCGACAAGAAGCACGTGGCCGAGTATCTGGACCGGCTGGCCACCATGCCCGGCTTCACCGACCCCTACCTGGTGACCACCGCCCAGGAGGACACCACCAAGGTCACGTACTCGCTGACCGTCAAGGTCACCTCGGCCGCCCTGTGCGGACGGTTCACCACCGCCTGCAAGACCGGGGGCAACTGATGGAGGCCCGCCGCACCGACCGGATCTGGCTCATCGGCGGCATGGTGGCCATCGTCATCCTCGTCGCCGCGGCCTGGCTGCTCGCCGTCTCGCCCAAGTACGCCGAGGCCGACGAGGTGCAGGCCGAGGCCGACGACACCACCATCCAGCTGACGTCGCTGCGCAAGGAGGTGGCCGCGCTCAAGGAGCAGAACGAGAAGAAGGCCACCTATCAGGCTCAGCTCGACACGCTCGTGACGAACCTGCCCGAGACGTACGGCATGCCGGTCTTCCTGCGTTCGCTCCAGGACGCCGGCGCCGCCACCGCGGTCGAGGTCAGCGATCTCAGCGTGGGCGGCGCGGTCGCTTCGGACAAGACTGCCACCGCGCTCGAGATGCCGCTCTCGATGAACGTCAAGGGCACCATCACCGACGTCAGCAAGTTCATCGTGCGGCTGCAGCAGACGCAGAACCGGGCCGTGCTGCTGAACGCGGTCACCGTCTCCGACGAGGACGCGGACGAGAAGGTCGTGGCCAACCTGACCTTGACCGCCTTCTGCACCAAGAACGACCTCGCGGACAGCGCCAAGGCCGACCGGACGGACATGTGCATCACGACGTGACGACGGCCACCGGGTGAACCCGGTGGCCGGGGAGCGCACTCCATTGTCACCCTGAGTACTCTGCCCGTATGTCATACGCGGTCCCACCGACCCGTACCGCAGCGGTCGTCCGCCAGCTGCGCAACGAGATCGTCACCGGCGAGCTGTCCCCGGGCACGCTCATCAAGGACGCCGAACTCGCTGCCCGCCTCGGTGTCAGCATCACTCCCGTACGCGAAGCCATCGCTCAGCTCAGCGTCGAGGGCCTGATCGACATCGCGCCCAACCGCACCCGGCACGTCACCAAGGTCACCCAGAAGAACGCGCTCGAGCTGATCGACGTGATGAGCGTGCTGGCCTGCGCCGGCTTCGAGTGGGGCGTCGACAACCTCACCGAGACGCACATCGACCTGCTGCGCCAGCGCCAGTCCGAGTTCGTCGAGGCCCTGGCCGCGGGCAACGTGCTGGCGGCCGGGGCGGCCGGCGCCGACTTCAGCTCGATCATCATCCTGGCCAGCGGCAACCGTGAGCTGCAGTCCATGGTGGACCTGGTCGTGGCGCGCACCATGCGCATACTGGCCATGACGGCCGAGAGCGATCTGTGGAAAACCTGGATCGAGGGGCACGACGCGATCCTGCGGCTGCTCGTCGAGGGTGACCGCAAGGGCGCGCTCGCCCGCTACCGCCAGATCTACGTCGACTACCGCAGTCAGGTCGAGGGCGAACTCTTCCTCGACAAGTAACCCTTCCCCCGGCGCCGGCCCGCTTCGCGTACGCGGAGTAGCCGGCGCCGCCGTCTGTCCGGGCTCGCTCCGCGTACGCGAGATGGGCGTGCGAATCGCAACCGGCCCGCAACCGTGACCTTCCTCTCGCCCCGCCCCGTCCCGCCGATGGGCGAGGTGTCCGACGGAAGGGACACCGCATGAGCACCGACCTGATCCTCGTGGCCGAGGACGACAGCGACATCCGCGACCTGCTGACCGTGACGCTGGAGTCCGCCGGCTTCCGGACCGTCGCCGCCAAGGACGGCCACACCGCGGCCCGCATCCTCACCGTGGCCCAGCCGGCCGGCCTGATCACCGACATCCAGATGCCGGCGGTCAACGGCCTCGAGCTGTGCCGCCGGGCCCGGCTCGACCCGGCCGGGCGCGCCATGGCGATCGTCGTGATGTCGGCCAACACCCACGCCTACGACGCCGACGCCGGGCTGAACGCGGGCGCCGACCGCTACCTGGCCAAACCGCTGTCTCCCCGCCGTCTCGTGGCCGAGATGCGCGACCTGCTCGCCGCCCGCTGAAGTGCTTCGCAGCCGCGAGCGTCTCCGTGCCCACTGAACCGACCGGCCCCCCGCAGCCGTTTCCCGCATCAGGAGGTAGACAGATAATGACCGCCACGCTCTTCGCCCCGCCCCAGGAAGCCGATGCTTTCACCCGGGCGATGTCCTCGGCCCCGATCACCGCGCCACTGTCCCCGAGCATCCTCATCGCGGACGACGACGACGAGGTCCGCGACGTCATCGAGTACCGCCTGCAGGTGGCCGGCTACCGCACGCTGACCGCCGACAACGGCCAGTCGGCCCTGAGCCTGGCCATCGAGCGCCGCCCGCGCGTGATCATCCTCGACGTCACGATGCCGCAGATCGACGGCCTGACCGTCTGCAACCGACTGCACGCGACCCCCTGCACGGCCGAGATCCCGGTCCTGATGATCAGCGGCAACTGCGCCGACCAGGACCGCGAGCTGGGCCTGGCCGCCGGCGCCGACGACTACCTGCCCAAGCCCTTCACCTCCCACGAGATGATGCGCCGGGTGAACTGGCTCCTGCTCTCGGCCGGCCGCTGAGACACCGCCCGCGCCGTCGTGTCGATATGGTCGACCGGTGGCAGCCTGGTGGTCGAGGAAGGACCCGCTCGAACCTGAACGAGAGGCAGCGGGACAACCTTCAAGCAGTCGACGACGGCCGGTCGTCCTCGCTCGATCTGGCCACTCTGAAGGCGCTCGTCTCCGCCGCCGGCCTGTCGGACGGTCTTCGCCGCGCTGTGCGGCCGGACGCGGGCATCTACAAGCCGCTCGACCGGCTGGCCCACGTCGAGTACTGGGAGCGCCAGAAGTCCGATCTCGATCAGGCGATGCGCCGCGTCGGGCAGGAGAACCTGCACGGCCTTCGCGACGACCTCGATCTGTACGAGAAGATCCGCAACACGATGGCCGGCCTCCTCGATGTGCTGCGCGACATGAACACGCCGCAGCACGACGTGGACCAGCTGGCCCGGGCGATCGAGGAGCGACTAGACCGCGATTAGCGGATGCCCCTGCTCGCGCAGGTGGCGCAGGGCCTCGAGAATCGAGTAGCAGTCGGCGAGGGCGTCGTGCTCGCGGTCGATGCGGTCGGCCCGGCCCAGCGCGTACGCGAGCCGCCCCGACGACAGCCCCTCGGTCGCCGGCAGCACTGTGTTGAAGTACGTGCGGATGTTGACGAACGGCGGCAGTCCGCGCTTCGGGGTGCGGCCCTCAGGCACCTGCAACACGAGGTTCTCGCCGAGGATGACCATGTCGTTGCCGTACGAAAGAACGTAGTGCCCGGCGCAGAAATCGAGGAACGCGTCGAGCGCATCGGCGAACGGCACCCCGTGCTCGTCGACGGCGGCCTGACTGATACCGGTCAGCTCCTGGAAGTAGTCCGACAGGCCCGGGTTGTGCCGCGGCCGCACGAGCTGGTTGAACTCGCCCGTGACGAGCAGGTGGGCCGAGTCGACGCGCAGCGCCCCGATCTGCACGACCTCGCGGAACTCGCCCGGCCCGGACCAGCCGCGCTCCTGCGAGCCGGCCCACGCCGTGAACTTCAGATCCAGAATGACGATCACGAGCCGAACCTACTTGATCTTTGTGCCCGGGCCGGGGCCCGACAGACGGCGGCCACGGCAACATTCCTCATCATCCGGCTGAAGCCCCACGGCGTACCGGCTGGCCGCCATCGGGGTTTTGCAGTTGGCAGGAATGCCGGCCCGGGCCGGAAGGACGACCGTGGGCGGTGAGGAAGTCCTTCGAACGGGAGTGGACCGATGACCGATCACGTGATGCCGGTGGGTTCGCATGCGATGGGACGCGACGTCTCAGTGACTCAACGGGTGCTGGCCGTGGTGACCGCGGCACTGCTGGGCGTCGATGCCTATGTGCATCTGCACGACGCCGCCCCGTACGACCAGTTCCGCTCGTCGGTGATGAGCGAGGGCACGCTGTTCCGCATTCAGGGAATCGTCGCGATCGTGGTCGCGCTGGCGCTGCTGGCCTGGCCGCGCGTGCTCACCTGGGTCGTGGCGCTGCTGGTGGCGGGCAGCGCAGCCGTGGCGGTGACGCTCTACACGTACGTCGATGTGGGCCAATTGGGCCCGCTGCCGAACCTGTACGAGAACACGTGGAGCGCCCCCGGCAAAGCCCTCTCGGCCGTCGCGGAAACGCTGGCGGCACTGGTCGCCGTCGCCGGCCTCGTGCTCGCCCTGCGGGCGCGTTCAGCGCGACGGGCCCACCGTCAGTAGTGACCGTTGTTCTGGAAGTAGTTCCAGGCGCCGCACGGCGTGTCGTAGCGGCCCTTCACGTAGCCCAGACCCCATTTGATCTGGGTGGCGGGATTGGTCTTCCAGTCGGCGCCGGCCGAGGCCATCTTCCGGCCCGGCAGGGCCTGCGGAATGCCGTACGCGCCGGAGCTGCGGTTCTCGGCCTTGTAGTTCCAACCACTCTCGTGTTTCCACAGTTTGTCGAGGCAGGGGAACTCGGCGATCGGGAAGCCCTTGTCCAGCATCAGCGCGCAGCCGATCTCGCGACTGCCCGAGTATTCGTTGCAGGACGAGGGAATCGGGCCGTTGAACTTGACCGGGCCGGACGTTTCCTGCTTCTTGCGTTCGGTGGCCGCCTTCTTGTCGGCGGCCACCTTCGTCTCGAGTTTGTGCGCGCGGCCGGCGGCGGCTTTGGCGGCCGTCGCCGCCTTGGCCGCGGCAGCGCCCTCGGCCTCACGCTTCCAGGCGCGGGCCGCGGCGTGCCGGGCCTCGTGCTGCTTGAGCAACTGAATGTCCAGGTCGGCCTGCTCGGCGCCGGCCAGCGCGACCCCGGCCGGCTCGGTCTGGCGGCCCTGACCCAGATAGATCCCGGCGATCAATCCCGCGACCAGCACGCCGACCGACAGAACGCGCACACCCACGCGGCTCCAGAGCCGATTCACGAGCATCCCTTTCGTCAGTTGCTCGGAACACCCTGGCGTACCGCGCCCGCGAAGGCAACAGCGCGCTGGACCCGGTCAGAAAATGACCGCTATCACAGTGATGATGGACGTATGAAAAACCCGAACGGTAAGCACTCGGTGACTCCTTATGTAGCAGCCAAGGGCGCCGAACGTTTTCTCGCCTTTGTCGAAGCGGCTTTCGCGACCGAGCCGGCCCGGAAGGTCCTCAACCCGGACGGCACGGTCGGTCACGCCGAGGTGCGGATCGGCGACTCGACCGTGATGGCGTTCGACGCCGATCCGCACTGGCCCGACATGCCGGCGCTACTGAGCGTCTATGTCGAGGACGTGGACGCTGTGTTCGCCCGCGCGGTCGAGGCCGGCGCCACCGTGGTCACCGAGATCTTCACCTCGCGCATCGTCGGGGATCGGGGCGGCCGCCTGCGCGACCCGGACGGCAACATCTGGTGGGTGCAGACCCCCGTCGCCGAGCCCGACCTGGGCGCCTTCGACGACCCGGCGGAATTGGCGATCATGCAGACGGCTCAGCGCTCGTTCGCCGACGAGATGGGCCGCCGAGCCCGGTAACTGAACGCCACGATGCCGTCGATCACGACCACTAGGGTCCACAGGCGGAAGGTGGCCCACAGCGACATGGTGCGTTCGGCGTCGCCGACGAGCGCGGCGAAGAGCACCAGGATCAACCCCGCGATTCCGTACGCCATGAGGTGCCGGAGCCACATGCGGCGCTCATGCGAAGCCCGTTCGTGGGTACCCTTCGCGGGCAGCGGAGTGGGCGGCGGGCCGCCCGCGAACCGGTGCGCGAACCGCTGATCGGCCCAGCCCAGCATGCGATGACCGAAGGCCACCGACACGCCCAGATAGACCGCGGCCAGCGCGTGCCCGAGCGACGCCTCGCCACCCGATCGCAAATCGATGACCGAGAAGGCCAGCAGCGCCACGTCGACCAGCGGCACCGACAGCAGCAGCACCGTGCTGAGCGTCCGAGCCTTGAGCAGATAGCGCGCGGCCAGCCCGGCCACGAGCAGCACCCAGAAGCCGATCTCGCAGGCCACAATCGCGACGATCATGTGCATCCCCCGTTTTCGCACGGTCGTGTCATAACCTTTGTAACACAGTCGTGCGACAATGAGGGGTGCCAAAAATCGTGGACCACGCGGCCCGGCGCCAGGAACTGGCGGCCGCGGTCGGGCGCGTCATCGCCCGCGCCGGGGTGGCCGAGGTGTCGATCCGGTCGGTGGCCGCCGAGTCGGGCTGGTCGTCCGGCGCGCTACGGCACTACTTCGCCACCCGCGGCGAGCTGCTGGCCTTCGCCTGCGAACAGGTCATCGATCAAGTCACCGAGCGCATCACGGCCCGCCCGCGGCAGGCCGACCCGCGGGCCGACATCCGGTCCATCCTGCTCGAGACCATGCCCGTCGACGAGCCCCGCCGGGCCGAGGCGACCATCGCGTTCTCGTTCCTCGCGCTCGGCCTGGGCGATCCGGAGCTGGCCCGCGTACACAAACTGCAGTTCACCCGCATGTACGAGTTGTGCCTGAATCTCAGCAGCGGCGACGAGACCGGCGCCCGGCGCCTGCACGCCCTGGTCGACGGGCTCAGCGTGCACGTGCTGGCCGGCCACCTGACCCCGGCCGAGATGACCGCCGGCCTCGACGACTACCTGGCCGAGCTCACCTTTTGACCCAGGTCGCGATGATCTTGCTGCTCTCGCTCGTGAACGGCGTCCGCGCCCACGAATCCCACCGGAATTCCGCCTCGAGCCCCGCGATCCGCGCCATCAGATCCATCTCGCTCGGCCACAGATAGCGGAACGGCACCGACCAGAACTCGCCCCGCCCGTCCTCGTGCAGCGTCACGTAGTTCGAGGCCATGGCCTGCGTGGCCACGTCGTAACTGTCGAACCCCCACCGCGCCGGCGTCACCGTGAACGGCACGACCGTCTGCCCGGCCGGCAGTTTTCGCAGCTCGGGCATCATCACCTCGACCAGGAAGCGCCCGCCCGGACGCAGGTGAGCGGCCGCGTTACGGAAACATTCGACCTGCGCATCCTGCGTGGTCACGTTCATCACCGTGTTGAAAACCAGATAGACCAGGTCGAAGTCAACAGCCCCGGCCCGTACGGAGGAAAAATCGCCCCTCGTCACGGCAATGCGCTCGTTCTTGGCTCGCAGCCGGCTGAGCATCGCCTCGGACATGTCGATGCCGTGCACCGTCACACCCCGCTCGGCCAGCGGGACGGCGACACGCCCGGTGCCGATCGCGAACTCGAGCGCCCGCCCACCCGGCCCGGCCAGCTCGGCGAGCACGTCGGCGGTCGCGGCGATCACCGCCGGATCGAACTCGTCACCGGTCGCGTCGTCGTACGTGCTGGCCAATCGCTTGGAGAAGTAGCCGTCCGGATCGTGCATGGCGTTCCTCCCAGCGATTTACGGCAGCTCGATCGGCAGCTTCAGGCCGTCCAGCGCCCCCACGCACGGGCAGGTGCGCTCGGCCGGCAGCCGGGTAACCGCCTCCAGCAGTACGCCCCGCAGGCGCTCGGTGTTGTCCGCGAACACGCGGAACACCTCCTCGTGGGTAACCCCGTGCTCGCCCTCGACCCCGGCGTCCAGATCGGTGACCAGCGCGATCGACGTGTAGCAGAGCCCCAGCTCACGGGCCAGCACCGCCTCGGGATGACCGGTCATGTTGATGACCGCGCCGCCGATCGCCGTGAACCAGCGCGACTCGGCCCGCGTCGAGAACCGCGGCCCCTCGACCACCACCATCGTGCCGCCGTCGACCGGCCCCACCGGCTCCGCCGCCCCCAGCACCGCGCGCCGGCCCTCCGGGCAGTACGGGTCGGCGAAGTTCACATGCACGGCGCCCGTGTCGTAGTAGGTCTGCGCCCGCCCGCTCGTCCGGTCGATCAGCTGGTCAGGCACCACGAACGTGCCCGGACCGAGCTCGGGCCGCAAGCCACCGACCGCACAGGGCGCCACGACCTGGCGTACGCCCAAAGCGCGCAGCGCCCACAAGTTGGCCCGGTAAGGAATCTTGTGCGGCGGGTAGCGGTGATCCCTGCCGTGCCGCGGCAGGAAAGCAACCCGGCGGTCACCCACCTGGGCGACGGTGATGGCGTCGGAGGGCGCACCGTAGGGCGTGGACACCTCGTGCTCGACCGCACCGTCCAGGAGCTTGTAGAGCCCCGATCCACCGATGACGCCGATCTCCGCCGCTGGGTTCATGTCCAGACCTTATCGGCGGCCGGAATCTCGGGCTAATGTGCGATGCATGGCGTTGGTGGGGACTGCTTATGTATAGCGAGGGGCAGCGGATCGGAGGCCGGTCGATGGAGTCCATGACCGGCCGGTTGCTGGTGGCGACGCCTACGCTCAAGGACCCGAACTTCGACCGTACGGTCGTGCTGCTCGTCGCCCACGAGACCGGCGGCGCCCTGGGCGTGGTGCTCAACCGCGCGACCGAGGTACCGGTGGCCGACGTGCTGGGTGGCTGGGGCGAACTGGCCGGCGACCCCGCGGTGCTCTTCGAGGGCGGCCCCGTCCAGCCCGAGTCGGCGATCTGCCTGGCCCGCACCCGTCCCGAGGTGAAGAAGCGGATCTCCGGCTTCCACCAGGTCTCCGGCGCTCTGGGCACGGTCGACCTGTCGGCCGACCCCGACCGCCTGCGCGAGAGCCTGGCCGGCATCCGCGTCTTCGCGGGCTATTCGGGCTGGTCAGCAGGCCAACTGGAGGAAGAAATCGCTTCCGGCTCCTGGTTCCTGCTGGACGCCCTCCCCGGCGACCCGTTCATGACCCGCCCCGACGACCTCTGGGCCATGGTCCTGCGCCGCCAGGGCGACATCCTGGCCGCGGTGGCCCACTTCCCCCCAGATCCGGCCCTGAACTGAGGGGGTCCCGGCAGACCCCGCCGACAGGTGTGTAGTATTTCTTCCGTGCCCGGGACAACCGGGAACGGCAAGGGGCTGTGGCGCAGCTGGTAGCGCACCACACTGGCAGTGTGGGGGTCAGGGGTTCGAGTCCCCTCAGCTCCACAAGTCGAGGCGGTCTGTGTTCGCGGAAAGCGCGAACCGGGTCGCCTCGTTTTGTTTGCTCAGGGGGCCGAGCCCCCTGAAACCCCACGTTACGGTCGGTTGCGCTCGGTGCGTGGTTGCGCCTGGCGGAGAACACCGTGCGCCGCCAGCGGAATGTGATCGCATCGTGGCGGTGCTGCTCGCGTACTGATAGATCACTGCCAAGCTGCGAAGATGCTTGCCAGCAGCGCAACACCTACTCCGAATGTGGCCAGTTCTGTCGATGACATGCTCCGCTCCCCGGATGGATCGACCCGCAACCGCACTCAGTACTTGGATCGTCGCAATGCGAAGCAAGAGCGCCCGGAGCGCTCGGGGTGAGCACCACCCGGCCCTATATGCCCCACATTGCGGTCCGTGGCGCCAAATCCGTGATTGCACTATGGCGGAGCTCTCGGATTTACGGAGTCGCCGGCCCGCGGATGATCCTGGCGAGCAGGAGCAGGCCGGCCAGCACCGCGATGGAGGCGATGCCGGCCAGCAGGTACGAGCCGGTGGCCAGGAGGGCTGCGAAGGCGCCGATGGCCAGCAGCGAGCCGAAGGCGCCGATCGAGAGCACGGAGCCGACCGAGGCCACCGAGAGGATCGACAGAATCGAGCCGACGGACGCGACCGAGAGGATCGAGCCGTACGAGCCGACCGACAGGATCGAGTCTTTCGAATAGATGCTCAGAATGGAATTGCTGGAGCGGAACGACAGGATGTTCTTGAGGCGCGGCATTCATCCATCATGGCGGCGCGCCACCGTTCCGTAAAGCAACCGGAAAAGCCGTTCCCGACGCGAAATGCCACGTCACAGCCCCGAGACGACGTTATTGCTGATCGCCGAATCAACCAGTTGGTTGATGCAGATTCCACCGCGGCTCAGCAACCCTCCGGCGCCAGGGGCGGGCCGCCCGCGACCAGATTCGCATTGGTTTCGGTGGGCGTGGAGAGGCGGTCGAACGCCGGGCCGAGCACCACGTCGATGGTCTCGCCCGCGCGGGTGGGGTCGTAGCGCAGGGCGACGTCACCGTGCAGTTCGGCCCGCACCAGCGCCGCCGCGCCGATCGAGGCCGGGCCGTAGCGCAGCGTGGTCATATCGATCGACTCTGCCGGGCCGTCCAGCACGGTGAACGTGCGGGCGCGCAGGCCGTCGACCGTCGCGGCCAGCCGGTCAGTGGGCACTCCCCCGTCGTACACCCGCAATTGCACTTCGGCCGGGCTGCCCGGAAGGTCGAGGACGCAGGTGAGCCGGGGCGCGGCAGCCACCGGCGCGGGTGACGGCGAAGAACGCGGCCAGGCGAACGCCACGCCGGCAGTGGTGGCGACGACAGCGCCGGCCACGGCCACGGCGGCCAGTTGGCGGCGGCCTCGCCGGCGGCCGCGGGCGCGGACGGAGGCGGCCGGCAGCACGCGCAGGTCGTGGATCTCGGCTTCCAGGTCGCGCAGGCGCTCAGGTACGGGTCGGGGCATCGCTGATCTCCTGATCGTGGTCGTCGAGCAGCCGGGCGAGAGAGGCCCGGGCCCTGGACAGCCGCACCTTGACCGTGCCCTCGGGGGCGCCGATGCTCGCGGCGATGTCGTGGACCGGCATGTCCAGCAGGTAGTGCAAGGCGATGACCTGCCGCTGCGGTTTCGGCAGCTGTTGCAGCGCGGCGACGACAGCCACGCGGTCCGGCGAAGGGCCGGCCGTCTCGTCCGGCGAGCCCATCCGCGCGCGGGCGCTGAGCCGGCGACGCAGGCTGCGCCACCGGTTGACCATCAGACGCCAGGCGACTCGGCGGACCCAGGCCTCAGGTTCCTCGTACGCGCTGACCCGGCCCCAGTGCTGCCAAGCGCGCGCAAAGGCCTCCTGGGCGACGTCCTGCGCCTCGGCCCGGTCCCCGCACGCGGCGTAGAGATAGAGCACCACCCGCCGGACCGTGGCCGCGTAGAAGGCGTCGAAGTCGGCACTGTCATTGGCTTGCACACCACTGAACACACCGCAGCCACCGATCCGGTTACATGCGAAGTCAGGAAATCTCGCGCGGCACGCGCCAGATTTCCAACGACTTCTCACGGCCGCGCCACACCTCGGCCACGAACATCCCCGGGCCCACGCCCAGGATGGAGTCCAGCTCGGACTCGCCATCCGGATCCAGATCGAGCCACGCCACCGGAGTCAGGTCTCCCGTGCACAGCAGTACGCCGTCCGTCTGGCCCTCACCAACCTGCAACACGATGCGGTCGTCGCCGACGAAGCACCCGTATATCTTGATCGCCTCGTCCTCGAACCCCAGCGACTCGCCGCGCAGCTCGCCGATCGTCCGCAGGCTGGGCCACTCCACCACCGTCGCCACATCGTCGTTGGCAGGGTGTGGCGTCAGCAGCAGCCGTCGCCCCGGCGGATCGAACCCGGTCACGCACACGTCTTCCGGCAGCGGCGCGACGTCCAGCCGGTCCCCCGACACCCGCACCACAAAACTGGCGCTACCGTCCTGCCCCATCCCCGCATCGATCAGAACCGACCCGTCGTGCGGATGCTGCACCGCTGACACCGCGGCATCGGCCACGTCCAGCACAACAGTGTCCAGGATGTCGCCGCTGGTGACATCTACGAGCTGAACGAGGTAATCCCCCTCGCCGTCGTACTCGTGGTCCCCGATGACCGACGCCGAGACCACCAGCCGCCCGTCCCCCAGGAACACCCCGGTCTCCGCCGACTCGATGCCCACCTCGAGAGTCCGGTCGGCCGAGTGCACCACGAGCCGGTCGAGATAAGACAGCGCGACGAACTCCAGATCCTGGGTAGCGGCCAGCAGGCTGGCGCCCTCCGTCACCTCGACATCGCGCCGCCGAACCACCCGCAACTGCTCGTCCAGCCCCAGAACAGTCCCGCCGTCCAACTGATAGCGGTCCGTGATTCCCAACCCGATCGGCCTCAACTCTTGTCCGGGCACCAGCCCGTCCACCCGACGAACAAATTCCGCAGAGATCCTTCGCACCGCGGCATTGTGCCCCACCCACCAGCGCGCCGACGTCCGCTCAACGAGCCCGATCGCCCGCGAGCAGCGCGAACATAGCCAGCAAGAGTGCCAGCAGAGCCGAAACCACCATGACGAAGCCCCGGTCGATTCCCCCGGGCGCCAGCACCACTCCCGCCAGCAGCACAACCACAGCGGCGACACCCATCGAGATCCGAACCACCCGGTGCCCCGCAAGCCGCGCCCGCCACACGCTCACAGCGATGACAGCAGCCCCCACCCCACCAGCAAGCCCGGCAACAACAAAGGCGAACCCCAGCCCGTACGACCCCTGCACTGCGACGCCCACACCCATCACAACAAGCATCGCGAAGGCCACGGCCGTAACTCCGTGCAGCACAGCGCTACGCCGCAACCGCCTCAGCTGCGCCTCAGTCAACACGCAGGCATCCTCCCAGTTCAGAGGGCGACAGAACCACCCCACGGGAAGCAGGGTGCTGGGCCGATTTCGGGTCAGTCGCGTGCGGAGCCGCGTCGGGTCGAGCGGCGCGACAACCGCACCGAAGGATCCGTACGAGCCCGGGCCGCCAAGCCGGGGACCTGCTAGCTGCCGGCTGCGCGAAAACCGGTTCAACAATCCCGCTTCTTACTTATATAAGTGAGAGCTGGTAAGATTTCGTCTCGTGAATGCGTTCGATGTGCTCGGCGACCCGGTGCGTCGGCGCATTCTGGAGCTGCTCGCCGATGGTGAGCAGACCTCGGGCGCGATCACGGACGTGATCCGGGTCGAGTTCGCCCTGGCGCAGGCGACTGTCTCCCAGCATCTGCGCGTTCTGCGTGAGCACGGGTTCACGTCGGTCCGGGCCGAGGGAGCTCGTCGGTTCTACGCCGTGGAGGCCGGGCCTTTGAGCGAGGTTGACGCGTGGTTGGACCGGTTCCGCAGGTTCTGGAACCAGCGACTCGACGCGTTGGAGACCGAACTCGCCCGCGGCCGGCGCATCACCCGGAAAGCCGCCGACGAAGAAGCGTAGGCACGAGAGATCCCCACCGAACGGAGCATGACGATGAAAGACGTCCTCGACGAACTGTCCGCGACACGCCGGAAGATGGGCACGGCAACCCTGCCCGCCGGTGAGGCCTACACGATGGAGCTGAGGCGTCGCTACGACGCGCACGTCGATGATGTGTGGGACGCCATCACCAGCCCCGAGCGACTGAGCCGCTGGATGAAGCCGGTCACCGGCGACCTGCGCCTCGGCGGGACCTTCCAGCTGGACGGCGGCGAGCACGGCGAGATCCTCCGGTGCGAGCCGCCGCGCCTGCTGCGGGTGTCCTGGATGTTCGGCCCCGGCGCGGACGAATGGCCGGGCACGAGCGAGGTCGAGGTGCGCCTGTCCCCGGGTTCGGCCGGAGACACCGAGTTCGAACTGGTCCACGCCGCGGCCGTCGGAGAGCCGATGTTCCCGACCTACGGTCCCGGTGCGGGTGGCGTCGGCTGGGACCTGCATCTCCTCACCCTCACCAGCTTCCTGAGCGACGGCGAGGTCCTCGACCACGAGAAGTTCGGGACATCACCTGCCGGACGCGAATTCAGCCGGCGCAGCGCCGCCGCCTGGGGCGAGGCCCACCTGGCCGCCGGCGGCACCCCCACCGACGTCGCAGCCGCAGTCAAGGCCACCACCGCGTTCTACGCCCCCACAGAAGACGCCCAGTGAGGCAAGCGCAAGCCGACCCCACCGCAGCGTGGGGTTCCAGGAGGCTCGGCCCCCACCGCGCTCGACACCTCGAACGTGCTCAGGATCGGAGATGCCTCGAGGATCAGCCCCACACATCGCAATGATGGCGGTTGCTGATCGCGGCCTCAGTCTCGACAGCCGGGGCAGGAGCGCGCAGGTTCATGACCGCTCCGCCCTCGCTGAAACTCGGTCAGTCCGCGCGGCCGTCGGAGGCGAACGCCGCCCACGAGGAGCGCATACTGGCCGCCAACTCATGCTGCGGCGGCGTCAGCGTCGGATTGTCCTTGGTCAATGTGAACAGGAATGACATGTCGGAGCCGTGGCTCGCGGTTCCCCTCATTTCGGCGGGCGGCGTCCACTGCAGCGGCGGGGCGCCGGGCTCAGTGAACTCATAGGCCCACACCCGGTCGCCCAATCTGCGGTAGGTCTCGAGGCTTGGGCAGGCGAATGCGCGGTCGCCGTAAACGTCGGCGAAGGCGCGGTTCGCGTTCGGGCCGGTCACCGGGTAGGCCGCGAGGGCCTCGTCGACCTTGGGGCCGGCCAGCTTGCGGAGCAGACCGGAGAATGCCTGCTGGTCGAGGGGTTTCTGCGCGTGGACGCCGGCGACCAGGGAAGCGCCCTCGTCGGCGACGACGCCCATCAGAAGCGGGATCCCGGGGTCGAGGCGCTCGGACGGACGAACGGGCAGCGTGGGCGTGCCGACCGTCGGGCTGAAGTAGTGCAGGCCGGGCGCGGCGACGGTCTCGACCGGCAATTCCCGCAGGCAGTCCATCAGCGTGGCCGGGTCGTCACAGCCGTGCTGCTTGCCGAACGCGGCGCCGATCCCGTCGGCCACCGGGCGTTTCTTCCACGTGTCGCCGGCCGGCCCGACGCCGGGCACCAGCACGTCGAGCGCGTTGGTGCCGTGGCAGGCGGAACTGCCGAGGATCGCCCGGTGGAACAGACCTTCGACGCCGGCGACGCCAGGTGGGAGCAGACGCTGTCGCCGCCGGCCGAAATGCCGTAGAGGGTGACGCGGTCAGGGTCGCCGCCGAACTCGGCGATGTTGTCGTGCACCCAGCGCAGGGCGGCCTGCTGGTCGAGCAGCCCGAAGGAGCCGGCGCCGTCGAGGCTAGGCGCCGAGAGAAAGCCCAGGGCCGCGAGCCGGTAGTTGATCGACACCACGACGAGGTCGTTCTCGGCGGCGAGCGCTCGCGGGTCGGTCTCGTCGGCGCCGCCGAGCCGGAAGCCGCCGCCGTGGATCCAGAGCAACAGCCGTCAGCGCCAACGGCAGCACAGCCAGCAGTTCCTTCAGCCGCATGTGGGTCAAGCTGCTCATGGCGAAGCACACCGACCGACACTAGCCAAGCTCTGGCGAATCGCAGCTCTGATCAGGCGCCGTGGAGCTGCTTGCCGGCTACCTGAACCCGAGCAGTCGGATACAACAGCTGCGAGCCGTGCTCAATCGATGAATGGTGCGGCTTCCGGCGTTGCCGCGTGGAGCAGGACGGGCTCGTCGAGCGCGAACAGCGGATGCGGAAGCTGATCGAGCGCGAACCAACCGAGTTCTGCGGCTTCGCCGTCCGGTGTGGCGGTGCGGCTCAGTGGCGAACCGCGGAAGACAACACCGACACAGTGAACAATCCTGCCGTCCGGATAGCGGTGTATCTGCGTGTCGGGGTCGCTGTAGATGCCGAGGAGGCCGTGCACGTCGATGTTCCAGCCGGTTTCCTCCCGGCATTCGCGCCGGGCCGCCTGCTCCCACGTCTCACCGGCCTCCACCCCGCCGCCCGGCAGTCCCCAGGTGCCTTCACCGTTGCGGCGTATCAGGAGCACGCGGCCTTGCTCGTCTTGGACGACGACACCGCAACACGGTCGCAGCTCCATCGGCCACTTCCCTTCAAGCTGTTCGTCGCAGATCGAGACCGGGCGACCCCGAGGTCGGCCGACGGGTCGGCGAATCGAACATAATAGATGGGAGGCATAGGCTGCCCGGCCAGAACCGCCAGCCCACTCGTGAGCCGAAGCCGAGTAGCGCCGGGCTTGTGACCATGCCGTGGCCGGCGACGAGCACGACGTGTCCTGGACTCGGCTCAGTCAATCGTGTGACCAGAACAAGCGCTTGCCGGAGACCCTCCATTGGCCGGCGGCCGGATGATCTCTCCGGACCGTCCGCAGTCGGCGGCACGGAGCGGGCATGACGAACCAGAACATCGGTGTTCACGCCCAGCCTCCGGTCGCGAAGTGATTGATCGACGGGCCCCCGTCGGCGTGCGGGATTTCCGGGGTGGCCCATCGCCCGCAGCGGCACGCGTCAGATGTGATCGGTGCTACGGCAGGAAGGCCTCCGTAGGATCGAATGGTCTCATGCTGCCCACCGATGGACATGTGCACACCGAATGGTCCTGGGACTGCGAACCCGGCGACATGGAGGCCACCTGCGCCCGGGCACTGAGGTTGGGCCTACCAGCCGTCGCGTTCACCGAACACCTGGACTTCACCGTCTGGACCAACGTGGAACCGGCGCCGGATGCCCCGGCGAAGGTGACCGACTTGATCAGCGAGGACGGGACATTGACCCCGCCACCACTCGACGTCGACGGCTATTTGTCCCGCATTCAGTACTGCCGCGACAGGTTCCCCGACCTGCTGATCCTCACCGGGGTCGAGGCCGGCGAGCCGCACTGGCACCGCGACCAGTTCGCCCGGATCCTCGAAGGGGGCCGGTTCGACCGAGTGCTCGCCTCCCTTCACACTTTGCCGCTGGGCGCCGGACTCAATGAGCCAGGGGAGCATTTCGCGCAGCGCCCGGCCAGTGAAGTGGTCCGCGACTACCTGAACGAGATACCACGGCTGGTGGCCGGCTTCGCCGACTTTGAAGCCCTCGCCCACATCGACTTCGTCAGCCGATACTGGCCGGCGTCCGCCGGCCCCTTCGACCCTGCGGACTTCGAGGAGGAGTTCCGGTACGCGTTGACTGCGCTCGCGGCCACCGACCGGGCTTTGGAGGTCAACACAAACCACAAGCCGTTCCCCGAGATAGTCCGGTGGTGGCGCGAGGTGGGCGGCAAGGTGATCACCTTCGGCAGCGACGCTCACAACCCGACCTTCGTCGGCAACGGCTTCGCTGAAGCGGTCGACTTGGTCGAAGCGCTGGGCTTCCGCGCCGGCAGCCACCCGTACGACAGGTGGTACACCTAACGTAATCAAAGCCACCACAACTGTAGGAACGTGGTATTCAGGGCGCCCACCCAGCCTCAAGCGCAACCAACAGACACCGTGGGGTTTCAGGGGGCACGGCCCCCTGACCAGACATACCGAAACGGCCCCCGGCTCGCTTTTCGCGAGCAGGGGGCCGCCATGCCGTGGAGGTGCTTGCCGCCTACTTGAACTCCGGGGGCCAGATACAACGGTCGCGCGCCCAGCTCGCGTAGTCGCAGGTTCATCACGTCCCACGGGCTGCTGTGATCATCCCCACGACGATGCTCACCTGAGCGCCGCAGGGTAGGTCTGCTGTGTTTGCTCTATCTGCTTGCTTTGCTTACTTTTCGCGCGCTACTCTCGTAGTCGAGGTGATAGGGCATGGCAACGATCGAAGTCGACGAGGACACGAAACAGGCCGTGGCTTTCGCGGCCCATATGGCAAATCTTTCCGAGAATGCGATCATTCGACGGCTGATCGCCGCTAGCACCGTCGCAAGCGAGGAACGAACTCGCACCGGCAATCAGGACGTGTCCGTCTACGCGGACTACGAGGGCCACCGGGTACACGCCCGATTCGTCGAGCCCGCCCGTGTGGAAATCATTGACGGACCACTCGCCGGCCAATCGTTCAAAACCCCGACCGGAGCCGCACGCGCCGTGGTCAGGCATTACAACCCCGGCATCAATGACAACCGCAACGGCTGGACCTTCTGGCAGCTCGACACCGGCTCCGGAGCTCGCCGATCATTGCAGTCAATTCGCCCAGGCACTGTCCGGTCCGGACGAGGTTCCCTGCAGGGCAGGCTCGTCGCCGCCGACGATTGGGACTCCCCCGAAGTGAACGAGAGCATTGCCGATGACTTCGGGATGACACAGTGAGCCTTCTTCTGGACACCCACATAGTGCTGTGGTGGCTGACCGACGACCCAACGCTGGCCGACGACATCAAGGACCGCCTCGATCAAGAGGCCGACGTCTACGTCAGTTCGGCAACAGTCTGGGAGGTCGCGATCAAGCAGGCGCTCGGCAAGCTCGAACCGGCTGACCTTCCCGAGCGGATACGCAACAGCGGCTTCCGGCTTCTAGACATCACCGCCGACCACGGGATCAGAGCGGGGCGACTGCCCATGCACCACCGCGACCCATTCGACCGAATCCTCGTAGCCCAAGCTCAACTCGAAGGCCTGACTCTCGTGTCTCGCGACCCACAGGTACAGAAGTACGACGTCGATGTCCTGAGTGCCTGAGGCGACTGGACAAGCCGATCTACGCCGGGGGCGACTCCACGAGTTTCTCTATACAGCCCGTAACATTCCGCTGCTGACGAGCACTCTCCAAAATCAATGTGACGCACTGCACAAATGTTGGCTTAGAGGCCAGCTCGGTCGGCATGACGCTTAATGCAGCGCAACCGTTCAGGGTGACCCCGCGGGGTAAGCGACTCTCCGTAATCGATGCCGGGGTTAGGCAGTATCAACGACGACACGGCGGACAGCCGGCCCACCAGTGGTCTGCCGCATCAAGCTTCGCGAGTCCGGTTTTCGAGGAGAGTCCGATATGGCCACTGCAGCCAGCCCTGAACCGCCGCACCACAAGGACGCCGATCACCGCTCCGTCGTTGCCCGCGCGGCCCTCGTGACGGGCGGCGGATTCGCGACCTCGGTCGGCGGCGTCCTCACCGCAGTCTCGTTCGGCGGCGTCGACAAACCGATCGCATTGGCAGCATTAGCGGCAGTCTGCTTGATCGCTGGCCTGACCATGCTAACCGCTGCGGTTATCGTGCGCGGTCGACCTTAACTCCATGCACATTTGACGCTCGGCCGCCAGCCGGGGAGCTGCTACCCGCGTACTTGAACCCGCGCAAACACCCACCCCCGCAACCATAGACACAGTGGGGTTTCAGAGGGCTCACCCCCTGAACAGTCACACGGAACGGTGCTCGGCTTGCGCTCTCCGCGAGCCGGGTCCGCCAAGGCGGAGGTCCTGTCTGGGGACTTGAACCCAGCCCTCACCACCCACCGACCGCAACCGGTAGACACCGTGGGGTTTCAGGGGGCTCGGCCCCCTGAGCAGGTATAACCGAAACGGCCCCCAGCTCGCGCTTTTCGCGAGCAGGGGGCCGCCATGCCGTGGAGGTGCCGGGAATCGAACCCGGGTCCTTCGTTGTTTTGTCAGGGCTTCTCCGAGCGCAGCTCACTATGCCTCTACTCGGCCCCTGGAATCACGTGAGCGAGTTCCTGTGACGGGCCCAGTCGCTGATTAGTCTCGCCGTGAGGTCCCCGCGACCGGGACCTGTTGGCCAACCTCCTAGCTGATGCCGGAAATCCGGGACGGAGGTACTCCCGGTCCGACAGATTTAGCTACTCGCCTCAGGCGGCGAGAGCGAAATCGTTGCGCTTAGTATCGGCGCTTATTTTTTTCCGACGACCGATTCTCGAGACGACGTCGGCTTCCTCGGCTCGCTTCCCCTGTCTCCACATTCGAAGTCGAAACCAGTCACCCCCTGGGAAAAACCACTACCGGAACAACTGTGCCATCCTACCTGATCCTGCAGGTGCCGCCCACCGCATTACAGCCCGCCGGGCGGGCGTCGCCGCGGCCGTCCTTCGACGTCTGGTAGCCGAAATCGGCGGTGCGACCCGGGTCGAGGGGACCGCCGGTAAAAACGATGCTGTCGCCGCTGAGATTCCCGGTGGCGTTCCAGACGTTGCGCAGCTCCAGGTCGCGCAGGTCGGCGTGGCTGACCGTGACCTTCCAGCGGACCGGGCGCTCGCCCTCATTGGTCACCCGGGCCATCGCGACGTAGCCGCCCTCCCAGCTCGCCGTGACGGCCAGTGTCGCCTCGACCTCCGTAGGCGGGGGCGGCGGCTTCGTCGTGGTCCGGGTCTTTTCCGGTACGGCCGTGGTGGCGCGGGCCGTCGTCGGGCGCTCGGACGGAGTCGGCTTGGACGGCGACGGCGACTTGGACGGCGTACGGGAAACCGAGGGTTTGACCGAAGGGGTGGGCGGCGGCGGATCGATCGTCACGCGGGCCACCGACGGCAGCACGATCGTGGGCGGCCTGGACGCTTCGGCCGGCCCGACGGCCCGCACGGCGATCCAGACGACCAGCAGCACGAGGATCGCCACCGCGAAACTCAGGATGAAGCGGGCTGTTCCGAACACGCGCACGGAGTGCTTGGCAGCCACCCTGCGATCCCTTCCCCTGACCGGCACCGGCGATGATCAAAAGTGCCGGCGGGGAAGAGTACCTGCTAGTCCATGCCTTTGGCACGCCTGCCCATGGCGCGGTTGATTTCCTTCTGCGCGTCCCGGTTGGCCAGGTCCTGCCGCTTGTCGTAGCTCTTCTTGCCCTTGGCCACGCCGATCTCGACCTTGGCGTACCCGTTGTTGAAGTAGACCTGCAGCGGCACGAGCGTGACACCGTCGTCGCGCAGCTTGTTGCGCATCTTGAGGATCTCGTCGCGGTGCAGCAGCAGCTTGCGGACCCGTCGCGGCTCGTGGTTGGTCCACGTGCCCTGGGTGTATTCGGGGATGTGGAAGCCGTGCAGGTAGATCTCGCCGTTGTGCTCGTGGCCGAACGCGTCGGTCAGCGAGGCCCGCCCGGCTCGCAGCGACTTGACCTCGGTGCCGGTGAGCACGAGGCCCGCCTCGTACGTGTCGCTGATCGCGTAGTCGTGGTAGGCCTTGCGATTCGAGGCGACGACCTTGCGACCTTGTTCGCGTGGCATGTCGCCGGACCCCCTGTGGATGAGTGATGGAACTTCACAATGCTACTGAAGTCTCAACACAGACAGCGCGGCAGATAGTTCGCCGGGTCGCGCGGGGCGCCGTCGAAGCGGGTTTCGAAGTGCAGGTGGTTGCCGGTCGAGGCGCCCGTGGTGCCGACCAGGCCGATCACTTCGCCCCGGCGCACGTACTCGCCGATCCGCACCAGGATGGCCGATTGGTGGCCGTAGCAGGTCTGGAAGCCGACGCCGCTGATCCGGCCGTGGCTGAGGCAGGTGTAGTTGCCGTAGCCGCCGGCCCACCCGGCCCGGATCACCCGCCCGAACGCCGCGGCCCGGATCGGTGAGCCCCCGCCGGCGGCGATGTCCATGCCCGCGTGCAGTTGCCACACCCGGTAGTACGGGTCGTAGCGCTCGCCGTAGTCGCTCGACTTCCAGCCCGTGACCGGCATGAGCAGCCGCCCGCCGCCGTACTTGGCATCCCCCGACTTGATCGAGTAACCGCGCAGCGCGGCCTCGATCCGCGCCTCCTCGGCCTTGGCCGCCTCGTAGCGGGCCAGCACCACCGAGCGCTGGGCGTTGGCCACCTTGAGCGCGGCGTAGCGGGTCTGGGTGAGCTTCTCGAGGGCCAGGCGGGCCCGTTCGGCGGCGGCCTGCGCGGCGCGGGCGGCGGTCAGGCGGTCGCGGGCCTCGGTCTCGGCCTGTTCGGCGGCGCGCTTGGCCAAACCCGCCCGATCTTGTTCGGTACGGGCGTCGCGCCGGGCCACCACCAGCGTGTCCACGTCCTCCTGCTGCCGGTGCATGATCTGTTCGACGATGCTGAGCCGGGCCATCATGTCGGCCGGGCCGGTCGCGTCGACCAGGACGTTGAGCCGCGCGAAGTTGCTGCCCATGTAGCTGGCGGTGGCGATCTCGTCGACCCGTTCCCGGGCGTCGTCGACCCGCTCCCGGGCCTCGACGAAACGACCCGCGACCTTCTGGTAGTCCTGTCGGGCCGTGGCCGCCTTGCGCCCGGCCGACTTGGCCGCGGCGAGGGCGGCGGCCACCGTGCCGCGCGAGGTGGCGACCTTCTTCTGGGCCGCGGGCATCGCGGCGGTCGCGGTCTCGAGCTTGCGGGCGGCGGTGCGGGCCAGGTCGGTGGCGTGTTCCAGAACGGCCTCGGCCCGCTGGACGGCCTTGCCGGCGCGGTCGGCGTCGTTGCCGGGGGCGGCCTGGGCAGGGTGCGGCGCGAGCAGCAACAGACCCGCGAAAAGTGCTGGAAGCTCATATTTCCGGCGATGTCGACGTTTGGACCACACGAAGAGCACCGTAACCCCAGCTTCGGCGTCTTACCTCCTAAAACGCCCAACGGCCGCGTCCCCATGATCGTGGAGGCGCGGCCATCAGATTGGCGTCAGCTCGAGTTTTGGCGGCGGGCGGGGAGGTCGGACGGGGATTCAGCTGAGGGGCGTCAGACCTTCAGGTAGAAGCGGAGCGTGATCCACGCCGTGGCCGCACTGACCAGGGCGCCGACGCCGGCCAGCAGCGGCAGCATGAGCCACACGTTGCCGTTGTCGATGGGCGTCAGGATGTTCGTGAGCGCCTGCAACTTCGTGTCCAGGAGCACGATCTTGCTCACGAACAGGAAGATGAAGCCCAGGACGGCGCCGATGATGCCGGCCACCACCGCCTCGAGCACGAACGGGGCCTGGATGAACCAGTTCGACGCGCCCACCAGCTTCATGACCGCGACCTCGCGGCGCTTGCTGTAGGCGGCGACCTGGATGGTGTTTCCCACGAGGAGCAGCGCGGCCAACGCCATCACCCCCGCGACCACAAGTGCCCCGACCTGGATGGCGTTGAAGATGTTGAACACCTTGTCGAGCAACGCGCGCTGGTCGATGATGTCCTGAATGCCCTGCATCCCGGTCATCTGGTCGGTGAACGTCTTGTAGGTCTCCGGGTCCTTCAGCTTGACCCGGAACGACTCGGGCAGGCTGTTGGGGCCGACCGACTTGACGAACTCCGGCGAGTCCTTCCAGAGCTGCTGGAACCGCTCGAGGGCCTGTTCACGAGTCTCGTAGGTCTTCTGGGCGACCAGCGGGTTGGCGTTGATGGCGGAGTCGATCGCCGAGCGCTGGGCGTCGGTGACGTCCGCACGCAGGAAGATCGAGACCTCGATCTCGCCGTAGTAGAAGTTCTTCATCTGGTCGACCTGCATGTAGAGCAGCACACTCGCGCCCAGCATGGTCAGCGAGACCGCCATGGTGATGATCATGGCGACCGTCATGGTGACGTTGCGCCACAGGCCCACCAGGACCTCGTTGAGGACGTACTTCAAGCGCATCGGGGGGTTCCTTCCGGGACTCCGCGCATTACTTCTTCAGGGGGAAACGGGCGGCGGAGCTCAGCCGTAGACGCCGCGAGCCTGGTCGCGAACGATACGGCCGCTTTCGATCTCGATGACCCGGCGACGCATCTGGTTGACGATGTTGGAGTCGTGCGTGACCATCACGACCGTCGTGCCCGTCCGGTTGATCCGGTCGAGCAGTCGCATGATCTCGATGGAGGTGTCGGGGTCGAGGTTTCCGGTGGGCTCGTCGGCGAGCAGGATGAGCGGACGGTTCACGAACGCCCGGGCGACCGCGACACGCTGCTGCTCACCACCGGAGAGCTCGTGGGGGTAGCGGTGTTCCTTGCCACCGAGACCGACCAGTTCGAGAACCTCGGGCACGACCCGCCGGGACACGGCCTTGGTCTTGCCGATGACCTCCAGGGCGAAGGCCACGTTCTCGTACGCGGTGCGGTTGGGCAGCAGACGGAAGTCCTGGAACACGCAACCGATGGAACGACGGAAGTGGGGGATCTTCCACGACCGGATCGAGGTCACGTCCTTGGCGTTCACCATGACTTTGCCCTGGGTCGGGGCGACCTCATGCAGCAGAAGCTTGATGATCGTCGACTTGCCGGAACCGGAGGGGCCGATGAAGAAGACGAACTCACCCTTCTCGATACCGACGCTGACATCGTCCAGCGACGGCCGAGACGCCTTGGGGTACGTCTTCGTCACGTTCTCGAGCTGAATCACGGGAAGGCAGTCTACGCGGTGTAACGAAAACGCCAAGTCCGCCGGGTCCGCGAATCTGCACCACCGGTAAAGAAAATCTCGGCCGTACGGACGGCGCCTGACCGAACGTTCAGGCGCCGTCGCCGTCCGTGCCGCTCCGGTCGCGGAGCGGGTCTCAGCCGGCCTTCTCGGTCTGCTTGCGCCAGCGGATGCCGGCCTCGATGAACTCGTCGATGTCGCCGTCGAAGACCGAGGACGGGTTGCCCGTCTCCTGCTCAGTGCGCAGATCCTTGACCATTTGGTAGGGGTGCAGAACGTACGAGCGCATCTGGTCGCCCCAGGAACCGGTGGTGTCCTGCTTGAGGCCGGCCAGCTTGGCCTCCTCTTCCTGGCGCTTGCGCTCGAGCAGGCGCGCCTGGAGCACGCGCATGGCCGAGGCCTTGTTCTGAAGCTGCGATTTCTCGTTCTGACATGTCACGACGATGCCGGTCGGAATGTGCGTGAGGCGCACAGCGGAGTCGGTGGTGTTAACGCTCTGTCCACCAGGACCCGACGAACGGTAGACGTCGACCCGCAACTCGTTCTCGGGGATCTCGATGTGGTCGGTCTGCTCGACCACCGGCATCACCTCGACGCTGGCGAAGCTGGTCTGGCGCCGGCCCTGGTTGTCGAACGGGCTGATGCGCACGAGGCGGTGGGTGCCCGACTCGACACTGAGGGTGCCGAAGGCGTACGGGACCTTGACCGCGAAGGTGGCCGACTTGAGCCCGGCCTCTTCCGCGTACGAGGTGTCGTAGACCTCGGTCGGATAGCCGTGGCGCTCGGCCCAGCGCAGGTACATGCGCATCAGCGTCTCGGCGAAGTCGGCCGCGTCGACGCCGCCGGCGCCGGCCCGGATCGCCACCAGCGCCTCGCGGGAGTCGTACTCGCCGGAGAGCAGGGTGCGGACCTCGAGCTCCTCGACGGCCTTGGCCAGCGCGACGAGCTCGTCGCCGACCTCGCCGACCGAGGCCTGGTCACCCTCGGCCTCGGCCATTTCGAGCAGGAGGCCGGCGTCGTCGAGCCGCGAGCGCAGTCGCTCGATGCGGTCGATGTCACCGGAGATGTAGGAGAGGCGGCTGTTGACCTCTTGGGCGCGCGCCTGGTCGTCCCACAGGTCGGGCGCGGACGCCTGCTCTTCGAGATCGGCCTTGTCCCGGCGCAGCTTGTCGACGTCCAGGACGTTCTCGATATTGCGCAGGGTGGCGTCGAGGGTCTTGAGTTGCTCGGGATAGTCGGCAGCGGTCACAACACTCAAGACTACGCCGCCCCGGCCGGGTGGGGCCGGGGCGGGCGCACGTCCGTCAGCTCGTCGGAGCGACCTTGAGCCAGCTCAGTGCGGCCTTGTGATAGGCGACGGCGAACTCGAGGGCCGCGGCGCCGTACTGGTCGCCCGCCTTCTTCGCTTCCTTCGCCTGCTCCTTGGCCATCGCCATGGCCTCGGAGTGATACTCACTGGCCCCTGTGTAGAGGGTTTGCAGCTGACTGCCGCTGTGCTGATCGCCGAAGGCGACCCGCAGCGCGACCGGGTTGCGCAAGGCGTCCCGGCCCGGGGCCTCGGCTAGCCACCGGCTGAAGGCTCGCTTGCCGGCGGCGGTGATGGCGTAGGGCTGGCTGGATCTGGGGCCGGGCTTGCCGAGACGGACGTAGCCCATTTCGGCGAGAACCGGCAATTCGCGGTAGACCTGGCTCCGCGTCATCGACCAGTATGGCCCGAGGCGGCGTTCGGCAGCCGCCATTAGCTGACCGCCGGTCATCGGCCCCTCGTGGAGCAGGCCGAGCAGAGCGGCAGCCGTGGGATTGATTTGAGAGTCGGGCATGCCTTCTAAGCTGCCACTTTGTCGCGCTGACGTCCAGGATTTCGCCCGATCCGTCCAGTTTGCGTCTCCACAAGCGACTGTCCCGCACAGACTGTCCGACCACGAGGGTCGAGACGGCGCGTTCTGCCGAAAATCCCGGGCCTGACCAGCTAAAATGGCTCTAGCCAAACGGTCAGACGGCGATGCCGGGCATCAACCCCCCGAAAACCGGACAGATCACAAGTCGGAAACGGCAACGTTCCCCTTAATTCCGACAATCGACTCCGTTTTGGCCCGCCCGGTGCCCTGTGGACGGCCGTCCGGCCCCGCAGGAACGCCGCGTACCCTGAGCCGCATGACAGAGCAGGAGGTCGCACCGGCCCCGCAACCGGCGGCCGCCGCCCCGTCCCACGGGCTCGTGCTGGCGGGCGTCACGCTGGTGTGGATGGCCGCCATGTTGTGGTCGGCCCGCGCAACCATCACCGGCCGGGTCGACGTCGAGATGGAGGTCACCTCCACTGCGTACGCACTGCCCGGCGCCATCTCGGCCAGCCTCGTCACCGGGTCCACGGTGGCGCTGGCGATCCTCGGCCTGCTGAGCCGCCGCCGCGAACTCGGCGCGAGCACCCGGTTCGCCGTCGCCACGGGCAGCGGCCTGCTCATCGGCGTGCTGGGCGCGCTGACCATCGTCACGATCAACACCGAGGGCTGGCTGTACGCAGTGGTCGGCGGCACGGTGGCGGCCGCGGCGACCATCGGCGGCGCACTGGCCGGCTTCCGCATCCCGCGCGTGGTGACCGTGGTCGGCTGGGCCTCGGTGGCCGTCTTCCTCGTCGGCCTGGTGCTCAACCTGTTCCAGGGCCCCCTGCTCGACGCCTTCAGCTCCAGTGAGGCCCAGTCCCGGGCTGACGCGTCGCAGTGGCTCGCGTACGGCCAGGGGTTCCTCAGTGGCCTCGCGGCCGGCCTGGTCGCCTATTTCGGGCTGCGCCGGGCCCGTCGCCGCTCGGGCGGGCTGGACGTGCCGTGGCCGCTCTACGGCCTGGCCGGGGCCGGCGCCGGGCTGCTGCTCGTGATCGCCGAGATCCTGGCCCGCACGGCCGGCAGCCGCGTGCTCGACCTGGCCGGTAAGGTCAGCGAGCTGGAACTCGTGGTGCAGCAGATGCTCAGCGGGGCCCGCCTCAACAGCGCCCTGATCGTCCTGTTCGTCGGCGCGATCACGGCCACAGTGGCCGTGGGCCGCACCATCGCCCCGGTGGCCGACGAGGAGGAAGAGGAAACTCCCGCCTCGACGGCCTAGAGGAGCTCGTCCAGCTCCGACACGGCGTACCACTCGAGCTCGTGGTCCTCGGCGCTGTCGACGGTGAACTGGGCGTCCGGGTCACCCGCGGCCGCCTCGTCGACCACCTCGGCCGCCGCCGCCACCGCGTCGGCCGCGTCGGCGCTGTCGACGTGGATGGCCGCGACCTCTTTGAGCGACACCGGCTGCGGCAGCCGCACGGTGCTCGACCCGAGCTCGACGTCCTCGCGCACCAGCGCCGTGGACGGCACGTCGGCCGAGATGACGACCCGGCGGCGCGGCGCCCGCGGGTCGAGCCGCAGCAGGTGCAGCGCGCCCTGGGCGGCCCGGGTGAAGGCGACGTACTCGAGCTCCTCCTCGTCGCCCTCGGCGTACCACTCGCGGAGCGCGGGCGTCACGGCGTGCGCCTCCAGCGGGCCGGAACCCAGGCGGCCGTCGGCCCGCAGGGCCGTGAGCATCGGCACGGTGGCCGGCACGTAGACCCGGACCAGCTCGGTGATCGGCACGTCTCCTCCAGCGGTTGGACCGTCCCCGTAGTACACCGTCGCCGCGGCGCGGGGAAGAACCATTCCACCAGTCGTGCCCGGATCGTGGCCCGCCGGGTCAGCAGCCGCAGGCGTCGGCCACGGGTGCGGTGCGCGGGTCGGCCGGGGCGCTGACGTCGCCGGCCGGGGTGCGCAGCGGGAAACCCTCGCGGATCCAGTACTCGACGCCGCCGATCATCTCCTTGACCGGGTAGCCGGCCTCGGCCAGGGCCAGGGCCGCCCGCGTGGCGCCGTTGCAGCCGGGACCCCAGCAGTAGGTCACGACGGGGACTCCGGGCTCGAGCAGCTCGGGGGCCCGGGCTGGGATCCGAGCGGTGGGCAGATGGACAGCGCCGGGGATGTGGCCCTGGGCCCAGGCCGCGTCCGAGCGGGAGTCGATCAGGACAAAACCGGGCCGGCCGGACGACAGCGCCGCCCGCACGTCGGCGACATCGGTCTGGAAGGCGAGGCGGGCCGAGAAGAACGCGGCGGCGGCCCGGGTGTCCGGGCCCACAGGGGTGATCGTCATGACACACCACGCTAGGTGCGACAACGCAGCCGTTACATGGTCGTTCCCCGGCGCATCTGGTGCACGGCCGGGGAAACGCGTTTACTTGGCCGCCATGACCACGGATATCGCGCTGGACCGCACGGACTGGCGGCTGCTGACCGAGCTGCAGAAGGACGGCCGCTCGCCGTTCGCCGAACTCGCCCGCGCCGTCGCGATGTCGCCCAGCGCCGTCGCCGAGCGCATCCGCCGGCTCGAGGAGGCGGGCGTGATCGCCGGCTACCGGGCCCGCCTCGACCCGGAACGGGTCGGGTTGCAGGTGATGGCGTTCGTGCGGCTGCGGTACCCGACGGGCAACTACCGGCCGTTCCACGCCCTGCTCGACAGCACGCCCGAGATCGTCGAGGCCCACCACGTGACCGGCGAGGACTGTTTCGTGCTGAAGGTGCTGGCCCGCTCGATGCGCCACCTCGAGGAGGTCACCGGGCGCATCGCCGGGCTGGGCGCGGTCACCACCAGCGTCGTCTATTCGAGCCCGCTGACCGGACGGGCCATCTCGGCCCCCGAGTGACGCCGTCGCCGCCGATCGGTGGCAAACTGAAGCACTCCGAGCCTACGGGAGGTGTCATGGCGGAACCGCGCTTCCTGCCCCTGCCCGACGTGGCCACCGAACTCAACGTCTCGGAGTCGCAGGTCTACCACATGGTCCGCAGCGGTGAGCTGCCCGCGATCAAGATCGGCGGCCGCGGCCAGTGGCGGGTCGAGCGGGTCCGTCTCGAGCAGTACATCGAGCAGAAGTACGCCGAGACCGCGGCCTGGGTGGCCGAGAATCCGCTCGTCACGCCCGACCACGAGTAGGACCGCGCTGCCGGCCGCGCGATTTGTCCGTCTTCTCGCCTGACTCAGTTGGATCACGTCGCCCGTTGACGCTCGCTTTCGTCACCGGAAAACTGGCTGTCACAAGCAAACGAAAGCAAACGCAAGGTCAACCGGATGAGGTGGTGCCGTGATGCAACGGACGTCGGTGGCAACCCGGCCCAGAACGCCCGAGCAGCAGCCCCAGCCCACGATCAGCCTGCGCCCCACCCCGCGCTGCGAGCCACCCTTCGACGACGAGCTCGAGCCGTCCTTCTGGGCCACAGCCCACCAGTTGTCGCTCGACTGGTCCCCACGGCGTCCGGCGCCGCCCGGCCCGGCGGCGGACGCACCGCGGCACTCCCCCGCGGCCGGCGTCTCGCCCGATGCCAAGCTGGCCGTCAAGCGCTTCGTCCGCACGTGTGTCGAGGTCATCGACGGTCACCGCCCGGCCGCCCACCTGCGCCGTCTGTCCCACCCCATGCAGGCCGCCGGCGTCGTCGCCCAGGGCACGGCGGCCGCCCACCGGGTGCGCGAACTGCGCGAGACGATGAAGCGACCGCGACGCCGGGCCGCCGGCCGGCGCGCCGGTGACCGGCCGACCCCGGTGGCGGTGCTGCACGTCCGGCTCTGCGAGCCCCGTCCGGGCGCTGTGGAGGCGGCTGTGGCCCTGTTGACCGCCGAGCGCACCTGCGCCATGGCTCTGCGGCTCGAACTGCACGAGGCCGAATGGCAGGCAACCGCGCTGCGCCTGCTCTGACCCTGGACCCCCGGGGCGCCTGCTGCACCATGCCCGCGGCAGACGTCCCGGGCCGCCCACGCCGGACCGCGGCAACGGCCGGCGGGCGACAGACAACGGCGGCCCGCCGGCGGAACGTGTCCGCCGGCGGGCCGCCGTTGAAAGGGTTGCTCAGACTGCCCCGGGGGCTCCGTGGCAGCGCTTGTACTTCTTGCCCGAGCCGCAGTAGCACGGGGCGTTGCGGGACGGCCCGTTCGACTCCGCGGCGGGCTGGCCCGGGCGGCGGCCGACGGTGGGGGCCGGGCCGGACGGAACCGGAGCGCCGCCGGCGCCGATGCCCAGCGCGGGCGCCTGCTGCTGCTGTTGCGCGGGCTGGATGATAGGGGAGCCCTCGCCCGCCTCACCGTCGATCGCCGGCGCGGTGTACTGCAGGTTCTGCGGGCGGTTGCCGCTGCCCAGACCCTTGGCCCGCACCTCGACGCGGTCGGACTCGGTCGTGTTGCCGCCGTCCTGCGTCATCACGCCGCCGGCCGGCAGGGGCACCGCCTTGCTCGGGTCGACGGTCACCGTGGGCTGCTCCTCGACCTGGACCTCCAGGTTGAACAGGAACCCGACCGCCTCCTCCTTGATGCCCTCCATCATCTGGTTGAACATGTCGAAGCCCTCGCGCTGGTATTCCACCACCGGGTCGCGCTGGGCGTACGCCCGCAGGCTGATGCCTTCCTGCAGGTAGTCCATCTCGTAGAGGTGCTCGCGCCACTTGCGGTCGATGACGCTGAGCAGAACCTGACGCTCGAGCTCGCGCAGGGCCTCGGCCCCGAGCTCCTCCTCGCGGGCGCGGTAGGCCGCCAGCGCGTCTTCCTTCAGCTGCGCGGTGAGGAACTCCTGGTCGACGGCCTGGCGGTCGCCGCCCGACTCCTCGATCAGGTCGTCGACCGTCACCGAGACCGGGTAGAGCCGCTTCAGGTTGGTCCAGAGCTGGTCGAGGTCCCAGTCCTCGGCGTAGCCGTCGGCCGTGGCGGCGACCACGAAGTCGGCGATCACGTCGTCGATCATGTGCTCGACCTGGTCGTGCATGTCCTCGCCGTCGAGCACGCGCTTGCGCTCGGCGTAGATGACCTGGCGCTGCTTGTTGAGCACCTCGTCGTACTTGAGGACGTTCTTGCGGATCTCGGCGTTCTGGCCCTCGATCTGGGTCTGGGCCGACCGGATCTGCCGGGTCACCATCTTGGACTCGATCGGCACGTCGTCGGGGATGTTGAACCGCTCCATGACGGCCTCGACCGCGCCCGCGCGGAACCGCTTCATCAGGTCGTCCTGCAGCGACAGGTAGAACCGGGACTCGCCCGGGTCGCCCTGCCGGCCGGAACGGCCGCGGAGCTGGTTGTCGATGCGCCGCGAGTCGTGCCGCTCGGTGCCCAGCACGTAGAGACCGCCGGCCGCCTGGACGTCGGCCGACTCCTCCTCGCAGGCCTCCTTCCACACCGGGAGGACCTCTTCGAGCGCCTTCGCGTACTCGTCGGGGCTCTCGACCGGGTCGAGGCCGCGTTGGTGCAGCTCGTTGGCCGCGAGGAACTCGGGGTTGCCGCCGAGCAGGATGTCGGTGCCACGGCCGGCCATGTTGGTGGCCACCGTGACGCCGCCCTTACGGCCGGCCTGCGCGATGATCGTGGCTTCCTGCGCGTGGAACTTCGCGTTCAGCACGCTGTGCGGGATGCCGCGGCGGCGCAGCAGCGTCGAGAGGATCTCGGAGTTCTCGACCGAGACCGTGCCGACGAGGACGGGCTGACCGGTGGCGTGCCGCTCGGCGATGTCCTCGATGACGGCCTCGAACTTGGCCTTCTCGGTCTTGTAGATGACGTCGGGGTGGTCGACGCGGACCATCGGCCGGTGGGTCGGGATGGACACGACGCCGACCTTGTACACGCTGTTGAACTCGCCGGCCTCGGTCTGCGCGGTACCGGTCATGCCGCCGAGCTTCTCGTAGAGCCGGAAGTAGTTCTGCAGCGTGATGGTGGCCAGCGTCTGGTTCTCCTGCTTGACCTCGACGCCCTCCTTGGCCTCGATGGCCTGGTGCATGCCCTCGTTGTAGCGACGGCCGTGCAGGATGCGCCCGGTGAACTCGTCGACGATGAGAACCTCGCCACCCTCGTCGACGATGTAGTCCTTGTCGCGCTTGTAGAGCTCTTTGGCCTTGATCGCGTTGTTGAGGTAACCGACGAGCGGGGTGTTCACCGACTCGTACAGGTTGTCGATGCCGAGCCTGTCCTCGACCTTGCCGACGCCGCGCTCGGTGATCGCGATGGTGCGCTTGGCCTCGTCGACGTCGTAGTCGGCCTCGCCCTCCTTGCCGCGCTGGAGGCGGCCGACGATCGCGGCGAACTCGCCGTACCAGCGGGCCGAGTGCTCGGCCGGGCCGGAGATGATCAGCGGGGTGCGGGCCTCGTCGATCAGGATCGAGTCGACCTCGTCGACGATCGCGAAGTTGTGGCCGCGCTGCACCAGCTCGTCCTTCGACCACGCCATGTTGTCGCGCAGGTAGTCGAAGCCGAACTCGTTGTTGGTGCCGTACGTGATGTCGCACATGTAGGCCGCGCGGTGATCGGCGGCGGGCCGGTTCGGCAGGATCACTCCGACGGTGAGCCCGAGGAACACGTGCACCCGGCCGACCCACTCGGCGTCGCGCTGGGCCAGGTAGTCGTTGACCGTGATGATGTGCACGCCCTTGCCGCTCAACGCGTTGAGGTAGGCCGGGAACACGCCGGTCAGGGTCTTGCCCTCACCGGTCTTCATCTCGGGGATGTTGCCGAAGTGCAGGGCGGCGCCACCCATCAGCTGCACGTTGTAGGCCCGCTGGCCGAGCACGCGCTTGGCCCCTTCGCGGGCGACGGCGAACGCCTCGGGCAACAGCGAGTCCAGCGATTCGCCGTCGGCGACCCTTTCCTGGAACTGCTGGGTGCACTCGCGCAACTCGTCATCGGTGAGGTCGACGTAGTCGTCCTCGATCGAGTTGACCGCGTCAGCGATCGCCTTGAGCCGGCGCACCATGCGGCCTTCGCCGGCGCGTAGGACCTTTTCCAAAATCGACACGGGTCAGCGCTCCCCTAGACAGTCTGCCGAACCATCGTAGGCACCCCTCGGCCGGAGCTGTGACCCGAGCCTCGGGTTAACCGCACAAACGATGGGAAACTTCGCATCAAGTTCGCTCAGAGCGGAGCCGTTCCGGCAGGATAGGCCGCGACAACGAGAGAGGGCGGGACCATCGGAAAGATCAACGGCACTGGGGTACGCCTCCGGGCGTTTCGCGCGGACGACGCCGACGCGCTCGCCGCCGGGTTCGATGATCAAATCTCCCGATCTTTCCTGCCGCCCCTGCCGTCGCCCTACACCGTCGCGCACGCCGAGCGGTACATCGCCGAGCACGTCGTGGCCACCTCGGCCGAGGGTGGCGCGCTCTACGCCATCGCCGACCCCGGGACCGACGAGCTGCTCGGCGGCATCGGCTTCGACAAGGTCGTTCCGGTCCGCCGCCAGGCCGAGGTCGGCTACTGGGTCGGGCCGTGGGCCCGCCGGCGGGGCGTGGCCACGGCGGCGCTGCGCGCCCTGAGCGCCCACGCGCTGGGCCACGGGCTGGAGCGCCTCGAGCTGCTCACCCACCTCGACAACCCGGTCAGCCAGCGGGTCGCCATGGCCGCCGCCTTCCAGCGCGAGGGGTTGCGCCGCGGCGCCCAGCTCGGCCGCGACGGCGCCCGCGACGACATGGTGGTCTTCGCCCGCCTGGCCGGCGACCCGGACGAGCCAGCACCACGGCTGCTGCCCGACCTGCCCGGGGGCGAGCTGTCCGACGGTGTGGTGCGCCTGCGGCCGCTCGGACCGGGCGACAACGCGTTCCTGACCGAGCTGCTCATCCTGCCCGACGTGATCGCGACCAGCGTGCCGCCGGAACGGCCGAGCGCCGAGCGGATCCGCCGGCGGTGCGAGCGGGCCGAGACGCAGTGGCTGGGCGGAACCCGGGCCGACCTGGTGATCGAGGACGCGGCCACCGGCGCGCCGGTCGGCGACATCGGGCTCTTCTACGACGACCCGTTCACGCAGCAGGCGATGATCGGCTACAGCATGCTGCCGGCGTACCGGGGACGGGGTTTTCCGACCCGGGCCGCCCAGCTGCTGTCGTTGTGGGTCTTCGCCGAGACCGACGTGGTGCGGCTGGCCGCCGGCACGGCGCCGGACAACCTGGGCTCGCAACGGGTGCTCGAGAAGGCGGGATTCCACCGGGAGGCGTACCTGCGCGCGCGGCTGCCCGGCCCGGACGGGACGCGGGTCGACGACGTGCAGTACGTCCTCCTCGCCGAGGACCTCCTGGACTGAAGGCCCTCGGCTGATTCGGGTGGCTAGCCCGTGGTTCCGAGCGACAGGATGCCGTAGTCGTAGCCCCGCCGGCGGTAGACGACGCTGGGCCGACCGCTGTCCTTGTCGAGGAACAGGTAGAAGTCGTGGCCGACGAGCTCCATCTGGAAGAGTGCGTCGTCGACGGTCATGGGGTCAGCGGGGTGTTCCTTCTCCCGCACGATCCGCCACGGCAGGTCCTCGTCGTGTTCCGCGAGGGCGGTGGCGACCGATGAGGTCTGTTCGGCCGTTTGGGCCAGGCTCAGATCGGTGGGCAGACCGGCGGTGGCCGCTGCCACCGAGAGAGGCGCGTGACGCCCTCGGTGCACCCGGCGGCGGTCGGCGGATCGCCGTAGCCGGCCGTCGAGTTTGGTGATGGCCAGGTCCAGGGCTGCGTAGAAGTCTTTGGCGCAGGCCTCGGCCCGGATGACCGGGCCCTTCGTCACGACGGTGATCTCGACTCGCTGGCAGTTGTCGGACTGGCGCGGATTGCGCTCGTGGAAAAGTTCGACGTCGGCCCGGATCAGCTTCTGGTCGTAACGCTCGACCTTGCTCAGTTTGTCGGCGACGTGTTCCCGATAGTGGTCGGGAACCTCTACGTTGCGGCCCTTGACGACAATGTCCACTCGTGACCTCCCCCAACGTTTCTGCTTACGGGCCCCTCCAACCGCCCCGCCCGCCGCCCCGAAAAGGACTGAAGGCTGAGCTTCCGGGTTGCCGGGGGCACCGTTTTGTCCTTGCTCACTGATTGGCGCGGTGACGCCGTGATCGACCCTGGGTCAACTCACCGAGCGTGACCGATCGCGAAGGAGACGACTCCTTTCCGGTGCGGCGGCTCGCGGACGCGCTGCGCCTGAAGGATGGAGCGGGACGAGTCGGAACTCATACCCTCGTCACCAAGACGCTAACGTGCCGATGCTCCCGCGTCACCCCTCGTTCGGGATACCGAAAGTCCGACGTTCACCTTTTCTGTGCCGTCAGGCGGGAAACCGGCGAAACCGGATCCAGACGTTCCGCGGAGCTGTGTCGCAGCCAACACCGCAACCCCATCGACCTGCATCTTTGCCTCCTCGAGCCGGCGGGTCACCGCGGCCAGCGTGGCTCCGGTGGTGACGATGTCGTCGACTACCACCAGCGTGCCTTTCCGGGGCTCGGCGCGCCGCCGAACGCCGATTCGGGCCCGCCGAATTCGCAGCGAATCCTCAGCTGCGGCGCGCCGCCCGGCCACGCTCAGTGACGTAGAGTCGGGACGTGGTAACGCTTCGAGCTGAGGGCTGATTTCAGCCTGCCAACCGGCGCCGCGTAACCGCCGCACGGTGTGTGCGGCCAGACGCAGCATGTGATCGCCATGCCTCTCCCGAGAGGCGGCGGCCGTCGACGGCACCGGCACGAGGGTCACCGGCACGCTGCGGGGGGCGATCCGGGCCACCGCCACGGCCAGCAGGCTGCCGAGCGGGCGGGCGAGCCGGTGACGGCCCTTTTCTTTGTAGGCCAGCAGGGCGCCACGCAACGCGCCCTCGTACGCCCCCACCGCCACACAAGTGGGCAGCCCGAACGACACCGGCTCGGGTGGCCGCCGGAACGGCCGCAACGCCTCGAGACCGGCGGCACAGGCCGCGCACACGCCGTACCGCAGCGGCACCCGCTCGGCCCCGCAGCCGGCGCACGGGGCCGGCAGCACCAGATCGGCGAGATCACCCAGCAGGCCGGCCATGCGCGAGCTCCGGCTCAGTCGAGGAAGAACGGGGCGGTGGGCTTGGCGTCGGAGCCGGGCGGCACCGGCGGGCCGGCCAGATGCTCCGTGGTGATCTTGTCGGGCGCGCTGAGCACGTCAAAGGCTTCGCCACCCGCCATGTACGACTCCGACGACGACCGCTCGGTGCCGGTCACCGGGTTGGACGGGTAGGCCGACAGGAAAGTCACCCGTTCGGCGCCGATGTCGTCGAGGCGAACCGTGGACAACCCGCCGTCGACCGTCACGTCGAGCACCGCGTAGCGACCGTCGCGGCGGGCGCCCGCCACCACCAGGTAGTCCTCGCTGCTCCAGGCGACCGCGGTCACGGCCTGCAGGCTGGGCGGCAGCACCTGCTCGGGCACGCCCAGGGTGATGCCGTCGCCGCTGGTGCTGAGCGCGGCCCGGTAGAGCCGGCCCTCGCTGACCACCGCCACCCGGTGCCCGTCGGGCGCCACCGCGAGCGCGCTGACCGGGCCGGGATTGCCCTGCCACTCCACCCGCTGGGCCCGCGAGCCGGCCCCGGCGAACGAGTAGACCTGGCCGCCCTGGGTGATCAGCCCGATCGCCTGGGTGTCCTCACCGCCGCTGGGCAGCTGGGCCCAGACCGGGGTGCCGAGCGAGCCGCCCAGACCGACGACCTCGGTCAGGTCGGCCTGCTCGCCCAGCGGCGCGTCGGCCACCCGCAGCCGACGCTGGCCGGCCGGGCCGGTCACCACCGCGGCGTAGGCCCGGGTCGCGGACGCGCTGATCGCCGCCGAGGCGATGTTCCGGTTGGCCGCCGGTTTGATCACCGGCAGCTCGTCGTCGGCCCGGGGCGAACCCTTCAGCCGCCGGATGCCGCCGCCGAGGATCGCGAACCGTTCCGGGTCGTCGGTGAGGTTGTAGGCCAGATTGCTGTCGAAGAACTCACCGTTCTCGACCCGCACCGGCTCGTTGTGGCCGACGGCGATCGAGATCACGCGCGGCACCGGCTGCATGGACCACTGCAACTGGCGGCGCAGCCGGTCGAGCACACCCGGGTCGGCGCCCGGCGGGACGGCCTTGTCGTTGAGCCTGATCTCGAGTGTGTCGTTGGTGATGGCGGGCACGTTGTCGGCGGCCTGGGTGCCCGTGGGCAGGCTGTTGACGGCGTCGCTGAGCCAGGGCGCGGGCGCGCCGGTGAGCCAGCCCAGGATCGTCGTCGGCTGCTGCACGGTGGGCACGCTGCGGGGCATGTAGCGCAGGTCGGGCACGAGGCCGGTGTTCTCGTTGTTCCACCAGTAGATCGTGCGGCGCTGATAGAACGAGTTGAGCGTCTGATCGGTCATCAGCATGGCCTGCGGGGCGTCGAGCACGAACAGCCCCTCTTGCCCGGACACGGAGCCGATGCGCAGCTTGTAGCGGGTGCCCGAGGACGCGCCGTCGGCCGGCTGGAGCACGCCGTTGGCCTTCAGCGTGCCGACCACCTGCACGATGAACGTGATCTCGGAGTCGCCCGGCGAGTAGAGCGGGCGTTCGGTCTCGCGGATGACCTTGATGTCGTTGCCGGTCGGGAAGCGCGCGGCCAGATCGGGCGCCTGGAACGCCTTGACCCGGTTGAGGGCCGTCTCGGCGTCGCCGGCCGCGGCCTCGAGGTAGTTGTCGGCGAACTCTTCCAGATCGTTGGTGTCGGTGCGGGCGTACTGCACCGGCGGGCTGCCGTCGTCGTCGACCGACACGCCGCTGGGCGGGCCCTCGCCGAGGATCGTCACGTCGCTCTCGGCCGGGATGCCGCAGCCGCCGGCCAGCATCGCGCCCAGCACGACGGCCGTACAGAGCAAGCGTCGCATCAGACCACCTCTGCCTTGTCGCCGGCCGGGGCCGGGCCGGGGGCCGGCAGCGCCGGGGCCCGGTCGCGCGGGATCAACGGCAGGGGCGCCGCCAGCAGCCGGTCGCCCGAGCGCACCGGCAGGGTGAGCCGGAACTGGGCGCCCTCGCCGGGCGCGCCCCACGCCTCGAGCCAGCCGCCGTGCAGGCGCGCGTCCTCGGCGCTGATCGACAGGCCGAGGCCGGTGCCGCCGGTCTGCCGGGCCCGGGACGGGTCGGCCCGCCAGAACCGGTTGAAGACCAGGCGTTCCTCGCCCGGCTTGAGGCCGATGCCGTGGTCGCGCACGGTGATCGCCACCGCCGCGTCGTCGCTGGCCAGGGTGACCTGCACCGGCTTGGCCTCGCCGTGCTCGACGGCGTTGCCGACCAGGTTGCGCAGCACCCGCTCGACCCGGCGCGGATCGACCTCGGCGATCACCGGAGTGTCGGGCAGGCGCAGCTCGATCTCGACCCCGACCCGCTCGGCCAGGCCGGTGAGCCGGTCGGCGACCCGCTCGACGATCGGCACCAGGTCGGTGTGCTCGGCGTCGAGGGCGGCGAAACCGGCGTCGAAGCGGCTGATCTCGAGCAGGTCGGTCAGCAGGCTCTCGAACCGGTCGAGCTCGGCCTGGAGCAGTTCGGCGCTGCGGGCGACGGCGGGGTCGAACTCGTCGCGCTCGGCGAAGATGAGGTCGGCCGCCATGCGGACGGTGGTCAGCGGCGTACGCAATTCGTGGGAGACGTCGGAAGTGAACCGGCGCTGCAGGCGCGACAGCTCTTCGAGCCGCACGATCTGGCGCTGCAGGTTGGCCGCCATCTGGTTGAACGACGCCGCGAGCAGGGCCAGGTCGTCCTCGCCGTCGACCTTCATGCGCTGGTCGAGCAGACCCGCGCTGAGCCGCTGGGCGGTGCGGGCGGCGACCCGGACCGGGGTCACGACCAGCCGGGTGACCAGGCCCGCGATCACGCCGAGCATGATGACCAGGGCCAGCCCGGTGGCCAGCACGGTGGTGCGGATCTGGTTGGCCGCGCTGTCCTCAGTGGTCAGCGGCACCATGTAGTAGAGCTCGACGTGGCCGAAGCTGGTCGGCACGGGCGAGCCGGTGACCAGGTATTTCGTGGTGTGCCCGTTGACCCGGGCGGTGACGATCTGGTTGGCCACCTTGGCGTCGTCGGAGACCCGGTGGACCAGCTCGGCGGTGATCAGCTCGGCGGTGTCGACGTTGGGCGAGGTGACCGGGGCGAGCTCGGCGGACTGCCCGGCCCGGATCGACACCACCGAGCCGCCGGACTCGGCCGGGTCGCCGTCGGCCAGCTGACCGACGATCGTGGCGAAGGTGCGCGGCAGCAGCGGATCACGCGCCTGCGGGTGGACGGTGAGCTGCTGCTCGGCGTAGCCCACCTTGTTACGCATCGAGACCTGGACCTCGTCCTGGGCCCGGCTCAGCAGGATCTTGGCGCTGCGGTCGGCGATGAACCAGCCGAACGCGGCCACCAGCAGGCTGGACGCGACCAGGGTGAGCGTGACGACGCGCAGCTGCAGCGAGCGGCGCCAGGCGCGGTGGGCCGGCGACGCCCACACCGCGAACCGGCGCACGAGGACACGCCAGTACCGCCGCACCACTCGCAGGATGCGGCGGACCGGAAGCGGGAGCCAGGCCGGAGCGCGCACGCGGCAAGGTTAGCCGCTCACCGGGCCTATCCGGTGCCGGCCTTGTACCCGACCCCCCGGACGGTCAGGATGATCTCGGGCCGTTCCGGGTCGGGCTCGATCTTGGCGCGCAGCCGCTGCACGTGGACGTTGACCAACCGGGTGTCGGCGGCGTGGCGGTAACCCCACACCTGCTCGAGCAGCACCTCGCGGGTGAAGACCTGGCGCGGCTTGCGGGCCAGGGCCACCAGCAGGTCGAACTCGAGCGGGGTGAGCTTCACTTCCTCACCGTCGCGGGACACGGTGTGGGCCGGCACGTCGATGGTGATCTGGTTGCCGGGCGGGCCGATGGTCAGCATCTCGGGCGCCGCGTCCTCGCCCCGGCGCAGGCGGGCCCGCATGCGGGCCACCAGTTCCTTGGGCTTGAACGGCTTGACCACGTAGTCGTCGGCGCCGGACTCGAGGCCGAGCACCACGTCGACCGTGTCGCTCTTGGCCGTCAGCATGACGATCGGGATGCCCGACTCGGCCCGGATCGCCCGGGCCACGTCGATGCCGCTCATGCCGGGCAGCATCAGGTCGAGCAGCACGATGTCGGGACGACTTTCCCGGAAGGCGGCCAGAGCGCGTTCCCCGTCGGCCACGAACGAGGGCAGGAAACCCTCGCTCCGCAGGACGATGCCGAGCATCTCGGCCAGCGCTGGATCGTCATCGACGACGAGTACCCGGGCTCTCATGCGGTCCAATATTGCACTGTCCTCCCGAACACCACGTACCCCGGGGGCGATCTTGCGTAAAACGGGGGGCTCGGAGGGACGAAAAAGGGCGGCCCGGCAGCGGACCGCCCTTCGAGGATCAGGCCCGGGGGCGGTCGAACTCCCCGTCCCGTACGCCGGCGATGAAACCGGCCCAGTCCGTGCCGCCGAACGCGAGCACCGGACCGGTGACGTCCTTCGAGTCGCGCATCAGCACGGCTGCCGGAACGTTCGCGATCTCGACGCAGTGGCCCGCGGCTCCGCTTCGAGTGCTCTTACGCCAGGTGAGAGTGGCGTCCTGCATCGTGGGTCCCCTTCCAGGAGGTACAAGCGCCTCCATTTCAGCTCACGATGCGGTCAGAAGGCGGAGTGCTTCCTCCCTTTCAGCGATGGCCGTTCGGCTCAACTCTGGCGACATTGAGCGTTCCCGCAGGTCGGAGAGGGCGTCGCGGTAGACGTCGACGTCGGCCGGCGTCACCCGGAAGAGACCACCGGTGAGGCCCTCGCTGTGCACGACAGAGGCCCGGGTGCCCGCCTCGAACTCGAGAACCATGAACGGCTCGGTCATGCCCGCGTGGGCGCCGGCGGTGAACGGGAGCACGAGAAGCTCGACCCCGGGGCGTTCGCTGGCCTCGCGCAGCCGGCCCAACTGACGGCGCAGCACGTCGGGCCCGCCGACCTCGCGGTGGAGCACGGCCTCGTCGAGGACGATGCGCAGCACCGGGGTGGGATCGCGGGTCAGAACGGCCTGGCGGGCCATGCGCAGGGCGAGGCGGCGCTGGATGGTCTCGGCCGCGCCGACGTCGGCCCCGACCTCGATCACGGCCCGGGCGTACTCGTCGGTCTGCAGCAGACCGGGGACGACCTGGGGTTCCCACTCGCTGATGAGCACGGCCTCGGCCTCGAGGGCGACGTATTCGTCGTACGGGTCGGGGACCGAGGACCGGTACGGCGTCCACCAGGCCCGGGCGCGGCCGCGACGGGCCAGCTCACGGAGGCGGTCGCGGTCTTCCACCCGTACGCCGTAGGAAGTGAGAAGACGGTCGAGGTCGGGCTCGGTGATTCCGGTGTGCGCGGTCTCGATGCGGCTCAGCTTGGACTCGGACCAGCCCAGCGCGGTGGCTACATCGGCCGCCCGGCGGTCGGCACGAAGACGGCGCAACTCGTTACCGAGCTCGTGCCGTGCGGTTGAGGTCGCCCTTGCCACGGGAACACCATAACGTTGCACCCGTCGCTGTCTGCAACTTGCACCCCACCCTGTGCACTTGCATGCAGGTCAGAGGTCATGCCGTAATGGAAATGGACCACGGGCCGGTCGGTGGCGGCAAACACCGGCGACCCGGAAGACGGGGCCCGTCCGCACCTCTGCGGACGGGCCCCGGCCCATGTCCGACCAAACCGTCCGGACATAGCGAACGGGACGGCGGGCCTGGACCCACCGCCCCGTTCATCCCCCCGGTTTGGTACCGCGCGCGTCCGTGGGACCCCCCGATCACCAATGACGCTGCGTGTTTATAGATTCACACTCCGCACACGCCGTGTCAAGCAAATCCGGAAATTTCCTATTTTGAGGGGTTGTCAACGTCACGCTGAGCGTGAACGAGTCAGGCCGGGACGGCGGCCACGAAGACCGCGCCGGTGCCCGCAACCTTGATCGCGCCGGCATCGGCCGAGGCGTAGGCGGCCGTACCCGGGGTCAGCTCGACCGGGGTGCCATCGACGCTCTCGCCCACGAAGACGTCGCCCGCGGTGGCCAGGATGATGCGCGGGCCGGTGGCGGGCACCTCGACCGGCGGGCGGGTGCCGTCCAGTTCGACCCGCAGCAGGCGGAAGTCGGGAATCGGCACCGCCCACGTCGAGACGCCCGGGGCCACCTGCTCGCTGCGCAGGATCGGGTCGTCCAGCACCTCGAAGCGCAGCACCTTGAGCAGCTCGTCGACGTCGACCCGCTTGGGGGTCAGGCCGCCGCGCAGCACGTTGTCGCTGGCCGCCATCAACTCGACGCCGGCCCCCTTGAGATAGGCGTGCAGGTTGCCCGCGGGCATCCAGATCGCCTCGCCCGGCGCCAGGCGCACGTGGTTGAGCAGCAGCGCCACCAGCACACCGGGATCGCCCGGGTAGTGCGCCGCCAAGTCGGCCACCAGCCCCTCGGCCGGTGCGGCGGCCACCACCGCCGTGATCAGCGCGTCCCGGTCGCCGGCGGGCCAGGTGAGCAGGGTCTGCACGGCGGCGCGCAGGTCTCCCCCACGCAGCGCCGCGACCACGGGCGCGAGCGAGGCCACCCCGAACGCCTCGATCTCGTCGGCCGCGACGCCGGGCGCGCGGAAGCCGCACAGCGCCTCGAACGGCGTCAGCGCCACCAGCATCTCGGGCTTGTGGTTGGCGTCGGTGTAGTTCTTGGGCAGGCTGGGGTCGGCCTCCTGCCGGGCGTACGCCTGCTTCGCGTACTCGAGGTCGGGGTGGGCCTGCAGCGAGAGCGGGGCCCCGGCCGCCAGCACCTTGAGCAGGAAGGGCAGGCGCGGGCCGAACGCCTCGAGCACGGCCTCGCCCAGCTGCCCCTTCGGGTCGTCCGTGATGAGCGCGTCCAGGCTGACCGGGCCGTCCTTGGCCGTGACGGTGGCCGGGTCGCCCGGGTGAGCGCCCAGCCACAGCTCGGCCTCCGGTTGCTCGGTGGGCGCGGGCCGCCCCTGGAGCTCGGCGATGAGGGTGCGGGAACCCCAGGCGTACGGACGGACGACCCCGGTCAGCGGAAGAACGCTCATGGTCGTGAAACTACCCGGGCGCGACCGCCGGCTTCGCTGGACGGTAGATGTCGGGCTCGATGTAGATCACCCGGGCGATCGGCACCGCCTCGCGGATGCGGGCCTCGGTCTCGTCGATGTGCCGGGCCACCTCGTCGGCCTTCTCCGAACTCGGCACGGCGATCTTCACCGCCACCAGCAGCTCCTCCGGCCCGAGGTGCAGCGTCTTCATGTGGATGATCCGCTCGACGCCCTCGCCCGCCAGCACGGCCTGCTCGATCCGCCGGGTCGCCTCGGGGCTGGCTCCTTCGCCGATCAGCAGGCTCTTGGTCTCGACGGCCAGGATCGCCGCGATGGCCACCAGCAGTACGCCGATCATCGCGGTGCCGATGCCGTCCCACACGCCGTTGCCGGTGAGCAGGGTCATCACCACACCGAACAGCGCGAACACGAGGCCGAGCAGGGCCCCCGAGTCCTCCAGCAGCACCACGGGCAGTTCCGGAGCCTTGGCCCGGCGCACATAGTCGACCCACGAGGTGTTGCCCCGGGTACGGTTCGACTCCTTGATCGCGGTCCTGAACGAGTACGACTCGAGGCCGATCGCCACCACCAGCACGACGACCGGCACCCACTGCCAGCTTTCGATCGGGTGCGGCTCGCTGATCTTGTGCCAGGCCTCGTACAGCGCGAACAGGCCACCGAGGCTGAACAGCACGATGGACACGATGAACGCGTAGATGTAGCGCTCACGGCCGAAGCCGAACGGATGGTCGGGCGTCGCCTGGCGCCGCGACCGCTTGCCACCGATCAGCAGCAGGAGCTGGTTGCCGGAGTCGGCCACGGAGTGGATCGACTCCGCCAGCATCGACGACGAGCTCGTCAGCAACCAGGCGACGAACTTGGTGACCGCGATACCGAGGTTCGCGGCCAGCGCCGCGACGATCGCCTTGGTTCCACCCTCAGCACTCATTTACCCAACTCCGCAGTGACGTCCGTCAGAAGCGGTCACTGCATTCCCTCGGGCAACGGGTTCGAAAGCTCTTTCATCTCGCTGATCGCGGGCACGGCCATCGGGTCGAGCCCGTGGGCCAGGGCCAGGTAGAGCGAGGCGAAATCAGGTACGGCGGTCAGGGAGGCGAGCCGCTCCAGGGCCGAGCCGCCCTCGGCCGTGAGCACGTCGCAGCGCACGCCCCGGCGTTCGGCCAGGGTCTGCACGGCGTCGGCCCGGCGTTCCTCGACGGCGACCGGCTCGTCCGCGTCCTCCTCGGGGTTGAGCCCGCCGTCGCGGAACAGCACGAGCCGCAGGCGGGTCGCGCCGGTCTCTTCCGCGTCGGGGTCGGCGAAGATGTCGCGGGTCGACTCGGCCAGCCCGCCGAAGACGCCGTCGAGCAGGCCCACCCGGCCCCGGCCGGCCTCGCCCAGGGCGCCCGCCATCACCGGGTAGCGGGCGTTGGCGGCCAGCGTGTCGGCGAAGCGGCGGGCGGCCACGGTGGCCAGCGGGGACGAGCCCCAGACGATCGGGATCGAGCCGGCCAGGCCCAGCGCGAGCGCCTTGGCCGGGTTGACGAACGAATCGGCCCCGGGCCGGCAGCGCTCGGCGTCGGCGTCGAGCCGGGTCGCGGTCTCGGCCAGGTCAGCCTCGTTGACCTTGACCAGGCCGATCGCGCGGGCGGCGAGCAGCACCGGCACGGCCAGGCCCCACAGGCTGGCCCGGGCCGGCGCCCGGCGCGGCACCGCGAAGAACGGCGCCCGGGCCCGGGCCGCCATGGCCTCGAGCTCGGAGTCGGGGTTGCCCACGGCGACCAGGCGGGCGCCGCGGCGGGCGGCTGCCTCGGCCGCGGCCAGCGCCTCGGGGCTGCGGCCGGAGGCGGAGACGGCGATGACCACGTCGGCCGCGCCGACCCAGCCGGGCAGGCCGGGGCTGCGGTGGCCGATGATCGGGACCGGGCAGCGCGGGCCGGCCACGGTCGACAGGATGCTGCCGGTCAGACCGGCCGTGCCGATGCCGGCCACGACGACCGCCCGGGGGCGGCCCTCGTCGGCCAGCACGCTGAGGTCGGTCTCGGCGGCCAGCGCGGCCGCCTCGCGCACCTGGGCGCCGGCCGACGCCGTGGCCCGCAGCATGCCGCCGGGGTCGTTGGCCAGCATCGACTTCTCGTCGTCGAGCAGCGACTCGTCGGCGTGCCGGTGACCGTGGACGCCGGCCGCGCCACCCTCCAGGGGCCCGGCCATCAGGCGGCGTCCTTCGGCGTACGCGCCTCGTCGAGCAGCAGCACCGGGATGTCGTCGCGGACCTCGAAGATGCGCCCGCACTCGGTGCAGGTGAGGGTCTGCGCGTCGGCGTCGTGGGTGAGCGGCGCGTGATGCGTGTCCGGGCAGGCCAGAATGTCCAACAGCTGCGGATCGAGGGCCACCGCGCGGCTCCTAGGTAGATGTGCGGGCGTTTCCGCCTGATCCTAACTACGGACGATGGCGAGCACTTCGTCGCGCAGGGATGCCATGCGGTCCGGCTTGGGCGCCTCGACGTTGAGCCGCAGCAACGGCTCGGTGTTGGAGGCCCGCAGGTTGAACCAGGCGCCGTCGGACAACTGCACGGTGAGGCCGTCGAGCTCGTCGAAGGTCGCCCCGGCGAAGTGGGCCCGCACCTCGGCCGTCTTGGCCGCGGCGTCGGCCACCGTCGAGTTGATCTCACCCGAGGCGCTGTAGCGCTCGTACTCAGCGGCGAACTCGGACAGCGGCAGCGACTGGCCACCGAGCGCGGCCAGCACGTGCATGGCGGCCAGCATGCCGGTGTCGGCGAACCAGAAGTCGCGGAAGTAGTAGTGGGCCGAGTGCTCGCCGCCGAATACTGCGTTCGTCCGGGCCATCTCGGCCTTGATGAACGAGTGGCCGACCCGGCTGCGCACCGGCGTGCCGCCCGCCTCGGTGATGATCTCGGGCACGGCGTGCGAGGTGATCAGGTTGTGGATCACCGTGCTGCCCGGGAACTTGGCCAGCTCGCGCCGGGCCACCAGGGCGGTGATGGCCGAGGGCGAGACCGGGTCGCCCTTCTCGTCGATGATGAAGCAGCGGTCGGCGTCGCCGTCGAACGCGACGCCGATGTCGGCGCCCTGCTCGCGGATGGCGTTCTGCAGGTCGACCACGTTCTTGGGGTCGAGCGGGTTGGCCTCGTGGTTGGGGAACGAGCCGTCGAGCTCGAAGTACATCGGCACGATCTCGAGCGGCAGGGCCGGCAGCACCTGGTCGCCCAGCACGGCCGGGACGGTGTAGCCGCCCATGCCGTTGCCGGCGTCGACGATCACCTTGAGCGGCCGGATGCCGGCCAGGTCGACCAGCGAGCGCAGGTGGGCCGCGTAGTCGCCCAGCAGGTCGCGGGTCTCGAGCCGGGACGGGCCGTCGGCCTCGGCGTTCAGGTCGTCGAGCAGGGCCTGGGCCCGCTGCCGGACGACGGCCAGGCCGCTGTCCTGCCCGACCGGCTTGGCCCCGGCCCGGCACAGCTTGATGCCGTTGTACTGCGCCGGGTTGTGGCTGGCGGTGAACATGGCGCCGGGGCGGCCCAGCGAGCCGGACGCGTAGTAGAGCTCGTCGGTCGAGGCCAGGCCGATGCTGATGACGGCGGCGCCGGCCGCGTTGGCGCCCCGGGCGAACGCGGCGGCCAGGCCGGGGCCCGACTCGCGCATGTCGTGCGCGGTGACGATCTCGTCGGCGTCGTCGCCCGACTCACGCAGCATCTCGACGAACGCGGTGCCTAGAGCCCGGGCGATCGCCTCGTCGAACTGGTCCGGAACGACCCCCCGGACGTCGTACGCCTTGACGATCTTGGACAGATCAGACACTGCTCCCCCTTGTCTCCACGCTGATGACCCGCCGAGAGTAGCGGAGCCCGATGACAGGCATTACGTCATTGATAGAGCGTCAACCGAACAGAGCTTGTCGTCGGACGTGATGGGGGTCACGATGGGTGGGTCTGGAGGTGCCCGTAGTGCCCAACCCGTGGCTCGCCCTCGACGCCGGCGCCGACCCCGTCGAGCGCATGCGTCAGGTCGGGCGTGCCCACGAGCGGTTCGTGGCGGGTGAGAAGTCCGACGGCCCGGCGATGCGCTCCGTGGTGGCCGACTCCTGGCGGCGCTCGGCCGTCGCCCTGCCCGGCCCCGACGCCACCGCCCCGATCGACCTCAGCGACGACGACCTCGAGTCCTACCGCGCGGCCCACCCGCTCGCGCGTGTCCTGCCGATCTTCCGCGACCTGCTGGGCGGCCTGGCCGAGGACGGCGAGCACCTGATGGCCGTGTGCGACGCGTACGGGCGGCTGCTCTGGGTCGAGGGGACGGCCAAGGTGCTGCGGGCCGGCGAGCGGATGAACTTCGTGCCCGGCGCCCGCTGGGACGAGGCGCACGCGGGCACCAACGCGCCGGGCACGGCCCTGGCCGTCGACCACCCGCTCCAGATCTTCGCCACCGAGCACTTCAGCCGGGGCGTGCAGCGCTGGACCTGCGCCGCCGCACCGATCCACGACCCGGGCACCGGCCGGCTGCTCGGCGCCATCGACGTCACCGGCGGCGACCACCTGGCCAACCCGCACAGCCTGGCCCTGGTGCGGGCGACCGCGCTGGCCGCCGAGGCCTACCTGCGGGGTCACCTGAGCCGCGCCGCGACCGCGGGCTCGGTGGTCGCGCTCGGGCGCAACGAGGCCCTGCTGACCTTCGGCGGGCGGCAGTGGCGTCTGGGCCGCCGCCACTCCGAGCTGCTGGTGCTGCTGCTGGCCCACCCCGAGGGCAGCACCGGTGACGAGCTGGCGTTCGGGGTCTACGGCGACGACGCGAGCCCGGTGACCGTACGGGCCGAACTGTCGCGGCTGCGGCGGGCGCTGGGGTCCGAGCTGATGGGTTCCCGGCCCTACCGGCTGCGAGCCGAGATCGAGGCGGATTTCCGTACGGTCCCCGCGCTGCTCGAGCACGGCCGGGTGGCGGCCGCGCTGGAGGCGTACGCGGGACCGCTTCTGCCTGGTTCGGACGCGCCGGGCGTGGTGCGGCTGCGCCGGCTCGTCGACGACCGCCTGCGCTCGGCCCTGCTGGCCACCCGTGACCGCACGCTGCTCCACACCTGGCTGCACGCCCCCTGGGGCGCCGACGACCTGGAGCTCTGGGAGGCCTACGCCCGCCTGCTGCCCCCGACCGACCCGGCCCGCCCCCTCGCGATGGCACGCATCCACAAGCTTCATGTCGAGTATGGGCTTGCAACGTCCGTGCAACGTCTTCGTAACTAGCGTCGGCCGTACCCCAGAGGTACGGAGGCTGCCATGACCGTATATTCCGCGCCCGGATCCGACGGCGCGATCGTCAACTATGAATCCCGGTACGACCACTTCATCGGCGGCGAGTACGTACCGCCCGCCAAGGGACAGTATTTCGCCAACCCCAGCCCCGTGACCGGCCAGGACTTCTGCGAGGTGGCCCGGGGCACGGCCGAGGACGTCGAGAAGGCGCTGGACGCCGCGCACGGCGCCGCCGACGCGTGGGGCCGCACCTCCACCGCCGAGCGGGCCAACATCCTCAACAAGATCGCCGACCGGATGGAGCAGAACCTCGAGAAGCTGGCCGTCGCCGAGTGCTGGGAGAACGGCAAGCCGGTGCGCGAGACGCTGGCCGCCGACATCCCGCTGGCGATCGACCACTTCCGCTACTTCGCGGGCGCCATCCGGGCCCAGGAGGGCACCGCGGGCGAGATCGACGACGACACGGTGGCGTACCACTTCCACGAGCCGCTGGGCGTGGTCGCGCAGATCATCCCGTGGAACTTCCCGATCCTGATGGCGGTCTGGAAGCTCGCCCCCGCGCTGGCCGCCGGCAACGCCGTCGTGCTCAAGCCGGCCGAGCAGACCCCGGCCTCGATCCACTACTGGATGTCGCTGGTCGCCGATCTGATCCCGCCGGGCGTGGTCAACATCGTCAACGGGTTCGGCGTCGAGGCCGGCAAGCCGCTCGCCTCGTCCAACCGGGTGGCCAAGGTCGCCTTCACGGGCGAGACCACCACGGGCCGGCTGATCATGCAGTACGCGTCCGAGAACCTGATCCCGGTCACCCTCGAGCTGGGCGGCAAGAGCCCGAACATCTTCTTCGAGGACGTCAGCCGGCTCGACGACGACTTCTACGACAAGTCGCTCGAGGGCTTCTCGATGTTCGCGCTCAACCAGGGCGAGGTCTGCACCTGTCCGTCGCGCGCGCTCATCCAGCAGAGCATCTACTCCGACTTCCTGGCGGCCGGCGTGAAGCGGGTCGAGAACCTCAAGCAGGGCAACCCGCTCGACACCGACACCCAGGTCGGCGCGCAGGCCTCCAACGACCAGCTCGAGAAGATCCTGTCGTACCTGGACATCGGCCGGCAGGAGGGCGCGAAGGTCCTCACCGGCGGCGCTCGGGCCGATCTCGGCGGCAACCTCTCCGGCGGCTACTACGTGCAGCCGACGATCTTCCAGGGCAACAACAGCATGCGGATCTTCCAGGAGGAGATCTTCGGGCCGGTCGTGTCGGTGACCTCGTTCGACGACTACGCCGACGCCATCAAGATCGCCAATGACACGCTGTACGGGCTGGGCGCGGGCGTGTGGACCCGGGACATCAACACCGCGTACCGGGCCGGCCGTGCGATCAAGGCGGGCCGGGTCTGGACGAACTCGTACCACCTGTACCCGGCGCACGCCGCGTTCGGTGGCTACAAGCAGTCCGGCATCGGCCGCGAGAACCACAAGATGATGCTCGACCACTACCAGCAGACCAAGAACCTGCTCGTGTCGTACAGCCCCAAGGCGATGGGCTTCTTCTAGGCCATGCCTGCCACCCGGGTTGACGTGACCCCCGCCGCGGCCGACATGATGCGGCAGCTGCGGGGGCAGCACGGTCCGCTGATGTTCCACCAGTCCGGCGGGTGCTGCGACGGCAGTTCGCCGATGTGCTACCTCGAGGGCGAGTTCCGCACCGGCCAGTCCGACGTGCTGCTCGAGTCCCTGAAGATCGACGGGGTCGACGAGCCGATCACCTTCTGGATGTCGGCCTCGCAGTTCGAGCTCTGGAAGCACACCCACCTGACGGTGGACGTGGTCCCCGGACGGGGTTCCGGCTTCTCGCTGGAAGCCCCCGAGGGCGTGCGATTTCTCATCCGTTCGCGCCTGCTCACCGAGCAGGAGCTGGTCGAACTCTCCTGATCGGAGGATTGTCCAGGTTTGATACTGGCCACACACTGATCCGTGCACCGCCGTCGTCCCGTATCAATGAGGGGCGGCGGCGGCTTGCCGTCACCGCCGCGCGATCTTGTACCCGACCCCGCGAGGAACCTGTGCCGACCCCCCTCCTTCGACTCCTGAGCTTCCTGACCGCACTCGACCAGCGGGCCATCACCTGGGCCCTCGGGCGGGTCTCCCCCGACCGTGCCGAATCGCTGCGCCGGGTCGCGACCGGATGGTCGAGGACGGCAAGGTCGGGAGCCGGACGGTCCAGGGAGGGTCTGATGCGTCTGTCGCGGGCCAAGAAGGCGGTGCTGCTGGGCGTCGTGCTGATCGCGGTCGGCCTGACCGGGCGTGCCTCGGCCCAGTCGGCCGAGGACAACATCGGCACGCTGACCGCGACGAAGCCCGCGCCCTCACCGTCGGCCTCCGCCACGAAGAAGCCGAAACCGAAGCCCGTGAAGAAGCCGGCGGCCCGCACGGTCAAGAACCCGCGCTTCGCCGGCCCGGCCGGCAGTCACATGCTGACCGGCACCAAGGGCGTCGCGCTCACCTTCGACGACGGCCCCGACCCGCACGAGACGCCCAAGCTGCTGGCCCTGCTGGCCCAGCACAAGGTGAAGGCGACCTTCTGCCTGGTCGGCGTGCAGGTCAAGCGGCATCCCGAGATAGTGCGGAAGATCGTGGCCCAGGGGCACACGCTGTGCAACCACACCTGGGACCACAGCCTGAAGATCGGCAAGGATCCGGCCGACAAGATCAAGGCCGACCTGGGACGCACCAACGCGGCGATCCACCGGGCCGCGCCCAACGCGAAGATCAAGTACTTCCGGGCCCCCGGCGGCAACTTCACGCCGCGGCTGGTCGGCACGGCCGAACAGATGGGGATGACCTCGATCTACTGGAAGGTCGACCCGCGCGACTGGAGCCACCGAAAGGGCGAGACCAGCGCCGTCCACCAGGCCAAGGTGGTCAAGCAGATCGAGAAGCACTGCCGGCCGGGAGCGATCGTGCTCTCCCACGACTACGCGCAGCCGGACACCATCGCCGCGTACAAGAAGCTGATCCCGTGGCTCAAGAAGCGCTACACGCTGATCGCGCTGCCTTAGCCCTAGTGGCTGGGGGGAATGACCCGCAAGTGGCCTCTGCGGCCCGTCTGGTGGCCCGGGAGACGCTCTTCGTCGTCGGCCCGAGGGGACGGCGGGGCCGGGCGGGCCGCCTCACGGACGGCGTCGGCCAGGGCGACCAGGTCGTCGGTGGTGGGCGGGGGCGGGGCGAAATCACCGTCGTGCCGCACGAGTTCCCAGCCCCGGGGGGCGGTGAGGCTGCGGGCGTGCGGCTCGCAAAGGTCGTACGTGTGGGGTTCGGCGAAGGCGGCCAGGGGTCCGACGACCGCCGTGGAGTCGCTGTAGACGTAGGTCAGGGTGGCGACCGCCTGTCGGGGACAGCCGTTCCGGGAGCAGCGCCGTGGTGACCTCACGGCGGCACGTTATCGCCCCGGCGGCCCGCACGGGCGCGGAAACCCCGCGACACGCCGACCCACGATGCATCACGATTCGGTCATGCCCACCCGACACGCGGCACCCGATGGGGCGAATTACCGCTGTATCGCCCCGAAGGGACGAATCGCCACGGCCGAAACACGTCTGACAACGTGTCACACCGTCGGAGGACTAGAGTTGCCTCGTGACCACCAGTCCCGAACGCCGCCGCAGCGACCCGCGAACGGCGCGTAAGGCCGGCCAGGCCCACCCGGCCCGCCGCGACCGGCACGGCCGGGGCTTGCGCGGCCGGCTCGTCCCGGCCACTGTCCCCCTGGCCCGCACCAAGGCCGAGATCTTCGACGACCTGGTGCTCGACACGGTCGAGGGGCTCGAGCGGCGCTACGCCAAAGAGCTGGCCGGCGTCGAGTTCGCCGTCGAGGACGTGCCGCCCGATCTCAACGTCTACGACTCCGACGTGCTCGAGGACGGCGAGGTGCCGCTGGCCCGCCTGCTTCCCGGCCGGCCCGGCCGGCAAGAGCTCCCCCCGCGGATCGTGCTCTACCGGCGGCCGCTGGAATTCCGGGCGATGGACCGCGAGGACCTCGCCGACCTCGTCCACGATGTGATCATCGAGCAGGTCGCCAACCTGCTCGGGGTGGATCCCGACGAACTTTCGTGACTAAGCGACGCGTCGCTTCAACTTGCGACGCTCGCGCTCGGACAGTCCACCCCAGATGCCGAAACGCTCGTCGTGCCCGAGTGCGTATTCGAGGCACTCGGCCTTGACCTCACAGCGACCGCAGATCCTCTTCGCCTCCCGGGTGGACCCACCCTTTTCCGGGAAGAAAGCTTCCGGATCGGTCTGCGAACACAGCGCCCGTTCCTGCCACTCGGGCGCGTCCCCGAGCAGGTCGACCCCTTCAACCTGCGCTTCCATCGGCGTGCCTCCCAATTTCCGCGCCGGCAGCGATGCCGGCACTGACCCCCCACGCACGCAGCGTGTTTTTTGTGAGCGGACTTCGCATTTTGTTGCGCTTCAGCTCACAACCCCACCGAAATTACACGCGTGTAAGACGTGCGTCGTCAAGCCGAACCTGATAAATAGGCCCGTTTCCCTCACGCGCCTGCGGGCGTGCGAGGGTCCCGTTCCTGCCCTATCTCTCCGGAGGCCCGGTAGGTAACGCGATCCCGTTCACTCGCGTCCAATTTAACCCGTTTTGTGACCTACCGTCGACCGTAGGTCGTGGTCCGCTCCACGGCCGGGCGACCCGCCTCGGCCGCGAGTTCCTTCAGCTCAGCGACCGTACGGGCCGATCCGTGCTCGGAACCGGCCATCCGCGAGATCGTTTCCTCCATCAGGGTGCCCCCGAGATCGTTGCAGCCCCCGTTGAGCATTACCTGAGTGCCTTCGTCGCCCAGCTTCACCCAGGAGCACTGGATGTTGTCGATGCGGCCGTGCAGCAGGATCCGGGCCATGGCGTGGACAACCCGGTTCTCCCGCCAGCTGGGACCGGCCTTGGCCAGTCCGGCCAGGTAGATGGGCGCGTTCGTGTGGATGAACGGCAACGCCACGAACTCGGTGAAGCCGCCGGTCACGTCCTGGATGCCGGCCAGCACCCGGAAGTGGCCGAGCCACTGGCGCGGGTGGTCGACGTGGCCGTACATCATGGTCGAACTCGAGCGGATGCCGAGCTGGTGGGCGTTGGTCACCACGTCGACCCAGGCGCTGGTGGGCAGCTTGCCCTTGGTCAGCACCCAGCGCACGTCGTCGTCGAGGATCTCGGCCGCGGTGCCGGGGATCGTGCCCAGGCCCGCCTCCTTGAGCTCGGCCAGCCAGTCGCGCACGGGCACGCCGGCCTTGGCCGCGGCGGTGACGATCTCCATCGGGGAGTACGCGTGGACGTGCATGCCGGGCACCCGTTGCTTCACGGCCCGGACCAGATCGGCGTACGCCGTGACGGGCATCTTGGGGTCGATGCCGCCCTGCATGCAGACCTCGGAGGCGCCGTCCCGCCAGGCCTGCTCGGCCCGGTCGGCGACCTGGTCGACCGAGAGCCGGTAGGCGTCGGCGTCCTTCTCGCGCTGGGCGAAGGCGCAGAACCGGCACCCGACGTAGCAGACGTTGGTGAAGTTGATGTTCCGGTTGACCACGTACGTGATGTCGTCGCCGTTGACCTGCCGGCGCAGGTCGTCGGCGATCCTGGCCAGCTCGTCGAGGGCGGGACCGTCGGCGTTGAACAGCGCCATCGCCGCGTCCTCGTTTTCTGGCCGAAGCAGTTTCGCAGGATCGGTCGAGGCGAGCTTGAGGCCGGTCAGCACGTCCGCGGGCAGGCTGGACGGCGCCTCGGTGGTGATGTGGGCGGCCACCTCGTCCCAGTCGCCGTAGACGTCGTCGAAATCGGACCTCCGGTCGCCGGTGCGGCCGTCGGTGTCGATCGTCGCGAACAGGTCGGTGCGGCCCGAGGCGTACTGGTCGTCGGGCTCCTGCCAGGGGCGGCCCACGACCTCGGCGTCCTCGCGGGCCAGACCGTCCGGCCCGGACAGCGCGGCCACGTGGGCCGTCACCCGCGGGTCGAGCCAGCCCTCGTTGCCCCGGCGGACGTACTCCGGATAGATCGTCAGGCGCTCGCGCAGCTCGAAGCCGGCCTGTTTGGAGTGCTCGCGCAGCAGGTCGATCTGGGGCCACGGGCGCTCGGGGTTGACGTGGTCGGGGGTGACCGGCGAGACGCCGCCCCAGTCGTCGATGCCGGCCCGCAGCAGCAGGCCGAACTCGGTGTCGATCAGGTTGGGCGGGGCCTGCAGGCGGCCCCGGGGGCCCATGATGATGCGGCCCACGGCCACCGTGGCGGCCAGCTCGCGCAGCTCGGCGTCGGGCATGCCGCGCATCGCCGTGTCCGGCTTGGCGCGGAAGTTCTGGATGATGATCTCTTGGATGTGGCCGTACTCACGGGCGGCGCGGCGCATCGCGAACAGCGCGTCGACCCGCTCGGCCGGGGTCTCGCCGATGCCGATCAGGATGCCGGTGGTGAACGGGACGCCGACCCGGCCGGCGTCGTCGAGCACCCGCAGGCGTACGGCCGGCTCTTTGTCGGGAGAACCGAAGTGCGGACCGCCGGGCTCGGACCACAGCCGGGTCGCCGTGGTCTCGAGCATCATGCCCATGCTGGGCGCGACCGGCTTCAGCCGCTGCAGCTCGGCCCAGCTCATCACGCCCGGGTTGAGGTGCGGCAGCAGGCCGGTCTCTTCCAGCACGGCGATGGCGCAGGCGCGCACGTAGTCGAGGGTCGAGTCGTAGCCGCGCTCGTCGAGCCACTGCCGGGCCGCGGGCCAGCGCTCCTCGGGGCGGTCGCCCAGGGTGAACAGGGCCTCTTTACAGCCCTGGGCGGCGCCCTGGCGGGCGATCTCGAGAACCTCGTCGCGCTCGAGGAACGCGGCGGGCAGCCGGTGGGGCACGGTGGCGAACGTGCAGTAGTGGCACCGGTCCTGGCACAGGCGCGTCAGGGGGATGAAAACCTTGCGGGAGTACGTGACCACGCCCGGCCGCCCGGCCTCGCGCAGACCCGCGTCGCGGATGCCGCCGGCGATCGTGAGCAGCTCGTCGAAGTGTTCACCGGTCGCGGCCAGAAGAGCGGTCGCTTCGTCGGCGTCCACCGCTTTGCCGTCGGCCGCTCGGCGCAGGGCGCGGCGGATGCTCGCTTCCGTGGGCTGGCTGTCGACCGTGTTGACGTCTGTCACCCCAGCAGCCTAGGCCGGAAAGCCGTGCGGTGCCTTGACCGGAGGGGGCCGCGCGCCGTGGTCTATCCCACTGCGCGCGGCCCCTCGCTGGTGCTATCGCCGGCCTCGCTGGTGCTGTCGCCGGGGCTTGCTGGTGCTGTCGCCGGGGCTTGCTGGTGCTGTCGCCGGGGCTCGCTGGTGCTATCGCCGGGGCGAATCCTCGCCGGCCGGGCCGAAGCCGGGGCGGTCGTCGGAGATCTTCTCGGTGCGTTCCTCGCCGGTTGGCTCGGCCTTGGGCACGACCTGGGTCGGCTCGGAGAACGCGGGGGCCGCGGGCGGGCCCGAGGCCGGGAACGCCGCCGGGGCGGGCGGGCCCGAGGCCGGGTGGGCCGGCGGGGCCGAGGCCGGGATGGGCACGGCCGGCTGGTTCCAGGCCGGGGGCTGCTGGCCGTAGGGCTGGCCGTACTGCTGGGTTCCCTGCGGCGGCATGCCCTGCGGGGGCATCCCTTGCGGCGGCATGCCCTGCGGCGGCATCTGGGCTCCCGGCGGCGGGTAGGAGCCCGGGGCGAACCCGGGCTGCCCCTGCGGCGGCTGGCCGTAGCCCGGCTGCCCCGGGTAGGTGCCGGGCTGACCGTACGCGGGCTGGCCGTAGACGCCGGGCGGAGCCTTCGGCTTGGCCACGTGGAACAGACCCTGCCAGAGCCGGAACACCGCGTACGCGGCCACGGCGAACACCCCGAGCCAGGCCACCCGCACCAGCAGCTCTTCGAAGGCGATGCGCGCGCCGTTGTTGCCGGCGTGGTTGATGAGGCCGATGAGCAGGCCGAACAGCACGCCGAAGAACGCGATGACGGCGTACTCGACCAGGGCCACCATCGTGATCAGCTGGGCCTTGGGGTGCCGCGGCAGCACGAGCACCGCCAGCAGCACCGCGGCCAGCGGCATGAAGATCGTGGCCGTGTTCACGAAGCCGTAGAAGCTGTCCTGCGTGCGGTAGCCGAACTGGTTCTCACCGTCCGGGATCAGCCGGATCACGGCCACGAAGAGCAACAGCGCGGGGGCGCCGACGAGCGCGTAGGCCGCGAGGTCGCGCAGCGGGCGGAGGAACTGTCCGGCCGATCTGCCCTCGCCCGGCGCGGGCTGCGGTTGGCTGGTCACGGGATCTCCAAGACGAAGTCGGGTGCGGGAGGCTCAGGGTAGTCCGGCCTCGCATGCAGCGCCGATACCCACCGGCGAGTTCTGTCATACCCGTGCGGAAGGATGAAGGCATGCGGATCGTGGTCCTTTCCGGTGGCATCGGCGGCGCCAAGTTTCTCGTCGGCGTGCGCGCGCACGCTCGCGCCCTCGGCGCCGAGGTGACGGCGGTGGTCAACGTCGGCGACGACGTCCGCATGCACGGCCTGCAGATCTGCCCCGACCTCGACAGCGTCATGTACACGCTGGGCGGCGCCCACGACCCCGAGCGGGGCTGGGGCCGGGTCGGCGAGTCCTGGGTGGTCAAGGAAGAACTGGCCGCCTACGGCGCCGAGCCGTCGTGGTTCGGCCTGGGCGACAAAGACACAGCCACCCATTTGGTACGCACGCAGATGCTGGCCGCGGGCTATCCGCTGTCCGCGGTCACGGCCGCCCTGTGCGCCCGCTGGCAGCCCGGCCTCACCATGCTGCCCGTCACCGACGACCGGCTCGAGACCCACGTGGTGGTCGACGTCGAGGGCGAGCGCAAGGCCATCCACTTCCAGGAGTGGTGGGTCCGCTACCGCGGCGACCTGCCCACCCACCGTTTCGTCTTCGTCGGCGCCGACGCGGCCAAGCCCGCCCCCGGTGTCCTCGAGGCGATCGCCGCGGCCGACGTCGTGCTGGTCGCGCCCAGCAACCCGGTCGTGAGCATCGCCCCGATCCTGGCCGTGGCTGCCGTCCGCGACGCCGTGGCCACCGGCCCCGCCCCCGTCATCGGCGTCTCTCCCATCATCGGCGACTCCCCGATCCGCGGCATGGCCGACAAATGCCTGGCCACGCTCGACGTCCCGGTCACCGCGGCCGGGGTCGGCGCCCTCTACGGCCCCCGCCCGTCCGGCGGCATCCTCGACGGCTGGCTGGTCGACTCCTCCGACGCCACCACCAAGATCGACGGCATCCCGACCCGAGCCGTCCCCCTGTGGATGTCCTCCGAAGAAGCCACCGCCCAAATGGTCAAAGACGCCCTCTCCCTGGCCGGCATCGCCTGACCCCACCCCCACCCGCACCCGGCGGAGCGCGGTGCCTCACTCAGTGACGCGACGTTCCGCGCCCCGGGGGCAGGGACGCGCCGCGCTCACGGGCAGGGATGAGCCTCATTCTCATGCCGCGCCCGCATCGATGTGGCTTGGCTTCGAGCTAGGGCCATGTGGGCAGGCTGCGCTTGGTCCGTAGTGGGCACCGCCGGGCACGCCGGCCAGTGGATCATCACTCACAGGCAGGGACGCGCCGCGCTCACTGCCAGGGAGACGCTGCGGTCACCGACAGAGGACAGGCCTCGCTCAACGGCCAGGACGTTTGCGCCCACTGGCAGGGACGCGCTGCGCTCACTGCCAGAGACGCGCCGGGCTCACTGCCAGAGACGCGCCGCGCTCACTGGCGATGACGGGTCTCGCTCCCTGGCGGGACGTGATGAGTGCCACGCTGGGGGCGGTGTCGCGGACATCGGCCGCGGCGGGGAGAATTTCAGCGCTGAAGGGGGCGATGTGGTGACGGACGGGTTGGAGATCCTGCCGGTGCGCGGGATCGGCGAGATCGTGGCCGGCGACGACCTGGGCGCCGTCATCACCGCGGCCGCGCCGTGGATCATCGACGGCGACGTGCTGGTCGTCACCAGCAAGATCGTGTCGAAGGCCGAGGGCCGGCTGGTCGAGGTGCCCGCCGACGGCACCGAACGCGACCAGGCGCGGGCAGCCGTCCTCGAGTCGGAGACGGCACGCGTGGTCGCCCGCCGCGGCCCCACCACGATTGTCCAGACCCACCACGGCTTCGTCATGGCAGCGGCCGGCATCGACGCCTCGAACGTCGACAAGACCCACCTGGTGCTGCTACCCGCCGACCCCGACGAATCGGCCCGCCGCCTACGCGACAACCTGCGCGAACGCGGCCTCGACGTGGGCGTGATCATCTCCGACACGATGGGCCGGGCCTGGCGCAACGGCCTCACCGACGTCGCCCTGGGCGCGGCCGGCATCGACCCGATCCGCGACCACCGCGGCGAGACCGACCCGTACGGCAACGAGCTGGAGATCACCCAGATGGCCGTCATCGACGAGTTGGCCGCCGCCGGCGAGTTGGTCAAGGGCAAGGTCGACCAGACCCCGATCGCCGTGGTCCGCGGCTACCCCCGCTCCGCCCTGCGCGACTCCGGCAACGCCTCAGCCCTGCTGCGCGACGCCGCCTCCGACATGTTCAGCCTCGGCACCGCCGAAGCCCGAGCCGACGGCCTACGCCAGGCCGCCCAACTCCCCGACGGCCCCGGGGCGGCGCTGCCCGGCATCCCGGTCGACCCCGCCGCCCTCGACCGAGCCGCGGCTTCAGTGGCAGACCACCTCTCCCGGTCCACGCAGGTCGCACCGGCCGACGCGATCCCCGGCAGCGGCGCCACAGCCGCCTTGCACCTCAGCACCCTCGACAAATCCCCACCCGGCCTCATGCTCCTCGGCGCCGACGCCCACCGCCTACGCGCCGCCTTGGCCGCCGAATCCATCGTCACCCTCTCCCTCCCCCACGAGGACGGCATCCGCCTGGAACTCTCCGGCACCTGACCCACCCCACCCACAAGGCCCAAGCCGCCCCACATCAAAAGCCAGCCGCACCGACCCGAACGAGCCGGGCTGCACCGAGCGAGCCAGAGCAGACCGAGCGGCTGAGCAGACTAAGCGGAGCCGGGCTGGGCGAGCCGCGCTGGCTGGGCAAGCCGCGCTGAGCTGAGCAGGCCGGGCTGAGCTGAGCAAGACGGGCTGAGCTGAGCAAGACGGGCTGAGCTGAGCAAGACGGGCTGAGCTGAGCAAGACGGGCTGAGCTGGCGTCAGGGCCGAGACGGACGGGACGGCCCGGGCAAGACGGGCGAGACGAGCCGGGCCCGCCCGAGGGCGGGAGCCATGGCTCGAGCGCCGGACGGACAGCAGGCCAGAGAACGGCTGACCTCAGTAGAGGGTGCGTCGGGTCTCGGCTCAGCGGAGACGAGCCAGCGCCGGCGCTATCTGGCGGACGGTGCCGGACGCCAACGGGCTGGGCAGCGCATCCGGGGTGAACCAGTCCAGCGCCGCCGATTCGTCGCTTATCTGCTCTCGGGCATCGACCGGGGCACGGAGCAAAAACCGTACATCGAAATGCACTGAAGGCTCGGCCGGCGCCCCATCCCGAGCACCGCAGCGCACCTCGTGCACATCAACATCGATCGGCTCGGCATCAAGCTTCAACCCGGCGATGCCGGACTCCTCGGTGGCCTCCCGCAGAGCAGCCGCAGCCAACCCCGCATCCCCAGCCTCGCAATGCCCGCCCAACTGCATCCATTTACCCAGCCGCCCGTGCAGACAGAGCAACACCCGCCCACCCGGATCAACCACGAGCGCACTGGCAGTCACATGCCCCCGCCGATGCGCACGGGTCATTGCCACCGGCCCATCCGCTAGCAATTCAAGCGCACGCAGACGACCATCCTCAGCCTCCGAAGAGGTAGCCCGCCACTCCCCGAGCACCCGAACAGCGTCCGCATGCAATTCCTCAACACCCAAGCCCGACAACTCCCCCGGAATGACCACGCAAGGTTTCGGGGGATAGGAGTGGCCAAAGTCGAAATCAAGCCTGACGATCGGCTTTGGTCACTCCCATCCCCCGAAACCGTCAACCGCAAGCAACACACCGGGAAAACCCCGGCTGACCCCTGCATCGCGACGCAAGCAACGCACCGGGAACGCCCGGCTCACCGCTGACTCTCGCAACGCAAGCAGCGCACCCAGAATGGCCCGGCTTACCCCTGACTCGCGAGGCAAGCAGCGCCAACGGATGGCCCGGTCAGCGACGCCGGCGAAACGTCAGATATACCCGTGCTCGCCCAGCTCCTTGAGTTCGTCCACAAGGTGCTTGACCTCTTGAGCTCGCTCCCGAGGAATCACCAGAACAGCATCAGGCGTATCCACGATCACGAGATCTCGCACACCCATGGCCGCGACCAGACGCCCCTCGGTAGGCACCACGACGAGCCCCTCGGTCTCACGAAGCAGCACACCCGACTTCTGCGAGATGTCCCGTCCCACGATGACGTTCCCCGACGGGTCAGCCGCCAGCACAGCACCGAGGGTGTGGAAGTCGCCGACGTCGTTCCAGCCGAAGTCACCCCGCACAGTGCCGACCCGGCCGACCGCAGCCGCCCCCTCCATGACCGCATAGTCCACAGAGATGCGCGGCAACGTCGGCCATACCTCACCGAGCACTTCTTCGCGCTCCGGCGTCTCCCAGGCCGCCGCGATACGAGACACGCCCGCCGCGAGCTGCGGCTGCTGCCGGGACAACTCGGCCAGGAACGCGTCGGCCCGCCAGACGAACATCCCCGCGTTCCAAAGGTAGTTGCCGGACTTCACGTAACCCTCGGCTACGTCGTACGTCGGCTTCTCTTTGAATTCTTCGACCGAGAGCACCGGCCCATCGACCGTTTCGCCACCGCACTGCAGGTAGCCGTAGCCAGTCTCAGGACGGGTGGGGGTGATGCCCAGCGTCATCAGCAACCCCTTGCGGGCGCCGACCATCGCCTGCTGGATGACCTCGGTGAACCTTCCCTTGTCGGCGATCAGGTGATCCGAGGCGAACGATCCCATGATCGCTTCCGGGTCGCGCCGGGCGATGACCGCCGCCGCCAGCGCGATCGCCGCGCAGGAGTCCCGGGGTGAGGGTTCGACCAGCACGTTCGCGTCCGGGATGGCTTCGAGCTGCCGGGACACGGCCGCCGCGTGGGCCACGCCGGTGACCACGAAAACACGGTCCATCGGGGCCAGCAGATCGAGGCGGTCAACCGTGGCCTGGAGCAATGATGCCTCCGTGCCCGTCAGCGGGTGCAGAAACTTGGGGTGACCGGCTCGGGACAGCGGCCAGAGACGGGTTCCCGTCCCGCCGGCAAGAACTACGCCGTACAGTCCGTCGAGTTGATCGCTCATGCGCACAGAGTGTAAAGGTCAGAGGGCCGCGACCCGTTTCCAGGTTGTGACGTGTACCTCCGCGCTCGACGCCCACGTGAACTCTTTGGCCCGGTCGAACCCCGCCTTGGCCAACGTGAGGCGTCGCGGCTCGTCGTGCAGCAGGTCGGCCAGGTCGGTCGCGATCCGGTCGGGGTCTTCAGTGGTGTACGCCACCGCGTCGCCGCCCACCTCGGGCAGGGAGAGCCGCGGGGTGGTGAGCACCGGCGTCGCGCAGGCCATCGCTTCGAGGATCGGCAGACCGAAGCCCTCGCCGAATGAGGGGTAGCAGGCCACGAGCGCACCGCCGAGGAAGCCCGGCAGGTCGGCGTACCGAAGATAGCCCGGACGCAGCAAGCGCAGGTGGGACGGCACTTCGGCCACGGCCCGGTCGATCTCGTCGTCGTGCCCCTGCCCGCCGGCCAGCACGAGCGCGGGCGGGTGCGGCCAGTCGGCGACCGCGCGGGCCCAGCCGCGGATCAGGTTGGGCACGTTCTTGCGCGGCTCCTTGGCCCCGAGGAAAGCGACATACCCGGCGTCGGTGAGACCGAGCCGAGCGCGAACGCGGGCCTTCTCCTCCTCGGTCGGCGCGTGGAACGCGGCCTGGTCGACACCGTGATAGGCCACGTCGATGTGGGTCGGGTCGGCGTCGAGCAGACGGATCAGCTCGTCGCGGGTGGCCTTGCTGGGCACGATGACCCGGGCCGCGCGGCGCAGCGACGTCTTGATCGCGCTGCGGAAGAAGGTGCGCTTGGTGTTGTCGTAGTGCTCGGGTTCGGTGAAGAACGTCGCGTCGTGCACGGTGACCGTCACCGGACATCCAGCACGCAACGGACACGTATAGAACGGCGAGTGCAGCACCTGAGCACCGACCTGCTGGGCCAGCAGCGGCAGACCCGTCTGCTCCCAGGCCAGCCGGGCGGGCCGGTGGGCGACAGCGGCCGGGCCGGCGATCACCTCGGCCCGGTTGTCGAGCATGCGGCTGTAACGCTCCGCATCCGAACGCTGGGCCACGACGGCCAGGTCGACCCTGTCCGGGTCGATCCGCCCGAGGGCGCCGAGCAGGCCGTCGACGTATCTGCCGACGCCTCCTCGGTCTGCGGGGACGCTGGTGGCGTCGACGAGCACTCGCGGGGGGCGACCGGCGGTCACGAGGCAACTCCCAAAGAGGTTGTAATTCAGACCACTGGCAAGGGTACGCCCGGATCGCGTCCGGCACGTGACCGCGACACCGCGTTGTTGCGTCCGTTTCCTGGTTCTCATCGCCCGCTCAGGAACAATCACACACAGTCACCCCACTAACGTGTGGTGAGTGCAGAACACGATCCCGCTGACGCTGGCGGCCGCCGTCCGCCGCGACCCGGCGAACCCCCTGCTGACGTTCTACGACGACGCCAGCGGCGATCGCACCGAATTGTCCGGTGCGACCCTGGACAACTGGGTCTCGAAGACCGCAAACCTGCTGGTGGACGGTCTGGGTCTGGGCTCCGGCGACACCGCCGCGGTGACGATGCCGCCGCACTGGCAGACTGCCGCGATCCTGCTCGGGATCTGGTCGGCCGGCGTCGAGGCCGCGACGACCGACCCGCAGTCGGCGGACGTGCTGTTCAGCACGCCGGATCAGAGCACAACGACAAAAGCCTCAGACCGCTACGCGACCGGCTTACTGCCGTTTGCGATGCCGCTCCGCGAGTTGCCGGCCGGCTTCGCCGACTTCGTTCTCGAGGTACGCCAGTTCGGTGACTACTTTCCCGGCGCGCCCGTGACGGAAGCCGACCTGGCCCTGAACGGCCGCACCCACGCCGAGACGCTGGCCGCCGCGAATGGCCGCGCCGCCGAACTCGGCATCACGCCGGGCCGCCGCGTGCTGTTCGACGCCACCACCCACCCCGACCCGGTCGACTGGCTGCTGGCTCCCCTGCTGGCCGGCGCCTCGATCGTGCTGTGCGCCCACCTCGATCGCACAAAGCTCGACTCCCGCGCCGAGTCCGAAAAAGTGACGCTGGTGGTCGGCTAGGTTCGCCGGCCGCTTACGTCAGGCATTCCGCCACTGCCGACGCAGTCAGCTGTACGTGGGCTGAGGAAGGGCCGGGTCGGCCGGCACGACATCGATCCGCGAGTCGGCGATCAACTCGCGGATCGCACTCTCGTCCGCACCGATCCCGGCCCAGTGCGGGTCCACGTCTTTGGCCACGCACCAGGCATGGTCGGCGGGCCACACGAATGCGGGATCGGGCAGGCCCAGCCGCGGCTGCCCCGCCCACATCTCAGCGGCGCCCCAGTCGCCGAAGTCTCCGAGCGCGCCACGGAACAGGAAGTACGAGCGGTGCGGCAGCTCGACCCGCGGCCCGTCGAGCACCTCGGGCGGGAAGGCCGGGGCGGTGCGCTGATCACCCCAGATGGTGCCCCAGCCGTCCCAGAGACAGAAGTAGCACTCGCCGGGCGTGCTGGTGTGCCGCGCGAGCGTCTCGAGAGCCGACCGCAACTGCTCGGTCTCCGACGGCCCGTCCTCGTCGGCGACAGCGTCGTTCTCGCTCTGCCCCGCGAACGCGGGGTCGGGCAGAAACCGCAGCCGGGCGTAGGCGGGCAGCCCGGCCGGTCCGAAGGTGATCAGCCGCGGCCAGGGACGTACGCCGGCCGTGAGCCAGTTCGCCGCGGACAGGTCGGACCAGGGACGCAGAGCCATATCGCCATCCTCCATGCCCCTCAGGCCGGGTGGAGGCTGGTCAGCGGTGAGGGATATCGCGGCGCGAGGCTTCAGCGGCGTCGGCGGGCCAGGTCTTCGAAGGCGAGCAGGGATTCGGGGTTGGCCAGGGCGCCCTTGGCGGCGGCGGATTCGACGGGAGTGCCGGTCAGGATGCGTTTCACCGGGACTTCGAGTTTCTTGGCCGACAATGTGCGTGGAACGGCTCGTACGGCGTGGATCTCGTCCGGGATGTGCCGCGGGGACAGGGATGCGCGCAGTTCGGCGGCTATGCGCTTGCGCAGTTCGGCGTCCAATTCGGTGCCTTCGGCCAGCACCACGAACAGCAGCAGCTCGCCGTTGGGGTTGTCGTCTTTCTCCAGGTGTACGACCACCGAGTCGGCGATTTCGGGCAGGCTTTCGACGACCGAATAGAACTCCGAGGTGCCCAGGCGCACGCCGCCGCGGTTGAGGGTGGCGTCGGAGCGGCCGGTGATCACGCACGAGCCGTCGGTGGCGATGGTGATCCAGTCGCCGTGGCGCCACACACCGGGGTAGTAGTCGAAATACGCCTCGCGGTAGCGCTTGCCGTCGGGGTCGTTCCAGAAGCTGACCGGCATGCTCGGCATGGGGGCGGTGATGACCAGTTCGCCGAGCTCGTCGATCACCGGGTGGCCGGCCGGGTCGTACGCCTCGACGCGGGCGCCCAGGGCCCGACAAGCGATCTTGCCCTCGACCACGGGGAGCAGGGGCACGGCCCCGACGAAGCCGGTGCAGACATCCGTACCGCCGGAAAGCGATTGCAACTGCAGCTGCGTGCCCACCGCCTCGTAGACCCAGTCGAAGCCCTCGGGCGGCAGCGGCGCGCCGGTCGAGCCGATGCCTTTGAGCTGGTGTTTTCGTGGCGTGAGCCCGGCCTTGCGGCAGGCCATGAGGAACGGCGCGGAGGTGCCGAAATAGGTGATTCCGGACTGGTCGACCAGGTCCCAGAGCGTCGACATTCCCGGGTACGCCGGGTTGCCGTCGAACATCACGACGGCCGCGCCCACGGCCGGGCCGCTGGCCAGGAAGTTCCACATCATCCAGCCGGTGGTGGTGAACCAGAAGAACCGGTCACCGGGGCCCAGGTCGTGGTGCAGGGCCAGCATCTTGAGGTGTTCGAGCAGGATGCCGCCGTGGCCGTGGACGATCGGCTTGGGCAGGCCGGTCGTGCCCGAGCTGTAGAGCACATAGAGCGGATGGTCGAACGGCACCGGTTCGTACGCCATGGGCTCGTCGCCGTTGAGGTCACGGAACGTGTCGCGGGCCGGATCGAGGTAGCCGATGGTGACGACGTGCCGCAGCGACGGCAGGGCTTCGGTGATGGCGGCGACCTCTTCGCGCCGGTCGACCGTCTTGTCGCCGTAGCGGTAGCCGTCGACCGCGACCAGCAGGGTGGGCTCGATCTGTTGCCATCGGTCGATCACACTACGTACGCCGAATTCGGGCGCACACAACGAGAAGATCGCACCGAGGCTGGCTGTCGCGAGCATCACCACGTACGTCTCGGGGATGTTGGGCGCATAGGCCGCCACCCGGTCGCCGGGGCCGATGCCACGCGCTTTCAGACCCGCGCGAACGGCCCGCACCTGCTCCCGCAACTGGTCGGCGGTGAGGGTGATCGGATCCCGGGTCTGGCTGTGGGCGAGCACGACCGGGTCGTGGCCGGCCAGCCCGGGCATGCGCAGCACATGCTCGGCGTAGTTGAGGGTGGCGCCCGGGAACCACTTCGCGCCCGGCATCCCGGCGCCCGCGGGCAACACGCCCGACGGCGGGTCGTGAGCGATGACCTCGAAGTAGTCCCACACCGACTGCCAGAACGCGGGCAGGTCGTCCACGGACCACTGCCACAGCGCCGCGTAGTCGGCGAAGGCCCGGCCCCGCTCCCGCTGCAGCCAGGACAAATAGTGCCCGATCCGGGACGTCTCGCGGACGTCGGCCGGCGGCTCCCACAACACTGCGCCCGTCATGCCCACACCTTAACGTTCATTCAGCCTTCTCCTCCTCGGCCCGGGCCCGCTGGATCGCGGCCCGCCGGGCCAGGCGATGTTCCCGCCGAATGAGAGCCTCGCGGAAGCGGCGCTCGTCCTCAACGTTCTCCGGCAACACAGGCGGGACCCCACGTGGGTGGCCCGACACATCCACCGCCACAAAAACGAGATAGGCGGTGGCGACAGTCACAGGCTCATTGGGTACGACGTCCCAGCGCTCGGCGACGACCTTGACGCCCACCTCCATCGAGCTCGACCCCGTCCAGTTCACCTGGGCGTACGCGTGCACCAGGTCACCGACCCGCACCGGCTCGACAAAGACGATCTCGTCGATGGCCGCCGTGACGGCCGTTCCGCCGCTGTGCCGGGCGGCCGACGCGCCGGCCACGTCGTCGACGAATTTCATCAGGACGCCGCCGTGCACGGTGCCATAAAGATTGACGTCTATCGCTGTCATGATGCGGCTCAGGGTGACCCGGGAATGGCTCGTGGGACGGCCGGGGAGCTGCTCATTCATGCGGCGTACGTTACGTCGTCCTTCCGCCTGGCTGCCCGGCGACGGTACGGTGCGACGGCAGCCGGATTCGGGGAGAGAAAGCGTGCGCCACTTCAGGTCGATCTTGTATGCCCTCGTGCTGGCACCGGCGGTGTGGGTGCTCGCGGGAGTGGGCTTCACACACGATCTGACCGCTCGCGGGCGCGACGACTTCGCCGTCGAATCGGTGGCCGGGCTGCTGATGCTCGTGCTGGCCGGGGCGGCGTACGCCATTCTGCTTTTCGCTCCGATCTCGCCGGCCGGGCCGCTGGTGGGCGGTCTGGCCTATCTCGGCATTTCGGCATGGGCGCTGGCGGCGCCTGCGGCTTATGCGGGAGTCTGGCCGGAATCTGTGGCTAAAGAGGGCTTCGATGTGAGCCGGCCGGGATTCGGGCTGGCGGCGTTACTGGCAATCCCCTTGATTTGTACGGCTTTGAGCGCGCGCCGATGGGCCGGGTACGAGCCGCCGGTGCTGCCGCTGATCGGCCGCCTGGGGCGGGCGCGGGGCCACGTGGCGATGCCGCCGACCGCCGCCGTGCCGCGCGTGACCGACACCGACCCGACAATGGCGATGCGGCTCGGGGTGATCGCACCCAGCTCCAACGACACGACGGCGGTCGTGGTCGGCGGGCGCCCCTACCCCGACCCCGACGCCACCACGGTCCTGCCCCCGAATGCGGAGACGGCCGGCCTGGTCTCGCCGAACGCCGCCACCCCGGCTGGGGTCGCCGCACCGGACGCCGCCGGCACCCCGGATGGGGTCGCCGCACCGGACGGCACCGGCGCCTCGACGGGGATGGCCGCGCCCGACGAAAAGACCGGCGAGAACGCCACGACTGCGACGGACGACCGGACCGCCGAAAACGCCCCGGTCGCGGTGGGCTCGCCAGCCGACAAGAGCACCGCTCGGCTCGAGACCGGTCGTGCTGTGAGCACCGTTCAGCGCGAGACCGCCGTCGACGATGCCGAGCTGGGCGGGATCGGCGACGGTGAGGCGGTTGCGGGTGACCGCGATGCGGACGCCGTCCTGGATGTGGTGGTGGCGCTTGCGGCTGAGGAGCCGTTGAAGATCGGCGAGGTAGTCGATGTGGCGCCCGAGGATGAGGCGACCATCGCGGTTTCGACTGTTCGCGATGAGCGGCAGACTGCGGTGGTGGTCTCGTGGGACGAGGCTGCGACTGTTGCGGCACTCTTCAACGGCCAGGCGTCCACTCGGCGCGCTTTCGTTGTGGGGCCACCGGTTGAGCTGAGGGCCGCGGAACTCGAGTCGGCCGACGCGGGTCCGACGCAGGTCGAGGAAGAACCGGCGAAGACCTCGGTCGACGACTTGTCCTCGACCGCCGTCAAATCGGGCGACGAAGGTGTAGCTGCGGCATCCGTCGTGGTCGCCGACGGCTCAGAGAGCGACAGCACGCCCCGGCCCGGCGCGGCCGACGATCAACCTCAGCTGGTGGCCGAGCCGGCAATCGAGCAGGCCGAAGCCACCGACAACGGCCGAACGGCCAAGGGCGCAACTGCCGATGAACCCGCCGACAATGGCGAGGCGACCGAGGCCCCGATCCCCGAAGCCGCCGACAACAGCGACACGACCAAGGCCCCGATCCCCACCGAAGCCCACGACAACGCCGAGACGACCGAACTACTGGCCCCCGTCAACAGCGACATGGCTGAGGCTTCAACCCCCGTCGAGGCTGCCGGCACGACCGAGACCCTCGTCCCTGTCGAGACTGCCGACCACGGCCAAGCCGGCGAAACCCCAACTCCCGTCGAAGCCGTCGACGGCGAGATGACCGAGGGTTCGACCCCGGTCGAAGCCACCGACGATAGCCAGGCCGCCGAAGCCGCAACCGCCGTCGAAGTTCTCGATGACGCCGAAACGACCGCGACTCTGACCCCAGTCGAAGCCACCGACAACAGCCAGACCGCCGGAGCCGCAGCGCCTGTCGAAACCCTTGACCATGAGGCGACCGAGGCCCTAAGCGCTGTCGAGGCCACCGACACCACAACTCCGGACGGCGAAGCGACCGAGACCGTCAACACCGCCGACACCACCACTCCAGACGACGAAGCGACCGAGACCCTCAACACCGCCGACACCACCACTCCAGACGACGAAGCGACCGAGACCCTCAGCGCCCTCGACACCACAGCCCCGGATGGCCAGGAGACGGACGCCGTCAGCGCTGTCGACGCCGCTGGCGTTGGAGAGACTGCGGATTCTGGGGTGGCTGGTTTCTCGGATGAGGACGGCGATGCCGAGGTTCGGGTCGACGACGACGTTGCTGGGGAGCCGGTCGGGGGCGAGCCGACGGCTTCGGGCGAAGACGTTGGGCGGGCCGGCGATGAGCTTGTGGCGGAGAGCGTCGAAGAGCCGGCGTCGAACGTCGCCGGGAAGGAGGTCGGCGACGACGGGGTCGGCGACGAGGTTGCTGGCTTTGTGGTTGGGCGGGCCACGCCGGTGGCCAGCACGCGGGGTGTGCCGCCCGAACTGGAGGAGACGCGGTCGCTCGAGGCGCCGGATCCGGAGCGGACCCGGGCCATCAATCTGGGTGAGTTGACCACCAAGCTGCAGATCACGCCGGCCAACGGCGAAGAGGTCAAGGCCGTCAACGAGCCGGTGCGTGCGCGGGCGACCGTGGCCGCGCCCGATACGAGTGGACCGGATCTCTCCGGGGCCGAGATCACCCGGTCTTTGACCGCGCCCGACCCGGACCGGACTCGCACCATCAGAGTTTTCGCAGCGGACGACAAGGATGCCCGCGAGACGACGGACGATGGGGAGACCACTCGGTCGCTCAGTGCGCCCGACCCCGACCGCACGCAGACGATCATCGTTCTCTCCGCCGACGCGGCGACGCACGGCCAGGCGACGCACGGCCAGGCGACGCACGGCCAGGCGACGCACGGCCAGGCGACGCACGGCCAGGCGACGCACGGCCAGG
>NZ_JAMYJR010000022.1 GCF_024137025.1 Paractinoplanes aksuensis
CGACGCACGGCGAGACCGCACAAAGCGGCGCGACATACGGCGACGCGACATACGGCGCAGCGACGCGCGGCGAGAACACGCACAGCGAGACCACGCACGGTATAGACAGTGGGCCGGCTGAGGACGTGGAGACGACGCGGTCGTTGAGTGCGCCCGACCCGGATCGGACGCAGGCGATCGTCGTACGGGAATTGGCGGCGCCCCTCGATCTGCTGCCGCCGGAGCCGGCCGTTGACCTCGCGGATCATCCGGGGCGGGCGGCGGGGCAGAACACCGCCACGCTCAGCCACACCGGGGACATCGGTGGTGACGAGACCCAGGTGATCCGGCTCGATCCGGACCGTACGCAGGTGATCCGGCCGGGGACGGTCGAGCCGCCGGGTGAGCGGACCGAGATCATGCGGATCCCGGCCAAGGGCAAGGCCACCGTCCCGGCGCGTACCGCCGAGGACGGCACGATCTCCGTCCTGAGGGCCGAGGATGAGATCCCGGCCCAGCGTGAACCCAGTTGACCAGGGCAAAATCGTACAGATGATCGAAGAATGTAGTATCATCCGTCCATGTCTACGGACGGCGTGCCCCTGAGCAAGCGTCAACGGCAGATCCACTCGATGATCCGCGAGTGGATCGACCAGCATGGCTATCCACCGACCATCCGCGAGATCGGCGCCGCCGTCGGGCTCGAGTCGCCGTCGTCGGTGGCCCACCAGCTCAAGGTTCTCGAAGATCGGGGTTACATCCGGCGCGGCGCCCGCGGCTCGCGGGCGATCGATGTGCGCACCCCGGGTGAGCAGGCCAATGTGCCCGTTCCCGTGCTGGGCACGATCGCCGCCGGCACGCCGATCCTGGCCGACGAGCATGTCGACGAAGAGCTGAATCTGCCGTTGAGCCTGGTCGGCCACGGCACGCTGTTCGCCCTGAAGGTCAAGGGTGATTCGATGATCGAGGCGGCGATCTGCGACGGCGACACCGTTGTGGTGCGTCAGCAGCAGGTGGCCGACAACGGCGACATCGTGGCCGCGATGATCGACGGGGAGGCCACCGTCAAGGTCTTCCAGCGCAACGGCGGCCACATCGAACTGCAACCCCGCAACGCGGCGTACGAGATCATCCCGGGCGACGACGCCGTCATCCTCGGCAAAGTGGTGACGGTGCTACGCAGGGTATAAAAACGCGCTCGGGCCGCATCGTGGTTGATGCGGCCCGAGCACCGGGGTGGTTCTTGGTGCGAGATCGAGAGCGTGGACGGAACTCTCGACCCCGCTACCGGTCGATCGGGAAGGCTCCGGCCGCAACGGTTCGGGGCGTCGCGCCCGCGGAGCTTTCCGGGTGTTGCGCTACCGGAACGACCGGTCAGCGACGGTGGTGCCCGCCGTGGTGACCGTGCCCACCGTGACCGCGGCCGCCGCCGTGGCCCCAGTGGCCGCCGCCGCGCCAGTTCTGCTCGACCTCGAGGGCCCACAGGCCGCGCTTGAAGCCGAAGCGAACCCGGTCGCAGTCGTAGTCGTCCCAGCGGTCACGCCACTCACCGATGCGGCCGGCCTGCTCGCAGGCGCCCCGCGTCCGGAAGTAGCCGACGACCCGGTCCCGGTCCCCGTGCTTCTGGACCTTGGTCGTGGTCGCGGGCTTGGCGGCCGGCGCGTCCGCGGCGCCCGCAGCGAGCGCCGGGCCGGCGGCCATGGTCGCGCCCGCCATCAGGCCCAGGCCCATCATGGTGAACATCCGAGCTACCTTGCTCATCTCAACCTCCAAGTGGTTGCTGCCTTACGCCACAGATCGTGGCATATCGGACGCAAAGGACACCGTGAGGCTTATACGTACTTTCGGCTGATCTTGCCTGACCGTTTGTGTTGGCGGTCACATCCCCCGCAGGTGATATGAGCGCTACCGAGCGGCCAGCGCCACGGCCAGTGCGGTGGTGAAGTCGCTCAGCGTCTCGGGGCCCGGGGCATGGTCGGGGTTGATCTCGGTGACGACCACCGCGGCCAGGCGCGGGCTGCGGGCGAAGATCGACACGCTGGTCATCGCCTCGTGCAGCGACAGGCCGATCGGGTCGCCACCGGAGTCGGGAACGTCGGCGATCGGCATGTCGGCGAAGCGCAGCACGTCCACGTCGAAATGCAGGACGAAGGATTCGCCGGAGGCCGCAGCCAGCGCCGATGCCGCGGCCGCATGGGCGTCACGGTGTACGTCGCGGGCCGTGACACGGGTGATGGCCAACTCCCGCAGCAGGTCCAGTTCGACGTCGGGGCCCTCCTCGGGCAGAGCGTCCCCATAGGACACGACGCGGTCCGGCGTGATCGGCGGACCGGCCGCGGCCACCTCGGGCAGGTGGCCGGGCAGCCGCAGCAGGTGGGCCAGGCCCATCGCGTCCAGGTTGCCGTTCGCCCTGGTCGCGGGCGTGAACAGGTCGGGCCCGCCGTCCATGTAGAGCAGGGCCGGATCCCGTGCGGCGCGGGCGAACCCGGCCATCACGCCGACGGTGATGCTGCAGTCGCCGCCCACGACCAGCGGCGTACGGCCCTGGGCCAGAACGACCGCCACGGCCGCTGCCACGTCATCGGCGACGGCGGCCACCGCCGGAGCGTTCTGGCCGTTCTGGTGTTGCGGGTCGGGGCGCCACCGGAAGCCCGGCACGTCACCGTGGTCGTCGACGTCGAGCCCGGCCGCCCGCAGATCGCTGAGCAGCCCGGCCGCCCGCAACGCGGCCGGCCCCTGCTCCACGCCGGGCGTGTGGGCCCCGGCGCTCGACGGAACTCCCAGCACGGACCATTGACGGCTCATGGCCCCATTCTGGCAAGAAGATCACGGCTCCGGGTACCGGGCCAGCCGCAGCCGCCACTGGAAGACGGCCCAAGTGCCGCCGGCACAGATCAGCCAGGTGACGCCCGCGTGGGCCAGCCCGTGGCCCACCATGTCGAGACTGCCCCCGTCCACGGCGTACGTGCCGATCTCGCGGGCCGACCAGAACGGCATCAGCTTGGCCGTGAGACCCGCGGGGTCGGCCAGCATCTGCACCGCCACCACGCTGAACAGGGCCAGCGCGCCCTCGAGCTCGCGGGGCAGCAGCGCGCCGATCAGGCTGCCCAGCGGGGCCGCGACGACGGCCGAGACCAGCATCATCAGCGCGGCCGCCCACGGGTGCAAGACGTCCTGATCGACCCAGGTCAGCGCCCAGTAACCGGCGGCCAGCGCGACGCCGACCCCGGTCATCGCCAGCAGCCGGCCGCCGATGATGCTGAGCACCGACGCGCCGGTGAGGCGCAGCCGCGGATCGACGCTGCGGGAGGCGTTGACGACGAACAGGGTCAGCGTCGAGATCGCCCAGCCGATGCCGAGCGTCAGCATGCGCATGGACTGACCGGTGGCGTCCCGGCGTACCAGGTAGAACCAGAACGGCAGGGCGATCACCAGGGCCAGCGCGGCCCAGCGCCGCCCCACCTCACGGGCCGAGAGCGTGGCCACCACGAGTGTCGTCATCGCTCCCCCAGATCGAGCACGTGGTCGACGTTCTGCAGGTCGTGCAGCAGGTGGGTGACCACCACGACGGCCCGGCCGGCGTCGCGCCAGGCGAAGACCTGCTGCCAGAAGTCCACATAGGTGCCTTGATCGAAGCCCTGGTAGGGCTCGTCGAGCAGCAGCAGATCGGGCGCGTGGAGTTCGCCCAGCACGAGGTTGAGCTTCTGCCGCGTGCCACCGGACATGTGCTGGACGCGCTGGGCCGCCGGCCGCCAGGCCAGGCGGGTGGCCAGGTGGACGCCGGTGGACTGGGCCCGGCCCGGCACCATGCCCGCGGCCGCGCCGAACAGGGTGAAATGCTCCTCGGCGGTCAGCCAGCCCGCGGTCCCGCCGTCCTGCGGCACGAAGCCGACCCGCCTGGTGCGCTTCACGGTGCCGCCGCTGGGCCTGGTCAGGCCGGCACAGATGCGCAGCAGGGTGGACTTGCCGCAGCCGTTGGCGCCGACGATGGCGGCCACCTCGCCGCCGCGCACGGTCAGGTCGACACCGGTGAAAACCGTCTGGCGGCGATAGCGCTTACTGACGCCGGTCAGGCTCAGCAGCACCGGTCCGGCCTCGAATTTCGTACGCGGGGAGGCCGCCACCGGCGCGCTGAGCTCAGCCACCAGATGGCGGGCGTAGAGATGCGCGGGCCCGAACACCTCCCCCGGCGCGGTGGCGGTCTCGGCCGCCTGCTGGGACGTGTCGTCGGCGAGGCGGCGGGCCCGGGCCGGCTGCACACCGAGACGCAACAGCTCGGCCTCGAACGCGGAGGGCCAGTCAGTCATGCGGCACCTCGCTCGCGCTCAACAGCGAGTCGACGCCGTCACGGAACCGCCGCCAGTCGTCGGCCTGCCCGTCGAGCAGCTCGCGACCGGCGTCGGTGATCGCGTAGTACTTGCGGCGGGGCCCGGCCTCGGACGGTGCCCAACTAGGCGTGGCGAGGCCTTGCTCCTCGAGCCGGAGCAGCGCCGGGTACAGCGTGCCCCCGGGCACGTCGGCGACGCCGGCCGACGCGAGCCGCTGCGACAGCCCGTACCCGTAATCGGGTCTCTCCCGCAGCATCGCCAGCAGACAGAGGTCTAGGAAGCCGTGCAGCCACGGCCGTGGAGTCATGGCTAGGCAGGCTACCTGGTTAGTAGACAGGCTGACTACCAGGCTCTGCGGTGAGGACCACACTTGCCTTCACATCGATGTGAATGTTGGAGCCTGGCTGGGTGAACAACACCACGAGCACAGCCCTGGAGTCGATCAAGGTCGATGTCTGGTCCGACATCGCCTGCCCCTGGTGCTACATCGGGAAGAAGAAGTTCGAGGTGACCCCGGCTAACGGTTCTCCACAGCCTCCGGATAGGCATCAAGAGCCTGCGGATTCCGAGTCAGAGCCTCGGCCCGGGTCGCCATCCGATCCCTAGCTACGTTGGCCGGACCAAGCCTGCCACAGGACGGCGTACGGGCCGGGCTCGTCGACCAGGGCCGCGTGCGGCCCGTTCTGAACGACGCGGCCGTTCTCGAGGACGACCACGCGGTCGGCGGTGACGGCCTGGGTCAGGCGGTGGGCGACGATCACGGCGGTCCGGCCCTCGAGGGCGGCCGCGGCCACGCGTTCCAGCAGGCGGGCCCCGGCGCTGCCGGCTTCGGCCGTGGCCTCGTCGAGGATGGCCACCGGCGGGTCGGCCAGGATCAGGCGGGCGAAGGCCAGCTGCTGCGACTGCGCGGCCGTCAACGTGTGGCCGCCCGCGCCGACCTCGGTGTCCAGGCCCTCGGGCAGCTGGGCGGCCCAGTCCAGCGCGTCCACGGCGGCCAGCGCCGCTTCCAGCTCTTGCTCGGTGGCGCCGGGGCGGGCCAGCCGCAGGTCCTCGGCCAGGGGGCCGGCGAAGACGTGGACCTCCTGGGTGATCAGGGCCACCTCGCCGGCCGGGACCGTGACCGTGCCGCGGTCGGGGTCGTGGACGCCGGCTATCACCTTGGCCAGGCTGGTCTTTCCGGCGCCGGTCGAGCCGACCACGGCCACCCGCTCGCCGCGGGCCACGGTCAGGTCCACCTCGTGCAGCACCGGGCGGGCGGGGTCGTAGCCGAACACGAGGCCGCGGACCTCGATGGCCGACGGCGCATCAGACACCGCATGCAAAGAGCGGGCCGGGGTGGTCAGCGAGGCCACGCCGACCAGGCGGTTCAGGCCCGAGGCGGCGGCCTGGGCGTCGTCGACCAGGGCCAGGGCCACGTTGACCGGATTGAACAAGCCGTGGAAGTACAACGCGGCGGCAGTGGCCGTGCCGATGCTGACGGCGTCCCCGCGTACGAGGAAGAAGCCGGTGGCCAGCACGGCCGCGAGACCCGCGAATTCGGCGACGTGGAGCCGGGCGTAGAAGCGGGTCTGCAACGCCACACCCTGGAGCAGCAGGTCGACGGCCTGCTGCGAGCGGGCGGCCACGCGACCGCTGTGTTCGCCGGCGACGCGGAAGGCGCGGATCGTCGGCGCGCCGTCGATGGTGGCCAGCAGATGGTGCTGCTGGGCGCCGACGGCCACCCGCTGCTTGGCATAGAGCGGCACGGCCCGGCGCGCGTACCAGCGGACCGTGTACGCCTGCACCGGCACCGCGATCAGCGCCGCCACCAGGAAGCGCCAGTCGAGCACGGCCAGGCCACCGAGGGTCAGCACGATGGTCAGCAGGGCGCGGGTGAACTCGGGCAGCGCGGTGCGGGCGGCCTCGGCCACCACTGACACGTCGTTGGTGACGCGGGACGTGAGGTCGCCCGCGCCCGCCTTCTCGACCTGTTCCAGCGGCAGCCGCAACGCCGATTCGACGAACCGTTCGCGCAGGCGGGCCAGGGTGTCCTCGCCGACCTGGGCCAGCAGGGCGACGCCGAGGCCGGCCAGGGCCGCTTCGAGCAGGGCGGCGGCGACCAGGCCGACGCCGGCCAGCACGAAGTCGCCGGTGCTGCCGCCGCGGGTCGCGAGGTCGACGATGTGGCCGAGCAGCGGGGGCGCGACCAGGCCGGCGATCGTGCCCGCGACCAGCAGCGTGAGCGCGCCGGCGAGCCGGGCCCGCTGCGGGCGGAGGAAACCGAGGACGACCGAGCGCGTACGGGCTCCGGTCGCGATCGGGAGCAGGGTGGTCGTCATGCCAGCACCGTCTCCCGGTACGTCGCGTCGGCCGCGGCCAGGTCGCCGTGCGTGCCGTCGGCGCGGACCGCGCCCTCGTGCAGGAACACCACCCGGTCGGTGACCGCGAGCAGGGCCGGGCTGGTGGTGACCAGGATCGTCGTGCGTCCGTCGCGCATCGCGCGCAGCCGGGTGGCGATCCGGGCCTCGGTCACGGCGTCGACGGCCGTGGTCGGGTCGTGCAGCACGAGCACCGGCGCCTCGGTGGCCAGGGCCCGGGCCAGCGCGATCCGCTGCCGCTGGCCGCCGGACAGGGTGCGGGCGCCGTCGCCCAGCACCGCGTCGAGGCCGTCGGGCAGGGTGCGGGCCACCTCGTCGGCGTCGGCCGCGGCCATCGCGGCGTCGACCGTGCCCGGGTCGGCCCGGTCGAGCGAGACGGCCGCGCGCAGGGTGCCGTCGAACAGGTCGGTGTGGTGCTCGACGGCCAGGACGGCGGCGCGCAGGTCTTCCGGTTCGAGCGCGGCCAGCGTCACGCCGTCGAGTTCGACCACGCCGTCGGCCGGGTCGGACGACCGGCCGAGCAACTGCAGCAGTTCGGCCGCGGCGGCCGCGTCGGTGGCGACGATCCCGACGGTTTCGCCGGGGGCGATTTTGACGGTCACATCCCGTACGCGCAGATCGATCTGGCCTTTGACCGGAGTGACCGGAACGGCATCACCGCCGGTGACCGCCACCGGCGCCGACAGCACCGCCTCGATGCGCCGGGACGACGCGCGGGCCTGGGCGAAGTCGGCGCCGACCCAGCCGAAGGTCGACAGTGGACCGACCAGGAACTGCGCGAGCCCGACGGACGAGATCAGCTGGCCCACGGTGATGTCGCCGCGCACGGCCAGGATGCCGCCGACGACAGCTATCACGGCCAGGAAGAGTCCACTGACGGTGAGAACCACGCCTTGGTAGGCCGCCTCGGTGCGGGCGGCCCGCACGGTGGCCGTCAGCGCGACCTGACTGCGCTGCCGGTAACGGGAGACCGCGGCCTCCTCGGCCCGCAGGCCCTTGACCACACGCAGCCCCTCGACCAGGTCGGCCGCGACCCCGGAGGCCTCGGCCGCGTGTTCCTGCTCGGTCTCGCTGCGCTCCTCCAGCGGCTGGCCGATGCGCTGGCCCAGCCACATCAGCGGCGGCAGGCCGAGCAGCACCAGCAGGCCGAGCGGGATCGAGATCCAGAGCAGCAGCACGGCGGTGAAGACGACGGCGACCACGGCCGCGGTGCCGTAGACGATGGCCACCGCGACCCCACCGACCCGGGCCGTGTCGCTGGTGGCGATCGAGACCAGGGCGCCGGGCAGCCGGCCCTCCTCGGCCCCGCCGCGGTTGTGCAGCACCCGGCGGGTCACTTGCAGGCGCAGGTCGTGGGCGGCCTGTTCGGAGGCGCGGGCGCCGGCCCGCGCGCCGTAACGGAAGCTGTAGCTGAGTCCGATGTAGACGCCGCCGAGCACGCCGAGCCACAGGAACAGGTCGCCGACACCGCCGTCGACCGCGCGGTCGATGATGACGCCGATCAGGAACGGGACGGACACCTCGCCCGCCTGGTGCAGGGTGGCCAGCAGCGCGCCGGTGCCGATCAGGCGACGCTGCCTCGTGAGCGCTGCCTTCACGCGCGGGCTGCTTCCGGCGTACGGGAACCGCGCCGGCGCTGCCGGTCGGCCGGAACCACCATCGGGGTTCCGGTCTCGGGGTCGTCGATGACCCGGCACGGCATCGCGAAGACGTCCTCGACGCACTGGGCCGTCATCACCTCGGCCGGCGGGCCCTGGGCCACGACCTCACCGGCTTTCATCACGATGAGCTCGGTCGCATAACGGCAGGCGTGATTGAGGTCGTGCAGCACGGCTACGATCGTGCGGCCCTGCTCGTGCAGTTCGGCACAAAGGTCGAGCACCTCGAACTGGTGCGACAGGTCGAGGAACGTGGTCGGCTCGTCGAGCAGCAGGATCGGCGTCTGCTGGGCCAGGGCCATGGCCAGCCAGACCCGCTGCCGCTGACCGCCGGAGAGCTCGTCGACGAACCGGTCGGCCAGGTCGGCCACCTCGGTCAGCCGCATCGCCTCGGTCACCGCGACCTCGTCCTCGGGCGACCACTGCCGCAGCAGGCGCTGGTGGGCGAAGCGGCCGCGGGCGACCAGTTCCTCGACCACGATGCCGCCGGGCACGATCGGCGACTGCGGCAGCATGCCCAGCTGCTTCGCGACCTGCTTGGACGGGTACGAGGCGATCGCCTGCCCGTCCAGCCAGACCGCCCCGGCCTGCGGCTTGAGCACCCGCGCGAGGGCCTTGAGCAGTGTCGACTTGCCGCACGCGTTGGGGCCGACGATGACCGTGAACGAGCCATCGGTGATCCCGACGTCGAGTTTCTCGGCCACGACCCGCTTGTCGTAGGCGAGTGTCAGGTCCTCGGCCCGCAGGCGGGGATCGGTCATCGTCTCGCTCCTCGTTCGCGGAACAGCAACCAGGTCAGATAGACGCCGCCGAGCGCCGCGGTGATCACGCCGACCGGGATGTCGTTGCCGGGCAGGGCGTTCTGCGCGGCCCAGTCGCCGGCCGACAGCAGCATCGCGCCCATCATGGCCGCGGGCAGGATGCCGGCGTTGGGCGAACGGCTCAACCGGGCGGCCAGCGGCGGCGCGGCCAGGGCCACGAAGGCGATCGGGCCGGCGGCGGCGGTCGCCCCGGCCGACAGCCCGACGGCGGCCAGGGCCAGGATGGCCCGGCTGCGCTCGACCGGAACCCCCTGCAGGACGGCCATCTCGTCGCCCAGGGCCAGCAGCTTGAGGTGCCGTCCGAAGTAGACGACAGTGGGCAGCAGCAGGACCACGGTGACGCCGGCGATGATCACCTCGGTCCAGCCCCGGCCGTTCACGCTGCCGATCAGCCACACCTGCGCGGCGATGGCCTCGTTGAGGCGGGCGCGATAGATCAGGTACGAGTTCAGGGCCTCGAGCAGCGCCGAGACGCCGATTCCCATGAGTACGAGCCGGAACGGCTGCACACCGCGGCGGAACGCCAGCAGATAAATGACCACGGCGGTGATCACACAGCCGACGATCGCGCCCACGCCGACCTGCGCCCCGCCGCCGCCGGCGATGAGCATCACGATGAGCGCGCCGCTGGCCGCGCCGGTGGTCAGGCCGATGAAGTCGGGGCTGCCGAGCGGGTTGCGGGTGAGGCTCTGGAACACCGCTCCGCTCGCGCCCAGGGCCGCGCCGACCAGCAGGGTGACCAGCACTCGGGGCAGGCGCAGCTCGTAGACGATGAAGTCGGTGCCGGCGTCGCCTTTACCGGCCAGGCTCTTCAACACGTCGGCCACCGGCACCGGGAAGTCGCCCGTGGTCAGGTTGACCAGCGCGACGGCGAGCGCGGCGGCGAGCAGCAGCACGCCGACGATCAGGGCGCGCGGGTAGATCCGCACCGAGAGGCCGGCGCCTCGGACCACTGTCCTCACAGTGAACTCAACCGGCGTCGGCGGCACAGCGCGATGAACAACGGCGCGCCCAGGAAAGCGGTGACCACGCCGACCGGGAGCTCGGCCGGGGTCACCAGCACCCGGCCCAGCACGTCGGCCCCCAGGATCAGGGCGGGACCGATGATCACGGCATAGGCCAGGATCCAGCGGTAGTCGGAGCCGACGATCATGCGGGCCGCGTACGGCACGGCCAGCCCGAGGAACCAGATCGGACCGGCGGCGGCCGTGGCGGCCCCGCACAGCAGGGTCACGGCCAGCAGGCCGAGGGCCCGGATGCGTACGGGATGGGCCCCGACCGCGGTGGCCGAGTCGTCGCCCAGGCTGAGCGCGTTGAGCTGCCGCCCCAGGATCAGCGCGAGCACGATGCCGACCGCGAGGAAGGGCAGGATCCGCAGGACAGTGCCCGAGTCGCGGTCGGAGAACGAGCCGACGTCCCAGTGCCGGTAGCGGTCGAACGCCTCACGGCGCAGCACCAGGATCACCCAGACGAACGCGCCGAGCACCGCCGTGATCGAGACCCCGGCCAGAATCTGCCGCTCGGGGGTCGGATGCCGCCCGGCCCCGCCCAGCGCGAAGACGGCGGCCGAGGTGAGCGCGGCCCCGAGGAAGGCGAACCAGACGTAGCCGGAGGCGGTGGTCACACCGAGGAAAGCGATCGCGACGACCACGAGGGTCGAGGCGCCCATGTTCACGCCGAGCAGCCCCGGTTCGGCCAAGGGGTTGCGGGTGAGCGCCTGCATGACCGTGCCGGCCAGCCCCAGCGCGGCGCCGACCCCGAGCCCGAGCAGCGTCCGGGGTAGACGCAGGTCATGGACGATGGCCGATTCCGGCGAGTTGTCGGGGTGCCACAGCACCTGCCACACCGTCGACAGCTCGATCGTGCGGCTGCCGATCGCGATGCTCACAGCTATCACGACAAATAGGACAGCCAGGGCCGCCACGAAGCCGATCCAGCGCCGCTTCGCCCGATTCTGGTGCGCGCTGGAGGGCGGGGCCGCAATGACGGCGGTCAACGTGGGCTCCATGGGTTCTGCGTTTAGGTGAGGCTAACCTACACTCGCGGTCGAGGTCACCCGTCCCGGGGCCCTCGCGTTTTTCAGAAGGGAACAGCCCGTGCGGCTCATCAATATCCGGCGGACTGCCACTGTGGCGGCGGCCGGGCTCCTCCTCGCGCTGACCGCGTGCGGACCGAACAGCGAGAACGACGAGCCGGCCACCGCCGGCAGCGCCTCGGCCGGCGTCGACGCCGCCGCCTTCCCCGTGTCCATCGCCCACAAGTTCGGCACGGCCGAGATCAAGGCCGAGCCCAAGCGGATCGTCACCGTCGGCCTGGTCGAGCAGGACGCCCTGCTCGCGCTGGGTGTCGTCCCGGTCGCGACCACCGAGTGGTTCGGCGAGAAGCCGGGCGCGATCTGGCCCTGGGCCACCGCCGCGCTGGGCTCGGCCGAGAAGCCGCAGGTGCTGACGTTCACCGACGGCATCCAGTTCGAGAAGGTCGCGGCGCTCAAGCCCGACCTCATCCTGGCCGTCTACTCCGGTCTGACCACCGAGGACTACGCCAAGCTGTCGAAGATGGCGCCGACCGTGGCCCAGCCCAAGGACCAGGTCGACTACGGCGTGAGCTGGCAGGAGTTGACCCGTACGGTCGGCGAGTCGGTCGGCCGCAAGGCGCAGGCCGAGAAGCTGGTCACCGACACCGAGGCCCTGTTCACCAAGGTCAAGGCGGACCACCCCGAGTTCGCGGGCAAGACCGGTCTGATGGCCACCACGTACGAGGGCTACTGGGTCTACGGCACGCAAGACCCCCGCGGACGCCTGCTCACCGACCTCGGCTTCACGCTGCCGGCCGGCCTCGACGAGATCACCGGCAAGGAGTTCGGCGCCAACCTGTCCAAGGAGCGCACCGACCTGCTCGACGTCGACATGCTGGTCTGGATCGTCGACAAGCACGACGCCGACAAGGCGAAGGTGCAGGCCGACCCGCTCTACAGCAAGCTGAAGGTCAAGACCGAGGCCCGCGACCTCTACGTCGAGAACCTCGAGCAGGTCGGCGCGGCCACCTCGTTCATCTCGGTGCTGAGCCTGCCCTACCTGCTCGACAAGCTGGTGCCCCAGATCGCCGCCGCCGTCGACGGCGACCCGGCCACCGCGGTCGTCCGCGCTTCCTGAGAAACGCTGTGGCCCGTCAGTCCTTGAGCAGCTGGCGGGCCATGACGACACGCTGCACCTGGTTGGTGCCCTCGTAGATCTGGGTGATCTTGGCGTCGCGCATCATGCGCTCGACCGGGTAGTCACGGGTGTAGCCGTACCCACCCAGCAGCTGGACGGCGTCGGTGGTGATCTCCATCGCGGCGTCGGAGGCGAAGCACTTGGCGGCGGCGCCGAAGTAGGTCAGGTCGGCGTCGCCGCGCTCGCTCTTGCCGGCCGCGACGTAGGTGAGCTGCCGCGCCGCCTCGAGCTTCATGCCCATGTCGGCCAGCATGAACTGAACGCCTTGGAAGTCGGCCACCGGCTTGCCGAACTGCTTGCGCTCCTTCACATAGCCCTTCGCGAAGTCGAGCGCGCCCTGGGCGATGCCCAGCGCCTGGGCCGCGATCGTGACGCGGGTGTGGTCGAGCGTCTTCATCGCCGTCGCGAAGCCGGTGCCCTCGTCGCCGATCATGCGGTCGGCCGGGATGCGGACGTTGTCGAAGTAGACCTCGCGGGTCGGCGAGCCCTTGATGCCGAGCTTCTTCTCGGGCGCGCCGAAGCTGACCCCGGCGTCGGACTTCTCGACCACGAAGGCCGAGATGCCCTTGGAGCGCTTGGTCGGGTCGGTGACCGCGAAGACCGTGTAGTACTCCGAAACGCCCGCGTTGGTGATCCAGCGCTTGACGCCGTTGAGCACCCAGTGATCACCGTCACGTACGGCCTTGGTCGTCATCGACGCCGCGTCCGAACCGGCCTCGGGCTCGGACAGGCAGTACGAGAACATGGCCTCACCCGAGGCGACCTTGGGCAGGTACTTCCGCTTCAGCTCTTCCGAGGCGGCGATCAGCAGCGGCATCGTGCCCAGCTTGTTGACCGCGGGGATCAGCGAGGACGAGCCGCAGGCGCGGGCCACCTCCTCGATCACGATGGCGGTGGCCAGGGCGTCGGCGCCGGCCCCGCCGTACTCGACCGGGATGTGCGGCGCGTGGAAATCACTGCTGCGCAGGGCGTCGTACGAAGCCTTGGGGAATTCCCCGGTCTCGTCGGCCTCGGCCGCATTCGGCGCCACCCGCGCGTCGCACACCTCGCGCACCGCGGCGCGGATGGTCTCGTGGTCCTCCGGCAGCTGGTAGACGTCGAACTCGCTCATAGCCTGGCCCCTTCACTCCAACAGTCCCGCCGCTATGTTACTGGCGCGTAGCGTACGCCGACCAGAGGCTGAGCGGCCGCGGGCGTTTTCTATAGATGTCGGCCCCCGTGAGCCTGTTCTAATGAGGTGTCGGACCGGCATGCTCTAGGCAAGGCGTGGCGGCAGGTCGAGGAGGTTCCGTGGCGCAGGCTGAACAGCCCGACAGCTACGACGATGAGCTGTCCCGCATCGAGGCCTCGATCGCGGACCTCAAGATCCGTGACATGGCCGCGGCCAAGGAGCGCACGCAGATCGCCGCCAAGATCCAGGCGGCGCAGTTCCAGCGCGACATCCTGGCCCACGCCAACACCAAGAAAAAGGCCACCAAACCCACCAAGAGCCGTCGCGTACGCCGTCGCGAGCCCGACGAGTTCCCGCCGCCGCCCCCGCCGACCGGCGGCCCCGCCGAAGAGCCGCCACCGCCCCCACCGCCCTCTTCGAAGCGCACCGGGCCGCGACCCGACTGGGCGCCACCCGGGTCGGCCCACACCGGCCCGCCCGGGGTCGCCACCGACGGCGTGACCATGCTCGTCGACGACCCGCCGCCGACCGAGCGGGTCGCCCCGCCGCCGCGCCGCTCGGCCGGGTTCACCGGGGCCGAGCACCACCCGCCCGAGGCGTCCTCCCAGTCGGTGCAGAACATCCTGCTCGCGCTGGGCGCCCTGCTCATCGGCGTGGCCGCGGTGGTCTTCGCCGGGGTCGCGGTCAGCAACCCGTTCGCCCGGGCCCTGATCCTGGCCCTGGCCACCACGACCGCCCTGGTCGCCGCGCCCGGCATCGCCCGGCGCGGCCTCAGCTCGACCGGCGAGACCGTGGCCTGGGTCGGCCTCATCCTTCTTCCGCTCACCCTGTTCGCCCTGCACGGCAGCGAGCTGACCGGCGGCGCGAGCGTGCCCGTCCCGCTCTATCTGGGCATCACCTTCGCCATCACGGCGGTGGCCAGCTTCGCGTACGCCGGGGCCACCCGCCTCGCCGCGCCGCGTTACGCCACCGTCGTGGCCGCGCAGCCGGTGCCACTGCTGCTGGCCGAGCCGATGATCCAGAGCCCGGCCGGCTGGGGCATGGCGCTGACCGTGGTCGCCGTGCTCGACCTGCTGCTGCTGACCACCGTCATCCGCCGGGGCCGGCTGGTGCCGCAGTGGCCGTGGGGCCGCCCGGTGGCCGCCGACCGCGAGCACCAGGATCCGGTGCTGCTGGCCGAGGACGCCCCGGAGCGCCCGGAATCGGCCCGCGAGGAGCCCGACCTCATCCTGCACGGCACCACCGAACGACGGCGCAAGGGCTGGTTGCGCACCCGCATCTTCCCCGGCCCGCGCCCGGCCGGCGCCCCCGCCGCCGGTTCGGTCCCGATCGCGCCCCCGGCCGCCCCGCCGTCGGCCGATTGGCTGCGCGAGCTGACGTTCGCGCTGCTGTGCGTGGCCAGCGCGGGCGCCCTGCTCTATTCGTCGGTGGCGTTGCTGCAGGCCCGGGTGCTGCCCGACGCGCTGCGGTCCGGGCTGGTGCTGGTGCTGGCCGCGCTCACCGCGTTCGCCGCGGCCTGGCTGCTCGACAACCTGACCGCCCGCAACATCGCCGGCGCCGTGCTGGCCCTGTCCGTGATCGGCGCGACGGCCCGCATCGCCGACGTCGTGTCGCCACCCTGGACGCTGGCCGTGGCGGCCGCCGCGATCGCGGTCACCGGCGCCGTCGTGACCCTGGTGCCGCCCGAGGTGCGCCGGGGCCCGCAGATCGCCTCGGCCGTCGCGCTCGCCCTGATCAGCCTGATCCTGGTGCTCGACTGCCTGCGCGCCGCCTTCCTGCCGCTGCAGGCGGCCCGGCCCGTCTGGCACGCCGACCCGGCGGTCTACACCCAGCGGATGGCCGAGGCCGCCGGCGACCTGGGCTGGCTGCTGGCCTTCAGCGCGCTGCTGGTCACGATCGCCGCCGCGCTCGCCCTGCCGCCCAGCGTGCGGCACGAGGGCGCGGTCGCCGGCATCGCGCTGACCGCCCTGGCCGTGCCCGCCTCGCTCGGCCTGGGCTGGTCCGGGGCGCCGTGGCCGCTGGTCATCGCCGCCGTCGGCATCGGCGCCGCCGGGCTGGCCGCCACCACCCGCCGCATCGCGATCGTGCACGTGGCCGCGGCCGGTGTGGTCGGCCTGTTCGGGGCGGGCGCCGCGCTGGGCGCGGCCTGGCTGACCGCCGCCGTGCTGACCGCGATCGCCGGGGCCGGCGTGATGATCGCCGTGGCCGCCCGGCAGATCCCCATCCGTCTCTACGCCTGGCTGGTCGGCGACTGGGCGTCCGGCGCGGCCGCGCTGGCCCTGCCCGGCGCCGTGGTGACGGCCGCGCTCGCCGTCGCCGACCAGGGCCAGGGCCCACCGGCCACCGAGGCGGTCACCGTGCCCGCGCTGGCCGTCGGCTTCCTGGCCGTGGCGGCCACGCTCAGCTACGCCGCGGTGTTCCAGGTGGCCCGGCGCGACATCAGCCTGCCGCTGACCGTCGGCACCGGCCTGGGCGCCATCGCCCTGGCGTTGGCCGCTCTGCTCGCCCCGGGGGCCACTGCGCCCGACGTCTGGGTCGGCGCGCTGCTGCTGGTCGCGGCCGGGCTGCTGTTCTTCTCGAAATCGATCGACAACGGGCGCCGCAGCGACCGGGTGCTCGACGGTCCCGACATCGCCGCCGCGGCCGCCACCGTCGCGATCTGCGGCGCGCTGGCCCGCGTGTTCGCGCTCGCCTTCCCGGCGGCCCCGCTGGCCGTGGCCGGTGTGGTGGTGCTCATCGTGGCGCTCGGCGTGGCCGTGCTGCCCGAGGAGTGGAGCCGCGGCCCCAACCGCGGCCTGGCCGTGGCCGGCGTGGTCGTCGGCGCGATCGCCGGTTACCTGGCCCTGGCCGGCGCGATCCGCATGCTGGGCGTCTCGGCCGACCTGTGGGACGCCGACCTGAGCCGCTTCCCGGCGCCCGCTCCGGGGGCCTGGCAGGCGCCGTTCGCCCTGGTCGTGGTGTCGATCGCGGCGGCCCTGGCGGCCCCGCGCCCGTGGTCGCACCTGTTCTCGGCCATCGCCGGGGCGGCGGCCGCGATCGGCGCGCCGTTCGCGCTCGGACTGCCCTGGTGGTCGCCCCTGCTGATCGGGGGTGCGGTCGCCATTGCGTACGCGATGGCCGCCGTCGCCGCCCTCGAGCCCGCCGCCGCGCTGTGCCGGGCCGGCGCGGCCGCCGCCGTCCTGCTCCACGCTGTCCTGTCGTCGTTGGCCCGGCCCTGGTCGACCGCACTGGCCCTGCTGCTCGTGGTGATGATCGGCGCACTGACCGCGGTCATGGCCCGTACGCCGGTGGCCACCATCGAAAGCCCGCCGCCCGGCACTCCCCTGCCCCTGCCCGGCCGGTTCTGGTCGCCGTCGACCGTCTCCGAGGCCGACCTGGCCCGCGACGACACCGGCATGCCCCGCCACCGGGCCCAGATCGGCGGGGCCGCCACCGGCGCGATCATGCTGGCCCTGCCCGGCGTGCTGGCCTCGGTCGCGGCCGACCAGGGGCACGGGGCCCAGGTGTTGCTGACGGCCGCGCTCGCCGCGTCCAGCCTCAGCCTGGCCCTGCTCGCGCTGACCGGCCGCTACATCGCCCAGTTCCTGCCATGGGCCACGGTCGGCCTGGTCCTCGGCGCGACCATCACCGCCTTCGCGTCCATTCCCACCCCGTACCCGACCGCCCTCTACGCGGCCGCCGCGGCCCTGCTCGGCGTGCTGGCCGAGCTGCTGCGCGGCTCGATCCCCGCGCCCGGCATCACGCTGGCCCGCGAGGGCGTGTTCACCGGGGCCGGCCGCTACCCGGTCCGCCGCTGGACCACGGCCCGCCCACTGGGCCTGACCGGCCGCTGGCTGGTCGACCCGGCCACCAGCGCGGTCGTCCTGGCCCTGGTGCCGACGATCCTGGCCCTGTTCTCGATCGCCCCCGCGCTCAAGGCGGCGCTGGTCGACCCGCTGGGTCAGCTCTCGCGCATCTGGGACGGCCCGATCGCGGCGCTGGCCCAGCCCTCGTCGGGCAATGTCGACGGCACCAGCGTCCTCGCGATCGTGCTGCTCACCGGGGCGGCCGCGCTGGCCGCGGTCGGTTTCGGGGGCAAGGCGTCCGAGGCCGTGCCGGTGATCCTGCCCGGCCTGGCCATCACCATCCTGATCGCCCCGATCGCTCTGCACGCGTCCTACCCGACGGCCACCACGGCCGCCCTGGTCGTGTTCACGATCTCGATGCTCGGCCTGGCCCTGACCCCGCCGCCGGCCGGCCGCCGCTCGTCGCTGCTCGGCACGACCCGCACGATCGTCTTCGTGATCGGGCTGCTGGCCGGCAACGCGGGCCTGGCCGGCAGCCTCGCCCAGCAGCGGCTCACGCTGTTCACGCTGGGCAGCGCGATCCTGGTCGGGCTGGTCGCCGCGCTCGGCGGCCGCAGCCGCTTCGCCCGCATCCTGGGCTGGATCTTCGCCGCCGTGATGGGCCAGTTCTTCGTGCTGACCGCGGCCATCGCGGCCGGGGTCGAGCGTCCCTGGGCCGCGTTCGGGGTGCTGGCCGTCGGGGCCGCGCTGCTGATCCTCGAGGCCACGGTGCCCCGCCTCGGCCTGCCGCAATACCGCGCCGAGGCGTCCACTGTCGAATGGAGCGGCTACGCGTCGGCGCTGCTGGCCGGCGTGATGGCGTTCGACTCCCCCGCCCACCTGGCCGCGATGCTGGCCGCCTGGGGCGCCGTCCTCGGGCTGGCCGCGGCCCGTCTCGGCCGCCCGGCCAGCCAGCGGCGGGCGCTGTTCTGGACGGCGGTCGCCTTCGAGATCGTCGGCGTGTGGCTGTTCGTGGCGCTGGCCGACGTCGCGCTGCCCGAGGCGTACACGTTGCCGTTCGCCGCGCTGGCCCTGCTGGTCGGGGTCATCGAGTCGCGCGACCGCCCCGATCTGAGCAGTTGGGCCGCGTACGGTCCGGCCCTGCTGGCCGCGTTCGTGCCGACGATCGGCATCGTGCTGGCCGGCAACGGTGGCGAGCTGCGCGAGGTGCTGTTGTTGCTGGCCGCGGTGGCCACCCTGATCGTCGGTTCACGCAACCGCCAGCAGGCCCCGGTCGTCGTGGGCGCGGTGGCCACGATCTTCGCCGCCATCCACTTCGCCAGCACGCTGGTCGGCCCGTGGCTGGTGCTGGTGCCGCTCGGCGTGATCCTGCTCTGGGTCGGCGCCACCAACGAGAACCGCCGCCGCACCCGCGAAGGGTTGCGCGGGCGCCTGGCCGAGATGCGGTAGCGACACCGCGGCGGCCGTACATTAGCGGCGTGAGAATCATCCATGTCGTGACGCATCCCGAGGCGACCCACCACGTCGACGGGCTGGTCGGCGGCTGGTACGACTCCGACCTCACCCCACGTGGGCTGGCTCAGGCCGCGCGGATCGCTTCGCTGCTGGCTTCCGTGGCCCCGAAGCCTGAGATCTACTCGTCGGATCTGCTGCGCACGCGCCGTACGGCCGAGGTCATCGCGGCGAAGCTGGGCACGGTCGTGACACTCGACAGCGACCTGCGCGAGAAATCGTTCGGCGAGGCCGGCGGGAAACCGCAGTCCTGGTTGGACGAACGCTTCGTGCCCCCGCCCGAGTTCGGCGAGCGCATGCGCCACGACGAGGGCCTACCCGGCGCCGAGACGAAGTGGGACCTGGCCGTCCGCGTCTACGCGGCGGTGGAGCGCATCCTGAAGTCGGACGCGCCCCACCAGGTGATCGTCACGCACGGCATGGCCGCCACTTTTGTGCTGGCGGCCTGGATCGAGATGCCGCTGGAATCAGCGGGCCGGATGGCGTTCCGCTTCTCCCCCGGCGGCATCACGACCCTGCGCGAGGACGACCTGTTCCACAACCACGCGATCGTCGCGCTGAACGACGTCACGCATCTTTAGGACGAACACTCCCCAGCCCAGATAGCGGCGCTGGTAGCGGACGTAGTCGAGCGGAGCCGTGACACTCTGGGGCCAGCTCGTCGTCCGGGTTGGCGTCCAGCCAGGTGCGGATGGTCATCCACTGCGCCGCGACATAGCGGTCCCAGCTGTCCTCGTCGGCCAGCACCATCTCGACCAGATCCCAGCCCAGCCGCCCGAACAACTCGACCAGCCCGGGCAGGTCATGGAAGTCGGACCTGGCCTGCGCGTGACAGCCCCGGACGGCCTCGTCGCTGGGCGGATCCTCCCGCCAGAAGGGCTCGCCGACCAGCACCAGCCCACCCGGCCGCAGGCTACGAGCCAGAAGATCCAGAGTTCCCGGTACGCCACCACCGATCCAGGTCGCGCCGACGCACGCGGCGATGTCGACCGGCTCGGGCGCAACAAACCCGGCCGCGTCATCGTGCACAAAAGCGACGCGTTCGCCGACGCCCAACTCGCTTGCTCGCCGCCGGGCCTGCTCGCCGAAGACCGTACTGATGTCGACACCGAGACCGGTGATGCCGTGATCCCGGCTCCAGGTGCTCACCATCTCGCCGGTGCCACAGGCCAGATCGAGCATGCTCGCGCCGGCCGTCAGACGCAGCGCCCGCCCGAGGTCAGCCAGCTTGACCTCGGACAACGGATTGTGAATACGGTGATGCTGCTCGCGAACAACAAAACTACGTGGAAGATCCACTTCTGCTACCCCTCAGGCCGAAAACTCGAACAGTCCAAAGAATTCGACGAGAACCGGCATGTGAAGCACCTCCACAAAACGACACGAGACCCGGACCGTGCGCCGCGCCACGAACCATCACCATGGATTTCTCGCGGCCGTGGGCACAGTCCGACAGCGCGGCTGGCCGAACGCGGCAATCGGCTTGACCACCATCACCGGCGTCACCGCAGCAGCGATCCAGGCCCGCTCCACGGACGAGGCCGAGGCGATCGCGATCGGTCGACCCACCGCCCTTCGTCCGGGCCGTCGCGGCCCAGGTCAAGGCACGCGTGGTGCCGGTCTGGGCGCCGGTCTGGCCGCCCTGACCAACCGTGGAAATGGCTCGGTAGCTGAAGCCCTCTGGTTCACCGACCTGGTCGCTCGAGCCAAGACCGCCGTCCAGAAGTAGATGACAGACCCATTCACCCTGGGAGCGCGTCGTTCGCGCCCGGGTAGTTCGCCCACCACTTGTCGCGTCGGTGCTTGGTGAGGACGCCGTTCAGCCGGGACAGCAGCAGGATGTCGCCGTTGAAAGAGAACGCGGCATCCTCCGCTCCGGTCGCCAGCACGCGCCGGACGACCGTGAGCATGTTCGTCACCTGCCAGGCGACGTCGGGCACCTCTTTGTCCATGCGGAAACCGACCGAGGCGGCCGGTTCCGGTTCCCACTCCCACGAGCCTTGATCGGTCAGCACCTCGACGTACCGGCTGCCGCCGGACCTGATGGTGGCGGCAAAGCCGTACCGCTCGTTCACCACCGCCACAAGGAGTGGTCCGGGGCCATCCGGGCGTTCGTCGTGCTCGGGGAACGCCCGCGCCGCCACCTGCTCAGCGGGCGTGTCCCCGGCGAGAATCAAGTCGTACTCGATCGCCATGCTCACGCTCTCATTCGACTGTCGAGGGAAGATCAAGTTGAAGGATGCGGCCGTCGGCCGTGATGACCTTGGCTTCTTTGAGTCCCTCCATGGGCCAGCCGGCGAACTGCGCCTTCAACGCGGAGAGGTCGCCTCGCCAGTCCTCCAGATTGATTACCACTCGCTGGGTCTGGAGGGCGTCTATTTTCTCCTCCTGCACGAATCTCCAAATACCACGCGGCGTCTTCATTTCATTCGTCGGTGAGTAGCAGTCGAACACCCGGCCTTCGAGAAGAAAGTCCGGCTCCTTGAGCGGAGAACCTCGATCTCCGGCCTCCTGACGGGCGCGGGCAACCTCGTCGCTCGTCGGGTTCTGTTTGATCTGCCATCCCTTCGCCGCCAGTATGTCGGCGGCGGAGTTCTCCATCTCCAAGGACCGCCGGCCGCTCTCGTCGAGCCCTGGCCGAAGAACGGTTCGCCGCCCCTCGGGAGTGGCTCCCTCGGCACCCGAGCGATGGGTGATCAGATCGTCGTTCTGCATTCGGGCCGCGCCCACCCGGCCGGCGGGCATTGCCTTGGCGACGATCTCTTGTCCTTCGCGCACGCTCCGCGGAGGCTGCCTTTCGCCGTCGCCCCGTCTTCGCTTCGCCACAGCGCCGCTATTCGCCGCGCCGGCTCAAGTCGTCCACCACGGACCACTCCTCCCGCCGGGTGAGCCTTTCAGTTAAATCGACGAAGGCAAATCCCGGGTCAGGGGCGGGGTTCGGGGTGGCAGAGTTGGGGGTTGGCCAGTTCGGCGCAGGGGCGGTCGCCCTGGGCTCGGATGATGTCGGCGCCGTCCTGGGTGGTCAGGTAGCGCAGGAAGTCCGCCGCCACCTAGTGGGCGTCCGGGTCGCCGTGGGTGTAGCCGAGTTCGGTTTCCCACAACGGGTAGGTGCCGTGGTCGGCGTCGGGCACGGTGGCGGGGCGGCCGTCGATGCTGACCAGGGCCAGGCCCTCACGGTCCGTGGCGGCTCCCAGTTCGCTGTAACCGAGCGCGCCCGGCATGTCCGCCACGGCGCGTAGCACGTCGTCGGTGGAGTTGCGGGCGCAGCGCACGACGCCGGTCGGGGCACCCGGATCACGGTCGCGGCAGTTGTCGGAGTTGCTGCCGGGTTCGCGGGCGCCGCCGAGCACCCGGCGCTGGACCGCCGCTCTCGTGCCCGAGCCGGGGTTGCGGCTGATCAGGCGGACCGGCACGTCGCGACCGCCGATCTCTTCCCAATTGGTGATCTCGCCGCCGTACAGGCGCCGGAGCTGCGACGTGGTCAGGTCGCGGACGCCGGTGTCGGGGTTGACCACCAGTGTGAACAGCACGAATGCGGTTGGCCGGGCGACCAGGCCGGGTATGCCGTCCGGTTTGTCGCCGTCGGAGAAGGCCAGCACGGCCGCGTTCTCGCCGGCCCGGTCGAGCGCCAGCAGACCCTCGCCGCTGCCGCGCATCTCGAAGCTGAACGTCGCGTCGGTACAAACGTCCTGGTAGGACTGGGCGGCCTCGCGCACGACCGGTTCGAACGCGGTCGTGCCGGTCAGGGTCAGCGCTCCGGTCGCGCAGTCGATCGGTGTGCCGGTGTCGCTGCGGAAGAAGACCACCGACTGGGCGACGACCATCAGCGCCAGGAACGCGATCAAGGCCATCGCCCGTTTCGAGGATCCCGTACGGCTGCGGGTCTCGATGATCCGGCCGTCGCCCACGCCGCCCTTGATGGTGCCGACCACGATCGGATCGGGGTACGGCCCGTCGATCTTCCTGGTGCCGTCGGTGCTGTCCGGCGCGGCCAGCACCTTGTAGTGGTCGGCGCGGTTCATCGGCACTTTGGGCAGCTCGACCAGGTCGTCGCGCACGGTGAGACCGGCCAGGCTGGAGCGCAGGTTCTCGTCGCTGAGCTCGGTCACCACGAGTCCGACCACGCGCCGGCCGGGGAAGCTGACCCGGATGCCGGCCTTGTCGTCGTCGCCCACGGCGTAGTCGTGCTCGTCGATGTTCGTACGCCCGGTGTTCTCTTTTCCGCTGCAGCACGATGCTCGGATCCACGAGGGGGACGCCGTTGTTGCTCAGTTCACCGAGCGCGCCCGGCGCGGCGATCTCGCCGACGTCGTTGGCCGTGGTGTCCATCTGGACGCGGTAGCCGAGCCGCTTGCGCCCCTTGAACAGGAACTCGTAGATGGCCGCGATCGTGGGCACGCCCACACCCAGGGTCGCGAGCGCCATACTCCACCAGAAGTCGATGTCCCGAACTTAGGCGCGCCGTTTGAACGCTCAGTGAAGGTTTCGCACCAGCTGTGGTGAAGGGTTCACAAAGGACTCGTCGACGGTCACGACCGTGGGCACGGTCTCGTTGCCGTCGGCCACCGTCCGCACGGACGCTGCGCCGTCAGGGTCGCTCCAGATGTCGACCCAGTGGTAGCGGCCGGCCTGCCGGGCCAGCGAACCGCGCAGCCGCAGGCAGAACGGGCACCCCGGCCGCCAGTAGATGATGGGCCGGCCGTCGGCCGCTTGAGCGGCGCGCGCCTCGGCGTCGGTGACCGAGCGCGGGAAGGCGCGCGGCGAGACGATCGCCGCGGCCACGACCAGGACCACGAAGAACGCCAGACCGGGCAGCGAGCCGATCCAGAACCCGCCCAGGACGCCGACCGCGACCAGGAAGGCCGTCGGTTGCCAGCGCCGCGTCATCACCCCAGCAGTTTCTCACGTAGCGCGGCGTCCTTCTCGGCCACGAGTTGCTCGAGGCTCGCCTGGAAGTTCGCCATCTTCGTACGCAACAGAGGGTTGGCCGCGCCGAGGATGCGCACGGCGAGCAGGCCGGCGTTGCGCGCGCCGCCGATCGACACGGTCGCCACCGGCACCCCGGCCGGCATCTGCACGATCGAGAGCAGCGAGTCCATGCCGTCGAGGTGCTTGAGCGGCACCGGCACCCCGATCACCGGCAGCGGGGTCAGCGCGGCCACCATGCCCGGCAGGTGGGCGGCGCCCCCGGCCCCGGCGATGATCGCCTGCAGGCCCCGGCCGGCCGCGCTCTCGGCGTAGTCGACCATCTTGCGGACCGTACGGTGGGCCGAAACGACGCCGACCTCGAACGGCACCTCGAACTCGGCGAGGGCCAGCGCCGCCGCCTCCATCGTGGGCCAGTCCGAATCGCTGCCCATGATGATCCCGACGAGCGGTGCCATTTACCGGCCCTCCTGAAGCCATTGCGCGGCCCGAGCGGCGCGGGCGCGGACCGAAGTCATGTCGTCGCCGAGCACCGTGACGTGCCCGATCTTGCGGCCCGGGCGGACCAGCTTGCCGTACAGGTGCACGCGGGCGCCGGGGTCGGCCGCGAACAGGTGGTGCAGACGCTCGTCGATCGAGATGCCGCCCGGTTCGCCGCCGAGCACGTTGGCCATCACGACGGCGGGCGCGGTGAGCGACGTCTCACCCATCGGGTAGTCGAGCACGGCCCGCAGGTGCTGCTCGAACTGCGACGTCCGGGCGCCCTCGATGGTCCAGTGGCCGGAGTTGTGCGGACGCATGGCCAGCTCGTTGACCACGATGCCGTCGACGGTCTCGAACAGCTCGACGGCCAGCAGGCCGACCACGCCGAGCTCGTTCGCCAGGTCGATCGCGAGCTGCTGGGCCTTCAGGGCCAGCGCCTCGTTCAGGCCGGGCGCGGGCGCGAGCACCTCGACGCAGATGCCGTCCTTCTGCACCGTCTCGACCACCGGGTACGCCGCGACCTGCCCGAACGGCGAGCGCGCGACCAGGGCGGCCAGCTCGCGGCGCAGCGGCACGCGTTCCTCGACGATCAGCGGCGTGCCGGTGGCCACCAGCGCGGCCGCCTCGTCGGGCCCGGCCAGCATCCAGACGCCCTTGCCGTCGTACCCGCCGCGGGTGGCCTTGGCCACGACCGGCCAGACGCCGCCGGCGAAGGTCTCGACGTCCTCGGCCGACTCGACCCGGCCCCAGCGCGGCACCGGGGCGCCCAGCTCGGCCAAGCGCTCGCGCATAAGACCCTTGTCCTGCGCGAAGACCAGCGCCTTGGACCCGGGATAGATCTTGACGCCCTCGGCCTCGAGCGCCTTGATGTGCCCGGTCGGCACGTGCTCGTGGTCGAAGGTGACGGCCTCGCAGCCCTTGGCGAACTCGCGCAGCGCGGCCAGATCGGTATGGGTGCCGATCCGGACGTCGGCCGCGACCAGCGCGGCACTGTCATCGGGCGACACGCTCAGCACACGCAGTGACTGACCGAGAGAAATAGCAGCCTGGTGGGTCATGCGGGCCAGTTGGCCCCCGCCCACCATGCCGACCACAGGCAGACCGGTTCGGGTATCCATCGCCCGCCCAGCCTACCGACCGAGGCGCGCCACCAGATCGTCCGGGCTGGTCACCGGGCGGTCACAGACGAAACCCCGGCACACGTACGCCGTGGGGACGCCCGACTGCAGGGGCCGGTCGGCCAGCAGCGGAACGCCGGGCCGGTCGGGCTCGCCGGCCACGATGACCGTCCCCGGCGGCGCGTGGCGATGGGCCGCGGCCAGCAGCGGAGCCTCCAGCCCGGCCGGGGCCGCGATGGCGATCTCGTACGGTCCGGAGATCGCCGCCTCGGCCACCGCCGCCGAGTAGCCGGCGAACCTTGGGTGACCGCCGATCACCGGACCGGCCGTGGCCAGGGCCGCGTCGGCCGCCTCGCGATAGCTCGGCTCGCCGCTCAGGGCCGCGTACGCCACCAGCGCCGCACAGATCGCCGACAACCCCGACGGCGTGGCGTTGTCGGTGGGGTCGGCCGGCCGCGTGACCAGGCGTTCGGCGTCATCGGCGGTGTCGTAGAAGCCGCCCTCGCCGGTGCCGAAGTGGGCCAGCGCCACGTCGACCACCTCGCGGGCCCGCTCGAGCCACCCGCCGTCGGTGGTGAGCTGGTGCACGGCCAGGAACGCCTCGGCGACACAGCCGTAGTCGTCGAGCACGCCGGCCGGCTCCCCCACCACGCCGTCACGCGAGACCCGGCGCAGCCGCCCGTCGACCACGTGCCGTTCGGCCAGCACGGTGGCGATCTCGATCGCGGCCACCCGGGACGACTCGGCGCCGGTCAGGATGCCGTGCTCGGCCAGCGCGGTCACGGCCAGGCCGTTCCACGCGGCGACCACTTTGTCGTCGCGGGCCGGCTGCGGGCGCTCGGCCCGGGCCGCCAGCAACCTTTCCCGTACGTCACGCCAGCGCGCCACCAGGGCCGGGTCGGCGGCGTCGATGTCGCGGGCCAGCACCAGCACGCTGCGGCCGTGCTCGAACGTGCCGGCGGGGGTGACCGCGAACAGGTCGGCCGCCCACGCCCCGTCGTCGCCGAGGGCCGCGGTGAGCTCCTCGGGCTTCCAGGCGTACGTCAGACCTTCGACACCGGCCGCGTCGGCGTCCAGGGCCGAGGCCAGCCCACCGGCCGGGGTGCCCAGGTCACGCAGCAGGAACGCGGCCGTCTCGTCGGCGATCCGCCGGGCGAACGGGTCGTCGGTGAGCCGCCAGAGCTGCGTGTAGACCCGGAGCAGCAGGGCGTTGTCGTAGAGCATCTTCTCGAAGTGCGGCACCGTCCAGGTCGCGTCGACCGAGTACCGCGCGAACCCGCCCGCGAGCTGGTCGTAGAGGCCGCCCCGCCCCATCCGCTCGGCCGCGAACCGCACGGCCTCGAGAGCTTCCTCGGAGCCCGTACGCTGGAAATGGCGCAACAAGAAAAGCAGGCTCATGTGCGGCGGAAACTTCGGAGCGCCCCCGAAGCCGCCGTTGGTCGTGTCCTGCTCCTTGAGCAGCCCGGCGGCCGCCGCGGCCAGCAACTCGGCCGAGATCGGCGCCTTGGGCCCACCGACGAGCTGAGCCCCGCCGATCGCCTCGACCACGCTCGCCCCCTGCTGGACGACCTGTTCCCGCTGGTCACGCCAGGCGGTGGTGACCGAGTCGAGCAGGCGGGCGAAGTTGGCCCGGGGAAAATAGGTGCCGCAGAAGAACGGGTCACCGTCGGGCGTGGCAAAAACGGTCATCGGCCACCCGCCCTGCCCGGTCATGGCCTGGGTGGCGGTCATGTAGACGGCATCGACGTCGGGCCGTTCCTCGCGGTCGACCTTGATCGCCACGAACCCGTCGTTCATGAGCTTGGCCACAGCCTCGTCCTCGAAGGACTCGTGCGCCATCACGTGACACCAGTGGCAGGCCGCATAGCCGACCGAGATCAGCACCGGCACATCCCGCCGCTTCGCCTCGGCGAACGCCTCTTGCGACCACTCCCACCAGTCGACGGGATTGTCAGCATGCTGAAGCAGGTAGGGCGACGTAGCCCCGGCAAGACGGTTGGCCATGCCTCCACCTTCTCACCTACCCCCGCCCCCGGCCCGCGGGCAGGCCGATGTTGTGGACAACCCCGTCGAAGCATCCCCAAGCGGCTGACAGCGGGTGCTCCGAGGCCGGTCAAGCCGACTGCGTCGGGGACTTGCGAGAAGTTCTGAATAAGTTCAGAGTTGATCTGTGGATGGGACAAGGGAAGTGCAGTGGAGTGAGCTGCAGCGTGACCCCAAGAGCGTGGCGGCTCTGGCCGATGCCGGTGATGTCCGCGTTCGCCGCCGCGACGGCGCCGATCTTCTGCTGACCCGGGAAGATCGAGTGGCCGCCGCCGGCGAGGGGGCGATCGCGACGGTCCGCGCGCTACGCAACCTCTTGGCGCACGTGCCTGCGGAGACAGCTGAGGCGGCGTTGAACGAGGAGTTCCCCTGGCTCAGCCTCCTGCCTGCTGACGCTGTCGTCCAGTTCGTTGCCGAGTTCGTCAAGGCCGCACGGATCTCCGCGGAGCTGGGCCAGTGGTCGGTGCTGGCAGAGTTGCTCAGAGGCTGGAAGGCGACGGCCGTGGTCTACACCGATCCCGACCTTCTGCGTCAGCTGAGCGGCCCGTTGAACGACGATTTCGGGCCCGTCCCCGCGCCGGTGGAGGACGAGCCCTGATGGCCGCCAAGCGCGGCGACCGAGTCGCCCCGCCGGGGAAGCCCAGCGGGTGGGAGGCGAGGTTCGCCACCTCCGAGGCTGCGAAGGGCTGGGAGAGTCTGTGCCATACGGCCCGATCCAACACCTGGGAGGCATGGATCGTTCTGACCGAACGGCCGGCCACGCCGGTGAACCGCCGCATCGTATGGGTCGTCGCCGCGGCACCGTCGCACCCCAAAGCGACCGATTGATTCGAGCACGCCCCTCAGGAGGCGTCGTCGGCGCGGAGGGGGTGGATGTTGGCGGGGGCGGCTTCGGCCAGGGCGGTCAGGGCCTGCACGATCTTGTCGGCGGGCATGGGCTTGCAGAAGTGGTAGCCCTGGGCCGTGGGGCACTTGAGGGCGATGAGGGCGGCCCGCTGCTCCGTCGTCTCGACACCCTCGGCCACGACCCGGACGCCCAGGCGGGCGCCCAGTTCGACCGCGCCGCGGACCACGGCCTCGGCCGCCGAGGATTCGATCATGTCGTCGACGAAGGAGCGGTCGATCTTGATCTCGTCGACCGGGACGCGGGTGACGATGGCCAGCGAGGAGTAGCCGGTGCCGAAGTCGTCCAGGGAGAGCTGGACGCCCATGTCGCGCAGTTCGGCCAGCACCTCGTCCACGATGCGTTCCTGGCTGACCGCGACCGACTCGGTGATCTCGAGGACGAGATAGGAAGCGGGCGCACGGTGACGGCGCAGGGCCTCGCTGACCTGGCCCGGGAAGCCGGGGTCGAGCAGGCTGCGGGCCGACACGTTGACCGAGACCGGCACGTCGACGCCGGCCGCGTGCCAGCTGCACGCGGCGTCGAGGGCCAGGTCGAGCACCCGCGCCGTGAACGCTGTCTGCAACTCGGCCGAGTGCTCGACCGCGGGCACGAAATCGCCCGGTGACAGCTGGCCGCGGCGGGGGTGGCGCCAGCGTACGAGGGCCTCGACGCCCGTCGGCGCGGCCGTGATCAGGTCGACCGCGGGCTGCAGGTGCAGCAGGATCTGATCGTCGGCGGCCAGGGCGTCCTGCAGCTCGGCCAGTAGGGCGAGCGCGTCGGTGGTGACCGCGTCCAGGCCGGAGTCGAACGCGCTGACCGCCAGCTGCTGCCTCTTGGCCTGGTTGAGGGCGAGCGAGGCCCGGCGGATGAGCTCGCCCAGGTCGACCCGGCCGGCCGGGCTGACCGCGACCCCGACCGCCACCTCGACGGCGAGCCGCACCCCGGACACCTCCATCGGCCGGATGAGATGCTCGACCAGCTCGCGGGCCCGGCGCAGGGCCGCCGGCAGCGGGCTGGGCTGCTCGTGGGCCGGCGCGGCCGAGTCGGTGAGCGCGGCCACGGTCGGCACGAGCAGGGCGAACTCGTCGTCGCCGGTGCGGGCCACCAGTTCGCCGTCGCGGGCCAGCTCGGTCAGCCGCTCGGCCACGACCCGCAGCACCTCGTCGCCGTGGCGGTGCCCGAGGGTGCCGTTGACCTCGCGGAAGTCGTTGATGTCGAGCAGCAGCAGCGCCACCGGCCGGGTCCGGTCGAAGGAGCGCAGCAGCCGGTCGCCGTCGGTCAGCAGGGTGCTGCGGTTGAGCAAACCGGTCAGCCTGTCCTTGGTGAGGTCGTGGGTGATCTGCTGTTCGAGCCCGGCCACCCGGCTGCGGGTGGCCGCGTCGTGCAGCGCGCCGGCCAAGGCGTCGCCGAAGGCCGAGATGGCGGCTTCGTCGCGCGGGGCGGGCAGGGTCGGGCCGGACAGCCAGACGGTCAGCTCGCCGACCGGGTCACCGGCCACCGCCATGGTGCGGGTGATCGCGGGGCCGGGCAGTCCGGCGACCGCGTTGTCGAGGCCGGGGCCGTCCTCGGCGTAGCGGCGTTCGCCGTCGCGGCCGCGCACCTCGATCTCGACGCGGCGGGCGCCGAACACCTCGAGGGCCGCGGTCAGACCGGCCCGCGCGACCTCGGCCTCGGTGCCGCCGGGCAGGGTCGCCGTGGCCGCCGAGAACGACTCCCACATGCGGCGTTCCTCTTCGGCGCGCAGGTGGAAACGATAGGTGCGCTGGAGCAGCCAGAGCCCGGGCGCGAACGCGAGCAGCCACAGGGGGCCGCCGATGATGGCGTGGACCGCGGCCAGGCCGACCACCACGTTGCCGACGAACATCGGAATCTTCGCGTACGAGGCCCGCAGCAGGATCTGCCGGGCCGGGGCGTCCCGGTGCAGGGTGAGGGTCAGCGTGGCCAGCCCGAACGTGATGAGCAGGTAGGTCAGCGCGCCGGCCAGCAGCCCGGTCGTCGTACGCGTGCCGAGCACCGGCGCGTCACCCGCCACCAGGGCCGCGACCGCGGTGGCGCCGGCCGCGCCGAGGCTGAGCGAGGCGGCCAGGTGGGCCAGCTCGGCGGTGTTGCGGTGCGAGTCCCACCAGGACAGCAGCCCCCACGCGAGCACGGTGCCGATCAGCGTGGCCGCGGGCAGCCAGCCGGGCGGCGCCACCACGAAGCCGATGATGAAGGCGGCCTCGCCCCAGCTGACCGAGACCATGCCCCGGCCGAGCCGGAAGCGCAGCCGGGCCAGTTGACCGGCGATCACGACGGCCACGGCGAGCGCGACCCCGGCGACCGGAGTCAGTGGACGGTCGGCCGGCCGGTCGACCGGCAACAGGACACCGAGGACGGCCAGCAGGAGGGCCGAGCCGATCACCGTGGCGGTGAGCGCGCGGACCCCGCGGGAGCGACCGGCGAGGCCCACCACGGCGCTGAAGGAGCGACGCACCGGGGCCTCGGCGACCGGCCGGGCCGTCACGGAAAACGCCCTTTGAACAGCGGCACTGGCGGATGCACGTGCATCTGCAGTGGAGAAAACGGGGGGCGGGGATTGGTCATTTTCGGCGCCCCCTTCCGCGCAGGGATCAGGGGCGGTTAAGCCCCCGGCGGAAGGCTAAATCAATACCGATGAACAGAACAGGGCTTGACGCACGACGCGTATCGCCTTTAAGTCAGACCAATACGGTGTGTGTCGTCGACCGACAGACCTGAACCGCCCGCGACGTGGTCAAACGCGACGGTCGTCGCCGTCGGCGGACCCGCCGTCACTCTGAGTAGTAACGCCCGTGACCTCGTTATCCGTGGCGGCGCCGGCCGCCGAGGATCGACCCGCTTCGACGTCTGACGGGGCCTCACCGGCGCCGGAACGCTCGAGATCGGCATTGAGGCGAGCGATCTCGGCCTCACGCTGCGTCTGCCTTACGTCAGGAAAACTGTCGGGAAGCCGACGCAAGCGCTTGTTCATGTTGCGGATCAGCAGAACAGTCGCTATGGACATGAGCACGATGACGAACAACCCCATCGGGCCGGCCAGGCCGCCCGACCGGGTGTCGCCGAAGTTGTTGACCGCGACAAAGGTGTCCATGTCCATAGGGATGACTGTACGTCTCAGTGGGCTTCGACCGACTCGCGGATGCCCGCGAACAGGTCGGACTCGGGGACCGGGCTGTCGACCAGCGAGCGGGCCAACTCGAAGTCTTCGGTCGGCCACACCTTCTGCTGGAGCTCGAGCGGGATCTTGAACCAGAACCCGTCGGGGTCGACCTGGGTCGCGTGGGCCCGCAATGCGTCGTCGCGGACCTCGAAGTACTCGCCGCACTCGACCCGGGTGGTGATCTTGTCGCCCCGGTCCTCCCGGTCGTTCCATTTCTCGAGCCACTCGCCGTAGGGCGACTCGAGCCCGGCGGCCAGCATGCCCTCGTGCAGGGCGAGCATGCGCGCCCTGGTCCAGCCCGAGTTGTAATAGAGCTTGCGCGGCTGCCAGGGCTCGCCCAGCTCGGGGTAGGCCTCGGGGTCGCCCGCCTTGTCGAACGCCACCACCGACACGTTGTGGCACATGATGTGGTCGGGGTGGGGGTAGCCACCGTTCTCGTCATAGGTGGTCATGACGTGCGGGCGGAACTCACGGATCAGCTTGATCAGCGGGATCGCGGCCGTCTCGGGATCTTGCAGGCCGAAACAGCCCTCGGGCAGCGGGGGCAGCGGGTCGCCCTCGGGCAGGCCCGAGTCGACGAAGCCCAGCCACGACTGCTCGACGCCCAGGATCTCGCGCGCCTTGTCCATCTCGGCGCGGCGGATGGTGGTGATGTTCTCGAGCACGTCGGGGCGATCCATCTTGGGGTTGAGCACGCTGCCGCGCTCGCCGCCGGTACACGTCGCGACCATCACCCGGACGCCCTCGGCGACGTATCGCGCCATGGTGGCGGCACCCTTGCTGGACTCGTCGTCGGGGTGCGCGTGCACCGCCATGAGACGCAACTGCTCAGCCACTGAAACTCCTCGGACCTGACCCGCGGCAGGCGGGCCGGTGTCGGCTGCGAAGATGGACCCTGCCATTCTTGCGGATCCCCCCGACAAGAAACGCACGAGAGGTGCCCGAGGTGAGCGAGACGCGCACCACAGACCCGGTGTTCCCGCCGGGCCGTTACGGACGGCGCCGGTCCGGCCGCCGCCGGTCGGTGCTGCCGGTTCTCGTGCTGGTCGTCGTGGTGGCGGCCTCCCTGCTGATCTCGGTCCGGCTCTTCCAGCAGTTCGGCCGGACGGACTACGAGCCGCAGATCGTCGGCTGGTCGGAACCGTCGGACGCCGTGATGTCGATCGAGTTCAAGGTACGCGTCCCGGCCGGTCAACCCGCCGAGTGCGTGATCCGGGCCCGCGACTACGACGGCTTCGAGGTCGGGCGGCGCACGGTCGTCGTCCGCCCCAGCGGGAACGAAACGACAATCGACGCGAAGGAGACGGTGCCCACCACGGCCCGGGCCAGCGTCGGGGACGTCGTGAACTGCCGGCCACCGGCCTGAGGGAACCCGCACAAGATCGCACGAAACCGGCGCTGTGCATACCGCTGGTAAGGTTAGTGATTCGCTCCGTTCAGCATCCCGTCCAGGGGTGCTGGGCGTTTTCCATTTAATGACGTGCCCCCGTTCAGCAAGGAGATCGCGCATGGCCAGTTCAGAGGCGCCCAAGACCTGGCTTTCTCAGGACGCTCACGACCGGCTGCAGTCCGAGCTCGACGAGCTGATCGCCGCGCGTCCGGCCGTCGCCGCGGAGATCAACGCGCGCCGCGAGGAGGGCGACCTCCGCGAGAACGGTGGCTACCACGCGGCCCGCGAGGAGCAGAGCCGGCAAGAGGGCCGGATCCTGTACTTGAAGGAGTTCCTCCGCACCTCCGAGGTCGGCGAGGCCCAGACCGCCGACAAGGTCACGGCCGGTTCGGTCGTCACGATCTACTTCGACGACGACCAGAGTGACACCGAGACCTTCCTGCTCGGCTCGCGCGAGATCGCCTCCACCACCGACCTCACGGTCTACAGCCCCGAGTCGGCGCTCGGCACGGCCATCCTGGGCGCGTCCGAGGGTCAGACCGTCACCTACACGGCGCCCAGCGGCTCCGACATCAAGGTGACAGTGGTCAAGTTCGGCCCGTTCGGGGGCTGAGCCCCTTGATCGAAAGGCCCGCGGCGGTTCGCCGCGGGCCTTTTTGTCACGGGGTGTGGTCGGCCAGCAGCGCCACCCGGTAGCCGGAGTCGCGCAGGCTGCTGATCAGCGCGGCCGAGTGGTCCGGGCCGCGGGTCTCGACCGACAGCGCGACCTCGGCCTCGCCGAAGCTGAGCCGCGGGCTCTGCCGTGAGTGGGCCACGTCGACCACGTTGGCCCGCTGCCCGGCGATCCGGCCCAGCAGCCGGGCCAGCTCGCCCGGCCGGTCGGTGCAGCGCACGGCGAGCCGCAGGAAGCGGCCGGCCGAGGCCAGCCCGTGCTCGATGACCCGCAGCAACAGCATCGGGTCGATGTTGCCCCCGGACAGGACGGCCACCGCCGGGCCGTCGTCCAAGGGTGCGTACGCACCGGTCAGCAGGGCGGCCACGCCGGCCGCCCCGGCCGGCTCGACCACCGTCTTGTGCCGTTCCAGCAGCACCAGCAGGGCGGCCGACAGGTCCTCGTCGCTGACCGTCACGACCTCGTCGACGAGCTTGCTGACGTGGGCGAACGTGAGCTCACCGGGCCGCAGCACGTTGATGCCGTCGGCGATCGTGACGCCCCGCTCCAGCTTCTGCGGCGAGCCCGCGGCCAGCGAGGGCGGGAAGGCCGCAGCCCCGCTGGCCTGCACCCCGATCACCCGGATCTGCGGGCGCAGCGCCTTGGCGGCGACGGCCACCCCCGAGATCAGCCCGCCGCCGCCGACCGCGGTCACGATCGTCGTCACGTCGGGGCACTGCTCGAGGATCTCCAGGCCCACGGTGCCCTGACCGGCGATCACGTCGGGGTGGTCGAAGGGGTGGATCAGCACGGCCCCGGTGCGCTCGGCGAAGTCGCGCGCCGCCTCCAGCGAGTCGTCGACGGCCGTGCCCGCGTACTCGATCGCGGCGCCGTAGTTGCGGGTCGCGGTGACCTTGGGCAGTGGCGCCCCCTCGGGCATGAACACCGTGGCCTGGGCGCCGAGCAGCTCGGCAGCGAGCGCGACACCCTGCGCGTGGTTGCCGGCGCTGGCCGCGACGACCCCGCGGGCCCGCTCGGCGTCGGACAGCCGGGCGATCCGGGTGTACGCGCCACGCACCTTGTACGAGCCGGCGCGCTGCTGGTTCTCGCACTTGAGCCACACCGGGGTGCCGGTGATCTCGGACAGCGGGCGGGACGGGATCAGCGGGGTCCGCTTGGCCACGCCGGCCAGCAGCTCGCGCGCGGCCTCGATGTCGGCCGGTGCGAGCAGATCGAGCGGGTGGGGGGCACCATTCATTCCCCGAATGCTGCCACCCCTCTATATGAAGGCGTGCCGCTGCCAGGGATTGAGAACCTCGAACTGGCCCGCCACGGCCAGGAGCAGGGCTTCCGAGTCGGGCGGGCCGACCAGCTGGACGCCCAGGGGCAGTCCGTCGGGCCGGGTGCCGATCGGGACGACGAGGGCCGGCAGGCCCGCGACGTTCCAGGGAGCGGCGTACGGGGCGTACTTCATGCTGGCCGACATGTTCCGCCGCCACGAGCCGCCCGCGTGGCCCTCGGCGAGCGGGGGCGCCGCGGCCAGGGCCGGGGTGAGCAGAACGTCGAGCGAGTTGTCGGCGAAGAACCGGATGGCCGCCTCGCGGTACGCGTCCCGCTGCGACTGGCGCACCAGGCCGGCCCGCAGGGCCCACTTGCCGAGGCGGATGTGCTGCCGGGTCCGCGGCTGCAGCTGGGCCAGCTGGTAGTGCTCGGACTCGCGGTAGGCCGAGGCGAACCACGTGGCCAGGGTGCCGATGCCGAGCGTCTGCGGGTACGGCGGGTTGGCCGTCACCGTGTCGTGCCCGGCCTGCACCAGCAGCTTGGACGCGGTGGCCACGGCCGAGGTGTTGGGCTCGTCGGCCCGTACGCCGGCCAGGGGCGACCGCAACGAGACGCCGACCCGCAGCCGGCTCGGCTCGACCAGCTTGATCGGGTCGCGGCCGGCCAGCACCGAGAAGCCCAGGGCGGCGTCCGAGACCGTGGTGGTGAGCACGCCGTTCTCGACCAGCCCGTACCAGTTGGTGATGCCCAGGTCGGACGGGACGACGCCGCGCCCGGGCTTGAGGCCGACCAGACCGCAGCAGGCGGCGGGGATGCGGATCGAGCCGAGCCCGTCGTTGCACTGCGCGATCGGCACCAGGCCGGCCGCCACCGCGGCGGCGGCCCCGCCCGAGGAGCCGCCCGGCGTACGGTCGCGGTCCCAGGGGTTGCGGGTCGCGCCCTCGCCCTCGTCGGTGACCGCCCACAGGCCCATCTCGGGCATGCGCGTCGTGCCGACCACGACGGCGCCCGCGCCGCGCAGCCGCCGGACCACCTCGTGGTCGTCCTCGACGACCTCGGGCGTCCGCGCCGCCACCGACCCGTTCCAGGTCGGCATGCCCGCGACGGCCGTGTTCTCCTTGACCGCGACCGGCACCCCGGCCAGCGGCAGGTTGGCCAGATCCTCCTGGTCGTCGACCTTCTCGGCCTCGGCCAGGGCCTCGCCGCCCCGGATCACCCGGAAGGCGTCCAGGGTGGGGTCGGTGATCGAGATCTGCTCCAAGTGGTCGGCGACGACCTGGGTCGCGGACGCGTCACCACGCCGCACCGCACGGGAGATCTGCTTGGCTGTAGCGCCTACCCAGGTCGTACCGTCGCTCATTGCCTCTCCGTATGTATCTGTCAGCCCAGTGCCTGCTCGAGGTCGGCGAGCAGATCGTCAACGGTTTCGATGCCGACAGACAGTCGCACGAGATCGGCGGGGACTTCAAGCGCCGAACCCGCAGCGGACAGGTGTGTCATCTGGCCGGGGTGCTCGATGAGCGATTCGATGCCGCCCAGCGACTCCGCGAGCACGAAGAGCTTTGTCCGGTTGCAGACGTCGATGGCCTTTTCCATGCCGCCGGCCGCGCGGAACGACACCATGCCGCCGAAGCGCTGCATCTGCTTGGCCGCGATCTCGTGCCCCGGGTGCGTCTCGAGCCCCGGATAGAGCACCTCGGTGACGGCCGGGTGCTCGCTGAGGAAACCGACGATGCGCTCGGCGTTGTCGCAATGCCTTTCCATGCGTACGCCCAAGGTCTTGATGCCGCGCAGCGTGAGCCACGCGTCGAAGGGACCGTTGACCGCGCCCATCGCGTTCTGGTGGAACGCGAGCTGCTCGCCGAGCTCGTCGTCGGCGGTGATCAGCGCGCCGCCGACCACGTCGGAGTGCCCGCCCAGGTATTTGGTGGTCGAGTGCACGATCACGTCGGCGCCCAGGGTCAGCGGCTGCTGCAGATAGGGCGAGGCGAACGTGTTGTCGACCACGAGCATGGCGTCGTACTCGTGGGCCAGACCGGCCAGGGCCGCGATGTCGGCGATGTTGAGCAGCGGATTGGTCGGGGTCTCGGCCCAGATCAGCTTGGTCACCCCGGGCCGGAACGCGGCGCGCACCTGGTCGAGGTCGTCGAGGGCGACCGCGGTCCAGTCCAGACCCCAGTTCTCGGCCACCTTGGCGAAGAGCCGATAGGTTCCGCCGTACGCGTCGTCGGGGATCACCACGTGATCGCCGGGCCGGCACACCGCGCGCAGCAGCGTGTCCTCGGCGGCCAGACCGCTGGCGAAGGCCAGGCCGCGGCGGCCGCCCTCGATCGCGGCCAGGCACTCCTGCAGGGCGTCACGGGTGGGGTTGCCGGAACGGCTGTACTCGTAGCCGAGCCGGGGCGCGCCGACGGCGTCCTGGGCGTACGTGCTCGTCTGGTAGATCGGAGGCACGACCGCGCCGGTCCGGGGGTCCGGATCTTGGCCGGCGTGGATGGCGAGGGTGTCGAACCCGTAGTCGTTAGCCGTCATGCTCGGCAAGGCTAGTCTCACCTGGTGGCATCGTGCGTCTTCTGCGACATCGTGGCGGGCTCGGTGCCCGCCTTCAAGGTCGTCGACTCGCCGGACGGGGTCGGTTTCCTCGACACCCGCCCGGTTTTCAAGGGTCATGTGCTTTTGGTCCCACGCGCCCACGTGGTGACGTTGCCCGAATTGCCGGTTTCTGACTTGCCCGGATTTTTCGGACTCGTGCAACGAGTGTCAGCAGCCGTTCCGGCCGCCCTGGGGGCGCAGGGGACATTTGTGGCAAACAACAACATCGTCTCGCAGTCGGTGGCGCACCTGCACTTCCATGTCGTGCCACGAACCAAGGGCGACGGTCTACGCGGCTTCTTCTGGCCCCGGCACAAGTACGAGAGCGATGAAGAGGCGGCCTCATTTGCTTCGCGCATCGCGAAGGAACTCGGGTAAGGAAGAGGCCGCCCCCGGCGTTGTACCGGGCGGATGAAGGGAGTGACCGTGTTCCTGCGGCACAAGAAGCTCGAACTGATTACCCCCGACCAGGCCCTGCCGGGCCGCCCCCTCGAGATGCCGGTCGCCGACACGCACACCGTGCTCGGCACCCCGCTCAAGGGCCCGTGGCCGGCCGGCTACCAGGTCGCGGTCTTCGGAATGGGATGTTTCTGGGGCGCCGAGCGCATCTTCTGGCAGCTGCCCGGGGTCCACTCGACGTCGGTCGGCTACGCGGGCGGGTTCACCAAGAACCCGACCTACGAGGAGACCTGTTCCGGCTCGACCGGCCACGCCGAAGTGGTCCAGGTCGTCTACGACCCCAGCCGGATCCAGTACGAGGACCTGCTGAAGGCCTTCTGGGAGAACCACGACCCGACCCAGGGCATGCGCCAGGGCAACGACGTGGGCACCCAGTACCGCTCCGCGATCTACACGACCACGGACGACCAGGCCCGCATCGCCCAGCAGTCGCTGGACGCCTTCCAGCCGGTGGTCACCGCGGCCCGCCACGGCCAGATCACCACCGAGATCCGCCCGCTCGGCACGTACTTCTACGCCGAGAACTACCACCAGCAGTACCTGTCGGACTCCAAGAACCCGTACGGCTACTGCAACCACGGCCCCAACGGCATGACCTGCCCCGTGGGCGTGGCCCGCACCGCCTGACGATGCAACAGCGGGCCATCGGGCTCATGCCCGGTGGCCTGGTCACAAAAGTTTGTACAGACTTCGCGCCAGTCACTGCCTATACTTCGAGCATGACTGCCGTGCCGTTCACTGAAGCCCGCAATCGCCTGTCGGAACTCATCGACGAAGTGGCCGCCACACATGAGCGGATCGAGATCACGAGGCACGGTCACCCTGCCGCAGTGCTGATCTCGGCTGACGATCTGGCTGCGCTGGAAGAAACTCTGGACGTTCTGTCCAGCGCTGAGGCCATGCGCCAACTCGCCGACTCGAAAGCCGCGGTCGAAGCCGGTGATGTCCTCGACGCCGATGAACTCGCGGCTCTGATGGCAAAGCGGTCGAGGCAAGCACGGTGACCGATTCGGGCCCCGGCCGCTACCGCCTCCAGGTGGCCGGACCAGCGGCACGAACACTCGCCGGCCGACTGCCGGAGAAGATCGCCGCGGCTGTCTACGAGTTCATCACCACCGCCCTGCTCGACAACCCGCAACGCGTCGGCAAACGGCTGCTCCTACCACCTTTCGAAGGCACCTGGTCAGCCCGGCGCGGCACCTACCGCGTCCTCTACGAGATCGACGAAGACGAGCGCGTCGTGACCGTGACCGCAATCGAGCATCGCGCCGACGCTTACCGTTCGCGCTGAAACGACACAGGCGAGGCGGCCCGGATGACCGACGATGATTCACGCCTCGGAGTGGAAAAGATCGACATACCCCTACATCGTTCGCACACTGGGGTGATCAGCGCGGTGACGCGGGAGGTGAAGCATGCCGATTTTTTACAACGACGAGGAACGGCGCGCCTGGGGGCTGGCGGAGTCGCTGGCCGAGCAGGCCGAGGAGTCGATGCGCGAGGCTCAGCAAGCGCTCGAGACCTGGAAGACCGGTAAGGAGATGAACCGGCTGCGCTGCATCCGCAAGGGGATCAGCGAGTCGGACGCGGAGATCAGGTGGTCGGCCTCGACCACTGCCAAGAACGCCATTACCAACAACGGCTTCTATGTCGGGCTGGCCACCATGTATTACGGGGCCGCCTCGGCCCACTACTCCCGCGCGCTCTACCTGCGCAGCCTGGGCGGGCGGCCGATGGCGGCCTAGCTCTGCTCTTCGTCCGGAGCGGGGGCCGCCTGCGACTGGGCGGCCGGCGGGGGCGGCGCGGAGGAAGGCGCGGGGGCGGTCAACGCGAGACCGAGCACCGCGCCCGCACTGATCAGGCCGAGGCCGGCCAGCGAGACGGGTCGGCGGTCCGATTTCTCCATGGGAGCCAACGGTGCCAGCGTTTCCTGTGGCCCGGCTGTGCGGAAGCTGCCAAGAACTTGGCCTGTGTGATGGTCACCCGTTCGGGCAGTATTAACGGATGGAGATCGCGACCGAAACAGAGCGTAAATACGACGTGCCCGCCGAGTTCCGGTTGCCCGAGCTCACCGGCAAGGCGGGCATCGCCAGCGCCGCGGGCGCCGAGACGCAGGACCTCGACGCCACCTACTTCGACACCGACGATTTCGCTCTCATGCGCCACCGCCGCACGCTGCGGCGGCGCACCGGCGGCGGCGATGCCGGCTGGCATTTGAAGACGCCCGGCGAGGGGACGGATCGCAAGGAACATCGACTTCCCCTCAACGGCAAGCCGGAAAATGTGCCGGCCGAGCTGATCGGGCAGGTCCGCGCGATCGTGCGCCGCCAGGGGTTGCGGCCGATCGCCCGGCTGCGCACCCACCGGGTCGAGACCCCGTTGAAGGACGCCGACGGCAACACCCTCGCCCTGGTCGCGCAAGACCAGGTGACCGCCGAGACCGACGGCCGCGAGCAGCGCTGGCAAGAGGTCGAGGTCGAGCTGGTCGACGGCAGCCCCAAGGTGCTCGATGCCGTCGAGAAGTTGCTGTTCAAGGCGGGCGCCACCCCGGCCGAGGGCCCGTCCAAGGTGTCCCGCGCGGTCGGCGGCGCGCCTCAGCCGGCCCCGCCGAAAAAGGCCAAGAGCCCCGTTCTTCAGTACGTACGGGAGCAGCGCGACGCGATCACCGGCTACGACCCGGGCGTCCGTCGCGGCGATCCCGAGGCGGTGCACAAGATGCGCGTCGGCACCCGGCGTCTGCGCAGCACCCTCAAGACGTTCAAGCGCACGTTCGCCGAGGCCGGCGATCTCGGCAACGAGCTGAAGTGGCTGGCCGACCTGCTGGGTCAGGTGCGCGACGGCCAGGTGCAGGAGGGCAAGTTGCTGGCCGGGCTGGACGAGGCCGGCGAGCAGTTCCGCCCGGTCGCCGCCCGCATCCGCGAGCACCTCGACACCCAGGTCGCCGAGGGCCGCGCGGCGCTCGACGAGGCGCTCGAGGGCGAGCGCTACCTCACCCTGCTCGACCGCATCGATCAGCTCGCGGCGCGGGAGACGGTCGAGGCCGACCCGATCAAGCGGGCCGCCAAGAGCCTGGCCAAGGCCGACGGGCTGCTCGACGAGGCGCTGTTCCACGGCGAGGACCACGAATTGCACGACGCCCGCAAGGCCTACAAACGGGCCCGGTACGCCGTCGAGGTCTTCCAGCCGGCGGCCGGCAAACCGGCCAAGCAGCTGGTCGACGCGCTCACCGAGCTGCAGGACGTGCTGGGCGCCCACCAGGATTCGGTCGTCGCCCGCGAGCTGCTGCACGAGCTGGGGCAGGACAGCTTCTGGTTCGGTGTGCTGTGGGCCCGGCAGGAACAGGTGGGCAAGGACACGTACGCGCAATTACCGGTGGTTGTCGAAACCTCACGCAAGGGGCGCTTCCGGAAGTGGCTGGACTGATTGTTCACCTCCCGGCTCGTTGAGTAGTCACCCGAAACGGGTATGTAGTGAGGCATGCAATCCGAGGCGGAGCAGACGCAGCACAACGGGTTCGACGACGAGCTGACGACGAGCCCCTACGAGGGCCCGATCGCCGAGCTGGGCGGCTACCGGGTGGCCGACGACGATGACGACGACCCGGTGCTGCTCAACGCCGACGGCAGCCCGGTCGACACCTGGCGCCAGGACTACCCGTACGACGAGCGAATGGCCCGCCACGAGTACGACCAGCACAAGCGCCTGCTCCAGATCGAGCTGCTCAAGCTGCAGAACTGGTGCAAGAGCACCGGCGAGCGGCTGCTGATCCTCTTCGAGGGCCGTGACGCCGCGGGCAAGGGCGGCACGATCAAGCGGTTCATGGAACACCTGAACCCGCGGGGCGCCTCGGTGATCGCGCTCGAGAAGCCGAACGAGCGCGAGAGCACCCAGTGGTATTACCAGCGCTACATCAAGCACCTGCCGTCGGCGGGCGAGATCGTGCTGTTCGACCGCTCCTGGTACAACCGGGCCGGGGTCGAACGGGTCATGGGCTTCTGCACCCGCGCCGAGTATCTCGAGTTCATGCGCCAGACCCCGGAACTCGAGCGCATGCTCGTGCGCTCCGGCATCCACCTGGTCAAGTTCTGGTTCTCGGTGACCCAGGGCGAGCAGCGCACCCGCTTCGCCATCCGGCAGGTCGACCCCGTGCGGCAGTGGAAGCTCTCCCCCAACGACCTGGCGTCGCTCGACAAGTGGGGCGACTACACCGAGGCCAAGGAGGCGATGTTCTTCTACACCGACACCGCCGACGCGCCGTGGACCGTGGTGAAGAGCAACGACAAGAAGCGCGCGCGGCTCGAGGCGATGCGGCACGTGCTCAACCGCTTCGACTACGACAACAAGGACCCCGAGATCGTCGGCACCCCCGATCCGCTGATCGTCGGCCCGGCCTCGCTGGCCGTCGAGGGCACCGAGATGTCGCCCCGGGTATTCCCGCGTCTTTAGTGATTCAAAAAGTGTTGGCGAGCACCGCCCCCGGTGGTTAACGTGGCCGTACACGTGAAGGGAGGTGGTCCGAAGTTGTATAGCAACGGGACTCGTGAGGTGGCTGTCCGCTAGCCGCTGTCCTCGACAGCTTCGTCAGTAGTACGTCGAGACCGTGTGGCAGCGGTGCGGCGAATTCAAGACAGCCACCCGACCCCTGGGGATCCGGCCTTGTCCGACCGGACCGTGCATGCGTGCACGGAAGTCCCCAGGGGTCGCTTCATTTTCCGCGGGGGTTTCCGGTGCGCGAATTGGTGCTGTTGGGCACGGCCAGCCAGGTGCCGACCCGGCTGCGCAACCACAACGGCTACCTGCTGCGCTGGGACGACGAGGTCATCCTGTTCGACCCGGGCGAGGGCACCCAGCGCCAGATGCTGATGGCCGGCCTCGCGGTCACCCCGATCAAGCGCATCTGCATCACCCACTTCCACGGGGATCACAGCCTCGGCCTGCCCGGCATCCTGCAGCGCATCTCGCTCGACAAGGTCGCGCACCCGGTCACGGTCCACTACCCGGCGGCCGGCCAGGAGTTCTACGACCGGCTGCGCCACGCCACCAGCTACTGGGACAACGCCGAGATCGTGCCGGCACCGATCGAGGGCGCGAGCTATGCGCACCCGACCTCGGCCGGGCGCCTCACCGCGCTGCCACTACGGCACTCCCTTCCCACGTACGGCTATCGGCTCGACGAACCGGCCGGGCGCCGCATGGTCCCGTCCCGGCTGGCCGCGCTCGGCATCAGCGGGCCCGCGGTCGGCGTGCTCAACCGCACCGGCCGGCTCGGCGACGTCACGCTCGACCAGGTCAGCGTCGAGCGGCCCGGGCAGAGCTTCGCGTTCATCATGGACACCGGCCTCTGCGACTCCGTGTACGAGCTCGCGGCCGGGGTCGACCTGCTGGTCATCGAGTCGACGTTCCTCACCGAGGACGCCGAGATGGCGGCGATGGTCGGCCACCTGACGGCCGCGCAGGCCGGTGCGGTGGCGCAGGCTTCGGGCGTACGCAAGTTGGTTCTGACCCACTTCTCGCAGCGTTACCCCGATCCGTCGCGGTTCCTCGACGAAGCCCGGCAGTCGTTCGCGGGCGAGATCGTCGTCGCGGAAGACCTCGGACGGGTGCCGGTGCCCTTGCGGCGGGAGGCTACCGTCGGCTGATGCGCGTCTGTCTGCGTACGGCGGAAGAAGTTGACCTGATGGCGGTCGGCTCGGTGCACCAGCGCTCGCGGGTCGCGGCCTATGCCGGCCTGCTCTCGCCCGAGACTTTGCAACTGCGGACGGCCGAGGCGTTCGGCGAGTGGTGGACCGAGCGGTACCGCTGGGAGCGCGACACCCACGTGCTGACCGTGGCCGACCGGGATGGTGAGGTCGTCGGTTTCACGTACGTCGGACCGTCCGAGACGCCGGACGCGGCCGAGCTGTACGGGATCCACGTCGAGCCGTCGCTGGTCGGCGCGGGTGTGGGACGGCTGCTCATGGTCGACGCCATCCCGAAGCTGGCCGAGCTCGGCGGCTCGCGGGCGGTGCTGTGGGTGCTGGCGGGCAACTCGCGGGCGCGGCGCTTCTACGAGGCCGGAGGCTGGGTGGCCGACGGCACGACCCGCAACGAGCCGGTGAACGACGAGCCGGTGGATCAGGTCAGGTATTCGTTGACCTTCGCTCAAGCTTTGGTTAGCCTACCCTAACTACAGATGCCGCCCAGGCCGCCACACGACCGGGCGAAGTCGGTGGGCGATGCGTGCCGCTGTCACGGCCGGCGCATCGAATCGGCGCGCCCGGTCTTGCCGGGTCGGGCGCGCCGAACTCGACCTGTTCTTAATTGGGCGGGAGTGCGAGACCAAATGGAACGGGGGAACCTGCGGTCCCGCACTCCCGCCAACCTTCCCGCCCGAACCGGGGGTGCGTCTGGCCGGAGACGCAGGACCGACGGAGGCGTGCCGGTCCTTGATTCGGTTCGAGGGCGGGTCCTGCGGGCGGGAGATCGCGACGCTGGCGGGGCGCAACGGACTCACCGCCGGACGACGTCGACCGGGCCGGGTAGCCATGCCTGCCGGGGGAGGTCAAGCTGTCGGGCGACGTCGGTGGCTCTGTTCAGTTGTCGCTAGCTGAAGTAGCCGCGGTTGGGCGACGGTTGCCGGTACTCGTCGGGGCCACGCATGGCCCGCACGCTGTTCCAGTCATGGCGTACGGTCCAGGCCTCCCGCCACGGGCGACGGGACGCGACATCGGCCCGTTCGGCGAGCCGCCGCGGCGCACACGGCCAGCGCACTCCACACCAGACACAGTTGCCGTCGACGCCCGCCTCCGCGTGCCGCCCGAGCATCTGCTGGGCGTCCCGCCACAACAGGCGGTCCACAATGTCGGTCGGCGTCGTCTGGTCGGCGATGACCATTCCCCTACCCTTTCGTCGGCTTTGTGGGTGGCGGTCGGGTCGTCATACGTCCGTCACGACTCATACAACAGCGCACCGCCGGCCCCCGGTCGGACTTTCTGTGCGACTAACCGCAACCCAGCGTGACGAACACGTGTTCGCCCTGGGCGGACGGCAGGCGGGCATCGACGCCTCTCAGCTGACGTTGAATCGTCCATGGATACCGAACACACGGGTGTCGAATCACAGGCGCTCGATGCCTACAGCCGTGTGGTGACCGGCGTCGCCACCAGCCTGCTGCCGTCGGTCGCGGCCCTCTCCGTGCGCACGTCGCGCGGCCAGGGCGCCGGCTCGGCGGTCACCTTCACCGACGACGGATTCCTGCTCACCAACGCGCACGTGGTCGCCGGCGCGACCAGCGGCACGGCCGATTTCGCCGACGGCACCGAGACCCGCTTCGACATGGTCGGGGCCGACCCACTCTCCGACCTCGCGGTGGTGCGGGTGCATCATCCGGGCGCGCCGGCGGCGCCGCTCGGCAACGCCGACGACCTGAAGATCGGCCAGTTGGTCGTGGCCGTGGGCAACCCGATGGGCCTGGCCGGGTCGGTCACGGCCGGCGTCGTCTCCGGGCTGGGGCGCTCGCTGCCGGCCCGCGACGGGCGGCGCGTGCGCATCATCGACAACGTCATCCAGACCGATGCCGCCCTCAACCCGGGTAATTCCGGCGGGGCTCTGGCCGACTCGACCGGCACGGTCGTGGGGATCAACACCGCGGTGGCCGGGTACGGGTTGGGGCTGGCCGTGCCGATCAACGCCACCACCCGCGCCATCGTGGGTGACCTGGTGGCCAACGGACGCGTCCGGCGGGCCTGGCTGGGGGTGGCCGGGGTGCCGGCGCCGCTGCCGCCCGCGCTGGCCGAACGGCTGGGACAGAAGCTGGGGCTGCGCGTGGTCGAGGTGGTTCCGGGGAGCCCGGCGGGCAACGCCGGGATCTATCTGGGCGACATCCTGATCACGGCCGGTGGGCAGCCGACCACGACCGTCCAGGCCCTGCAGCGCCTCATGCTGGGCCCGGCGATCGGGGCCGACCTGCCGATCACCCTGCTGCGCAAGAACGCGCTGGTCGACGTCGTGACGGTCCCCGCCGAAATGAACTGACCCTCCCTCCCCGGGCCGGCTTCGCCGCGCCGGCCCCGCAGCGCCCGGGTGCTCCCCCGCCGAGTACCCGGGCGTTTCGCGTCGGCCGTCCGCCTGGTTGTCCACAGGGCTGGGATCGGGTCGCGCTTCCAGTGGTGCGGTGGCCTAGGTTGAGCTGGTGAGATCGAAGCTGAGCCGAAGCGTCGTCGTGCTGCTGGCCGCCCTGGGGGCGGTCGCGCTGCTGGCCCTGCCCGCGGCGGCCCAGGCCCCCGAGCGGCTCGCCACCCAGGTGACCGATCCGGGCGGCGTCCTGAGCGACCGGGCCGGCGTCGACACGGCCCTGGCCGAGCTGCAAGACCGCACCGGCATCCAGCTGTTCGTGGTCCTGGTCGACTCGTTCGACGGCACGCCGGCCCAGCAGTGGACCGACGAGACGGCCCGGCTCAGCGACCTCGGCAACCGGGACGCGCTGCTCGCGGTGGCCACCACCGACCGGGCGTACGGCTACTCGTTCCCCGAGGATTCCCGGCTCAGCGACCGCGAGCTGTCCGACGTCGCCGAGAACGACATCGAGCCCGCCCTGAGCCGCAGCGACTGGTCGGGTGCGGTGATCGCCGGCGCCCGTGGCTACGGCGACGCCGCCGCCGGCTCCAGCAGCTTCGGCTGGATCTTCCTGATCCTGGGCATCGTCGTCGTGGTCGCGCTGGCCTGGATGTGGCTGCGCAAACGCCGGGCCGCCGCCCACAGCAAGCCCACCGGTCCCGGCACGACGCCCGCCGCCCCCGTCGGCCCGACGACCGAAGAGCTCACCGCGAAAGCCAACGCCCTGCTCATCGAGCTCGACGACGACCTGCGGGCCGGCGAGCGCGAACTGGCCCTGGCCACGGCCCAGTACGGCGCGGAGGCCACCGCCCCGTTCCAGGCCGCTCTCGAATCCGCCCGGCAAGAGGTGGCCGAGGCGTTCCGCCTGCGCATGACCCTCGACGAGGTGCCCGCCCCCGACGCGACCCAGCGCCGCGACACGCTGATCCGGATCATCGCGCTCTGCGAGGCCGCCGACACCCGCCTCGACGACGAGTCGGAAGCCTTCGACCGCCTGCGCGACCTCGAAGGCCGGGCCGCCGAGGCGGCCACCGAGATCGACCAGCGCCGCGGCACGATCGAGGCTGCCCTGCCCGCCGCCGAGACCACCACCAAGCAGCTGACCGATGCCTACTCCGGCGGCACGGTCACCGCGATCAGCCCCAACGTCGACCAGGCCCGTGAACGCCTGACCTTCGCCGCGTCCGCCCTGACCGCCGCCCGTCAGGCCCTGACCGCCCCCAACGACGACCGCCCCGAGGCCGCCCTGGCCCTGCGCGCCGCCGAACAAGCCGTCGACCAGGCCGACCAACTGGTCGCCGCCGTCACCCGGGCCGCCGCCGACCTGCCCACGGCCCGGTCCGCCGCCGACGCCCTGATCAACGAGATCACCGGCGAGATCGCCGCCGCCCGGGCCGCCCTGACCGGCAACGCGACCGCTCCCGCCGGTCTGACCGCAGCCATCACCGGCGGCGAACAGGCCCTGGCCGAGGTCCGCGCGGCCTTCGCCACCGACCGCCCCGACCCGGTCGCGGCCGTCGCCACCCTGCAGACCGCCGACGCCGCCCTCGACGCGGCCCTGGCCGAGGCCCGCGACGTCGCCGAACGCCTGGCCCACGACCGCAGCCTGCTGGCCCAGGAACTCCCGGTGGCCCGAGCCGAGGTGGCAGCCACCAACGACTTCATCACCACCCGCCGCGGCGCCGTACGCTCCGAGGCCCGCGCCACCCTCTCCGAGGCCGCCCGCCACCTCTCAGTAGCCGAAAGCCTGGCCACCACCGACCCCGCCACGGCCCTGTCCGAGGCCCGCCAGGCCCGCCAACTGGCCGCCAACGCCAACCGCTCAGCCACCCTCGACGTCCAACGCTGGGGCAGCGGCCCCGGCGGCGGCTTCAGCGGCCCCAGCGGCTTCGGTGGCAGCCGCCCCCACCAGGGCGGCTTCGACGCAGGCGCCTTCGCCGGCGCAGTCCTGGGCGGCATCCTCTCCGGCAGCACCCGCTCCCGCGGCTCCTACCACGGCGGCGGCTTCGGCGGCAGCGCCTCCCGAGGCCGCCGCACAGGCGGCACCACCGGCGGTTCCCGCCGAGGCGGCGGCGGCCGCTTCTGAACCAACCGCAGCGAAGCCCGCCGACACACGAACTCCCGTCAGGCCGTCAAGCCGTAAGCAGTGAGCAGTGAGCAGTGAGCAGACCGACGATGTAGCCCATCGAGGCGGGCGTACGGTGCTGTGCGCTTCTTGCTCCCAGGTCTGTTGCCGCGCGCTTAGAACGACGTTTCGGACACTTCGATCACGCGAGTGGTAGGGGCGGCCGGCCCCAGTTGCTCGCGTAGAGCCAGACGCTCGGGGTCAACCATGAAGGCGTCGTAGCCGGCCCGGGACCGAAAGCGGATCATGTGGACTTCAGACCTCGCGTCCGTGCTGTGCAGGCGCGATTCGACCTCGCCGTCGTGCTTCGACAGCAGCGCCAGCACCGCGTCCTCGTAGCGCGCGCCCTCGGTGAGGTGGTCCGGTGCCATGTCCACGATGGCAACCAACAGCAGACTGCCCACCTCACCCCGCTCGCTCATGCCGCGAAGTATCGCACCGCCGCCTCCACCCAAGACGCATGCCCGCAACGAGCCACCCACCAACACAAGACGCTGAGCGGCAACAGCACAAACGCGCTGGACCTCGACATCGCGTAGTTGGCACAGCTAGAACTGCGACCATGATCGACACGGCACCAAGCCAAGGCCCGCAGACAGCACAAAAGACGTTGCGGACCCCACCATCGCGCAATCGGTGCGCCAAGTAGCGGCGAGAAGCCGAAGCCGCAGACAGCACAAACGCGTAATGAACATCGACATCACTCAACCGTCGCGGCCCGGAAGTGGCAGCCCGGAAGTGGCAGCCCGGAAGTGGCAGCCCGGAAGTGGCAGCCCGGAAGTGGCAGCCCGGAAGTGGCAGCCCGGA
>NZ_JAMYJR010000023.1 GCF_024137025.1 Paractinoplanes aksuensis
GGGGCCCCCGCCCCCCCCCCCCCTCCCCCCCCCCGGGGGGCCCCCCCCCCGGGGGGGCGGGGGGGGGGCCCCCCACCGGTGGACGAGTGCGGTCACGGTTGGGGACTGGTGGCCGTGCCCGCACTCGCGATCAGAAGTTGCCGTACGTGTCGCACTTGGCCTTCTGGACCAGGCAGTCCTTGACCCGGTGGCCGAGAGCGGCGTCCTCCCAGGCGAGGAACGCATCGCCGTGCATCGAGCTGGCGTTGCCCGAGCTCAGCTTGAAGCCGGCGCTGGAACCCGAGGTCGGATAGCCGATCACGAAGGCGATCGACGGGATGGCCACCGGGAACTTGCCGCTGCACTTGCCGGACGAGTCGGCCCCGCCGGTGTGCGACTTGTGGTCGGGGCTGTCCAGGTGCACGCCGTCCCAGCAGTCCGGGAAGGTCAGGTGGAAGGTTAGCTCGGCAGTCTTGGCACAGACCGGCCAGTTGCCGTCGGCGCTGCGGCCGATCTCGCCACCGGCGCCGGCGCACCAGAACTGGCCGTTGGCGCCCTTCGGTGTGGCCACCTGGCGCTTGGCGTCGCCGACGACCATCCGGAAGCCCTGCGGCAGCGGCATGGTCCTGGTCGAGTCGGGCAGACGCGAGCCGTAGTAGACGGTGACACCGTGCGGTTCGACCTTCTGGCCGTTCTCGTAGAGACTCGGGATCCAGTACGACGAGTGGTCCTCGTCCGGCTTGCAGCTGGAACCGGTGTTCTTGAGCAGCGTGTCGGTCGTGGTGAACGCGTCGGTCGACTTGTTGCCCAGGAACGAGTGCATGTGCGAGCCGCCCGGCAGGCCCGGCAGCACGATCGGGTCGTCGGCCAGCGCGTGGCTCACCTTGCACGAGGCGTTGAACTCGGCCACCCGCACCGGGTTGCCGGTGACCGGCTTCATCTTCATCGCGTTGAACTCGGCGACCTGGGCCTTCCACTTGGCCTGGTCCATCACGACCCAGCCGGCGCCGGTGGCCGGCGGTGAGGTGGGCGTGGTGGTCGCCGGCGGCTTCGTGGTCGGGGCGGTCGTCGGCTTCGTCGTGGGCGGCGTGGTCGTGGGCGGCGTGGTCGTGGCCGTCGCGCCCAGCGTGAACCAGTTGATGTTGACGAAGTCACTGCCCTGCTTGCTCTTCAGTACGGCGAAGAGCTTCTGCTTGCCGGCCGGGGCCTTCACGGTGGCCGTCTTGGTGACCCACTTCTGCCAGCCACCGGTCCTGGCCACGGGGATGGTGGTGAGCAGGGTTCCGGTCTGCGAACCGACGCGCAGCTCGATCGAGCCGCCGGCGGAGTTGTCCGACGCGATCCGGGCCGTGACCGTGCTGCCGATGCTCACGTTGTCGTAGCGCAGCCAGTCACCGTTGGCGAGCCAGCCGACGTTCTTGCCGCCGTCCTGGTCACCGGTGTTCTCGGTCTGGGCGCCGGACTGGGCCGAGAATGCCTCGGCCTGCAGGCGGCCGGGCACGACGGTCTCGGCCGCGTTCGCGGTGGCGATGTAGACGCCACTGCCGCCGAGCGCGACGGCGACGGCCGAGGCCAGGACGACGCGGGTCACGCGGCGCCGGGTCTTGGGGTTGGGCGGGGCGACGTGGAGGGGATCCGTCCGCATTTCTAAATCTCTCGTCTCTGCCGTTCTGGTGAACCGGTGGGGGCAGTTTCACCAGGAGTATGCACAGGTCAGAGACTTGATTCAATCCGCGGAGAAAGAATTAGGAATGGCATTCCCAAGCGCCGCAGGTAGCCGCAATTCCTATTCTCGATAACGCTTTTCGGGGGAATTTTTCTTAAGTGTTTCTTAAATCCGCTGAGCGGCCGCCCGGTCGCTACGCGTGACGCGCCTTGTCCATCAGACGCCGGTGGGCCCGGGCCGCCTCGCGCGCCAGCGTTTCCGCGTCGGCGTGCACCAGCTCGCCCCGTTCCACCACCGGGCGCCCGCCGACCAGGGCCAGCTCGACCGGCGCGGCCGGGCCCAACACCAGCGCGGCCAACCGATCCTCGATCCCCGCGTGGCCGAGCCCGTCGAGCCGCCACACCACCAGGTCGGCCAGCTTGCCGGCCTCGATCGAACCGAGATCGTCCTGCCGCCCCAGACACCGGGCGCCGCCCATCGTGCCCAGTCGCAACGACTCACGGGCATTCAGCGCACCCGGGCCACCCCGGGTGCGGGCCGTGTAGAGCGCCTGCCGCAGTTCCTCCCCCAGGTGACTCGCCTCTTGCGAAGCCGAGCCGTCGACCCCGAGGCCGACCGGCACCCGGTGGTCGAGCAGTTCGCGCACCCGGGCCGCGCCCGCGCCGAGCCTGGCGTTCGAACTCGGGCAGTGCGCCACCCCGGTGCCGGTCGCGCCCAGCTTGGCGATCGCCGAGTCGTCCAGGTGGACACCGTGGGCCAGCCACACGTCGTCGCCGAGCCAGCCCAGCCGCTCGGCGTACTCGGTCGGCGTGCAGCCGAACCGCTCGCGGCAGAAGTCTTCCTCGTCGTCGGTCTCGGCCAAGTGCGTGTGCAGCCGGACGCCCTTGCGTCGGGCCAGTTGCGCCGCCTCGCTCATGAGGCGCTCGGTGACCGAGAACGGCGAGCACGGCGCCACGGCGATCTGCAGCATGGCGTCGGGTGACGGGTCGTGCCAGCGGTCGATGGCCTTCTCGGTGGCGATCAGGGCCTCGTCGGTGCTCTCGACGATGTTGTCGGGCGGTAGGCCGCCGTCCTTCTGCCCCAGGTCCATCGAGCCGCGGGTGGGGTGGAAACGCAGGCCGACGCGCCGGGCCGCCTCGATCTCGGCCTCGAGCACGTCACCGCCGTCGCGCGGGAAGACGTAGTGGTGGTCCATCGACGTGGTGCAGCCGGACAGCGCCAGCCAGCCCAGCCCGGCCCCGGCCGCCGCGCCGACGACCTCGGCGTCGAGCCGGCCCCAGATCGGATACAGCGTCCGCAGCCACCCGAACAGCGTCTCGTCGACGGCCAGGCCCCGGGTCGCCCACTGGTAGAGGTGGTGATGAGTGTTGATCAATCCGGGCGTGACCAGGCAGCCCGCGCCGTTGACGCGCCGGCCCTCTGCCGTGGGAGCCGTACCCGCACCCACCGCCGCGATCCGGCCGTCGTCGCCGACCACCACATGACCGTCAGCGTGATAGCTGTCCGAGTCGTCGACCGTAGCCACGGCGACGTTCTCGATGATGATCACGGGTACCACTCCGTTATCGCCGGGGGGACGTCGTCGCGGGTCACAGTGCCTTCGATCAGCCCGTACGGCCGGTCGCCGGCGATGAAGACCTCGTTGTGGTTGGACAGCTCGAAAGGTGACAGGTCGACCAGGTAGTGGTGCTTGTTGGGCAGCGCCAGCCTGATCTCGGCCACCTCGGGCAGTTCGGTCAGCACCCGGCTGCCCATCGCGTACAGCGTCTGCTGCAGCGAATAGCTGTAGGTGTCGACGAACGCGCCGGTCAGCGCCTCGACCGCGGCCGGGAAGGACTTGGCCCAGTCGGTGTCGTCGCGCAGATGCCGCCACCGGGCGTCGACCGCGGTGGCCAGGATGCGGTCGGTGGTCTCGGGCAGGGTCGTGTAGCGGTCCTGCGCGTACCCGTGGAACTCCGAGTCGGTCGCGTTGAGCAGGGTCAGGCCGGAGACGCCGCTCACCACCTGGGTCTGCTCGACGGTGACGGTGACCTCGGCCGTACGCGTGTGGTCGCCCTGGCGCCGGAACGAATGCGGCCCGAGCCGTTCCCAGCCGAACGACTCGATGCCGACCCGGGCCGCGCGGATCTGCGTGTGGGTCTCGACGAAGTGCCGGGCCAGCAGTAGCGCGAACTCCTCGGGCTCGCCGACCCCGGGCTCCTTGGCGAAGGCGTACACCGTGTTCTTCATGGTGTCGGTGGGCAACACGCCCGCGTTGTCGCCGGTCAGGTGGGTCGCGGCCAGGTCGCCCGAGAGCGCGACGCTGACGTTGAGATCGGCCAGCGTGTGCGTCTCGCCGTCGCGGGAGACACGGACCAGCCGCACCTCGGCCTTGCCGTAACGGTTTTCTCCGAGCACGATCGCCACGCGCGTTCAGCTCCCTCGATAGGTCGTGTATCCGTAGCGGCTGAGCAGCAGCGGCACGTGGTAGTGCCGCTCGGGGTCGCGGACGTGGAAGGCGACCGTGATCTCCGGGAAGAAGCAGTCGGCGCCCAGGTAGGGCTCGACGTAGAAGGACAGCCGGTAGCCGCCCGCCTGCCAGTCGTGCATCGGCACCCGGTAGCGCAGCCGCCCGTCGTCGTCCGTGCGCCCCTCGGCGATCGTCCCCCAACCCTGCGAGTCGCGTCGCTCCAACCGCACATAAACATCGCTGGCGGGCTCACCGTTCACCGTGTCGAGGATGTGGGTCGAGATCTTGGCGTGGAACGCGGGCGCGGTGCCGTCGTCAGAGGGCATCGAGCACCCGCTCGAGTCGCAGCAGCGCGATCCGGCGCAGCTGGTCGGTGACAATCGGGCGTTCGGTCGCCTCGTCATTAGTCAGACGTTCCCGCGCGGCGGCCAGGATCTCGCCCTGCGTACGGCCGCTCGCGAAGATCAGAAAGACATGGCCGAACCTTTTCTCGTACGCCTGGTTGGCCTCGATCAGCGCGACCCGGGTGGCCTCGTCGGCGCCCTGGGCGGCGGACTGCTCGCGCCGGGACCAGGCCGCCTCGGCCGAGTTGCCGGCAGCGCGCTCGCCGATGCGCGGGTGGGCGGACAGGCCGGCCAGCACCTCGGGCCAGCTCAGCGCCCGGGCGGCGGCATCGGCCGCGGCCAGCAGCTCGGCCCGCGACTCGTAGGGCCGTTTCGCGAGGACGGCGGCGCCCCAGGCAGGCGCGGCGCAGCAGGCGTGCAGATCGGGCTCGAGACGGGCGTCGGGCAGCGAGTTGAACACCTCGACCACGTCCATCGGCACCCCTTCCGGTATCAGTCAGCACCGTAGCGTTTTCCTGTTTCGCCAACCCTGCCATGCCGGTCCGACAGTTTTCGGTTATCCACATTCCGGCGATGTCCACAGGCGCCCGTCCGGTCCGGCGACTTTGTCGGACCCGTGCGCCAGGATGGTCCCGTGCTGATCGCCGACGACGCCCTGCCCGAGCTTCCGATCCGTGCGGTGCTGCCGCGGGTTCGCGAGGCGCTGTCCGGCGCGGGCGCGGCGGTGCTGGTGGCCCCGCCCGGCACCGGCAAGACCACGCTGGTGCCGCTGGCCCTGCCCGGCCGGGTCGTGGTGGCCGAGCCCCGACGACTGGCCGCCCGGGCCGCGGCCCGGCGCATGGCGTCGCTGCTGGGCGAGCGCCCCGGCGAGCGGGTCGGTTACACGGTGCGCGGCGACCGCCAGGTCTCCCGCCGCACCCAGGTCGAGGTGGTCACCACCGGCGTTCTCGTGCGCCGTCTTCAGCGCGACCCCGAGCTGGCGGGCACGGCCGCCGTGATCCTCGACGAGTGCCACGAGCGTCACCTCGACACCGACCTCGCGCTGGCCTTCCTGGTCGAGGCGCGGGCTGCCCTGCGTCCCGACCTGCAGCTGCTGGCCACCTCGGCCACGGCCGACGCGGGCCGGCTGTCCGAGGTGCTGGGCTCGGTCCCGGTGCTGACGGCGACGGCCCCGCTGTTCCCGGTCGACGAGGTCTGGGCGCCACCCACCGGGCCGATCACGCCGCCGCTCGGTCTGCGGGTCGACCCGCGCCTGCTCGACCACGTCGCCGCGACCACCCGCCGGGCGCTGGGCGAGGGCGAGGGTGACGTGCTCGTCTTCCTGCCCGGCGCCCGCGAGATCGACGCGGTGGCGGGCCGCCTGTCCGGGGTCGAGGCCGAGGTGATCCCGCTGCATGGGCGCCAGCCGGGCGCGGTGCAAGACGCGGCCCTGCGCGCCGCTCCGCGGCGGCGGGTGGTGCTGTCGACGGCGGTCGCCGAGAGCAGCCTGACCGTCCCCGGGGTCCGGGCGGTGGTCGACGCGGGGCTCAGCCGGGTCCCGCGCATGGATCACGCCCGCGGCCTCGGCGCGCTGACCACGGTCCCGGTGTCGCGGGCCGCGGCCGTGCAGCGCGCGGGCCGGGCCGGCCGTGAGGCGCCGGGCCGGGTCTACCGCTGCTGGTCCCCGGCTCAGCACGACCGGTTGCCGGCCCAGCCCGAGCCCGAGATCGCCGCGGCCGACCTCACCGGGTTCGCGCTCGACCTGGCGCTGTGGGGCCATCCCGACGGCTCCGGGCTGGCCCTGCCCGATCCACCGCCGCCGGGCGCGCTGCAGGCGGCGGTGACGACCCTGCGCGACCTGGGCGCGGTCGACGCCAGCGGCCGGGTCACGCCGCGCGGCCGGGCGCTGGCCGACGCGGGCCTGCATCCGCGGCTCGCCCGCGCCCTGCTCGACGGCGCGCCGCTGGTCGGGTCGCGGCGGGCGGCCGAGATCGTCGCGCTGCTCGACGACGACAGCGCCCGGGCCGACGACCTCACCGCCGCCTGGCGCCGGGCCCGCGGCCGCCGCGACCCGGCCTGGCGCAGCGAGGTCAACCGTCTGTCGGCCGCCCTCACCCGCAACCCGGCCGACGAAACCACCCCCGACGTCACCGACACCGCAGCCGCCCTCGACGAGCCCGCCCTCGCTGGTAACACCGACGCCGCAACCCCTGACACCGCAACCGCAACCGCTGCCGACGCCGACGCCGCTGCCGCTGCCGCTGCCGCTGCCGGCGGATCGTCCTCCGGGGCAGGCCCCGGCGCTCGTGACTCCGGCGGCGGAGGGCGGCACGGGCCGGGCGGCGGCCGGGCCCGCGCGGCCGGAACGGGGCCGGGCAACCTGCCTGACGATCTGGCGGCAGGGCTGGTGATCGGGTTGGCCTATCCGGAGCGGGTGGCCCGGGTGCGCGAGGCCGGCGGCCGCGACTATCTGATGGCGGGCGGAACGGCGGCCGAGCTCACCGGCGGCAGCGGGCTGGCCGGCGTCGAATGGCTCGCTATCGCCTCGGCCGACCGGGCCGCCGGAGCCCGGACGGCGCGCGTGCGGGCCGCGGTCCCGCTCGACGAGGCGACGGCGATCGAGGCCGCGGCCACGCTGCTGACCGACGCCACCGAGATCGGGTGGGCCGACGGCGACGTCGTGGCCCGCACGGTCCAGCGTCTGGGCGCGATCACGCTGGTCGAGCGCCGCATCACCGACCCGAACCGCGAGCTGGTGCGCGCGGCCCTGGCCGAGGGCCTCCGGCGCGAAGGGCTCGGACTGCTGACCTGGTCACGCGGCGCGGTCGAGCTGCGGGAACGGCTGGCCTTCGCCCATGCCGCGCTGGGCGATCCCTGGCCCGACGTCTCCGACCAGGCCCTGCTCGACCGGGCCGACGAGTGGCTCGAGTTCGGTTCGGCCCGCCGCCGCTCCGACCTGGGCCGCATCGACGTGGCCCCGGGCCTCCGCCGGCTCCTGCCGTGGTCGGTGGCCGGGCGGCTCGACGAGGTGGCCCCCGAGCGCCTTCCGGTGCCAAGCGGGTCACGAGTCCGGGTCGACTATTCCGATCCGGAGTCACCGGTGCTGGCGGTCAAGGTGCAAGAGGCCTTCGGGTGGCGCGACGCCCCGAGGCTGGGCGACGGGCGCGTCGCCGTGCTGCTCCACCTGCTCTCCCCCGCCGGGCGACCGGTAGCCGTCACCCGCGACCTGGCATCGTTCTGGGCGCAGGGCTACCCCCAGGTGCGAGCCGAGCTGCGCGGCCGCTACCCCCGCCACCCCTGGCCGGAAGACCCGACCACCGCCGAACCGACCCGCCGCACCAAACCCCGCTCGCGCTGACTCAGTTGGCCAGGTGGGCGGCTGAGGACGGGCCCGCGGGCTGCACCGGGATCATCGGGGGCTGCAGGCGGTGCAGGGGGCCGGGCTGGCCGAACAAGTAACCCTGACCGACCTGGCAGCCAAGTTCGGCCAGCGCGTGGGCCCGGGACGGCGTCTCGATGCCCTCGGCCACCACGACGATGTCCAGGTCGGTGCAGATGGTCAGCACCGAGCGGCACAGCGCGCCGGCCCGGTCGGGGGCGATGTCGACGTCGGTCAGGGTCGCGTCGAGCTTCACGATGTCGACCGGCAGCGAGTGCAACTGCGCCAATGCGTTGAAACCGCTGCCGAAGTCGTCCAGGGCTATCCGTACGCCGTAGGAGCGCAAGCGTTCCACCACGGCCGCGGCCGCCGCCAGGTCCTGGATGCGGCGGGTCTCGGTGATCTCGATGACCAGCCGGGACGCGGGCATGCCGGTGCGCGACAGGGCGGTGATCACCGACTCTTCCAGGCCGGTCTGGCTCAGGCGGGCGGCCGAGACGTTCACGTGCATGTCGATGGGGCGGCCGTAGATCAGCGCCAGCGCGGCCGCGTCCGTGCAGGCCTGTTCGAGCACGAAGTCGTCGATCGCGGCGACCAGGCCCGTGCGTTCGGCCACCGACACGAAGACGTCGGGGTGCACCGGGCCGGCCACCGGGGACGTCCAGCGGGCCAGGGCCTCCACCGCCACCGTCGCGCCGTCGGTGAAGCGCACGATCGGCTGGTAGAAGACCTCGAACCCGGCCGCCGCGGGGTTCCCCGAGGCCAGGGCCTGGGCCAGCAGGTGCGGCAGGTCGGCGTGGGGGCCGCCGTCGTTCGTGCCGGCGTACCGGGCCATCGCGCCCTTGCCGCGGCGCTTGCTGGCGTACATCGCGGCGTCGGCCCGGCGCAGCAGTGCGTCGGCCGTCATCGGCTCGCCCCGTTCGGGCACGACCAGGCCGATGCTGGCGCCGACGCCGACCGTGTGGCCGTCGATCACGAACGGTTCGCGCAGCGCGGCCAGGATGCGGTGGCCGGTCGGTTCCGCCTCGGCCGGCGAGTGGTCGAGCAGCACCGCGAACTCGTCGCCGCCCAGCCGCGCCACCAGGTCGTCCGGCGACACGCAGCGCTGCATACGCTCGGCGATGGCGTGCAGCACCCGGTCGCCCATGGCGTGCCCGAAGCTGTCGTTGATGAGCTTGAAGTCGTCCAGGTCGGCGAAGAGCACCGCCACCGGCCGCTCGCCCAGGGCCCCGGTCAGCCGCTCGCGGAACAGCGCCCGGTTGGCCAGGCCGGTCAGCGGATCGTGGTAGGCCTGGTGATGCAGCCGGCGCTGGCCCTCGGACACGCGGTCGAGCAGCACCGTGTTGTCGACGATCGTGAACATCTGGCGGGCCACGACCAGCCCCAGGCCGAGCCAGCCCAGGTACGCCTCGAACGGCGACAGCGGCTTGCCGGCCCCGCTGTTGATCGCGATCATCACGCCGGTCGCGGTCACCGGCACGTACGGAAGCAGCAGGTGCAACCACTCGCGCTCCCCCGCGTCGGCCGGGACCGGCGGGTCAGCCGGCCGGGACGACAGCGCGGCCACGGCCAGCAGCGCCGGGCCCAGCAGATGCCCGGCCGACGCCCACGGCGACAGCGGCCCACCGGCCAGCTGCACGAGCCGCAACGTGTCGCTGAAACCGAACGCGACCAGGGCCAGCCCGCCCAGCGCCAGCGGCCGCCGCGCGGCCCGCGAGTCGGGCCGGGTGAGCAGCAGCAACAGCACCATGGTGGCCAGCACCAGGTCGCTGATGGCGTACCCGGCGGCGGCCACGATCAGCCCGGTCGGCTGCCCGGACCAGTGGAACCAGTCGCGCGGCACCACCGACCAGACCAGCGCCAGCAGCGAACCCGCGATCAGCACACTGTCGAGCATCAGGGCGAGCTGGTCGCGGCGGGCCGAGGTCGGCACCGGCCGGGGCCGGGTGTACGGGGCCTGCAGCAGCGTGATCAACAGGACCGCGGGCAGCAGGAAGAACCCGACGTCGGACACCATCGTGACCGGACGGTCGGGCAGCATGACGTCCTGCACCAGCCACCAGAGCCGGATCAGCGCCCAGCCGACGAGCCCGAGGCCGAGGAGCACCCGCCACCGCCGTTGCAATCCGGCCCGGCGGCGCGCCGCCGCGAAACAGATCCACGCCGCGGCCGCCCCCGCGACCAGCTGCGTGGCGTCCGCGTACAGACGCCAGCCCGACGGCGCGATGAACTCACCGGCCGCGGTGACCCCCAGGACGATCGCCAGCGTGACGAACAGTCGCGCCGTCATCATCACCACCCAGTTGAGCCGCGGGCCCCCCGGTCCGCGACCGGAGTAACCTACCGCAGCTCCAGGCGCGACACTGAGTGCTCAGTCCACCGAAGTCAGATCGGCGACAATCACCGTCACGTTGTCGGGCCCGCCGCCGCGCAGCGCCAGGTCGATCAGCCGCTCGCAGCACGCCTTGGCGTCGTCGGCGGCCAGCATCTCCTGCTCGATGGTCTCGTTGGTGACCACGGCGGTCAGGCCATCGCTGCACAGCATCCAGCGGTCGCCGGCCTCGGGCTCCACGATCACGTAGGCCGGGCTGACCGGCTCGCCCTGCAGCACCCGGGTCACCACGGACCGCCGCGGGTGGCCGGCGGCCTCGTCGGGCCGGATCAGCCCCTGGTCGACGAGCATCTGGACGTACGTGTCGTCCTTCGTCAACTGGTTGAGCCGGCCCTCGCGCAGCAGGTAGGCCCGGGAGTCACCGACGTGCGCCATCGCGGCCCGGGTGCCCGAGAACAGCACCGCCGTGAGCGTGGTGCCCATGCCCTGCAGCGAGTTGTCGGCCTCGACCTGCTCGGCGATCCGGCCGTTCGCGACCTCGAGCGCCTTGTGCAGCGCATCCATCTGGTGGTCGTTGTCGATCGGCACGTCGAGCGCCGACATCGACTCGATGGCGAGTCGGCTGGCCAGGTCACCGGCGGCCATTCCACCCATGCCGTCGGCGACGACGAGGAGGCGGTCACCGGCGTAGTAACAGTCCTCGTTGTTGCTCCGGACATGTCCTTGATCGGTGCCGGCGGCCCACCGCAGGTGCAAGGTCATGGCGTGCAGCTTCCCAGATCATCGCAACCCTGTCTGCACGCGGTCCGCGGCGTTTCGCCGGAAAAGCGTGCTAGCTGGGGCTCAGTGGTCGCCCGAGGCATCGTGGATCGACCTCCGTCACGCGGCGTGTCGGTGCGATCCAGGACAGAGCGGAGTCGGTCACCGCCCACCCGCGGACCGCGACGGCGCTGTCGGGCGGCCGCACCGGTTCGGGGCAGAGAGTCTTGGAACGCACCTGATCATTGGGGATGAACCTCACCAGTCCACCATCTTCGAGCACCGTCGTCGAGGTGTCGTCTACGGCGATCAGCTGTCCGCGTAAAACATGAGCCGGTTTGCCCGCCTCGCCCACCTCCACCGCGCTGTTCGGCAACACCGGAGCCCGCAGGAAGACGACCCCGATGGCCAACGGCGCGAGCAAGGCCGCCCCCACCGCCGGCCAGTGCGTCACCAATCTCGCCGCCCGCGCCGGCACCGGCCCGGTCAGCAGCGGCCCGAACAACGGAGGCAGCCCCAGCAGCAGCGCCGTCGACGTCTCCCCGAGCCGGAACGCCTGCACGATCCCCGGCCACACAAAAACAAGAACAAGGACCCCAACCAGCACCGGTACGCCGATGGTGATCCACGCCATCAGCCAGCGCTCGGTGTGAAAACGCTGCACGGCGGTGAGCCCGAGGATCGCCACGATCAGCATGCCGAGCAGGGGCAGCAACCGCAGCTGCCACGTGAACGCGGCCAGCATGGCGGCGAGCAGCACCACCCAGTCCGGCATGCGCAACGCGGTCACCGCGAGCAGCGACCGGCCGGCGTCCTCGGGCGCGCTCACGAGCAGCACGCTGCCGAGCAGCCGCAGCACCAGCACGACCGCCGGCACACTCCAGATCAGCGTGATGAAGAGCGCACTGATCATGCCGAGCGGCGAGATGTACTGCACCAGCAGCAACATCGTCGGCAGATCCTGCCGGCTCAGATACCAGAGCCGCAGCACCAGCAGCACGAGCGGGAACGCGGGCAGGATGGTGAGCAGGTAGTTGAGCTGCGCTCGACGACGCCGCGCGGGGATCGGCCCACCCTTGACGTAGATGCTGTTCTCACTCACCGAACACGTCCTCCCACGGCTGCTCCCGGATGGCCGGCCGAGTCACCCGTGGCTGCTCGGCGACGGCAATCGGCGCCTTGCCGTTCTTGTCCACCTCGGACTGGAGGTTGCGGTCGTAGGCCTCCTCCCACCGGGAATCCTTCGGGTCGGTGTACGAGCGGTAGAGCGTCAGATCGACCAGCTTCTGCAACGCCGGGTTCTCACCGACGTTGATGCCGTACCGCTCGGTCGGGTCGAGCCCGACGTCCCAGTGGTCGAAGTCGTCCGGCGTACGGTCCTTGAACCCGGCCAGGATGGCGGCGTCGGTCGTGACCGCCTGCACCCGGCCCGCGCGCAGGTCGGCGATGCACTCGCTGATCTTGTTACGCGGCACGACGACCGCCTTCTCGTCCTCAGGGGCGTCCAGGCTCGTCGAGGCCGAGATCGAACAGACCCGCTTACCGCGCAGGTCAGCGATCGAGGACACCTTCGGAATGCTGCCCTTCATCGTCAGCACCGACTGCTCGGTGTAGAGGTAGGGCGCCGAGAACCGCACACCTTCGGCGATACGTTTCGGGGTGATACTGAAGCTGGCGATCACCAGTTTGACCGGCACCCGGGCGCCGTCGGCCGCAGTGGCCTGCATGCGCGGACGGTCCTCACTCTCGATCGAGTAGAACCGAACCTCCGACCGCCGGAACCCTAGATCCTCCGCGATCATGTACGCGATGTCGACGTCGAAGCCGCTCCACCGCCCGTTCTTGTCCCGGAGCGCCAGGCCGGGCTGATCGTCCTTGACCCCGATCGGCAGCTCCGTCCACGACACGATGCCGGCCTGATCCCGGAGGTCGGCCACGGACGGTGGCCCACCGACGAAGAGCCTCACCATCGCCAGCGCCAAGGCGAGCACGATGGCCAGCCCGAGCGCGGCCAGCCGGAACGCGGCCAGGTTGAAGCGCGGCGGCTCGATCAACGGCTCCGGCTCCGGCGGGGGCAGCCGCTGCTCGGCAGCCTCGCGCTCGGCCAGATCCTGCACGGCGATGTCCTCGGCCGTGCCTTCCGGACCTGGTGGCGTACGCCGTCGCACCGGCCACGTGAAACGGCCGGTCACCCCGCTGCGATCGGAACTCATGGCCGCCAATCGTGCCGCATGAATGTCACGGCTGTAGCACCCTGTCGGGTTTCACCCGCCCGTTCCGGGTAGTCCGATGGCCATGAAAGGTGCTGTCCTCGGTGCTGCGGCGATCAGTGTTCGCGTGGTGCGGTCGCGTCATCGGCGCTTCCTCCACCCGGACGGCCGCTCCTTCCCCGGCGAGCTCGTCGTCTGGGGCACGGGCCCCACCCAAGGCGCCGACCTGCTCGACCGCCCGGGCCGGCACTCCGCCGTCGTCCGGATCTCCAAAGGCATAGGCACCCGCGGCGGTCGACCCGACATCCGCGGAGTGGCGGTCCGGGTCGAGGGCGAGCACCCACTCGACCTGTTGTTCTCGACGGCGGGTGAAGGCCGTTTCACCCGGCACCTGCCCGCACCACGGCGCACATTCGACACGTTCTACGGCTCGATCCTCGCCTACCGGACGGGGACACGCCGCAAGGTCTACCTGAGCGCTCGCCCGGAATCACCCCTGGGCCGAACCCTGACCGGCTTCGATGACGGCTCCCTACTGCTGTCCGCCGACGACCGCGCCTTCGGGCGGGTCAGCTTCGGGTCCGCGCTCTCCGCCGACGAGGACGCCGCCCTTGCCTTCGACCCGGTCCGCCACACCGCCCCCGACCTCCACCCGACCGGCTTCGTCCACAGCTCCCGAGCCCTGGCCTACCGCCTGAGTCAGCGATGGCGCGGCGCCCAGCCCGCCGAACCAGCCCCATCCGCAGTCGAACGAACCGCCGCCCACCGCTGAACGCCGCCGTGATCCCAGCCTCCCGAGCTCTCGGCAGGATGGCTTCGGCGTTGACGACCCTGCGCACTGATCGCCGCCGTTGTCCTCGAAGCGGAACGTTTATCGCATCACGAAGGTCGAGCGCATCGGCAGCAGTGAGCCTGGACCCGGATGTTTTGACCTTTCACCCACGCAGCCAGTCCCCCGAGTTCCTCGCTCGCGCACCTCGTGGGTGAAGATCCTGGGGACTTCGCCCCCAGACCCCCAGCCATCGCTGGAGATGCACTCCGGCGATGGTCACGCTGGAGGGCTTGGGTGATCTCCGGTCAACGGCGTCAAAGCGAATCGCAAGGAGGGGGAGGCCGCAAGCAAAGAGCGCTTGCACCCTCCCCCTCCTCACGATGAGCTGCGGACTGCCGTCGCCCGGAGATCACCCAAGCCAGAACTCACCCTGATAAGAAAAACCCCAACCCCGCCCTCGCCACACCGCTCGCGGACAGACGTACCACCCCGACGGCATCTGCGAACACAGGCAAGGCCCAGCCGGCCCGTCCCACGCCGGCAGCTACCACTCCAGCTGCACCTGAACGGCGGGCAGAAACGATGTCCGCTCGGCCCGTCCGGCGCGCTGGCTGCAACCAATCCAGTTGCACCCGACCGGCGGGCAGAGCCGATGTCCGCCCACGCCGTCCCGCGCTCCGGCTACGACCACGTCTGTTGCACCTGACAGCGAAGAATCCACCGTCTCAAGACCCCCGGCTTCGCACCAACTGCAAAGCCGCGCACCTGAAAGCCACCCCCCAAATACGGAGCCCGCCCACCTCTCCGTTACCCACCGCAAAGCGCAACCGGCACGGTGCGAACGCGCGCCCCACCACAAAGCCCGGCCTGAGTGAGAAAAAGGCCCGGCTTAACCACAGAGCGGAAGCCAGACCACCAAGCCGCACGGGTTCCCCAGCTCAGCCATGCAATCAGAGAAGCACCGACCACAACGAACCGCAAGGTGAACCCCAGGCAAGGCTGAGGCCGAGGGTGACCATGCAGGGCGTGCGCTTCATCAGCCCAGCATGGTCACCCTCGGCCTCAGCCGTCCCAGCGCAAGAAATCCGCGTCCTTAACCCCGAAAAGCAACAACAACAGCACTCTCAGCAGGCAACTCAACCCGATCCCGCTGCAACACAACACCTTCAGAAGAAGTAGCCAGCAACACCCTGGACGGCACGTCGCGCAAAGAGACAGTCTGGGCAACCCCGGCCAGGTTGACCGCCACAGCAGTCGACCCCCGGCGCATTACCAAATGCTGATCGCCCTGCCACACCTCGACTTTATCCAGCCAAGGATCAGTCAATTCCGGCCGACTGCGGCGCAGCGCGATCAACTTCTTGTACAGATCCAGGATTTCCGCATGCTCCGGTTTTGCTTTCTCGTCCCAATTCAACTTCGATCGGAGGAACGTCTCCGGGTCCTGCGGGTCCGGCACTTCGGCTTCGGCCCAGCCGTGGGAGGCGAATTCGCGTCGGCGGCCGTTCTTGACCGCCGCTGCCAGTTCTGGTTCGGGGTGGCTGGTGAAGAACTGCCAGGGGCTGCTGGCCGCCCATTCTTCGCCCATGAAGAGCATCGGCGTGAACGGTGAGGTGAGCAGCAGCGTCGCCCCTACCTTGAGCAGGCCGGGGGACAGCGTGGCCGAAATGCGGTCGCCGATGGCTCGGTTGCCGATCTGGTCGTGGTCCTGCAGGAACGCCACGAAGCGGTGACCCGGCGTCTTCGCTCGGTCGACCGGGCGTCCGTGTCGGCGGCCACGGAAGCTCGACCACGTGTTGGCGTGGTAGAAGGCGCTGGTCAGCACCGTCTCCAGACATTCCAGGGAACCGAAGTCGCCGTAGTAGCCCTGGCGTTCGCCGGTCAGGGTGGCGTGCAGCGCGTGGTGGATGTCGTCGTCCCACTGGGCGTTCAGGCCGTAGCCGCCGGCTTCCCTGGGGGTGATCAGCTTCGGGTCGTTCAGGTCGGACTCGGCGATCAGGGACAGGGGGCGGTTGACGTGGGCCGACAGGGTCTCGACCTCGGTGGCCATCTGTTCGAGCAGGTGGATCGCCGAGTGGTCGGCCAGGGCGTGCACGGCGTCGAGGCGCAAGCCGTCGACGTGGTAGTCGCGCAGCCACATCAGGACGTTGTCGATGATGTAGCGGCGCACCTCGCCCGAGCCGGGGCCGTCCAGGTTGATCGAGTCGCCCCACGGGTTGGTGCCGGCGGCGCTCAGGTAGGGGGCGAACATGGGGGCGTAGGCGCCGCTGGGGCCGAAGTGGTTGTAGACGACGTCCAGCACCACGCCGAGGCCCTTGTTGTGCGCGGCGTCGACGAAGCGCTTCAGGCCGTCGGGGCCGCCGTACGCCTCGTGGGGCGCGTACCAGGCGACGCCGTCGTAGCCCCAGTTGTATTCGCCGTTGAACGAGTTGACGGGCAGCAGTTCGACCAGGTCGATGCCGAGCTCGACGAGGTGGTCGAGTTTGCCGATGGCGGCGTCGAAGGTGCCCTCGGCCGTGAACGTGCCGACGTGCATCTCGTACAGCACCGAACCCGGCAACTGCTTGCCCGTCCAGCTCTGGTCGTTCCAGGCGTACGCGTCGTGGTCGTAGACGCGGCTGGGGCCGTGCACTCCGTCGGGCTGCCAGGGTGAGCGCGGGTCGGGGCGGGCGTGGCCGTCCAGCAGGTACGCGTAGTCGGCGCCGGGCGCGGCCGACGGCACGTCGAGCCGCCACCAGCCGTCCTGACCGCGTTCCATCGGCCGGTCCTCCCCCGCGACCCGCAGTCGCACGGTCTTGTCCGGAGCCCACACTTCGAAGAGCGTCATTTCTCTTTCACCAGGAGTGCGACGGGGTAGGTACGCAGGAGTTCGGCCACCGAGAGGCGGTTCCCGCCGTAGCTGGTATTGGTGAACACTTCCGTCCAGCTGTGGCCGTCGAGTGACACTGCGGTGTCGCCCCAGCCGCTGTGGCGTGACAATCCGACCGGGAGCCGGGTGGTGATCGTCACGGCGCCGCCGCGGTCGAAGCCGAGGACGTGCTCGCCGCACCGGCCCTCGCCGAAGACCGGGCGGTAGCCGCCGAACAGTTCGGGGCGCTGCCGGCGCAGGCGCAGGGCGCGGCTGGTGACGAGCAGTTTGGCCGCGCCGGTCTCGTCGACCGGGGGCAGCCAGCCGTCGTCGAGGCGGGCCAGCAGCTCGCGGCGGGCGGCGAAGTCGACCGGGCGGCGGTTGTCCGGGTCGACCAGCGAGAAGTCCCACAGCTCGGTGCCCTGGTAGACGTCGGGGACGCCGGGCATGGTCAGCTGCACGAGTTTCTGGCCGAGCGAGTTGGACCAGCCGGGCGGCGTGATCGACTCGGCGAAGCCGGCCACCTCGCTGTTCAGGGCCGGGTCGTCGTAGATGCGATCGACCATGGTGCGCAGGGCCGCCTCGAAGCCCTCGTCGGGCTTGGTCCAGCTCGTGGCGTTGGCCGCCTCTTTGGCCGCCTTCAACGCGTACGCCTGGAGCCTCTCCCGCGAGATCGGCCACGCACCCACCGCTGCCTGCCACACCAGGTGGGCCAGCGCCGGGTCGGGCAGCGGCGCGGCGCGAACCCAGCGGCGCACCACCTCGGTCCAGTCGCCGGGCACCTCGGACAGGACGGCGAGCCGCGCCCGCACGTCCTCGCTGCGCTTGGTGTCGTGGGTCGAGAGGGTGGTCATCGCGTCGGGCCAGTGGCGGCGGCGCTCGTCGTTGGCGTCGTGGAAGTTGTCGGGGGTGACGCCGAAGTCGGCCGGGTCGTTGCCGACCTCGTTGCGGGCGGTGAACCTGGTCCAGCGGTAGAACGCGGTGTCTTCGACGCCCTTGGCCATGACGGCGCCGGTGAACTGCTGGAACCGGGCCGCCAGTTCGTCGTCGGGGTTGCGCAACCGGGCGAGGACCTGGTCGAGCACCGGGATCAGCTGAGGGCGCCGGCGGCCCGCCTCGGACCGGGCCCGGGCCAGGTGGCGCGAGCCGAAGGGCAGGTAGGAGCGGTAGACCGGGAAGCACGCGGCCAGTTCGGCCAGGGCCCGCGGGGCGGCCTCGATCTCGGGGGCGAGCCGGGCCATGCGGGCCAGTTCGGCCGCGAGCAGGACGGTGGCGGCGTGCAGCTTGGTCTCGTGCACCAGGTCTTGCCAGGACGTCTCACCACCGGTCAGGTGATGTTGCAGGGTGTCGAAGAAGGCCTCGGTGCCGGTGTCGACGAAGACGCCGCCGACCTCGGCCAGCGCGTCGTAGCCGGTGGTGCCGGCGACCGGCCAGTCCGGCATCTTCTCGCCCGGTTCGAGGATCTTCTCGACCACGAGCCAGGTGTCGGGGGCGGCGCGGTGCAGCCGTTCGAAGTAGGCGCCGGGGTCGCGCAGGCCGTCGGGGTGGTCGATGCGGATGCCCTGGACCAGGCCCTCGTCGACCCAGCGCAGGATCTCGGCGTGGGTGGCGTCGAACACCTTGGGGTCCTCGACGCGCAGGCCGGCCAGGTCGACGATGGCGAAGAACCGGCGGTAGTTGAGCTCGCTGTCGCCGCGGGTCCAGTTGACCAGCTCGTAGTGCTGGCGGTCGTGCACCTCGCGCGGGGTGCCCTCGCCGGTGCCGTCGGCGATCGGGAACCGCTTGTCGAAGTAGCGCAGCTCGCCGTCCTCGACGCGCAGGTCGTCGAGCGCGTCGGGCGAGTCGGCCAGGGTCGGGATCAGCAACCGGCCACGCGACCAGTCGATGTCGTAGAAATCGGAAAACTCCGACGCCTGACCGCGGCGCAGCACGTCCCACCAGGTCGGATTGGCGGCAGGCACCGCGATTCCCGCATGGTTGGGCACGATGTCGACCACCAGGCCCAGACCGGCGCCCTTCAACGCATCGGACAAATCGCGGAGTCCGTTGGAGCCGCCCAGGGCCGGGTTGACCTGGGAGTGGTCGACCACGTCGTAGCCGTGTTCGGAACCGGGAGTCGCGGTGAGCAGCGGCGCCGTGTAGAGGTGGCTGACGCCGAGGTCGGCCAGGTAGTCGGACAGCTCAGCGGTGGTCTTCAGCGGGAACTCGGGGCGGACCTGGACTCGGTAGGTTCCGGAAGGGGGCAATTCACACCGTCCTGTCGAGCACGATGAGGGACCGGTCGGGCACCCAGATCTTGTGGCCGGCCTCGACGACGGCCGGGCGATCCGGCGACGGCTCGGCCGTCTCGATGACCTTTTCCCACTTCTCGCCGTATTCAGCCGGAGGGGTGGCGAATTCGATCGGGGCGTCGTGCGCGTTGAAGAAGAGCAGGAACGAGCTGTCGACGTGGCGCTGGCCGTACTGGCCGCGCTCGCGGATGCCCTCGCCGTTGACGAACAGGGCCACCGCGCGCCCGAAGTCGTTGCCCCAGTCGTCGCCGGCCATCTGGCGGCCGTCGGGGGTGAACCATTCCAGGTCGGGCAGGGGGTCACCGCCGCCGCGGGCGGTCACCGGCAGGCCGGTGAAGAAGCGCCGCCGCTGGAACACCTGGTGGCGGTGGCGGAACGCGGTGAGCCGGCGGGTGAACTCGAGCAGCTGCTCGTCGGCGTCGCCCCAGTCGATCCAGGCCAGTTCGTTGTCCTGGCAGTACGCGTTGTTGTTGCCCTGCTGGGTGCGGCCGAGTTCGTCGCCGTGCGAGATCATCGGCACGCCCTGTGACAGCATCAGCGTGGCCAGGAAGTTGCGCCGCTGCTTGGCCCGCAGCTCGAGCACCTTGTGGTCGTCGGTCGGGCCCTCGATGCCGCAGTTCCACGACCGGTTGTGGCTCTCGCCGTCGCGGTTCTCCTCACCGTTGGCGTCGTTGTGCTTGTCGTTGTAGGCGACCAGGTCGTTGAGCGTGAACCCGTCGTGCGCGGTGACGAAGTTGATCGAGTGGAACGGTTTGCGGCCGTCGTCCTGGTAGAGGTCGGCCGAGCCGGTGATCCGGGACGCGAACTCGGCCAGCGTGGCCGGTTCGCCCCGCCAGAAATCGCGGACGGTGTCGCGGTATTTGCCGTTCCACTCGGTCCAGTTGGGCGGGAAGTTGCCGACCTGGTAGCCGCCGGGGCCGACGTCCCACGGCTCGGCGATCAGCTTGACCTGGCCGACCACGGGATCCTGCTGGACGACCTCGAAGAACGTGGAGAGCCGGTCGACGTCGTAGAACTCGCGGGCCAGGGTCGACGCGAGGTCGAAGCGGAAGCCGTCGACGTGCATCTCGGTGACCCAGTAGCGCAGCGAATCCATGATCAGCTGGAGGCTCTGCGGGCTGCGCACGTTGAGGCTGTTACCCGTGCCGGTGTAGTCCATGTAGAACTGCGGTTGATCGTCGACGAGCCGGTAGTAGGTGCGGTTGTCGATGCCCTTGAGCGACAGCGTCGGCCCGAGATGGTTGCCCTCGGCGGTGTGGTTGTAGACGACGTCGAGGATCACCTCCATGCCCGCCTTGTGCAGGGCCTTGACCATGCCCCGGAACTCCTGGGTCTGCTGGCCGAGCGTGCCCGTCGACGAGTAGCCCTGGTAGGGCGCGAAGAAGCCGAGCGTGTTGTAGCCCCAGTAGTTGCGCAGGCCCAGGTCGTGCAGGCGGTTGTCGTGCACGAACTGGTGGACCGGCATCAGCTCGACCGCGGTCACCCCGAGGCTCTTGAGGTGCTCGATGATCGCCGGGTGGCCGATCGCGGAGTAAGAGCCGCGCATGTCCTTCGGGACGTCGGGGTGCCGCTCGGTCAGGCCCTTGACGTGGGTCTCGTAGATCACCGAGTGGTGGTAAGGGATGTCGGGCCGGCGGTCGTTGCCCCAGTCGAAGTACGGGTTCACGACCACGCCCTTGGCCATGTAGGGCGCCGAGTCGAGATCCGACATCTGGTCGGGATTCTCCATGTCGTACGCGTAGAGCGACGGGTGCCAGTCGATGTCGGCGTCGACCGCCCGCGCGTACGGGTCGAGCAGCAGCTTGTGCGGGTTGTAGCGCAGCCCCCGGGACGGGTCGTACGGCCCGTACATGCGGTAGCCGTAGCGCTGCCCCGGCTCGACCCCGGGCAGGTAGGCGTGCCAGACGAACGCGTCCTGCTCGTGCAGCTGGACCTTGCGCTCGTTGCCGGACGGGTCGAACAGGCACAGTTCGACCGCCTCGGCCCCCTCGGAGAAGATCGCGAAGTTCGTGCCCGTGCCGTCGTACGTGGCACCCAGCGGGTACCGGTGACCAGGCCAAACCTGCATGTCGTGCTCCCACCCCTCGACCGTCGGCGCTGCGTTGCGCAGAGCTGGGTCACCGCGGCACGAGCCTCTTGCCCGGCCCACCGCCGAAGTAACCGTCGAGAGTCATTCTCTCGGATGGCTCCGACACTTTCCGCGCGGAGGATCCGATACCCAACGGAAGGGGACGTGACGAGCGTCGCGCTCCTGGTCACCCCCGGTAGGCTGCCCTAGGATCTGCGGGCATGGGTAAAGGCGTTCGCATTCAGGAACTTCCCGGGCTCGGCACCCGGTACGACGTCGACCTGCACTCCGGCAGCGACCGCGTCTCGATCGTGGTCGGCCGCGACGGCAAACGGCACCTCTACGTGTTCACCCAGGCCGGCGACGAGCCGGCCGCGGTGATCGAGCTCACCGAGGACCAGGCCCGCAAGGTCGGCGCCGTGCTCTCCGGCACCTTCTTCACGGACTGAGCCTGTGCACGCGAATCTCATCGGGCTGGGCGCCCTGATCCTGGTGGCCGGCCTGCTCGCCCGTTTCGGGCGGCGCATGGGCCTGCCCACCGTGCCCTTCTTCATGCTGGCCGGTATCCTGCTCGGGCCCAGCACGGGCGGCCCGGTCGCCTTCGAGCATCCCGAAGACCTCGACATCCTGGCCCTGTTCGGCCTGGTCGTGCTGCTGTTCCACCTCGGCCTCGAGTTCCCGGTCGAGCAGGTGCTGGGCAGCGGCAAGCGGCTCTACATCGCGGCCGGGGCCTACATCGGCATCAACATCGGCGCCGGGCTCGGCCTGGGCTTCGCGCTCGGCTGGGGCGCCAAAGAGGCGTTCGTGATCGCGGGCGCGGTCGGCATCTCGTCGTCCGCCATCGCCACCAAACTGCTGATCGAGATGCGCCGGCTGGCCAACGCCGAGACCCCGGTCATCCTCGGCATCATCGTCATCGAAGACCTGTTCCTGGCCCTCTACCTGGCCCTGCTGAGCCCGATCCTGTCCGGCGCGAACTCGGCCGGCGAGCTGCTGCTGCGCATCGGCATCAGCTTCGGCTACCTGGCCGTGCTGTTCGGGGTGGCCCGCTGGGGCGCCAAGTGGATCGGCAAGGTGCTCGACACCCGCGAGGACGAGCTGGTCGCGATCATCATGATCGGCCTCGTCGTGCTGGTGGCCGGCATCTCGGCCGACATCGGCGTCTCGGACGCGATCGGCGCCCTGATGATCGGCCTGGTCGTGGCCCGCACGTCGATCCGCGAGCGGGCGGAACGCATCGCCATCCCGCTGCGTGACGTGTTCGCCGCGATCTTCTTCATCGCGTTCGGCACCAGCATCGACGTCGGCGAGATCGGCTCGGTCGCCGTGCCGGTGCTGATCGCCGTCTGCATCACGGTGGTCACGAACGTCTCGGCCGGTCTGATCACGGCCCGGTTGTTCGGGCTCAACCAGCGCGGCGCGGCCAACGTGGGCCTGACCGTGCTCGGCCGGGGCGAGTTCTCGCTGATCCTGGCCACGCTGGCCGCCGGGGCCGGGCTCGACGACCGGGTCGGCCCGTTCATCGCGCTCTACGTGCTGATCCTGGCCGTGCTGGCGCCGATCCTGGCCGCCAACTCGAAGTACCTGGCCCGGATCATCCCCGACCGCCTGCTGCACGACCGCTGGCGTTACGTGCGGGAAGAGACGATCAGCACCGCCTGCACCCACCTCGACCGGATCAACATCACCGAGACCGACGAGGACGAATGCCAGGAGTGCGTCGAGCTCGGTGACACGTGGGTCCAGCTGCGCATGTGCCTGACGTGCGGCCAGGTCGCCTGCTGCGACGACTCGAAGAACAAGCACGCCACGGCCCACTACGAGGACAGCCGGCACCCGCTCATCCGCTCGCTGCAGGAGGGCGACGGCTGGCAGTACTGCTACGAGGACCAGACGCTGGTCCGCGAGCCCGCCGGATCGAGCCGTTCCTGAACGCGGGTATAACCGGCATCGCGTACGCCCTGCCGGCCCGGACGGAGCTGACCGACGACCTGCAACAACGGGTCGCGGGCGGCCTGCCGGTGCCGGCCGGGCTGTTCCGGCGCACGACCGGGATCCGGCAGCGCCAGGTCGCGGCCGACGACGAGTACGCGTCGGACCTGGCCGTCGACGCCGCGACCAAGGTGCTGGCCGACACCGGCACCGACCCGCGCGACGTCGACCTGCTGCTGTTCGCCAGCGCGACCCGGGACATGACCGAGCCGGCCACGGCCCACGTCGTGCAGGCCGCGCTGGGCAGCCGGGCCCACGCGCTGGACGTGACCAACGCCTGCAACAGCTTCCTCAACGGCATCGACCTGGCCCGCTCGATGATCCTGGCCGGGCGGGCCCGGAAGGCGCTGGTGGTGACCGGTGAGACGCCGACCCGGGCCATGCGACCGCGGCTGCGCGGGCTGGCCGAGGCGCGGACGGCGTTCGCCGGGTACACGTTCGGCGACGCGGGCGCGGCCGTGCTGGTCGAGCCGGTGGCCACGGGCGGCATCCTCGACGTCGACAGCGAGACCCACTCCGAGCACTGGGCGGTGGGCGGCATCTTCGGGGGCGGCTCGCGGCACCCGCGCAGCGAGGAGCACACGTATTTCAGCGGTGACGGGCGGCAGCTGCGCGAGGTGTTCGAACGGATCGGCGCCGGCCTGATCGAGCGCGTCTCGGCCCGTACGGGATGGGGCTGGGACGACTACGCCCGGGTGCTCGTGCATCAGGTGACGCTGCCCTACCTGGAACGGTTCGTAGCGGTCACCGGCGTCCCGCGGGACAAGCTCGAGGTGACGGTGAGCGAGCTGGGCAACATGGCCTCGGCCTCGATCGGGGTGCAACTGGGCCGCGTACACCCGGACCTGAACCCCGGCGATCGGGTGCTCATGGTCGGGCTCGGCGGCGGTGTGAGCTTGATGACCATGGTGTGGGAGCTGTCGTGACGGCGCCGCTGTGGGTGATCGTGCCCGCCTACAACGAGGCGGCCCGGATCGGCGCCACCCTCGAGGCGCTGGCCGCGCAGACCGACACCGACTTCACGCTGCTGGTGGTCGACAACAACTCGACCGACACCACGCGAGCGGTGGTCGAGCAGTTCCGGGCGCCGTTCCCGGTGCACGTGCTCGTCGAACGTGAGAAGGGCGTGGGGTGCGCGGTCGACACCGGCTTCCGGCACGCGATCGCGGCCGGGGCGGTGCATTTAGCCCGTACGGATGCGGATTGCCTGCCTTCTCCCGGCTGGGTGGGCGCAGCCCGGGCCGCTCTGGTGGAGAGCGACGGGCTGGCGTGTGGTCGGATCACCGCCCGGCACGACGAGCACGGCCCCTTCGGGCGGGCGTTCTTCAGCCTGCTGGTGACGCTCGCGGCGACCTTCGGACGGGTGCGCCCGGCCCATCGCAGCGACGAGTTCAAAGCTCCGTACCGAATGCATGCCGGCAACAACATGGCGATCACGGCCGCTCTGTACGAGGCGTGCGGCGGCATGCCGAGGCGGCCCTCCCCCACCGATCGCCTGTTCCTCAACCGGGTGCGCCGCACGACACCCGCGATCGTGCACAGCCGGCACATGGTCGTGGCCAACTCGACCCGCCGGATCAAGGCGTACGGCGTGCTCGGCACCGCGAAGTGGTACCTCGACAAGGGCAGCGGCGCGCGCACGGCGGACCCCCGCTGATGCTCACCGAGCTGATCTCCTCGCTCCACGAGGAGGACGACCGCCCGGCGCTGCCCGGAACGACACGGGGTGACCTGGCCCGGCTCGTGCGGGGCTACGCCGTGGCGCTGGCGGCTGAGGGCCTGACCGCCGGCGAGACAGTGGCTCTGGCCGTACGCCCGGGGGCACAGTCTCTGGCCACGCTGCTCGCGGCGTACCACCTGGGATTGCGCATCGCCGTGGTCGACCCGACGGCCGGGCCGGAAGTGGTGCGGGCCCGGCTCGCGCTGGCGTCGCCGCGTCTGGTGCTGGCCGACGCGGCGGCTCAGGCCGTGGCCGGGTGGGCGGCCCCGCTGGCCCGGCGCGCGCATCTCGCACTGCCCGACCTGAGCGCGATCGCCCCCGTCCGGACCATCGGCCGCCGGCTCCCCGGTTCGGCGCCGGCCCTGCGACCCCATCAAGGTCAACTTCCTTCCCCGTACGCCGGGGAGGGCGACGCGGTGGTCGTGTTCACGTCCGGCACGACCAGCCGGCCGCGCGCCGTCGTACATACCCGGGCCTCGATCTCGGCCGGGATGACCGCGGTGCGCGACCTGGTGCGCCCGGTCCCCGGCGCGCCGGTGCTGGGCGGCACGTTCTTCGTGCTGCTGCCGTCGCTGGCCGGCGGGGCGCCGGTCGCGCTGCCGGCCCGGCGCGGGCTGCGGCGGCAGTTGCGGGCGCTCGAGCCGCAGGCGGTTTATCTGACCCCGCCGCAGTTGCGCGCGGCGCTGGCCGAGGGGTGCCGGTTCAGCGGGCGCGTCTACAGCGGGTCGGCGCCGGTCAGCGCCGCGCTGCTGGCCGCGGTGCGCCGGGCCGGGGCGAAGGAGGCGTGGGGCGTCTACGCGCTGACGGAGGTCTTCCCGGCCGCAGCGGTGGAATCGGCCGTCAAGAGCGCTTTCGACGGTGAAGGAGACCTGGTCGGGTCGCTGCTGCCCGGGGTCGAGGCGCGAGTGTCGCCGTCCGGCGAGGTGCTGCTGGCCGGGCCGACGGCGGCCGACCGTTACCTGGGCGAGGAACCGTTCGACTGGGTGGCCACCGGTGATGTCGGGCGGGTCGAGGGGCGCACGGTGGTGCTGGGCGGGCGAGCCAAGGACATGATCCTGCGCGGGGCCGAGAACATCTATCCCGGGCTGTACGAGCCGGCCCTGCACGTCGCGGGCGTCGAACTGGCCCTGCTCGTGGGCGTCCCCGCCGGGGACGGGGATGAGCGCGTGGTCGCGGTGGTGCAGGCCGCTCCGGGCGTGGCCGAGCGTGATGTGCGAGAGACCCTGCGGGAGCCGTTGGCGCGGATGGGCTCGGCGCGGCCGGACGCGCTGGTCTTCGCGGATATTCCGTTGGCCGGCCGCTCCCGCAAGCCCGACCGCGCGGCCACGGCAGCGCTGGCTTCTCGTCTCGCCGCCGGCGCTCCCCCGTCGAAGACGGTCGCTCCCCCGCGCCCACGCACCGCCGTGCTGCCTCCGCCGGCACGGGTCGCCGGGCACAGTGTGCCCGATGAGCAGCTGGACAGCGGCGGGTTATCCACAGGCGATGCCCGTCGGGTGCCGGATCAACGGCGGTCATCCACAGGCGATCCCGAGGCCGACGAAAAATCGCGTAACCTCCGCTACCCAGGGTGGGCGGGGGAGGCGGTGGCACCCCGCGAAGATCCGCAAGATCGTCGTGAGGCAGGCGAGTGAGCGGGGCGGCTCGGGGGCGGGATCGGCGGGTTTATTTGCGGAGTCATCCGGTGTTGTTCGCGCTGCTGGCGGCTACTCGGCGGTGGCCGGTGCTGCGGGTGGGCGGCACGGTGCTGGTGCACGGGCCGGAGGAGTTCCGGGCGGCGCTGACCCGGGTGCCGCTCGATCGGACGGCGGCGGGCACGACCGGGGGCGCGGCCGGGGAGCTGGCGGGCGCGGGGGCGCTGTTCGATCAGCAGGGGGCTGAGCATCGTGAGGCTCGGCGGGCTGCGGCGACGCTGCTCGGGGTGGCGGGCGTGGCCGAGTTGCGTCCGATCTGGGCCAAGCTGCTCGATGATCGGCTGCCGGTGCTCGGGGCGGGCGGCACAGTTGATCTCGTGCCGTTGACGGCCGAGATCGCGGGGGCCACGGCGGCGGCGTTGCTCGACCTCGATGTGGATCCGGTGGAGCTGGCCGACGCGGCCCGGTCGTCGGCGGCTGCGGCGGCCCGGGCGCATCTGCCGGGGCTGGGCGCGCGGCGGGCCGAGCGGGCAGCGGCCACCGCCGCCGAACAGCTGCTGGATCTGGTCGCTCCGCATGTGCTGGATCTGGTCGATCCGAGTGAGGCGCCTGAAGGCCAAGCTCGGCCTGCGGCCGAGCGCCCGGCGCCTTGGGGCCAGCGGCCCGCCGAGGCGGGGTTCAACTCGATGCTGGCCGTGGCGGCGATCAACACGACGGTGGCGGCGTTGCCGCGGGCGGTGGCCTGGGTCTGCGACGACACGTTGTGGGAGCACGCTGGGAACCCGGTGCTTGTAGACGAGTTGTTGCGGGTCACGGCGGCTACTCCCCTGCTGCCCCGGGTGGCGGCGGCGGACAGCGAGGTGGGTGGGTGCCCGGTGAAGGCCGGCGATCGGCTGCTGCTGATCGCGCGGCACGCGGCCGACGCCCACCGCCGGGATCCCGGCGTGGATGACCCGGCTCCGGCCCGTACAGCGCAATTGGTCTTCGGGGTCGGGCCCCACGCCTGCCCGGGCGCGGGGCTGGCCCGCGCGCAACTCGCCGACCTGCTGGCCGCGCTCGCGCCCTACCGGCCGGTGGTCGTCCGGGCGCGCGCCGACCGTGGGTCCGCCCTGCCGGGCTGGCGGTCATTGGTCGTACGGAGCAGCGCGTGAGCGGCGCGGCGCGAGATCAAGAGGGAACAGTGAGGATCGCGGTCACCGGGGCCAGTGGGTTCTGTGGTGGGGTGGTCGCGCGCCGCGCCGCCGAGGCGGGCACCGAGGTGATCTGTCTGGGGCGGCGGCCGGGGCCGGTCGGTAAGCACGTCTTCTGGGATGCCACGGCGGAGGCACCCGATCTGAGCGGGGCGGACGTCGTCGTGCATCTGGCCGCGGTCGTCGGCGACGAAGGGGATGAGCGGAAGTTCGCCGCCGTCAACGTCGATGGGACGCGGCGGCTTCTCGAGGCGGCCGGCGATACCCCGGTGGTCTGGGTCAGCAGCGCGAGCGTCTATCGCCCTGGCCCCTACGAATTGCCCGTGACCGAGGACCACCCAACCGACGGGCAACGGACGGCCTACGGACGGACCAAAGCCGCCGGTGAGCGCCTGGCCCTGGATGCGGGGGCGGTGGTGTTGCGGCCGCGCGCGGTCTACGGGGACGGTGACCCGCACCTGCTCCCCCGGCTGCGGCGAGTCGTTCGGGGTGGCCGGGCCTGGCTGCCGGGGCCGGACGTGCCGTTGAGCCTGACCTCGGCCGACAACCTGGCGACGGCTTGTCTGGCCGCGCACCGGTGGCCGGCGGGCGCTTACAACATCGCCGACGCGACGCCGTACTCGCGGGATGCGGCGGTCGCGGCGGTGCTGGGGGTGCCGGTGCGACACGTGCCGGTCCGGATCGTGCGAGCGCTGGCCGCAGTGACGAAGGCTGTCACGCCGTACGCGATTGATCAGGTCACCGACGGCCTGGTGCTCGACATCGGGCGGGCGCGCGGCCAGGGATGGGAGCCGGCGGCCGGTCTCACGACGTCTTGACGACTCCGGAGCGGGCGACCGTGGCCGCGACCGTGCCGTCGTTGCCGTAGCCCTTGCGGCTGGTCACCATGTCGACCGAGAACACGTAGCGGGTCCCGCGGTCGAGCCCGGTCACCGTGGCCGTCCGGTAGCCGCAGGTGGCGCCGGGCGTCACGACCGTCCAGCCGATGTCGCGCTGGGGGCCGAGCTTCGAGTCCTGGCTGATCGCGGTGATCCGGTATTCGACGATGTCCGCCGTGGCGGGGTCGTACCAGGTCACGGCGCCGCTGGTGGCGCCCGTGGTGACGTCGGCGCCGTTGATCACGTTGCCTTTGACCGGCGGGCAGGCGGGGGTGCCGGTGGGGGTGGGCGTCGGCGTGCCGGCCGGCAGGGGCAGGAAGCCGCTGGGGAACGGACTGCGGGTGCCGGTGGGGCGGCTCGGCGCGGCCGACGTGGTGGGGCTGCCGGTTTCCACCACGACCCACGACTTGCCGCCGCCCTGGTCCTCGGTCGTGCTCGCCTTGTCGTCGCTGCCGCAGCCGGCCAGCAGCAGCGGCGCGAGGACGACGAGCTCCAGCCGACGACGACGCACGCAACCCCCTGGTGGATCGGATCCCGTTCAAGAATCCGATCGTCCGGGGCGACGATTTATTTAGCCGGGCGAGCCGCCCAGGGCGGCGGCCGGGTCGGGGCGGCGGGCGTGGCGGTAGACGTCGCGGGCGCGGTTGGCCAGGTCTTTGGTGGCGGCCGAGTTGACCCAGGTGCCCAGCACGATCGAGGCGCCGGGGATCATCTTGGCGAACAGGCGCTTGGCCGCGCGGACGCCGGCCATCTGGGCCAGTTTCAGGCCGAGCCGCATCATCACGCCGCTCAACGGGCGGGAGGCCGCCCCGGCGAACAGCTTGACGGCGCGTTCCCGGCCGGCCGCCACGCCCAGGGCGAGACGGGCGGTCTGGGCCACCTTGTGCACCCGCTGGAGCACCAGCAGGTCGGTGGCCCGTTCGGACGCGGCCGGGTCGTGGCCGTAGGCGGCGGCGATGTGCAGCACCATGCGCGCCTGGTTCCAGGCCAGCACGCCCACGTCGAGCACGGCGCCGGGCAGGCCGGTGGCCCCGGAGACCGCGCCCGAGATGCGGGCGAGCGTGGTGAACCGCTTGACGGCCAGGTCGGCCAGCTGGTCGGGGGTGCGCTCGGGGTTCTCGGCCCGCATGCGCTCGGCCCAGGCGGCGGCCTCGGGGCCCAGGCGGCGGACCGCCTCGAGCGCGAGGTGTTCCGGCGCGTACTGCGGGTCGGCCTTCATGCGCGCCCACAGGGAGCCGGGGGGCGCGACAGTCTCGGTGTGCTGCTCAGTGGACGGGTTCGAGGCTTCGGTCACCAGATCGCTCCGAGGGGGGAAGGGAACGTTCCTTTGCCATTGTGCCGTGCACATGCACGTGCAGGCGAGCCTTCGTGGTCGTTGTGTTCAACCAGAGACCTGTCCGGCCGATATTCCGGAGCGTGACGAACGACCGCTCCGTGGCCCGGCTGCGCTTGACGCCGTTGCTGGCCACTGCCGTGCTCATGCAGGTCACAGCCATCGTGCTGTATGCGGTCAACCTTGCCCAGCCCCCGTTCGGCCCGGCCTGGGGCTGGCTGCCCGGCATCGTGCTGATGGGTGTGACGGCCGTCGCATGCTGGCAGACCGCCGGGACGCCCGGGCTGGACCGGGTGGCCGTCCGGCTCTGGCGGTCGATCGCCATCTGCGCGGCCCTGGTCGGCCTGGGCACGATCGGTGACGCCCGGCAGTCCCTGGTCGATCCCGAGCGGGTCAACCAGCAGCAGCACGACCTGCCCACCTCGATCTGCTACGCGATCGCCGTCGTCATCGTCATCTGGGCCCTGCTGCGCCTTCCGCTGGGCGGCAACCGCAGCACCACCACGCGGTTCGTGCTCGACGCGATCACCATCGGCGTCACCGTCAGCGTCTTCGGGTGGTATTTCACCGTACGGGCCATGAACGCAGGCGACGGGCAGCGCACCACGGTGCCGATGATGATGCTCGCCGTGCTGGGCCTGATCGTCGCGCTGGCCCTGGTCAAGGTGGCGATGACCGGCATGGGCGGGCTCGAGCCGGGGACGCTGCGCTGGTTCGCCGCGGCGGCCGTCCTGGGAACGGTCGGCGGCGGGCTCGTGCCGCTGGTCGTGCACATGCCGCCCGGGGTCAGCGCCGCCCAGGTCTTCAGCCCGGCCACCATGCTGTGTGTCGCCCTCGCCGCCGACCGCCACCGCCGGGCCGCCGCTCTGCCGCCGCGCCCGGCTCGGCGCCGGTTGTTCAGCGTCGTCCCGTACGCCGCTGTGGCCGCCACCGACGCCCTGCTGCTCTGGGTCAGCGGCGACTCGGGCCACGTCGTGCTCGTCGTCGCGGTGGCCGCCACGGCCCTGACCGCGCTGGTCGCCGTGCGCCAGGTCGGCGCGCTGCGCGAGAACGGGCGGCTGCTGCACCGGGTCGACGAGCAGCTGACCCAGCTCAACGATTACCAGCAGGAGCTCACCCACCGGGCCACCCACGACGGGCTGACCGGGCTGGCCAACCGCGCCCTGTTCGAGCAGTCGGCGCAGGAGATGCTGGCCCGCGACGAGCCGCTCTGCCTGGCCATGGTCGACCTGGACGACTTCAAGACGATCAACGACCGGCTCGGGCACGCGGTCGGCGACGCCTTCCTGGCCGCGATCGCCGACCGGTTCCGCACCCAGTTGCGCGACGGCGACCTGGCCGCGCGGCTCGGCGGCGACGAGTTCGGGCTGCTGCTGCCCGGCCTGACCAGCGCCGACGCGGCGGCCGTGCTGAGCCGCCTGAACGAGGCCATGGCCCGGCCGCTGCGGGCCGGCGGACACGAACTGCTGGCCCGGGGCAGCATCGGGGTGATCGAGGCCTGGCCCGGCGCCACCGCGGCCGAGCTGTTGCGGCGGGCCGACGTCGCCATGTACGCGGCCAAGGACCGCGGCAAGGGCCGGTTCGCCATCTACGACGACACGCTGGAGCGCACCCACGAGGCCGACCAGCAGCTCGGGGCCGACCTGCGTCAGGCCCTGGCCGACGAACGGTTCACGCTGGCCTACCAGCCGATCGTGCTGCTGCCCGGCGGCGAGTGGATCGGCCTGGAGACGCTGGTGCGGTGGCCGGACGCGAGGATCGGCCCCGACACCTTCATCCCGATCGCCGAGCGCACCGGCCTGATCGTGCCGCTCGGCAGCTGGATCCTGCGCACCGCCCTGGCCCAGCTCGCGGCGTGGAACACCGAGTTCGGCGCGGTCGCCCCCCACCATCTGGGGGTCAACGTCTCGGCTCGCCAGTTGCGTGAGCCGGGCTTCGCCGAGGAGGTCGGCGACGCGCTGGTCGAGTTCGGAGTACGTCCGAACCAGCTCGTCGTCGAGGTCACCGAGACCGCGGTCTTCGACGGCGGGGTCGCCCTGGACACGCTGGTCGCGCTGAAGGCGCTCGGGGTGCGGGTGGCGCTGGACGACTTCGGCACCGGCCACTCGTCGCTGGGTCTGCTGCGTACGGTGCCGGCCGACTCGCTCAAGGTCGACAAGTCGTTCGTGGCCGGCATCGGCGGCGCCTCGGAGGAGGCGGTCATCGCCTCGGCCATGATTCAGATCACCGAGGGGCTGCACCTGCGGGCGGTCGCCGAGGGGGTGGAGACCGCGGCGCAGGCCGACACGCTTTACGAGCTGGGCTACCGTTTCGCTCAGGGGTACCACTTCTCCCGCCCGCTGCCGCCGGCCGAGGTGCGCTCGCACCTCCTCCAGCGGCAGTTGGCAAGATCGTCCTCGGCTCGGAATTAATCCCCGGGCCGGGTTGTTCGCACGGTTTACCCCTCGATGGAACACAGGAGGCCTCGACGTGCTCGATCCGAACGAGCTCTACGAGCTGGCCGACGACCTGCCCGAGACGAGCGAGCCGGTGCTGGTCCAGGCCCTCACCGGATTCGTGGACGCGGGCAGCGCCATCCAGCTGGCGCGCGAAAACCTGCTCGAGCGCCTCGACAGCCAGGTCGTCGCCACGTTCGACCTCGACCAGCTGCTCGACTACCGCTCCCGGCGGCCTCCGATGATCTTCGACGAGGACCACTGGGTCAGCTACGAGGAGCCCAGCCTGGCCCTGCACCTGGTGCGCGACCAGCTCGGCACCGAGTTCCTGCTGCTGGCCGGCCCCGAGCCCGACCTGCAGTGGGAGCGTTTCATCGCCGCCGTGACGGGCCTGGTCGAGCGGTTCGGGGTGCGCCTCACGGTGGGGCTCAACGCCATCCCGATGGCCGTGCCGCACACCCGCCCGGTCAGCGTCACCGCCCACGCCACCGACAAGTCGCTGCTCGGCGACCGCGAGCCCTGGTTGCAGAAGGTGCAGGTTCCGGCCAGTGTCGGCAATCTGCTCGAGTTCCGGCTGGGCGAGAGCGGCCACGACGCGATGGGCTTCGCCGCGCACGTGCCGCACTACCTGGCCCAGACGACCTACCCGGCGGCCAGCGAGCTGCTGCTCGACTCCGTCTCGTCGACCACCGGCCTGGCCCTGCCGACCGGTGAGCTGCGCGAGGCGGCCAAGGTCGTCCGTGAGGACGTGGACAAGCAGGTCGCCGAGGACGAGCAGGCCGGTCGCCTGGTCACCTCGCTCGAGGCCCAGTACGACGCCTTCCTGCGCGGCCGCGAGGGCAACCTGCTGGCCGACGACAACCGCCCGCTGCCGACCGCGGAAGAGCTGGGCGCCGAGCTCGAGCGCTTCCTGGCCGAGCAGCAGAACCGCGAGAACGATTAACTAGCCTTTCGCGAAGAAGTCCAGCGCGCGGGGAATGTGCCGGTCCCAGTACGACCACTCGTGCCCGCCCGGCTCGAACTCGCTGTCGAGCGGGAGGCCGGCGCGGGCACAGGCGTGCACGAAGCGCTCGTTCTGCTCGAACAGGTGATCGCCGGTGCCGCAGCGCAACATCAGGCGCGGCAGGGTCGCCCGGTCGGCCCGTTCGAGCAGGTGGAACAGGTCGTCGTCGGTGCCCGCGGTGTCGCGCCCGGCGAAGACCCGGTCCATCACCTCGCGGATGTGCGGGCGCTCGTCGTTCTTCTGCAGCCAGGCCACGTCGAGCGCGCCCGAGAGGCTGACCGCGGCGGCGAACCGCTCGGGCTGGCGCAGCGCCCACTTGAAGGCGCCGTAGCCGCCCATCGACAGGCCCGCGACGAACGTCTCCTCGCGCTTCTGCGAGACGTTGAAGAACCGGTTGACCACGCGCGGCAGTTCGTCGGACAGGAACGTCCAGAACTTCATCCCGTACGCCTCGTCGGTGTAGAAACTGCGGTGCACCTGCGGCATCACGACGGCGAGCCGGTGGTCGTAGGCGTAACGCTCGATCGACGTGTACCGGGTCCAGGCCGTGTGGTCGTCGGTGAGCCCGTGCAGCAGGTAGAGCAGGGGCGGCGGGGTCGGCCCGTCCTGCGGCAGCACGACGGTCATGGACGTGGCTAGGTCGAGCGACTCCGCGTAGAAGTCAACGGTGATCAGGGCCATCGGCCCACCGTAGATCAGAGCAGCGCGCGCAGCCGGGCGGCGAACCCTTCCGGGTCGGCGAGGTGACCGAACCCACGCTCCGGGGCCGGGCTGCGGCCGGCGCCGGCGAGCGCCAGGCGGCGGGTGGGTGGTTGCTCCTTCCAGCCCGCGTACGCCTTCAGGAGCGCCGGGTCGCGCCGGGGCTCGGCGAACTGGCGGTAGGGTTCGGGCACCGCGGCCAGCCCGGCCCCGTCGAGCAGCCCGTCGACCGTGCCCGGCAGGGTCCCGGCCGGCTCGTCGAAGGTGAGCACGCAGTGGGTGGCGTACGCGTCGGCGAACGCCACGGCCAGCCAGGCCGCGGTGCCGTGGCCGACGACGATCGGCGCCCGGTGCAGTTGCAGGCCGTGCACGAGCCCGGCCAGGTCGCCCGCGATCCGCTCCAGGCTGTAGTCGGCCCGCGGCGGGCTCTGGCCGTGCCCGGGCAGGTCGGGCGCGATCACCGTGCCCTCGCCGGCCAGCTCGGCCGCCACCGGCCACCACATCGTGCGGTCGAACAGCAGCCCGTGCAGCAGCAGGACGGGCCGCCCGAACTGGCCCCACCGGTCGTAGACGAGCCGGTTGAGCGGGCTGTTCGTGGCGTGCGTGGAGCGGCGCGGAGGCTGCGGCTGCATGGCGCACGGCATACCCCGCCGGTCCGGGTTGAATGCGTCGGCCACCTACTAATTAGCTGAGAGTGCGATGGTGAGCGCGCCCGCCCCGACCATGACCCCGGCCCACAGCCGGTCCATGTTGAACCAGGCCCGGCGCAGGATGTTGACCCCGACGAACTCGTAGACGGCGACGGCCAGCGCGGCCATGACCGCGAACATGGCCAGGGTGTGCACCCCGGCCGCGGCCAACCCCTCGAGGGCCGCGACCGGGGTGCCGTCCATCCGCGTCCCGGGCATCGCGTGATCGGCGTGGGCCGTGGTCGCCCCGGCCGCCAGCACGGGCAGCAGCATCAGCCCGGCGCCGTGGGCCGAGGACATCAGGAACGACCAGCCGGCCAGCTGCGGCGTCGACAACCGCATGCCGGCCCAGCGGAAGTGCCGTTCGGAGAGCAGCCGCCACAGGCCGAACGCGACCAGCACGATCCCGCCCACGATGCCGACCACGTTGCCCGCCACCACCGACTCGGTGGCCGCGACGACCGAGGCCACGATGGCCACCGAGGCCAGGTGACCCAGCGCGATCGGCGGCAGCGACTTCAGCAGGACGAGGCGGGAGCGTTCCTGCATGCCCCGGGCCACCGCGAACAGCCAGCCCATGGCCGGGTTCAGCCCGTGGAAGGCGCCGAGCCCGGCCAGGGCCAGGAGTTGTCCCCAGCTCACGCGGAGGGGAAGCAGTACGAGTCGGAGCTGGCGTCGCCGCCCTGCAGACGGGTCTGGTGCACGCGGCGGCCGCGGAACTCGTCGCCGTGCGGGAAGAACTTCGGATCCAGCGTCAAGCCGCCCTCGGCGGCGACGTCGATCTTGGCGAGCCAGGCGCCGACGCCGTCCGGATAGAACTGGTCGTCCCACGAGCCGTACAGGGAGTTGGTGACGTAGACCCGCCGGCCGTCGCGCGAGACCTCGACCATCTGGGGGCCGCCGGCCAGGCGTTCGTCCGGGAAGGACGGGTGGGCGACGCGGCCCACGATCCCGCCCAGCCGCACCGAGCCGACCTCGACCGGGTGAAAGGGGTCGCTCACGTCGTACTGCTTGAGCTCGCCCGTGCCCCAGCACGAGACGTAGAGGAACTTGTCGTCGACCGAGAGGTCGATGTCGGTGACCAGCGGGGGAACGGCGCCGAAGGGCTGCAGCGCGGGCGGCAGGTCCTCGGTGGCAGCGGGCTCGGCCGGGATGTCGATCACCTTCGTGACCTTGAACTCGCCGGCCTCGCGGTGCCAGACCCAGATCGAGGCCGACAGGTCCTCGACGCTGACGACCACGCCGACGAAGCCGTACTCTTTCGTCGGTTCGTGCGCGGGGCGCAGTTCCAGCGTCATCTGGTACTGGTCGCCGAGGTCGACCGACTGCACGAGGGTGCGCTTGGCCAGGTCCCAGAAGTGCAGGCGGTGGCCGTACTGGCGGCCCAGCAGCAGCTCGGGGTCGATGCCGTTCTCGATCATGTCGGGCGTGCCCCACTCCGACGTGACGAGCACGTCGCGGGTCAGATGCCACCAGAAGTCGTACGCCAGATGCTGGTCCCCGCGGTCGGCCTCCCATTGCCCGCGTACGTCGAAAGTGGTGTGGTCGAGCACGGCGATGCCGCCCGGCCCACCCCCGTCGCGGCCGTTGCCCAGGGCCGACACGTAGATGCCGTCGGGTCCGCAGTGGATCGTGTGCGGCCGCGAGTAGTCGGCCTTGGCCGCGAGTTCCTCGGCCGGGATCTCTTTGACGAGGCGCGGCGCCCGCGGGTCGTCCTTGGTGTCGAGCACGTAGATGCGCGACGACCGCAGGCCGGGCACGATCAGGTAGCGCCGCTCGACGTGCGGGTGCGGGGCGGTCGGGCAGAGCGCGCTGCTGCACGCGTTCCAGCCGAAGTGGTGCAGCTCGTCGCCCGTGTGGGGCAGGTCGGTCCAGCCCACGACACGGCCGTACGTGTCCGAGCCGGGGTCGGTGTCGATGACGGCGATCGCGTCGGGCTGTTCGGCCGCGCGGTCGAAGGCGGCCACGTAGGCCAGCTTCTCGGCCGGGGCGCCCGCCGCGTCACGCGGAGTCGGATAGAACGTCGGATCAGGAGTCCACCGGGTCATGCCGCCCATCCTCACCCGACCGGCAGCCCGTGACCAGAGTCACAACTGTCAACAGGTTGTCAACGAGCGTCCAGGGGCAGCCGCACGAGCACGGTCGTGCCCTTGCCCTCGTGGTCGACCAGCTCGATGCTGCCGTGGTGCCGGGTCACCACGGCCCGGCTCAACGTCATGCCCAGCCCGGAGCCGGGGATGGCCGAGTCGCGGGCCCGGCTGGTGCGATAGAGGCCGGTGAACAGCTTCTCCCGCTCGTCGACCGAGACGCCCAGACCGGTGTCGGACACGGCCAGCTCGGCCGCCCGGCCCGCCGCCTTGAGGGTGATCCCGATGTGGCCGCCGTCGGGGCTGTACTTGATCGCGTTGCCGAGCAGGTTGTCGATCACCTGGCGCAGCCGCTTGCGGTCCCCCGGCAGCACCAGTTGGTCGGGCAGGTCGTCCTCGATGACCAGCGGCGCGCCGTCCACGGCCGACCGCGCCCGGGCCACCGAATCCCGTACGACCTCGGCCAGATCCATCGGCGTGAGCTGGACATCGGCGTGGCCGGTGTCGAGCGCGGACAGCTCCATGAGCTCGTTGATGATGTCCCGCAGCTGGTGGGCGTTGCGCTCGATCACCTCGATCAGCCGCGGGCCGTCCTTGATCAGGCTGACCTCGTCCGCCTCGCGCAGCAGCTCGGTGTAGGCGCTGATCGAGGTCAGCGGCGTGCGCAGCTCGTGCCCGACCAGGGCCAGATACTCGTTCTTGCTGCGCACGAGCTGCCGCTGCAGGTCGTCCACCAGGTGTTTCTCGACGAACTGGCCGATGTGCGCAGCGATCCCGGACATCAGGGCCAGCAGCTCGTCCTCCGGGTCCTCGATCGAGTCGGCGAAGACCGTGAGCACCCCCAGGGTCTCGAAACCTTCCCGTACGGGCACGGCCAGAGCCGAATGCAGTGCTCCCGACGCGGCGGTCTCGGGCGAGATCAGGCTCTGCGGCCGGCCCACGTCGCGGATCCACAACGGCTTGCCCACCTGCCACGCCCGCCCGGCCAGCCCCACCCCGAACGCCAGGTCGACCGGCACCTCGATGTCGGACTGCCAGCCCGGAGCGCTCCAGCGGGCGACCGAGCGGACCACCCCGGCCGCCTTGTCGACCAGCCACAACTCGGCGTGCACCCACTCCAGCGTGCCGACCACGGCCTCGAGCACGCGCGGGCCGGCCGCCTCGATGCTGGGCGCGTCGGCCAGGGCCGTGGTCACGGCCAGCTCGCAGGTGCGGAAGCGCTCGACCCGCTTGCGGCGGGTGACGTCCTGCACGGCCTGCACCGCGCCCACGGTCTGCCCGCCCGGCCCGGTGATCGGGTGGGCGTCGACCAGGTAGTGCCGGGCGCGACGGTTGTGGCCCTGGAGGACGACGTCGCTGTCGTGCAGGTGCTCGCCCCGCAGCGCGCTGTGCAGGCCCAGATCCTCGCCGGCCGGGCCGATGTCGGCCCAGATCCGGCGCATCCGCTCGTTGACGAAGACGATCCGGCCCTGGTCGTCGCAGGCGGTCACGCCGTCGTGCAGGCTGTCCAGCACCGCGTCGAGGAAGCGGCGCTGGCGCTCGATCTCGTACCGGGAGAGCTGCTCGGTGATCAGCAGCGCGCCGACCAGGGCCGCCCCGGCCACCGACGACTGCTCCTGGGCCGACCACCGCCGCGGCTGGACGTCGGCCGCGCAGCAGACGGCCAGGACGGTGCCGTTGCGGTCGCGCATGGGGTGGCCGAGATAGGCGCCGGTGCGGCCGGGCGGCACCCGCTCGTCGGCCGACAGGTCGTCGATCACCAGCGGGACGCCGGTCTCGGCCACGATCGCGGCCAGGGTGCCCTTGAGCGGGGCCTCGATGCTCCCGTCGTCCTCGGTCAGCCCGTAGCCGCCGTACAGCTTGAGGGTGTCCTCACGGACGAGGTGGATCACGCCGACCGGGGCGTGCGCGGCCTGCGCCAGCAGTTCCGCCAATTCGTCGGCGCCGCCGCTCTCGAGCGAGGCCGGGTGCAGCTCGGCGACCTCGTGCAGCAGGTCCTCGTCGAGACGCCCGGCCCCTTTCACTCCACCAGCCTATAAGGCCCTAATTACGCATAAGACCTATTTCAGGTACGACGGCGGTAGCGCAGGTCGGTGATCGGCCGCCCGGCCCCGGTCCCCCGGCGCTCGAACTTCGTCTCGGGGCGCCCGGCCCGGTCGTGGTCGAGCGGCTCGAGACCCGGATCGGCGTCCAGCGTCCCGGCCATCGCTTCGGCGTAGTCGGGCCAGTCGGTCGCGCAGTGCAGCACGCCGCCCGGGCGCAGACGGTCGCGCAGCAGGGCCACGTTGGCCGGCTGCACGAGGCGGCGTTTGTGGTGACGGGCCTTGGGCCACGGGTCGGGGAAGTAGATGTGCACCGCGTCGAGACAGCCGGGGGCCAGGCGGTGCACCAGCTGCATCGCGTCGCCCAGAGCCACCCGTACGTTGGACAGCTTTTGATCTTGAACTTCGGCCAGCAGATTGCCGATGCCCGGGGTGTGCACCTCGATGCCCAGGAAGTCGCGGCCCGGCTCGGCGGCGGCCGTCGCGGCCAGCGTGTCACCCATGCCGAAGCCGATCTCGAGCACCTTGGGCGCCTCGTCGCCGAAGAGTTCGTCCAGGTCGAGCGGGGTACGGTCGCCGTCGAGAACGGTCAGACCATGGCTCGGCCAGAGGGCGGCGTGGGCGTCGGTGTGGCGGGCGCTCATGCGGCCCCGGCGCGGATGAAAGGTGCGGATGGGCGGATGGTTCACGCCTGCCTTTTTAGCGCACGGGCTGGACGCTGGGCTGGGAGCCCTCGTGGAACGGGATGCGGGCGCCGGTGGCCAGGCTCACCACCATGACCCAGGAGCCCTTGCCGTACTGGCCGGTGGCCACCGCCCGCTTCGCATCGATGTAGGCCATCTCGCGGTCGAGCGCACCCCCGACGGTCCGCTTGGCCCGGGTCTTCGTGTCGTACTCGACCAGGTGCACGGGCCGGTCGGCCGCCTTGGTCTCGCCCTTCTCGTACGCCGTCCAGGCCAGCTTCGCGCCGTCGGCCCGCCAGCTCGGCACCACGGCGAACCCGCGGTTCTGCAGGCTGCCGCCGCCGTAGGCCGCGATCGTCTGCTCGCCGCCGGTGGCCACCGTGCCCACGCTCAGACAGGCGTCGTAGACCGACTCGCAGTCGCCGCCCCGGAACGCCACCTTGGCCCCGTCGGGCGACCAGGCGACCGCGTCGTCGGTGGCCAGGCGCTCGCTCAACGACCCCGTGCGCGCGGTGACCGGCGACGGCTCGGGCGGCAGATCCTCACCCCGGCAGTCCCGCGGGAACAGCACCTCGGCCGGCCCGCCGGACGCAGCGATCTTGTAGACGCCGGGCCCGCCCGAGCACGACAGCGAGGCGAAGGCGATCGACTTGCCGTCCGGCGACCACGAGGGCCCGGCCGCGGCCCGGGCCGACAGCCGGCGCTGACCGCTGCCGTCGGACCGCATCACCCAGAGCAGACCGGACTTCAGGTACGCGATCGACTTGCCATCGGGCGACCAGCGCGGCCGGGCATGGGTGCCGCCGGTGGTGAGCCGCTTCTCGGAGCTGTTCCGGCTGACGTAGACGTCCCCGTTCCGGACATACGCCACCAGACTCGACAGGCTCGCCGGGGCTGCCTGCGCCACGGCCGGGTGCACCATCGCGCCCGCGGCCACCCCGGCCAACGCCAGATTCCTGACCAGCACCTTCATGACGAACGCCCCCCGACGCGCCGAACCTGCTACGTACACCGAGAGGATCGTCGCAACCGTGGTGCTCCTAAGTGATTCCCGGCCGGAAACCCCGGATTTTCACTCAGCCGGGTCTTGCTCGGCCAGGTGCTTGATCAACGCGAGGCGGTCGTCCCAGCGGCGGGCGGCGGCGGCCATCCAGCGGGCCGTCTCGTCGAGGCGCTCGGCCCGTACCTCGTACTGCACTTCGCGGCCCTTACGGTGGGCGGCGACCAGGCCGGCCCGCTCCAGGACGGCGAGGTGCTTCACCACCGCCTGCCGGGTCACGGGCAGGTCGGTGGCGAGCACGGTCGCGGTCGCCTCGCGCCGACCGGCCAGCCGGTCGAGCAGCTGCCAGCGGGTCGGGTCGGCCAGGGCGGCCAGCACCTGCAGTTCGGCTGTCACTTCTCGGCGTACTCCCGGACGATCTCGACGATCCCCCGCCAGCCCTCGTTGTGACTGTCGTAGCCGGCGGTCTCCTCGCGCTCGGGCGGCAGCGGCACCTTCATCGAGGCGAAGCCGGTCTCGACGACCCGCAGGCGGGTGCCGTCGGCCTCGGGCTCCACGAAGAACTCGACCAGCGTCGAGTTGCCCTCGTCGGCCACCTCACCGGGGAAACCGCTGGCCCATCGGTAGGCGAGATAGCGCGGCGGCTCGACCGCAACGATCAAGGTCGGAAAGACGCCGTACTGGCCATGGTCGAGCCGCATGATGCCGCCCGGCCACAGCTCGATCTCGGCCGGCTCTCCCTGCCCGAACCACACACCGACATGTGCCGGCTCGGTGATCACCGCCCACACCCGCTCCACCGACGCCTTGACGAACGTGTCCCGCTCGATCCGATCCCGCTCCATGACACTCCTTCCGCAGCCCATTGCAATGCGCAACCCCAGGGTTGCACATTTTCTGAGGCGCGCAACCCCCGAGTTGCACTTGAAGTGTCGCGCGCGGGTGCTTCGCACTCCGCTCAGCTGAGCGCCTCCAGGTCGGCGAAATAGCCGGGGTACGTCTTGGCCACGCAGTCGGGGTCGAGAATCTCGATGCCGGGGGCGCGCAGGCCGAGCAGAGCCAGGCTCATCGCCATGCGGTGATCGCCGTACGTGTGGAAGGCGGTCGGGCGCGGAGGGCCGGGGTGGATCGTGAAACCGTCCTCGTCCTCGACGGCCTGGAGGCCGGCCCGGCGTAGTTCGGTCACCACAGCGTGGATGCGGTCGGTCTCCTTGCGGCGGATGAAGCCGATGCCGCGGACCCGGGTCGGCGAGTCGGCGAACACGGCCACCGCGGCCAGGGTCTGCGCGGTGTCGGAGATGTCGGCCATGTCGACGTCGACGCCGTGCAGCGCGCCGGACGAGGTGACGGTCAACGAATCGGCGGTGCGGGTGACCGTGGCCCCCATCTGCTCCAGCACATCGGCGAAGCGAACATCGCCCTGGAGGCTGTCCGACCCGAGACCGCGTACGGTCACCCGGCCACCGGCTACGGCGGCCGCGCCGAGGAAGTAGGAGGCGGCGCTGGCGTCGGGCTCCACGTCGTACGCGCATGGCCGGTAGGTCGCGGGGCGGACGGTGAGGTCGTCCACCCGTACGCCGAATGCGGCCATGACGTCCCGGGTCATCTCCACATAGGGCACCGAGACGAGTTCGGAGGTCAGCGACACTTCGAGGCCGTCGCGGGTGAGCGGGCCGGCCATCAGAAGGCCGGAGAGGAACTGGCTGGAGACGTGGCCGCTCACGTGCACGGGACCGCCGGGCAGGGGGCCGCTGACCGCCGCCGGCAGGAAGCCCGACTCGCCCAGTTCCTCGACCTTGGCGCCGGCCTGCCGCAACGCGTCGAAGACGGGGCCGAACGGACGGGCCTGCAGTTGGGCTGAGCCGTCGACGACCGTACGGGAGCCGAAGATCGCCGCCGCGGGCAGGAGGAAGCGGGCGGTGGTGCCGGATTGGCGCGCGTCGACCACGGCCCCGGGAGCCGGGCGGCCGCCGCCGTGGACGACGACGGTCCGGCCGGGCTCGTCGGGCTCGACGGTCGCGCCGAGTGCTTCGACGGCGCCCATCATGGCCCGGGTGTCGTCGGCGAACAGGGCGCCCCGCAGTGTCGAGACGCCGGAGGCCAGGGCTGCGCACAGCAACGCGCGATTGGTGATGCTCTTGGAACCGGGTGGCCACACCTCCGCGTCGAGCTCTCGTCCGACCGGCCGCACAGTTCGAGTCGATGTCATACCGCCATCCTTCCGCCGCTGCTCGACCTTGAGCTCGCGCATTTCCGGAAGGTGGACACCGTGGCCCGGCCATCGCGCGCCCGGGCCACGGTTCGACGCGTCAGTCGAGCGCTATGTACAGGCGCTTGCCGGCCGGGCGGTAGCCGACTCGTTCATAGACCCGCCACGACTCCGTCCCGGAGGCTTCCAGCCAGGCGATGTCGGCGCCGGCCGCGAACAAACGAGCCGTCACGGCGGCGGTGATCGCCCCGGCCAGGCCCCGGCGACGGCACTGCGGGCGGACGGCGATGCCGGCCACCTCGCTGACCCCGCCGTTCGGCGGAACCGCCTGGCCTCCGCCGGCGCAGCCGCCGTTGCCGTCGACCGCCATGATCGCCACTCCGCCGGCGGCTTGCTGCCGGGCGACGCGAGCGGCGTCCGCGACGGTGGCCGTCGGCGCGCCGCCGAAGGCCTCGTTCTGCACGCTGATCATCGCCATCCGCTGGGTGTCGGTGACCGGTGCGCCGAGCCGGAATCCGTCCGGGACCGGCGCCGGATCGAACGAACCGGTGGAGCAGACCAGGTAGTCGTGTCGCTCCTCCACTGCGAAACCGGCCTCGATCAGTAGCGCTTCGAGACCGGGGGCGCAGCCGGTGACGTACTCCAGGCGGGGTTTCCGGCCCGCGTCATGGAAGGCCGTCACCAGGTCGGCAACGTCCGCCTGGGTGATGGCGGCGCCGGGTCGCGGCGTGGCGTAGTTGATGTGCGGGCTGTCGGTGCCGGGGTCGAGCCCGATGACGAACGGCCCGGTTTCGACCGGTGCCGGCCGCCTGGACAGATTGGCCACGACGGACATTTGGATACGAGAATCCATGAGCAAGGTAGACCTCTGAGCATGAGAAGACGTTCGCGGGCGAAGACACGTCGGGCCGCGGAACGGGCAGTCGAACCAGCGCTCACCGGCCGGGCCGGCAGCGCACGTCCAATACCTCAGGCGGCCGCTGGGCGCGCTGAGATCACAGGCTTCAGTCCCTCATGCAGAGCGTCCACGCGGACTGCGCGGAACCCCCGCAGGCTGCCACCGTGATCACCCGGCCGTCAACCGATTTTCCGCCGCCCCCCGACGGTGCCGACCGCGTCGCTCCACCAAGGACGACGTGGCCGGCGCGGTCCGCCATACTGCCGCGATGCACGTCTTTCTCGGCAGTCAGGGACTCGGAGCACTTGGCGCCTGGCTCGAGGGGCAGCCCTGTCGGCCCCGACGGGCGATTCTCGTTCCGACGGCGAGCAACCCGATGCCGCAGGCGCCGTGGGTCGACGTGGCCGAGGCGGCGATGATGGCCGAAGCACTGTCGGTACATCGCCTCGATCTTGAAACGGCAACACCGCGGGAGGTGTCGGCGGCCCTGGACGAAGCAGATCTGGCTTTCGTCACCGGCGGATACCCGATCTTCCTGCTGCAGCACGCCCAGCGGACCGGCTTCGCCGATGGTGTGAGGCTCCGCGTCAAGTCCGGGCGAATGGCATACGCAGGAATGTCGGCCGGAGCCGCACTGGCCGCCTCGGATCTCGCGGGCTACCGGGACGACGACGATCCGGGACGGGTGACGGACACGGCGGGGCTCGGACTCGTGTCGTTCTATCCGCTGTCCCACGCCAACCGCGGCCGGGAGGAGCGCTACGCCCGGATCATCGCCGACGAGGGCGACCGCTACGACTTCCTGCCGATCCGCGACGACCAGGCGGTGATCGTCCGCGACGGTGTCCGGGAGATCCGGCCCAGCTGAGTCAGCCGACCTCGTAGTGACGTAGTTGCACCGGCTGACCGTCCGGCCCGGTCCAGTCCGCCGCCGTGACGTGCGTGAAACGCCAGCCTGTGGCCTCGTAGAAGGCGACCGCGGCCGACCTCTGCTCGTCGACGACGTTCAGGGTGAGGCCGTGGCCGTGCTCGGCGGCCCAGGCTCGTGCCCGCGCGACGAGGGCGCGGCCGACCGAACGGCCGCGATGCTCCCCCGGGATGACGAACAAGCGGCAGAGCTCCCTTTCCCGTACGGCGACATGGCCGGCGATCGTGCCGTCCGCCGCCACGGCGACCCAGGCGGCGTCGGCCGGAGCGAGCCAGGCTCGCGGGTCGTGGGGCCAGTTCAGCGGGTAGGCGTCGGCCGCGTGGACCAGGCGGAGGGCATCCACACAGCGGCCCAGGTCGTCATCGCGCCGCTCTCGGACGATCACGACAGGCGGTCGATGAAGGGGGCCTTGCCGGCGCGGTACCGGGGACGGTCGTGGGCGTCCTCGGCGGCCAGCGACCGCTTGAGCTCGGCATACTCGGCGGCGGCGTCGGGGTGCGTCCGCAGGTGGTCGCGGAAGGTCAGCAGGCGGGGCCAGATGTCGGCCGAGTCTTCGTAGATGTGCAGGTGGTGGGTGCGGCGGGCGGCGTCGGGATAGCAGAACGACCACTTGCGGGATTCGGCGTCGCCCGGTTCGGGGGCGTGGACCCAGCCCAGCGCGGCCATCGTGTGGTCGATGCCGGCCGCGTCGTAGGAGTCGATGCGGGCCATCATGTCGATGATCGGCTTGGCGGCCAGACCGGGGACGGCCGTGCTGCCGATGTGTTCGAGCGGGCCGGTCAGCCAGGGCAGCAGGGCCGGCTCGACGCGGCGGCGCTGCTGCTCGAAGGCGTCGGGCCAGCTGGGGTCGTACGCAAGGATCTTGATCGGGTCTTGTCTCACGGGCGCCTCCAGAACTGGCGGGCGGCGTAGCCCTCGCGGCGCAGCCAATGTTCGGTGTAGACGAAGTCGTCGATCTCGATGATTGGCGCGCTCAGAACCTCGGCCAGCTCGCGGGCCAGGTGGCTCTTGCCGGAGCCGCTGGGACCGTCGATCCCGACGATCCGGGTGCCGTCGGCGGGCTCGACGGCGGCGATCTTCCGGGCTATGTCGACGGTCACTCCGGCAGCCTAACCAGTTCGCGGCCGCGAGCCTCCGGCAGCTTGGGAATGTCGTACCCGTCGATTAGAATGTATGTACGAAAAGGGCCTGTGAGCTGCTGATCTTCGGCGTGTCTCGAACGCCGAATGTCAGGTTTGGGCCAGTTAGGAGATCGACGTGACCGCGCCCGTTCGGACTGTCCCCTCGACCAACCCCGTGCCCGTCATCCCGCCCTACGCGACCATGCTCGGCTTCACCCGCTACGTGACCCGCACCGGCCCGGCCAAGGCCACTTTTGTCGGCGGTCTGCGCAAGGCGCGCGAGCGCCGGTCCGGCTTCAACCCGCACGGCCAGCTCGTCAAGGCCCTCAAGGCCGACATCGCGTTCCGCACCGGCGGCAGCTACCTGTCCGGCGTGGTCGACCTGGTGAAGGAACGGTGGAAGCCGCTCTACGGCACGGTCAGCGCCGGCGCCAAGACCTACCTGACCTCGCTGGGCGACCCCGAACAGGTCGGCCTGGCCCAGACCCGCGACGCGCTGGCCTCGGTCGGCCCGCTGGTGGTCAAAATCAACCCCCACTTCGGACTTCGCTACGAGGACGGCCGCCGCGAAGCTGTCCGACTGCACTTCGACGAGGCCCCACCCACCGCCGAGGCAACGACGGCCATGCTGCACCTGATGGCCCGCCACATGGACCAGATCCTCCCCAACGCCGACCCCGTCCTGGTCGACCTACGCCGCGGCGAGGTCCACCGCCTCGACCCTTCCGCCAAGCCCGCCGACATCGAAACCTGGCTGGCGGGCGAGGCCGCCGCCTTCACCGCCATGTGGAGCACCACCGCCGCCTGACCCTCACCACCCCGCGACCGCCCCGTCTCTGACCGGGGCGGTCGCGCTTGCTTCCGAGCGGGGCGGTCTCGCCGGCCGCGTCGCTGGGGCAGGCGTGCTCGATGTCGATCCGCGGAACTCGCTGCCCTGTCGGACCAGCTGAGCACGAGCGGCTTCCGCGCCGTCCACGCCACCGCCGGCCGCGAGCCCGATCACGCAGGAGCCAGCCATCCGGGAATGATCCTGCGCTGCGTACGCGCACGGCGGCGAACTTGCCGAACGGGATGCCGCCCTGCTGGTCGAGCAGGGAACGGCGAGGGCCCGGCCGTTCGGCCGGGCCCTCGTTGTCAGGTGATCAGCGGGTGGGGTGGACCACGGCGGCGGCGCCGGAGCCGCGGCGGGCGGGTTCGGCTGAGGCTATGAAGCCGCCGTTGCGGGTGAACTCGATGGCTGTGGCTGCGCCGAGTTCCGGGACGTCGGCGGCGAACGTGTGGCCCAGGGCGGTCAGCGAGGGGCCGTAGGTCGTACGGAAGGCAGGTTCGGCCTGGATGCCGGCGGTGTTGCGCTGGGAGGCGCGCGGCGCGGCCATTGCCTGCGGCAGGGTCTGGCCCAGCACCACGCGGTTGAGCAGGATCTGCAGGACCGTGGTGATGATGGTGGCGCCGCCCGGTGAGCCCAGGGCCAGGAACGGCTGGCCGTCCTTGAGGACGATCGTCGGGGACATCGAGCTGCGCGGGCGCTTGTTGGGGCCGGGGAGGTTCGGGTCGGCGGCGGGGGCCTGGGTGTTGGTGAAGTTGAAGTCGGTCAGCTCGTTGTTGAGCAGGAAGCCGCGGCCGGGGACGACCATGGCGTTGCCGCCGGTCTGTTCGATGGTGAATGTGTACTCGACGATGTTGCCCCAGCGGTCAGCGACCGTCAGGTTGGTGGTGCTCTGGCCCTGTTCGGTAGGGCCGCCGACCTTCGCGGGGGTGCAGCCCTTGGCGTTGATGTCGCCGGGTGGGACGGGCTTGGTCAGGGCCTTTGCGGGGTCGATCTGGCAGGCGCGCTGGGCGGCCCAGCGGTCGGAGATCAGCTTGTCGACCACGCGCTGCGGGGTGTACGCGCCGACGTAGCGGTTGCGGTCGGCGAACGACAGCGCGGACGCTTCGAGGTAGTAGTGCAGCGCCTTGGTCACGTCCGTCTTGGACAGGCCGGCCGTTTCGAGGATGTTGAGGGCCTCGCTGACGGCCACGCCGCCGCTGGACGGGGTGTTCATGCCGTAGACGGTGAGGTCGCGGAACTTCGACTTCGTCGGGGCGGGGTGGCGCAGGTCGTAGCGGGCCAGGTCGTTCAGGGTCAGCGTGCCGGGGCGGATCGGGTAGGCCCAGGTGCCGACCGGCGTGGCCGAGACGGGGGGCTTTTGCACCGTACGCACGATGTCTCTGGCTACCGATCCCTTGTAGAGCACGTCGGTTCCCTGGCGGGCGATCAGGCGGTACGTGTCCGCCAGGTCGGGGTTGCGCAGGGTCGAGCCGACGGCGGGCGGGGCGCCGTTGGGCAGGTACAGGGCCTTGGTCGAGTCGAACTGGCCGAAGGCGGCGGCGTTGTCGGCGACCTGCTGGCGGAAGGTGGCGTCGACCTTGAAGCCGCGGTCGGCGACCTTGGCGGCAGGCTGGAGCAGGCTGGCCAGCGACTTGGTGCCCCACTTCTTGGTGGCGGACTCCCAGGTGGCCAGGGTGCCGGGCGTGCCGACCGAGAGGCCGGAGACGCGGGCCTCGGCGAACTCGTACGGCAGGTTGTCGGTGGGGTCGATGAAGTGGGTTTCCTTCATCGTGGCCGGGCCGGACTCGCGGCCGTCGATCGTCTGGACGCTGCGTTTGCGGGCGTCGTAGTAGACGAAGAAGCCGCCGCCGCCAATGCCGGCCGAAAAGGGTTCGGTGACGCCGAGAGTGGCGGCCGCGGCGACGGCCGCATCGACTGCGTTGCCGCCGCGGCGCAGCACGTCGATGCCGACGGCCGTGGCGGTCGGGTCGACCGTGGACACTGCGCCGCCGTACCCCGTTGCGGTGGGGCCGAGGGCCGAGCCGCCGGCAAAGGCCGGCGAGGGCGCCACGAGCAGCGCCCCGGACAGGGTCAGCACGCCTAGGACCGGGCGAATCCGCATTGATCCTCCGAATTTGATCTTCGATTTTTTGGCTGGGTTCGGGCCCGCCATCCCTAGCCCCCACCCGCCTCGGGGATTGGTGGGGAGGTTATGCGGATGTCAAGGGAAGCGGGTCGAGTTGTCCACAGGTGGGGGCGCCGCGTTATCCACAGGTAGGTTGCCGGGGTCGGTCAGGGCACAGAGCAGTTCGTCTATCTCTGCCTACCAGATTCGTGGCTGATGCGCTGCTCGAGCCACGAAAGCGTCCGACTGGCGATCGGACGATCCCGGCCGACCGCGCCCGTCAGGAATGCGCTGCCCAGGTCGCGAACATTTCTGCGTACGGGCCACCGGCGGCGACCAGTTCGGCGTGGGAGCCGGTCTCGATGATGTGGTGGTCGTCGACCACGATGATGCGGTCGGCTCGCATCGCTGTGGACAGGCGGTGGGCGACCAGGATCGCGGTGCGGCCTTCGAGCAGGGCGTCCAGGGCTGCCTCGACCCGCAGTTCGGAGCGCAGGTCGAGGCTCGAGGTGGCCTCGTCGAGCACGACCACGCGCGGCTCGGCCAGGAAGGCCCGGGCCAGGGCCAGCAGCTGCCGTTCGCCCGACGACACTGATTGGCCGCGTTCGTGCAGTGGGGTGTCCAGGCCCTCGGGTGAGCGTTCGACCAGGTCGCGCAGGCCCACGGCGTCGACCGCGGCCCACACCTCGTCGTCGGTGGCGGTGGGGCGGGCGAACGCGATGTTGTCGCGCAGGGAGCCGGCGAACAGGAACGGTTCCTGCGGGACGACGCCGATCTGGGTGCGCAGCGAGGACAGGGTGACGTCGCGCAGGTCGTGGCCGTCGATCAGGATGCGGCCGGATGTGGGGTCGTAGAAGCGGGTCACCAGCTTGGCCAGCGTCGACTTGCCGGCGCCGGTCGGGCCCACACAGGCGACCGTCTCGCCGGGAGCGATGCGCAGCGTCACGCCGGAGAGCACGGGACGGTCGGGGAGGTAGCCGAACGTCACGTCGTCGAAGACGATCTCGCCGCGAACCGGGGGCAAAGTGATCGCGCCCGGCAAAGAAAGCACCGACGGCGCCTCCCCCAGTAACGAGCGGATCTTGCCGATGGCCGCCTTGCCCTGCTGGTACTGGGTGTAGAGCTGGACCAGCTGCTGCACCGGCTGGAAGAACGAGTTGATGTAGAGCACGAACGCGGTCAGCTCGCCGATCGTCAGCGCGCCCCGCAGCACCATCCGGCCGCCGATCAGCAGCAGCACGGCCATCGCGATCAGGCCGATCACCGACGTGCCGGGGCCGTAGATCGCGTTGATCCGGCCGGTGAAGTCGTTGGCGTCGCGGTAACCCCCGACGACCTCACGGTGGGCGACGACGTTGCGGTCCTGCCGGTTGTGGGCGGTCACTACGCGTACGCCGTTGAGGCTCTCGGCCAGGTCCGCGAACATGGCGGCGATGGCGTCGCGCTGGCGGTTGTAGCCGCGGTCGGCCGCGTGCCGGAACCACAGCGAGGCGATCGTCAGCGGCGGCACGACCAGCGCGAGGGTGATCAACGCCAGGGTCGCGTTGTAGTGGAACAGCACCCCGGTGACCACGACCATGGTCAGGCCCTGGATGAGGAACTGGGCGAACCCGTCCTGCAACAGGCTCTGCAACGACTCCACGTCGGAGGTCATCCGGGTCATGGTGACGCCGGCCTTCTCGCGGGTGTAGTAGTCGAGCGACATCCGCTGCAGGTGGGCGAAGATGCGGATGCGCAGGTCGCGGGTGGCGGCCGCGGCGAGCAGGCCGCTCTTGCGCATGCGGATGGCGGTGGCCAGGCCGGTGAGCAGCACCGCGGCCACGAAGCAGAGGGTGGCGACGATCAGGACGCGCAGGTTCCCGGCCGCGATGCCATGATCAATTCCCACTTGTACGAGGTAGGGCCCGGCCTGCAGAAGCAGGGTTTCCACGAGTACGGCGATCGACGCGGCCAGCAGCAGGCCGGGGCGCCCGATCAGCAGGCGACTGAGCGAGATCTTGCGGCCGGAGTCACCGACCGGGTCGAACGTGACACCCGGGTCGCCATGGTCGGGCTCGCGCGCTTCGAGCTTGGCGACGCCCGCTTGCAGGTCGTCCGGGATGCCGGCGAACGGCAACCCGTTGCCCTTGCGCCCGGCCGCACCCATGGTCGGCCGCCCGCCGACGTTGAAGCCCCCGAAACCACCACCGAACATGCTCACGACGACGCCACCTCCGCGTCCGCCGAGCGGGAGGCGGGAGGCTCGGGTGAGGAGGAGTCGGTGGCGGGCAGGCCGCCATCGGAAGAATCGACGGACGAAGCCAGGACTGCGGCGTAGCGGGGCTCGGACTCGAGCAGGGAGGCGTGGGTTCCGTCGGCGATGACGCGGCCGGCTTCCATCAGGACGACGCGGTCGGCCAGGCCGATCGTGGACAGGCGGTGGGCGACGATCAGCGTCGTGCGCCCGCGCATCTGGTCGCGCAGCGACGCGTGGATCCGCTGTTCCACGGTGACGTCGATGGCGCTGGTGGCGTCGTCGAGTACCAGCACCGGCGGGTTGACCAGCAGGGCCCGGGCGATGGCGACCCGCTGCCGCTGCCCGCCGCTCAGCGTGTAGCCGCGCTCCCCCACCACCGTGTCGTAGCCGTCGGGCAGGTCGCGGATGAATTCGTCGGCGCCGGCCGCCACGGCCGCGGCTTCGACGGCATCGCGCGTCGCGTCCGGTTTCCCGTACGCGATGTTGTCGTGGATGGACAGCGAGAACAGGAACGGCTCGTCGGGCACGATGCCCACCTGTTCGCGCAGCGAGGCCAGGGCCAGCGAGCGCACGTCGTGCCCGTCGATCGTCACCCGCCCCTCGGCGACGTCGTAGAAGCGGGCCGCGAGCCGCCCGAGGGTCGACTTGCCCGACCCGGTGCCGCCGACGACGGCGACCGTCTCCCCCGGTCGTACGCGCAAATTCAGTTCGTTCAGGGCCGGGGTGCCATTGGGGTAGGTGAAGGAGACGTTCTCGAACGCCAGATCTCCGCGCAGGGGCACGACGAGCGGGTCGGGGCCGTCGACGACCTCGCTCGGCGTGTCCAGGATCTCGTAGATGCGGCGGGCCGAGGCCGAGGCCCGCTGCCCCATCATGATCATCATGCCGAGCATGCGGAACGGCGGCTGCAGCATCAGGACGTATGAGTTGAAGGCGACGATCGTGCCCACCGTGGTGCTGCCCTCGATCACCATGTAGCCGCCGACCAGCAGCACCAGCGCCAGCCCGAGCCGGGGCAGGTTGTCGAGCAGCGGGTTCCAGCGGCTGCGGATCCGCGCGTCCTGGCGGTAGGCCCAGCGGATCCGGTCGGCGCTCTCGGCCAGGGCGTGCAGCTGGCGGCCTTCCGCGGCGAACGCCTTCACGATGCGTACGCCCTGGATGTTCTCGTCGACGACGGTGGCCAGCCGGGCCAGGCGGGCCTGGATCATCCAGGACACCGGGAAGATCGCCTTGCGCATCGTGACGCCGAGGATCCCGATGACCGGCATGGTGGCCATGGCCACGACGGCCAGCGGCACGTTGATCGAGAGCATCAGCCCGAACGCGACGACCGCGATCAGGCACTGGACGAGGATCGACGGCCCGAACGACAGGTAGAGCTGCACGGCCCGGATGTCGGAGCCGGACCGCGACATCAGCTCGCCGGTCTGCACCCGGTCGTAGAAGCCGAACGGCATCCGGACCAGGTGGGTGTAGACGATGTTGCGCAGGTCGTACTCGAGCTCGTAGGCGGTGCGCAGCAGATAGAGCCGGGCCACGAAGTTGATCAGGCCTTGCAGCAGGGCGAAGCCGACGATCCACCAGACGTAGGGGCCGAGCTCGGCGGTCTTCTCGACGATGGCCCGGTCGATGCCGATCCGGACCAGGTTGGGGATCTGGACCTGCACGATGAGACCCGCGAACGAGAGCACGAGCGACGTGATCAGCAGGGCTCGATGGGCTTTGACCAGGGGCAGCGCGCGGCGCAACCAGCCCTTGCCGACGTCCGGATGGATGGACGCCCGGGGTGCGCGGCGGCTCAACGGCGCCTCCTGAAGGACGATCTAGTTAGCCTGGCTAACGATACTCCAGGACCGGCCCGACGGCCGGAGTGACGCGGCCCACCAGAATGACGGCCACCGCGAAGAGCACCTAGCACACAACGATCTCGGCCAGCAACCTCGAGAGCCGCGCTCAGCATGAACTGTATGGTCCGGCCCTGCTTGGAGCGGGCGGCGGACGAATTTTGTCGGTGCCCGGGGATAGCATCGCGACCATGACCGCCTCCGCGCACGACATCGCCGCAGCACTGCGTGAGCGGCTGCCCGGCATCGGCGTAAAGAAGCTGCACAAGCTGCTCTATTATGCTCAGGGCAGCCACATAGCTACCTTCGACATACCGCTCTTTTCAGAGTCGATTCGCGCCTGGGACATGGGCCCGGTCGTTGCTGAGCTTTGGCGCGACGAAGACCGAGGTGAGCCTCCGCCGGAACCGCACGATCTTGGTGAGGCCGAGCTGAACACGGTCGGCTACACCGCGAGCCGTTACGGCCGGCTGAGTGGAAACCAGCTCGAGCGGCTCACTCACACCGAACACCCCTGGCAGGCAGGCGATGCCAGGAGGAAGGTCGGCGACTCGGATCGCATCGAGGTGGAGTGGATCCGCCGGCACTTCGTCGCGGAAGCAGCGAGTGACGCCGACGACGACGGAGACCTCGATCAGTCGGTCATCTCAGCTTCGATCGCCGACACTCGGACGCCGACCGACGCTGGACAGCCTGACGACATCGAAGTTCTGGTCGGAAAGCTTGGTCGTGTCTAGCCGGTCGAGCGGATGAATCTTTCCGATTTCAACGAGTGGGTCGATCGCTGGATCCAGCTGGATTCTCCCGACGTCGAGTTGCGGTTGGCGGTGCGAGCATGGCTGCTCTCACGATTGGAGGACCCCTACCTCGGCATGAAGCGCGAGCCAGGGTTCGACAACTTGTGGTCCTGCGCTATACCGGGAACGCGCCGGGATTGGACCGCCGTCGCCTGTTCTTACTTCATCTTCGAATCGACCGGAACAGTCCGGTGCAACAGCCTTGTCACGTTGAGCTGGCCCTTCTGAGGTCACCAACGACGAGGGAACTCCCGGCGCTTTCGGCACGCCCTCGATAGCGGCCACCTAGCAGCCGACCCGTCGGGATTACCCGATGCCGAACGGGGGCGGCTCCACGGCCGGGCAGCGGGTGCCGGGCGCCACCGGCACCAGGGTGAGCAGATATTTGTCGACCGCGGCGGACACGCACGGGCTCTTGTTGTAGACGACGTGACCCCAGCCGTCGTAGGTGAGCAGCCGGGCCGACGGGCCGAGCCGGGCCGCCACCTGCTGCGCCCAGACGTACGCGGTGGCCGGGTCGTGCACCGAGTTGACCAGCAGCACCGGGGCCGGGCCGGTCAACGGTGCGATCGGACGCTGCGGGTTGTCGGGCGGCGACGGCCAGCCCAGGCATCCGGCGACGGCGGTCATGGCCAGCGGTGAGACCAGCATCTGGGGCGCTTCGACGGCCAGCGTCCGCAGGCGGCGCTGCAGGTCGGCGTAGCCGGTCGCCGGGAAGTGCCAGTCCTCGCAGAACACCGGCGAGAAGCTGTGGTCGATGAGGTCGACCGGTGACGTTTTCCGGGCCGGAGGGCGGCGGCCGGTCAGCATCGCGTCGCGCAGGTAGTAGGCGAACGAGTACCACTGCGGGTCGTAGAACGAGGTGAACGCGGCCATGGTCAGCTGGGCCACGGTCAGCTTGGTGGGCGGGTCGTACGGGTTGATGAGCTGACCGGCGCGGGCCCGGGCCATCGCCGCGATGAACAACTTGGGGATGTTCTGGCCGCGCAGCACGCATTTCGGGTCGCGGGCGCACCACTTCACGAACTCGTCGAACGCGTCCTGGGCGGCCGCGGTCCCCTGCCCGAGGAAGCGGTCGAGGTCGGCGCTGTGGTCCATCACGCCGTCGAGCACCAGGGCCCGCAACCGGCCGGGGTACGACTCGGCGTACTGCTGGCCGATCAGCGTGCCGTACGAGGCGCCGTAGAACGAGATCTTCGCCTCGCCCAGGGCCGCGCGGACGGCGTCCAGATCGTGCACGACGTTCACCGTGTCGACGTGGCCGAAGACCGGGCTGCTGCGGGCCGCGCAGTCGGCGGCCAGCTTGCGGTTGTACGCGAGCATAGCCGCGTACTGCTGGGCCGACTCGATCAGCACCGGCGGCTGGGTGTCGACCAGGTCGCGCGAGCACAGCACGGGCGCGCTGCGGCCGACCCCGCGCGGGTCGACCCCGACGATGTCGAACCGCTCGCGCACCTCGGCGCCGAAGAACGAGCCGGCGTTGAAGGTGAAGTCGACGGCCGAGCCGCCCGGGCCGCCCGGGTTGACCAGCAGGGTGCCGAGCCGCCGGGCCGGGTCGCCGGCCTGGCGGCGGGCCATGGTCAGGGTGATCGCCGGGCCGGCCGGCTGGGCCCGGTCGACGGGCACCTTCAGCGTGCCGCACTGCACCGTGGCGTCCTCGGGGCAGACGGCCCAGGTGATCGCGGCCGGGGTCGCCGGCCGGGCCAGGGCGGGCGTGGTCCCGTACGCCAGCAGGGTGAGCACCGCGAGGGCCGCGGCCGGGAAAGCTCGCACCCCGCCCATCCTGGGGGCCGCGAAGATCATGAGTACGGTAATCAGGTGAAGTTCAGCGTGCCGTGGCACCGTGGGCCCATGACACCCGCCACCCGGACCCGTCTCGTCCTCGCCACGGCCGGCACGTTCCTGCTGGTCGCCTGCTCCGACGGCGAGGCGGCCACACCCCGGGGCGAGGCCACGTTCGCGCCGCCGCCCTCCTCGTCGGCCTCGCCTTCCGCACGAGAGAGCCGGGCTCCAGACCTGAAGAACCCGCAGACGATTGTGAGCGGGCTCGAGGTGCCGTGGGGCCTGGCCTTCCTGCCCGACGGGGCAGCGCTGGTCAGCGAGCGCGACAGCGGCAGCATCCTGCGGATCGGGGCGGGCGGCGGCAACCCGCAGATGGTCCACGAGGTCAAGGGCGTCGACGCGGGCGGCGAGGGCGGCCTGCTCGGCATCGCCGTCGACCCCGACTACGAACAGAACAAGTACGTCTACGCCTACTACACCGCGTCCGGCGACAACCGGATCGTCCGCTTCACGCTCGGCGGCCCGCCGAAGGTGATCCTCGACGGCATCGACAAGGCCGGCATCCACAACGGCGGGCGCATCGCGTTCGGGCCCGACGGGTTCCTCTACGTGGGCACGGGTGACGCCGGCGACGGCCGCGCGTCGCAGGACCGCGACGATCTGAACGGCAAGATCCTGCGGATCACCCGGGACGGCAAGGCGGCGCCGGGCAACCCGGACGAGGGCTCGCCGGTGTGGTCGATGGGTCACCGCAACGTGCAGGGCCTGGCCTGGGGGCCGGACAAGAAGATGTACGGGATCGAGTTCGGTCAGAACACCTGGGACGAGGTCAACGTCATCGAGCCCGGTAAGAACTACGGCTGGCCCGAGGTCGAGGGCAAGGAGGGCGACGCCAAGTACGTCGACCCGATCGTGCAGTGGAGCACCGACGAGGCCTCACCCTCGGGGGCGACGGTCGCGGGCGCCACGCTCTACGTGGCCGGCCTGCGCGGTGAGCGCCTGTGGACGGTCCCGCTGGGCGGCGGCGAGCCGAAGGCCGAGCTCAACGGCGAGTACGGCCGGCTGCGTACGGTCGAGGTGGCCCCGGACGGCGCGTTGTGGGTGACCACTTCGAACCGCGACGGCCGGGGCGACCCGCGCGACGACGACGACAAGATCCTGCGTTTCGCCGCCGGATAGAACGGACCTACTTGTTGTTGGGTGGCAGTTCGGGCAGGGCCGAGATCGCCGCGGCGTACTGGGCGATCTGACGGCCGTTGGGCACCACGCCGACGGCGCGGAGCTGGTCGTGAATGGCCTGGGCGACCTGATCCTCGTTGTGACCGCGATGGGTCTGCATGATCTTGTTCACGACGTAGTCGACACGGATCTGTTGCTGCCAGCCGGCGGTCCGGTAACCGCCCGACCTGGCGTTGCTGATGGGGGCGATGGCTTCCATGCCCCGGGTATCGGTCACGGCCGGGGCCAGTGGAGAAGTCCGGGGCGGTGCAACCCGATGACAACCGGGTCACACCGCCCTCGACATCAGTCGGCCGGGGGCCGGGTGTCGTCGATGTCCGACGGGTCGGGCGGCTGGGGCGGGTTGAGCCGCAGCCAGAGCAGGAACAGCAGGCCCAGCGCCAGCATGCCGAGGCCCATCCAGAGGTTGATCCGGACCCCCTGGGCCTTGTCGATCTCGGCCTGACTGTCGAAGAGGCCGAGGATCGTGACGATGACGCCGTAGACGACGAACAGTCCGCCGATCACCCGCCGCACGTCGAACAGCTTGGCCGCCGCCGACAACTTCTTCTGGTCGACCTGGTCGTTGTCTGCCATGTCGAGGCCTCCTTACCAGACCGGGATGTACAGGGCGATGGCCAGCACGACGGCGATCGTGCCGAGCAGCACGGGGTTGCGCCACCAGACCTTGTCGCCGGAGACGACCACCGTGCCGTTGCTGGTGCCGCCGAGGCCGTAGACGAGACCGCGCAGCTCGTCCTCGGGCTTCGAAGGCGTGAAGAAGGTGACCGCGATGGCCACGACGACGGCGGTCACGAAGGCCACACCGGCGCCCCAGAAGCTCTGCTCGAGAGCCGAGTTGAAGGTGATGGCGTCGGTCAGGTAGGCGACGTAGAGCGCGAGCGAGGCCAGGAAGCCCAGCAGCAGCGACCAGAAGCCGGCCCACGGGGTCATCCGCTTCCAGAACATGCCGACGATGAAGGTCGCGAACAGCGGCGCGTTGAAGAGCGAGAACAACTGCTGGATGTACTCCATGATGTTGCCGTAGCCGGAGGCGATGAACGCCGTGCCGATGCCGATGATCACGCCGCCGATCGTGGCGTAGCGCCCGATCCGCAGGTAGTAGTCGTCGCTACGGCCCTTCTTGATGTACGCCTGCCAGATGTCGTACGTGAAGACGGTGTTGAAGCCGCTGACGTTGGCCGCCATGCCGGCCATGAACGACGCCAGCAGACCGGTGACCGCGACCCCCAGCACGCCGTTGGGCAGCAGATCCTCCATCAGCAGGGGAATCGCGTTGTTGTAGGTGAGGTCGCCGTCCTTGGCCCCGAGCCCGGTGATCGTGACCGCCGCGATCAGACCGGGGATGATGGTCACGCCGGGGATCAGCAGCTTGGGGAAGGCGGCGATGATCGGCGTACGCCGGGCCGCGTTCATGTTCTTGGCCGAGAGCGCGCGCTGGACCTCGGCGAAGTTGGTCGTCCAGTAACCGAACGACAGCACGAAGCCCAGGCCGAAGAGGATGCCGATCCAGTTGGCGCCCAACGGGTTGTCGGCGCTGCTGCCGGTGTTCGACCACGTGTGCAGGGCGGCGTCACCGAGCGGGCTCTGCCGCACCTTCTCGAACAGGCCGTCGATGCCGCCCACCTTGACCAGGCCGATGACCGTGAGCGGGATCAGACCGGCCAGGATGACGAAGAACTGCAGCACCTCGTTGTAGATGGCCGAGGAGAGGCCGCCGACCGTGATGTAGGTCAGCACGATCGCGGCGCCGACCAGGATGGACACCCACAGCTGCCAGCCCAGCAACGCGTCCAGGATCAGCGCCAGGGCGAACAGGTTGACGCCGGCGATGAGCACCTGGGCCACGGCGAAGCTGAGCGCGTTGAAGATGTGCGTCGGCTTGTTGAAGCGCCGTTTCAGGAACTCGGGGACGCTGCGCACCTTGGAGCCGTAGTAGAACGGCATCATCACGATGCCGAGGAACACCATGGCCGGCACCGCGCCGATCCAGTAGTAGTGCAGCGTGAGCAGGCCGTACTGGGCGCCGTTGGCCGCCATGCCGAGGATCTCGAGCGCGCCCAGGTTGGCCGAGACGAACGCCAGGCCGGTCACCCAGGCCGGCAGCGAACGCCCCGACAGGAAGAAGTCGGCGCTGGTCTTGATCGCTCTACGGGCCGCGAAGCCCACCCCCAGGACGGTGGCGAAATAGAGGACCAGGATCAGGTAGTCGATGATGTCGAGATCGAGCCGGAGCCCGCTCTCCGCGGCAAGCGCCACAGGCCACCTCCAAGGGAAAGTCGTCCGCCACCTACCCGGGGCGAGAATCTTTCACACCTGGATGTGTCCTTCGCGTTAACGGTCACGAATCACCGAAGGGTGTCGATCGCCTCCGGGGTGAGTTCGGCGATGTTCTTGACAGTCAGCGACGCTTGGGCCAGGGCGTCGGCCGCGGGCGGATAGACGCCGTGCGGGACGGCGATCACGGCCATTCCGGCCGCGGCCGCCGAGCGCAGGCCGTTGCTCGAGTCCTCGACGGCGGCGCAGACGGCCGGGCTGAGACCGAGCTTCTCGGCAGCGGCCAGGTAGACGTCGGGGGCCGGCTTGCCGCGCGGCACCTCCTCGGTCGAGAGCGTGACCCGGAAGGCGCCGGTCAGGCCGGCCGTCTCGAGCACCTGGTCGATCAGGATGCGGGCCGACGAGCTGGCCAGGCCGAGCGGGAAGTGGGCGCCGAGCCGGCGGACGGCCTCGACCGAACCCGGGATCAGGGGCAGCGACGTGCGGTAGCGCTCGGCCATGCGGTTGAGCACATCGGTGGCGACCTGTTCGGGCGTACGCGGAACGCCCACCTCGTGGGCCAGGTGCCCGGACCATTCCGGGGTGCTCATGCCCATCATCCGGTCCTGGGTGTCGGGGAGGAACTCCCGGTCGTACTCGGCGACGTAGCCACGGCGGACCTCTTCCCACACCTCCTCGGAGTCGATGATCACGCCGTCCAGGTCGAAGACGACCGCCTCGATGCCCATGCTCAGAATGCCTCCGCGGCCGGAATGATCTCTTTGGCGAACACGTCGAACTGCTTGGTGTCGTACACATTCTGCAGGCCGCCGTGGCCGACCTCGAAGCCCATGGCGTGCAGCCGGCGCAGCCCCTCGATGATCGCCCCGACCCCCTCGTTCAGATCGAACCGGTACATCACGGTCTTCTGGATCTCGTCGTAGTCCCGGCCGACGTCGTCGCAGTGCTGCTTCAGTACGTCGAGCTTGTGCTGCAGTTCGGCCGTGGGGAACAGATTGCAGGCGTCGGCGTACTGCGCGACCAGCCGCAACGTCTTCTTCTCGCCGCCGCCACCGATCAGGATCGGCAGGCGGGGCCGGCTCAGCGGCTGAGGGATGTTCATCGGGCGGTCCAACTGATAGTGCTCACCGTGGAACGGCGTCTCGTCGCCCGCGAACATCTGCCGGCAGATCCGCAGCGCCTCTTCGAGCCACTCGAACCGCTCCTTGGTCGGCGGGAACGGCAGGCCGAGACCGTGCGCCTCGTGCTCGTTCCAGGCGGCGCCGAGGCCGAGGATCGCGCGGCCGCCGCTGAGCACGTCGAGCGTCGTCACGGCCTTGGCCAGCAGGGCCGGCTCGCGATACACGACGCCGGTGACCAGCGTCAGCAGCTTCGCGCGCTTGGTGTGGGCGGCCAGGAAGCCGAGGCTCGTGTAGGCCTCGAGCATGTCCCATTCCGGCGGGCCGATCGGGCCGATCTGCCAGAAGTGGTCCATCACGCTGATCCGCTCGAAGCCCGCCTCGTCGGCCGCGGCGGCGACCTCGCCCAACTGCGGACCGAGCCGGGCCGCGCCCTCGGGCCAGGTGAAGTTCGAGATGTGCAAGCCCAGTTTCACGGCTGTTCTCCTCGTCTGCGGACATTCCCGCCCAACGGATCAAACCCTACAACCAAACCCCATTCCCGTACGGAGCGTAGCGGCCGAATGGATCTTTCGGACCGCTCGAAGCCGACGGGCCGGTGTGACCCTCAACCGTTCCGGTGAGTTGCTGTTCGGTTGCCGACCGGTAGTTTCCTTGATCAGGATCCAGCCTGAGGAGCACCGCCATGCCTCCTTCGCCGCTTTCCGCAGCGACGAACCATCGCCGAAATCTGTCACCCTCCGTAAGCGTCGTGATCCCGGTCCGCGATCCGGCCGGACTGCACCTGATGCTGCGCGGGATGCCGCCGGTGGACGAGATCGTCGTGGTGGACGTGGAGGGCGACCTGCCCGAACTGCCGGGCGCGATCCTCGTGCGTCCGGGGTCGACCGGTGCCGGCTCCGCGCTGGCCGCGGGCGTCGGGGCGGCCCGCGGCGACGTGGTGGTGACGCTCAACGGCGACGGCTCGACCGACCCGGCCGAGATCCCCCGGTTCGTGGCGGCGCTGGTCGACGGGGCCGACGTGGCCCTGGGCTCGCGCTACGCGGCCGGCGGGCGCGATCTGACCGGCGGCCGGTTCCGCCGCTGGGCCGACCGGCTGCTGATCTGGTTCCTCAACGCGCTGCTGGGCCTCCGCCGCACCGACCCCGGTTTCGGGTACGCCGCGTTCTGGCGCGACACCGTGGCCGACCTCGGCCTCCCCGGGCGGCGCTCGGCCCCGACGGTCTGGGGTGCGGGACCGGAGATCGGGCCGGTGCTGGCGCTGCGGCCCGCGCGGCGGGGACTGCGCGTGGCCGAGGTCGCCAGCGTGGCCTACCCGCCGGTCCGCCGGACGCTGCGGGCCGACCGGGCCCGGCTGCACCACTGGGTGCGGACGGCGCTGCGGGAACGGGGCCGACCGGCCGGGCCGGTGTCGCGGCCGGCCGTCGACGAGCAGCGCACCCGCGCGTACGTCATGCCGAACGACCGGATGCGGCGGACCAACGAGACCGGCGCGGGGCGGCGGGCTCTGGATCGGCGGGCCGTCGAGGCGCTGGCGGCCGGACGACGGACCAGCGAGCGGCTGGCCGAGGAGCGCTGGGAGCAGGCCGACCGCAGGGAGGTCCGGCCGCTCTGGGCGACCCCCGGACGCCGTACGGCCGCACCGCACCACCTGGCCAACGGCGCGCCCCCGGTGTGGCGCGACGGGCACCCGGAACGACTCGGCGGGCCCGACACCCAGCCCCGGCCCGGCCCGGCGCCGTGGCCGGCCGACGGCCCGACCCAGCCCACCCCGCGCCCGGAGGTCGGATCGCGGCGGCGGCGCATAGCGGGCGCCCGTCAGTCCCAGCCCGACCTGCGCGTGATCAACGGAGAGGGCGCGGGACCCACTACCGGCCGCCGCGCCCGCCTCCGGTCGGTCAAGAAGCCCTAGCTTTTTTGTCGGTCAGGAAGCCCTGGACCGCAACTCGGGCAGGATGCGCTCGGAGTAGAGGCGCAGGAAGCGCTCCTGGTCGGGGCCGGGCGCATGGAACACCAGGTGCTTGAAGCCCATGTCGAGGTATTCGACGACCTTGCCCAGGTGCTCCTCGGGGTCGGACGAGACGATCCACCGGGTGGCGGTGCGCTCGACCGGCAGGGCGTCGGAGAGCCGCTGCATCTCGATCGGGTCTTCCACGCCGGTCTTCTCGTCGGGCGAGAGGGCCAGCGCACCCCAGTGCTGGGTGTCGTTGCGGGCCTTCTCGTGGTCGTCGTCAAAGCTGACCTTGACCTCGATCAGCAGGTCGAGGTCGTCGATCTTGCGATCGGCCTTCTCGGCGCCCTCGCGCACGGCCGGCAGCAGCGTGTCGGTGTAGAGCGCGTGACCCTTGCCGCTGGTGGTGATGAAGCCGTCGGCGATGCGGCCGGCCAGCCGGGTCGCGGCCGGGCCGGAGGCGCCGATGTAGACCGGGACCGGCGTCTCGGGCTTGTCGTAGATGGTGGCGTTCTCGGTGCGGTAGAACTGCCCCTCGTACGTGACCCGGTCTTCCGACCACAGCTTCTGGATCAGCAGCACGGCCTCCTTGAGGCGGGCGAACCGCTCCTTGCCGTCGGGCCACTGCAGGCCCAGCGGCACCTCGTTGAGCGACTCGCCCGAGCCGACGCCCAGGATCGCCCGGCCCGGCGCCAGGCAGCCGAGCGTGGCGAACGCCTGGGCGACCACGGCCGGGTGGTAGCGGAACGTGGGGGTCAGCACGCTGGTGCCGATCAGCACCCGCTCGGTCCGGGCGGCCAGCGCGCCCAGCCACGGCAACGCGGCCGGGGCGTGCCCGCCGTCGTGCCGCCACGGCTGCAGGTGGTCGCTGACGAAGACCGAGTCGAAGCCCAGCTCCTCGGCCAGCACCCCGTACTTGAGCAGTTCCGCCGGCGGGAACTGCTCCGCCGAAGCCTTGTACCCGAACCGAATCATGAAGCCGACTCTAACCCGCGGCCTTGTACGCCTTCCCGGCCTCCGTCGGGCTGTCGCCGTCCTTGTACAGACCGAAATCGACACTGTCCCCCACAGCGGGCAAACCGAACCAGGCGTAGCGCTCGACGAACGACCGCTTCTGCATGCCCTTGGTGCTGCCGTTGATGAACGTGACCAGCTGGGCCTGGGTCGGGTACTTCGGGGTGCCGCTGAAGTTCATCAGGCCGTACTCGGTGACCCAGATGGGCTTGTTGTAGCGCTTGTGCACGGCGTCGACGTAGCCCAGGAACTGGTTGATCGACGCGCTGGAGAAGTCCGAGCCGTACCAGTGCAGGGTGATGAAGTCGACGCGGTAGCCCTTCTGCTCGGCCCCGGTCATGAACCGGTCGAGCCAGCCGCCCTTGGTGTCGCCGCCGAACGCGACGGCGGGGCTGCCCAGTCGCTGGCCGGTCGCCTCGAGCTTGGGCCACGCGTCGAGGGCGGCTTCGACGGTCATGTTGGCCTGGCCGCCCATGTCGGGCTCGTTGAAGCCGAGCAGGACGTCGCCCTCCTTCTTGGCCTCGGCCAGGGTGGCGTCGGTGACGTTCTTCTGACCCCAGATCATCGGGACGAACTCGACGTCGGCCGGGCCGGGCATGCTGCGGTTGGTCGACGACCAGTTGTAGTACCAGGCGGCGCCGACGTCGTCGAGGGCGGGCTCGGCCGCGGCGAACTCCCAGACGCCGACGCCCTTCTTCTTGCTCGCCTTGGCCGTGATCACCACGGGAGCCTTGGTGGTCGGCTTGGGCGTCGGCTTCTTGGTCGTCGGGGTGGGCGTCGGCTTCTTCGACGGGGTGGGCTTGGCGCTGGTGGGGGTGGCCCTGGGGGCGACGACGGCCGCGGTGACCGGCGGCGGGGCGTCGGGCTGCTGGGTCACGACCACGGCGGCGGCGCCACCGGCCACCGCTGTGGTCGAGAGCGCGGCCGTCAGCACCTTGCGGGACAGGCTGAAGCCGACCTTGGCCGCGACGTGCTTGGCGCTGAACGCGGCGCCGGCCTTGACGGCGACCCCTTTCGTCACCAGGCCGGCGGGCAGCGGGACCAGGGCCATGCCGGCCAGGAGGCGCTCGGCCGCCACTAACCCGTTCCAGGCCGGGGAGCAGTAGCGGCACTCGCGGGTGTGGCGGGCGATGCGCTTGCGCCAGAGCGGGCTGGGCCGCCCGTCCCACTCGGCGGTGAGCGTCTGCAGGTCGGGGCAGGGCGGCGTGGCGACCAGCGACCGCACCACGACCCGAGCCGTCTCGAGCTGGCCCTTCATGCGCTGGATGCGCACGGCCGCGTGCTGGCGGGTCACCTCGGTGGCCTCGACGATCTCGTCGCGGGTCAGCTCGCCCGACGCCTCGAGCCACCACAGCGCGAGCAACTCGCGGTTGTCCTCGTCGAGCCAGCGGGTCGCCTCGGCGGTCTCGCGGCGCTGGCCGCTGAGCTCGAGCCGGGTGATGGCCAGATCGGTGAAATCGGCCCCGGGGTCGCGGACGTCCTCGTGCAGCAGCGTCTCGGGGGCGCCGCGCCGGGCCCGGAACCGCTCGCGCACCTGGCGCACGGTGATCGCCACCAGCCAGGACCGGAACGCCTCGGGCTCGCGCAGGTCGCCCAGGTTGCGCAGCACCCGCAGCATCACGTCCTGCACCACGTCGTCGACGTCGGCGTGACCCTCGAGCGCCCGCCCGACGATCGTGTAGACCAGCGGCAGGTAGCCGGCGACCAGCCGGTCGACCGCCACCGGATCGCCCGCGCGCGCGGCCATCACGATCGTGATGTCGGGTTGTTCCGCCATTGTCCAACCTTCCCGAGGGACGTCCCGTGCCGATGGCCGACCGGCCACGGGAAGGGAGACGCCCAAGCCGCCCCTGGATAACACGTTTTTCCGCGATGATCAGTTGAGCGGTGCGCTGCAGGCCACGATTAACCCCCGGGCGGAGCGGGAACCACAAGACCATGCGTATGACAGTCCGGCTGGATCTGCCTCGTGAAGCGGGAAGCGTGCCCACCGTTCGCCGGCTGCTGCGCTCGACCCTCGCCGTCCTGCACATCGACCACGAGGCCCAGGACGATCTCGAGATCGCGGTCACCGAGGCGTGCTCCAACGTCGTGCGACATGCCGCCGGCACCGAGATGTTCGAGGTCTGCCTGGACGTGGCCGAGAACCACTGCTCGATCGACGTGCGCGACAACGGCCCCGGGTTCGACCCGGACAAGGTCGGGCCGTCGCAGGAGAGCAGCGAGAGCGGGCGCGGGCTCGAGCTGATCAAGGCTCTGGCCGAGAACGTCCGCATGCACTCCGTAACGAGGAGCGGCAGCTTGATCCACTTCGAGAAGTCGTTCGCGTAGGCACCTCGTGCCGGGGGCAAGGGGGCACCGCTTATGATGCTTGCTCCGCTGCAACTATTGCCTGCAGTCGTCTTGAGTCGTCTACATGGAGAGGAGTTCGAGTGTCCGTCCGTCCGGCTTCCGTCGGCTCGTTCCTGCGCGCAGCGCCGCCCGACCGTCTTCCCGAGGTGGCGGCCCAGCATCTGCGCACCTGGTTTCCGGTCGACAACGTGGAAGTGTTCCTCAGCGACCTGACCATGAGCGCGCTCTGGCCGGTCCTCGATCCCGAGGCCGCCCCCGGCGGTTCGTTCGCGCAGCGGTGCTTCGGCAGTCAGCAGGCGGTCATCAGCGGCGGGGCGGGCGAGGTGCTGCTTCCGCTCACCACCTGGGGCGACCGCCTCGGCGTCCTGCGCATCCAGCTCAGCGTGGGCGACGCCCGGGAGCATCTGACCGAGTTCACCGCCGTGGCCGACGAGCTGGCCCTGGCCCTGCGGGCCGCCGACAAGGACACCGACCGCTACCGCCAGGTGGTCCGCCGGCAGCGCCTGACCATGGCCGCCGAGTTGCAGTGGGAACTGCTGCCCGGCCGCTCGCTGGGCGGCGAGCGGTTCCGCCTGGCCGGTCAGCTCGAGCCCGCGTACGCGATGTACGGCGACCACTACGACTGGTCCGTCACCGACGACCGGCTCACCATCACCGTGCTCAACGGCGACGGCGACGGCATCGAGGCCGCCCTGCTGACCACGGTCGCGGTCAACGCCATGCGCAACGCCCGCCGCTCCGGGGCCAACATCGTCGAACAGGCCGAACTTGCCTCCGACGCCATCTATTCGCGCTACGGCGGCAACTCGCACCTGGCCACCCTGCTGCTCGAGATCGACCTGACCGGCGGCACCGTCGAGGCGGTCGACGCCGGGTCGCCCAAGGCGCTGATCGCGCGTGAGGGCGATATCGTCCCGGTCAGTTTGGAACAACAGTTGCCACTGGGAATGTTCGGCGACAGTCGTTACGAGACGCAGAAATTCCAGCTCGATGCGGGCGCCCGGCTGCTCGTGGTCAGCGACGGCGTGCACGAGGCGGCACCCGGCGGAAAACCCCCGTACGGTGATTCCGCCCTGCTCAGCGCGTTGCGCAGGACGCGGTTACAGCCGCCGACCGAGGCGGTGGGTACGGTGATCCGGGCCTTGCGGGACTACCACGAAGGCACCGACCCGGCGGACGACGCAGTGATCATCTGCCTGGATTGGCTCCGCCGCACGGCATGATTTCGGCCGCGGCCGGGTAGGGGCACTGCGCAGCCGAGCACGTCCGACGGACAGGAATTGCCGCCATGGATCGGGTCACCGACGTCGCCGCCGCCGTCGAGTCGACGGTGGACGCGCTGACGGGCGTGCTCGACGCCGCCGATCAGGCGCAGAACCCCAGCGTGCCGCCGGCCCAGCTGCGGGTGCTGTCGATCATCGCGCAGAACCAGCACACGAACATGAGCCGGCTCGCCGAGGCGCTCGAAGTGGTGCCGTCGTCGGCGAGCCGGCTGTGCGACCGGCTCGAGGCCACCGGGCTGCTGCGCCGGGTGCCCGACCCGCGCGACCGCCGCGAGGTGCGGCTGCTGCTCACCTCGTCGGCCCGCAAACTGCTCGACCAGTTGCGCGAACGCCGCCGCGCGGCCCTGGCCGACGTGCTCGACCGCATGTCGGCCGGCGACCGTCAGGAGCTGGTGCACGCGTTGCGCGCCTTTGCCGACGCGGCCGGCGGCGAGGCCGGCAACGAAGCCTTGCGTACGGCGTGAGTCGCTTAGCCGCGGGCAGTCCGGCCCGCGGCGCCTCGCGCACATAGCCGCACGTCGGCCCACTTTGCGGCGCCTTGCTTAGGTGCGGGCCCGCCCTTTCCCGGCCGGACGCAATTCAGCGCCCGTGGCCGGTCAGTGACCGTTCGCGGCGCGGTATGCCTGCGTCACGCTCTGTGGAATACGGCCGCGCTCGGAAATCTGATGCCCGTTGGCCGTGGCCCACTCGCGGATCTGGCGATTCTCGTCGCGGGAACCGGCCGTGCGACCGCCCGGAGCACCCGGACGCCGCGGTGAGACCCGGGCCGCGGCCCGGCCCAGCCGGGTGCCCGCGTTGATGTACGGATCCAGGGCCTTACGCAGTTTCCCCGCGTTGGCCTCGGAAAGGTCGATCGTGTAGTTAATACCGTCCAGACTGAAGTCGACCGTGCGATCGGCCTTCTTTCCGTCCAGATCGTCGATCAGAGTGGTGATTACCTGGCGCGCCATGACGACTCCCGAGTCCATCCGACCAACCGCGCCCAAGTGTTGCTCGCCACTGCCTTCGGGCGCAATAGTCGAGGGCATATTCGCATTCTTTGCGTCCCCACTATAGAAAACGCGGCGCGACATTCACCGGAATCACCGTGGAAAGCTCGGCTTGGCCGGGCGGCCGGGCATCACCTAGTGTCGCTGGCATGGACCGCGACGCCGACTGGCAGGAACAGCGACGGCAGGCCATCGCCGGTCACGCCGCCGCGCTCGAGGCCGGCCGGGCGGCCGAGGCCCGGGAGGCGTCGGCCCTGATCGACGACTTCGTGCGCCGGGCCGCCGAGCGCGGTTTGACACCAAATATCCTGATGGCTCGAACCTTCGACGGCCGGGCCACGTATCGAACCCATGTGCGTGGCTGGTATCTGAAGTCCAACCGTTCCGTCGCTGTGGGCGACGACGGGGAGTACTACGTGCTGACCGTGCCGGCCTCGTTGCGGGCCCGCTTCACCGGGGCCGAGCTCACTCCCAGCACGCCCCGGCTGATCGTCGGCGCGGGCGGCGGTGACGGCGAGACGGTGCCGCTGCGGCAGTTGCTCGACCAGCGGCTCGAGGCGGGGGTCTCCTGGCCTTGATCCGCCGCTCCCTGGCCGCGCTCGGCGTGGCGCTCTTGACCGTTCCTCTCTCCTCCCCCGCCGAGGCCGCAGCTGCTTTGCCGGGCGCTGCCCGCGCGCGGGTGGACGTGCCCTGCCCCAAGCCGAAGGTCGCGCCGCCGCCAAACCGGCCGCCCCGCCCCGTGCCGCCGCCGGACGACCCGGTGGGCAGCGCGATCGGCGGCGACACGCTCGCCACCCACGGCCTGGTCATCCCGGCCGGAGCCAAGCCGCCGCCCGCCGTCACGGCCACCACGTGGATGGTCGCCGACCTCGACACCGGTGAGGTGCTGGGCGGCTGCGGCCCGCACGTCTTCCAGACCCCGGCCAGCGTCCAGAAGACCCTGCTGGCCGCCACTGTGATCGACAAGCTGAACCCGAAACAGAAGATCACCGTCGCTCGTAGTGACCTGAACATCGAGCCCGACAGCTCGGCGGTCGGCCTGCTCGTCGGCGGCCAGTACTCGATCTCGACGCTGTGGCTGGGCCTGATGCTCAACTCGGGCAACGACGCCGCCAACGCCCTGGCCCGGCTGGCCGGTGGCGGCGGCGCCGACGGCGTGGCCAGAACCGTGGCCGCCATGAACGCCAACGCCCGGCGCCTCGGCGCGTACCAGACCCACGCCGTCACCCCGTCCGGCCTGGATGGGCCGGGCCAGTTCACCAGCGCGTACGACCTGGCCCTGATCGCCCGGGTCTGTTTCGCCAACGCCGACTTCCGCCGCTACGTACTCACGAGAAGCGCACAGATGCCCGCCCAGCCCAAGCTGAAAAAGGGCGGCTTCCAGTTCCAGAACGAGAACAAGCTGGTCTACAACTACCCGGGCGCGCTGGGCGGCAAGACCGGCTTCACCACGGTGGCCCGCCACAGCTACGTCGGCGCCGCCAAACGCAACGGCCGCACGCTGGTGGTCACCCTGCTCGGCGCCGAGGCCCGCCCCCAACGCGGCTGGCAGCAGGGCGCCGCCCTGCTCGACTGGGGCTTCGCCCTCCCCAAGGACGAGTCGGTGGGCAAGCTCGTCTCCCCCGACGACCTCGCCCCGAGCCCGTCCCCCATCCCGAAACCCGCCGCCCCCAAATCGGCGGTCAGCGGAGCCGAGGCCGACGACTCGTCCCAGCCGATGTCTTTCCTCGCAGCCGGCACGGTAGCCCTGGTATTGGCCGTAGCTCCCCTTCTGCTCCTGCTGACCCAGCGCCGCCGCCGACGCCCGGGCCGCCGCCAGCCCTGAAGCGAATTACCGAGGCGGCCGTGGCTGTCTGTGGATAACTCGGCTCCTCAATTTGGCCCGGGGCCTATCTTTTTGCCCATGCCCCTTGGCGGGTGGGGGCTAGGGATGGCGGGCCGAACGGCAGCAAGATCGGGAAAGGGCCAGGCCTCAGGGAAGCTGCCAGCCTGACCAGAGCAGGCCGAAGACCCAGATGACGGCGACGGCCAGGGCGGCCGTGAACTCGATGAGCAGGGCCAGGCCGGCCGCGGCAACCGCGCCCTTGGTCGAGGGCCAGGCCCGGCCGGGGCCCAGGCGCATGCGTTCGACCAGGTAGATGCCGAGCACGAAGCCCAGCGGCAGGCCGATCACCGGGACCACGAAGAAGCCGATGACGCCGAGCAGGCCGCCGGCCAGCAGGGCCGAGTTGGGGACGCCGGCGTTCTTCAGGCGGCGGCCCGGGGCCATGTATTTGATCAGGGTGCCGAGCAGAGCCACGGCAGTCGCGACGCCGAAGGTCAGCCAGCGGACGGCGCCGCTGCCCTCGCCCAGCGCGGCCCACAGCAGCACGCCGCCCCAGCTCAGCAGCAGACCGGGCAGGACCGGCACCACGACCCCGACGACGCCCACGGCGATCGCCAGGCCGGCGATCAGGTTGATCACCCATCCGCTGTCGGTCAGACCCATGCGCCCAAGGTGCCAGCCTGACGCACCCAGCGAAAAGGGGCAGGCCGGAAATCTCAACCAACCCACAGGCGGGACCGATGGAAAGGCGTCCGGGAAACCCGCTGTGACTACAACCTTCGCGCACCCCAAAGCGACTCCAACGGGACCCGTCCCCTCCCGAATCTCCCTGTGTACGCCGGAGAGCCACGAGGGGAAATCACATGACCAGCACCGCGACGACCGTTGCCGACATCGCTGCCGACACCGCCGCCACGACGGTGCTGACCGCGGCCGAGCAGGAAGAGATCATCCGCACCCACATGCCGCTCGTCGGCCACCTGGTGCGCGACATGCTCAGCCGCATCCCGAACCACATCCACCGCGACGACCTGACCAGCGCCGGCCTGCACGCCCTGGTCACCGCGGCCCGGGGCTGGGACCCGCAGCGCGGCATCCCGTTCCACCGCTTCGCCAGCACCCGCATCCGCGGCGCCATCCTGGACGAGCTGCGCGCCCTCGACTGGGCCACCCGCTCGGTCCGCACCAAGGCCCGCGCCACCGACACCACCCGTCAGGCCCTGACCACCACGCTGGGCCGCACGCCCACCGCCGACGAGCTGGCCCAGGCCCTCGGCACCACGACCACCGACCTCAAGCAGACCGACACCGACGTGCAGCGCGCGACCGTGCTGTCGCTGCAGGGCTTCACCACCAGCTCGGCCGACGACCTGGTGACCGAGAAGACCCCGGGCCCGGAGGACATGCTGATCCGCCGGGAGCAGATCGGCTACCTGCACCACGCGATCGGCTCGCTGCCCGAGCGGCTGCAGGTCGTCATCACCGAGTACTTCCTGCACGAGCGTCCGATGGCCGACATCGCGGCCGACCTCGGCGTCACCGAGTCGCGGGTCTCGCAGCTGCGCGCCGAGGCGCTGTCGCTGCTCAAGGACGGCCTGAACACGCACCTGAGCCCCGAGCTGGCCCCGGTCCCGGACAACCCGGAGAGCATCGTCGCCCGCCGCCGGGCCACCTACTACAACAGCATCGCCGAGAGCACGTCGATGCACAGCCGGCTCGCCATGACCAACGCGCACGGCCACACCTCGTTCAGCCGGGGCGTGCCGGTCGCGGCCGCGTAAGTGAAACAAGGGGCTCGGCTTTCGCCGAGCCCCTTTCCCTATGCGAGGGCGCTGAGCACCTTCGGCAGCTCCGCCGTGTGCAGCACGCCGAGCCGGCGGGTCGCGCGCGTCACCGCCACGTACAGATCGGACAGGCCGCGCGGGCTCTCGGCGATGATCTCGTCGGGCTCGACCACGATCACCGAGTCGAATTCCAGACCCTTGGCCTGCCGTACGGTCATCAGGACGACCTGATTCAGCAGGTCGGGCTGCTCCCCCACGGCCGCGCCGGGCACCGCCTCGACCAGCGCGCGGCCCAAGGCGGCCTCGCGCGCCTCGGGCACGATCACGGCGACCCGGCCTTCCCCGGCTTCGGCCGCTTCCAGGCGTACGGCCGCAATGACCTCGGACGGCAACGCGACCGACGGCACCCGGAGGGCCCACGGGTCGACGCCGGCCGTGCGCACCGAGCGGGGCGGTTCCAGGCCGGGGTCGACCGCGGCCAGCACGTCGGCCGCCACCGCCATCACCTCGGCCGGCGTCCGGTAGTTGACCGTCAGCTCGACCAGGTTCCAGCGCTGGGCCACGAACGGCTCGAAAACCTGCTCCCACGTCGTGGTGCCGGCCAGCTCGGAGGTCTGCGCGACGTCGCCCACGACCGTCATCGACCGGCTCGGGCAGCGGCGCATGAGCAGGCGCCACGCCATCGGCGAGAGCTCCTGGGCCTCGTCGACGATCACATGCCCGAACACCCACGTACGGTCGGCGGCCGCCCGTTCGGCGGCCGTGCGCGTGTCGAGCACCTCGTGCCGCTCGACGAACGCGCTCGCGTCGACGACGTCGGTGGCCGAGAGGATCTCCTCCTCCTGGTCCTCGAAGTCGAGCGAGCGCGAACCCTCGACGATCTCGAGCACACCCTCGGCGTACTCGATGGCCTCGCGCTTCTCCTGCGCGACCTGCCGGGCCTTGAGCGTGTCGTCGACGCCCAGCAACTCGGCCAGCTCGTCCAGCAGCGGCACGTCGGCCGGGGTCCAGCGCGCGTCGTGCCCGCGCAGCAACAGGGCCCGCTCGTCGGCGGTGAGCTCGACACCCGCCGCCTCGAGCCGGTCGGGGTCGCTGAGCAGCTCGCGCAGCACCCGGCGCGGGGTCAGCACCGGCCAGAAGTCGAACAGCGCCTGCTGAACGTCGATGTCCTCGCGCAACTCGCGCCGGGTCTCGGCCAGGTCGGCCTCGGACAGCAGGTTGTCGCCGCCCAGCGGGTCGGCCCCGATGCGCTCGGCGATCTGCAGCGACAGCGCGTGGATGGCCTCGGTCACGAAGATCGAGCGGGCCACGTTGTGCGGGCGGTCGGACCGGCGGGCGGCGGCCCGGGCGTCCTCGAGCACGGCCCGCTCGATGCGCAGCGGGTAGCCGTCGTGGTCGACCTCGACGTGATCGGCCGGCACGGTCTGCCAGTCGGTGACCGCACGGGCGAGTACGTCGAGCATCACGGCCCGGCCCTTGAGGGCCGCGGCCGCCGGCGATTCCACGGCCCGGGCCCGTACGCCGGGGAACATGTCACCCAGCGTGGCCAGCAGCACCCCGGTCTCGGCCAGCGACGGCAGCACCTGCGAGATGTAGCGCAGGAACGTCGGGTTGGGGCCGAGGATCAGCACGCCCTGCTTGGTCAACTGCCCGCGGTACGTGTAGAGCAGGTAGGCCGCGCGATGCAGGGCCACCGCGGTCTTGCCGGTGCCCGGCCCGCCCTGGACGACCATGACGCCGTTCAGCCCGGCCCGGATCACCTCGTCCTGCTCGGCCTGGATGGTCTCGACGATGTCGCGCATCCGGCCCGTGCGGTTGGCGGTCAGCGCCGACAGCAGGGCCGCCTCGCCGGTCACGTCCTCGCGGCCGCCGGCGCCGGACTCGATGTCGAGCACCTCGTCGTCGATGGCGGTCAGCGTGCGGCCCTTGGTGCGCAGGTGCCGCCGCCGGGTCACCCCGTCGGGCGACACCGCCGTGGCCAGATAGAAGGCGCGGGCGGCCGGGGCCCGCCAGTCGACGAGAAGCGGATCACGATCGTGTTCCTCGGCCGACAGCCCGAGTCGTCCGATGTAGCGCGGCTGGTCGGCGGCGAAATCGAGCCGGCCGAAACAGAGACCGTTCTCGACGGCATTCATCTGCGCGAGTTGTTCGGCGTAATGACTGCGAGTCGCCTCACGTTGCGCGCGGCCCTGAGGTGTGCCGCCGGCCTCGAGCAGAATCGCCCGGAGGCGGTCGTCGGCCTGCGTACGCAGGCCGTCCAGCCGCTTGTAGAGGGTGGTGAGGTACGCCTGTTCGGCACGGAGGTCGTCGTCTCGCGTCACCGCGGCGGAGCTTGACAAAGCCACTCCCCTTTGTGTTAAAATTCGGGCCCTGGCGGCCTTTATGGCCGTCTTTTTTTGTGCACGGGAAACGCTTAGATTAGCGCATCGATCCCCGTGCTCCCAGCCGTGAGATCCAGGTTACGGCTCGCCGATGAAGTGTCGTCCATCGGTCAAAATTCACGGCGAGCCGTTACGCGCAGCGGCCGATCCCGATTAACCCGGTCATGACCCACAACCACCCGATCCGCCGCATCGCCGCCCTGTCCCTCGCCGCTGCCGCCACCCTCGCCTTCTCCTCGGCGTGCACCGGCGACGACGAGGCCCCGGCCGGCGCGGCGGCCCAGGCGGCCGCGGGCGGCCCCGAAGCCAAGAGCATCGAAGCCGCCAAGACGGCCGCCCAGACCGTCTTCGACCGCTTCGCCGGTGGTGACTTCGCCGGCGCCTGGGACATGTACACCGCCGCCGGCAAGGCCGCGATCACCAAGGACGACTACGTCAAGCTCAACCAGGCCTGCTCCCGCAAGGGCCTGGCGATCCAGCTCACCAGCGCCCGCCTGGAGGGCGAGAACCGGGCCGTGGTCATCGCCAAGCAGCTGGTCGCCGCGCAGTCGTACACCATGGTCTACGAGGCCGACGCCTGGAAGCTCGAGCCGGCCAAGGAGGGTCTGGCCCTCTACAAGCAGGGCGCGGCCAAGGCCATCGCGGCCCAGAAGAAGGCCGGCACCTGCGCCAACCAGTAGCCCGGGAAATCAGGTGCCCGCCGCGAACCGCGGCGGGCACCCGGTACCTCGCAGTGCTCAGGCGGCCACGGTCAAACCGTCCGGGCCGGTCCGGGCCAGGCGCGTCGACAGCGTCCCCCGGTTGCCGATCTGGTCGTAGTAGGCGGCGCGACGGCGGGCCACACAGCCCTCCTTGACCCGGCTCTGGGCGGCCAGCGCGGGGTCGAGGTGCGTGTTCAGGCCGTCGCGCAGCAGCGTCAAGGCCTCGGCCCGCAACTGTGACACTCGCGACTCGGTGACCCCCAGTTCCTCGGCGATCCGGGCCATCGGCCGCTCCTCGAAGAAATAGCCCTGCACCACCGCGCGCAGCCGCTCCGGCAGCGCGTCGATCGCGTCCCGCAGATAGCCGAGCCGCTCCCGCCGGATCAGCAGCTCCTCGGGGCCGGCGCTGGGCTCGGTCACCATGTCGTCGGCGCCGGCCGTCGCAAAGCCCTGCAGGCTGAACACCACGGCCCGCTGGACGTCGTCGTCGGCGTGCTCGATGTCCTCGACGGAACAGCCCAGCCGGTCGGCCACCTCGCGGACCGTGGGCATGCGGCCCAGCTCGGCCGTCAGCTCCTGCCGGGCCGTATCGGTGCGCCGGGCCCGCTGGCGCACCGAGCGGCTGGCCCAGTCGAGGCCGCGCAACTCGTCGAGCAGTGCACCCCGGACCCGGGCCGCGGCGAACCGGGCGAACGGCACGCCACGGTCGTCGTCGAAGCCGCGGGCCGCGTGGACCAGCGCGGCGTACCCGGCGGAGAGCAGATCATCCCGGTTCACGTGGGCCGGGACCCGCGCCAGCATCTCGCGGACCAGGTGTCCGACGAGCGGCATGTGGGCCTGGACGACGTCCTCGCGACGGCGGTCGGCAGCGCTCATGGGGGGTCTCCTCGCGTACCTGGCCGGAGGGGGGTTTCCGGCGCTGAGGAGAAAGGTGATCCCGTTAAAGTGCGAAATGGGTCCCATGGAGGTGCAGAACGGTTGCATCGCCGGGACCCCGAACGGGCGGGTATGCTTGATCACGCGGCCCGCCCAGTCTTGCCTCGGGCCGCCTGCCGGACCGCCGTCATCAGCGCGGTCCTTCGGATCGACCACCACGCGCCGCGACTGAGAACAAAGTCTGCGCCGGGCAGGACGACCCCTCGATACTTTGGGAGTTCCCGCTACATGTCCACGTTCACCGATTTCGGCGTGCCCGCCGTGCTCACCACGGCCCTCGCCGAACTCGGCATCACCACCCCGTTCCCCATCCAGGCCGCCACGCTGCCCGACTCGCTGGCCGGCCGGGATGTGCTCGGCCGGGGCCGCACCGGCTCCGGCAAGACGTACGCGTTCGCCCTGCCCGTGCTGGCCCGCCTGGCCGCCTCGAAGTCCCAGCGCCGCCCGGGCCGCCCGCGCGCGCTGATCCTCGCCCCGACCCGCGAACTGGCCACCCAGATCGACGCCACGCTGGCCCCGCTGGCGGCCAAACTCGGCCTGCGCACCCTGACGGTGTTCGGCGGGGTCGGGCCCAACCCGCAGATCAAGGGCCTCAAGGCCGGCGTCGACGTGCTCGTGGCCTGCCCGGGCCGGCTCGACGACCACCTGCGCAACGGGCACGCCTCGCTCGACGCGGTCGAGATCACCGTGCTCGACGAGGCCGATCACATGGCCGACCTGGGCTTCCTGCCGGTCGTACGCCGGTTGATGGACCAGACCCCGCGCAACGGTCAGCGCATGCTCTTCTCGGCGACCCTCGACAACGGGGTCGACGTGCTGGTCAAGCGGTTCATGAACAAGCCCGTCACGCACTCCGTCGACTCGGCCACCGAGGCCCCGGTCGAGATGTCGCACCACGTGCTGCACGTGCGCGGCGACGACCGCTTCCCGGTGCTGGTCGACCTGCTCCAGGCGCCGGGCCGCTCGGTCGTGTTCACCCGGACCAAGCGCCGGGCCAAGGTGCTGACCCGCCAGCTCGTCCAGGCGGGCGTGCCGGCGGTCGAACTGCACGGCAACCTGGCCCAGAACGCGCGCAACCGCAACATGGCGGCGTTCTCGGACGGCACGGCGGGCACGCTGGTCGCGACCGACATCGCGGCCCGGGGCATCCACGTCGACGACGTCGGCCTGGTCATCCACGCCGACCCGCCGGTCGAGCACAAGGCCTACCTGCACCGCTCGGGGCGTACGGCCCGGGCCGGCGCCGCGGGCACGGTGATCACGCTGATGACCGACGACCAGCAGGCCGAAGTGCGCGACCTGACCCGCAAAGCAGGCGTACGGCCGAAGACCAGCCGCACCCGGCCGGGTGACCCGCTGCTGGCCGAGCTGGCCCCGGGCGAGCGTACGTTCGTGGCCCCGACGGCCGCGCCGGCACCGGTCGCAACGGCCGGCGGTGGCGCGCCCCGCACGGGCGCGCCGCGCCGTGGTGGCCGGGGTCGTGGCCCGGCCCGTCCGGCTGAGGGCGCTGTGCCCGAGCAGAAGACGGGCGGCGGTCGCGGCCGGCGTGGCGGGGGTGCGGGCTCCGGCCAGCCCCGGTCGAGCCAGCCCCGCTCGGGTCAGGGCCGTACCGGCTCGACCCCGGTGCACACCACGCAGTCCCGTAGTGGCGGGGCGGCCGCTTTCTCCGCGGGTAGCCGCGTGGGCGGGCGTCGCGCCGGTCGATGACCCTTTTTGAGAACGGCCCGGCGCTTCTTGTTGGCGCCGGGCCGTTTTGCGTTTCGAGCCCAGGGGTTGTGGGCCGTTTGCGTTCGAGCCTCCGCGGCTGCGGGGTTTGTTGTGGCTTGCGCTGGGACGGTGTGAGGGCGGGGGATGGCCCTGGGTCGAGACGCGAGCGGAACCTCGTCTGTTGGCTCAGCCCAGGACCGGTTTACCGTTAACTCGGTCACAACAGGTCGAGCATGGTTTCGATCCTCGCTTTGAGGAGGTCGTCGAAGTCGCCTTCTATTTGGACGCTGACCACCCTTCGCCGACAGCACGCGCCATGGAAACCATCACTGGTGGTGTGCCCTCAAGCGGATAGCGGAACCATGCAGTGTCGGAGTCGTCGTCCGTTTCGTCCAGCGCGCCGACCAGAGCGTCCTCGTCTGCCGCATCGTACTGATATCCGATGTAGCCACTGAGATGCTCGAAGAAGCGCACGACGTTCTCTTCATGGATCCAGCCGGCGACAACCACGAGACTCATCATCGTTCAACGGGCGGCCCCGGATCGGCCCGCGCCCACCACGCCACGCAGACACGCCGTCCCGGTCGCGGGCTGAGTTCGAGCGGGCGGCCTCACTGACCCGCAACGAGCGGGAACGCACCCTGTTGCTGGACCGCGCTGCCGCCTGCGACCAACCGCAGGGGTGAGATGGCCCGCAGCGCCTCGGCCGTGGCGTCGTCGGCCGGGAGCTGGATGATCAGGCGCAACCCATTGTCGCCGGGCACGGACAGGATCTCGTAGGCCAGCCGCAGCGACCCGGCCTGAGGGTGTTCCAGACGCAGCACGCCGTGCGGCCGGGGCAGACCGGGCACCCGGTCGACCCGCTCGGTGAACTCCGCGCCGGCCAGCCCGGCCATCTCGGCGGCGAAGTCGGGGCGGGGCGGGCCGTCCTTGAGCGCTGCCACCTGTTCGTCGGCCATGTGGGACCAGTCCGGGTAGGCCGTGCGGGCGCGGGGATCGGTGAAGACGTACCGCAGCAGGTTGGGGCGGTCGCCGTCGAGCAGGCCGATCGGGCCGGCCAGGCGGTGCAGGCCTGCGGTGTGCGCGAGCACGTCGCCGACCTGGTTGACCAGCATGGCGGCCGCCGGTTCGAGCTGGTCGAGCAGTGCCCGCAGGCCCGGCCGGACGGTTCGGACCGGCTCCGGGGCCAGGCCCGTGCAGCTGGCGCCGGAGATCTTGGTGAGCCGCTGCAGGTGGGCACGCTCGGCCGCGGTCAGCCGGAGCGGCCCGGCCAGCGCCGCCAGCACCTGCGGGGACGGGTGGCGGTCGCGGCCCTGTTCGAGGCGGATCAGGTATTCGACGCTGACGCCGGCCAGCATCGCCACCTCGGCCCGGCGCAGGCCGGGGGTGCGCCGCCGCTGACCCGGGGGCAGCCCGACCTCGGCCGGGGTGACCTCGGCCCGCCGCGTACGCAGAAAGGTGCCCAGCTCGTTGTCGCCCACGACTCGACTGTAGCCACGGCCGGGCCCGTGAGGGTGTCCCCGCGACTACCACCATGAGCGCGGTCTCCCTGGGCGTCGGGAACCGTCGCAGGGTCGGGGCATGACGACAAAAGTGGTGGTTGTGGGTGGTGGCTACGGCGGCATCGTGGCGGCCCGCGGCCTGGACGACATCGCCGACGTGACCCTGGTCGAGCCGCGGGAGACGTTCCTGCATCACACGGCCCATCTGCGCGCGGTGGCCGATCCGGCCTGGGCCGAGAAGATCTTCATCCCGTACGACGGCCTGCTGAGCCGGGGCCGGGTCGTGCGCGACGCCGCGGCGCGGGTGGATCCGGGGCTGGTCGAGCTCGTGTCCGGCGCCCGGTTGGAGGCCGACTACGTGGTGCTGGCGACCGGCTCGGCCGGCCCGTTCCCGACCCGGCTCGAGGGCACCGGGCGCGACGCGGGCGCGCGACAGCTGCGCGACCTGCACGAGGCGCTCGGCCGGGCGTCGGCCGTGCTGCTGCTCGGGGCCGGGGCGATCGGCCTCGAGTTCGCCGGCGAGATCGCGGCGTTCTGGCCGGGCAAGCCGGTCACGCTGGTCGACCCGGCGCCCGAGCTCCTCAGCGGATTGTTCCCGGGCGAGGTGACGGCCGAGCTGGAACGTCAGCTGGCCGGTCTCGGGGTGCGGGTGTTGCTGGGTACCAAGGTCGACAGCCGGCCGGACACCCCGGCCGGCACGGTCAGCCCGTTCGAGGTCACCACCGCCGACGGCGACCGGATCGCGGCCGATCTGTGGTTCGCCTGCTACGGCGGCACAGTGCCGAGCAACTACCTCGGCGCCGGGCTGGCCGCGGCCCGGCAGCCCGGCGGCCGGCTGGCGGTGGACGAGCACCTGCGGGTGGCCGGGCACGACCGGGTCTTCGCCGTGGGTGACCTGAACGACACCCCGGAGCTGAAGACCGGCCGGGCCGCCGACCGTCAGGGCGAGGTGGTCGCGGGCAACATCCGGGCCCTGATCGGGGGCGGGCCGCTCACCGCGTACGAGCCGTTCCCGCCCGGGATGATCCTGTCGCTGGGCCCGCGCGGCGGTGTCGGCTACGCCCCCGAGTTCGGTCTCATGGGCGCCGAGGCCACCGCCGAGTTCAAGAGCGACTTCCTGCTCGACCACTTCCGGGCCAAGCTCGGCGCTCAGGCGGCGTAAAGGTCCAGCTCGATGCGGACCGGCCGGGCGATGACGGCCCGGCCGGTGGCGACGCCGGCCGCCACCCGGTAGACGACGGCCGAGGCGACGAAATGGCCGCCACCGGCCCGTTCGAGCGTCAGCGTCACATCGCTGTCGTGGCCGCGGACGCGCAGCACGCCGTCGAGCAGCCAGCCGGCGTCGGTGCGGCGGCAGCCGGTGCTGCGGAAAGCGATCGTCGGGTGCTGCCCGGCGTCGAGGAACTTGCGGCCGGTGATGTCCTTGTCGCGGCGCGCGTCGTCGCTGTGGAAGCTCGACGCGTCGAGCACGGCCGAGGTGCTGCTGGGTACTGAGATGCACCACTTGACATCCTCTCCGCCCTAAAGGACGGAGATTCCCTCCATGCTGCGCGTGGAACACGCGGCGTCCGGGTGGGTTCCCGCTTCGTTGCGCGCCGCCGGGACGAGTCCCGGTCTTACGTGCGCTCCACGGGCGTTGAAGTCCGCCTGCCCGGCGGCCTTGACGTTCTTCGCGGCGTTGACGTCCCGGTCGTGGGCTGCTCCGCAAGAGCAGTCCCACGCTCGGACGTTGAGCGCCATCTTCTCGTTGATCCGGCCACACGCCGAGCACATCCGGGTGGACGGGAAGAACCGGTCCACCCGGCCGAACGTGCGCCCGTAACGCTGAGCCTTGTACTCCAGCATGCCGGTGAAACTGGCCCACCCGGCGTCGTGCACGCTCTTGGCGAGCCGGGTCCGGCCGAGACCGGCCACGCACAGGTCCTCGACGTACACCGCTTGGTTCTCGCGGATGATCGTCGTGGACAGTTTGTGCTGCCAGTCGCGCCGGGTGTCGGCCACCCGGGCGTGCGCCCGGGCGACCTTCACGACGGCCTTCTTGCGGTTGGCCGAGCCCTTCTGCTTGCGGGAGAGGTCCTGTTGCAGCCGCTTTAACCTCCGCGCGGCCCGGCGCAGGAAATTCGGCGCGGCGACCTTCGTCCCGTCGGACATGACCGCGAAGTGGGTCAGGCCCAGGTCGATCCCGATCTCGGACTCGACCGGCGTCAACGCCTCGTCGGTCACCTGGACGACGAACGACGCGAAATACCGCCCGGCCGCATCCCGGATGATCGTCACGCTGGACGGGTCCGACGGCACCGTCCGCGACCAGCGCACCGGCAGGTCACCGATCTTCGGCAACCTGAGCCGGCCGTTGTCCAGCACGCGGAACCGGGAGTTCTTCGTGAACCGGATGGCCTGCCGGTTGTCCTTGCGCGACCGAAACCGAGGCGGGGCCAGCTTGCGGCCCTTGCGCTTGCCCGTGATCGAGGCGAAGAAGTTGCGGTACGCGGTGTTCAGGTCCGCGAGGGCCTGCTGCAACACCACCACCGACACCTCACCCAGCCACGCACGTTCCGGCGTGGCTTTGGCCTGCGTGATGATCCGCTTCGACAGCTCGGCGTCCGAGACGTACGGCAAACCCTGCTCGCGGGCCTCCTGCCGCAAGCGCAGCCCGTCGTTGAACACCACCCGCGCGCACCCGAACGCCCTCGCCAGCTCGATCTGCTGGCCAGGCGTCGGATAGACGCGGAACTGGTACCGCAGCTGCACGACAACCACCGTAACTGGTCGAGTTCAACGGCGAAACCAACCACGTGCATCTGCTCGTGCACTACCCGCCCAAGGTGGCCGTGGCCCGGCTGGTCAACTCCCTCAAGGGCGTATCCTCGCGCCGCCTGCGGCAGGAGTTCCCTGACCTCGTGCGGCACTACTACCGGGCCAACAAGCTGTGGTCGGGTTCGTACTTCGCGGGCTCCGTTGGCGGGGCGCCGCTGAGCGCCGTGAAGCAGTACATCGAGCAGCAGAACCGCCCGGTTTAAGGCACTGCTCGGGCCTTGGCGGCCCTCCCAGCGTGGGCCTTCACCCCCGGCCTGAAGGCCGCAGCACTGGCCCGCATTCCGGTAGCGCGGCCCGGTTGGCACGCCGAGCTTGCTCAGGATGTTGCGCACGTGCGTCTCGACGGTCCGTTCCGAGAGCACCAGCCGCTCGGCCAGGGCCCGGTTGGACAGTCCCCCGGCGACCAGTCCGGCGATCTCGCGCTCGCGGGCGGTGAGGTCGTCGCAGGCCAGCTCGGCGGCGGCCGCGACCACCACCGGCAGGTCAAGGCGGCGGCCCGTGGCCAGCGCGGCCCCGGCCAGCGACCGGCTGTGCCGCGGGTCGCTCGTGCGCAGGTGCCGGGCATACGCGATCCGGGCCCGGGCCAGATAGCCGGGCGCGCCGATCCGCTCCTCCATGGCCACCGCCGCGGCGAAGTGGACCGGAGCCTCCGGCCGGCCGAGTGCGGCCGCGATCGTCCCCAGCGACCGGTCAGCGGCGCCGTGGCAGCTCGACATTGAGTTCAGATAGAGCCCGGCCCGCGGCCGCACCCGGTCGTAACAGTCGGCGGCCAGGCCGAGATCGCCCACCGCGGCCGCCAGCTCGCCGGTCACCACGGTCACGAACGTCCGCCGCCCGTCGGCCGACAGCCCGGGCAGCACGCCTCGCAGCCTCCGGGCCGCGGCCCGGGCGCCCTCGTCGTCGCCGCGACCCATCGCGATCAGGCCGAGCTGGGCGATGACGAGCGCGGCCAGCCGGTTCGCCTCGGCGTCGTACCCGGCCAGGTCGCCCCGGGCCAGGCAGGCGTCCAGCCGCCAGGTGCGTCCCCACAGCTCGGCGTCGGGCTGCCCGCTCGGCCCGGCCAGCTCGCAGCTGCACCGGGCCAGCGCGAAGACCTCGTCCAGGTCGTCGACCGGGTCGATCGTCTCGTGCCGGGCGTGCACGGCCGCCACCAGCGCGTCCGGCCGGCCGGAGGCCTAGGCCAGGGCCATCGCCTCGCGGCTGATCCGGCCCGCGCGCTCGGGGTCGCGGTCCTCGGCCAGCAGGAACGCGTGATGCGCCAGCACCATCGCCCGCTCGCCGTCCCGGGCCCGCCCGAAACAGCTCGGAGCACGGCCACCGCGCCCGCACCCTGCTCGGCCGCCGCGCGCAGCCGGTCGAGGGCGACCACCTCGCCCACCCGGCCCAGCAACCGCACACCCATGCCGACCAACGTGGCCCCACGCGGCCCGGATGTCCACCTCTTTCACGACAGAGGCGGGCCCCTAGGTGGCCGGGACGTCCACCTCGATCTCGTCGGAAAGGGTGAACCCGTCGCACAGTTCGAGGTCGTCGCCGCTCCAGAAGCGGCCCGGGTCGTACCAGTTGGGCTGGCGGCCGCGCGGCAGCAGCCCCATGTCCTCATAGGTGACGGCCACGACCTCGGCGCAGTACGCCGTCTCGAGCGCGGCGTCCGTGGCCGGCCCTTTGCCGCCGCGGACCCGCCAGCGCGGCCGGATCTGGGGCACCCGGCCCCGTACCCAGCGCCAGGCCAGCTGGGCCGAGGACGGGAACGGCGTGCCGTCGAGCCGCGCCACCGTCTTCAGGGCTTTGTCTTCCATGGCCTGGTCGACGCCCGGTTCGAGCTGCCGCAGCCAGCCCCGCTGGCCGTAGCGGTGGGCCCATACGCTGACCGCGTCGCGCAGGTCGTGCAGCTGGACGCCGCGCTGGAACGTGCCGGACCACAGGTCGGGCAGCGACCGGCCCAGCTCGGCGTGCCACATGAGCGGCGGCATGTCCTCGACGACGATCGACATGCCGACGTGGTTGACCGGGCTGTTGGTCAGCGTCTGGATCGCCCGATCGGGGCCCGAGCGCCCGCGGAAGATCCAGATGTCGCCCGTCCGGGTCAGGTCGATGGCCTCATCGAGGCTTAAGGCGGCGTCCACGTGTCTATCCTCAAGCAATGCGTTGGTGGAAAGTAGTGGGATTGGCCGGGCTGGCCGGCGTCGCGGCGACCGGGGCCGTCGTGGCCCGGGCCGAACGGAAGCGCCGGCAGTACACCCCCGACGAGATCCGTGACCGGCTGCACCAGCGGGTCGCCGAGGCGGCCGAGTCAGACGACATCAGTATCGCGGAGTAGCGACCACAACCCGGCCCCGTCGGGCGCCGAGAACCAGGTCTTGCCCCCGGAGCCCACCGCTTCGGGATTTCCGGACGGCCCGGGGATGGCACCCGCCAGCACCGACTGGGTGGGAGACAGCTGCCGGATGGCCACGGCGGCCACATTGTCCGGGTGGGCGTGCGCGAACTCGGAGTAGATCTCCTGGTCGTGCTGCCCGTCGTCGCCGACCAGCAGCCAGCGGATCTTGGGGAACTCCCGGGAGAGCCGCTGCAGCGTGGTGCGCTTGTGTTCCTGGCCGCTGCGGAACCAGCGGTCGGGCGTGGGACCCCAGTCGGTGAGCAGCAGCGGGCCCGCCGGGTAGAGGTGGCGGGACAGGAAGCGGGTCAGCGTCGGGGCGACGTTCCAGGCGCCGGTCGACAGATAGAAGACCGGGGCGCCCGCGTTGGCCGTGACCAGCCGCTCGTACAGCACCGCCATGCCGGGCACGGCCATGCGCGCGTGCTCGTCGAGGACGAACGTGTTCCAGGCCGCGAGCAGCGGACGCGGCAGGGCGGTGACCATGACCGTGTCGTCGATGTCGCTGATCAGGCCGAACCGGGCCTCGGGATCGACGACCCGGATCGGCGCCTCGGCCGGGGCCGCGCCCTCGGTGAACAGCCGTACGCTGCCCCAGCCCGGCTCGAGGTCGCCCTTGACCCGGGTGTCGACGTAGCCGCTGCGGTCGGTGCGGGTCTCGGTGATGCTGTCACCGATCTGGATCTTCACCACGGCGTTGTTGACCGGCGAACTGGTGAAGCTGCGCCAGCCGCGCACCTTTTCCAGCCGTTTCAGGGTGGGCCGGCCACGGGTCAGCACGACCCGCGCCATCACCCGGGCCCAGCCCGGTGCGCCGTAGCCCGTGTACGCGGTGATCACCGGCCGCCAGCCGCGGCTGCGCAGTCGTCGCTCGACGATCTCGTGGAGGGCATCCTCCACCCGCGCGGCCCGGTGCATCCGAACCACGGCCGCCTGCCCGCCCGTCGGAGTTGATGCCACGCTCTGGCCCCCTGCTTCCCTGGTCTCGGCGGTCGTCCTGCCCGGTTACCGTACCCGGACAGTCTGACAACCGCGTGGGAACGGGATCTGCTCCAAAGACGACCGTCAGGCGACAGCTTTGGCCATGGCCGGCATCTCGGCCGTCGCCCACTGGTCGGCGAACCACTGGTCGTCGGCCACCACGCGCCCGGCCACCCCGGCCCGGACCAGCGCCGCGGCGGCCTCGGCGCGCAGGCTGCGCAGGGCCTCGGCGGCCAGCTCGGACTCGTGCCAGGCGGCCTGCTCGAGCTTCTGCGCGTCCTCGTACTGCGACAGGCGGTGGACCCGGACGGCGTTGTGCAGCAGGCCTTCCAGCACCACCGGGTGCAGCCGCGGGTTCCAGCCCCGGTGCGCGAGCACGTCGTTGAGCTGCTCGATCGAGATCTCGCGGCGGCGGCAGGCGGCGGTGGCCGCGCTGTGCAGCCAGCGCTCGCGCACCGCGTTCTCGCCCGGCTTGCGGCGGCGGCTCATCAGCGGGTACGCGGCGGCCCGGGCACTCTCGCGGGCCTGCCGGTCGGCCTCGTCGTAGGCCGCCCAGGCCGCGTCGACCCTCTCCTGGGCCGTGGCCCATTCGGCCCGCAGCCGGGTGGCGGTGGTCGCGGCGCGTTCGGCCGCGACGGCGACCTCGCCCGCGAACCGCAGGGCGTCGGCCTGGGGGCCGGTCAGCGGCGGGGCCGGCGCCTTGGTCGGCACGGACACGAGCGCCCCGGCCACGGCCACCACGAGCAGGATCACGACCCACAACGCGGCGGCGTAGGGAAGGGAGACGAAGAAGCTTTGCACGGCGGATTCCATCGCAACCTCACACGCTGTCTACCCGGATGGTGCGGAGAAGCGGCTCGCTGTCAGCCGCGGACAAATGCGGGGGTGTCAGGTGAAGATCAAAGACGAGGCGGACCACGTACGGCGTAAGTGCGCCCGAAGAGGCCGGAGAGCACGATCAGCACGGTCAACGCTGTTGCCGCGGCCGCTGCCGGAACCATCGGCGCTGCCGCGATCACGATCGCTCCGACCGCCACCGGCGCGGCCGGAACGCTCACCGGCTCGGCCGGGGCTGGAGAGTCGGCCGCAACGGGGACGGCAGGCGCAACTGGGACAACGGGTGCCACCGCGACGGCGGACACGGCCGGGGCGGGGGCCGCGGTCGCGAGGTGGCCCGGGGCGAGCTGGGCCGCGAAGGCCAGCGCGAGCATGGCCAGCCCGGTGAGAAAGCGCAGCAAGCGATGCCCGTCCCAGTCCCGGGGGAGCACTCGCGCCACTGCCGTCACACCACTCAACTTACCGTTTCCGCCCGATACGCGCAGGACCTCAAAGAAGTACGGCTGTTCCCGCACGAATCCCCCGGACAGGCGAAAGGCGCCGCAAGCGGCGCCTTTCGTGGGACTGACCTACTTGCTGGGTTCTGGTACGTCCAGGTCGCACGAGACCTTCGGGTTGACGCCGGCCCAGTTGAGCGGGCCGGCGATCGTCGTGACGGCGATCGTGCTGAACTCGGCACAGCTGGTGTCGCTGGTGTCGCTGAAGTAGCCACGCTCGTAGGCGGCCACGCCACCGAGCACGAGCCAAATGATCAAAAGCAGCCCGCCGATCGAGCCTGCGCGCATTGGGGGCCTCCTATGTCGTGGGGATGCCCACCGATACCCAGATTCGTTCAGCCGCTAAACGAGCGGTTTCACTGCCTGCAACGTGTAGGTGTGCGGCAGCCGCTCGGGCCGGTCGGCGAGCTGGTACTCGCCGTTACCGGTGTCGCGCATCTGGCCGCCTTCGAGGGCCTCCCACGGCACAGTGGTGTGCTCGACCAGACCGGTCACGGTCAACCCCGCTTCGAGCACGGCCGTCACGACCTCGCCCAGGCCGTGATTCCATTCGGCCGTACGGTTGTGGGCGAATTCCACATCGGTCTCGACGTACGTGCCGCCCTCGTCCCAGATCAGCGGCTCGGCCTGCTCGAAGTACGGGTACTCGAGGGCGATCACCCCGTCGGTGCGGTCGTAGTCGAGCGACCACAGCACCGGGTGCCCCTCGCGGATGAAGAGCCGGCCACCCGGGTTCAGCAGGTCGGCCACCGTACGGGCCCAGCGCTTGACGTCGGGCAGCCAGCAGAGCGCGCCGATCCCCGTGTAGACCAGGTCGTACGTCTCCCCCAGCGCATCGACCGCGCTGTACACGTCCGACTGCACGAACCGGACATCGGTCTTGGTCCGTTCGGCCAGCAGCCGGGCCTGTTCGAGCGACTTGGGCGAGAAGTCGAGGCCGGTCATCGTGGCCCCGAGCCGGGACAGCGACACCGTGTCGGTGCCGATATGACACTGCAGGTGCACGCCGCGCAGGCCGGCGATGTCGCCGAGCAGAGGCAGGTCGAACCGGACGACCTCGCTCAGGTGCGCGGGGTCGGCGGCGAGGCGCTCGACGGGGTAGCCGGGCGAAGCGGCGTGGGCCGCCGCGCGGTCGTCCCAGTTGGCGCGGTTGAGGTCGAGATAGTCGGTCACTCGGGCACGATATGCGGCCGGGTACACCGTCGGCTTTCGAATTTCGGCTGAACTGGCGTTAGATGGCAGTCCGGCAGTCGAGACGGCGGGGGTGCGGGGTTGGAGACCAGGCGTACGACGGTGCGTGATGTGCGCCGGGCGAACCGGTCCAGCCTGCTCACCGACCTGTTCCACGGCGGATTGCAGAGCCGCCAGCAGCTGGCCGCGAGCACAGCGCTGAGCCAGGCCAGTGTCAGCAATCTGATCGGCGAGATGATCGAGGAAGGCCTGGTCGAGGAGGCCGGCCTGGTCGGCTCGGACGGCGGCCGCCCGCGGGTGCTGCTACGGGTCCGGCCCGGCTTCCGCTACGTGGTCGGCGCCGACGTCGGCGAGACCCGGGTGCTGGTCGAGCTGTACGACCTCGAGATGACCCGGCTGGCCGCGGTGACGCTGGAGCACGGCGAGGGGCCCGAGCAGGTCGCCAACCAGGTGCTGAGCGGCCTGCGGACGGTGCTCGACGAGGCCGGCGTGGCGCCGCGCGACGTGCTCGGCTTCGGGGTCGGCGTGCCCGGTGTGGTCGGCTCGGACGGCGTGGTCGACTCGCAGTCGACGGGCTGGGACGCGGTGCCGCTGGGCGAGATGCTGCGGGCCGGCACCGAGGTGCCGATCTTCGTCGAGAACGGGGCCAAGACCCACGGCCAGGCCGAGATGTGGTTCGGCGCCGGGCGCGGGGCCCGCCACGTGGTGGTGGTCATGACCGGGCTCGGGGTGGGCGCGGCCGTCGTGATGGACGGGCGCAGCTACTACCGCGGGGCCAACAGCAACGCCGGCGAGTGGGGACACACCACGCTCGTCTACGACGGTGACGAATGCCGGTGCGGGGCGCGGGGCTGCCTGGAGGCGTACATCGGGTCGGACCGGATCACCCGGCGGCTGGCCGAGGCGACCGGGGAGGCGTACTCGAAGGAACTGCTGCCCCGCATGCTGGCGATGCCCGATCTGCCGCGCGCCGCGGTCGAGGTGTTCGAGCAGACAGCCGGGTATCTGGGCGCCGGGCTGGCCGACCTGATCAACCTGTTCAGCCCGGAACGGATCGTGCTCGGCGGGGTCACGGGCTCGGCGTTCGGCACGCGGTTCCTGCCCGAGATCCGGGCGGCCGCGGCTCGGCACGCGCTGCGACGGCCGTACGCGCAAACTTCGATCACGATCTGCGAGCTGGGGATCGACGCGGTGGCGATGGGCGCGGCGACCCTGCCGATCGCGCAACTGCTGGCCGAGGGCGGCCTGCCCGACCAGACCGAACAGGTGCTGGCCTTCACCCCGCGTCAGCGCCGCCCCGGGGAACGGGCAAGACGCTGAGCCGAAACGTCAGCGCCGCGCTCCTCAGAAAGAACGGGCAAGACGCTGAGCCGAAACGTCAGCGCCGCGCTCCTCAGAAAGAACGGGCGCGGCGCTGACATTCGGCGTGCTTCAGCCGCGCAGGGCGGCGATCGAGTCGCGGAACCAGAGCGCGCTCTGCTTGGGCGTGCGCTCCTGCGTCTCGTAGTCGACGTGCACGATGCCGAACCGCTTGGCGTAGCCCTCGGCCCACTCGAAGTTGTCGAGCAGTGACCACGCGAAGTAGCCGCGCACGTCGGCGCCCTGCTCCCGGGCCGCGGCCACGGCCGCGATGTGCGAGGCCAGATATTCCGTACGGTCGTCGTCGGCCACGTAGCCGGCCGCGTCCGGCTGGTCGTCGAAGGCGGCGCCGTTCTCGGTGATCACCATCGGCAGACCCGGGTAGTCACGGTGCAGGCGCGTCAGCAACTGGGTGAAGCGCTCCGGCGTGATCGGCCACCCCATCGCCGTACGGGCCGTGCCCGGAAGCACCGAGCGGACCACCGGCTCGCCGTCCGCCTCGTGGGTGCGACCCTGCTCGTCGGTGCCGGCGAAGTCCTGCCCGTAGTAGAAGTTGACGCCGAGCGTGTCGAACGGGGTCGAGATGATCTCGAGGTCGCCGTCCTGCACGGGCAGCGCCGAGCCGCGGGCGGCCAGGTCGGCGACGACGTCGGCCGGGTAGGCGCCCTTGCGCAGCGGGTCGAGGTAGAGCCGCAGTCCCATGCCGTCGGCCCGGCGGGCGGCATCCCGGTCGAGCTCGGTGTCGCCGTACGGGTCGGCCGTGCCCATGTTGAGCGTGATGCCGTACGAGTGGGGCCGGGTCTCGGCGGCCCGCATGCGCTGGGTGGCCAGGCCGTGCCCGAGCAGCAGGTGGTGGGTGGCGGCCAGCGAGGCGTCGAAGTCCTTGCGGCCGGGCGCGTGCACGCCGATGTTGTAGCCGAGCCAGGCCGAGCACCACGGCTCGTTCAGCGTGGTGAACGTGTCGACGCGGTCCTGCAATTTGTCGAAGACCAGCATCGCGTAGTCGGCGAACCGGTAGGCGGTGTCGCGGTTGGGCCAGCCGCCCGCGTCCTCGAGTTCCTGCGGCAGGTCCCAGTGGTACAGCGTGACCCAGGGGGCGATGCCGTTCTCGAGCAGTTCGTCCACGAGCCGCTCGTAGAAGGCCAGACCGGCCGGGTTGACCGGACCGCGACCGCCGGGCTGCACCCGCGGCCAGGCCACCGAGAACCGGTAGCTGTCGACGCCGAGGCTCTTCATCAGCGCGACGTCCTGCGGCATCCGGTGGTAGTGGTCGCACGCGACATCGCCGTTGTCACCGTTGACGACCGCACCGGGAACGCGGGCGAAAGTGTCCCAGATGGACGGTGTCCGGCCGTCTTCGGCGGCCGCGCCCTCGATCTGGTACGACGCCGTCGCCACGCCCCACAGGAATTGCGCGGGGAGTCCGGTGGCGAGCGGGACTGAGGTGGTGGTGGGGTTCATTCCGCTCCATTGGGGATAAGGGAGGGGCCGGCCCGTAGCGAAGAACGGACCGGCCCCCGTTTTCATCCGACGGGTTGCTCCGTGGGATGCAGCCAGCACGCGACGGAACGTGCGGCTCCGTCCGGGGTGCCGGGGCGGCCGAGCACCGGGATGTGCGTCGAGCACGGCTCGAACGCCTTGGGGCACCGGGGGTGGAACGAGCAACCGCTGGGCATGCCGGCCAGGTCGGGGGGTGACCCGGGGATGCCGGCCAGCTCGCGGCGCGGCCCGCGCAGGGCGGGGAACGAGCTCAGCAGACCCTTCGAGTACGGGTGCAGGGCGTCGCGGTAGATCGTGCCGGCCGGCGCCTCCTCGACGATCCGGCCGCCGTACATGATGGCGATCCGGTTCGAGAACTCGACCAGCAGCGACAGGTCGTGCGTGATGAAGATGACCGAGAAGCCGAGCCGCTCGCGCAGCTCGATCAGCTGGCCCAGGATCTGCCGCTGCATGACCACGTCGAGGGCGGTGGTCGGCTCGTCCATGATGACGACCTGCGGCTGCAGGATCAGCGCCATGCCGATCATGACGCGCTGCCGCATGCCGCCCGAGAGCTGGTGCGGGTACGCGTCCATCCGGTCGGGCGAGATGCCGACCAGCTTGAGCATCTCGCGGGCCCGGGCGTTGCGGCTGTGCTCGCTCATCTTGGGGTCGTGGGCCTTGAGCACGTCGGTCAGCTGGGTCGAGATCTTGTGCACGGGGTTGAGCGAGTTCATCGCGCCCTGGAACACGATCGCCGTCTCGGCCCACCGGAACGCGCGCAAGGCCTTGTCCGAGAGGCCCAGAACGTCGTACGGGTCGCTCTTCTCGGGGTGGTAGATGACCTCGCCGCCGGTGATGACCCCCGGCGGGGCGAGCAGCCGGGTCAGCCCGTAGGCCAGGGTCGACTTGCCCGAGCCGCTCTCGCCGGCCAGGCCGAGCACCTCGCCCTTGTGCAGGGTCAGGTTGACGTCGCGGACCGCGCGCACAGCCTTGTCGCCCAGGCCGTACTCGACGTTGAGATTGCGAATCTCGAGGACGGGTTCCATTACTTGGCCGCCTCTCGGGCCACAGGTGTCATGGCGTCAGGATGTATCTGTGCTCGCGTGTGCGGCTCGGCCGAGTTGGACAGCACCGGGGTGAAGCCGATCCGCATCCGTACGGTGCCGCCGGAGGCCGTCTTGAGCTTGGTCTTGCCCGCGCTGCGCAGGCGAGGGCTGACGAACTCGTCGATCGCGAAGTTGATCAGCGAGAGCGCCGTGCCCAGGAACGCAATGGCCAGACCGGCCGGCACGAACCACCACCACGCGCCCTGGGCCAGGGCCTGCTGCCCCTGGGCCCAGAACAGGATCGTGCCCCAGTTCCAGCCGGCGGCCGAGACGATGCCGATGAAGGCCAGGGTGATCAGCGACAGCACGGCGAAGATGACCGTGCCGATGAATCCGGAGGCGATGACCGCGGTCAGGTTGGGCAGCAGCTCGAAGCCGACGATGCGCCAGGTCTTCTCGCCGGTGGCCCGGGCCGCCTCGATGTAGTCGCGCCGGCGCAGCGACAGCGTCTGCGCCCGCAGCACCCGGGCGTTCCACGACCACGAGGTGAGGCCGATGATCAGGGCGATCAGCAGGTTGCTGGCGCTGTCCAGGATCGACGTGATGATGATCATCAACGGGATGGCCGGGATGACCAGGAACACGTTGGACAGCGCGGACAGCGTGTCGTCGGTCTTGCCGCCGAGGTAGCCGGCGGTGATGCCGATGATCACCGACAGCACGGTGGCGATGGCGCCGGCCAGGAAGCCGACGAACACGACCGGGCGGGTGCCGTCGAGCACCTGGCTGAACACGTCCTGGCCCAGGTGGGTGGTGCCGAACCAGTGGTCGGCCGACGGCGGCTGGATCAGGTCGTTGCTGCGCGCGTCCGGGTCGTACGGCGTGATCCACGGCCCGATGATCGCGAACAGCACGTAGAAACCCAGGATTACCAGGCCGAAGGACGCCTTCTTGTTCTTCAGGAACAGGAAGCGCTGGCGCTTGGCCCGCCCCGGCTTGGCGCTCTCGGGTGCGGCCATCGCCCCCTGTCCGGGAATGACCTGGGCGGTGCTCGAGGTGGGGATCGTCATCGCTCAGCCCTCCTTACGGGTGCGCGGGTCGAGGAGCAGGTAGGCCAGATCGGCCAGCAGGTTGGCCACCAGCACCGCGATCGTGATGACCAGGAAGATGCCCTGCATCAGCGGATAGTCCTTGGCCCCGAGCGCCTGCAGCAGGATGAACCCCACACCCGGGTACGAGAACACGATCTCGACCAGCAGTGTGCCGCCGACGATGAAACCGAGCGACAGCGCGAACCCGGAGATGTTGGGCAGCAACGCGTTGCGGGCGGCGTAGCTGACCGCAACCCGGCGCTCGGAAAGCCCCTTGGCGTGCGCGACGGTGATGTAGTCCTCGGACGACACCGTCACCATCATGTTGCGCATGCTCAGGATCCAGCCGCTGACCGACGAGATCAGGATCGTCAGCGCGGGCAGCAGGCTGTGCTGCAGGGCGCTGGGGATGAAGTACTGGTCCCAGGCCGGCACCAGCGCCGAGTCGAAGCCGCCGGACGACGGGAAGAAGCTGTCCGGGCCGGTCAGCAGGTAGATCGCGATGATGCCGAGCCAGAAGTACGGCACCGACGAGAAGAACGTGGTGACCGGCAGCAGGCCGTCGGTCCACGACCCGCGGCGCCAGCCGGCGAAGACGCCCAGGCCGGTGCCGATCAGGAAGCTGATCACGGTGGTGATACCGACCAGCAGGACCGTCCACGGCAGCGCGTCACTGATGATCTGCGAGACCGGCGACGGGAAGAACGTGAAGGACAGGCCCAGGTCGCCCCGGAACAGCTGCTGCCAGTAGTCGATGTACTGGGCCCACAGACCCTTGTCGTCGTCCAGGCCGAACAGCACGTAGAGCGAATTGATGGCCTCGGTGCTGAGCTGGCCACGGAACTTGGCGATCAGCGACTGCACCGGGTCACCGGGCACCAGCCGCGGGATGAAGAAGTTCAGGGTGATCGCGGCCCACAAGGTGAACAGGTAGAACGCGATGCGTTGCAGGAAATACTTCATTTCGCGGCCTCTTTCACGGTGGCCTCGTCGTACAGCCAGCACGCGGCCCAGTGGCCGGGCTTGTCGCCGATCTCCAGGCGGATCGGCAGGTCGACGCTGCAGCGCGACATGGCCATCGGGCAGCGCGGGTGGAAGCGGCAGCCGGACGGCGGGCGGATCAGGCTCGGCGGCTCGCCGTTGCCCCGGTCTTCCTCGGCCGCGTCGACGTCGCCGGCCAGCCGGTCGGGGTCGGGCGCGGAGTCGATCAGCAGCCGGGTGTACGGGTGGGCCGGGGTCTGGGTGACGGTCTCGCTGTCGCCGCCCTCGACCATCCGGCCGGCGTACATCACCAGGGTCTCGTCGGCGAAGTAGCGGGCCGAGGCGATGTCGTGGGTGATGTAGAGGATCGCCAGGTTGAGGCGCTCCTTGAGATCGCGCAGCAGGTTGAGCACGCCGAGGCGGATCGAGACGTCCAGCATGGACACCGGCTCGTCGGCCAGCAGGGCCTCGGGCTGGGCGCCCAGGGCGCGGGCGATGGCCACGCGCTGACGCTGGCCGCCGGAGAGCTCGTGCGGGAACTTGTCCAGGTAACGTTCGGGCGGGGTCAGGCTGACCCGGGTCAGCAGCTCGTTGAGCGCGTTCTCGAGGTCGGCCTCGCTCTTGCCCGCGTTGTGGTGGATCTTCAGCGCGCGGGTGAGGTGGTAGCGGATCGTGTGCACCGGGTTCAGCGACGCGAAGGGATCCTGGAAGATCATTTGGACCCGGGCCGCGTACGACCGGAAGGCCTTTCCGCCCTTGACCTTGGTCGTCTCGCCGTGCAGCTGGATGTCGCCGTCGGTCCGCGGGTACAGCTGGGCGAGCAGCCGGGCCACTGTGCTCTTGCCGGAGCCGGACTCGCCGACCAGCGCGACCACCCGGCCGCGGCGCAGGGTGAGGTGCACGTCGTCGACGGCGTGCACGGCCGTCCGTTCCCGGGAGAGCAGCTGGCGCAGTCCCCGGCGTACGGGAAAGTGCTTGGTCAGGCCGATCGCCTCGAGCACCACCTCGCCGACTGTGCCAACCCCGATGCCTGGTCCTCCGGACGGCACGGAGAACCCGGGTGAGTTGGAGGCCTTCACGTCCTGAGTGGTCATGCCGGTTTCCTTCATTTCAACGGCGGGAGGCCGCCCCCACCCGGCGGCACGGGTGGGGGCGGCGACCACGATCAGGAGTTGGCGGGCTTCAGCTTGCCGATGATGAGCGACACGTACGGCTGGGTCGGCTGCGCGCCCGAGTACGGGTCGGCGTCCGTCGGCCATCCGGTCCAGTTCTTGTCGCTGTAGGCCGCACCGACGTTGTCGGCGCCGACCGGGAACATCGGGGCCTGCTCGACGAAGACCTTCTGGATCTGGTTCATCGCCGTGGTGCGGGCCTCGTCGCTGGTCGCGTTCTTGTACGCGGTCAGCGCGGCGGTCGCCTCCGGGCTCTTGAAGCGGCCGAAGTTGCCCTGCTGAGCGGCGGTGCCGATCGGCTTGAGGAGGTCGCCGTCCATGACGGTCTGGTAGATGTCGTACGGCGTGGCGCCACCGTTCGTCCAGCGCATCGAGGCCTCGAAGGCGCCCGTCTGCACGTTCTTGTCCCAGACGTCCTGGTTGGGCTTCTCGACCGTGGCCGCGATGCCGATCTCGGCGAAGTTGCTCTTGATGATCTCGAGCGAGGTCTGGTAGTCCGACCACGGCGCGGGGTCGCTGAGCTTGATCTTCACCGGCTTGCCCGACGGGTCGCTGAGGACCTTGCCGTTGAGCTTGTAGCCGGCGCCGGCCAGCAGCGCCTTGGCGCCCTCGATGTCGTTCGAGAACTCCTTGCCCTTGTACTCCGGCGCGATGAACGCGTCACCGGCGCCCGGCGGCAGGCCGGTCACACTCTTGATCTCCGGGTGGAAGTACGAGGCCTCGGCCTGGGTGAAGATGTCGGCCCGGTTGATCACCATGTTCATGGCCTGACGCAGCTTCACGTCGTCGAACGGCTTGATCGTGGTGTTGATGTAGAGGCCGTGGATGCCGAGCACGCCGGGCGCCCACACCTTGTGGTGCTCCGGGTCCTTGTCGATGAACGTCGCCTTCGGGTTGGGCAGGAAGACGAACGACCACTCGGCGTCACCGTTGGCGAGCGCGGTGCCCTGGGCGTTGTTGTCGGCGTAGGAGACGTACCGCAGCTCCTTGACCTGCGGCACCGTGCCCCAGTAGCCCTCGGTGCGCACGGACAGCGTGACGCCGGCCTGGGTGAAGGACTTCAGCGTGTACGGGCCCGAGCCGACCGGGGTCTTGTTGACGTCCGTGGCCGGGTCGGCGATCTTCTCCCAGATGTGCTTGGGCACGATCGGGGTGCTCGCCATGATCTTGTTCTGGTTGACGAACTGCGGCGACTTGAAGGTCACCTTGACCACGTTGCCCGCGACCGTGATCTGGTCGAACGGGATGGCGTTCTGGTTGAGCGCCTCGTTGCTCTTGAGCAGGTTGAACGTGTACGCCACGTCCTCGGCGGTCAGCTTCTGGCCGTCCGACCAGGTGGCGTTGTCGCGCACGGTGACCTCGGCCGACTTGTAGTCGTCGGCCCACTTGACCCCGCTGGCCAGCCACGGGATGGCCGGCTCGGCCGGACGCACCGGGTTCCACTGGGTCAGCGGCTCGTAGATCATCCACTTGTAGCCCAGAGCGTTGGCCGAGGAGGTGCCGGCGAACGGGTTGTGGTTCTCGGTCTGCGTGCCGTTGGGCATGCCGATCTTGAGGAAGTCGACCGACGACTTGTTCGCGTTGTTGGCGTTGTCGGCGTTCGGCGAGTCGCCGCACGCGGCCAGGCCACCGGTGGCGAGCACGCTCGCCACGGCGACCGCGAACAGTTTCCTTCTCTGCATCGCGAAAATCTCCTCTTTCACATGAGGGCGTGAGTTATCGCGGCGCCGGCCCTCTTGGTGGGCCGGCCCCGTGGGTGAGCTGCGTGGTCAGGCCACTGTGGAAGGTCGGACGGTGAAGGTGGTGGGGATGATGGTGGGACGGACGGGCAGGGGTGTGCCCTCGAAGTGGGCGAGCAGCGTACGAGCCGCGGCCTCACCCATCTCGCGCAACGGTTGGTGCACGGTCGTCAGCGGCGGCTGGGTGTGCGCCGCGGTCGGTATGTCGTCGAAGCCGACCACCGCCACGTCCTGCGGGACGCGGCGGCCCGCGTCGAGCAGCGCCTGCATGGCGCCGATGGCGGCAAGGTCGTTGTGGGCGAAGACGGAGTCGAACTCCACCCCGGCCGCGATCGCGGTCTGCACGGCCTCGGCCCCGAGAGCGACAGTGAAGTCGCCCAGGGCCAGCCGGTCGGTGGCGATCGGGTGGCCGGCCTCGGCGAAGACCGAGGCGAAGCCGGCGTGGCGTTGCTGGGTGCAGCCGAACTTCTCGGGTCCCGAGATCACCAGAGGCTTCGTACGCCCGATCTCGAGCAGGTGCCGGGCGGCCGAGCCGGCGCCGTCGTGCTGGGTCGTGCCGACGCTCGGGATCTCGCCCGAGGTCTGGTCGCGGTCGTCGATCAGCACCACCGGCAGGCCCCGGCGGTGCAGGGTGGCGATGTAGTCGAGGGTCCCCTCGGGCTCGATGACCAGCAGGCCGTCGAACGACTTGGCGGACACCTGGGCGCCGAACTGGCGCATCGACTCCTCGCCGCGGTTGCAGGTGAACAGCAGCAGGCCGTAGCGCTCGGTCTCGAGCACGTCGACCGCGCCCTGGATGACGTCGCCGATCCACGGCCAGGTGAGCGAGGGCACCAGCATGCCGACGACCCGGGTGCGGCCGCGGGCCAGCCCGACGGCCCGGGAACTCGGCACGTAACCCAGTTCGTCGATCACCGCACGGACCCGCGCGGCGGTCGACTCGTCCAGCTCACCCTTGCCGTTGAGCACCCGGGACACGGTCGTCTTGCTGACCTTGGCCCGAGCCGCCACATCGGCGATGGTGATTGGCACTGGTCCTCCTGACGTGTCACCGCTTCGTGTCAGCCGGATTTCGGAACCGGTTTCGGAAGCGGTTTCGGCAGTTAACGCCAGTGAGGCCGGTCACGTCAACGGGCCGACTCTATTTTTAGGTTTCGTTACGATAAACGGCGGGTATAGACGCCGGACTAAATGCGGACGGGTCCGGACGAAACCTTGGCCAGGTGAGGCAGAACGATGCCCAATGGGGCATCGATGTGGAGACCCGCGTACGGCTCGCCCCGCGTCACGCCCCGGTTGACGATCGCGACCCGGATGCCGTCCTTGACCGCCCGCAGAACGAAGCGGCGACCGGACATTACGGTCAGCGAAGAACCGAGAACCAGCAGCGTACGGGCGTTGCCGACCAGCGCGAAGCTGCGGGCCACCCGCTCCGGGGGCACCGTCTCGCCGAAGTAGACGACGTCCGGCTTGAGCATGCCGCCGCAGCTCAGACAATCGACCACCGTGAACTGGTCGAGGTCGGTGTCGTCGAGCTCGGCGTCACCGTCGGCGTTGATCGCGACCGCGGCCGCGTCGAAGGCGGGATTGGCCTCGTCGAGCCGGGCCGCCAGCGCCTCGCGGGCTGTGAGATCCCCACAATCCAGGCAGATGATGCGGGCCAGGTTGCCGTGCAGCTCGACGACGTCGCCGGCCCCGGCCGCCTGGTGCAGGCCGTCGACGTTCTGGGTGATGATGCCGTTGATCGCGCCGCGATCCTGCAGGGCGGCGACGGCCCGGTGGCCGTCGTTGGGGTGGGCCTCGCCGATCGTGCGCCAGCCCAGGTGCGACCGCGCCCAGTAGCGACGGCGGGCGATCGGGTCACGGGTGAACGCCTGATAGGTCATGGGCGTGCTGCGGCGGGCCGACCCGGACGGGCCGCGATAATCCGGAATGCCGGAGTCGGTGGAAAGGCCCGCGCCGCTCAGAACCACCACGTCACCGTCGGCGATCCACGCGCCGAGCTCGGCCACCTGCTCCACAACCTGTAGGTCCACCTCACCATGGTCCCTCGTCCCACCCACCACGGCTATCGTTACGCCGGTGACCCCGCCCGGAGCCGTCCCCCACTCCCCCGGCGACCCGCTCGACCCCACCCCCGCCGGCCCACCGCCGGCCGGCCGCTCCCACCCGCACGACTCCGCCTGGGTCAGCACACCGCCGGCCGGCCGCTCCCACCCCGCCGGCCGCCCGCTCGGCCCCGCCTCCGCGAACCCAGTGGCGGCCGGGCCGGGCGCCCTCGGTCACCCGCTCAGCCCCGCCGCCGTAGGCCCGTTGACAGCCGGGCCGGGCACCTTTCCCCTCGCTTCCAGACCCACTTCCTCGGCCGCCGCTGAGTTGCCCGAGTGGGAGCGGCTGCGTGTGCTTCGGGCCGAGTCGGAGTTCGAGTCCGTACGCAAGAACGCCCGGGTCGCCTACCTGCTGTGGGCCGTCTGCGGAATCTTCGGCGGGCATCGCTTCTATCTGGGCGACACCGGGCGGTCGATCGCCATGCTGTTCACGCTGGGTGGCCTGGGCGTCTGGACACTGGCGGATCTGTTCTTCGTCGGCCGCCGGGTGCGCGCCGTCAACCGCGCGCGGCGGGCCGAGATCATGGCTCGCCACGCCCTGATCGACGCCTGACCCGCCTCGTTTCCCAGTTCGACTCCTCGCCCTCCTTGGCGTGATCGACTTGAGCTGGCACTCTCAGTGGCATGGGGTTGTTCACGCTGGGTGAGGCGCGGGACGAACTGAAGCGGTTGCGGCCCGTACTGGAAGAGATCGTCGCTCTCCGAGCCGACGCGGCCGAACTGGGCGCCGTGATCGGGGTGGCCGGCGGGCCACCGACACCGCTGGGCGGGCTGCCGGAGTGGAAGGCGACCACGGCCCGCCTCGACGACCTGATGACCGAGGTGCAACAGACCGGTGCCGTGCTCAAGAGCCTGGCCCCGCTGCTCATCGACTTCCCGGGCGAGGTGGACGGGGTCGACGTCGACCTGTGCTGGCTCGAGGGCGAGACCGACCTGGGCTGGTACCACCGCTCCGACCTGGGCTTCGCAGGACGCCGGCCGTTGCCCTAGGCCGGCCCCGATGGATCACCCGGGCAGCGGCATCGCCTCGCTCCCGCGTGATCCATCGGACGGGCCTTGATCCTCTACCCTGACGTCGATGGGCGTCGAAGCGGGGGCGTGGGTCAGAACCGGGTGGACCGCCGGTCTCGCCGTGCTGCTGGCCGTGGGCACGTTTGTCGCGCTCCCGTCGGTCACCGGGTGCGCGGGCGTGATCGCCGCCGGTTTCGCCGCGTACTCGATCCACTCCGCCCTGCGCGCTCTGTCGCTGCGGTCGATGTCACGCTGGGCCACCGCAATGGGATGCGCCCCGGTCGATCCGGCCACCATCGACTGGCCCTGGCAGAACCTGACCCTGCAGGGCAGCAGCCAGGTCCGCTCGGCCTGGACCGGCGACATCGAGGGCCTGCCGGTGACCTTCGGCGAGGTCCAGTGGTCGGGCGGGGCCTTCTCCGGCGCCGTGATCGACCGCGACGGCAAGGGCATCTTCGTGGTGGTCGGCCTGCCCCAGGCCCAACCGCCGATGGCCATCCGCTTCCCCCACAAGTTCATCGGCGACTCGCCCCGCCTGGAGCAACCGGCGGTGCGGCACGCCTTCCGCATCATGGAAATCCCCCCGTTCACGGTGCGCGACACCGAACTCTTCACCGTCGAACCCCGCGACCAGGCCCTCGACCCCGGCTCCACCTACCGCGCAGTGCGCCGAGCCCTGCATGTCGTCCGCCTGCTCGACATCGGCCCCGACCGCCCCCTCCCGGCCGCCTGATGCCGGCCCGTCCGCCTTCTGATGGCCGCCCGCGATGCTGATTCGCAAGCGCTGGTGGCAGCCGCTGTGGCTGAGCGTGCTCGTCGTGGCGCTGATGCTGGGCCGCGCGCTCAACCGGGGCCGCGACGACTGGTCGGGGACCGTCGCTTTCCTCGTGATCGTCACGGTGACCCCTTCCGCTTTCCTGCTCACCCGCGTCCTGTTCCGCCGTCACCTACGACGCTGGGCCGCCCGCGGCGAGTGGACGGAAATCGACCCGGACGAACGCCGCTGGCCCTGGCCGGACGGTCGGATCAAAGTTCCCCGGGCCTGGCAGCGCGAGATCGATGGGCTGCCGGTGACCTTCGGCGAGATTCGATGGAGGAACCACGACTTCGACGGGACGGTCCCGCGGCGCAAGGGCAAGGGCGCCTTCGTCGTGGTGCGCCTGCCCCACCCGCAACCGTCGATGGTGCTGCGGCACACCTTCGAGCCGGTGGGCGATTCGCCCCGCCTCGACCAGCCGGCGCTGTTCGAGGCCTACGTGGCCGGCGAGATCGGACCCTGGGCCGTCCGCGGCGACGAGCTGTTCACCGTCGAGCCGCGCGACGTCTGGCTCGACCCGCAGATCGCCGACCAGGCCGTGCGGCGGGCGCTACGAACCGTCCAGCTGCTCGACCTCGGCCCCGACACTCCCGGCGCCGAGCCACGGTAGCCGGCACCGTCCACCAACTTCCTGTTTCTACCGCTCGCGCACTGTGTCCAGGGTCGGCCAGGGCGGGCCCTCCCGCAGCGCCCGCAGCAGTTCCTCGCCGAACCGGATACCGTTCGGCAGTTGGTCGCCGATCTTCCAGCGCCACGCCGCGACGATCGCGAGGACGAGCTGCCGGCACTCGTCCAGCAGTTCGTGGTCGACGCCCGGGTAGTGCTCGACGACCGCCGCGGGGACGTGGGCGAGATCGAACTCGACCGGCCCCCGGCAGAACGTCTCGAGGTCGATGAACAACGGGCCGTCCTTCGTGCTGAGCACATTGCCCGGATGCGGCTCGCCGTGGAGCAGTTGTCCGGCGGCGCCACGGTCGTCGATCGCTCGTCGCAGCGCTTCCAGCCGGCCGCCGAGGAACGCACGGTCGGCGTCACCGAGCCGCGGCGACTGTTCCGGGTCGGCGACCACCGCTTGGGCCTCAGCGACGCGATCCGTGAACCGCGGGGCCGGCCAGTCAACCTGTCGCAGGCGCACATGCAACAGCTCCAGCGCCTGAGCGAAGTCGGCCGGCGAGACGCCCGCAGTCACCGGCTCGTAGTAGGTCCACAGCGTCACCGCGAAGCCGTCCCGCGTGTACACCGCCGGGCCGGCCCGCGGCTCCAGGTCGCCCACCGGGCATCCGGCCGCGACGAGTCGCCGAGCGAGCTCGATCTCGAGCTCGGCCGCCCCGTGCCCCAGCGGGGCGACCCGGGCCAGGACATCAACCGGGACCAGCCGCAGGGCCAGCCGGTTCGAGTTGTGAAGAACGACCGCGTCACCGGCCACCAGATCCAGCGAAGCGGCGACCGAGGTGGCCGCCGCGATCGCCCGCGCGACCTCGGGCATCTCCATGCGCGAATCCTGGCATACCGGCCCCGGGCCGTCTCCCCGATTTCCGCCGCCCGCGGCCCGCATCCCGGCCGGGTGCGCGTTTCCGGAGCCCTAGCGGCAGCTGCCCGAGGCTGCGGTTTCCGGAGCCCTCGCGGCAGCTGCCGAAGGGCTCCGGAAGAGGCGTCAGCCCCGCTCGATGAGGTGGCCGATGATCTGCGGACCCATCAGCACCGCCTCGCCCGAGCCGTCGCGGCGCGCGTCCGGTTCGGGCAGGTCGATCGGGTCGCCCGTGCTGCTGGCGCCGACCGGGCGCGGACCCACCCACGCCACCGTCAGCCGCGTCTCGCCCTTGAGGAACCGCTGCACCCGCACACCGCCGGTCGCGCGCCCCTTGGCCGGGTACGACGCGAACGGGCTCACCTTGACCTGGGTGCCGGTCGACGTCACCACCATCGGCTCACCGTGGTCGTGGTCGGCCGTGGCGACCGCGTTGAACGAGATCACCTCGGCCCCGGCCGACACGTTGACACCCGCCATGCCGCCACCCTTGAGCCCCTGGGGCCGCACCGTCTTGGCCGGGAACCGCAGCAGCGCCGCATCCGAGGTCACGAACACCAGCGACTCGGACCCGTCGGTCAGCCACGTGGCCTGCAGCACCTCGTCCCCGTCCTTGAGGGTGATCACCTCGAACTCGTCGGACCGCACCGGCCACTCCGGGGCACACACCTTGATGACACCCTGCCGCGTGCCCATCGCGAGCCCCGGCGACCCGGCCGCGCCCAGCGGGGCCAGGCCGACGACCTTCTCGCCCTTCTCCAACGGGACCAGCTCGGACGCCGACATGCCGCCGCGGATCGAGACTGTGCCCGACTGCTCCGGCAGCACCGGCAGCGGGAGCACGTCGGTCTTGAAGGCCCGCCCCCGGTTGGTGACCAGCAGGATCCGGCCCCGGGCGGTCGAGTGCACCACGGCCCGTACGGCATCGTGCTTGACCCGGCCCGATCGGCGCCGAGCCTCGGTGGCCTCTTCGCTCTCGGCCGCCGTGCGGGCGATCAGCCCCGTCGCCGACAGGATGACCTGACACGGGTCGTCGGCCACCTCGAGCGGCCCGGCCGGCGCCGACGCGGCCAGCACCTCTTTGAGGTCACCGTCGATCAGCGTGGTGCGCCGGGGCGCCCCGAACGTCGCCGCGACCTCGGCCAATTCGTCGGAGACCAACTGCTGCAGCACGTCGAAGTTGTCGAGAATGCGCGACAGCTCGGCGATCTCGCCCCGCAGCCGCTCCTGCTCGGTCTCGAGCTCGATCCGGTCGAACCGGGTGAGCCGCCGCAGCGGAGTGTCCAGAATGTAGGTGGCCTGAATGTCGCTGAGGCTGAACTCCTGCATGAGCGCCGCCTTGGCCGAGGCCGCGTCGTCGCTGCCCCGGATGATCGCGACCACCCGGTCGATGTCGATCAGCGCGATCAGCAGACCGTCGACCAGGTGCAGCCGATCCTGCCGCTTGGTGCGCCGGAACTCGGTGCGCCGCGTGACCACGTCGTACCGGTGCTGCACGAAGACCTCGAGCAGCGCCTTGAGCCCCAACGTCTGCGGCTGTCCGTTCACCAGCACCAGGTTGTTGATGCCGAACGACGTCTCGAGCGGCGTCAGCCGATACAGGTCGGCCAAAAGCGCCTGCGGGTTGACCCCGACCTTGCACTCGATGACCAGCCGAGTGCCGTGCTCCCGGTCGGTGAGGTCTTTGACGTCAGCGATGCCCACGAGACGAGCCGGCTGCCGCTGCCCCCGCTTGGGCCCGGAAACGTAGAGCTTGCCCTTCACCTCATCGGTGATGGCCTCAATGATCTTCTCGGTGCCTACCCCGTACGGAAGCTCGGTCACCGTGATGGCCTGACGACCCCGGCCGCCTTCGAGCAACCCGGTCTGAGCCCGGGCCCGCATGCGCACCACACCACGCCCGGTCTCGTACGCCCGCCGCACCTCGTCGAGCCCGAGCAGTTGCCCACCGGTCGGCAGATCCGGCCCCGGCACGAAACGCATCAACTTGTCGAGGCTCGCCTCGGGATGGGTGATCAGATGCTGCGCCGCCGCCACCACCTCACCGAGGTTGTGCGGAATCATGTTGGTGGCCATACCGACCGCGATGCCCGACGTCCCGTTCACCAACAGGTTCGGAAACGCCGCGGGCAGCACCTTAGGCTCGAGATCAGACCCGTCATAGGTCGACTTGAAGTCGACCGTCCCCTCCCCCAGCTCACCGACCAACAACATCGCCTCACGCGACATCCGAGCCTCGGTGTATCTCGCTGCCGCCGGTCCGTCGTCCGGGCTCCCAAAATTTCCATGCCCGTCGATGAGTGGAGCGTTGAGGGAGAAGTCCTGCGCGAGCCGTACGAGAGCGTCGTAGATTGCGACATCTCCGTGTGGATGGTATTTACCCATCACATCGCCGACAACTCGGGCACTCTTCACATAAGGGCGGTCAGGGCGGTGGTTCTGCTCCGACATCGACCACAGGATGCGGCGGTGGACGGGCTTGAGGCCGTCACGGGCGTCGGGGAGGGCGCGCGAGTGAATGACCGAGTACGCGTACTCCAGATAGGAGTCCTCGACCTCGGTGGTGAGCGGGTTGTCGATGACGTGGGCGCCGGCCTGGTCGAAAGCGGACAGGTCGACGCGGTTGTCGGTGTTCTTGCGGCGTGCCATCTAGCTTCGGCCCCTCAGGCGTCGATCGTCTCTTGGTCGATGCGGCCCGCCGCCTCGATCAGCCAGTTCTTGCGCGGTTCGACCCGCTCGCCCATCAGCAGCTCGAGGGTGGCCTCGGCCCGCTCGGCGTCGTCGAGCGTGATGCGCCGGACGGTGCGGGTGGCCGGGTTCATCGTGGTGTCCCACAGCTCGTCGGCGTCCATCTCGCCGAGGCCCTTGAACCGGCTGACCGGCTTGTTGACCGCGCCGCCCTCGCGCTCGATGCGGCTGACGGTCGCGTCCATCTCTTGCTGGGTGTAGGTGAAGATGGTCTGCGAGTTGCGGCCCTTGGTGACCACTTTGTGCAGCGGCGGCATGGCGGCGAAGAGCCTGCCCTGTTCGATCACCGGGCGCATGTATTTCGCGAACAGGGTGATCAGCAGGGTGCGGATGTGGGAGCCGTCGACGTCGGCGTCCGCCATGATCATGACGCGGCCGTAGCGCATGGAGCTCAGTTCGAACGTGCGACCGGAACCGGCCCCCAGCACCTGCACAATGGCCGAGCACTCGGCGTTGTCGAGCACCTGTTGCAGGGACGCCTTCTGGACATTCAGGATCTTGCCGCGAATGGGCAGCAATGCCTGATATTCCGAGCTTCGGGCCATTCGCGCGGTTCCGAGGGCGCTGTCCCCTTCTACGATGTAAAGTTCTGATCTTGCGATGCCGGTGGCGCGGCAGTCGACCAGCTTGGGCGGCATTGAAGCGCCCTCGAGCGCGGTCTTGCGGCGGGCCGCGTCTTTCTGCTGTTTCTGGGTCAGGCGGACGCGGGCCGCGTCGACCACCTTTTGCAGCACCGTGCGGGCCTCGGCCTTGGTCCTCCGGCCGTCGATCCACTCTTTGACGTGCGCCTCGACCAGGCCCTGGAGCACCCGGGTGATGCCGGCCGTGGACAACTCGTCCTTGGTCTGCGAGGTGAACTGGGGTTCGGGGATGCGCACGTGGATGACCGCGGTCATGCCCTCGAGCAGGTCGTCGAGGACGGGCGGGTCTTCCTTGGGTTTGAGCAGCCCGCGCGTGTTGCGGATGGCCTCGGTGAGGGCGCGGACGAGGGCCCGCTCGAAGCCTTTGCGGTGGGTGCCGCCGTGGGTGTTGCGGATCGTGTTGGTGAAGCACTCGATGGTGCGCTCGTAGCCGGTGCCCCAGCGGAACGCGATCTCGACCTCGGCCCGGCGCTCGACGTTGGACTGCATCACGCCGTTGGCGTCGGCCGCGTTCTCCTTGTACGTGCCCTCGCCGTTGACCAGCAGCAGGCCGGAGACCGGCTTGTCGCCCGCGTGGGTGAGGAACTCGACCATGTCGGTGAGCCCGTGCGGGAAGTGGAAGGTCTCGTTGGTCGTCTCTTCGGCCGTCTCGTCGCGCAGCGTGTACATGACGCCGGGGACGAGGAAGGCCGTGTTGCGCAGCTTGGCCCGGACGGCGTCGACGTCGAGCCGGGCCCCGGTCTCGAAGTAGCGGGCGTCGTACCAGTAGCGGATGGACGTGCCCGTGGGCTCGCCGCGCTTCATCCGGCGGACGACGCGCAGGCCTGACTCGGGATGAAAGCGGGCCTGCGGGCCGGGACCGTCGAAGGAGCCGGGGACGCCGCGCTGGAACGAGATCTCGTGGACCTTGCCGTCGCGCTTGACGGTGACGTCGAAGCGCAGCGACAGGGCGTTGACGGCGGAGGCGCCGACGCCGTGCAGGCCGCCGGAGGTCTTGTAGCCGGAGCCGCCGAACTTGCCGCCGGCGTGGAGCCGGGTGAGCACGAGTTCGACGCCGTTGAGCCCGGACTTGGTGTTGATGGCGGTGGGGATGCCGCGGCCGTCGTCGTCGACCTGCAGCGAGCCGTCGGCGTGCAGGATCACCGCCACTTTGGTGGCGTGGCCGCCGACGCCCTCGTCGGTGCAGTTGTCGATGATCTCGTTGGCGAGGTGGTTGATGCCTCGGCTGTCGGTGGAGCCGATGTACATGCCCGGGCGTTTCCGGACGGCGTCCAGCCCCTCCAGGTGCGTGAGGTCATCAGCCCCGTACAGGATCTCCGCGGTCACGAGGTGGCACTCCCGATCGGCCCAAGGTGGTGGTCAATTCGCGGCGAGCCTACCGGGACCCTCCGACACTTCTGGTCAACCGAGCCGGGAGGGCCCACCTGTGAACCGATAATTCGGACAAAAGATATGGTGGGTGACCTACATTACGGCTTACGCGGCCGCGGGAACCGCCCACAGGTGGCGCTTGGCCGTGCGGGCGTGCTGTGGCGCCAGCGCTCGCCAGAGGTCGAGCGGCCGCGGCTTGCCCGAGACCCGTACGGGCGGAAGCTCTTGATAGGCGACGAGCTGGTCGGTGACCGCCCGGGTCTCGGCGCAGACGACCACCGTGTCGTGCGGGGCGTACGCCTGCAGGCGGGCCGCCGTGCTGACCACGCTGCCACTGATCATGCCGTGCCCGAAGTCGCGGGTCGCGTCCACGTCGACGATGACGTCGCCGGTCGCGAGCCCGACCCGGGTGCGGACGGCGAACCGGCCGGCCAGGAGGTGCCCCCTCAACGCCTCCTGGACCGACAGGCCCACCCGCACCGCCGCAGCGGCCGCCTCCGCGCCGAAGCCGCCCGCGCCGGTGCCGAACACCGCCATCACCGCGTCCCCGACGTACTTCTCCACCACTCCGCCCCCGGCCCGGACCACGTCGGACACGAGGCCGAAGTAGTCGCGTTGCAACGCGCGGACGTCCGCGCAGTCCAGCTCGTCGACCAGCGAGGTGAAGCCCACGATGTCGATGAAAAGGACGGTGACGGTCTGACGCCGCTCCTGCTCCGCCATAGCGATTGCGGTCATGTCTTCACGCTCCCCCAAGTCACTGCTTGCCCCGGGCAGTACGGTGCCAGCCGCAGTCGAGTAGCGGATCTGCAGAACGACGTATCTCCGACAGCGCGCGGACACTGTCGCGCACTAGTGACTTATGTGACGAGAAACCGACCGAACCGCCGAGAACGTGACCGGTCGATGGGCATTAGGGTGACCTTCATGGCCGGCGAGGGGGAGGACGGGCCGCTTGTCGGACGCACCGGCACGCTGGCTCAGATCCAGTCCGACCTGCGCAACGCGGGACCAGGTGGTACCTCCGCGGTGTTCGTCACCGGGGAGAGCGGGGTGGGCAAGAGCCGCCTGCTCCGGGAGACCGTCTCGTCCCTGCGTGACGCGGGTTTCGCCGTGCTGTCCGGCACCTGCCTCGACATCGGCGATGCCTCCCCGTTGCACCCTGTTCTTCAGGCCCTGCGGCAGTTCGACCACAATGTTCAGCCCGCCGGTTCCGCCGGGGCCCTGCTCGACCGGGTCTCGCAAGACCTGCGCGAGGTGGCCGGCGACCGTCGTCTGCTGCTCGTGCTCGACGACCTGCAGTGGGCCGACCGCAGCACCCGCCAGCTGCTGCTCTATCTGCTGGCCGGGCTGGGCGACGTCAAGATAGCCGTGCTGGCGGCGGTGCGGGCCGAGGCGCTGCAGGGGACTCACCCGCTCCGCAAGGTGCTGGCCGAATTGCGGCGGCTGCGGTCCGTACGCGTGGTCGATCTGGCCCCGCTCGACCGCGACCAGACGGTGGAGCTGGTCACCGCGATCACCGGCGGCCGGGTCGAGCCCGAGGACGCCGACCGCGTCTACAAGCGCAGCGGCGGCAACCCGTTCGTGGCCGAGGAACTGGCCCGCGACCTGCGCGACGGCCGGGTCGAGCTGTCCGACACGCTGCGTGAGATCTTCCTGTCGCGGGTCGACGAGCTGCCGCCCAACGCCCACTCGGTGGTCCACGCGATCGCGGCCGGGGTCGAGCCGATCGGTCATGACGTGCTGGCCCGGGTCGTGCCGCTTTCCGAGGCCGAGCTGATCGAGGCGGTGCGGGCCGCGGTCGCGCACCGCTTCGTCATCAGCGACACGGACGGCTACCGGCTGCGCCACCGCCTGGTCGCCGAGATCCTGGTCGACGAGGTTCTGCCGGCCGAGGCCACCGTTCTGCACCGCCGGTATGCCGAGGCGCTCTCACTCGACGAACCTGATCATCCTCGGCTGGCCCTCCACTGGCAGAAGGCCGGCGAGCCCGCCCGCGCGCTGCCCTCGGTGGTCGCGTCGGCCCGCTCGGCCGAAGAGCTGTACGGCTTCACCGAGGCCCATCGCTACTGGTCGTCGGCGCTCGAGCTGACCACCGGCGACTCCCCCGAGCGCACCGAGCTGCTGGCCCACGCGGCCGAGTCGGCCCACCAGTGCGGCGAGCACCTGCGCGCCCTGTCCCGGCTCGACGACCTGTCCCGCCGGTCCGACGCTCCCAGCCAGTGCGACCTGCACCTGCGCCGGGCGCGTTACCTGGCCGCGGCCGGGCGCACGGCCACGGCCGAGGCCGAGTACGAGCGGGCCCTCGAGGCGCCCGACTGCTCCCCCCGCCAGCGGGCGTCGGCCGCCGCCTACCTGGCCGAACTGCTGCTCCACCTGGGCCGTTACGCCGACGCCAACGCCCGCGCCAACGACGCGCTCGAGATGGCCGAGGTCAACGGATCAACTGCCGATCTGGTACGGGCTTCGGCCGCGCTCGGCTTCAGTGCCGCCTTCCGCGAGGATCCGGACGCCGGCCTGGCCGTGATCCGCAACGCGGTCGACATCGCCGAGCGCAGTGGGCACCCCGACGAGCTGGGCGTGGCCTATCTGCACCTGGCCGAGCTGCTCACCGGCCCGCTCAACAACATCGAAGAGGGCGTGCTGGTCGCCCGGCGGGGCGCGGAACGCCTGGCCAAACTCGGGGCCGGCCGCACGTACCAGACCCGGCTGCTGGCCATCGCGGCCAAGGGACTGTTCCGGGTCGGGCAGTGGTCCGAGGCCGACGCCGTGCTCGAGACGGCGATGCGGCACAGGCCGTCCGGCGCTGACGCGGTCGAGCTGCTGCTCGCGCGGTGCCAGCTCTGGGTCGGTTTCGGCGACGTCGAGGCGGCCCATCGCGACCTCGACGCGGTGGCCACGCTGCTGGCCGGCGGCGGGGCCCGGCACGTGCTCCCGATGCTGACGCTGCGGGCCGGCCTGGCCATGTGGCAGGGCGAACACCCGACCGCCCGGGCGTCGGTGCAGCGCGGACTGACCGAGACCCGCTCCGACGACCTCGTGCTCATCGGCGTGCTGGCCTGGCACGGGCTGCGGGCCGAGGCCGAGGCGCACGCGGCCGGTCAGCCGGTCGACCCGGGCGCGTTGCGCCGGCTCAAGGTGGCGGTCGAGCGGATGGCGGCCGGGGTCGGCAACGCCGCCGCGCCGGTGCGGGCGGTGATGGACGGTTATCTCGACCTGTGCGCGGGCGAGCTGAGCCGGGTCGAGGGGCGGCAGGATCCGGCGCCGTGGGCCCGGGCCGCGGCCGCCTGGGACAAGCGCGGGCAACCGTACCCGGCTGCGTATTCGCGGCTGCGGCAGGCCGAGGCGGCCCTGCAACGGCGTACGCGGAAGGCGGCCGCGATCGGGGCGTTGCGGGAGGCGTACGCCACGGCGATCGCCATGGGCGCGCGCCCGTTCGCGGCCGAGATCGTCGCGGTCGCCCAGCGGTACAAGGTGGCGCTGGCCGACGACGTGCCGACCGTGCCGTTCGAGATCGAGACGACCGACGAGCTCAGCCTGCTCACCACGCGCGAGCGCGAGGTGCTGTCGGCGCTGGCCGAGGGCCTGACCAACCGCGAGATCGGCGAGCGGTTGTTCATCAGCGAGCGCACCGTCGGCGTTCACGTCGGGCACATCTTCGACAAGCTCCAGGTCCGCACCCGCGTACAAGCGAGCCGGGTCTATCTCACGGCGGCGTGACCTTTTCGTTATAAACGCGCGCGCCGCTACGTAGATCTACCGATCCCTACGTACGCCGGTTTTGGAAGTCTGTGGCCACGGGGGAGCACCACCCGGCGGCCACCGCCGCCGGGTGGTGCTAGGGGCCCTCCGCCGATGTGGAGGAGAACCGATGAACCAGTCGGTCTGGGGACCTGTGCAACGGGAGATGACCGATCTCCTCCAAGGGCACCCCGACGACGTCCCCGCCGTGGTCGAGCAGCTCAAGGAGCTTCAGAGCATCCTGGGTCACGTGCCGCCGCTGCTGCGGGAGAACCCGCTGTGCGACTTCAACCAGCTCTACCTGACGATCACCGAGGGTGTGCTCGAGCGGTTGTACGCCGGCAAGTTCAAGGACCCGGCTTTCCTGTCCCGCCTCGACGTGGAGTTCGCGACCCGCTACTTCGACGCGCTGCGGGCCTGGGCCGGCGCCGGCACCAGCCCGCGCTGCCCCGAGGTGTGGGTCTGCCTGTTCCAGCGCATCGGTGGGCCGGACTGCCGTCCGCTGCCGTCGGCCTGCGCCGGGGTCAACGCGCACATCAACTACGACCTGCCGTTCGCGCTGGTCACCACGTTCGACCACCTGGGCCGCGACCCGATCGACGACAGCGACCAGCACCACGACTACCTCGAGATCAACGACATCTTCGCCGACGCGATCCCCGGCCTGCGACGCGGCTACCTCGAGAAGTGGCAGCTGCTGATCGACACGATGAACGGCTGCCTCGACGACTGGTGGCAGGGCGAAGCGGTCGAATACACCCGCAACGTGGCCTGGCGCAACGCGCAAAAGCTGTGGGGCGTACGCCATGACATGCTGGCGACCGACCGCGAGCGCGCCGGCCTCGACCGAACGGCGGCCGGCCTCAGCAAGTTGCTGCTCTCGCCGCTGGGCTCATTCCTGCAATAGCGCGCGGGCCCGCAGATACCGCTGCTCCGGGCCGCTGGTGGTCAGTTTGGCCGCGGCCAGATAGGCCTCCCGCGCCTGCTCGGCGAAGCCGGCCTGTTCCAGCAGGTGAGCCCGGACGGCGGCCAGGCGGTGGTTACCGGCCATCCGCTCGTCACCGGCCAGCTCCCCGATCACGGCCAGCCCGGCCAGCGGCCCCCGGGTGCGGGCGACGGCGACGGCCCGGTTCAGCGTCACCACCGGCCCCGGCGAGATCGTCTCGAGCACCTCGTACAGGGCCAGGATCTGCGCCCAGTCGGTCTCGGCATCACTGGCCGCCTCGTCGTGCAACGCGGCGATGGCGGCCTGCACCTGGTAGGCCCCGATCGGCCCGCGACCCAGCGTCGCCGACACCAGACCGACACCCTCGGTGATGCGATCCTTGCTCCACAGTGACCGATCCTGCCGATCGAGCGGCACCAGCTCCCCGGCGGCCGTCGTGCGGGCGGCCCGACGGGCATCGGTGAGCAGCATCAACGCGAGCAGCCCAGCCGTCTCGTGATCGCCGGGCACGAGCGCGCGCAACAGCCGCGCCAACCGGATCGCCTCGCCGGTCAGCTCGGCCCGCTGCAACTCCGGCCCACCGCTCGCGGTGTAACCCTCATTGAAGATCAAATACAGCACTTGCCGTACGACCTTCAGCCGCTCAGCCCGCTCCGGCCCGGCCGCCGGCGGCGGAAATTCGGCCCCGCTCCGGCGGATCGTCTGCTTGGCCCGGCTGATCCGCTGAGCCATGGTCGCCTCCGGCACCAGAAAGGCGGAGGCGATCTCGGCCGTGGTGAGCCCACCGACGGCCCGCAACGTGAGCGCCAACTGCGACGGCGGCGACAGCGACGGATGCGCACACAGAAAGAGAAGAGCCAGCGTGTCGTCCTGGTCGGGCACGTCGCCACCGGGGTCGGCCAGGGCCTCGGCCGCTTCCCGGCGGCGCCGCGCGCTGTCACTGCGGAACTCGTCCACCAGCCGCCGCGTCGCCACCGAGATCAGCCACGACCGGGGGTTGGCCGGCGTGCCCTCCCGGGGCCACTGGATCGAGGCCGCGAGCAACGCCTCCTGCACAGCATCCTCAGCCGCGTCGAACTGACCGTAGCGGCGCACGAGCGCCCCCAGCACCTGCGGCGCCAGCTCCCGCAACACCCCGTCCAGCACGACCGGCTCAGTTCTCCTCGTAGTCGGGCGGACCGTCGGGCACCTCGCGCAGTTCCACCTTGCGGGACCAGTGGGCCACCCGCCCGGCGAGCTCGACCGCCCGCTCCTCCCCCGCCACGTCGAGAATCCAGAATCCGGCCAGCGACTCCTTGCTCTCCGCATACGGTCCGTCGGTCACCGCCACCTGCCCGTCCTCGTAGCTGACGGTCTTGGCCGTCGACGGGAAGGCCAGCCCGTGGGCCGCCACGAGCTCCCCCGACTTCCCCAGTTCGGCGTTGAAGTCCCCCATGAACGTCATCATGTCCCGCACCCACGCCGGGTCAGCCGTGGCCGCCATCTCGCCACCATCCCCGAACATCATCACGATGTACTTCATCGCCGAACCCCTCTCGCTTGCCGTTGTCGCCCGGTAGTCGGAGCCGCCGACTCCCGCTCGACATGCTCGCCGAACTTTCTCAGAATTTCCGAGTCACCAGCCACGGCGTCCCTCCGCGATCAGTGGCGCTGGAAAGCTGACGGCACGGAACAACCGACCTGGGCGGAAATCACGACGACGGCCGCCGCGGCTCCCTATCCGGTGCAGGTGCTGCCGGTCGACCCCGAACAGGCGGCCGGCCGACCGCCGGGCCGACGATCCACTACTTCGGCCCGGAAGATCGGGCTCGGCAGGATCTCGAGCTGGGCTACGGCGACTGGTTGCACGCGATGCCGGCCGGCGCCCTGACCGAGTTCGCGGCCGGCCTGCGGTGGCCCGGCTGGGCGGCCGAGGTGGCCGGCGTTGCACTCGACGAGGGCATCAGCGCCTTCCCACCGCCCTGGACGGTCGAAGGCAAAGACGTCACGGCAATGTCCCGCCAACCCGTCTGGCTCACCGAGCTCGTGACGGTGCACCAGGACATGGCCCGCCAGCTCGGCTTCAGCCGCGACCAGGCCAGACCGGCCCCTCGTCGGTCCACACCACACCGCGGTTGCGGCAGAGGCAGAAGGGATGACCGACGGGGTCGGTGTAGACGCGCCACCCGTAGCCGTCGGCGCCGATGGAATCCTGCTGCAGGGTCGCGCCGAGGGCCAGCACCCGGCTCTGCTCGGCCTCGATGTCGTCGACTTCGAAGTCGAGGTGGAACTGTTTGGGGTGCTCGTTGTCGGGCCACTGCGGGGCGCGGTAGTCGGCCACGGTGTTGAAGGCCAGCTCGATCTCGCCGAACTGAACACCGGCCCAGTTCTCGTCGCTGCCCGCCTTGACCGGGCGACCCGTCACCTCGGCATAGAACGCGGCCAACTTCATCGTGTCCGGGCAGTCGATGATGAAATCCGTGAGTCGGAGCATCCGGTGAGCCTGCCACAAGACGCCTCACGACGACTCCCGCTCCACGAGAGCTGGAACCACCGCAATGTGAGTGCCAGCGGCAACGGCGGCAGGTCTGGACTGTCATCGCCGTCCGGATCGGCCGCTCCCCGGCAGTGCCGGGTGTCAGGGCGCCTCCGGGTCGCGGTTGGCCAGGGCGGCGATTTGCTCGCTGAGGTAGTGCACCGTCGGCGGCGGGATTGCGGTGCCGGTGAGTGCCTCGTGCAGCCAGAGGCCGTCGGCGGCCAGTTGGGCGAGCAGCATGTTCAGCTGGCGGCCGGTCGGCGGAGGGCTGCCGGGCGATGGCGGGGCCCAGCGGTGCAGCACGCCGGTGAGTGGCGCGCTGAGGTCCGGGTCACCGGCGGTGTCGAGCAGCAGCAGGAGTTCGGCCCGGGTGACGCTCTGGGTTGTGGTGCGGATGTAGGCGGTCAGGCGCTCGACGTCGGACAGTTGGTCGGCGGGCGCGCCGGCCAGGCCGGTCATCGTCGCCTCCCATTGGCCGGCAATGTGTTCCTGGACCCCGCGCAGCAAGTCCTCGCGGGTGGCGAAGTGGTAGACCAGACCGGCCTTGGTCAGTCCGGCCTCCTCCGCGACCGACTCGTAGGTCACGCCGGCCACGCCGTCGCGACCGATCACGCGCAGGGCGGCCTCGATGATGACGGTCCGCTTGCTGGGGCGCATGGTTGCCGCTTTCGTCATGGGTCCGGAACGCAGGGCTGAAGTCAGTGACCGGACCGCGGGGCTGAAGTGAAAAGGCCGGGAGGCTGGGCTGGAGTCAGTGGCCGGGACGCAGGGCTGAAACACTAGCGGGGCCGTGGTGCCGCAGGAGCCGTGCGGTGACCGCGGCTCCGGCGGCCAGGACGACGGCGATGACGGCCATCGTGACCAGGTAACCGGTGTCGTACGCGGCGTTGGCGGCCTCGAGGATCGCCGGGTTGCCGGCCCCGGACGCGTGGGCGTCGGGCAGACTTTCCCGGGCTGCCGCCGGGGCGCCGGCCGGCAGTCTCACCGTCGTGGCGTATACGAACGTGACCAGGCTGCCCAGCATTGCCACCGCGATCACCGAGCCCAATTCGTACGACACCTCCTCGACGGACGAGGCCATACCGGCCCGGCGGGCCGGGACGTTCCCGACGATCGCCGTCGAGGCGACCGCCATGACCGAGCCGAGCCCGGCCCCGGTGACCACCAGGCCGAAGACCAGCAGCGCGAAGCCGGCGGACAGACCCACCGCGACCAGAACCACCCCGCCCGTGGCCAGGGCCAGGCCCCCGGCGATCATCGGACGCAGACCCGTGCGGTGCAGGAACGCCCCGCCCAGCAGCGCCGTGGGCAACGAGCCGAGGGCGGCCGCGGCCACCAGCAGGCCCGCCGCCAACGGTGTGAACCCTTCGACCAGTTGGAACCGCTGGGTGGTGACCAACTGCAGACCGCCGACGGCGAACATCGACAGCCCGGCGGCCAGCACCCCCGCGGTGAACGCCGGGTTGCGGAAGATCGCGAAGTCGATCAGCGGGTGCGCGAGGCGCTGTTGGCGCCGGACGAACAGCCGGAAGCCGATGATCGACGTGATCGCCGCCACCGCGACCACTGCCGGGTTCGGCGGGCGGTGCCCGAGCTCCTTGATCGTGAAGACGGCGCCGACCAGGCCGGCCATCACCTGCACCGAGGACAGCAGATCCCAGGTCTTGCCGGGGTCCGGCTGGTCCCGCGGCGCGAGCGACAGCACCGCGACGACGGCCACGATCACCACCGGCACGTTGACCAGGAACACCGAACCCCACCAGAACGCTTTCAGCAGGGCGCCCCCGGCGATCGGGCCGAGCGCCATGCCGACGACCGACAGCGAGCCCCACACCGCGATCGCGAGGTTGCGCTCGCGTTCGACCAGGAACGTCACCCGGATCAGGGCCAGCGTGGCCGGCATCATCGCGGCCGCGCCGACCGCCAGCAGCGCCCGGGCCGCGATCAGCAGCCCCGCGCTGGGCGCGAACGCCGCGACCAGCGACGCGACGCCGAAAACGACGAGCCCGATCAGGAACATGCGGCGGTGCCCGACCCGGTCGCCGAGGGTTCCGCTGCCCAGCAGCAGACCGGCCATCACCAGCGGATAGGCGTTGATGATCCACAGACTCTGGGCGCCGCTCGCGCCGAGTTCCTCGGTCAGTGTCGGCAACGCCGTGTAGAGGATCGAGTTGTCCAGCGTGATCAGCAACAACCCCGCACCGATCGTGACCAGCACACCCCACCGCCGCGCCGCGGTCAGACCGGCGTCCCGCGTTCCCACAGCACTCATGCATTAACTGTACTGCTCGTATAGTTACGAGGTCGCCAGTGAAACAGATCACGGAGCGCTTGGAGAACGCTCTCCCAGTTGCTGCTCGATCGAAGCGGCACCGGCCGGTAATGCGGTGATTCGAGAGGGTTCCGGAACCGCGACTCACCGCGAGCTATTGACACGCGTGAAAGCACGGCGTAACACTCCAGCCATTCATGGAGAGCGCTTTCCCCGAGCGTCCCGACATCCCCAGGAGTTTCCGTGAACCCGGCTCACTCGCCGCCCCGCGTGTGGCGGCGCCTTGTCATCCCCGTCGTGCTCGGCCTCGCGGCCGCGTACCTGACCCTGGTCGCGCCGCACGGCGCGTATGCCGCTGACACCCTGTTGTCGCAGGGTAAACCCACCACCGCCTCGTCCAACGAGACCGCTGACACCGTGGCCGCCAACGCGACCGACGGCAATGCGGGCACCCGCTGGTCGAGTGTGTTCGCCGATCCGCAGTGGTTGCGGGTCGACCTCGGCGCCACCGCGACCATCACCTCGGTGGTGCTGCAATGGGAGGCCGCCTACGGGACGGCGTACCAAATTCAGACCTCACCCGACGGCAACGCCTGGACCTCGATCCACACCAGGACCAACGGCACCGGCGGCACCGAGACGCTGACCGTGAACGGCAGCGGCCGGTACGTGCGGCTGTACGGCACGGTCCGTAACGGCGGCTACGGCTACTCGCTGTGGGAGTTCAAGGTGTACGGCTCGTTCGGTGGCACCACGCCGACCGATCCGCCGCCGACCACCCAGCCGCCCGGCAACTTCACGACGGTGTGGGAGGACAAGTTCGACGGTCCGGCCGGCACCTCGCCCTCGGCCGCCAATTGGCTTCTGCGTACGGGAACGCAGTATCCCGGCGGGGCCGCGAACTGGGGCACCGGCGAGGTCGAGACGGCCAGCAACAGCACGGCCAACGTCTCGCTCGACGGCGCCGGGCGACTGAGCATCAAGGCCATCAAGGACGGCAGCGGCAACTGGACCTCCGGTCGCCTCGAGACCCAGCGCACCGACTTCGAGCCGCTGGCCGGGCAGCAGACCAAGTTCACCGCCGTGCTCAAGCAGCCCGACGTGGCCAACGCGCTCGGCTACTGGCCTGGCTTCCGGGCCACCGGTGCGGCGTACCGGGGCACCTACAACAACTGGCCCGGCGTCGGCGAGACCGACATCATGACCGGCGTCAACGGCCGCAGCCAGCTCGCGCAGACCCTGCACTGCGGCACCGCCCCCGACGGGGTGTGCGCCGAGTACAACGGGCGCTCGTCGGGCTTCGCCAGCTGCACCGGCTGCCAGACCGGCTACCACGAGTACACGCAGATCATCGACCGCACCAAGACCGACGAGGAGATCCGCTTCTACCTCGACGGGCGGCAGACCTGGGTCGTGCGGCAGTCGCAGGTCGGCGTCACGGCCTGGCGGGCGGCCGTGCACCACGGCTTCTTCCTGCGGCTCGACCTGGCCATCGGCGGTTCGCTGCCCAACGCGATCGCCGGGCGCACCACCCCGACGCCGGACACGACCTCGGGCGGCGTGCTCAGCGTGGACTCGGTCAGCGTGGCCCGCACGGCCACCGGCACGGTGCCGGCCGCGATGACCGACCCGGCCGCGCCGACGGCGCCGAACGTGGTGCGGGTCACCGGGACCCAGGGCAACTGGCAACTGCAGGTCAACGGAGCCCCGTACCAAGTGAAGGGTTTGACCTATGGGCCGCCGCAGGCGGCTGCGGACGGTTACATGCGTGACCTGAAGAACATGGGCGTCAACACGATCCGCACCTGGGGCGTGGACGACGCCAACACGCCGACGCTGCTCGACCGGGCGTCCCGGCAGGGCATCAAGGTGATCGTCGGGCACTGGCTCAACCAGGGCGCCGACTACGTCAACGACACCGCGTACAAGAACTCGGTCAAGGCCGAGATCGTGGCCCGGGTCAACACGCTGAAGAACAACCCGGGCGTCCTGATGTGGGACGTGGGCAACGAGGTCATCCTCACCATGCAGGACCACGGGCTGCCGGCGGCCGAGGTCGAGGCGCGCAGAATTGCGTACGCGAAATTCGTCAACGAGGTGGCCGTGGCCATCCACGCGGCCGATCCCAACCACCCAGTGACCTCGACCGACGCGTACACCGGGGCCTGGCCGTACTACAAGGCGCACGCGCCGGCGCTCGACCTGCTCGCGGTCAACTCGTACGGGGCGATCGGCAACATCTATCCGGACTGGCAGGCCGGCGGCTACACCAAGCCGTACATCATCACCGAGGCCGGTCCGGCCGGCGAGTGGGAGGTGCCCAACGACGTCAACGGGGTGCCGACCGAGCCCACCGACCTGCAGAAACGCGACCAGTACGCGAGCAGCTGGGCCGAGATCAACGCGCACCCGACGGTGGCGCTGGGGGCGACCGAGTTCCACTACGGGCTCGAGAACGACTTCGGTGGGGTGTGGCTCAACACGACCACCGGCGGGTGGCGGCGGCACGGCTACTACTCGCTGAGCCGGGCCTGGACCGGGCAGACGCCGGCCAACACGCCGCCGGAGATCACGGCCATGACCGTCTCCAACCAGACCGCCGTACCGGCCGGGGGTTCCCTGACCGTCGGGGTGACTGCCCGTGACCCTCAGGGCGACCTGATCCGCTACAACCTGATGTACTCCGACAAGTACGCGGGTGGTGGCACCGGGCTGACCAACGTCACCTTCAGTGACAACGGCAACGGCACGTTCACGGCCCAGGCCCCGCCGCGGCTCGGGGTGTGGAAGGTCTACGTGTACGCCTTCGACGGGCACGGCAACGTCGGCATCGAGCAGAAGTCGATCCGCGTGGTGGCGCCGCCCGAGACCGGGACCAATCTGTCGCGTGGCAAGACGACCACCGCCTCCACGTATCAGCCGACCGGCACGAACGGGCCGCAGCTTCCCTCGTACGCCACTGACGGTGACTATGGCACCCGGTGGGCCAGCGAGTGGGTCGGGGCGGCGTGGCTGCAGGTCGACCTGGGCTCGGTGCAGTCGTTCAACCACGTGCGGCTGGCCTGGGAGGCGGCGTACGCGACCGGCTACCAGATCCAGACCTCGAACGACGGCTCCAACTGGACCAACGTCTATGCCACGAGCAGCGGGGACGGTGGGTTCGACGAGCTCAGCGTGTCGGGTAGTGGACGGTATGTCCGCATGAACGGGCTGACCAGGGCCACCTCGTACGGGTACTCGCTCTACGAGTTCGGCGTCTACCGCCGCTGAACGCCCCTTGTAACGGGTGCCGTGGCCTCGGCCGCGGCGCCCGTTCGCGTGAGCCCGTACTTTGGCCCTTCTCGCGTCCCGCCCGGAGTTTTAGGGTCGTCGGCAAGGAGGTGACGAGATGGACAAGGTGATCCATTTCGAGGTGCCGTTCGAGGACGGCGAGCGGGCCACGGCGTTCTATGCCGAGGCCTTCGGCTGGCAGCTCAACTCGATGCCCGGCTATCAGTACTCGCTGGCCACGACCACGCCGACCGACGAGCAGGGCCGCCCCACCGAGGGCGGCATCAACGGCGGGATGCTGGCCCGGCAGGGGCCGATCACCGCGCCGGTCATCACGATCGGGGTCGACAGCATCGACGACGCGATCGCCCGGATCGAGAAGCTGGGCGGCCGGGTCGCGATCGGCCGCTCCCCGGTCGGCACGATGGGCTTCAGCGCCTACTTCCACGACACCGAGGGAAATCTCATCGGGCTGTGGGAGAGCGTCTAATTCCGTCGCCGGTGACGGGCGCGGGTGGCGCGAATAACAGAAACATTCGTCAATTTCGACTCATTGACACCGGCCGCGGTAAACGACGAGACTTTCGTACGTGAAAGCTTTTCCCTGTCTGCTGCTCGTCGGTGTGCTCGGGTTGGCGGGCTGCTCGGCGACGGGGAGCCGGCCGGCCGCGCCGCCGCCGGCCGGGGCCTCGGCGCCGGCGGCCCCGGTGGCCGCTTTCGGCGGCACCGACCTGGCCTGGATCGAGATCAACATCGCGATGGACGAGCAGTTGCTACCGCTGCTCACCCTCGTGCCCAAACGCACCACGACGCCCACCATGCTGGCCCTGGGGGTGCAGGTCAAGGCGTTCACCGAGGCCGAGCTGAGCATTCTGCGCCAGTTGCACGCGCGGGCCGGCCTGCCCGACGATAACCCCCACGAGGGCATGCCGATGCCCGGCATGGTCACGCCCGAGCAGGTGCGCGAGGCCGCCTCCCTGGCCGGCCCCGCCTTCGACGAGACGGTCACCGCGCACATCCGGGCCCATCTGGAACAGAGCCAGAGTCTGGCCCGCAGCGAGGACAAATCGGGGGTCGAGCCGCAGACCCGCGATTTAGCCCTGCAGATTCTGCGCACCCGCGACGTGGCACTGTCCACAATGCCGAGCGCACCCGCCGCCGAATGAAAGAACGGGCACCGTCGATAATGACGGCGCCCGATCCCGCCTATCCCGGCCGAGCGGGCAGTTCGATCGACATCACGCAGTTCTTCAGCCCTTTCGGCCGGACGTAGGTGAAGCCGAGCCGCTCGTAGAGCCGACGGGTGCCGTTGTAGAGGAACGACGACGACATCTTCTTCGTCTGGCCGGTCAGGTCGTGCGGATAGGCCTCGACCACGCCGCCACCAGCCCGTGCGATGAGGTCGAGCGCGCCCCGGATCGCGATCTCGGTGACACCGCGGCGGCGGTACCTCTTGTCGACGAAGACGCAGGTGATCCGGAAGTCGGGGTCACGGTCCTTCTCGGCGTCGTACTGCTTGCGATGGTGGATGGTGGGCAGCTCGGCCGGCGTGCCGTACTCCGCCCAGGCGACGGCCAACTCGCCGTCCATCACCAGCGCCGCGTGGGCGGCGCCGGCCTCGACGTACGCCTTCTTCAGTTCGCGGTTGGCCTCGGCCCCCTGCCCCCGCTCGGGGCCGTCGGGATGGAACCAGATGCACCAGCAGCCGCCGAAGATGCCGTTGTGCCGCTGCACGAGTGCGTCGAAGGCCGGCCAGGTCTCGGCCGTCAGAGGCCTGACCTCCAGCGTCGCATCGGTGCTCATGGGCCTACCGTAGAACGGGCGCCGCCCGTTGGACGACGCCCGTTCGTTCAGCGACTTGTCACGGCAGCTCGTAGTTCGCGTTCAGGGCGGCCCCCCGCTCGGGCTTGTAGAGGTCGAAGCCGCGCGGGTCGCACTGCAGGCCGCCGTTGATGCAGTGGCGGACCAGGGCGGCCAGCGTGGGCCCGTCGAACGCGTTGAACACGTCGTAGTGGAACGAGAAGCCCCGCCCGCTCGAGAAGCGGACGTTGGACATGTTCCCGCTGACCGGCCAGGCCATCTTGAACTCGATCATCGGAACAGCCACCGGGTGCGAGGTCGGACACACCCCCAGCACCGGGTACGCCATGTGGCTCTTGTGATCGGGGGTGTCCAGGTGCAGCCCGTTCCAGCAACTGGGGGCCTGGAACCGCACGTTGAGCTGGCTTCCGGCCGCGCAGTTGGCCGGGATGTCCCAGTTGAACGACAGGTCGCCACACTCGAAGCCCTCGACCGCGCCCGGGTGGTTGCGGAAGTCGTCGAGCGTGGCCGTCGGGCTGCCGACCAGGTAGCGCAGACCGGCCGGGAACGGCCGCACGCTGCGGTAGTCGATGACGCCCGACTTGTAGTAGATGACCTGACGGCCCACCGGCTGCACGGCGGTGTCACCGTTCAGCAGGGTCGGCATCCAGTAGCCGGTCTTGTCGCCGGGCGTGATGCACGAGGTGTTGCCGGCTTTGAGGCTGTTGTACGTCGTACCCGCGTTGGTCGTGGTGTTGCCCATGAACGTGTGCGAGTGCGAGGCGCCGGGCAGCCCGGGGAAGACGATCGGGTCGTCGTTGAGGTTGCTGCGGCTCACTGCGCAGTTCATCTGGAACTCGTGGTGGGTCGTGGGCGGGTTGGTGTCGGGCGGCGTCGCGGTCGACGGGATCACCCCGGTCACCGGCGGGTCGGCCAGGACATAACCCGGGCCGCCCGTCGGGGGCGTCGAGGTGAGCGTTCCGTAGACCTGGAACTCGTACAGCGAGTAGCCGTAGCCGGTGCCCCGCTGCGTTCCGTACATCCGGACGTAGCGACCGGAGCCGTTCACCGACAACGTCTGGGTGCCGCCGGTGGCCGTGGTCGTGCTGTAGACGTTCGTCCAGTTGTTGCCGTCGGCCGAGGTCTGGATCTGGAAGGCCTTGGCGTACGCCGCCTCCCAGGTCAGCTTGACCTGGCTGATGGTGGCCGTGCCGCCGAGGTCGACGCGCAGCCATTGCGGGTCGCTCCACACGCTGCCCCACCGGGTGGTGAGGTTGCCGTCGACCGCGCCGGCCGCCGGGGCGCCGCCGTTCTCGGTCGACGAGGCGAGCGTGGGGCGGCCCTGCGAGATCAGGGTGTCGGCGGCCTGAGCGGCGTGGACACCGGTGAGGACGGCGGTCGCGGTGAGGGCCGCGACCGCGCCCAGGGTCAGGATGCGCCTGGGTCGTAGGGGATTCACGAAGTCTCCTTCGGGGTTGGAGAGCGCTTTCCGAGTGTTACGCCGCGATGTCAAGGGCGTCAATACGTACGCGGGTTTCTGCTGGTTCCGGAACTTCGGTCCGCTCACTTCCCGCATGGAGGGAGAGCGCTCTCCCTCTGTGCTATAAAGACGTCCATGAGAACCGAGCGGCTCCCGACCCTCGAGGACGTGGCCCGCATCGCCGGGGTGTCCCGGGCCACCGTCTCCCGCGTCATCAACGGGATCCGCAACGTCGACCCCCAGCTCCACGAGGTCGTGTGGGACGCCGTGGGCCGCACCGGCTACGTGCCCAACCGGCTGGCCCGCTCGCTGGTCACCCGGCGCACGGGCACCGTGGCCCTGGTCGTCTCCGACTCCGAGTCGCACGACGACGACCCGTTCATGAGCCGGTTCTTCGCCGACCCGTACTTCGGCCGCGTCGTCGGCGGCCTGATGAGCGTGCTCCGCCAACAGGGCGTGCAGCTCGCCCTGCAGATCGTCGGCACCGACGAGGCCCGCAAACGCCTGGTCGGCGACCTGCGCAACGGCCAGGCCGACGGGGCGATCGTGCTCTCGCTGCCCGCGGTCGACCCGCTGCCCCGCATGCTCACCGAGGGCGGCGTGCCGGCCGTGCTGATCGGCCGCCCGGCCGAACCGGTCCCGATCGACTACGTCGACCTGGCCAACGACACCGGGGCCGCCCTGGCCGCCGAACACCTGCTGAACCGAGGCGCCCACCGCCTCGGCATGATCTCGGGCCCGGCCGACGTCCCGGCCAGCAGCGACCGCGTGGCCGGCTTCCGCCGCGCCCTGGCCCGCCGCGGCCACGGCTGGGTCCCGATCGAAACAGGAAACTTCACCCGCGACAGTGGCGAGACGGCGATGCGGGCCCTGCTGGCCGAGAACCCCCAGCTCGACGGGGTGTTCGTGGCCAACGACCTGATGGCGCTGGGCGCTCTGGCCGTGCTGCGCGAGGCCGGCCGCCGCGTGCCGAAGGATGTCGCCGTGGTCGGCTTCGACGACAGCAGCGCCGCGGTGGCGGCGTCGCCCGCTCTGACCACGGTGCGGCATCCGCTGGAAGACATGGCCGCCGAGGCCGCGCGCCTGCTACTGGCCCGCATCGAAGACCCGGCAATGCGCGTCTTCTCGGTCATCTACGAGCCGGCCCTGGTCGAGCGAGAATCGGCCTGACGGCGAACGATGTCCGGAGCTACTCCCCTTCGCGGACGATCTGGCGGACACGTTCCCGGCTGTAGCCGGTGGCGGCCACGATGTCCACCTGGCGCATCCCGACCCGGTCGGCGGCTCGGATCTCTTCGGCCAGCTCGCCGCGCGCCTGGTCCACTTTCTCGCGCGCGTCAGCCACGATCCGGGCGGCCCGCTCCTGCGCGCGCGGGACACCGTCCTCCGCCGCTCGCAGCTTGCGCACCGCCGCCTCCAGGTCAGCCATTCGGCCATCGTCCCGGGTAAGCCAGTAGGCCAAGTCGTTTGGATAGCTAAGTGGCCAAGTTATTATCTTACGGTTTGGCCAAATAGCAAGTTAGATAATTGGCGTACGGCTGACAGGCAAGCGGTTCGTCGACCGGGCTGGTCAGCCGTGCTGCACAGAAAGACCCGGCGTCATGGGCTGGCCGCCAGGAAGAGGAAGGCGGCCATCAGGGCCAGGTGGACGCCGCCCTGCAGGACGTTGGCTCGGCCGGGGACGATGGTCAGGGTGCCGACCACGACGGTCAGGCCCAGCAGCACCATCTGGGTGCCACCCAGGCCCAGCAGCAGCGGCCCCTCCAGCCAGATCATCGCGATCGCGATGGCCGGGATGGTCAGGCCGATGCTCGCCATCGCCGACCCCACGGCCAGGTTGAGGCTCGTCTGCACGCGGTCGCGGGCCGCCGCGCGCACCGCCGCGATCGTCTCCGGCAGCAGCACCAGCAGGGCGATCACCACGCCGACGACGCCGGGTGGGAGGCCGATCGATTCGACGCCGGACTCGATCGACGGGGACACGCCCTTGGCCAGGCCGACCACCGCGATCAGCGCGGCCATCAGCACCCCCAGGCTGGCCAGCGCGAGCCGTCCGCTCGGCGGGTCGAGGTGTTCCTCCTGGTCGATGACCTTGCCGCTCGAGGTGATGGGCAGGAAGTAGTCGCGGTGGCGCCGGGTCTGCACAGTCACGAACAGCCCGTACAAAGCGAGCGACGACACCGCCGCGAAGGCCAGTTGGGCCGGCGAGAACTGCGGGCCGGGGCGGCTGGTCGTGAAGCTGGGCACGACCAGGCTGAGCGTGGCGATGGTGGCGACCGTGGCGAAGGCGCCGCCGGTGCCCTCGGCGTTGAAGACCGCCACGTGCCGGCGCAGGGCTCCGACCAGCAGCGAGATGCCGAGCAGGCCGTTGCAGGTGATCATCACGGCGGCGAAGACGGTGTCGCGGGCCAGGGACTGGGTCTTCTCGCCGCCGCTGATCATCAGGGTGACGATCAGGGCGACCTCGATGATGGTGACCGCCACGGCCAGCACCAGGGAGCCGAACGGCTCGCCGACCCGGTGGGCGACCACCTCGGCATGGTGGACGGCGGCCAGCACGGCCCCGCCGAGCAGGCAGGCCGCGATCACGACCACGACCGACGGCAGGTCACGTCCCCAGGTCAGCACGAGGGCGACGAGGGCGACGATCGGAACGAACACCGTCCACTGCCGGAAGAAACTGACTACCATCAGGTCACTCTGTCAGACCTGACCGTGGTCAGTGCCCGAGTCCGGCTTCCCGCGCCCGCACGATCGCCTCGGACCGGTCGGCCACCTGCAGCTTGGCGAAGACATTGGACACGTTGTTGCGCACGGTCTTGGGCGACAGATAGAGCGCGGACGCGATCTGGCCGTTGGACCGGCCGGCCGCGAGCAGGTCGAGGATCTCCCGCTCGCGCGCCGTGAGCTGCGGAAACGCCTCGGTCGGGGCGGCCGGCCCGGCCGCGAAGAACTCGGCTATGCGCAGGGCCAGGGTGGCCCCGAAGACGGCTCCGCCGGCGGCCACGGTGGTGATCGCGCGGACGATCTCCTCCTGCTCGGCCCCCTTGACCAGGTAGCCGCGGGCGCCGGCCCGGACCGCGGCGAAGACTGTGCCGTCGTCCTCGGACATGGTGAGCACAACGATGCCGACCCCGGGCGCGTCGGTAGCCAGTTTGCGGGTGGCCTCGACGCCGTTGAGCCGGGGCATCTGCACGTCCATGACCACCACGTCGGGCTGCAGCCGGGTCGCGGCGGCCACCGCCTCGACGCCGTCGGCCGCGGTGCCGACCACCTCGAGCCCGTCGACCGTGGCCAGCAGCACGGCCAGCCCGTCGCGGTAGATGGGATGGTCGTCGGCGACGAGTACCCGGATCACACCAGCACCCCCATCGGCAGTCGGGCCCGCACGACCGTTCCGCGGCCGTCCGGGCACTCTATGCGGCAGTCCCCGCCCAGTTCGGCGGCGCGCTCACGCAGCGAGACGAGCCCGACCCCGCTGGGGGTGCCGGCCGCGATGCCCACGCCGTCGTCGGTCACCTCGACGAGCAGGGCGCCGTCCTCGGTCGTCAACCGCACCGTGGCCGTGGTCGCGCTCGCGTGCCGGGCCACGTTGGTCAGCGCCTCGGAGGCGATCCGGTAGGCGGCGACCTCGACCGCGGCGGGCAACCGGTCCAGTTCGTCATCACCCTCGACCGTGACGGTGAGGCCGGGTGCCCGCAGCCGGGCTGCTTGCTGGCGTACGGCACCGAGCAGTCCCACGTCGTCCAGTGCGGGCGGCCTCAGGTCGTGCACGAGACGGCGTACGTCGGCCACGGCTGACGTGACGTCCTCGCGGGCCTGACGCAGCAGCTTGTCGGCCTCGTCGGGTTTGCGTGCGGCCAGGTTGCGGGCGGTGTCGATGCGCAGCCCGACCCCGCCCAGCGTCGGGCCCAGGCCGTCGTGCAGGTCGCGGCGCAGGCGACGGCGTTCCTCCTCGCGGGCGGCGACGATCAGCTCGCGGCTGCGCTGCAGCTCCTGGGCCAGGTGGGCCGAGCGGGCGGCGATCGCGGCCTGCCGCACGACGTCGGCCAGCAGGCGCTCGTCGCGGGCCCGGTTGGCCAGGACGGCCCGCTTCGGCAGCACGACCCGGCCGATGGTCTCACCCCGGTACGTGATCGGCAGCGCGCGGGTCGGGCCGCCGGGCGCACCGAAACTGGCCACCACCTGCTCACCGCCGGGGCGATCAACTTCGACCACGACGTACGGAATTCTGAACGCCCCCGCCACCACCCGGGCCACCGCGAGAAGTTCGTCGGACGGCGAAGCCGACCGTTCCAGCTGTTCGGCCAGGCCGGCCACCACCTGGTACGGGTCGTCGCGGCGGCCCAGCACGAGCCGGCGCACCGCCCGCCACAGCCGGTGCCGCAGCGGCCCGTAACCGGCGGTGACGACGAGCATGGCGACCACGGCGGCGTCCCGTTCCGGCAGCTGACGGCCGAGCAGGGCGCCGGTCGCGCCGAGCACGCAGGCGTCGACGGCCAGGACGGTGACGGCCATCGCGCCGTAGAGAACAGTGCCGCCGAGCAGCCGGTCCACGTCGAGCAGGCGCGGACGGATCAGGGCGACGGCGATCGCGGCGCCGGTGAGCCCGACCGCGGGGCCGATGGCGATGCTGGTGAACCCGGGCAGGACCAGCGCCGACAGGAAGACCAGGACGTCGGCCAGCCCGGCCCAGAGCAGCCAGCGCAGCGCGAGCCGGTCGTCGCCGGTCGCGCCGCGGAACCGCCGCACCACCACCACGAACGACACGATCATGCCGAGCGGCAGCAGCACCCACAGAGTCGAGAGCAGCGGGACCCACACGCCGTCGGGCAACGGCAGCGAGGCGGGGTCGAGGTTCAGGCCGGCGAGCACGGGATTCGAGGGCTGGCCCGCCCGTTCGTCCGCGACCCAGGCGGGCACGACCAGGGTGGCGAGCGGGGCCAGAGAAGCAAGAGCCAGTCCCACGTACGCAATGAGCTTCCACCGCCCCTGCGGCAGGCGCCCACCGGGATAGAGCAGCAGCAACAGCGGCAGCCAGATGAGCAGCGCGGCGCCGAGCCGGTTGTAGATCCAGAACGCGGCCGACGCGCCGGGCCGATCGTTGAGGGTCGAGTAGGCGAGCCACGACGCGGCCGCGCCGTCGACGATCCAGTGCAGCCCGGAGCCGATGAGCACCCAGGTCACCGGGTGCCGGGGCAGGCGGCGCAGCATGATCGCGCCCGGGACGAGCAGGCCGAGCCCGGGCAGGCCGACCGTCCAGACCATCTCGGTGCCGGTCAGCTCGCGGTGCCGGCCCGGCACCCGCAGGTCGAGGACGGTCGCGGCCACCAGGACGGCCACGGCCACGCCGACCAGGGCGACCGCGGCGGCGGAGCGGCGTTGAACGGGGGTCACGGGCGTCATCGTCGCAGGTGAGGCGTCCCGCGGTCAGTGGGCGAATGTCCCGGATGACCCGGGACATCGACTTTCGGTGGGCGCTCGGTCACCGCACGAAGCAGGATAGGGACATGGCGTACGTGAACCCGCAGGGCGAATTCACCCGGGATCAGCGGTACATCGCGACCCGGATCACCGAGGACGGCCGCGACGGCTACCCGGTCGAACCCGGGCGTTATCGATTGGTGGTCGCCCGCGCCTGCCCGTGGGCCAACCGCGCCATCATCGTGCGGCGCCTGCTCGGCCTCGAGGACGTGCTCTCGATGGGCATCTGCGGGCCGACCCACGACGAGCGCAGCTGGACCTTCGACCTCGACCCGGGCGGGCGCGACCCCGTGCTCGGCATCGAGCGGCTGCAGGAGGCGTACTTCAAGCGCATCCCGGACTACGACAAGGGCATCACCGTGCCGGCGATGGTCGACGAGACGACCGGGCAGGTGGTCACCAACGACTTCGCGCAGATGACGATCGACCTGTCACTGGAGTGGACGCGCTACCACCGCGAGGGGGCGCCCCAGCTCTACCCGGAAGAGCTGCGCGACGAGATCGACAAGATCAACAAAGCGGTGTTCACGGAGGTCAACAACGGCGTCTACCGGGCGGGCTTCGCGGGCACCCAGGAGGCGTACGACAAGGCCTACGATCGGCTCTTCGCCCAGCTCGACCAGCTCTCGGAGCGGCTGGCCGGTCAGCGCTACCTGGTCGGCGACACGATCACCGAGGCCGACGTGCGGCTGTTCACGACGCTGGCCCGCTTCGACGCGGCGTACCACGGGCACTTCAAGTGCAACCGCAGCAAGCTGACCGAGATGCCGGTGCTGTGGGCCTATGCCCGCGACCTGTTCCAGACGCCGGGCTTCGGCGACACCACCGACTTCGTCCACATCAAGCAGCACTACTACATCGTTCACAAAGACATCAATCCGACCGGCATCGTGCCCAAGGGGCCCGACCTCCAGGGCTGGCTGACGCCGCACGACCGCGAGAAGCTGGGCGGCCGCCCGTTCGGCGACGGCACTCCCCCACCGCCGCCGAAACCGGCGGAACGGGTGCCCGCGGGACACGGCGCTGTTGCTTAACGGAAGTCGATGTTCTCGACGATGTGGTTCGGGAAGCCGACCCGGGCCGCGCGCAGCATGGCCTGGGCCAGCTTGTCGGTGGTGGTGACGTATTTGGGGGCGATGCGCTCGAGCAGCGGGACGATCGGGCCGACGGCGGTGTAGATCGTGTTGTACCAGCCGGTCTTGGAACGGACGCCGCGCGTGGGCTGGATCATGCCGGGGCGGAAGGCGTAGCCGTTGGGCAGCAGGGCGATGATGTCCTGCTCGGCGCGCCCCTTCACCCGCTGCCACATCTGCCGGCCCTGCAGGTTGGTGCCTGCGCCCGAGACGTACACAAATGTGGTTTGGGGGTTGATCTCGGCGAACGTGCGGGCGGCGGCCATCGGGTAGTCGTAGCTGACCCGGGTGTAGGCGGTCTCGTCCATGCCGACCGACGAGACGCCCAGGCAGTAGAGACAGGCGTCGGAGCCGCGCAGGTCGTCCTTGATCGGGCTCAGGTCGGTGAAGTCGTTCAGCTTCACCTCGCGCAGCTTGGGATGAGAAACCCCGGTTGGCGTACGGATGACCGCCAGCACCTCGTCGACGTCGGGCGCCAGCAGACTTTCGCGCAGCGCGCCCTGGCCGACCATGCCGGTCGCCCCGAAAACCACGACCTTCATAGTTCCCCCTCGGTGAGCTCGCCTCGATCATGTCATCGGGCCGCCGGGGCCCGGCAGAATTGTCGTACCCGCCGCCTAGGGTTTTCCCGTGACCGTTGAACGATGGCCGGCCGCCCAGGTCGAGACGCTCGCCCCCGATGCCCCGTCGGTCAAGGCCGCCCGCGGCCTGTCCGGCCCCGGGTCGTGGTCAGCCACCGGGCGGCTCGACGACATCCTGTGGGGACAGTGCCGCAGCTACCAGGTCTGCGTCGACCTGGCCGGGCCCGCGTTCAAGTGCAACTGCCCCAGCCGCAAGATTCCCTGCAAGCACGCGCTGGGCCTGCTGCTGCTCTGGTCCGAATCCGATGTGTCCGACGCCCCCGCGGCCGATTTCGCCCGCGAGTGGCAGGCCGCGCGGGCGGCCCGGGCTGCGGCCAAGCCCAAATCGGCCGCCACGGCTCCCGATCCGGCGGCCGCGGCCAAGCGGGTCGAGCAGCGCGCCGAGCGGGTCGCCGGCGGCCTGGCCGAGCTGCGCCGCTGGCTCGACGACCAGATCCGCCAGGGCCTGGCCGGCGCGCAGCGCGGCGGCCACCAGCCGTTCGAGGCCATGGCCGCCCGCCTGGTCGACGCGCAGGCGGGCACCGCGGCCGGGGCCGTGCGACGGCTCGGCTCGGTCGCCGGCGTCGGCCCGCACTGGGCCGACCGGCTGCTCGGCGAGCTCGCCCTGCTGCGCCTGCTCGTCTCCGGGTACGAGCGTCTGGCCGAGCTGCCGCCCGAACTGGCCGCCACCGTCCGCAGCCGCATCGGCTTCCCCATGCCGACCGACGAGGTGCTGGCCGGTCCCCGCGTCGCCGACCGGTGGCAGGTGCTGGGCCAGGTCGACTCCGACGAGGGCGCGCTGACCACCCGGCGCACCTGGCTGCGCGGCGCCGAGCAGGGCCGGTTCGCGCTCGTACTGTCGTTCGCCGCCCCCGGCCAGCCGCTGGTCTCCGACCTCGTCCCCGGCACCGAGTTCCGGGGTGAGCTGGCCTTCTATCCCGGCGCGGCCCCGCTGCGGGCGCTGGTGGCCGAGCGGGTCAGCGCGGCCGAGCCGTTCCGATCCCCCGACGGCGCCGTCCCGCCGGCCGAGGCACTGGCCTTCTACTCCACGACGATCACGGCCGAGCCCTGGCGCTACGACGCCCCGGTGCTGCTGTCCGGGGTCGCGCCGAGCGCCGACGGCTGGCTGGTCGACGAGTCCGGCGCCGGCCTGCCGCTCGCCCCCGGCCACCGCGAACCGTGGTGGCTGCTGGCCGCGGCGGGCGGCCGCCCCGCGACAGTGGCCGCCGAGTGGTCGCCGGTCGGCCTGCGCCCGCTCGCGGCCTGGGCCGAGGGCGCGTTCGTGACCGCCGGCCCCCAGGTGCCCGACCCGGGCGCGCCCCGCTCGGCCGAGCTTCCGCCCGAGCTGCTGGCGGCCGCCCTGGTCGGCACCAACCGGCGGCCCTGGGCGGGCGAGTCGTCGCTGCTCGACGCGGCCGCTGTGGCCCTCACCCGTCACCGGGCGGGCGTGCTGCCGGGCCTTGGGCACATCGCCGTGCCGGCCGCGCCCGACGAGACCACCGCTCCCCTGCCCGGCCCGGCCGGCCATCGCGTGCAGCGCATCCTGGCCGGGGCCGTGCCCGGCGGCGCCCAGCTCGCCCAAGAGCTGCTGGCCCAGTGGCTCGCCGCCGCGGCCGAGCGGGGCGGCCACGTGCCCGCGGTCGTGCTGCCCGCCCTGCTCGACGCGGGCCGCCGCAACTCGATCGTCCGCCCGGCCCTGGCCCGGGTGGCCGGCCGGCGCGGCTCCTGGCTGGCCGGCATGCGCGCCGACTGGCGCTGGCTGCGCGACGAGACGCCGGTGGCCGTGGTGCTGCCCGACTGGCACACCGGCAGCTCGGGCGAGCGGCTGGGCCACCTCACCGCGCTGCGCGCGACCGACCCCGGCCGGGCCCGTGAGCTGCTCGAGAGCACCTGGGCCCAGGAGTCCTCGGACGACCGCGCCCGGTTCCTGGGCGCGCTGGCCACCGGCCTCGGCCCGGCCGACGACCCGTTTCTCGAGCAGGCCCTCGACGACCGCCGCAAAGAGGTGCGCGAGGCCGCGCTCGGCCTGCTGCGCCAACTGCCCGGCTCCCAGCTGCGTGCCCGCATGAAAGAGCGCGCCCTGTCCCTGGTCCAGCGCGAGCGCCGGCTGCTGGGGGCCGACCGGCTCACCGTCACCCCACCCCAAGAGCTCGACGCCGTCCTGCGCCGCGACGGCGTGGCCGCCACACCCGCCCGCGGCATCGGGGTGAGCGCCTGGCTGCTCGAAGAGGTCGTCGCCGCGGCCCCGCTCGACACCTGGTCCGAGCCCGCGACGATGCTGCGGCTGGCCCGCAACAACGACTGGGAGGGTCCGCTGCTGCACGGCTGGGCCAAGGCCGCGGTGGTGCAAGAGGATCCGGCCTGGGCCGCCGCGCTGCTCCGCGAGTCGTCCGGCTCGCTGCGCGAATCCGTCCGGTGGGACCTGCATCTCGTGCTGCCGCCCGACGAGCTGGGCCGGCTCGCGGCCGACGCCCTGCGCCGCGACGACGGGCTGGCCACCCGGCTGCTGTCGCTGCACCCCGGCCACTGGCCCGAAGAGCTGTCGGTCGCCGTGCTCGAGACGATCGCCCACCGGGCCCGCACCGACCGCCACAGCTGGCAACTGGGCGAGCTGTGCCGCGCGGCCGCCCTGTCCATGCCCCCGGGCTACGCCGACCTCGTCGGCCGCCTGGCCGGCCAGCTCGACCAGGAACCGGCCGACGCCTCCCGGGTGCGCCCGGTGGCCGACCTGGCCCGCACCCTGACCTTCCGCTCCCAGATGCTCGACGAGCTCAAACCCGCCTGACCCGACCCCGATTTTTCTGTCAGAGGTGGGCGATAGCCTTCGGCTCTGGCGAAGACCAAGGAGCTTCACGTGACCGCACTGCGCCCGCACGCCGAGGATCAGTACGCCGAAGAGCTGGCCCTGCTGGCCGCGGCCGACGACCGTCCCCGCCCGCCCGGCTGGCGGCTCTCGCCCCAGGCCGTGGTGACCTATCTGCTGGGCGACGGCGCCAAGATCACGCCGAAGTACGTCGGCCCCCGCCGCCTCATGGAGGTCGCGGTCTCCACCCTCGTCACCGACCGCGCGCTGCTGCTGCTCGGCGTGCCCGGCACGGCCAAGACCTGGGTCTCCGAACACCTCGCGGCCGCCATCTCGGGCGACTCCACCCTGCTCGTGCAGGGCACCGCCGGCACGGCCGAAGAGGCCATCCGGTACGGGTGGAACTACGCCCGTCTGCTGGCCGAGGGCCCGACCGACGCCGCGATGGTGCCCAGCCCGATCATGCGGGCCATGCAGACCGGCACGATCGCCCGGCTCGAAGAGCTGACCCGCGTGCCCTCCGACGTGCAAGACGCGCTGATCACCATCCTGTCCGAGAAGACGCTGCCGGTGTCCGAGCTCAACACCGAGGTGCAGGCGCAGCGCGGCTTCAACCTGATCGCCACCGCCAACGACCGCGACCGCGGGGTCAACGAGCTGTCGAGCGCCCTGCGCCGCCGGTTCAACACCGTGGTGCTGCCCGTGCCCGCCTCGGCCGACGACGAGGTCGAGATCGTGGCCCGCCGGGTGGCCCAGCTCGGCCGCTCGCTCGAACTGCCCGAGGTGCCGGCCGCGCTCGAAGAGATCCGCCGCGTGGTCACGGTCTTCCGCGAGCTGCGCAGCGGCCTCACCGAGGACGGCCGCACCAAGCTCAAGTCGCCCACCGGCACCCTGTCCACGGCCGAGGCGATCTCGGTCATCACCAACGGCATGGCGCTGGCGGCCCACTTCGGCGACGGCCGGCTGCACCCGGGCGACGTGGCCGCGGGCATCCTGGGCGCGGTCGTCAAAGACCCGGTGTCCGACAGTGTGGTGTGGCGCGAATACCTCGAGACCGTGGTGCGCGAGCGCGCCGACTGGCGCGACTTCTACCGGGCCGCCCGCGATGCCTGAGCGGCTCTACGGCATCCGCCACCACGGGCCGGGCTCGGCCCGGGCGGTGGTGGCCGAGTTGGAGCGCCAGCCGCCCGAGGTGCTGCTGGTCGAGGGGCCGCCCGAGGCTGACTCGCTGGTGCGGTGGGTGGCCGACGCCGGGCTCGAGCCGCCGGTGGCGTTGCTGGGCTACGCGTCCGACGATCCGCGGCGGGCGGCGTTCTGGCCGTTCGCCGTCTTCTCGCCGGAGTGGCAGGCGATCCGCTGGGCGGTCGAGCGGGGGGTGCCGGTCCGCTTCTTCGACCTGCCGTTCGCCTACCGCCTGACCGGCGAGGCCCGCCCCGCACCCCGCCCGTCGCCGTCTTTACCGGGCGCGCCCGCCGCGGCCTCACCCGGCGGCCCCGATGCCCCGGCGCCGGGTCCGGGCGACTCCCGTTCGCAGGGCGGCGCTCCGGGCTCTGTGCCGTCCACTGCTCCGGACACCTTGCCGTCCGGGGGATTCGACTCGCACGGCGACACCCCGGGCACAGTGCCGTCCGGCGGACCTGACACCCAAGGCGACATCCCGGGTGCTGTGCCGTCCACCGCTCCCAGAGCCCTGCCGTCCGGCGGACCCGACTCGCGGAGCGGCATCCCGTCCGCCGGCCCAGACGCGACACCTCCAGGTGGTTCCGACACGCCCCACCCCGTCCCGTCCGACGGACCCGGCCGCGCTCCCAGCGCCGCTCACCCGGACAGCTCGACCCCTGCTCCCCACGCCGCTCACCCGGACAGCTCGATCCCTCCTCCCCACGCCGCTCACCCGGATGGCTCCGCCCCCGCTCCGGACGCCGCTCGCCCGGGCTTCGACGGCGCTCCGGGCGGCGTGGTGCCGGGCGACGGTGGAGCGGAAGAGCCGGCGGCGCCGGTGCGGCCGGTGGATCCGATCGGGGAGTTGGCGGCGGCGGCCGGGTATGACGATCCGGAGCGGTGGTGGGAGGACGTCGTCGAGCACCGCGGCATGCCGGCGTTCGAGGCCATTGCCGAGGCGATGACGGCCATCCGCGACACGTCGCCGGAGGACCCGGACGATCTGGTGCGCGAGGCGTACATGCGGACGGTGCTGCGCGAGGTGCGCAAGACCTATGACGACATCGCCGTCGTGTGCGGGGCCTGGCACGTGCCCGCGCTGACCCGCAAGGTCGCCGTCAAGGACGACACCGCGCTGCTCAAGGGGCGGAAGAAGGCCAAGGTCGACTTCACCTGGGTGCCCTGGACGTACGGGCGGCTGGCGTCCTGGTCCGGCTACGGCGCCGGGGTCAACTCGCCGGGCTGGTACCACCACCTGTTCACCTCGGCCGACGAGGTCGTGCCGCGCTGGCTGGTCGACGCGGCCGGCGTGCTGCGGGCCGAGGGGGTGCCCACGTCGTCGGCCCACGTCATCGAGGCCACCCGGCTGGCCGAGGCGCTGGCCACCCTGCGTGGGCGGCCCCTGGCCGGGCTGGCCGAGGTCACCGAGGCGGCCGAGTCGGTCATGTGCGACGGCGAACCGCTGCGGGTCGAGCTGATCACCCGCAAGCTCGTTGTCGGCGAGCGCCTCGGCGGGGTCCCGGACGACATGCCGGCCGTGCCCCTGGCCAAAGACCTGGCCGCCCAGCAGCGTACGACCCGGCTCAAGCCCGAGGCGCTGGAGCGCAACCTCGACCTCGACCTGCGCAAAGAGACCGACCTGCGGCGCAGTCGCCTGCTGCACCGGCTGCGCACGATCGGCGTCCCTTGGGGTGAGGGCACGACGACCCGGGGCAGCACCGGCACCTTCCGCGAGGAGTGGAAGCTGCGCTGGCAGCCCGAGTTCGCCATCCGGCTGGTCGAGGGCAGCATGTACGGCACCACGGTCGCCGCCGCCGCCACGGCCAAGGTGGTGCGGGCGGCCGACCAGGCCGAGACGCTGGCCGACGTCACCGCGCTGGTCGAGACGTGCCTGCTGGCCGACCTGGCCGACGCGTACCCGCGGGTGCTGGCCGCGCTCGACACCCGGGCCGCGCTCGACGCCGACGTGAACCACCTGATGGCGGCGATCCCGGCCCTGGCCCGCACGCTGCGGTACGGCGACGTCCGGCAGACCGACGTGGCCGGGCTGGCCGACGTGACGGCGAGCCTGCTGAGCCGGGTCTGCGCCGGCCTGCCGTCGGCGGTCGGCTCGCTGTCCGACGAGGCGGCCAAGGTGCTGCGCGACCGGGTCGACGGGGTGCACACCGCGGTCGGTCTGCTCGACGACGCCGACCTGCGGGAACGCTGGATGTCCACGCTGGCCTCACTGTCCGGGCGAGCCGACCTGCACGGCCTGCTGGCCGGGCGGCTGACCCGCCTGCTGCTCGACGCGGGCCGGCTCGACGGCGCCGAGGTGCGCCGCCGCCTGCGGCTGCCGCTGACCGTCGGCACGCCGCCGGCCCACGCCGCGGCCTGGGTCGAGGGCTTCCTGTCGGGCGGCGGCCTGCTGCTCGTGCACGACGACGCGCTGCTGTCGCTGCTCGACGACTGGCTGGCCGACATCCCGGCCGAAGCCTTCGACGACGTGCTGCCGCTGCTGCGCCGCACGTTCGGCGCGTTCGAAGCGGGCGAGCGCCGGGCCATCGGCGAACGCCTGGCCGGCCCCCGAGCCGCGGGCGACGAGACGGCAGGCGACGGCCTCGGCTTCGACCCGGCCCGGGCCGACCTGGTGCTACCCACCCTGACCGCCCTGCTGGGCCGCCCGATCACCGCCACCGGGGAGGCACGATGAACGGCAGCGACGCCGCACGCCGCGCACGCCCTGTGAGCGGCCAACGCCTTGTGGGCGACCACCTTGTCAGCGACCAACGCCGGGTGGGCGACCAACGCTTTGTGAGCGGCCAACGCTTTGTGAGCGACCACCAGCCCGTGCGGCACGGCCACCAGCTCGTGCGGAACGAACGCGCTGGGGGCGGGCAAAGGGCCGTGCGCTGCGAAGACCTGACGGGCGGGGGACGCGATGAGTGACGAAGTGACTGACGCGGCAGCGCAGGAGCGGTTGCGGCGCTGGCGGATGGTGCTCGGCGGGGCGGCCGAGAAGTCGCTGGGCAAGGCCGAGGGGCGGGACGGCGCGATGGATTCGGCGCTGGCCGCGCTCTACGAGGGCGGGGCCGGGGACGGGGGCGAGGAGCGCAGCAACCGGCGGTCGGCAGGGCTGGGCGGGTCGGCGCCCAAGGTGGCGCGGTGGCTGGGTGACATCCGGGAGTACTTCCCGAGCACGGTCGTGCAGGTCATGCAGCAGGACGCGATCGAGCGGCTCGACCTGTCCCGGCTGCTGCTCGAACCCGAGATGCTCAGCGCCGTCGAGCCCGACGTGCATCTGGTCGGCACGCTGCTCTCGCTCAACCGGGTCATGCCCGAGAAGACCAAGGACGCGGCCCGCCAGGTCGTGCGGACCGTGGTCGAGCAGTTGGAGAAGCGGATCGAGCAGAAGACCCGGGCCGCGATCAGCGGGGCGCTCAACCGGGCGGCGCGGATCAACCGGCCCAAGCACGCCGACATCGACTGGAACCGCACCGTGCGGGCCAACCTCAAGCACTACCAGGCCGAGCACCGCACGGTGATCCCCGAGCGGCTGATCGGCTACGGGCGGCGGACCACGGCCGTCCAGCGCGACGTCGTGCTCTGCGTCGACCAGTCCGGGTCGATGGCGGCGTCGGTGGTGTTCTCGGGCGTGTTCTCGGCCGTTCTCGCTTCGATGAAATCCCTGCGCACGTCATTGGTCGTCTTCGACACGGCCGTGGTCGACCTGACCGAGCAGCTCGACGACCCGGTCGAGGTCTTGTTCGGGACGCAGCTGGGTGGCGGCACCGACATCAACCGGGCCATCGCGTACAGCCAGCAGTTGATCACCAGGCCGAGGGACAGCATCTTCGTGCTGATCAGCGACCTGTACGAGGGTGGCATCCGGGAACAGATGCTCCGGCGGGTGGCCGAGATGACCGCGGCCGGGGTGCAGGTCGTGGTGCTGCTGGCGCTGTCCGACGAAGGGGCGCCGGCCTACGACCACGACAACGCGGCGGCGCTGGCGGCATTGGGGGTGCCGGCCTTCGCGTGCACGCCGGACGCTTTCCCCGACCTGATGGCGGCCGCAATCGAACGCCGGGACCTGCAGACGTTCGTCGCGGCCCACCAGAACGAGGCCCAAGGGAAGCGACTCTGACACGAGAAAGCCGGCGGTGAGTCGTTCGCGGACCTCAGCTCGATCCCCGAACCGGGCTTCCGGCCGCACCCAGACGACGCGCTGGAGGCGGTTGTAAGCGACCCCATGACGCGACGTGGGCTTCGGGCATCGCCCGCTGCACCAGCACGAGGCACCTGAGCTGGTCGTGAGCGGTCATTGACGCGAACTTCGCCGCCGCACCCGGAACAGGGCGGCGACGGCTGTTGAGCGGACACATGACCGACGCGGGCCTCGGGCTCGCCCGCTGCACCAGCACGAGGCACCTGATCTGGTCGCGAGCGGTCATAAACGCAAGCTTCGCCGCCGCACCCGGAACAGTGCGGCGAAGGCTGTTGTGAGTGGGCGCTGATGTAACTAGCGTTGGCAGCATGAGTGCTTACCTGAGCAACCCGCAGATCTGGCAGGAAAGCTGGGACCGGCAGCAGCAGGCGTTCCTGCCCGACCGGGAGGAGCGGTTCGCCGCGATGCTGTCGGCGGTGGCCGCGACTACCGACGGGCCGGCGCCGCGGGTGCTCGACCTGGCCGGCGGCACCGGCACGATCTCGCTGCGGACGCTGGCCCGGTTCCCGCAGGCCCAGGTCACCGTGCTCGACCAGGACCCGGTGCTCATGGCCATCGCGACGGCGTCGCTGCGCGACCGCGGCGAGGTGGTCGACGCCGACCTGGGCGACCCGGGCTGGCGGGCCAAGCTGTCGTCCGACGGCTTCGACGCGGTACTCACCGCGACGGCCCTGCACTGGCTGCCGGCCGAGCGGGTGGCCACGCTGTACGGCGAGATCCGCGAGGTGCTGCGGCCGGGCGGCATCTTCGTGAACGCCGACCACATGCCGGAGGATTCGCTGCCGTCCCTGTCCGAGCGGCTGCGCGACCACGCGCGGGCCGAGCGCGAGGCACGGTACGCGGCGGGCGCCGCCACCGGCTGGGGCGAGTGGTGGGAGAAGGCGGCAGCCGACGAGTTCCTCGCGCCGCGGGCCGTCGAGCGAGAACAGATCTACCCGAAGACCCGCCACGGCCAGGAGTGGAACCCGCCCGCCCTGTGGCACGTCGACGCCCTGCGGGTGGCCGGTTACACCGAGGCCGGCGTCCTGTGGCGCGGCGGCACCGACGCCGCCGTCGTCGGCCTGCGCTGACCCCACCGCCTTCCGCCTGCGCCAACCCGCGGTAACCGGCCTGACCAGGCGCAGCTGTCGGCCGGCCCGCAAGACGAACCGTTTCGTCTCGCGCTGACACCGCTGCTGCCCGCCTACGAGACGAACCGTTTCGTCTCGCGCAGACGCCGCCGTCTGCCGACCCGCGGAACGAACCGTTTCGTCTCGCGCTGACACCGCCGCCGGCCGACCGCGGAACGAACCGTTTCGTCTTGCGCTGACGCCGCTGTTGCCGGTCTGTGCCGGGCGCCGGCCCGACGACGGCTGGCCCTTGATGACGCGTGCGCGGGAGAACTGGTCTGCGTGGGGTTGTGGCAGTGGTTACGTCGTCGTGTGTCTTTGCATAGCAACGGGCTGCGCAGAGCTACGGGAGGAATACGGTTACGCCATGCCATTGACTGGGGAGTACGCGCCGAGCACGTCGGACTGGGCGCGCAAGCAGGCCGAAAAGATCGAGGGCACCGCGGGGGCCGAGGGCAATGACCTGCAGGGGTATCCGGTGGTGCTGCTGACCTCGGTGGGGGCCAGGAGCGGGAAACTGCGCAAGACGCCGCTGATGCGGGTCGAGCACGAGGGTGAGTACGCCGTGGTGGGCTCGCTCGGTGGGGCGCCCAAGAATCCGGTCTGGGTCTACAACCTGCGCAAGAACCCGCACGTCGAGCTGCGCGACGAGACCGTGGAGCACGACTACGTCGCCCGCGAGGTCGAGGGGGACGAGCGGGCCGTCTGGTGGGAGCGTGCGGTGGCGGCGTTCCCGAACTACGCCTCGTACCAGAAGAAGACCGAGCGTCTCATCCCCGTCTTCATCCTCACGCGCCTGCCCGAGTAGGGCGGGGCGCCGGGGAGCGCAGCACCACCGCAGGCCGAAGCGAAGCCACCACGAGCCGGCCCACCACGGCCCCAGGCCGAAAGCAACACCACCACACGCCGAAGCGAAGCCGCCGCGGGCCGGAACAGAGCGGCGGCCGGAGGTAGCAGCCGAGCCGGTTGCCGCGGGCGGCGGAGCACGCGTGGGGCGGGTGGTTGTGGGGCGGTTCGGCAGATCGTCGCGGAAAAGCGGGTGCCATCCGGCCGTCCACGGCCGATCATCGTTGTATGCGTACTCCCCACCAGGCGGTCGAGCGGCTCGGCGGCCGGCACGCGGACGCGGCGACCACCGCGCCCGTGTCGGCCACCCTGCCGCTGGCCGGCGCGGTGGACGACGGCGACCGTCTGGTCGATGTGGTGGATCTGTTGGCCCTCGACGCTTTTGTCACGGGCCGTGAGCCGTACGGGCGCAGCAAGTATCTCGAGAACGTCCGCTCCGACGCTCCGCTGATGACCGACGACGCCCGCATCGTGCGCGACGCCGTCGACGAGGACGGGCAGGGTCGCCTGGCGGTCGGCGAAGGCTGGACACTGCACGTCACCCGGTGGAAGCAGAGCCGCCGGGCCCGGGTCACCGTCACCGCCGTCAACGCCGAGCTGGCCGAGTCCGTGCTCGAGGCGGCCACCCGCGACGCGGTCGAGGAACCCCGGCCCACGCCGGACAACGTGCCCATCGGGTTCTGGCATTTCGGGCAGCACGGCCCGCGCCGGGCCGCGCGCGAGATCGACGCCGCGCCATGGGAGGCGATCCGGGCCAACTACAGCAGCGTCGTCGCGTCCACCCTCGAACGCCTGATGGGCCTGACCGCCGAGTCGATCAGCGGGCGCCTGCTGCTGTTGCACGGCGAGCCGGGCACCGGCAAGACGACCGCGCTGCGGGCGCTGGCCCAGCAGTGGCGCTCGTGGTGCCAGGTCGACTGTGTGCTCGACCCGGAGCGTCTGTTCAACGACCCGGCGTACCTGATGAGTGTGGCCCTCGGCAGTGACGACGAGAACGAGCCGCGCTGGCGCCTGCTGATGCTCGAGGACTGCGACGAGCTGATCAGCGGTGAGGCCAAGGCGAGTGCCGGCCAGTCGCTGTCGCGGCTGCTCAACCTGACCGACGGCCTGCTCGGCCAGGGCCGCAACGCGCTGATCGCGATCACGACCAACGAGGACCTGGCGTCACTGCACCCCGCGGTCGTGCGGCCGGGGCGGTGCCTGGCCAGCATCGAGGTCGGCCGGCTGCCGTACGCCGAGGCCGTCGCCTGGCTGGGCCGGGCCCAGGGCATCGGCGCTCGGGGGGCCACGCTGGCCGAGCTTTACGCGCTCAAGACCGGCAGCGAACCGGTCACCGTGCCGCGGGCCGAGCCCAACACCGGCATGTATCTGTAATAAGAAAGCCTAACCTAATAAATGCGCCTGCCGTTGCTGACCGCAACGGCAGGCGCAAATACTGAAAGTCGATCAGGCCTTTTCGTAGGTCATGCAGTCGGCCTTGTCGCCCGACTCGCCCACGACGATGGCCGAAGCCTTGCACTCGAGGTTCTCGTTGTGCTTGCAGTCGGAGCGCTTACATGCCCCGACCTGCGCCGCCGCCTTGCCGGTGCCACCCTTGTCGCCCGACACGTAGGTGTCGCACTCGGCCGAGATCGCGCTGCCGATGGTGACCGCGAAGGCGGTGCACCCACCGTTGTTGTAGCCGCAGCTGGTCGCGGTGCACGACTGAACGCGGGGCATTTCCAGCATCTGAGTCATGGGATCGTCGCCTCCATTTTCGTCAACCCGTCAGCTCGACCATAAACCATTTCCCGGAAATGCCGAAACTACACCACGAATTTATTTGATTAGGTTAGGCGCACCTAATAATTGCCATTCACAAGCTTTTTGTCGGCGGCCGAGGGCCCGTACGACTCGACCGTGACCGGGGCGGACAGAAGATCCTCGATGGCTCCGGCCCAATCATCCGGTCGCCGCAGGATGTCCGGTTCGGCCCGGTTCAGGCGAGCGGTGAGCTCGGCCTGGTAGTCGAGATCACGCGCCGGCCCGGGTTCGATCCGGGTCCACGGTTCGCCGTCGACGGTGTACGACTCGCAGATCCGCAACTCCGGGCAGCGGTCCGGGACGTCGAGGTGGGTGACCGCCAGTTCGTCGACCCCGCCCGCCACCTCGGCCGCGTAGCGGTGAGCGACCGCGTCGAAGTGCCCGACCCGGAAGGCGCCCTGCCACTCCCCCGTCGCGTTGTGCCCCTCGGGCAGGTCGAGCGCCGGGTCCTCGGTCACGAACGGGCCCGCGCCGTGCCGGGTCGTGTACGTGCGCACCACCCCGAGCCGCCGGAACGAGCCGGTCAGCGCGGCCACGTTGTCGAAGGTCGTCGTCGACCAGGTCGTGTGCGGGTGCCAGCCCCGCCACTCGTCGAGGAGCACGCCCTGCGCCCCTTCGAACACGCACGGCCCCTCGCGCAACAGCTTCGGCTCGTGCCCGGAGACGATCGACACCGTGCGGCCGAAGGCCAGGAACGCGTCCACGACGTCGTCGAGCGGCACGCCGGCCGGCCCCAGATCCGATTCCACCGCGGCCAGCCGGGCGCGTAACGCCGTACGGGAAAGGGTGTCACCGACGCGGGGGGCGTTGTCGTGACTCAGCGCGTACGCCATGGTCTCGCCCACGCCCATGCCGCACGATCCGTGACGGCCGGCCCCGCGGGAGATCTCCCGCCGCTGGTTGGCGGCCCGGTGCCAGGGCGTGGCCAGCAACGCGTCCCCGTCCACGGTGAGCAGGTCGAACGGGTTGCCCAGGGCCGCCGCCTCGGCCGCCAGCGCGAGCGGGTCGACCACCACGAACCGGGTCAGGTGGGTCGGCACCCCCCGCAGCGTGCCCGACCCGAACTGCGCGAACGTGTGCTGCCGCCCGTCCTCGGTGACCACGTTGTGTGCGGCCTGCGCACCCCCGTTGAAGCGCAGCACCGCGCGCACAGTCGAGGCCGAGCACAGAGCGTCCACGACCGTGCCCTTGCCGGCGTCCCCGTAACCGAGGTCGACGACCGCGACGTGCTCGCTCACAGCCGCTCGTTCCCCGAGCCGGTGGTGCCGACCGGCAGCGTGCCCCGCCGCACGACGCCCCCACGCTGCAGCGGAGCCAGCGCCTTGCCGACCGTGGTCCGGTGCGTGGAGCCCTCCTCGACCAGGTCGTCGAGCCCCGCGTCGAGGTCGATCGTGCCCTCGCCGAGACCGACCGTGAGCGCGATCGTCTCGCACACCGCGTCCAGGTCGTCGAGCTCGAGCACGTTCTGTCCGAGCAGCTCCCGCCACCGCTTCAGCACGTCACGGTTGCCGCCGTGACCGGCCGCGGTCGGCAGCAGGTAGTACACGTCGAACGTACGGGTCAATTCGGCCACGATGGCCTCGGTGCTGATCTTCTCGGCTTTGGAAGAGCCGAGGAACTTGGCAACCTCGCGCGGCTTGACCTTGTCGTACGGCATCTCGTCGCCGATCAGGAACAGGTAGCCGCGCCGGCCGCGCTTCTCGAACGAGTCGAGCGCGGTGTGCCGGGCCATGAAGTACATGGCCAGCTCGTACGACTCCATCATCTGCCCGCCGCCCCCGCCCTCGAGCACGATGCGGGCCAGGTCCTCGTCCATCCGGTTGTCCGACTCGAACTGCCCGATCTGCAGCGGCACCCGGTCGCACGTGGCGTCACCGACCGCGCCGAACAGGATGTGCGGGTCGGTGGCGTACGACTTGCGGGTCAGCAGCCCCAGCAGTTGCGGCAGCTTGGTCTGCAGCACCCGCGGCACCCCACCCATCGAGCCCGTGACGTCGAAAAGCACGGCGATCGGCGTACTGAAAGGGTGTTCGGCACTGTCGCGGCTCTCCCGCTTGCCGACTCCCTTGGGGTCGAGCGCCGCGTGGGCCTGGCGCGCCCCGCTGTCGCTGTAGGCGAAGGCGCTCGTGCCGGTGGCCCGGCGGTAGTTGTCGGCGGCGGTGTACACGTCGGTCGACCAGCGTCCGCTTCCCATGTCTGTCTCCTCAGATCGTGAAGGGCCGGAAGGTCCGCGGCCCGTACAGGTTGTCCAGGACTTCGTCGAGCTCACCGAGCAGCCGCCACGCGTCCTGCGGCCGCATGCGCGGCTTGTCGTAGGTGCAGCCGGCGGCGAACTGCTTCAGAGCTCTTGGTGGCTCTTGCATCAGCCGCATGATCAACTTGGTGGCCATGTAGATGTCGGTGGCCGGGGTCGTGCGCTTCTCGAGCAGCACTTCCGGCGGGTAGTGGTCGCGGTGCCCGGCGACGATCGCCTTGACGTGCGGCCCCGAGTAACACCAGTCGACGAGGGCGAGGCCGTGCTGCTCGGGCTCAATCAACACGTGTTCTTCCAATACGGCGCCGTGCACCACACCCGCGCGGTGCGCCCAGCCGAGCCCGACCAGCAACCGCCGCCACATCCACGCCGCGTCGCGCGGATCGATCTTTTTACGGAGGTGGCTGAGAGGCACAAAACCGACAAGCCGTTCGAGTACGTTGACCCGCCGCCGCTTACGCTCCACGTCCTCGTGCACGTAGCTGTCGATCAGCTTCGGCGCGTAAGGCCGATACTTCGGATCGCCCTTCTCCCGCAACGCCGTCAGGGCGGCCGCCTCGGCCCCCATCAGGTCGCTGTCGGCCGGGCTGCGCGGAATCTTGAGCAGCCCTTTGTCACCGGTGACGAGGTCGGCGATGTCCCCCACGGCGACTCGCCGGCTCCGCTCCTCGTAGAGCTTCGACAGCTGCGCGAAAGCCCGATTGGCGGCCGCGCTCTGCGCGTCGGTCACGGCGTCCGGGTGTACGGCCTTGGCGTACGCGCGGTAGGCCGCCTCCCCGTCGCCCAAGTCGGTAAAGCTTCCGGCCCGCTCGATCCGCGCCACCGCCTCGGCGAACCTCATCGCACACCGTCCTCACGGGTCGGCCGCAGCAGCGCCGGGTGCAGCAGTCGCGCGTCGCCGGCCCGGTAAAGCTTCGGCTTGGGCCCGCCCCGCTCCCCGCCCCGCGTCGACGTCTGCCCCGTACCCTCGACGAACCCGGGAACGGACAGCACCTTGCGATGAAAGTTGCCGGCGTGCAGATCCTCGCCCCACACCGCCGCGTAGATCGCCCGCAGCTCCGAGATGGTGAACTCGTCCCCCGCGAACGCGGTGGCCAGCGGCGTGTACTCGAGCTTGGCCCGCGCCCGCTCGAGCCCGTCGGACAGGATCACGTCGTGGTCGAAGGCCAGAGCAGCTGCCTCGTCGACCGGCATCCAGTAAGCACCGGCCGCGTCGCCGCCGGCGCTGGGGTCGGGCAGGCTGGGCGCGAAAGCCAGATAGGCCACCGAGAAGACCCGCAGGCGCGGGTCACGCCCGGGATCGCCGTAGGTCTTGAGCTGCTCGAGGTGAACCCGCTCGAGCTGCCCCTCACCCGGTGTCAGCCCCGTCTCCTCAGCCAGCTCCCGCCGCGCCGCGGCGTCAGGCCCCTCGTCCGCGCGAACGAACCCACCCGGCAGCGCCCGATGCCCGGCGAAGGGGTGCTCGGCCCGCTCGACCAGCAGCACGCAGAGGCGCCCGTCGCGGATGGTCAGCGCGACCACGTCAACCGTGACGGCCACGGCCGGGTAGGCGGTCGCGTCGTACCCCGCCAGGAACTCCGCCTCACCGTTCACCGCAGTTTTCCTCTCTATGAGATTAACTCGAACTGAGAACAACCTAGAACGATCCGGCGCGACGGTCAACCCCACTATCGGATTCAGCAGGCCCTCCGGGCCGATTCAGGCATCTTCGCTATACCGGCATTTACGAGTAAATGCCACGTTACGCTCCGGAACGAGACGGCCCGCCGTCCTCGACACGCGCGGGCTCACCCATTCCCAGAAGCGGTTCGCAGAACCGTAGGAGGACCTCGCATGCGCAAGTCCCAAACTTCGAGCGGCTCCCGTTCGCTCCGAGCTGGCGTAGCGGTGGCGGCATCCGCCGCCGTGGTCGTTGCCGGCATTGCGGCACCCGCCTATGCCGCCAATACCGCGGTCACGGCCAACCCGGCCGTTGGACCCGTCGGTGGTGGCTTCACCACCACCCTGAGCGGCACCGGTGCGTTCCCGGCGGCCTCGGCGTCAGTTCTGGCTGGTCGCACAACGACCTCCACCACCTGCCCGACGACCTACGGCACCAGCGGCACCACGGTGACCGCCACGCGGACGAACGACAACGCGGCCGACGCGACAGTGGCCGACCAGACCCTGGCTGCCGGCACCTACCGCCTCTGCATCTATGGCGTGGCGGCCGGTCAGACCGTGGTCTCGGCCTCGCCGCTGGTGGCCACGTCCGACGCGATCACCGTGAGCGTCGCGAACACCAGGCCGGTCCTGAGCAGCACCGCCGGCCCGATCGCCGGCGGAAACGCGGTCAACTTCACCGGAACCGGCAGCTTCATCGGGACGGCGTCGACGGTCGGCGCGATCTTCACGACAGCCACCTGCCCGACGACGTACAACGTGGCTCCCGCCGGCAACTTCGCGGCCACGGCCACGAAGTCGAGCACGAGCGCCGCCGCCGTCACGGTGCCCGCCGGCCTTTCCCTCGGCAGCGCCTACAACGTCTGCCTCTACAACGGCACAGCTACGAACTCGGCGCTTCTAGGTTCCAGCAGCGCCACCTACTCGGTGCTGCCGCCCGCGACGCTGAGCCCGCGGTCGGGTAGTTCCGGGGTCGCCTCGACCATCACGGTCCAGACGACTGCGGCCAACACCTTCCCGGCATCGCCGACGCCCGGTGTCACCCTGACCACCGTCACGTGCCCGGCAACCTACGCCGTGGGCAGCGGCGCGGCGCCGTACGCGGCGACCGTCCGTCGCATCAGTGGAACCAAGCTGGCCGCGACTCTCCCGGTGACCAGCATCGCGACCACGCCCGGCCAGGCCACCACGGACTGGAACGTCTGCGTTTACGGCGAGGCCACCGCGCTCTCTCCGCTCCTGGTCGCTCCGGTCGCGTACACCGTGGCGCCGGTGCTGGCCATCACCGCGCCAACGCCCGCGACAGGCCCTGCCCAGGGTGGTACCGAGGTCGCCATCACCGGCACCGGATTCCCGTTCCCGCTCGGTAACGCCCTGCTGACCGTCTCGATCGGCGGCTCCGCCCTGACCGACGTCCGCACCACCTCCGCCACCCGTCTGGTCGGCACCACGACGGCCCGGGCGGCCGGTCCGGCTGACATCAGCATCACGACGGCGGCGGGCACCGTAACCACCAGCAACACCCCGTTCACGTTCAACTACGGCATCAACATCGCCCCGAACTGGGCCGCACCCGGCGCGACCAACATCACGCTCGATGTGCTGGGGGCCGGCTTCGGCGCCCTGGACTTCGAGGACTTCCCGGCAAGTGGCGCGCCGACTGCCGACAAGGCCCACGTGCTGCTGGTGGACAACAGCTGGTTCGCCAACAACACCGGCGCGCCGGACGAAGCGTTCAGCGACGGCGGCGTAGTCAGCGAGTGCACCGGGGTGACCAAGATCGGTCTCAATGAGATCATCTGCGACCTCGACCTCACCAAGGATGTCGACGCGACCGGCAACCTGGTCGCCGGAGCTGTGCCGGCCGGCACCTACACGGTCGTAGTGGTCAACGACACCGACACCCTCGACGCGACCAAGCACTCCACGATCTCGAGCGCTGCGACCTTCACCGTGGCCGCCAACTAAGTGATCGAACAGCAGTAGAACGGCCCGGAGCTGAGCTCCGGGCCGTTCTCGTTGCCGCCATGACTTCAACCCATCTCGGACCACTTCTTGTCGATCGCGTCGACCGCCTTGTCGCGGGACGGCTTGCCGTCGAGGTCGACCACCATGGCCACCACGCTCTTGTTCGCGGTGACCCGCCAGCACATCAACAGATTGTCTTTCTTCGCGGGCACGGCCTGAGCGCTGAACTGGAAGGTTTGCGAGCACGGCACACCGCGATGCCGCCCCACGCCACCCGACACATTCGCCAATCGCCCCTGCCCCGTCAGGTCTCCCCGGGCCGCCGTCACCGTGAGGGTGCCCCCCTTGGTCCGCGTCTCCTGAGTAGTGACGGCAAGCCGCTGGCCGGCGCTAGTCATCTGCTGCTCGACCGCGCCCTGGACCGGAACCCCGTCCTCAGCCATCTTCCGGCGGGCGTCCTCGATCTTCTTGCGGACCTCCGCAGGTACGGAGGGCATCACCGTGGCCGGGGACGCCTTCGGCGAGGAGCTGGGCGTCTCCTCCGTCGGTGAAGCCCTTTTGACATCTGGCTCCGTCCCGCCGAACCGCGACTCCGCCGCCTCCGGCGTCAACGCCACCCGGCCCTCCGCCGGAATGTTCTCGTCGCCGGCCCGGTCGGCCACGAGGAATGCACCGGTGCCCAGCACCGTCGCGAGGCCTACGGCACCGACGGCCAGTTTCCTCTTCCGAAAGGAGACGGGTCTCGTCGTGGCGGAGATGGTGTCGTCGCGCTGCCGACCGTCCTCGGTCATGTCGTAGTCCCCCATGTCGATGGCTTGGCCGCCGAGAGACGACGGCTCTCCCACTCCATGGTCGAGGAAATCCGGACTTTTCATTACGAAACAGCCGGACTGCGGCTGTGACCTGCGGCGCGTCCGGTCACGCAACCGAGCTGCACCGGGCATTTGCCTGACGAAATCGCGGCACCGGCCGACCGTTCTGCTCGACCACAATCGGGGAGGACGACCATGAAGAAGCACCTGCGCCGTTACGCGGTGGGCGCGCTGGCCATCGGCGCGATCGCCGGCAGCGCTGCGATCGCCCTGCCCGGCAACGTCACCGCCGTGAGCGAGTGGCAGCCCGCTACGTCGTACACGCCGACCACGTACAACCTGGCCGAAGCGCCCGAGCGGCTGCTCCCGGCCGCGGTATCGGCGCAGAAGCCCGTACGCGTGGTGACCACGACCCTCGACGCCGACGGACGGCCGGTCATCAAGGTCACGACTGCGACCAGCAAGTCGGCCGCGGCCAAGGCCGTCAAGGCCGGGCAGTCGGCTCCGAACGCGGTCGGCGTCGAGCTGGACGCCGTCGCCACCGCCACCGAGGTGCCCGCCGGCTCGGACACGTACCGCAGCCAGCAGTGGGACTTCTCGAAGATCCGCGTGGCCGACGCCTGGACGAAGTCGACCGGGGCCGGCGTCACCGTCGCCGTGCTCGACACCGGCGTCGACGCCCAGCACCCCGACCTGGCGGCCAACGTGCTCACCGGCTTCGACGCGACCACCGACAAGGCGGGCGTCAGCACCGACGCCAACGGGCACGGCACGCACGTCGCGGGCACGATCGCCGCGGTCACCGGCAACGGCAAGGGGATCAGCGCCGTCGCTCCCAACACCAAGATCCTTCCCGTACGCGTTCTGGCCGCCAACGGCTCGGGCAACATGTCCGACGTCGCCGAGGGCATCGTGTGGGCGGCCGACCACGGCGCCACCGTCATCAACATGTCGCTCGGCTCGACCTCCAAGGTCACCGCCGTCACCAACGCCATCACGTACGCCCGCAGCAAGGGCGTCACGATCGTCGCCGCGGCCGGCAACGAGCGCGCCAAGAACAGCCCGACCAGCTACCCGGCCGCCGACGCCGGCGTGATCGCGGTCGCCGCCACCGACTCGTCCGACAAGGTCGCCACGTACTCGAACGCCGGCGCCTACGTCGACGTGGCCGCCCCCGGCTCCGGCATCCTCAGCACCTACCCGACCGCGCTCGGCGGCAAGACCGGCTACGCCACGATGAACGGCACCTCGATGGCGTCCCCGCACGTGGCCGCGGTGGTCGCGCTCCTCGAGGCGTACCAGCCCACGCTGACCCCCGACCAGATCGAGACCACCCTCAAGAACACGGCGGTCGACCTCGGCGCCAAGGGCCGCGACGACGACTTCGGCGCGGGCCGTATCGACCCCGTCGCCGCCCTCACCGCCCTCACCCCGGCGACCACCGCCCCCACGAGCCCGGCCACCACAAGCCCGACCCCGTCGGCCACCAAGCCCGCGACCAGCACGCCCACCCCGACCCCGTCGGCGACCAAGCCCACGACCACCACCCCGACCCCGACGCCGACGCCGACCAAGACGGCCCCCGCCAAGCTCACCCCGACGGTCACGGTCGCCACCTCGACGACCTCACCCGCCAAGGGCGGCACCGCCTCGATCACCTACACCGTGGTCACCGCGCCCGGCAGCCCGTGGGCGAACAAGTCGGTGCGGATCGCCCTGGCCAACGCCAGTATGAACAACTGGAGCTACACGACCGCGAAGACCAACGCCGACGGCCGCATCGCCTTCACGGTCACGGCCAACGCCAGCTTCGACGTGAAGCTCGTCGTCGCCGCCACCGACACCTCGGTCGAGACCACCTCGTCGGTCACGACCTTCACCGTACGATCCCAGACCGCCGCCAAGGCCAAGCTCGCGCCGAAGCCGGCCACCGTCCGCTGACCCAGCCCGACCAGGACCCCGGAGCCCCCGCTCCGGGGTCCTGCCCATCCCAAGCCACCCACCCCGCAACGACGAGACGAAACGTTGCGTCTCGCGGCAAAGGCGTAAGAGGGCAGCGCTGGTCTCCGCTGAGGCGACCACGCCGAGACGAAACGTTTCGTCTCGGCGTGGTCAGCCGCGACGAAACGTGTCGTTCCGGCCCGGGCTGGCCGAGAGCGGACGAGCCGTTTCCCCTCGCGGTCGCCGGCCGAGACGAGCCGTGTCGTTCTGGCCCGGACTGGCCGAGAGCGGACGAAACCGTTTCGTCTCGCGATGGCCGGCCGAGACGGGACGTATCGTTCCGGCGCGGGCTGGCCGAGATGAAACGAGCCGTTTCGTCTCGCGGTCAAGCCCGGCCGCGGCGAGACGAAACGTTTCGCCTTGCGTCAGCCTTCAGCGGGCTCAAGCCAGACATGTCGTGGCGGGGTGTGAGCGGGGTAAGCCGAGTAGTCAGCTGAGGCGGTTCCATTCGCGGCGGATGGCGGCGACGCTGTCGCCCGAGGAGGGGCGGCCCTGGTCGGCGACGGCGACCGTGACGACGCTGCGGCTGGCCGAGGTGCGCCAGCAGATCAGCATTGATGGCACCACGCGGGCCTGCTCGCCCGTGGCCGCGCGCACCGTCTTGGTGCAGCGCGCCCCACCCACCAACCACCCCGTGTCCCCCGCTATGGCCAGCTCCGGCCGCCCGGTCAGGTCGTACTCGGCCGACGTCACCCGGATCCGGCCGCTGCCGGTGGACTCGCTGTGCTCGTTGAGCGTGGACGCCACCGCCAGCCCGGTCGACTCCGACGGTGCGGACACCGACGGGGACGGTGGTGGCGGGGTCGGGCTGGCCTCCTGCCGCGCGCCCGACCGGCTGACCCGCCCCGGCGACGCGGCCGCGACCGGTGAGGCCGGGGTGGCCGGCGTAGACGACACCGTCGGTGATGGCGACACCGGCGCGATCACCCGAGGCTCCCGGATCGCCGTGTTGCGCGACAGATCAACCAACTGACTCTGCACCACGAAGAATGCGGCCCCGCCCAGCGCCGCCAGCCCGGCCAGCCCCACACCCAACTGCTTGCGCCGCTGGTGGCGCCGTTCCCGCGCCAGCGAACGGTAGATGCCGTTCTCGTCCTGCACGGTCACCGGCGCGTGTTCCCCCCGTCCCATGCCCCGATCGTGCCACCGACACGGACAAAGCGCTCTAAAACCACCGGAACCAAGCTGCACCGCTTCGCTTCCCGGCCTGCCAACCGGGGCTGACGAATCCTCTGACATGAACAAGCAGATGCGTCGCTACGTTGTGGGTGCCGTCGTCCTGAGCGCGGTCGCGTTCACGCTCCCGGTTCACACCCCGATGATCGCGGTCAGCAGCGGCAACCCGGCCGCCACCAACGACCCGAACGTGACGACCCCGCGGGCCGCCCGCGCATACGGTCAAAAGGCCCCCCGCGCCTCCGGTCAAAAGGCGGACCGGCACTCGATCACCCGCAACCTCACGGCGGCCCCCCAGCATCTGCTTCCGCCGGTCGTTTCCAAGGCCCTTCCCGTACGCGTAGTCAGCACCACCGTGGGCCGGGGCGGCCGCCCGGTGGTGTCGGCCCGTACCGTCACCGACCGCAGCCGAGCCGAAAGACTGGTCACCGACGGGCAGCGCGCACCCGGCGCGGTCAGTGTCGAGCTCGACGCCCCGGTCAGCATCGCCCAGGCCGACCCGTTCCTGCCTGCGCAGTGGGACCTGGCCCGCACCCGGGTCGACGGCGCCTGGCCGCGCTCGACCGGGGCCGGCGTCACCGTCGCGGTCGTGGACAGCGGCGTCGACGCCTCCCACCCCGACCTGGCCGGTCAGGTGCTGCCCGGCGCCGACTTCATCACCGGCACCGAGGGCGTTTCGGTCGACCCGCACGGGCACGGCACGCACGTGGCCGGCACGATCGCCGCGCTCACTGGCAACGGCACCGGCGTGGCCGGCATGGCCCCGCACGCCCGCATCCTGCCGGTCCGGGTGCTCGGCGCCAATGGCTCGGGCTACATGTCGGACGTGGCCAACGGCATCACCTGGGCCGTCGACCACGGCGCCGACGTCGTCAACATGTCGATCAGTTCGTCCTGGCAGGTCGCCGCGGTCAGCAACGCCATCTCGTACGCCCGGGACAAGGGCGTCGTGGTGGTCGCGGCGGCCGGCAATTCGCGCGCCGCGGGCAGCCCGGTCCTGTTCCCGGCGGCCGACGAGGGCGTCATCGCCGTCGCCGCCACCAACCCGGACGACTCCGTGGCCGGCTATTCGAACCGCGGCGGCTACGTCGACGTGGCTGCCCCCGGCACCGGCATCCTCAGCACGTACCCGGGCGACCGCTACATCCGCATGAACGGCACCTCGATGGCCGCCCCGCACGTCGCCGCCGTGGCCGCCCTGCTGAAGGGGGGCGACCGCGCCCTGACCCCGGAGCGGATCGAGACCGCCCTGACCTCGTCCGCCGCCGACCTGGGCGCCCCGGGCCGCGACGACGACTTCGGCGCCGGTCTGCTCGACGCGGCCGCCGCCCTGGCCACCCTGACCCCGCCGGCCCCGGCCACGACCGCGCCCACCACGGCTCCGGCCACGGCCCCCATCACCGTCCCGGCCACGACGCCGCCGACCACGATCCCGGCCACGCCCAGCCCGACGGTCACCGAGACCACCCCGGCCCCGGCGCCCACGACCGAGGTACCGGCGCCGGCGCCGACGCCCAGCGCCACCCCGTCCGCCACGCCGGCCAAGCCGATCATCCGCCTCGTCCGCCCCGGCTCGGGCAAGCTCACGGTCGCCATCGTCGGCGTTCAGGGCGTGCCGGTGGAGGTCCAGCAGTGGAACGGCCCGGACTGGGTGACCGTCCGCACCTACCCGGCCACCACTATTGCCCGATTCGTCGATCTTGTTCCCGGCTTCGATCACCGCGTCGTCGTGGCGGGCGCCACAAGCGACGTGATCCGGCTCTAGGCGCTGTCGGAGGCGAAGATCATCCGGTTTACTCATCACTCATGGGCATCATTTCCAGGGGATTCGGCGGCCGGCGGCGTGAGTCGGTGCCCGGCCTGCCGCCCGGCCAGTACCTCACCCACGATTTCCCGGTGCTTTCCGCCGGGCCGACCCCGCGCATCCCGCTCGATCGCTGGCGCTTCACCGTCACCACGGAGACCGGCGACAAGACGAGTTGGAACTGGACGGAGTTCCAGGCGCTGCCGGCCGAGGACGTCACGGTCGACATCCACTGCGTCACCAAGTGGTCCAAGCTGGGCTCCACCTGGCGTGGCGTCTCGCTCGACACGCTGCTGGCCGACGTCGAGTCGGCCGCCGACTACACCATGGTCCACAGCTTCGGCGGGTACACCACCAACGTGCCGATGGAAGATCTGCTCGACGGCAAGGCCTGGGTGGCGTACAAGTTCGATGGTGAGGATCTCGAGCCCGAGCACGGCGGCCCGGCCCGGCTCCTCATCCCGCACCTGTATTTCTGGAAATCGGCGAAGTGGGTCAACGGCATTCAGCTGATGCCCGAGGATGAGCCTGGTTTCTGGGAGGCCGCCGGCTATCACATGTACGGAGACCCATGGCGCGAACAGCGGTATCAGGGCGACTGATCTGGCGGGCGGCGACGGTTGCCGCCGCCCACCAGGAATCGCCGACAGCACGGACGCTCGTGCTCGACGTTCCGGACTGGCCGGGTCACCTGCCCGGCCAGCACGTCGACGTGCGCCTGACGGCCGAGGACGGCTATCGCGCGCAGCGGAGCTACTCGATCGCCTCGGCCTGGCCCCACCCCGAGGGCAAGGTCGAGCTGACGGTCCAGCGGCTCGACGACGGCGAGGTCTCGCCCTACCTGACCGACACTGTCGAGGCGGGCGACCGGATCGAGTTGCGCGGGCCGGTCGGCGGCTGGTTCGTCTGGCGCGACCAGCAGCCGGCGCCGGTGCTGCTGATCGGCGGCGGTTCAGGGGTGGTGCCGTTGATGGCGATGGTGCGGGCCCGGGCCATGGCCGGCACGAAGCAGCCGTTCCGGCTGATCTATTCGGTGCGTACGCCGGAGGATCTGCTCTACGCCGACGAGTTGCGCCGCCGGGTCCGGGACGACGCCGGCCTCGACGTGCACTACGTCTACACGCGGAAAACGCCGGACAACTGGCCCGCACCCCCGAAGAGGATCGACGTGGCCGCCCTGAACACGTACGGTTGGCCGCCGGACTTCGCACCCGACTGTTTCGTGTGCGGTCCGACGACGTTCGTCGAGACGGCCGCGGACATCCTGGTCGCACTCGGCCACGACCCGCGCCGGATCCGCACCGAACGCTTCGGAGGAACGTCGTGACACAACCCGGCGAGACGGGCGCCGCGCTCGACGGCAACGCCATGGCCGGCGACCTGCGTGAGATCTTCGCGGTCGACGTGACAGCGGCCCGGTACATGTGTGCGGGCTGCACCCACACCGACGCCGTGGCCACGCTGATGGTGTGGCAGCACTCGCCCGGTCTGGTGGCGCGCTGCCCGCACTGCTCGGATGTGGTGTTGCGAGTCGTGCGGGCGCCCGACCGGGTCTATCTCGACCTGCGGGGCAGCGTACGCCTCGAAGTGCCGCTCGAAGGCAGCTGACCTTGACCCGCCCGGCGGCGCCGGAGGACCCGTTGCTGGCCCAGGCCGGCGACTGGTCCGCGACCATCGGCGCCGCCCAGGACGAACTGATCCGCACCGCGCCCGAGTGCGTGCTGGTCATCCAGGGCGGCCCCGGCACCGGCAAGACCGACACCGCGCTGCGCCGGGTGGCCTGGTTGATCAGCGAGCCCGACCTCGCCCTGAGCGCGTCCGGAGTGCTGGTGGTGGGCCCGTCGCACGCGTTCGCCCGGCGCACCCGGGCCCGGCTCGACGGCTGGGGGCACGAGGGGGTCGCGCACAGCTCGATCGACGGGCTGCTGCCCAAGGCGGTCACCGGCCGCCCCGAGGCGCCGCACGTGATCCGGCTCAAGGGCGAGGCGCGGATGGCCGGGCTGCTGCAGCGGGCGATCGAGAAGCACCGGGCGCGGGAGCGGGCCATCCCGCCCGTGCTCATGATCCGGGGACGGGTGGTGCAGCTCGACCCGGCCACGATCGAGCGGGTGATCACCACGGCCAAGGCCAGCGAGGCCCCGGCCGGCGACCGGCGACGCCTGCTGCGGGCCGCGCTCGTAGCCGGTACGCAGGATCCGCGGTTGATTCTGGAAGCGGCCGACATGCTGGCCGACCGGTTGTGGCCCGAGTTCGAGGCGACCACGTTCCTGTCCGAGTTGTTCGGCTCCCGGTTGCGGCTGACCGCGGCGGCCGAGGGCGAGTTCACCGACCGCGAGATCGACGCCCTGTTCCGGATGACCGGTGAGGAGCCGCCGTTCAGCGAGGCCGACCTGCCCCTGCTGGATGAGGCCGAACACGTGTCGGGGGTCGAGCCGCAGACGTACGCCCATGTGGTGGTCGACGAGGCGCAAGACCTCTCGCCGATGCAGTTGCGGGCGATCTCGCGCCGCTCGGCCAACGGTTCGCTGACCGTGATCGGCGACATGGCCCAGTCGACCGGCCCGTGGGCCCGCGACGACTGGCACGACGTGCTCGCGCACCTGCCCTCGGAGATGCCGCACGTGCACCGCGAGCTGCACTTCGGCTATCGCATCCCGCGTCAGATCTTCGACCTCGCGGCCGAGTTGCTGCCGACCGCGGCGCCCACCGTGCAGCCACCGACGACCGTGCGGGAGGGGCCGGCCGACCCGGTGATCGCGCCGGTCGAACCGGCCGGGCGGGCGGCGGTCGTGGTGACGGCGGCGGCCGATCACGCGGCCGACGGGCGTTCGGTCGCGGTGATCTGCCCGGCCCGGTGCCGCGACGAGATCGAGGCGGCGCTGCGGGCCGAGGAGCTTTCCTGGGGTACGGCTCCGGGCGACGAGCGGGGGCCGGCGATCACGCTGCTGAGCCCGCACGAGGCCAAGGGTCTGGAGTTCGACGCCGCGATCGTGGTCGAGCCGGGGTTCATCGTCGACGACGACCCCCGCGGGCACCGGCTGCTCTACACGGCGCTGACCCGGGCCACCGGCCACCTGCATCTGGTCGGCGCCCCCGAGGACCTACCGGCCGATTTCGGTACGCAGCCCGACGCGGAACCCGAGGCCGAGCCCGCGCCCGTGTCCGCCCCGCCCGCGCCCCCGGTCGTGCCGGAAGCGCTGCCCATGCCGGACGACCCGGTGCTGCGCGAGCGGATCGACATGGTCGCGCACAACATGGCCGAGACGCTGCTGGCCAACCTCACCCCGGAGCTGTGGCCGGTCGCGCTCGACCGCCTGATCGAGCTGATCAGCCCCGACCCGGAGTAGCGGCTCAGGACCGGAAGCTACCCCGCAGGCGCTGGGCCAGCGTGACCGGGGCGGGCGGCGCGGGCGGCCCGGGCCGGGGTCGCGACGGGATCGACCGGCCCACCGGGCGGTCGTAGTCGGCGGTGGCGATGGCCTCGATGATCTGGCCGTCGCCGAAGTTCTCGGAATCGGGGATCGAGGGCACGAACCCGACAAGCACACCGTTACGCATGATCTGGGCCTCGAGCCCGGCTGTGCCGTCGTTGTCCCAGATCGCCTCGCGGCCGTCGGGCAGCATGACCCGGATGCCGTACTGGGTGATGCCGGCCTGCGGCAGTTTCACATGGGCGAAGACATTGCGCGCCCGCAGCGTGTCGACGATCCGCCGTGCCCGTTCTTCTTCCATGGGGCGACGCTAGTCGCGCGGCCTGACAGCAGCCTGAAGATCGCCTGTGGCACTCGTGTGAATGGGTGCTCACCGTCCGATATCGACGCTGGTCACATCGACGTACGTTACTCCCCTGTAACAGGAATGTCACCGTGTTTCTTTTCTCGGCACCCTGAATTACCGTTCAGTAACCGGAGCGCTCCGGCTTCCTCTCCCACCACGGACCGGAGGCCACTCGATGGGCAGGCGTCTATCCCTTCTCGGCTGTCTCATAACTACGTCCCTGCTCTCGCTGGCCGTGGCCGCCCCCGCCGCCGCGGCCGTCGATCCCGCCGTCACCGACTACGTCGCGCTCGGCGACTCCTACTCCTCGGGCGTCGGCGCGCCCGGCCAGAGCGTGTTCTGCCTGCGCAGCAAGCAGGGCTACCCCGGCCAGTGGGCGGCCCGCAACCAGCCCAAGTCGTTCACCGACCTCAGCTGCGGCGGCGCCGTGACCAGCGACGTCCGCAACCTGCAGGTCCCGTTCCTGAGCAGCGGGGCCGAGCTGATCAGCATCACCATCGGCGGCAACGACGCGGGCTTCGCGCCGACCGTGATCGGCTGCCAGGTCGGCACCGACGCGGCCTGCCTGGCCAAGGTCGCCACGGCCCGTACGGACATAACCGGGACCCTGCCCGGCAAGCTCGATGCGACGTACGCGGCGATCAAGCGCAAGGCCCCACGGGCCGAGGTCGTGGTGCTGGGCTATCCGATCCTGTTCGACACGGCGTCGGCGTCGTGCGGGCTCACCGGCATGAGCCTGACCAAACGCCGCGCTCTCAACGAGGGCGCGCAGGTGCTCAACGACGTCATCCAGGCGCGAGCACAGGCCGCGGGGTTCACGTTCTCCGACGTACGCGATGAATTCGCCGGCCACGGCATCTGTTCCTCGAGCCCGTACCTGAACGGCCTCACGGTCGTCCCGCCGCAGAACTCCTTCCACCCCAACGTCAACGGCTACACGTACGGGTATCTGCCGGCCCTCGCGAGCGCGCTGTAGTCCCCCGGTCCCGGGCGGATGCCACCGGCCGGCACCCGTCCGGGACCACCCGACCGCCCCGACGACCGGGATCGTCTGCAGGCATGGCAAGCGTCTTCGTTCTCCTGCTCCTGCTCGACCTCGCGCTGGTGATCATCGCCCTGGTCGACTGCCTCCGCTTCAAGGAGGACGAGATCCGGACCGCGCCCTGGGCCGCCTGGATGTTCGCGATCCTGCTGGTCAGTCCGTTCGGCGCCATCGCCTGGTTCGTCAAGGGCCGCCCGGTCCCGAAGGTCGCGCTGCGCCCGCGCCCGGTCTTCGTCGCCCCGGACGACAACCCCGACTTCCTCAAATCGCTCTCGGCCGCCATCCGCGACCGCGACGACAACCGCTGACCCGGGCGTGGCCAGGCGGTCGTGGCAGTTCCGGTTCTTCGAACTGTTGCCGGTTAGTTAAAGAGCTTAATAAACTCCGGGGCGGATAGCGGTTGATCTATCTCTCAGGAGGACTGGTGAAGCGACCACTCACCGCGGCGCTGGCTGTCGCATCGACGGCTCTGACGCTGGTGGCGGCGCAACCCGCAACCGCGGGTGGGGCGAGAGCGACGGTGACCGGCACCTACTCGGCCGGGGCGGCCGACGCATGGAAGGCCCTGCCGTCGACGCGGGTCGGGGACGGCGCGGGCCGGGCGGTCGACGCCACGGTGGTCGTCGACCCGTCGCAGCAACGGCAGCGGTACAGCGGCATCGGCATGTCGATCGACGAGACCAGCGTCTCCAACCTGTGGAAACTGACGAAGGCAGAGCGCGAGAAGGCCGTACGCCTGCTGGTCGACCCGAAGCACGGCGCGGGCTTCGACCGGTTCCGGCTCACCATCGGCAGCCCCGACCTGATCGAGCATCTGCCCTTCTGGTCGTACGACGAACTGCCGCCCGGGGTCTCCGAGGACTTCGCGCTGAAGCACTTCTCGATCCAGCGGGACATCGACCTGCACATGGTCGAGGCGGTCAAGCTGATCCAGAAGTACAACCCGGACGCCACGTTCTTCGCCTCGGCCTGGAGCGCGCCGGCCTGGATGAAGACCAACAACCGGTTCACCGGCGAGGTCGCGCTCAAGCCGGGCAGCACCACCGAGCACTACCAGGTGGGCCGGCTGCGCGACGACTGCATCGACGTGTTCGCCCGGTACTACGTGAAGTACCTGCAGGCGTACGCGAAGCAGGGGGTTCGGGTCGATGCTCTGACCCTGCTCAACGAGCCCGGGATGGACGTCGTCTACCCGGCCATGGACATCAGTGTCGATCAGCAGCAGAAGCTGGCCGTCGCGATCAAGCGCGAGCTTCGCAAGAGCAAGCTGGACACGAAGCTCTACGTGCACGACTTCAACTTCTGGGACTGGCGCGACCCGAACAGCACGGCCACCAAGAACTACTACCGGATCATGAACGACCCGGCCACCCGGAAGGCGGCCGACGGCATCGCCTTCCACCCGTACTGGGGTGATCCGGCCGTGATGCGCGACGCCTACAACGAGTTCGGCAAGCCCGTGCACATGACCGAGACGAGCGATCTCAACCCGGCCACCGTGCTCAACTACTTCCGGTTGAACGCCAGCAGTTACACGATGTGGGCGCAGGCCACCGACCAGACCGGCGGCACGCTGCACTGGACCGACAAGCGCGACAACAACGTGGACTGGGAAGAGATCGGCCGCACGACCAAGTGGCCCGACCGCCTGGTCAAGGTCAACACCGACACCAAGACCTTTTCCGTACGCGATGAGCTCTATCCGCTGGGGCAGTTCGCCCGCTACCTGTCCCCGTCGGACGTGCGCGTCGAGTCGAGCGCGGCGGCCGCCGGCGTCAGCAACGTCGTCTACCGCAACGGCGACAAGTTCACCGCCGTGCTGGCCAACGGCACGGCGGCCGACAAGTCGGTGCGGGTCAAGCTCGGCAGCGAGTCCTTTGTGGTCCGCGTGCCGGCCAACGCGTACGCCACGTACCGCTGGAAGGCCGATCCCCCGCGCCGCGACCACGCGCCGGTGCTCCGGGCGGTGCCGCCGCTGACCGTCGACCAGTACGCGACCACGCTGTTCCGCCTGTCGGCGACCGACCGTGACCGCGACCGGCTCAGCTTCTACGCGACCGACCTGCCGGCCGGCGTCTCCCTGGACGCGACGACCGGCGTGGTCACGCTGAGTCCGACCGTGGCCGGGGCCCAGAAGCTGACCTTCCACGTGACCGACGGCGCGGCCCGCGACACCGTGACCGTCGACGTGAACGTCACCCCGCAGGGCGCGCCGATCGGCGTGCGGGTCGAGGCCGAGTCGTACGCCGCCCAGAACGGCTGGACCGAGGGCGGAGCCAACTTCGTCGAGAGCAACGCCGGGGCCAGCGGCGGCAAGAACATCGGCTGGACCGCCGCCGGCAACTGGCTGAGCTACCGCGTGAACGTCGCGCAGCCCGGAACGTACGACCTGGAACTGCGCGTAGCCAACGGCACGGGCGCGGTGGCGGCGGACGCCATCACGTTCCGCGATGCGGCCGGCGACAAGCTGGCCACGGTGTCAGTGCCGGCCACGGGCGGCTGGGCGACCTACCAGTCGGTGCACGTGCCGGTGACGCTGGCCGCGGGCGACCAGCTGGTCACGGTTTTCTGCGAGACCGGCGGCTTCAACCTGGACTATGTGACGTTGAGCTGAGCCGTCACGGGTGCCGCTGCCACGGCGGCGGCACCCGTACCGCGGCCATGCCCGCCGCGGCCGCCGACTGCATGCCGAAGTCGGTGTCCTCGAAGACCAGGCAGCGCTCGGGCGCCACGTTCAGCAGCTTGGCCGCGGCCAGAAAACACTCCGGATCAGGCTTGCCGTTGAGGTAGTCCCCCGCACACACCATGACCTCGAACCGGTCGAGCAGCCCCAGCGTCGTCAACGACGCCGTCACCGACTCCCGGCTGCTCCCGCTGACAACAGCGAACGGCACCTTCCCGTACGCATCCTCGATGTGTTCCAACACCTCGGGCACAGCCGCCACGGTCGGCAACAGCTCCTGGAAGATCTGCTCCCGGCGCTTGTCCACGACGTCGACCGGCATGGCCAGCCCCTGCCGCACGTTCAGATCCTCGATCACCGACGTCGGCGTGCGCCCTCCCCACGCATAGAACAACTCTTCCGGGAACTCGGCGCCCCACTCCTCCAGAGCCAGCTGCCAGGCCCGGAAGTGAATGGGCATCGAGTCGGCGATAGTGCCGTCACAGTCGAACAGGTACGCGTCGAACTCGCCCGCAGGCAGCGGCAACATCACAGTGACCAGGATAATCACGCTCATTGTCCGATTACCGGGTACGCCGTTCGTCGGAGACGTGGGACTCACTCACCGGGTCCCCCGTCCGCGACCCGGAGGCTTTCCGTGACCGCCAGCCAGCGCGCCACCACTTCGACCCACGACCGGTGGGCCGTCACCGCCGTGTTCCTGCTCAACGGCCTGACCCTGGCCACTTGGATCGTGCGCGCCCCCTCGTTCAAGGCCGCCCACGATCTGAGCGACACCCGGTTCGGCCTGTCCGGGCTGCTCTTCGCGGCCGCCGCGCTCGCCTGCATGCAGTCGATCGGCCCGCTGGTGGCCCGAGTGGGCACCCGCCCGATCCTGCGGGCCGCCTTGGTGGTGATGCCGCTCCTGCTGGCCGGCCTGTCCGTCGCGCCCACCGAGGCCTGGTTCCTGACCGGCGCCGCCGTGCTCGGAGGAGCCCACGGCGCCACCGACGCGGCGATGAACGCGAGCGCGGTCGCGGTCGAACGGCAGGCCGGACGGCCGATCCTCAACAGCTGTCACGCCGCCTGGAGCATCAGCGCGGTGATCGCGTCGCTGTCCACGGCCGCCCTGGCCCACCTCGGCGTCGGCCTGACCGCCCATCTGCTCACGGCGGGTGCCGTGCTGCTGGCAGCCGGCCTGGTCACAGCCGGCCGGCTGCCGGACAACGGACGAGCCACGACCGAGCCGGCCTCGGTGCGCGCGGGCTGGACCCGCCCCCTGGTCCTGCTCGGACTGACCGCCACCGCGCTGATGATCTGCGAGGGTGCGGCCCTCGGCTGGGGCGGCATCTTCCTGCACGAGGAACGCGGCGCCACCTTGAGCCTGGCCGCAGTGGCCATCACCGCCTACACGGCCAGCCAGACCCTCGGCCGCCTGACCGGCGACCGCCTGGCCGAACGACACGGCGCCAACCGCCTGTTCCGAACCGGCGCGATGCTGGCGGCCGCCGGCTTCTGCATAGCCGTCCTGACCCCGAACCCCGGCCTGGCCGCGGGCGGCTTCGCCCTGGCCGGCCTGGGCTCATCAGTGCTGGTGCCACTGACCTTCAGCGCCGTCGGCCGCCTCCCCGGCGCCTCCACCGCCGCCCTCGTCTCCCGCCTGACCACCTTCACCTACACCGGGATCCTGCTCGGCCCAGCCCTGATCGGCTGGATCGCCGGCCACATCGGCCTGGCCACCACCATGACCGCCGTCATCCCGCTGCTACTGCTCGTAACCCTGGCCCCCCGCCCACGACAGTGAGGGGTGGCCGGCTCATCGAGCCGACCACCCCTGACAATCAGTCGAGCAGGGCCGTCACCGTGCCCGCGGCGACCGTGCGGTTGCCCTCGCGGACGGCGAAGCCCGCGCCCACCTCGAGCGCGACCGGCTTGCCCAGCGTCACCGCGACCTTGTCCAGCGTGTCGCCCGGCATGACCAGGTCGACGCCGCCGAGGTCCAGGCCGCCGGACACGTCGGTGGTGTGGAAGAAGAACTGCGGGCGGTAGTCCGTCGCGAACGGCGTGTGCCGGCCACCCTCCTCCTTCGTCAACGCATACATCCGCGCCTCGAACTTCTGGTGCGGCGTGACGCTGCCGGGCACGGCCACGACCTGGCCGCGCTGCACCTGCTCGCGCTTGATGCCGCGCAGCAGGATGGCCGCGTTGTCGCCGGCCTCGGCCGTCTCGAGCGACTTGCCGAACGTCTCGAGCCCGGTCGCCACGGTGGCGATGGTCGGGCCGAGACCCACGACCTCGACCGGGTCGCCGACGCGCAGCGTGCCCCGCTCGATCTTGCCGGTGACCACGGTGCCGCGGCCGCTGATGGTGAGCACGTTCTCGATCGGCATCAGGAACGGCTCGCCCAGCTCACGCTGCGGCACGGGCACGTAGTCGTCGACCGCGTCGAGCAGGTCCACGACGGACTGCACCCACTTCGGGTCGTCCTCGAGGGCCTTGAGCGCGCTGACCCGGACGACCGGAACCTCGTCGCCGGGGAAGCCGTACTCGCTCAGCAACTCGCGGACCTCGAGCTCGACCAGGTCGAGCAGCTCCGGGTCGTCGACCGCGTCGCTCTTGTTGAGCGCCACCACCAGGTACGGCACGCCGACCCGCTGGGCCAGCAGCACGTGCTCGCGGGTCTGCGGCATCGAGCCGTCCTGGGCCGACACGACCAGGATGGCCCCGTCGACCTGCGCCGCCCCCGTGATCATGTTCTTCACGTAGTCGGCGTGGCCCGGCATGTCCACGTGCGCGTAGTGCCGGGTCGGCGTCTCGTACTCGACGTGCGCGATGGTGATGGTGATGCCGCGGGCGGCCTCCTCCGGGGCCTTGTCGATGCCCTCGAACGCCACGTACCGGTTGGAGGCCGGGTCGCGGTCGGCGAGAACCTTCGTGATCGCGGCGGTCAGGGTCGTCTTCCCGTGGTCGACGTGCCCCATCGTGCCGATGTTGACGTGCGGCTTGGTCCGGATGAACTGGCTCTTGGCCATGATCTGATCAATCCCTCACTGGATGTAAGGCATTCTGGGGAGTGCGCGCCCCGCCTGCCGAGCGGGGAGCGCCAGAACCGCGCATGAAGCGACCACCCTTCCCCGGGGTTCTGCTGCGGCTGGGGAAGGGTCAGATTCGCGTATCGGAGAGCACGCACACGGGAGCCGCCCCTTGGGGCAGCTGCAGACCGAGTGCGTACATGCGGATCACGGTAGGCGGTAACGCCGCACCGCGCGATCTAATTCCAGGCGAAGGTGGCGCTCTTGGCCTCGCTGGTCAAGGTGCGGCCGTTGCGGTCGTAGCTGAAGTTCATGACCACGGCGTAGGTGTGACCGCGGGGCGGGCTGGCCGCGGCCGGGCCGCAGGTGCGGTTGGCGGCGTCGCCCTCGAAGATCAGGTTGTCGCAGGTCTTGGTGGCGCCGACGGTGCGGCCCGAGTCGGCGTCCTTGAGCGCGACCGTGATGCGGCCCTGACCGCCGCCGGGGGCGGTCACCGTGGCCTGGTAGCGGACGTCACGGCCGAGCATGTGGCAGGGCTGGACGCGGGCTGCGGTCCTGGTCCGGAAGTCGATCGCGAAGCTCTGGTTGCACTGCCACGGGCCGTACGGCTGGGCTTCGGGGCGCGGCGAACGGGTCGGTGGGCGCTTGGTGGGTGGTTGCGCGGCCCGGGTGCGTACGACCGGAGAAGCCGGCGCCGGAACGGCCTTTCGTGGGGCCGGGGGCGTGTGGGCGGCCGCCGGCCGGGCCGCGTTGCGATTGGCCGAGACGTTCGTGCGGCGCTGGGCCACGGTTGACGGGACGGCCGACGGCAGCGGAGCGACAGTTGCCGGCGGAGCGGCCAGGTCCCGGGTCTCGCCGTTGTCGCGGCCCATGTTCCAGGCCGTCGTGGCCGTGGCCGAGGCGACCATCGCGGCCGCGATCACCACGAGCGTGGCGCCGGGGCGGGCCCAGCGCCAGCCGGGGACGGCGTTGCGCTTCCCGGGATGCCGCTGCGGGGGAACGATCGAGGGAGCGACCTTCGGCTTCGATGACACCAGCCAGTCGTCCACCGACACGGAGGCCAGCGGCAGCGAGTGCAGCACGGGCGCGGAACGCGGCGGTTCGACCAGGGCGTCGGCCGGGGCCGGCAGCGCCGGGGCGCCGTCGAAGCGGCGGGCGATGTCGGACAGGTCGGCCACCAGTTCGGCCGCGGTCGGGCGGCGGCGCGGCTTGTGCGCCATGCATGCCGTGATCACGTCCCACACCGGGTCGGGCAGGCCCGTACGGCGGACGGGGTTGCCCTCGAGGTGCTGGCGCATCAGGTCCGGGATCGAGTCGCTCACGTACGGCGGCCGGCCGCTGACCAGCTCGTAGAGGAGCACGCCGAGCGCGTACACGTCAGTGGCCGGGCTGGCCGTCGCGCCGTGGAAGGCCTCGGGCGACATGTAGTGCGGGGTGCCGACGACCGCGCTCGGGGTGGTCATGCTGGGCGTGTTCAGGATGCGGGCGACCCCGAAGTCGGTCAGCCGGGTGTCGAGCCGGCCGTCGACGGTCGCCAGCAGGATGTTGTCGGGCTTGAGATCGCGGTGCACCACGCCCAGGTCGTGCGCCTCGGCCAGCGCGGCCGCCACCTGCGCGGTGAGCCGGGCCGCCTCGCCCGGGGCCACGGTCGGCTCGGTGCGCAGCAGGTCGCGCAGGCTGCCCCCGCTGACCAGGTCCATCACCAGGCCGATGGTCTCGCCCACGCTGAACAGGTCGTGCACGCGCACCACGTTGCGGTGGCGCAGCATGCGCAGGATCGTGCGCTCCTGCACGAACCGGGTGACCAGCCGGGGCTGCTGCAACAGGCTCTCGTGCAACAGCTTCACGGCGACGGACTTGCCGGTGGCCCGGTCGAGCGCCTCCCACACGGTGCCGGTGGCACCCTGCCCGAGCGGGCGCTGGAGCACGTACGAGCTGCCGACGCATCGTCCGCTCAGGTCCATGGTCGACGTGCCGTGCGTGTCGGCGCGTGATCCAACACTCGACCGGTCCCGCGTGCCATGCTGAGTCACTGGTGGTCCTCCCGAAGCCCCATCCGACCACCCCGCCCGCCACCCCAAAGCGGACTAAAGTCGGCTGTACGCCGGAATACTGCTGTTTGTCCGCTTCGGAGCGCAACCCCCTCCGCCCGAGTTCGCACCTTTGGTCGGAGTCGCGGAAACGCCGTTACTTGGACGTGGCGGCCTCGTTCGTCGCAGTACCGGAGAGCGTCCGGATCGCCCCGAGCAGCGTCGATCGGGTGAACGGCTTCTCGATCAGCATGCTGTTGTCGTCGAGGTGCAGCTGGGGGCCGAGCGACGCCGCCGTGTAGCCGGACATGTAGAGCACCGGCAGGTGTGGCTGGTGCGTCCGCAGCGCCGCCGCCAGCTCGGGCCCGGTCATCGTCGGCATGACCACGTCGGTGATCAGCAGGTCCGGGTGGGCGCCCGCGGCCACCTGGCTCACCGCCTGCAGCGTGTCGGTGGCGACCGTGATGGCGTACCCGGCCGGCTCGATCAGGCGCTGCACGAGCTGCGCCACCTCGGGCTGGTCCTCGACGATCAGCACCCGGCCGATCACCGCCGGCGCGCCCTGGCGGCCCGACGCGGCCAGCGGCTTGTCCTCGGCCGCGGGCAGGTACAGGTGGACCGTCGTGCCCATCCGCGGCTCGGACTCGAGCTCGATGTGCCCGCCCAGCCCCTGCACGATGCCGGCCGTGGTGGCCAGGCCCAGGCCGGCCGCGGTGGGACGGGTGGTGAAGAACGGCTCGAGCGCGCGCTGGCGCACCTCGTCGGTCATGCCGACGCCGGTGTCGGTGATGACGATGTGCACGAGCCGGCCCGGCGGCACACCCTCGGGACCCTTGCCCGCCTCGACCAGCTCGTTCATCGCGGCCACCCGCAGCATGCCGCCGTGCAGCATGGCGTCGCGGGCGTTGGCGGCCAGGTTGACGAGCGCCTGCTCGAGCGGGCCTCGTTCGGCCTTGACCGCCCACACGTCGGGGCCGAACGCCAGGTCGAGGCCGATGTGTTCGCCCAGCGTACGGGAAAATAGGCTTTGGACGTCGGTCAGCAGATCCGGGATCGGAATGATCTCGGGGCGGTTGCCGTCGCTGCGGCCGAACGCGAGCAGCTGGTGGGTCAGCGAGCGCCCGGTGCCCACCGCGTCCAGGATGTCGGTGGCGAGCCGGTGGTGCTCACTGCCCTCCTCGGCCGAGTGCGTGATCATCTCGGCCGAGCCACCGACCACGGTCAGCAGGTTGTTGAAGTCGTGCGAGATGCCGCCGATGAGCTGGCCCAGGCTGTCCAGCCGGCGCAGGTGGTCGAGCTGGCGCTTGAGACCGCGGGCGTCGATGTGGTCGGTGGTGTCGGTGACCATGCAGACCACGCCGGTGAACTCGCCGTGATCGCCCATCAGCGGCATCATGCTGATCCGGACGCTGCGCTGCGATCCGTCGGCCCGCATGAGCCGGGTGCCACCGACCGTGGAGCGGCCCTCGCGGCACTCGTTGATCCGCCGGTTCAGCTCCTTCTGGCCCTGGTCGTTGAGGAAGCCCCGCAGCGAGACGCCGACCAGCTGCGAGCGGGGCATGCCCAGGACGACCCCGATGGGCTCGTTGGCGTACGTCACCACCGCGTCCGGATCGAGCTGGAGCACCCCCTCGGGGATGGTCTCGAGCACCCGGCGGTAGCGCTCCTCGCTGGCCCGCAGCCGCTCCAGGGCCCGCGCGCTCGAACAGGCCAGGGCCAGCTCACCGGCGATGTCGCGGGCCAGCTCGACCTCGGCCGTCGAATAGAACGAGCCGGGCGTCTCGCGGGTCAGCACCAGATACCCCGCGTACGTGTTGTCGACGATCACCGGGCACAGCACGGCCGAGTGGATCTCGTGCTCCTCGCCCGCCAGCGGCTCGACGCCGTCCCCGGCCAGCACGATGGGCCGGCGGCTGGCCGCCAGCGCGGTCGAGAAGTCGTCGTCGGGCAGCTGGTCGACGTGGTCGAGCACGCGCGACAGCGAGGCCGACCGCCCGTCGTCGACGTGGTGGTAGGTGATCGAGTCGTACCGGCCGTCGTCCCGCAGCAGCTGCACGCCGGCGCCGTCACCGATCATGTCGGCGGCGGCGCGGGCTGCTGTGGACTGCACGGCGGCAGGTTCGTGCGAGACCCGGCTCAGTGCCAGGGCGAGATCGGCGAGCGCGTACCGGAGGGGGTAAGCCATGACACCCATGACGACATGATCCGCGTCTTACGAGGTGCGTGGTGCCGGTTCGCCAGGTTTGCAACCATTCATCTGATGATCTCGGGGAGCACTGTCGCGGCCGGCCCGCGCAGGTTGACCGCGCAGAACGGGTCGAGCGGCGTCGGCTGCGGGTTGACCTGAATGACGGTACCGCCCAGCTTCGCCGTCACCTGCGGGATCTCGGCGGCCGGATGGACCACCCCCGACGTACCCACAGTGACCAGCACATCGGCGTTGGCGGCGGCCTCGACCGCCTTCTCCAACGCGTCCACCGGCAACGATTCACCGAACCAGACCACCCCCGGGCGTACGAGGGACTGGCAGTGCTCACAAGAAGGCGGGGTTCTCGGCCCTTCGGTCCCCGCCCCGCCAACTGCAGGCGCGCCCGCCGCCCGGCCGCACCCGGAACAGCGCGGGGTGAAAAGCGAGCCGTGCAGGTGGATCGGGTTCTTGGAGCCGGCCCGCTCGTGCAGGTCGTCGACGTTCTGCGTGATCACGACGGCGTCCCGCCGCGCGACCGCCTCGTGCCCCGCGTTCGGCCCCACCCGCTCGACCAGTTCGCGCCGCCACTCGTACCAGCCCCACACCAGCGCCGGATCCTGCTCGAACGCCTCGGGGGTGGCCAGCGCCTGGGCGTCGTACCGCGCCCACAACCCGGTCAGCGCGTCCCGGAACGTGGGCACACCGCTCTCGGCCGACATGCCGGCCCCGGTGAGGACGACGAGCCGCTCGGCGCCGGCGATCAGAGCCGCGGCTGCTCGCAACTGGGCCGGTTCGCTCAGGGGTTCCATGATCCGAGTGTGCCCGGGCCCCCACCCCGTTTCGCAACTGCTATTGACAACCATCGATTCTGTGGCACGGTGTTACGACACCCGCCGGTGTATGTGATTCGGGAGTTGAGGGCAGCTCCCGCCGGTTCCCCCTGGCCTGTCCACCGGGCCACCGACCATGCGGAGCAATGCCCTCATGAAACGAAGAGTTCTCTTCAGCGCGGCCGCCGGCCTGCTGCTCGCCGCCCTCACCGTCCTGTTCGCGCCGGTCTCCCCCGCGAACGCGCACGGCAACGTCACCGGCCCCTCCTCGCGCAACTACGGCTGCTTCGAGCGCTGGGGCAGCAAGTTCCAGGACCCGGCCATGGCCACCGAGGACCCCATGTGCTGGCAGGCCTGGCAGGCCAACCCGAGCGCCATGTGGAACTGGAACGGCCTGTTCCGCGAGAACGTCGCCGGCAACCACCAGGGCGCGATCCCGGACGGCCAGCTCTGCAGCGGCGGTCGTACCGAAAGCGGCCGTTACAACGCCATGGACACCATCGGCGACTGGAAAGCGACCAACGTCGGCAACAGCTTCAACGTCAAGCTGTTCGACGGCGCCCGGCACGGCGCCGACTACATCTGGGTGTACGTCTCGAAGCCCGGCTTCAACCCGACCACCCAGGCCCTGAAGTGGTCGGACCTCGACCGCGTCTCGCAGATCGGCAACACGCCGGCCGCGCAGTGGACCCAGCGCTCCGACGGTGTCGAGATCGACATCCCGGTGTCGGTCTCGGGCCGCAGCGGACGGGCCATGGTCTACACGATCTGGCAGGCCAGCCACCTCGACCAGTCCTACTACTTCTGCAGCGACGTGAACTTCGGCGGCACCACCACACCCCCGACCACGCCGCCGACGACTCCCCCGACGACCCCGCCCACCACGCCGCCGACCACCCCGCCGACCACTCCCCCGGCTTCCGGGGCGTGCTCCGCGACGTACGCGACCAGCAGCCAGTGGTCGGGCGGCTTCCAGGGCGAGGTCAAGGTGACCGCGGGCGCGGCCGCCATCAAGGGCTGGACGGTGACCCTGACCTACGGCAGCGCACCGTCAGTGAGTCAGTCCTGGAACTCCACGGTCACCGCGAGCGGCAACGCGCTGGTCGCCAAGAACGTGGCCTACAACGGTGCTTTGCCCGCCGCGGGCACGGCCGGCTTCGGCTTCATCGGCTCCGGCACGGCCTCGACCCCGACGGTGACCTGCGCCGCCACCACCTGACCACCGCCGGCCTATAGCGCCGGACATTCCCAGCCGTTACAGTCGTATGGGAGCGCTCCCAACATACGTCCCCGCGAAAGGAGCCCAGCTCAACCCGGCGGAAGACCCTGAACGAACGGGGGACGGAGTCCTGCCCTCCCCGTCCCCCGTCCCACCCCTGGCCGAATTCCTACGACGCCGGTCCTGGCTTCGACCCGGCGGCATCTCCCGCGATTTCTGCGGCGCTGTTCGACCCGGCGGTAGGTCCCCCAAGGCCGCCAGGAGGCTGACGCGCGCCTTCAACGGTGGCGTGGTCACCATCCTCACCGGCGCTGTCATGCGCTTTGACGCGGCATTGCCGAACACCGAGGTGAGGCTCGGGAACTGTTCGACATCCTCACCCGGCACGGCCGGATCCTGGCCGTGGCCGACCGCCGCTCGGGCACCAGCATCCGCGAGGAACACTCGCCCAAGGGCGGCAATGAGCAGCTGAAATGCGCGTTCCTCCGGTCCGCGTTCGCGGCGCTGTCCGATCCGCCCAGCCGGGCCTGCTACGACCGCGAACGGGCTGAAGGCAGGAAACACAACGCAGCCCCTGTCTGCCTGGCACGGCGCCGCGTCGACGTCCTGCACGCCATGCTCCGCACCTCAACGCCCCATCAGCACAAACCAGCGGAAAAGCTCGCCCTCGCAGGGACACCCCCGGGGCCATCCCGAACCCCCTCCCTCCCGGGGCAGGGATGAGCCTAGGACTTGATCAGCGGAGGGCTGAAGTTGTCCACAATCCGGTGCTGTCCACAGGGTGGGCGGGTCAGGGGTGTGGTGGCGGGGGTGTGGCGGCTACCGTCGCGAGCAGGTGGAAGGCCTGGGCTTCGGGGGAGGTGCCGGGGTGGTCGAAGGTTGGTGTGCCGCAGGCGTTCTGCACCAGGCCGTGGTTGTCGACCTCGGCGGTGGCGGCGGCCAGCAGGTCGTGGCCCAGTGTGGCGTACTCGGGTGGCAGCCAGCCGTCGGTGGCGCCGGTCAGGGCGGCGTAGGCGAACATCTGCGCGGCGTTCGACTCGCGGAACGTGGCCGGGTCGTCGAGCACGTCGTGGAACAGGCCGTCGGGGCGGCGCAGGGGCAGGCACGCGTCGAGCACCTCGCGTGCGTGGGCGGGCAGGTCGGTCTCCAGCAGGGCGGGGGCCAGGCGTACGGCGCGGGCGATACCGGCTACGACCCAGCCGTTTCCGCCGCCCCAATGGGCCGGGCGAACCGGCGAGATCGCCGAGTAGAGGCCGTCGCGGCACAGATGTCGCCGATGGCCGTGGACCTGGCGTACGGCCTCGTCCAGCTCGCCGCTCAGCGCCAGGAACGGCACCACCATGTAGACCGTGTCCGCCCATACCTGGGACGAGCCGAGCACGTGGCAAATCGTTCCGTCGGTCGTACGCGGGGCAGCGCCGAGCAGGAAGTCGAGCTGGCGCCGGGCGGCGTCCGTGAAGCCGGCCCGGACGACCGCCTCCCCGCACGCCGCGCCGTTGACCGCGTTGTCGTCGGGGCCACCCAGCCGCCCGTCCGGCGCCTGTCGCGCCACCGCCGACTCGGCCATCAGGTGGGCCAGGTCGTCGCGCCCCAGGTCGAGGGCCGCTTGTGAGGCGACTCCCTGCTCCCAGCTCTGCCGCTGCATCGCGAGCAGCGCATCGAGCACCCGCCCCACCCGATCGGCACCCCCGCCCGTACCGAAAGAGGCGCCCGGACGGGAGGAGGCGCCCGGACCGGAAGCAGCGCCCGGACCAGAGGGAATGTCAGGCGTCATGGAACAGGGCGCTGACCGACTCGCCGTTGTGGATGCGGCGCATCGCTTCGGCCAGGGCCGGGGCGACCGACAGGATGGTCAGCTTCTCGGTGTGGTTGGTGGCCGGGATCGGGACCGTGTTGGTACAGACGATCTCTTCGATCTCTTTCTCGGCCGAGAGGCGCTGCACCGCGTCGGCCGCGAACAAGCCGTGGGTGCAAGCCACCCGTACGCTGCGGGCGTTGCGCTCCCGCAGCCGGTCGAGGAGTTCGAAGACCGTGCTGCCCTTGGCGATCTCGTCGTCCAGCACGATCACGTCCTTGTCGGCCACGTCGCCGATCACCGTGCTGATGACCACCTTGTCGTCGGCGTAGCGCTGCTTGGCGCCGGCCGCGACGCCGATGCCGAGCAGCCGGGCGAACGCCGCCGCCTCCTTGGCGTTGCCCAGGTCGGGTGAGACGACCACGGCGTTGCTCAGGTCGTAGCGGCGGAAGTGGCGGGCCAGCTCTTGCAGCGCGTGCAGGTGGTCGACCGGGATGTTGAAGAAGCCGTGCACCTGCGGCGAGTGCAGCGTCATGGCCAGCACCCGGTCGGCGCCGGCCGTGGTCAGCAGGTCGGCCACCAGGCGCCCGCCGATGCTGATGCGCGGCGCGTCCTTCTTGTCACTGCGGGCGTACGCGTAATGCGGCAGCACCACCGTGATGCGCCCGGCCGAAGCGCCGCGGGCCGCGTTCAGCATGAACAGCAGTTCGACCAGGTTCTCTTGCACGGGTGGGACGAGCGGCTGGATCAGGTAGACGTCCCGTTCGCGGCAGTTGGCCTGCAGTTGCACCTCGATGCAGTCGTTGGCGAAGCGGGAGGTGCGGATCGGCAGCAGCGGCACTCCGAGGTGGTCGCAGATCTCGGCGGCCAGGGCAGGATGGGCGGATCCGGAGAAAACGGCGATGTCGCGCACGGTCACACCCTAAAATGCCCGGCCCACGGGGACGAAACGCGGCCCCGGGAAACGCTAGGTTGGCACCATGAACGGACTCGCTGTCGCCTGCCGGCGCGTGGTGCACATCTACCGGGCCGAGGCGGGCGATGTGGTCGCGCTGGCCGGGGTCGACCTGTCGATCGCTCCGGGTGAGACCATCGCGCTGGTCGGCCCGTCCGGGTCGGGCAAGTCGACGCTGATCGCGTTGCTGGCCGGGCTGATGCGCCCGTCGGCCGGGCGGATCAACATCGGCACCTACGACATGGGCAAGCTCTCCGACGGCGAGATCTCCCGCCTGCGGGGTACGGAGATCGGGGTCGTCCTGCAGGGGGCGGCCCGCAACCTGCTGCCGTACGCGTCGCTGCACCGCAACATCTGGCTGGCCCAGCGCCGGGCGGCCCACACCCGCGGCATCACCCTCGATGACCCCGACCGCATCCTCGACCTGGTCGGCCTGCCCGGTCAGGGCCGTCAGCGCCTGGCCGACCTCACCCCCGGCGGCCGTCAGCGGGCCGCGCTGGCCGTCGGCATCGCCACCGGCCCCGGCCTGCTGCTGGTCGACGAGCCGACGAGCCGTCTCGACACCGCCGGCCGCGACGAGGTCCTCGCGGCGATGGAGACGGTCAACGCCGAACGCCAGACCACGATCGTGGTCGTCACCCACGACAACGAGGTCGGCGCCCGGCTGGGCCGCGCGGTGACCATCCGCGACGGCCGGGTCGGCGCCGAGGGCCGCGACGGGCAGGACTTCGCCGTGGTCGCCGGTGACGGCACTGTGCAGCTGCCGCCCGAAGTGCTCGGCTCGTACCCGCCGGGCACGCTGTTCACCGTGCAGCACATCGACGGCGAGGTCACCCTGGTGCCGGGCGGAACGGAATCCGTGGTCTGACCATGACGCCCGCCCTGCGCCTGACCGGCCTGCGCAAGGCCTTCGGCGACAGGGTCGCGGTCGACGACGTCGACCTGGTCGTGCCGCCGGGCTCGTTCTTCGGGCTGGTCGGGCCGAACGGCGCGGGCAAGACGACGGCCCTGTCGATGGCGGTGGGCCTGCTCCGCCCCGGCGGCGGCCGGTCCGAGGTGTACGGGCACGACGTGTGGTCCGATCCGGTCGGGCCAAGGCGTTGCTGGGTGTGCTGCCCGACGGCCTGGCCCTGCCCGAACGGCTCACTCGCTCGAGGCGACCTTCGTCCGGCTGGCCGGCGGTGACGCGCACACCCGGACGGGTCTGTCGTGGCTCTCGTCCTGATCCGGATGAAGCTGGCCGTCCTGAGCAACTCGATGACCGGCGGCCAGGCGGCCTGGATGGTCGTGGGCGCGGTCCTGGGCCTGGCCGCGGCGGCGGCGACGATCGGGCTGGCCTTCGCCGGTGACGCGGGCGATCTGCTGGCCGGCGCCGCAGTCTTGTGGCTGCTCGGCTGGGTCGCCTGCCCGCTGCTGGGCGGCTCGGCGGTGTTGCGCCCCGGCCATTTCGCCCTGCTGCCACTACCCCGGCGACGGCTGGCGGCCGGGCTGCTCGCGGTGGCCCTCGTCGGTGTCCCCGGGGTGGTCACGGCCGTCGCTTTCCTCGGCCTGGTCCCGTACGGGCTGAGGCTCGGGCCGGGGGCCGGGCTCACCGCCGTGCCGGCCGCGGCGCTCACGCTGATCCTCGTGGCGCTCGCATGGTGGCTGGGCCGCGCCGCCCACACCCGCCTCACCGCCCGTGGCCCCGAAATGCTGACCCACTTGCGTACGGGCAAAGCCCCCACCCCCACCACAGCGACGCCCCCGCCCGACACCCGCCCGTGGCCCCAGATCATCGTTTACCTGACCCTCGGCACGATCCTGCTGTTCCCGCAGGGCCTGGTGCCCACCATCTTCCTACTCACCGGAGTAGAAGCCCGAGTCTGGTTCCTGGCCATGTACCTGCCCACCGGCTGGGGCACCCCGGTCGCCGCCCTCTTCGTCGTGACCGGCGCCCTGATCTGGCTCAAGCCTTCCGCACAGCCCGAAGTTGAGGCATCCGACGCCGACGCAGCTCAGCCGATCGCGTGCTCGAGTTGCTGCGCCGGATCAGAGCGGCCGGCCCAGGACCTCTGACCGCTCCGATTGAGCGAGCAGACCCAGCATGGGTGAAACCTCGCGCATCTCGATCGCGTCGACGTTCAGACCAGTCAGGACTCGATGCAGTCCCGGCACGTCGCCGTCGTCGGTCAGGCGTTGCCAGCGGTCCAGATTTCGCGCGTGAGGCTGCCCACGCACGGCTTTCCGCAGGCGTGTTCCACCTCTTCCGTCCCGGACGTCACGCGGTCGGGCCCGGCCACGGAACAGATGAGGGCTGCCCCCGGCTCGCAGGCGCTATGAGTGGTCCGGGATCGGCCGATCGCGGCGATCCGAGGTCGAGTCCGCTGATGGAGGTCCGTCTCCCGGAGGCGGCGGCCACATCTCACCCCAATCCGGTGCGCGGGGTGGGGTTGATCGCGCTGGAAGCTCCAAGTCCACTCCGCCCAGCTGCGAGAACCGCTCGGCCAGCGCGGCGAACAGCTCGGGCCGCGTCACGGGCGGACCCAGGTGGCTTCGCCGTCGCCCAGGTGTAGTTCGCGGTCGCAGGCCGCTGCCGCTTCCGGGTCGTGGGTGGCGAAGACGACGGCGGCGCCGCGGGTCGCTTCGGCTCGTAGCAGTTCCATGACCTTCTGGCGGTTGGCTGCGTCGAGTTCGCTCGTGATCTCGTCGGCCAGCAGGATGTCGCCCTGCAGGGCCAGGCCGCGGGCGATCGCCGTGCGCTGCTGCTGGCCGCCCGACAGTTCCTCGATCAGCTGATTGGCCTGGCCGGACAGGCCCAGCGGTTCCAGCGCCTCGGCCGTGCGCCGCCGGGCCTCGGCCGCGGTGCCGCCGGTCGCGATGACCGCGACCGAGATGTTCTCGGCCGCGGTCAGGATCGCCGCCAGGCCGTTGTCTTGCGGGATCAGCACCACGCCCAGCTTCACCGCCTGGTCGCGGTCGGTCAGCTTCTCGCCGTCGACCAGCACCTCGCCCCGGGCCGGGGTGAGCAGGCCGGCCATCGCGCTGAGCAGCGTGGTCTTGCCCGCGCCGGACGTGCCGGTGACAGCCAGGATCTGGCCCGGCCGGGCCTCGACGGTGACGCCGCGCAGCACCGTCAGGTCGGCGTCCCAGGCCAGGTCGGCGTCCACAACGCTGAGTGTCTTCATGTGGTGATCCTTCATCGGGGCGTGATGCGACGGCGGAGGTCCCGGCCCGTGGCCAGGGCCACCGTGGCCAACAGTAGGAGGACGAGCACTGTCGTGCCGATCAGGACCAGCACCCGGGGCCAGGCCGGCAACGGCAGGTCGGCCGGGTTGACGCCGGCCAGCGGCAGCGCCCACCCGGTGGCCGCCCAGCCGACTACCGCGGTGGCCATGCCGGTGACGGCCGCGATGCCGACCAGGGCCGGATAGGTCCACAGGGTGGCCCGGCTCGTCGCCGCGCGGCGCAGGCCCTGCACGCGCAGGGCCGACAGGTCCTCGACCCGGCGGCTCCGGTCGACCGCGGCCGCCAGCACCAGCGCGAACGCGCCCAGCAGCACGGCCAGGCCGCCCGCGATCAGGTGGAACCACAGCGACAGAGCCGGGCCCTGCTCGTCGAGCTGGCGCCGCACCTGGTCGGCCCGGGAGTCGGCCCGGATGGTCAGGCCCTCGGCGGTCAGCCGCTCGGCGATGTCGGCGGGGGCGCGGTCGTTGAGCCACACCTCGGGCACCAGGGCCGGAGCGCCGTCGATGGCGAACCGGTCGGCGTATTCGAGGTCGACCAGCGTGGCGTTGCGCCCGACCCGCGGCACGGCGGGCAGCCCTTCGACCTCGGTCACCGACATGGGCTTGCCGTCGAGACCGGTGAGCACGGCCCCGGGCGAGGAGCTCCCGGCGTACGCGATGGGAAGGGGGTAGGGCGTGTCGAGCGGGTGGAGCCAGGCGCCCTCGGGCAAGCCGTTCGGCGCGTCCAGGGTGATGCGCAGGCCGTCGGGCGCCGAGCTGACCGTGCCGTACCGGGGCATGCGCCACAGGGTCGCGCCCAGCGACGAGACCGTTATCGAGCTCGTCACGCCGGTCACGTTGCCGTTGACCATCAGCTGCAAGCCGTTGATGCGGCAGCCCTCGGCGCATGCGGGGACCTTCTGCACGTAGTCGTGCCGGCCCTCCCCCAGGTCGCCCAGCTGCACCAGCGTGTCGCCGCGCCCGCCCAGCGACGACAGCGCAACGTTGAGCCGCACCTCCTTGCCCTTCACGACGCCGGTCGCGGTGGCCCGGACGGCCAGCTCCGACCCCTTGATCACCGGGGCCGGCGGCGCCTCGGGGCGCAGCGCCCGCACCACCGCAGCGACCGGCGGGGCGTCGTCGGGCCAGGTCGCGACGGCCGCGAGCCGGGTCGTGTCGGCGGCCAGGCCGAGCGGTTCGAGGCCGGTGCTGTTGCGCAGCCGCACGGTGGCCATCGCGAACTCGCCCTCGGGATCGACCTGCCGGACCACGTGCAGCAGGCGGCTGCGGTGGACCGGGGACACCTCGAGCACCCGGGCCGCGCCGACGCCGAGCTCGGCCTGCACGACCCGGCCCCGGGCGGCCACGTCGATCGCGCAGGCCGCGTAGCCGGCCACGGCCACGGTCGCGACCAGCAGGGCGAACAGCCGCTGGGCGCCGGGACGGCGGGAGAGCTGGAAGCCGGCCAGCGCCGGGGCGAGCCGGCCCGCGGCCAGGGCCCGGGACGCGTACCGGGTGACCAGCGGCAGCAAAGCGCGCGCGGCCAGCAGGGCGAGGGCGAGCATGACGAACGCGGGTGCGAGCAGGCCGACGCCGCTGAGCGATCCCCCCGAGACGGCCAGCTGCACCGCCGCCACGACGGCCAGCAGGATCACCACGGCCTCGACGGCGAGCGCGCGCGGCCCGTTGGCGGCCACCGGGTTGCGCCGCAGCAGGGTGGCGACCGGGCTGAGCAGCTGGCGGCGCTGGGCCAGCACGGCCGCACCGACGGCGGCCAGCGCGGCGAAGGGCGCGTACCGCAGGGAGGCCCAGCCCTCCTCGATGCCGACGCCGGGGAAGCGGGCCGCGGCCACCGCGTTGACCAGCAGTTGCCCGGCCAGGCAGCCGGCCACCGCACCGGCCAGGATGGCCACCAGGCTCTCGCCGGTCGCCAGCCACCAGCGGTTCCACCACCGCGAGCCGCGCAGGGCCACGATCGCGAGCTCGGACTGGCGGCCCTGGGTGCCGTAGCCGACGGCCAGGAAGATACTGAAGCAGGCCAGCAGCACCAGCGGCACCGCGAGCACCGGCACCAGCAGGTGGGCGGCCGCGCGGCCCGACTCGATCCGGTCGAGCAGGGCCGGGATGGCCGTGTCGACCTGCAGATTGGGGCCGATCTCGGTGGCCTTGCGGGTGAGCGCGAGCAGGCCGGTGCGCAACTCGTCGAGCCGGTCGGGGTTGAGCGCGCCCGGCCCGGCCAGCCCGTCGATGGACAGGTCGGTCAGCCCGTGCTCGATCGTCTCGAACGTGTTGGCGTCGGTGAAGACCGGCTCGGCCGGCCCCAGCCCGGCCAGCGACGTGAAGTAGCCGTGCGTGCCCCAGTAGACGTCAGCCGGGTCGTCGACCTCGTAGACGCCGGCCACGACCAGTCGCTCAGGGGCGCCGTCCTTCTTCCAGTACGGGTCGACCGGGTCGTCCTCCATCACCGCGTTCATCAGCGTGACCGGGTCGCCCGCCCGCACCCCGGCCCGCTCGGCCGTCCGCGCCCCGACGATGACGTCGTCCTCGCCGACCAGGCAGCGGCCGCTGACGATCCGCACGTGGGCGCAGACGTCCTGCCGGAACACGACCCGGCTGGGATAGGCGACGCTCTTCTCGAGCCCGATGACCGGGTACGACGAGCTGTAGACGTAGCTGAAGCCGGGCAGCTCGACCAGGGCCGCGCCGACGTCGGCGAAGCCGGGCCCGCCGGTCTGGATCCGGGCGTCCTGGGCGCCGGCGATGACCAGGCTGCGCTCGCCGGGAGTGGCCGTCTCGATCTGGCCCGCCGCGATGGCCCGGTCGGTCGCGGTCAGGTAGGCCGGCGAGGCGACGGCCGCGGCCACCGCGAACATCGCCAGCAGCGCGAGCGTGACGGCCTGCCCGCGCCTGGTCCACACCATGGCCAGCACCAGCGACATCATCGGGCGCTCACCCCGTCGCGCAGCCGGCGCACCAGCGGGAGCACCGAGAGCCAGCCGACCAGCCCGAGCACGATCAGCGCGACCAGCCCGGCCAGCCCGACCGCGGTCCAGCCCAGAGCGCCCGGCGGCGGCAGCACGTCCCACTTGTCGGTGAACCCGCGCACGGCCACCCGGGCCACCGGATTCGCGATCGCCGCCGCCATCAACCCGACGGCCGGCCCGGTCAGGATCAAGACCCAGGTTCCCGCGTACGCCGTCCCGACCGCAGCCTTCAGCGGCAGCCCCTGCAACCGCAGCGCCCGCAGTTGCTCGAGCCGCGCGCGCCGGTCGACGGCGCCCGCCACGGCGACGGTCGCGGCCGCCAGCAGCAGCCCGACCACGCCGCCGAGCAGCCCGAAGCGGGCGATCGCCGAGGGCGCCTGCTCGGCCAGCCGGGCCGATCGGCGGGCCGCGGAGTCCTCCCCGCTGACGACCAGCCCGGCCCCCCGCAGCGCGGTCACCACCTCGGGTCCGGCCTCGGGGGCCAGCCAGACCTGGAACTCGCCGGGCTGGTTGACGTCGCCGCCGATCCGGCGCGCGGTCTCGAGGTCGACGAGCACCCCGGCCCGGCCGATCACCGGCAGCACCGCGGTGGCGCCGTCGACCCGCACCGGGACCGGCTGACCGTCGAACGTGGTCAGCGCGGGCTCGCCGAACCGCCAGCCGGTCGGCGGCGACCCGGCCAGCACGACCGGCGGTGGCAGGGCGCTGTCCACGGCGTACACCTGGATGCCGATGTCGGGGGTGCCGGCCCTGTTCTCGTCGCGCGCGATGCGCAGGGCGCCGTCGGCGGCGACGATGTCGAGCGCCGCGCCGGTGGTCTCGGGCCGCCAGCGGGCGATGTCGCCGAGCTCGTCCGGCCCGAGCACGGCGGCCGCCGGGCTCTGCTGGGTCAGCCCGCGCAGGGTCACCGCGCTGCCGGCGTCGGCCGGGGGCAGGTAGCCGTTCGGCGCGGGCGGGCTGCTCAGCTGCCAGCGCAGGATGCGGCAGCCGGGTGCCTCGCTGCACCCGGTGACCGGCGCGGTGACGGTCTGCTCGCCCGCGCGCAACGGGCCGAACCGCACCTGGACCGGGGCGCCCGTGCCCTCGTGCTGCAGAGTTAGCCCGACCGCGACCGGGCGCCGGCTCTCGTTGCCCAGCCGCAGGCTGAGCCGCTCGCCGGTGATCGCGGGCGCGGGCTTCGGACCGGGGCTCTCGGCGGTGGCGGCGGCGAGCAACCCCACCGGCCCGTACGCGGGCTGCCAGCGCGCCACCGCGGCCAGCCGCGCGCTGTCGACCGCGAGCACGGGCGGATCACTCGACCGGTCGACGACCACGGCCATGGCCCGGCGGCCCTCGGGATCGGCCCGGCGGACGGCCGCGAGCAGCGTGGTGCGGTTGGCCGCCTGCACGCTGAGCACCCGCTCGGCCCCCAGCTCGGCCGTGCTGCGCTCGTTCCGGGCCCGGTTGTCGCCCAGGGTCAGGCCCAGGGTCGTGGTGAACAGGGCCACCGCCACCACGACCAGCGCGAACACCCGGTCGCTGCCGGGCTGCCGGGACACCTGCACCGCCGTGAGGCCGAGCCGCAACCGGCCCGTACGCAGGGCGGCACCCCCACCCCGGTCGGCCACCCGCCCCAGCAGCCGGGCCAGCAGCACCGCCACGGCCAGCGCGACCAGGGCCGGCGCGGCCGCCGCGAGTCCGCTGCCCGGGGCGCTCGACCGGGCCTGATAGACGGCGGCCACCGCGACCGCGATCAGCAGCAGGTCGGTCAGCCCGGCCCGCCAGTCCCCGCGGCCGGCGCCGACCGCGCGCAGCAACTCGGCCACCGGTCGGCGCAGGGCCACGGCCTCGATCGCGGCCAGCACGGCCAGCCCGCCCAGCAGCACCGCCCCGGCCGCCGCCAGCGACAACAGCAACGCCTCGCGCTGTTGCCCCTCGGCCTCGACCGGACCGGCCAGCCACCGGGCCAGCAGATACCCCGACGGCAGCCCGATCAGCGCGCCCACGGTCAACGGCAGCAGATGCTGGCCCCAGGCCAGGCGCAACATGGCGAACCGGGTGCTGCCGCGGAGCTTGAGCAGGGCGGCGTCGCCGCGCCGGTCGCGCCCGGTGTACCGGCCGGCCAGCCCGATCGCGAACCACGTCAGCACCAGCGTCTGCCCCATCGCCAGCACCACGCCGAGCCGGATCTCGGTGCGGTCGCGCTCGATGGCCGCCAGCAGCGGACCGGACGCGTTGACCAGGCGCAGGCCCGAGGCCGCGGCCTTGTATTGCGCCTCGCGCAGCACCGCGCCGAGCGGGAAACCGCCCTCGCCGCGCAGCAACTCGTCGGGCAGGATCAGGTCGAAGGTGGCGGTCGGCCGGGCCAGCGCCGCGGTCTCGAACGTCGCGAGCGGGGTGAAGGCCGGGTCGAGCCCGCGGTCGGCCCGGAAGAGCGCGTTGCTCCAGTACAGGCTGCTCGGGTCGGCGTACGTGAACAGCGCGACCACGGTCAGCGTCACCGGCGGCGAGTTCGGGGAATCGCGCAGGGTCAACCGGTCGCCGGGCCGCACACCGAGCTGCTCGGCCGCCGTGACGCTGATCGCGGTCTGCCCGGCCGTCGCGGGGCAGGGGCCGTCGAGGCGTACGTGGGCACAGAAGTCGTCGCGGAAGGCCACGCTCATGGTCGTGGCGACGCCGTCGGTGTCGACGGCGAGCGGCAGCGCGAGCCCGGTGACCGGGTCACCGACCGGCAGGGACAACTGGCCCCGCATCACCGCTTCGAGCTCGGCCAGGGCGCCCTGCGGGTCGCCGTCGGTGTCCGAGATCTGCTGCGCCGACACGGTGCGCTGGAAGGCCGGGGCGGCGGCCACGTCGGCCGCGGCGGCCCGGTTGATGCTCGCGTAGGCGAACCACGGCCCGGCCGCGGCCACCGCCGAGGCCAGCACGGTGAGCACCAGGACGGTCAGCACCTGGGCGGTGCGCGTCCGCACCGCACCCCAGATGAGCCCGATCATGCCGGGAGGTTACGCCATCGGCGGAGCCGCGCGATGCCCCGCCGGTCAGAGCCAGCCGCGTCGTTTCAGGTAGAGGTAGAGAAGTGCCGAGATCGCGAGGATGGCCGCGGTGCTGACGACGAAACCGGAGAACTTCTCGAAGCCCGGGTACGGCAGGTTCTGCCCGAAGTAACCGGTGATCGCGGTCGGCACGGCGACGATGGCGGCCCACGCGGCCAGCTTGCGGGTGGTGTCGTTGAGCACGTTGCCCTGCTCGGCCAGATCGGCCTGCAGCAGCGCGTCGATCCGGTCGCGCAGATGCTCGACCTCGTCGACGGTGTGGGTCGCGTGGTCCTCGACGTCGCGGTAGTAGGGACGCAGCTTCGCGTCGACCAGGCCGAGGTCGGCCCGCATGGCCTGGCCGACCAGTTCGGGCATGGGCCCGACGGCCCGCCGCAGCGCCGCCAGCAGCTTGCGCTGCTCGACGCCCTTCATGCGGACCGAGCGCGGCGCCCCGCCCTCCTCCAGCAGCTTGTCCTCGACCTTGTCCATCGCCGCGTCGAGCCGCTGGGCGACCGCGTACTGCCCGTCGACGACCACGTCGAGCAGCCCGTACAGCAGGAAGCCGACGCCGCCGCCGTCGAGCTGGGCGTCGACGTCCCAGCGTTCGACGAACTTGCTGGTGTCGCTGGGCGACTTGCGCACCGTGATCAGGGCCCGCGGCGTCACGAAGACACTGATCTCGGTCTTGCCGAACTTGGTGTGCGAGTCCTCGGTGGCGATGTCGACCGCGTACACGTTGAGGAAGACGTGGTGGGGGTAGCGGTCGAGCTTGGGGCGCTCGTGGTCGACCGTCGCGTCCTCGACGGCCAGCGGGTGCAGCTGGAACTCCCGGGCGACCAGGGTCAGGTCGTCCGCCGTGGGATGGAACAGGTCGAGCCAGAGCACCGCGCCGGGGTGCTGCTCGAGCAGGGGGGCCACCTGGTCGTACGGGAAATCCTGGGCGATCGCCTTCCCGTTCTCATAGAGGCGGGTCTCGATCGGGCAGGTGGGTTCGGTCACGGGAACCACTATGCCCCTCGGCCGCGCCCTACGATGAGTCGTGACCTGGGCCGACCAACTACTCTCCGCGTTCTACCACGCCAAGTGGCAGGTCACGGCCGACCAGGCGATCTATTACCGCGAGATCGTCGGCAACGCCTTCGGGCTGGGGTCAGCCCTGTTCGGCATGCGCCGCAACGTCTGGGCGTGGCCGGTCGGCATCGTCGGCAACGTGCTGCTGTTCACCGTCTTCGCCGGCCAGGCCATCGGCAACGACCAGGGCACGCCGCTGTTCGGGCAGGCCGCGCGCCAGGTCTTCTTCGTCGTGGCCAGCGTGTACGGCTGGTGGCGCTGGAACCAGAACCGCAAACGCAGCTCCGCCGGCGTGGCTGTCCAGCCGCACTGGGCCACCGCCCGCCAGCGCATCGTCTACGGCAGCCTGGCCCTGTTCGCGGTGGTCCTCTGCTTCTACGTGTTCCGGGCCGTCGGCGCCGGCTTCCCCGTCCCGTGGTGGTACTACCTGGCCGACTCCTGGATCTTCGTCGGCTCCATGCTGGCCACGTACGCGCTGGCCCGGGGCTGGGTCGAGTTCTGGCTCTGCTGGATAGCCGTCGACCTGGTCGGCGTGCCCGAACTGCTGCACTTCCGCTACTACCCGTCGGCCGTCCTCTACGGCGTCTACGCGGTGTTCGTCATCTGGGGCTTCGTGGTGTGGCTGCGCATCTCCCGAGCCGAATCGGGGCCGCCCGACGAACAGGCGGCCCCGGCCGCTCAGACCTCGGCCGTCAACTCGTAGATCTCGGTCGTGGGGTGACCCGCGCGCTCGTGGATCCGCATCACGGCCTCCTTGCTCGGCCCAGAACTGAGGCAGAACACCTTGCCCGACTCGGGGTCGAGCCACGCCCGCTCGAAGTGCACCCCCTCCTCGCCCTCGATCTTCAGATCGGCGTCGTGCGCGTCGGCCAGCTGCTCCGGGGTGACGCCGTGGAATCCGCTGTGTACGTCCATGAATTTCGCCATGACCCCAGCCTGGCCGCCGGGCTTGCGTCGGACATCGGTCAGAGCACCTACGGAGGCGCGCCGGGCTGACCTAAAGTCGCGGACGTGGTGCTGGGGTCTGTCCGGCCGTTGACGTGGGAGCGAGGCGAGGTCCAGATGGTGGCCAGCCCTGTTCTGGTCGGCCGCGAGGACCTGCTCGCCCTGGCCGACCGCCGTCTGAGTGCGCCCACCGGCGAGGCGCTGTTCCTCGCCGGCGAAGCCGGCATCGGCAAGACCCGTCTGCTCGGCGAGATCGTGGGCCGGGCCCGCTCATTGGGGTACGAGGTGCTGGCCGCGGGCGCCTCGCCCGGTGACACCGAGGTCGCGGGTGGACCGCTGGCCGACCTCGGGACTCAATTGCGCCGCCACCCCGGCACCGCCGCGGCCGGTGAACGCCTCGGCCAGCGCCTGCGCGAGCTCACCGACGGCGACGCCGCCAGCCAACGCCGCCTGCTCGTCGCCGACCTGACCGACCTGCTGGCCCACTCGTACGACCCGGCCCGGCCGCTGTTGATCACCATGGAAGACCTGCACTGGGCCGACGACCTCACCCTCGACGTGCTGGCCCGGCTCGCCCAGCACGCCCGGACGATCCGGCTCCTGGTGATCGGCACCTACCGCAGCGACGAGCTCTACCCGCGCATCCCGATGCGGCAGTGGCGCACCCGCCTGCTCACCCAGCGATTGGCCGAAGAAGTGCGGCTCCCCCGGCTGCGGCCGGACGAAACGGCAGTGATGGCCGCTGCCATCACCGGGGCCAGCCTGCCCACCGCGGCCTCCGAGGCGCTGCACGCCCGCAGCGACGGCATTCCGCTGCACGTGGAGGAGTTCCTGGCGACCCCGGCCGACCCGATGCTGGGCGCCGAGGGCGACCAGGTTCCGGACACACTGGCCGAGGCTGTACTCGCCCGCGCCGCCACGCTGACCACCCCGACGCGTGCCCTGGCCGAGGTGGCGTCGGTGCTGGGCCGCTCGTTCGACCTCGACCTGCTCACCACGATGACCGGTGACGAGCCGGCCGCCGTGGACGAGGCGCTGCGCGAGCTCACCGAGCAGTTCTTCGTGCGGCCCAGCCCCGACGGCGCCGGCTACACCTTCCGGCACGCGTTGATCCGCGACGCGCTGTACTCCGGAATCACCCCGCTGCGGCGGCGCGCCCTGCACGCCCGGGCTGCCGGCACCGGACTGCCCGACGCACTGGCCAGCGACCACTACGAGCGCGCGGGCCGGTTCGACGAGGCGTTCCGGCACGCCCGGGCCGCAGCCCGGGAGGCGTCGGCGCTGTCCGCGCACCGGGAAGCGGCCGAGCTCTACCGCCGGGCCCGGCGCACCTGGCCGTCCCGGCTGCCCCGCTCCGACTGGGCCGGGCTGCTCACCGCCCTGGCCTGCGAGCTGACCTCGATCGACGAGAACGAGGAGGCCGCGGCCTGCTACGCCGAGGCCTACGACGTACGGCTGGAACTGGACGACAAAGCGGGCGCGGCCGCCCTCGTCGGGGACTGGGTGGCCGTGCGCCACCTGCTCGGGGCCGATCTCGAGACCCGCACGGAAGCGCTGCGGGCGGCCCTGCCCCTGGCCGCCGACCACCCGCGCACGTGCGCCGAGCTGCACGCCGAACTGGCCGCCGCGTACATGCTCGACCGTCGCCTCGACGAAGCCCTGGCCAGCGGCGAACAGGCCCGGGCGCTGGGTGTGGAGGACCGCGCGCTCTGCCACGTCGACGCCACGGTCGGCTCGGTGCTGTTGTTCGCCGGCCGCACCGAGGAGGGCACCCGCCTGCTGCGCGACGCGATCACCCGCGCGACCGGTCTGCGGTACGAGGTCCAGGCCGCCCGGTCGTACCGGATGCTCGGCACGTCGATGTCGGTGCTGGTCGAATACGACGAGGCGGAACGGACGCTGCGCCCCGGCATCGCCTACGCCCAGCAGGTCGAGCTGTTCAACGACCGGCACTACATGGCGGCCCACCTGGCCCACGTCCAATGGGCCACCGGCGACTGGACGGCCGCCACCACGACGGCCCGCCAGGCGCTGGCCGACGGCGGCGGCATCACCACCGAGATCACCGCGCGGCATGTGCTCGGCTTTCTGGCGCTGGGCCGGGGTTCGTACGAGGAAGCCCTCGACCAACTCACCCGGGCCGAACGCCTCGGCTCGGGCATGCGCGAGCTGCAACGCCTCTCCCCCGCCTGGTGGGGCCTGGCCGAACTGGCCCTGGCCACCGGCGACACCGCCACGGCGATCGCCCGCTGCGACCAGGGCTTCGCCGCCTCGGCCGCGGTCGGCGACGCCGCCTACCTTTTTCCGTACGTGGTGACGGGCACCCGAGCCCATCTCGCGGCAACCGGCCCGACGGCGGCCCGGGCGTGGCTCACGCGCACCACGGATCTGCTGCGGTCGCGGGGCATTCCCGGAACGATGGGCGCACTCGACCACGCCAGGGGCTTGATCCAGCTACAAGAGGGACGGACCGGCAAAGCGCGGGACTCGCTGGCGGTCGCGGCCGCTTTCTGGAGGTCGCGGCGCCGCTTCTGGGAGGGCGCAGCCGTGCTTGTCGATCAGGCACGCTGCGCCCGCCGGTCGCGCCGCCCTGGGGAGTCCGCGGCGTTTGTGGAGGAAGCGACCCGGATGTATTCGGCCGCGGGCGCACCGACCCCGGCGGAAGTGCGGTCCGACGGAACTCCGGCACTGCTGTCCGCTCGGGAGATCGAGGTGGCACGACTGATCGCCGCCGGCCTGACCAATCGCGAGATCGCGGTGGCTTTGACCATCGCGCCCAAGACCGCCGCCGCTCACGCCGAACACATCCGCACCAAGCTCGGGGTGTCACGCCGGGCCCAGATCGCCACCTGGGTGACGACCACTATGGCGTAGTCGCCTCTCGATCGCCGGCTCGGACTCGATGGTTCGCCGCGTCGCCCGGTCGGCCAGGTTCTCGGTCATGGCCGGCATGGCGTGCATGGCCCGGGGATGGTCGTAGAGAAACCGCAGCCAGACCGGCCCGGGCAGATAGAGTGCCTCGACGTCGGAGGGCGATGATGCTGGCCATGCGAGCCAGGCCGCGGATGACGGCCATTTCCCCCACGATCTCCTCCGGCCCGCGGAACTCGAGGATCCGGGGTGGGCTACCGCGCATGACCTTGCCGAGTGCAAAAGGCGGCAATGCAGTGCCTCGGGGAGGCAGGCGAGCCGCCTCCCCGACGATTCCAGCGCCTAATCCGCAGTCGGTGCAGAGGGACCCACGTTTGTCCGGGACCGCACGACCTCGACCACGTGCGCAACCGCTTCGTCGATGGCCACGCCGTTGCGCTGGGAGCCGTCGCGGTAGCGGAAGGAGACCGTTCCGGCGGACACGTCGTCATCGCCGGCGATGGCCATGAACGGGATCTTCTGCTGCTGGGCGGTGCGGATCTTCTTCTGCATGCGGTCGTCCGAGTGGTCCACCTCGGCTCGGATGCCCTGCGCGCGCAGCTTGGCGACGAACTCTTCCAGGTAGGTCGCGTGATCGTCGCGGATCGGGATGCCTACGACCTGGACGGGGGCCAGCCAGGCCGGGAACGCTCCTGCGTAGTGTTCGACCAGGACGCCGAAGAAGCGTTCGATCGAGCCGAACTTCGCCGAGTGGATCATTACCGGCTCTTGGCGGGTGCCGTCGGCGGCCTGGAACTCGAGGCCGAAGCGGGCCGGCTGGTTGAAGTCGTACTGGATGGTCGACATCTGCCAGGTGCGGCCGATCGCGTCCTTGGCCTGGACGCTGATCTTCGGGCCGTAGAAGGCCGCGCCGCCCGGGTCGAGCACCAGCTCCAGGCCGGACTCGGTGGCCACGTCTTCCAGGACCTTTGTTGCGGCGGCCCACTGTTCGTCCGTGCCGATGAACTTGTCGCTCTTGGGGTCTCGGGTCGACAGTTCCAGGTAGTAGTCGTCGAGGCCGAAGTCGTCGAGCAGGGAGCGGACGAAGTTGAGCAGGTGCTTGATCTCGGCCGGGGCCTGTTCGGTGGTCACGTACGAGTGGGAGTCGTCCTGGGTCAGGCCGCGGACCCGGGTCAGGCCGTGGACCACTCCGCTCTTCTCGTAGCGGTAGACGGTGCCGAACTCGAAGAAGCGCAGCGGCAGCTCACGGTAGGACCGCCCGCGCGACCTGAAGATCAGGTTGTGCATGGGGCAGTTCATGGCCTTGAGGTAGTAGTCCGCGCCTTCGAGCTGCATGGGCGGGAACATCGTGTCCTTGTAGTACGGCAGGTGCCCGGAGGTCTGGAACAGCCCCTCCTTGGTGATGTGGGGCGAGCTGACGTACTGGAAACCCTCTTCGATGTGGCGGGCGCGGACGTAGTCCTCCATCTCGCGCTTGATGATGCCGCCCTTGGGGTGGAACACGACCAGACCGGAGCCGATCTCGTCGGGGAACGAGAACAGGTCGAGTTCGGTGCCGAGCTTGCGGTGGTCGCGGCGCTCGGCCTCGGCCAGGCGGTTCAGGTACGCCTTGAGCTCGTCGCGCGACGGCCAGGCCGTGCCGTAGATGCGCTGGAGCTGGGGGTTCTTCTCGGAACCGCGCCAGTAGGCGGCGGCCGAGCGCATCAGCTTGAACGCCGGGATGAGGCGGGTCGTGGGCAGGTGAGGGCCGCGGCACAGGTCACCCCAGACGCGCTTGCCCTCTTTGTCGAGGTTGTCGTAGTGGGTCAGGTCGCCCGCGCCGACCACGCTCAGCTCGGCGTCGTCGACGTCGCCCTTGATGTCGACCAGTTCCAGCTTGTAGGGCTCGTCGGCCAGCTCGACCTTGGCCTCGGCCAGCGACTTGTACTCGCGGCGGCGGAAGGTCTGGCCGGCCTTGACGATCTCTTGCATGCGCTTCTCGAGCTTGCCCAGATCTTCCGGCTGGAACGGCTTCGGCACGTCGAAGTCGTAGTAGAAGCCGTTCTCGATGGGCGGGCCGATGCCCAGCTTGGCCTCGGGGAACACGTCCTGCACGGCCTGGGCCAGCACGTGCGCGGCCGAGTGGCGCAGCACGTTCAGGCCGTCGGGCTCGTCGATCGAGACTGCGGTGGCGTCGGTGTCGAGCTCGGGACGCCAGTCGAGGTCGCGCAGGCGGCCGCCGGCGTCACGGACGACGACGATCGCCTTGGGGCCGGTCGTCGGCAGGCCGGCTGCGGCCACCGCATCGGCGGCCGTAGTCCCGGCCGGGACGACGAGAGGGTCGGCCACAGCGGGGGTACGGGTTGCGGACACGGTGATCTCCTTCTGGTACGGAAAAGCCCATCAGAACCTTGACGATGCTATCCGCCCGGAAATTCCCGCGGTCCCGCGCGACCCGGTTTTCACCGCCCCGCGAGCTCGGCCTCCTGTTCGAACCCCGGTTCGTACGAGATGAGGTGGCGCCCCTGCGACCGGCGTTCCAGGTCGGCGATGGTGGCCAGGCGCGCGTCGAGGTTGATCTGAGCCTGGTTCATGGCCCCGTCGTGGGCCTCGTCCTGGCGGGCCCGGGTGGCCAGCAGCTCGTCCTTGACCCGGTTCAGCCGCAGCCGGTTGGCAGCGTCCCTGTCCTGGGCGGGGAGGCCGCGGGCGTTGCCGATGATCGTCGGGAACTCGGCGATGGCCCGCTCCTGGTGCAGCGAGTGCAGGCCCTTCCAGTAGTCGGTCTGGCTCTCCGGCATCCAGTTGGCCAGAGCCATGATCGAGATGTCGTCGAACCGGGACTGCTCGGCGTCGGGCAGGACGTCCTCGCGGTAGGTGTGCTCGGCCAGGGCCTCGGTCGCCTCGCGGTCGGCGTTGTTGACGAAGGTCAGCACCTCGCCGATCTGCTGCGCGTACCCGTCGACGGTTCCCTGCGTGGCGGCGACCGCGATCGGCGCCGTGATCCGGCCGGCGGCCAGGTCGACCTGCAGTCCCGCCGCCCGCGCCTCGGCCACCAGCTCGTTCAGCCGGTACCGCCCCTGCTCCAGGTCGAGAGCGAAGTTCCGGATGATCCGGCCGACGGCGGCGCAATGCGTCTGCCCGTTGCCGACCCGCACGCGCAGCTCGGCCGCCTTGTCCTGGGCCGCCTGCGAGCTCGGCCCGGCCGGCCAGTGGTTCGGCATCTCCCGGGTGTCCCGGCCCAAGTCCTCAACGGCCAGATCCAGCGTACGGGCCAGCTTGTCCCAATGACGGGCCACCGCATCGAGCTGACCGGTGTCGGCGTCGAGCAACCCCTGCAACGTGATCGGCATCGCGTCATCCCGGTTTTCCGGCGACCTGGATGCGGTCGGCCGCGCTCTGATCGGTGGCCACGAAGTCCCCCGCGGCTGTCCGCAGCTCGCCGCCGTAGTCGCGGACGAGCCCACCCAGCCCGTCCAGGGTGACCTGCCAGTACATGGCGGTGAGCGACATCTGGTCGGCACACAGGGTGGAGCCGTCGACCGCGCGTTGCCCCTGGTACTCCCACCCGGGAATCACCGCGGCCGCCTCAGCGATCTGATCCCCGATCTCGGTCACTGCCACCCCCATGGCCCGCACCGCGGGCGCGTCGATGCTGGTCATGTCATCCATCGATCAACCGCCATCCCGTAGAGGACCGACTGCGCAACCTACACTCCGCAGCCACCCACCCCGGTTCACCGGTGCGCTTACGACTCGTCGGACGCGGACCAGGTTTCGTCGTCCGGTTGCGGCAGCACTTTGCCATCGAGGATCGGGACGAGCCGACGCAGGACACGATCCTCCGCGGTAGAGGTGGCAGCGTGAACGAGATCGGGAGTAGCGCCATCGACCGCTGACCGCAGAGTTTCGAAAACGCGATCGACCTCGGCCCGGAGACGCAACGACTCGTTCTCGTCGAGAGCGACTTGCTTGGACCAGCTGTCGAGCGCCGCGGCCGCACCGTTCCTCGTTCCCGGCGGCGACGCGGTAGCCCTCGAACCCGTCGAAACGGCCGGGGCTGTCAGGTTGCGATCACTGTGGCTGTGCCGTCGGCGCGGGGGTCGCTGCCTGCGTCGAGGGAGCCGGCGCGCAGGCGGGCGAGTTGGGCGTGGCCGGCATCGTCGTGGGGGCCGGCGGTCGTGGTGACGGTCAGGTCGTCCGTGTCGGGTGGTGGTGGGGTGCCGGGTTCGAGGATGAGGTCGTTGCCGCGCAGGATCCAGCGGGGGCGGGTCACCAGGGCGGCCGGGTCCGGGGCGGTCAGGACGTCGGGGGCGAGCTGGGCGAGGATCCACGGTTGGGCGCGACCGCCCTGGGCGCCGAGGGCGATCACCGCGTCGGGGCCGAGGGCGATCGTCGGGCAGAGGGTGTGTGGTGGGCGCAGGCCGGGGCCGAAGTGGGCGGGGTGGGACGGGTCGAGGCTGAACGAGGTGCCGCGGTTGTGCAGCAGGATGCCCGTGTCCGGGTCGAGCAGGCCGGCGCCGAAGCTTTCGAACACGCTCTGGATGATCGTCACCGCGTTGCCCTCGTCGTCGACGGCGGTGATGGCCACGGTGTCGCCGGTTGGTTTCGGGGGCTCGGGGGCAGGGTCCAAGGCTTCCCGCGTACGTAACAAGAGCCCGTCGATCGAGATCGGGCCCCCGCGGGGGTCGCCGAGCAATGCGTTGCGGGCGGCCTGGGCGCGCCGGCAGTCGGGCAGCAGGGACGGTGAGCCGGCGACGGCCAGGAACGTGGCGCCCTGCACGGGCGGCGGCGCGGCGTGCCAGACCAGGTTCCCGACCGTACGGCGCAGCGGCGCCACCACCTCGGCCGTGTGCGCGGCGAAGTCGGCCGTCGACAACGCGCTGCCCAGCGACTGCAGGCCGGCGACGAGGCGCTGGTTGAGGTGGCCGGAGTAGAACGTGCGCCAGTCGTGGCCGATCTCGGTCAGCGTCGCGGCGAGCGCGGGCTGCACCAGCGTGGGGCCGAGCATGGTGGCGGCCAGGCCGGGGTCGGCCCGGACGACTTCGAGGCCGTGGCTGATCGCCGTACGCAAGCCTTTGCTCTTGTCGACGCCGTCGGCCGCGAAACGGATGGCGGGGGCGAGCAACTCGCTCAGCGGCAGACGGGCGCCGAGTGATCGCACCGCGGCCCAGCCGGCAACGACTCCGGGCACGGTCACGGTCTGCGGGCCGCGCAACGGCATGCTCTCGACCCGGGCGTCGCGGGCGGCGGCGCCGATCGACAGCACCGTCCGTACGCCGGAATGGGCCGGGCGCACCATGGCCACCAGATCGCCGCCGACCGAGCACTGATGCGGATAGACGACGGCCAGCGCCCCGGCCGCGGCCAGCGCCGCGTCGAACGCGTTGCCGCCGACGGCCACGACTGCGCGGGCGGCCTCGACGGCAGCCGGGTGAGGGGCAGCTACCGCGACCGACATGGACCGACCCTACGGCCGCAGGCTCACTGCCGCCACGGAACGGGGCACCATGCCGCGGCCCGAGAACCGCCACTGGGCGAGCTGGACCCCGTCGACGGCGATGGTCGCGATCTGCTGCCGGCGGCGGGTCGCCACCCAGTCGATGATCCGATCAGGGGTGTGGATCGGGTCGGCGAAGTGCACGAGGTTGAGGATCCAGCTGCTCCGCGGAGGAGGCATCCGGGCGGAGTAGTGCTGAGAGTCCCCAGCGCGGGCCGCCCTCGACCGGCGAGGGCGCCTTCGAGATGCCGGTGCAGGTTGACGAGAGTCACCCGTGGACGCTGACCCACAATGGTCGGGTGACTTCGGTGCCCACCCTGACCACTGAGCGGCTCGTGTTGCGCGGATGGCGGGACGATGATCTGGACGGGCTGGCCGCGATCAACGCGGACCCCGAGGTGATGCGGTACATCCTGGACGGGGCGGTGCGGGATCGGGAGCAGAGTGCGGCCGGGCTGCAAAAGATGCGGCGGGACTGGGACAGCCAGGGCTTCGGGTTGTTCGCGGTCGAGCGGCAGGGTGAGCTGATCGGGTGGGCCGGGCTCGCGGTTCCGGCGTTTCTGCCCGAGGTGTTGCCGGCGGTCGAGATCGGGTGGCGGCTGGGCCGGCCGTTCTGGGGGTACGGGTATGCCACCGAGGCGGCCGCGGCGGCGCTCGCGTTCGGGTTCGAGGCGGCCGGGCTCGATCGGGTCATCAGCATCCGGCATGTGGAGAACGTGCGGTCGGCGCGGGTGATGGAGAAGCTGGGGATGGCGTACGACTTCGACACCGTCGTGCCCGGGGTCGGGCAGCCGGTGGCCGTGCACGTCGTGGCTAGACCGTGAGCGGGGTCGCGACGTCGAGTTGGTCGTGGTCGATGAGCCAGCGGACGGCCTCGAGGATGGCCTGTTCCGGTTCGTACGCGGGGCTGTAGCCGAGCAGGGCGCGCGCCTTGTCGATGCTGAAGTAGTGGTCGCGGATGAGGTGGTCCCAGCTGGCCTGGGCCGCGTCGTCGCCGGCCGTGCGGCGGAAGTCGACCCAGCTCACCGGGCGTAGCTGGGCGGTCCGGCCGAACCAGGACGCGGCGATCTGGGCGTAGCCGCGGACGTTGAGGGCGGACGGGGCGACGGCGCTGAAGTCCTCGCCGGACGCGGCGTCGCGGTGGGTGAGGGCGGCCTCGAAGAGCTGGGCGACGTCGTCGGCGTGCACGTGGTGCATGAACTCCGTGCCGATTCCCGGTACGTCGAGCGGCTCCCCGGCCGACAACGTGCGCCACACCGCGGGGTCGAGGTTGCCGAGCGGGCCGATCGGATGCCAGCCCGGGCCGACGATGTGACCGGGGTGCACCGACGTGGTGACCAGGCCGCCCGATCTGGTCTCGTCCTTGAGCATGCGGGCGATGGCGTCCTTGGCGATGCCGTACTCGCCCAGGGGCGGCGGGCCGTTCTCTTCGGTCAGCGGCAGTTTGAGGCTGGGGCCGGCCCGCCAGATGGAACCGCAGTGCAGCAGGTGGCCGGTGTGGCCGCGCAGCCGTTCGACCAGCGCCGTCGCCGAGTCGAGGGTGAAGCAGATCAGGTCGACCACGGCGTCGGGCTGCAGGCCGGCCACCGCCTCGGGGAACGCGGGGTCGTCGCGGTCGGCCGTCACGTGGCGGGCCTGGGACCAGGCCGGATCGTCCACGTAGCTGGAACGCTGCCCCCGGCTGACGGTCACCACCTCGTGGCCGGCGTGCACCAGCCGCGGAACGAGAAACGTGCCGATGTGCCCACTGCCGCCGACCACAACGATTCTCACCAGCTCAGGCTAACCCGTGGGCGGGCGCAACCTCATGCGGACAGGACCGCTCGGGTGGTGTCGACGAACGTCCAGAAGATCGGCTCGGTCGTGTTCTTGCGGCCCGCGCGCGTCTGGGTGCGGAAGAACTGCGTGCGGAACGGCGTGGTCATCTCGAGCTGCACGCCTGCCCTGGGCAGATTCAGGTTGACGATGTTGTCGGGATCGGTGCCGCTCAGCTGAGGTCTGGTGTTCGCGTCGATGGCGGTGAAACCCGCGCTTTGGTACGCCGAGAGCAGCGCCGCCTTGAGGCCGGCATCCCGGCCCCCGACCAGCACGGCGGCCGCGTTGTCGCCGAGCCCGGCCTCACCGGGTGAGCAGCCGTGCAGCGACAGCGTCCGCCGGCTGCCCGCGACCAGCGCCTCGGCCACCGGGTCGTCGCAGTGGGTGGACGTGACGTGCAGCGCCGCGTTGCCCGACGACCGGATGCCCTCGAACATCCAGTAGTCGTGGAGCGGCTCGCCCCGCACTCCCCCGGCCGGGTGGTAGCCGGCGATGGCCAGGCACAGTTCGGACGTGCCGGGCTCGATGCCGCCGCCGTGCAGCGCGAGGATCGCCGTGTCGGGGTAGCTGTCGCCGGGGCCGTCGCTGTCGTCGACGGCCGCGTGCCGCCGGAAACGGCGGGCGTAGTCGACCCCCTCAGTGTTCTGCGCATAGAGGTCGGTGTTCGACAGGTACTCATCGGCGGCCGCAACGGCCGGGCCGGGTGCGGCGGTGACCACGGCGGGAACCGCGGCTGCGCCGAACATGGCCAGAACGCTACGACGAGTGATCGAAGACATGCGCTGAGCATCGAGGAATTTGATGATCTCGTCGACCCCGGGGCGGTAGCCGTCGGTGGTGTCGACGTCCAATGTGGGCACATCGAGCCGCAGGCGGCCGAACGCCGTGGCCGGCTTCACTGGTCCGGCGTGAGGGCGGCGTTGCTGCACGCGCTGGAAGGCCGTTTCCGGGTCGATCCGGCACTGCACGATCCGGATGTCGGCCAGCTCGGCCAGGGGTTCGAGACGAGGCCGCCAGACCTCGTGCTGAAAGGCGGCCTCGGCCACCGTGGTGACCCCGGCCGCGAGCAGCACCCGCAAGACCTCGAAGAAAACCGGCAGCGTCCGCTGGTTCAAGTCGCCGGCCGTGTGCGCCATGCCTTCCTTGATCTGGTCGCGCGAGATCGCCGGGCCCCCGATCCGCGCGGCCAGCAGGGGCGCGAGCGTGCTCTTGCCGGCGCCGGGCGGCCCGCTGACCACGACCAGTGTCGGCCGCTGCAGCAGGCCGGCCAGCAGCGGGCGCAGGTCGGCCGGGAACAGATTCACCTCGTCGAATTCGTCGGCGGTGACCCAGTGCAGCTCGAAGCTGTTGTTCGGATTGTTCAGCTCGGCCTCGTCGCCGGACAGCATCGGCTCGCCGGTCACGTCTTTCACCAGGAAGTACGTGGCGGGCCGGCTGTTGTGCCGGCCGGTCCACAGTTGCCGGTCGACGGCGGCCCGCAGGGTGGTCTCCTCGTGGAGTTCGCGCAGCGCGGCGTTCTCGGCCGTCTCGCCCGGCTCGAGGCCGCCGCCCGGCAGTACCGCGTAGTGGTGGCCGGCGCAGGCGGTCGCGCCGGGCGGACACATGACGCACGAGTGCGGATCCAGCAGGTAGCGCTTGATGATCAGGACACGGCGACCGGAACGGACGACGGCGGCGGCACGGGGAATCGGCATGCCCTCAGGATGGTCGATGGCGGAAGACCAGGAGCAGTTGCATCGCGCCCATGACGACGAGCCAGATGCCGGTCAGCCAGACGATGGTGGCCAGGGACGGGCCGGGCCAGATCAGCACGACCAGGCCGCCCAGGACGGTGATCGCGCCGAGCAGGGCGACGACGAAGCGGCCGCCCGCCTCGTAGGTGCCGGTGAACGCGGCGACCAGCCCGGCGATGCCGCCGATCAGCCAGGAGAGGCCGATCAGGGTGGCCACCGCGACCAGCGACACGACCAGGTTACGCAGACAGATGACGCCGGCCACCAGGAACAGGACGCCGATCACCGCGGTCAGGGCGCGGGCGACGCCGTCCTCGCGGGTGGCGGTCACCGCCTGGACGAGGTTGATGACGCCGTGCACCAGCAGCCAGACGCCGAAGATGGCGGCCCCGACGTACAGGGTCTCGCCGGGCCAGGCCAGCGCCACGACACCGAGAATGATCGAGGTGGCGGCGCCGGCCGCGGCCAGCCACCACAGGGACCGCTCGGCCGATCGGACGAAGTTCGGAATCGGTGGATGCGAAATGGACACCGGATGCCTCCGGAGGGCCGCAGGGTTTCGCTGTCCGGCCGAATCTAACGCCGTTGCGGCCTCACGCGATAGAGGTGAGAGCGGTGGCCAGGCGGTCGAGGTCGTCGTGGGTGGTGCCCAGGCCCCAGCTGGCGCGCAGCAGGCCGCCGGTGTCGCACGTGCCGGCCCCGCCCAGGCGGCGTACCAGCGGGTGGGCGCAGAACAACCCGGCCCGTACGCCGATGCCGTGATCCTGGGCCAGCCGGTCGGCCACCCGAGCCGGGTCGGGGACGGCGAACGAGACGATGCCGACGCGGGGCGCGAGGCCGCCGAACAGGGAGACGCCGCCGTCGATGCTGCTGAGCAGGCTCTGTTCGTGTTCGAGCAGGGCCACGCGGTCGGCCCGCAGCAGCGCTTCGCACACGGCGGCCAGCGAGATCGCGCCGACCAGGTTGGGGGTGCCGCCCTCGTGCCGGGCCGGGCCGGTCGACCAGACGACGTCGCCCGGGGCGTCGCCGACGGAGGCGCTGGCGCCGCCGCCGCGCAGGTAGGGTTCGGCCGCGTCGAGCCAGTCGCTGCGGCCGGCCAGCACGCCCGCGCCGAACGGGGCGTACAGCTTGTGGCCGGACAGGGCGAGGTAGTCGGCGCCGAGGTCGGCCAGGTCGACCGGCACGTGGGGCGCGAGCTGGGCCGCGTCGACGAGCACGCGGGCCCCGTACTCGTGGGCGACGTCGGCCAGACGGCGGACCGGCCAGATCTCGCCCGTGACGTTGCTGGCGCCGGTCACGGCGAGCAGGGCCGGGCCGCGTACGGAGGAAAGCGCGGTTCGCACCGCCGCGACCGCCTCGTCGGGGGTGACCGGGGCCGGCAGGCGCACGGGCGCGGGCCAGGGCAGCAGGTTGGCGTGGTGCTCGCCGTCGAAGACGATCGTCGTGGTGCCCGCGGGCAGGGCCCGGGCCAGCAGGTTGAGCGCGTCGGTGGTGTTGCGGGTGAAGATCACCGAGTCGCCCGCGCGGGCGCCGACGAACTCGGCCACGGTCTCGCGGGCCCGCTCGTACTCGAAGGTCGAGCGCTGGGAGCGCAGGCCGGCGCCGCGGTGGACGCTGCCGTAGTACGGGAGCAGGTCGCGGACGGCGTCGGCCGCGGCCCGCACGGCGGGGGCGGAGGCGGCGTAGTCGAGGTGGGCGAACCGGACCTCGGCCCCGCTGGACAGGGTGGTGGTGAGGTCGGCGCCGACGATGTCGAGACGATCGGACATGGAGATGCCTCCGGCAGGCTCGCGCTTGCCTGCACCCGGGCGGGCACAGGCCAGGTCTTCACCCGGGGCACCCCATCGCGAACGCAAGGGTTGCCGGCCAGCGAGCCGGGGCTTGACGCTGGCACTCATGACCTTCGTGACGAACTCTAACATCCCCTATCGCCTATAGGCTAGGTAGGGATATGGTCGGGCCATGAGCAACCGGACCTGGGCCGAATGGCACGCCGAGCACGAGCGCACCCTCGCCGACCCGCACGGATTCCTGGCCATCACCAGCCTCAACTTCCTCGACGCGACACCCCGGCGCTTCCCCGACGCGCCCGGCGAATGGAGCACCGGCCCCGACGGCGTCGTGGTCGACCTGGCCCAGGGCGAGTCGCTGACCGTCGACGGGGCCGAGGTCACCGGGCGGCACAGCTTCGGCGTACTGCCCGAGCGGGGCGGGGTCTTCCCGGCCTTCGGCGACGCGGTGATCGAGGTGGCCAAACGCGGCGGCTTCGACATCATCCGGCCCCGCCACCCCTCGAACGAGCTGCGGCTGCGGTTCCGCGGCGTGCCGGCCTACGAACCGGCCGAGAAGTGGCAGCTGACCGGGCGGTACGTGCCGTTCGACGAGCCGCGCGACGTGACGGTGGGCGCGGCCGTCGAGGGGCTGGAGCACGTGTACGAGTCGCCGGGGCGGGTCGAGTTCGAAGCGCTGGGGACGCCGCTGGCGCTGACGGTCTTCAACGGGCGTACGCCGGGGTCGTTCTTCGCCCTGTTCACGGACGAGACGTCGGGCGTGACGACCTATGCGGCCAACCGCAGCCTGGCCATCGACGCGCCCGCGGCCGACGGCACGGTCACGCTCGACTTCAACCAGGCCACCAATCTGGTCTGCGCCTACACCGACTTCGCGACCTGCCCGCTGCCGCCGGCCGAGAACCGGTTGCCGGTCGCGGTCGAGGCGGGCGAAAAGATTCCGTACGAGCGTCAGCCGTGATCCACACCGCGCTCGAGCTGGGTTCTCTGGACGTCACGGCGGTGGAAGCGGCCGGCTTCGCTTTTGTGACGATCGCGAACGACGGGCCGGTCGAGGCGGGTGTGCTAGCCGCCCATCTTTCCCGCCGCACACAACGGATCGGACTCGCGCCGGAGCTGCACGTCACCGTCACCGAGCCGTTCCATCTGGCCACCCAGCTGGCGTCGCTCGACCACGCCTCGCTCGGGCGGGCCGGGTGGGTGGTCGGGGCGGTCAACACCGTTCCCGCGTACGCCGCCGTGGGCGGGACGCTGCTGGCCGAGGCCGACCTGCGGCGCGAGGTCGAGGACGTGATCGACGTGGCCCGCGCGCTCTGGACCTCGTGGGAGCCCGACGCCGTCATCCGCGATGTCGAAAGTGGACGCTTTCTCGACGCGGACCGGGTGCACCATGTGAACTTCGTCGGCGCCCGTTTCTCGGTGGTGGGCCCGCTCATCACCCCACGACCGCCGCAGGGCGAGGTGGTGGTGATCGGGGCCGACACGCTCGGCGTCACGAGCCGGCTCGATGTGGCGCTGATCGACGCGCCCTCTCTCGACGAGCTGTCCTCGCGCGCGGCGGTGGCCCGGGAAGCGGGGGCTTCGCTGGTCTTCGCCGACGTGCGCGACCCTGGGGCGCTGCGGCCCGACGAACTTGAAGGAGTCGTCGACGGCGTACGCCTGCATCCGTCTTCCTCCGACGACTTGGCGGCCGCGGTCGAAGCTCTCGGGCCGCTGCCACCCGTCGCCGCGACGCTCCGCGAAACGCTGGGGGTTTGACCGTGCTGCATCTCGGACTCTTCTTCACCGGTGTCGGGCCGCAACTGATCTGGACCGCACCGAACTTCGCGCCGCACACGCATATCGACACGTTCGTGGCCACGGCGAGGACGCTGGAGCGCGGGCTGTTCGACGCGTTCTTCCTGGGCGAAGGGCTGCGGGTGCGCGAGAACCGCGGGCGCGTCTACGACCTGGACGTGGCCGGGCGGCCTGACGCCATCACCCAGCTGGCTGCCCTGGCCGCGGAGACGACGCACCTCGGCCTGGTCGCCACGCAGAACACGACCTACAACTATCCGGCTGATCTGGCCCGGCGCCTGGCCAGCCTGGACGTGGTGTCGGGCGGACGGGCCGGCTGGAACATCGTGACGACCGACAACGCGTGGACGGGTGAGAACTTCCGCAACGGTGGGTGGTTGCCGCACTCTCTCCGCTACTCGCGCGCCAACGAATTCGTGACCGCGGCGAAAGCGCTGTGGTCCGGCTCCTCGTACTCGCTTCACAACGAGGTGATCGACATCGATGCACCGCCGACTGTCGCCGCGCGGCCGATGCTGTTCCAGGCCGGGGACTCGCCGGGTGGGCGTGATCTGGCGGCTCGGCACGCCGATGTCGTGTTCTCGGCCAACACCGATTACGACAAGGCCGTGGCGTACGCGGCCGACCTGCGGGCCCGGCTCGCCGGCTACGGCCGATCCCCCGATTCCGTACGCATCCTGCCCGGCGCCATGGTTGTGCTGGGCGACACGCCGGCTGCGGCCGCCGACAAGGCCGAGTGGATCCGGCGCGAGCAGACGACCGGCTCGCGCGCCATCGCGTTCCTCGAGCAGTACTGGGGCAAAGACCTTTCCGGGTACGACCCCGACGGCCCGCTGCCCGACATCGAGCCGGCCGAGGGCGAGCTCGACCCGTCCCGCGGCACGATCCCGATCGAGTTCCGCACCGGCAAGGCGGAACGCATCGCCGCGTGGCGTGAGCTGGGACTGTCCATCCGCGACACCGTGATCCAGGTGACCCCGCAGCACAACGCGTTCGTCGGCACCCCCGGCCAGATCGCCGACGAGTGGACGCGCTACCACGACAGCCACGCCGTCGACGGCTTCAACATCCTGCCCCAGGAACTGCCGGGCACGATCGAGGACATCGTCGACAAACTGGTGCCAGAACTGCAGGAGCGGGGCCTCTACCGCACCGCCTACACCGGCACCACGCTGCGCGAACACCTGGAACTGCCATGACCGACGTGATCGTCGTCGGCGGCGGGGCGATGGGCTCGGCCGCCGCCTGGTCCCTGGCCCGCCGCGGCGCCGACGTGGTGCTGCTGGAACGCTTCGCACCCGGCCACACCCACGGCGCCTCGCACGGGGCGTCGCGGATCTTCCGGTTGGCCTACGCCCAGCCGGACTACATCGCCCTGGCCCGCCGCGCCCTGGACCTGTGGCACAAACTCGAATCCGAGACCGGCCACCCGCTGCTCGACCTGACCGGCGGAGTCGACCACGGCCTGCTCGCCCCCATCGAAGACATCGCGGGCGCGCTGGCCGCTTCCGGCGTCCCCGGCCAGTGGATGGCCCTCGAAGAGGCGGCGGCCCGGTGGCCCGGGCTGCGCTTCACCGGCCCGGTCTTCTTCCATCCGTCGACCGGCCGCGTCCACGCCGACAACGCGGTGGCCGCCCTGCAGTCCGCCGCCATCACCCGCGGCGCGGTGGTGCGGCACGAGACCCCGGTGCTGTCGGTGACCGTCCGGGGTGACGACGACGTCGAGGTGGTCACGGCGGGCGAAACGCTGCGCGCCCGCCGCGTCGTGGTGGCCGCGGGCGCATGGACCCCGAAGCTGCTGCCCGGCCTGCTGCAGGTGCGGGTCACCCAGGAGCAACCGGCCCACTTCGCCCCGCTGGACCCGGCGGCCGAGTGGCCGAGCTTCATCCACCACCGCCCCGACCTGGGCGTCTACGGCCTGGCCACCCCCGGCGAGGGCATCAAGGCCGGCTTCCACGGCACCGGCCCCGAGGTAGACCCCGACCACCGCGACTACGCGGAAGAACCGCGGAGCGCGGCCCAGCTGCGCGACTACGCCCGCGAGTGGCTCCCCGGCGTCGACCCCGACGCCACCACTCCGATCAGCTGCACCTACACAACCACCCCGACCAGCGACTTCGTCATCGACCGCACCGGCCCGCTGGTCGTCCTGGCCGGCTTCTCGGGCCACGGCTTCAAATTCACCCCCGCCATCGGCGAACTCGCCGCCGACCTGGTGGGCGGGGCTCCGGCTGTCGCGCGCTTCAGACTTCCGTACGCCAGGTGAATTCGGGTTCGTAGTTGAGGAGGCGGCGGGCCTTGTCGATGCTGAGCAGGGTTTCGTGTTCGGCCAGGTCTTTGGTGAGGGGGAGGTCGGGGAAGACCTCGGCCGCCAGGGTGGCGCTGGAGCGGGTCATCACTGTGTCGGCGTTGGCGATCACGAAGATTTCGACGCCGGGCTCGTTGTAGGCCAGGGCCTTGCGGACGGCCTGGGCGCCGTCGCGGGCGTCGATGTAGCCCCACGCGTTCCAGCTGCGCAGGTGGGGGTCGGCGTCGTAGCCGGGGAAGGCCGCGTAGTCGTGGGGTTCCATGACGTTCGAGAAGCGCAGGCCGATCATCGTCAGGTCGGGGTCCCAGCGGCAGAACTGGGCCGCCATCTGTTCCTCGAGGTGTTTGCCCAGCGAGTACGCCGAGTTGGGGCGGGCCTCGTAGTTCTCATCGGCCGGCAGGTACGGCGGTGGGGTGCTCTCGAACGGCAGACCGAGCACGGTCTCGCTGGACGCCCAGACCACCGTTTTGATGCCGGCCACGCGGGCCGCCTCGAAGACGTTGTAGGTGGCGGGCACGTTGTTGTGGAAGATCGCGGCGTTGGGGCGCAGGCCGGGGGCCGGGACGGCGGCCAGGTGCACGACGGCGTCGATGCCGTCGTACCGGTCGTCGACCGCGGTCAGCGCGCCGACCACCTGGCCGAAGTCGGTGAGGTCGACCCGGACGTCGGGGCTGCCCCCGGTGTCGAGGTTGACCACCTGGTTGCCGTGGTCGAGCAGGTCCTGCACTACGGCGCGGCCGAGTTTGCCGCTGCCTCCGGTCACCGCGATACGAGCCATGACCACCTTTCTACTCCCGCGCCAGGTGCTCCCGCAGGGCGGCCATGATCTCGCCGGTCGCTTCGAGCTGGGCCGGAGTCAGCGCGTCGACGAAGATCTCGCGGATGTCGCGCAGGTGGGGGCGGTTGACCTGCTGAAAGATCTCCAGACCGGCCGGGGCGAGCACGGCCTCGGCGCCGCGGTTGTCGGTCAGGCACTCCTCGCGGCGGATCAGGCCGCGTTTCTCCATGCGGCCCAGGTGGTGGGAGAGACGGCTGCGCTCCCAGCCGACGGTGGCGGCGAGTTCGGACGACCGCAGCCGCCGGCCGGGGGCCTCGCTGAGGGCGAGAAGCACGGTGTAGTCGCCGCTGGAGAGCCCGTCCCGCTGCAGGCGGGCGGCCATGGCGGAGCGGACGGCCTCGCCGGTCTCGATGAAGTCGCGCCAGATCCGCAGTTCCTCGCGGGTCGGGAAGCGCCGGGTAGTGGTCACGGCCACACCTCCTGTAATTGACGTGTCAATCGTAGCGGGCATAATTGACACGTCAATCAGCTTGGAGGGGTACATGAGTGACATCACCTTCGGCCTCGACACGTTCGGAGACGTGCCGGAGGACGACAACGGCAATCTGCTCTCCTACGGCGCGACCTTGCGCCACGTCGTCGACGAGGCCGTGCTGGCCGACGAGCTCGGCGTCGATGTCATCGCGCTGGGCGAGCACCACCGCCCCGAATACGCGATCTCCTCGCCCGAGACCGTGCTGGCCGGCATCGCCGGCAAGACGAAGAACATCAAGCTCGCCTCGGGCGTGACGGTGCTCAGCTCCGACGACCCCGTGCGCGTGTTCCAGCGCTTCGCCACCCTCGACGGGCTGTCCGGCGGCCGGGCCCAGGTCATCCTGGGTCGCGGCTCGTTCACCGAGTCGTTCCCGCTGTTCGGCTACGACATGGCCGACTACGACGTGCTCTTCGAGGAGAAGATCGAGCTGTTCGCCGAGCTGCTCAAGGAGAAGCCGGTCACCTGGAGCGGCACCACCCGCCCGGCCCTGGTCGACGCCGATGTGTTCCCCAAGACCGACTCGGGTCACCTCGACACCTGGGTCGGCGTCGGCGGGTCCCCGCAGTCGGTCGTCCGCACGGCGCGGTACGGTCTGCCGCTGATGCTCGCGATCATCGGCGGCGCCCCCGACCGCTTCGCCCCGTACGTCGATCTCTATCGCCGTGCCGCCGACCAGCTCGGCACCGTGGCCCACCCGGTCGGCATGCACTCGCCGGGGTTCATCGCGGACACCGACGAGGAGGCCAAGGAAGTGTTCTACCCGAAGTACAAGGTGATGCGCGACCGCATCGGCAAGCTGCGCGGCTGGCCTCCGCTGCGCAAGGAGGAGTTCGACCACGAGGTGGCGAACGGCTCGCTCTACATCGGCTCGCCCGAGACGGTGGCGCGCAAGATGGCCAAGGCGATCAAGGCGCTCGGCGCCGGCCGCTTCGACCTGATCTACGGGGCCGGGTCGACGCCCACCAGCGCCCGGCTGCGCGCGGTCGAGCTGTTCGGCAGCAAGGTGCTCCCGATGACCCGCGACCTGCTGGCGACCTCGTGACGACCATCGGCATTCTCGGCGCCGGCAAGGTGGGCACCGTCCTGGCCCGGCTCGCGGTGGCGGCTGGGCACCGGGTGCTCATCGCCGGCTCCGGTGACGTCGCCAAGATCAAGCTGATCATCGGCGTGCTGGCGCCCGGGGCCGAGCCGGTCACCGCGGCCGAGGCGGCGGCCGGGGCCGACATCGTGGTGCTGGCGTTGCCGCTGGGCAAGCACCAGAGCATCCCGGTCGAGGCGCTGCGGGGCAAGCTCGTGGTCGACGCCATGAACTACTGGTGGGAGGTCGACGGCATCCGCGAGGATCTGACCGACCCGCGTACGTCGTCGAGCGAGATCGTGCAGGCCTTCCTGCCTGAATCGCGGGTGGTGAAGGCGTTCAACCACATGGGTTACCACGATCTCGAGGAGGGCGCGCTTCCGGCGGGCTCGCCCGGGCGCAAGGCGATCGCGGTGGCCGGTGACGGTGAGGCTGACGTCGCCGCGGTCGCGGCCCTCGTCGACCAGTTGGGCTTCGACCCGGTGATTGCCGGGTCGCTGTCCCAGGGCGTACGGCTGGAGCCTGGTTCGGAGACCTTCGGCGCCAACGTTCCGGCGGCCGAGTTACGGGCCATGATCGAACGTTTCCCCTCCTCGGAACGGGGCCGGATCGTGACCGAAGCCCGGCTAAACCCCGCGGAGCGGTAACGGGAGACACTCCGCGACACGCCTCCCGAACCGCTGATCGGGGCGCAGAATGAGCCGGTGAGCCCAGAAGCGCCCCATCACGGCCACCAGAAGCTGAAAGCCGCCATCGTGATCGGCGCGCTCGGCGTGGTGTTCGGCGACATCGGCACGAGCCCGATCTACACGATCCAGACCGTCTTCAACCCGGCCGACCCGCACCCGGTGCCGATCAGCGAGGGCAACATCCTCGGCGTCGTCTCGACGATCTTCTGGTCGGTCATGATCATCGTGACCCTCACCTACATCACGCTGGTCATGCGAGTGAACAACGACGGTGAGGGCGGCATCATGGCCCTCATCACGCTGTTGCGCCGCTGGGGTTCGTCCCACCGCCGGCGCAGCGCCGTGTTCCTGGCCGCGCTCGGCATCTTCGGCGCCTCGCTGTTCTTCGGCGACAGCATGATCACCCCGGCTATCTCGGTGCTGTCGGCGGTCGAGGGGCTGGAGACCGTGCGGCCCGGGCTCGAGAGCATCGTCGTGCCGCTGACCGCGGTGATCATCGTGATCCTGTTCGCCTTCCAGCGGCACGGCACGGCGGCGGTGGGCAAGTTCTTCGGCCCGGTGATGATCACCTGGTTCACTGCCATCGGCGCGGCCGGCATCTGGGGCATCAGCCAGGAGCCCCGCGTCCTCGAGGCGCTGTCACCGACGTACGCCATCGGGTTTCTGGCCGGGCATTTCCACATCGCGTTCTTCGCGCTGGCCGCGATCGTGCTCTCCGTGACCGGGGCCGAGGCGATCTACGCCGACATGGGGCACTTCGGGCGCAAGGCCATCGTGATCGGCTGGCTGAGCCTGGTGCTGCCGGCCAGCACGCTCAGCTACCTGGGCCAGGGCGCGCTCCTGCTGAACGACGAGAGCAAGTTCTCGAGCCCGTTCTTCCTGCTGGTGCCGGACTGGGCCCGGCTACCGCTGGTGATCCTGGCCACGGCGGCCACCGTGATCGCGGCCCAGGCGGTGATCACCGGCGCGTACTCGGTGGCGTCCCAGGCCGGTCAGCTCGGTTACCTTCCGCGACTGCGCGTCGTGCACACCTCGGACACGGCCATCGGCCAGATCTACGTACCGTGGATCAACTGGCTTCTCATGGTGTCGGTGCTGGTGCTGGTGTTCGCGTTCCGCAGCTCGGCCGCCCTGGCCTACGCGTTCGGCATGGCCGTCGTCGCCACCATCACCATCACCACGCTGCTCTTCTTCTATCTGGCCCGGGTGCGCTGGAAGACGCCGCTGTGGGTGGTGGTGATCGGGGGCGGTCTGCTGCTCGCCATCGACCTGCTGTTCGTCAGCGCCAACCTGACCAAGCTCGTGCACGGGGCGTGGCTGCCGCTGCTGATCGGGGTCATCGCGTTCACCGTGATGACCACGTGGCAGCGCGGCCGCGCGATCGTGACCGCGGAACGTGACCGCGCCGAGGGTTCGCTGCGGGAGTTCGTCGACACCATGCAGAACCGGAAGCGGCCGCTGAGCCGGGTCCCGGGCACGGCGATCTTCCTGAACCGGGGCAAGGCGACCGCCCCGCTCGCGCTGCGGGCCAACGTCGAGCACAACCACGTGCGGCACGAGCACGTGGTCGTGCTGTCGATCGACACCCTGCCCGTGCCGCGGCTGGCCGACGACGAGCGCATCGTGGTCGACCATCTGGGGTACGCGGGCGACGGCATCACCCACGTGACCGCGCGCTACGGCTACATGGAAACGCCGGACGTGCCGGCCCTGCTGCAGATGCTCGACGCCGAACTGACCGAGGGCCAGATCTCGGTCGACGAGGCGTCCTACTTCTTGTCGAAGATCGAGCTGACCCGCGGCTCGTCGCCGACCATGGCGCCGTGGCGCAAGCGCCTGTTCATCGCCACGTCCTACATCACGGCCGACGCCGCCGAGTACTTCAGCCTGCCGCGCGACCACACGGTGATCATGGGGTCGCGAATAGAGGTCTGAAATACCGGAGCGTCGCCTCCGTCTTAGTCACCTGAGGCTCGTCGTCCGGCACGATGCCGTGCGCCCGCAACGCGCTCGACGTCTGAGCCGCCACATCGGCCGCCTTGGCCGACAGGCAGCGCGTGGACAACTCGGCGATCGAAGAGCCGTCCGGGAACGTCCACTGCTCGGCCACCAGCGGATAGTCGGACGCGGCCAGATCGAACCGGCAGCGCCGCACCTCGACCGGGCCGAACGTCAGCAGACTGCCGAGAGGCACATTGGCGTACGCGGTGAGAAGCCGACGCTGACGGCCGGAGAGCAACCCGGCCAGCGGCTTGCGGGCCCGGACCGCCCGCTCCACGTCGTGCCGCCCGAGGGTGCGCTTGAGCGCGCCCGAACACGCGTAGTTGTCGGGCAACGCGTCGATCTCGACCGCGAACCCGTCGTCGTTGCGCAACCAAGCCGGAAGCGCCTTGGGCAGCACCGGCCGCAACTTCACGACGGCGTCGCCGGCCCGCCCCTTGGTGCTGCGGAGCCGGACGATGAGACCGTGCTGCTGGAGGGCGAGGTCGGCGGTGTCGAGGAAATAGATTCGGCGGGTCATTCCGCTTTTCAGATCGACACCGAGGGAACGGAGGTCGGCGGATTTCACCGCCACTTTCAGCTCGACCTTAGGGACCTGCTTGCTCATCGGAGGTTGCCAGAAACACCTGGTCATTACTGCTTCAGTCACTGCACGCCCGCGTTTCCGGTGGTCCGACAGGCCGACCCGCATTGCCCGAATCGGCGAAACAAAACCTACCTCTTCCCGTGATCGACGGCCCGTTAACGATTTGTAGAAAAGTCAGCTCGTTAACCTGCCGTTCACCTAAGAACCCCTCCGAGTTCACCGCAGCGGCCATCATACCCTCAACCCGCGCGAGCGCCGTTTTGCCCGATTTCTCACCGCGAGTCGTCGGACCCCTGCATACCCCGTCACGGCCGGGCGCACTCCCGGCGCGGTCGTCCGCCGCTCGACCCATGGATCCCCGGCAAAGCCGGGCCGTGGCCGGGGTCACCGCCACGCTTGGCGCGTCGCTTCGGCGGCGGCTGCTTGTTCGTAGGCCGCGGCCGTGAGCCAGGCTTCCGCGAGCAGTTGGGCGTCGTGCGGGTCGAGCCGCCCGAAGACATCTCTGGTGCGGCGGACCCCGGCCGCCTCCAGCGCGGCGACCACCGCGGACGCTGTGCCCAGGTGAGCGTCAGCAAGACGCCGGACGTCGTTGTCCACGCCTGAAAGCAAGGCCGTCCGCCCGGCGGCCACAACCCGTTCCAACTGGTGACGCACCAGATGCAGCGGCGGCGACGGCCGTTCGGCCGGCACGCCGGGCGACTCGGCCCCGCCCGGCACGTCCGCCCGGGTCAGCCGCTGCGCACCGAGGTCGACATGGCCGCCGTACCGTTCCGGCAGCCACCGAGCGGCCAGCGCCAGCGCCTCGACCCGCCCGGGCCCCGCGAACCGGCCGATCATCCGCACCCGCTGCCCCACCGCGTGCTCCGCGAGCAGCCGCAGATTCCCGACATAGGCCAGCGCCGGATCCTCGTGCGGCACGCCCACCGCAACCGTCAACCCACTCCCCACCACCGGCCGGGACGGCTGCGAACCATCTGAAGGCAATGCCGCTGCCGGGGAAGCCGGGAACGAGCCATACCCGGCGCTGTTAGTGGGCGGATGGTCGAGTGCCAGCAGCAGACCGCGGCGGTCGGCGCCGAGGATGGTGCCGTCGAGGAAGGCCAGGTCGTGGGCGTGGGAACGTTCGTGGGGTGGTTGCGCGGTCGCAGCCAGCCAGCGGTCGACCTGGGCGGCGAGGGGTTGCTGCCAGAGGGCGCCCAGTGGGGTGTCGAACCAGGTCGCGCCCGAGGCGGTGATGGCCTGGCGCTGCCGGCCGTGGCTGAGGCGGCCCGAGGCGGCGGCGTGGGCGTTGACCGCTCGCAGGCCGCCGCGAGAGAGGTCGTGGTGGCTCAGCCGCACTTCGCCCAGGTCGACCGAGGCCCGCGTGGCGGTGAGGGCAACCGACGGGTCGGCCGGCTTCACGTCGGACACCGCCCAGATACGAGCCTGGGTATCAGCCAGATACGTGATCGCGCCGGCGTGCCCGGTCGTCGCCCGGATGGGTTCGCAGAACAGGCCGAACAGGCGCAGATCGCCGACAGGCTGGTAGTCCCGCCGGGACACGCCAACGGCGCAGGCGTCACCGCGCTCGAGGCGGTGGCAGGTGATTAGCAGCTCGCGCAGGTCCGAGGCGAGGTCGGCCCGGTGGAAGGCCGGATCCTCGCGCCGCGCCGCTCGCAGGTGCTCCACCACCCGGACGGCCGCCGCGGCCGCCGTATGCAGCCCGGCCACACGCCCTTGATGGGCGACCCGCAACAATTCGGCCTGGGCCACCGCGCCCGCACCGGAAATCCCGGCCGTCAAAACTTCGGCGGCCACCACCCAGAGCCCCGCCGCCGCCTCCCGCTGCGCACGACTCACGCCGGACGCCGCTGCCCGACCACCAGCACGCGAAGCAGTTGAGACGTCGGGGGAATCCGCGTGCCCCGCCGGCGCGGCGTCTCCCGATGCCGGCTCACCACCGCCGTCAACGGCCGGGCCGCTCGACTCGGGCGGCACCGAGCCAGCCGGCCGAGAAAAGACAGGGCCGACAATCGGATCGCTCGACTCGAACGACGCCGAACCTCCCGGCCGAGGAGGAACCCGGCCGGCGGACAGGTCAACCGGCTCGAACGACGCCGAGCCTTCTGGCTGAGGAGACACCGCGCCGACAAACGGATCGCTCGACTCGGGCGGAGTCGTCTGGGAGGAATCCGGCCCGACAGACAGGTTGCTCGGCTCGGCCCGAGCCAGGCCATCAGGTTGAGGAGAGACGAGGCCGGCGTCCGCGGCGGCGGGCGGTGGGCTGTCGTCGGTCAGGATGGGGGCCGCGCTCAGGACTGCGGCCCGGTGCAGGCAGCGGGGTGACAGCAGGCAGCTGCAGGTGGCGTCGTCCGGCTCGCGCACGGGGACGGCGAGGGTGACGGTGATGTTGTCGTCGGGCCGGACCGTGACCGTGTCGCCGGTGCGAAGGGCCGGCCAGCCGAGCGCCTGCGTCACCGCCGCGTCCAGCCGGTTGCGCAGACGGGCGGGCAGCACCGCGACCGCATCGGCGGTGACCACGGCCGCTACCGGGGGCAACGTCATCGGGTCCGGCTGGGTGGGGCCGAAGGACGCAGTCATCGGACCTGGGCTCCGATCCAGCCGGCCAGTTCGGTGGGGCTCAGGGCGGCGACCGGCATTCCGGCCGCGACCAACTGGGCGGCGACGCCGGTGCTGTAGCGGGGCCGGCCGCGGTCGTCGAGGCTGGCGCAGCCGAGCAGGGTCATGCCGTCGTCGATCAGGGCTCGGGTGGCGCCCAGCAGGTCGCCCAAGGGGTAGCCCTCCTCGAAGTCGCTGATGGTGATGACCATCGTGCGGGCGGGGACGACGCTGATCTGGCGGGCGTAGCGCAGGCCCGCGGCGATGTGGGTGCCGCCGCCGACGCGGATCTCCAGGAGCAGGGAGAGGGGGTCGGTCACGCGGTCGGTGAGGTCGACGACCTCGGTCGAGAACGTCACGAAGTGGGTGCGCAGCGCGGGCACGCCGGCCAGCACCGAGGCAGTCAGCGCGGCCCAGATGGTCGATTCCTCCATCGAGCCGGAGACATCGACCAGCAGGATCACCTGCCAGTCGACGCTGCGGCGGCCGGGGCTGCGGAAGATCGGCTGCTCGGGGATGATCTGCGCCCGGCCGTCGGGGGTGGGGCGCACGGTGTGCAGGTTCCGGCGGACGGTGGCGGCCAGGTCGAGCCGGCCGGTCGGCCGACGGGTCGGGCGGGGTGTGCCGAGACCGGTGAGGGCGGGCCGGATCCGCCGGGCCAGCTGGGCGGTGAGGTCGGCGGTGAGGCGGGCGACCAGCGGGCGCAGCTTGGCCAGCCGGGCTTCGGGCAGGCCGCCGGCCATCGACAGCACGGCGTGCAGCAGGTCGATCGACGGGCGGACACGTGCCGGGTCGGCCGCGAGCAGCGCGTCGGCGCGGCCCCGCTCGGCCGCCCGGGCCAGCACCTCGTCGCGGACGTCGGCTCCGAACAGCGCTTCCACGTCGGCCAGCCAATCCCGCACTTCCGGGTACGCCGTCTCGCGCCCACCGCCTCCGCCGCCCACCGTGTAAGCGCCTTCGCCCCGCCCGGCCCCGTAGAGCTCGTCCAACGCGGTGGCCAAACGACGCTGCTCGGCCGGCAGTCGCTCGCTTTCCCGCCCGAGCAGAAGTTGCCACCGTTGCACCGCCGCAATCGCGCTCTTCCGCTGCGTTTCCGGCGAGTCCACGATCGGCCGGGAGTCCCTCGCCTGCTGCCGCACATCCGTGGCTGAGTTCAGCCCAGCCGAAGGATCGGGCGGGACGTCGGTGGCGACGGCCGCGCCGACCGGTAACGGCGTCGAAGTGCTGCCGGGCGGCCCGGACGGAAGGTCCAGCGCCGCGATCGCCGCCAGCCCGGCCCGGTCAGCGGCCACCCACGTCGCCACGGAAGCGGCGTCGGCCGCCAGCTCGTGCGAGAACGCGCCGTGGCGGTCGGTCACTGTCTGCAGCAGACGGTCGCGGTCGGCCGGGCTCAGCGCGTCGAAGCCACCGCGCAGGGCGGGCAGCCGGCGGACGAAGTCGTCGTCGGGCAAATCGTCGACAGCGTCGAGCAACGGGTCCAGCGCCTCGCCGCCCGCCTCCAGCAACGCCCCGGCCACGCTGAGCGCGCCCCGCAACCGGTCGGTGGCCTCAGCTCCGGCCAAATCAGTCCAGGAGGCCAGCCGTACGCCGAATTCGCGCGCCTCCTCATGGCCGAGCAGCACGCCGACGGCCCCGGCGGCCCCGCGCATCAGCGGCGACCCGTCGCGGGCCAGTGTGCGCACGGCGCGCCCGAGACGCAGCCGCCGCCCCGCTTCGTCGGCCGACGCGACCAGGTCGTGCAGGGCCCGCGCGTCCTCGACCCGGGTCGACCCGGCCAGCCCGGTCACGGCCGCGACCGCCGCCGCGTGGACGTCGTCGCGCACCTCGGCGATGCCATCGAGCGGATCACCCAAGTGTCCGCGCTCGAGGCGGCCCAGCAGGCGCAGCGCGGCCACGATCTGCTCGATCGTGCCGCCCTGCCCGACGGCCTGCCGCACATCGGCCAGGCGGTGCGCAGCCAGCACCGGCAGCGCGCACGCCGCGGCCTCGTCGAGCCCGGCCAGCGCCTGTTCGGCCGTGGGACCGCCGTCCCGCTGCTCGCGGCGGCGCCGGTTGGCCAGCATGCCCTCGGCCGCCTGGGCCAGCGTGACCCCGTGCAGCCCGGCGATGGCCAGGGCGGCGTCGGCGGCCGGCGTCCACTCCACCCGCCACGTGGTCGTCACGGCCTCGCCACCGAGCGCCGGTCCGGCCGTACCGGGACTGCCGTAGGGCGCCCCGCACGCCGCGAGCCGCCGGATGGCCAGCTCGCGGGCCCGATCGGTCGGCGAGCGCAGCGGGTCGAGCCGCACCCGCTGGTATTTGTCGCCGGGCCCGGGCAGCTTGAGCCGGGCCAACTCGTCCGCGACATACGGCCGCAGCCCGGTGACCGGCGCTCCCTCCGGCAGCCGCCCGCGCCGACGCCCGACCAGCACCTCTTCCATCGCGCGAGCCACCCCACGGCCCACGCCGACCGGCGCCCCTTGCGCGAGCACGGTCTGCAACGCCTCGACCAGTTCCCCGCGACCGGGCGCGGGCAGCCCCCGCAACGCGGCCAGATCCGAGGCCAGCCGCGCGACCTCGGCCGACTCCCCCGGCCCGGCCGGCTGCCCCTGCCCGCGCAGCTCCCGCGAGACCTCGACCGCGAACCGATCCGCCGCTGCCCGAATCCCGTCCGGCTCGGCCCCAGCATCATGAACCGCCTGCTGCCACCGAGGATCCCGGATCCCCGCCGGATAGCCGGACCGAGCATCCAGCAGATCGAACGTATAGGGAACCAGCGAAATCACCGCTGCCCCGCCGTCCCCGGACGGATCAGGCCCGGCGTCACCGGAGCGGCCGCCATCCGATGTGGTCAGCAGAGCCGGCGCATGGAAGGCGCCGACCACGGCCGACACGCGGCCCTCCGTACGGGAAAGGACATCTCGCATCCAAGCCTCGCGACGCAGGTCGATCGATTCCACGCCCGTCCGCGAAGCGTCGTGGCGCAGCGCCCAACCGGCCGCCAGCGCCGCCCGCCGAACGGCCTCGGGCGTGCTGCCCGGCGCCCCCGCCTCGACCCATCGGTCCCACAGGTCGTCCCCTGCGCGGCCGGACAACCTCGCGTACACAGTGGCACTCAGCGTCGGCCCCGTGGCCGCACCGGACTCACCGGACCGCTCCTGCCAGGCCGGCGACGCCAGCGGCAGATCGCAGCACACCACCGGCACGTCGTTCCGGCGCGCCCACCGCACAGCGGCCAGCTCAGGACTGAAGTCGGCGAACGGGTAGAACGCCAGCGGCCCGTCCTCCACCGCCGCCGCCAGCGCGACCGGCGCCGTCGTACCCGGGTCACCGAGCCAGCGCACCCACGGCTGCATCTCGGACGGCAACTCGACCAGCACCGTCCCCGGTGCGAACGCGTCCAGCAGCGCCGGCACCGCCACCGCCAGCACCGGCGAGTGGTGCCGGACGCCGATCAGCTGCACCCGTGGGTCGGCGGCCAGCCGGTCGATCTGCCGCCGGGGGTCAGTCACGCAGCACGTCCCGGTGTTCCCACAGCTGGCGCCACATGCGCGACCCGGCCTCGGCCCGCCGTCGCAGCGCGCCGTCCCAATAGGCCAGCAACCGTTCGGCGTCGGCCGGGTCGTCCTTGCGCACCACGCCGAGCAGGTGCCCGGGCAGCAGCGACAGCGGGTCGGGCCCCGGCAGGTAGGCCGCGGACAGCCCGATGGACGCCGCCACCGCCACCGCCTCGGCCGTGCTCATCACCGACGACGGCCGCTCCACCTCCCAGCCCTCGGCGCTGGTGCCGGTGCGCAGGTCGCGGAAGGCCGTGACCAGCGTGTCGAGCACCGCCTCGTCGACCGCGAACGTCGCCCCGCCCCGCTCCACAGCGGCCCGCGCCTGCCGGGTGACCAGGGCGATCTCGGCGTCGAGGTCGGCGATCGGCGGCACCACCTCGAAGTTGAACCGCCGTTTGAGCGCGGCCGACATCTCGGACACCCCGCGGTCGCGCAGGTTGGCCGTGGCGATCAGGCAGAAGCCGGGCACGGCGTAGCTGGTGGCGCCGTCCTGCCCGGCCAGCTCGGGGACGCTGACCCGGCGCTCCGACATGATCGAGACCAGCGCGTCCTGCACCTCGGGCAGGCAGCGGGTGATCTCTTCGACCCGGGCCACGGCGCCGATCTGCATGGCGGTCAGGATCGGCGAGGGCACCAGCGACTCCGGCGACGGGCCCTTGGCCAGCAGCAGGGCGTAATTCCAGCCGTACCGGAGCTGGTCTTCACTGGTTCCGGCGGTGCCCTGCACGGCCAACGCGCTGGTGCCGCAGATCGCGGCCGCGAGCAGCTCGGACAGCATCGACTTGGCCGTGCCGGGCTCACCCACCAGCAGCAGACCGCGCTCGCCGGCCAGCGTGACCACACAGCGTTCGACCAGCGCCCGCTCGCCGACGAACTTGGGCTCGATGATCCGGCCCTCGACCGGCACGCCGCCCGAGCCGGCCACGAACGTGACCACCGCGCGCGGGGTCAGCCGCCAGCCCGGCGGGCGCACCCCGTTGTCGGCCGCGGCCAGGAAGGCCAGCTCGTCGGCGTGGCGCAGCTCGGGCGGGTCGATCTGGCGGACGGTCACGGCTTCTCCTCGAGGTCTCGGTAGCGCGGCCCGTCACCGGCGACGATCCGCGCCCAGGCCGTGGCGAACAGCTCGGGCAGCGGGCGGGTGACCAGCTGCGGCCGGCCGTCGGCCGGGTAGAACTGCTCTTTCCAGCTCTCCATGGGCAGTTGCGGGGCGCGGGCGGCCCGCCAGCCGCCGGGCAGGAAGACCGGCCGCCCGGCCCTTTCCCGTTTGGCCTCGACGACCAGCCCGGCCGCGACGAGCGCCTGCTGCGCCCGGCGGACGGCGGCCACCTTCCATCCGTTGAAACCCTGCACAGCCTTGTCGGTGGGGTCGGGCAACGCCAGCAGCTGCAGGTAGTAGGCCGCGGCGTCGGCCTCGAGCTCGAAGCGCTCGGCCACCGCGGCCACCAGCTCGGGGGCGCTGACCCGGGGATCGCGCGGGTCACCGGCCGCACCCTCCGGTGTGGACACCACCGCGTCGATCCAGCCCGAGAGCAGGATCCGCAGCGACGAGGCGGCCTCGTGGTCGACGAAGCCCAGGGCCGGGTCGTCGGAGCCGGTCAGCTTGGCCGGCGCGATGTGGCAGGCGGCCCAGAACGCCTCACTGGCCCCGTCGACCAGAGCGGGCCCCGCTTCGGGCCGCTGGCCCGGCTCGAACATCCCGGTGCCGACGAGCAGGGCCGGATTGGCCAGCCGGGCCCGGACCAGCCGCAGCGCCTCGGGCAGGGCCGGCCGCAGCGGATCGTCCCAGTGCAGCCGGTAGGCCAGCCAGGGCAGGGCGTCGGCCACCGCCTTCAGGTGCTGCTCGTCGAAGGGCGTGCCGTCGTCGGCGAGGGTTCGCACGTGGTGGTAGCTGAGGGCCTCGCTGCGGCCGTCGGTGGTGAGCCAGTCGCCCGGGCGCGGGCCGGCGATCGCCTGCAGCACGGCGGCGGCCAGGCGCGACTCGACCACCCGGGCCAGTTCGGCCACGAGGTCGTCGGGCACGGCGAGGCGGCGGCCCCGCAACCGGATCCACTCGGCAGCGACCGCGGCCACGTCGGGGCCGTGCTGCCACAGGTCGGCCGGGTCGACCGGCATCGCCGCGTCGAGCAGGGCCAGCCGCTGCGGGCCGGTGAGCTGACCCAGCGCGGCCTTGGCCACCTTGGCGTGGCCGGCGGTCAGACCGAGCGTGGCCCGCTGCTCGGCGGTGAGGAAGTTGGCCTCCCAGACCGCGATGCCGGGCAGGCCGGCCAGCAGCAGGATCGCCTCGGCCCGGGTCATGCCGGTGGCCGCGGCCAGGGCCTCGGCCGCCTCGGGCCGCCACGGCGCCGGGCCGCGCTCCGCGAGCAGGGCGCCGAAGGCCCGCAGCCTGTCCGCGGTCATACGGCCGCTGGGGCGGAACTCGTCGCCCACAGTGGAATCGGCGGGGACGGTGAAGGAGCCGATCTGCACGACGTCGCGGAGCCAAATCCATTTACCGTCGACGAAGTTCTGGCCGGGTGGGAACAACACCGTGGTTCCCTGGTCATCCTGCTGGACCTCGACCTTGCCGCCGACACCCATGTGGGGCTGGGTCACGCCGAACACCCGCAGCGGCACCGAGTCACCGGTCAGCGGGCCGGCGGCGACCTCGGCCAGGAACACGGCCAGGGCCTCGCGGTCGGCGTCGCCGGTGGTGGCGGCAGCCGCGCGCAGGGCGACGGCGCCCAGCCCGGCCAGCAGCGCCGGCCAGTTCGAGCTGATGGCCGGGATCTCACCGGGCACCGCGCCGTCGCGCAACAGCGTGCTGACCAGACTGACCTGTTCGAGAATCTGGTGGCGGGCGCCCGACGAGCCGCTGTAGTACGAGCGGTGGCTGCTGACCGTGAGGCCCTCCCACGCCTTGTCGAGAGCGTCGTCGGTGACCGTGATGGAGACCGGGGGCGGGGCGGGCACGGTTTCGAGATGGGCCGGGATCTCGGCCAGCCGGCGGTTCAGGCGGACCGCCCGCACGACGATCTCGGCCAGGCCCGAGCGCAGCATGCCGTCGGTGACCTCGGGCAGGTGGGCCTCGACGTTGGCCGTGACCGCCTTCTTGAGCGCGACGGTGCCGGTGACCGACTCGTCGATGGCGAGCAGCCGGGCCGCGATCTGGTCGTCGACCTTGCGCAGTGCGGCCGAGCCCGCCTCGTCACGGGTGGTCAGCGCGTGCCACCAGGCCAGCGGCGGCATGGTCATGGTGCCCTCGCTGACCTCGGCCAGCAGGTGCTCACCGTCGGCCGTCCAGATCCGGACGCGCGCCCGCGGGTAGCCGTCGACCTGGGTGACCGGCAGGTCGTCGGCCGAGCCGGGCAACCGGATCGCGGCCACCAGGTTGTCCGAGGTGCTGCGCCCGACCCGCTGCAGCGTGGCGTCGGACAGCGTGACCCGGCGGCCGTCGAGGCCCACGCCGATCCGACGGCCGCCGGCCGTTGCCGACCGCCAGCCCCACATGCCTTCGTGTACGCCGAGGGGCGAGGCCGGGAAGTCGGCCGGGCGCAGTTGACAGACCTCGGGGACCAGTGCCTCGCCCGGCCCGAGCTCGGCCAGGAAGGCGGGGAGGCTGACCCGGCCGGTGTCGCCGGTGAGCGGGTCGAACTCGCGCCAGCGCCACACGTACGAGCCGGAGTCGCCCTGGACCCACTCGCAGCGCCAGAACGCCTGCCCGTCGGTGGCCAGCGGATAGAGCTCGCCCGGGCCCCGGCTGTCGCCCGCGTGCAGCGGCCGGACGCCGGTGGTGAGCCCGCCGCCCGGCGCCGGCAGCGGGAACGCCGGCACGTGCCAGCCCACGTGGTGCAGGTTGAAATCGGCCTCGATCACGTCATCGGGCCGCGACGCCCAGTAGGCGGCCGGGCCGTTCTCACCGGCCCACGACACGAGCAGGTCACCCCCGGCGGCGACCACGGTGGTGTGGGTCCAGTGGGTGCGGGCGGCGCGGTGCCCGGCCGGCGGGAAGCGGAAGACGTGTTCGACCGGCTGCCCGCCCGGCGCGATGACGTGAGCGGACTGGTCGTCGTGCACGACGATCTCGGGCCACGACGTGCCGCTCCGGACGTTCTTGAGCTGCCCGGCCGCCTCTTCGTAGGCGCCCCAGCCCAGCTCGGCCGGCGACCCGGCGCGCAGGCTGCGGGCCAGCGTGGCCGCCACGTCGAGCCCGTGCAGCTGCCGGAAGCCGTCGGCGGCCAGCGCCATGCCGCTCGGCGACCACAGCGCGGCCAGCTCGGTCAGCGACGAGTCGAGCCCGGCGATCGTGGTGGCGCCGGCGTGGTCGGTCTGGTCGCGGACGACCTCGGCCAGCACCTCGCGCACGCCGGCCGCGCCGAAGACCTGTTCCAGCGTACGCACGGGAAGGGCCGGACTGGTCAGCGACGAGCCCTCGCGCAGCTGGCCCATGGCCTCGCGCACGCCGAACCGCAGCATCGGGCGCAGGACCGGGTCGGCGGCCAGCGCGGTCAGGTCGCGCCGGCCCGGCTTCTGGTCGCGGGCCCACTCGGCGACGTTGAAACCGCCGTCGGACCGCGGGTTGCCGATGCGGGCGTCGACGCCATGAGCCAGGCAGACGTCGAGCACGTCGAGCTCGACCCGCCACGGCTCGGGCGCCACGACAACCGGGCCGCCGGCGGCCAGCGCGGGCGCCATGCGTTCGACCAGCGACAACAGCTTCTCGGTGCGGGTGTCGCTGCCCCGGCTCGACCGCCGGCTCGCGAGCAGGCGTTCGAGCCAGCGGCCGGGCGCGGCCCCGGCGATCAGGTCGGCCGCGGCGCCGGACGCCTCGAGCAGCTCGAGCCACTGGTCGGAGATGTCGACATCCCACCCCGGAGGCTCGGGGAAGATCTCGAGCAGGCGGGCCCGCACCGCGGCGTCGCGCTTGCCTAGCCGGACCAGGCTCTTGCGGTACGCCTTCCAGACCGACGGGTGGGAACGCACGAGGGCGGGACAGGTGAGCAGGTGGGTCACGACCTCGTCGGCCTGGGCCTCGGCGTCGAGCCCGGCCGCCTTGGCCAGCCGGGCCAGGTCGGGCGCCATGGACGCGTGCGGCGGCAACCCGCCGGCCACCCGCCGCAGGGCCAAGGTCTTGACCAGCTCGTAGGCCTCGGCGGCGCCGCGCCGGCCGACCACTCCGCGCGCGTACTCGGCCAGCATGGCCGCGGTGAGCGCCCCGGCGAAGGCGAACTCGAGGTGGACGTCGCGTACCCGGTCCTCGTCGACGGTCAGGCCGTGCACCTGTTCGGCCCGGCGGGCCTCGGCGAAGCACGTGCCGGCCATCCGCTGGTTGTCGGCGGCCAGGAAGGCCCGGCCGGCCTGTTCCCAGAAGGTCGGCAGGAACTGCGGGGCGGCCTCGCCGAGCCGACCGGCCAGACCGTCGTAGCCGTCTTTGGCGTTGCCGGGCTTGCTGCGAGCCACCCGGGCCAGTCGTTCCATGTCTTTGACCAGGGCCAGCGCGTGCCGCCCGTGGGCCGGGTCGTGCACGAGGGCCCAGGCCGGGAAGCCGAGCGCCTGCCGCAGCGCGTGGCCGACCGGCACCGGCTCAGCGGCCGGCGCGAAACCGAGGAACTCCATCGTGATGTCCTCGGCCGGGCCGACCGTGGCCCCGACCAGCCGGACGACGGTGCGCCCGTCGAGGACCGGGTGCTCGTAGGACCGGGCGGTGACCGTGTCGAACCCGGCGGCGGTCGACGAACCGGGCAGGACGGCGCCGGCCTCGAGCAGCGACTCGCTCATCGGGCGTTCTCCTCCTCGACGACGCGGGCGGCGTGCAGGGTGGCTGCCATGCGCAGGCCCTCGGACCAGGCCACGGGCGGCACGTCGGCCGCCGGGACCGGCTCACCGGCGGCATCGGTGAAGCTCACGCCGGACAGTGAGGTCTCGTAACTCGGGTCGCCGTCGCCGATCCAGACCGAGGCGACAACGGTGGCGCCGCCCTCCCACACGCGGCAGACGGCCGTGCCGCCCTGCACGCGATAGCCGGACGACGTGGCCCTCGACTGCACGTGACGAAGCTCCTTGAAGTAGGCGCCGGCGTAGCGGTCCAGCTCGCGGCGCTGATCGGCCTCGGCCGCGGGCTTGCGCCAGATCTCGCGGAAGAGCTGCAGCAGGCCCTGTTCGACCCCCAGGTCGGCCGCGAACTCACGCAGGTCGTCGAGCTCGGGCAGCAGGACGGGGTGGGGGATCACGACGGTCGGGGCGGTGATCCGAGCCGACTCGCCGTCGAGGTCGACCACGCCGAGGTCGGCGCCGGCATCACGCAGCAGGCCCGCGAAGGCCGGCTCGAGCGAGCCGTCGGCGGCGACCGGGACGACCACGACATCGCGCAGCACGGCCCGCCACGCCTCGTCGGCCCAGACCTCGGCGATCAGACGGGCCGGCACGGGCAGCGACCGGATCATCCAGCGCTCGGCCTCGGCCCGGCACGACGCCTCGTGGCGGCGCAACCACTCGATCAGCTGGCGCAGGCCGACCACGGCCTCGTGCTCCTTCAGGGCCTTGGGCAGGGCCTTCAGCGGTTTGCCGTGGGCGGTGCGCGCCACGACCTTGCCCTTGTCGACGCTGACCTCGTAGTCGGCGCCGGCCGGTACCCACCCCATCGCTTTCCCCCATCGCTGAACGTGTCGCGGATTGTGCCACCGCCCCCCGACATTTTTGAGCGGTTCGAGCTACCGAAAAGAACCCGGGCCGAAACCTTCAACCACGAGGACCGGGCAACCGATGAGGAGTCGAGCAAGCCCGGTCGAAGAAGCGAAGGGTCCCCCCACGTGCGCCTCCCCCGAAGCGTGGCCGCCGGTCTGGCCGCCGCCGTCCTGTGCGGCAGCCTGACCGGCTGCAGCAACCTCAAAGAGCTCACCAGCAGCAGCAAACCCCTGCCCGGCGCGAACTCCCCCAGCGCGTCGCCCACCCCGTCGGCGTCCCCCAGCGCCGTCGCGGTCAAGCTCCCGGTCCGGGCCAGCGGCCCGCTCGACACCGGAACGGCCACCCACAGCCTCAAGCAGGGCGCCTTCTCGGTGAAGCTGACCTACTGGACGTCGGACAACGCCAAGCTCTACAGCGCCGACACGCTCAAGACGATCAACGTCGCGGCCCACGTCGAGGACGCCGACAACACCCACCAGATCACCATCAGCACGTTCCAGGTGATCCAGGACGACGGCACCAAGCGGGTCACCGCCGCCACCGACAACGGCAAGTTCGACGTCACCCCGCCGTACCCCTACAACACCGTGGTGACGCTGCCCGCGGCGACGGCAGGAGCAACGACGCTCACGCTCACGATCCGGCTGGACCTGCTGGTCGAGACCGCCCCCAAGTCGGGCAGCTACTACCGCTCGACCGCCCTCGACACCCTCACTCTGCCGCTGCTCACGAATGGTGCCAACTGATGACCGAGTCCAGTCCCGGACTGCGCCGGGCCACCGACCGCCAGATCCTGCTGCCCCGCAGTTCCAAGGCCGGGCCGCTGGCGCTGCCGCCGGCCGTGCCGCAGCTGCACGAGCTGGAGGCGGTCGAGACGATCTCCGGTGAGATCGCCGCCGCGGCCACCAGCGCGACGCCGCGCAACGCCACCATCAGCTGCATCATCCCCTGCTACAACGAGCAGGACACGATCGCCGAGGTGCTGAAGAGCCTGCTGGCCCAGACCCGGCTGCCGGACATCATCCACGTCATCATCAACAACACCGACGACGACACCCCCGAGATCGCCCGCCAGTTCGAGGGCGTCCATACCCGTACGGTGAAGGGTGAGGAGTTCGTCACCAGCGTCCACGTGCATGACATGGGCGTGAACCCCGACAAGAAGGTCGGCGCGCTCAACTACGGCTACTTCCTGTCGCGCGGTTACGACTACATCCTGGGCGTCGACGGCGACACCACGCTGGCCCGCGACGCCGTCGAGCGGCTCGAGCTCGAGATGACCGACGACCCGCGCATCGGTGGTCTGAGCGCCATCTACAGCATCGACAAGAACCGCAAGGGCCTGATGGCGCGGTTCCTGGTGGCCGGTCAGCGCGCGCAGTTCGCCGCCTTCAACATGGACAACCTGCTGCGCGGCCGCAACATGGCCGTGCTGGGCGGTCAGTGCTCGCTGTTCAACATGCGAGCCCTCGAGACGGTCATGGTCAAGCACTACCAGCAGGCGCCGTGGGTCCGCGACAGCGAGGTCGAGGACTCGAAGCTGTCGCTGCAGATCAAGGACGCCGGCTTCAGCACGAAGATCAGCGCCACCGCCCGCGCCTACGTGGGCCCGATGACCAACCTCCGCGCGCTGCACGGCCAGCAGGTCAAGTGGAACTTCGGCGCCATCGACCTGTTCTGGCCGGGTCAGCGTGGTGACAGCAAGGGCCAGCCGCTGCACCCCAACCTGCGCCTGCGCTGGTTCGAGAACATCTCGATGGCGTTCAACATCATCTCGCGGCTGGGCTTCCTGCTCCTGCTGGTGGCCGCGCTGTCGATCGACGCCTTCGTGTTCAACCCGATCTGGCTCATCCCGCCGGCCATCGCCATGCTGCTGAACCTGCGGCTTGCGTTGTCCATGAAGGACAAGAGCGCTTCCGACATTCTCTATGCCGCGCTCTTCATTCCGGCCGAGCTCTACATGTTCGTGCGGATGGGGCACTTCGTGTCGGCGTGGGCGCAGTTCCTGGCCAAGACCGACCAGGACAACTGGGCGGCCCAGGCCAATGCCGAGAAGGGCAAGGGCTCGGCCTACGTCATGCCGCTGGTCGTGCTGCTCGCCGTCGTCGCCGGGGCGACCTTCGCCTGGACCCAGCAGAGCGTGGGCGTGCAGTCGGCGATCCTCTCGCTCGGCTGGCCGATGCTCTACATCGCCACGATCGCGCAGTCGGTCTTCATGCTGCGCAAGCTGGTGCGCCGGCACCGCGGTTTCGCGGTCTGAGAATTGCGTACGGAGTGAAGGGCGCCGGCCGACAAAGGCCGGCGCCCTTTCTCACAGGGCGGCCTGGACGAGATCGGTGAACCCGTTGGCCAGCAGGATCACGGCGATCGAGGTCAGCAGGATGCCGGCCACCCGATCGAGAATCGAACTGATCCGGGGCGACACCCGTCGTTCGACATGCCCCGAGATCCAGAGCGTCACGCCGGTCTGGAACACAAAGGCCAGCATCAGCATCCCGGCGCCGGCGATCACCCACGCGATGATCGAACCGAGCACCGCCGTCTCCTGCGCGAAGCGCCGCGGCAGCGAGAAGACGCCGGCGCCCACCATCGACCCGACGACCATCGCGGTCATGGTCATCAGGGTCAGCTTCTGCGGCGTGCTGATCGCCGGTCTGGTGTCGGTCGCGCCCAAGACCCCTCCTCAGATCGCCGTGACCGGGACGGACGCTGTCTGCGACTGGCCGTCCCGTACGTACGCCACCTCGACCGGCTGCCCCGGCCCGTGCCCCCGGACGGCGACCAGCATCTCGTCGACGCTGCCGACCGCTGTCCCGCCGATCCCGGTCAGGACGTCGCCCTCGCGCAGCCCGGCCCGGGCCGCGCCCATCGCCGGCAGCACCTGGTCGACCAATGCGCCCCGGGGTAGTCCGGTGGCCTGGGCCATCTCGTCGGTCACGGTCACGGCGAGCACCCCGATGCTGGGGTGGGTGACCTTCCCGGTCCGGATGATCTGGTCGGCGACCGAGCGCGCGAAGTCCATCGGGATGGCGAAGTTGAGCCCGATGCTGCCGCCCCCGCCCCCGGGCACCTGGGCTCCCGCCGAGTTGACGCCGACCTGCCGCCCGTCGCAGTCCACGAGTGGCCCGCCGCTGTTGCCCGGGTTGATCGCGGCGTCGGTCTGCACGGCATTGACCAGAGCGCTCGGCCGGCCGCCCTGCCCCACATCGACGTACCGGTTGAGGGCGCTGACCACTCCGGCCGTGATCGTGCTGTTCAGGCCCAGCGGTGACCCCGCGGCCACCACCGGTTGCCCGATGACCAGGGCCGACGAGTCACCGGCGGCGATCGGCGTCAACGTGGCGGCGTCGGGCGGCACGCGCAGCACGGCCAGGTCGGTGCCGGGGTCACGCCCGACGATCGTGGCCGGGACCTCACCCTTCCCGCGGGGCGAAGTCGACGACGATCCGGCCCCCGGCGGCGGCCGACGCGATGACGTGGTCGTTGGTGAGAATGTGGCCGTCCCGGTCGAGCACCGACCCGGATCCCAGACCCGAGCCTTCGGCCCCCGCCACCTGAATGGTCACCAGCGAGGGAAAGACCCGCTGGGCCACACCGGTCACGTCGCAGGCGGCCGCCGCCGGACCATTGACCGCCGCCGCCTTCTCACCCGGGCTCCACCATGCGCCGAGCAGACCCCCAGCGACGCCGGAGGCCACGCACAGCGCGGCCGCCCCGGCGATCAGCGTCTTGCTCTCCCTGCGCATATCGGCGACCGTCCCGCACGGCGCCGGGCCCGGACATCACCCGTGGCGGATGAACAGACCCGGCCGGGGCCCTGATCCCCACGCCGGAGCTACCCCGTGAGGTGTACGGTGTTGAGCGGGCGGAATTTCCGTATGCCATACGGAGTTGGCGACCATGTCCCATCGATCACCAGGAGGGCCCATGAGCCTGACGCAACAGCTGGACCGGCTGCTCGAAGCGGGCCTGGCCGAAGTCACCGGCGCCAGTCCGGCCGAACTCGCCGCCCACGTCGCCGCCCTGCCCGACGAACCCGACAGCGTGCTCGCCGTGCACCCGGCGCTGGCCACCGCGCGCCAGTTGGCCCTGATGCTGCGCCGCCACGACAAGCCCGGCTTCGTCGTGCACGACATGACTGACCTCGAACAGTTCACGCCCATCGAAGGCGTGGTGCTACCTGACGGCCCGCTCTATCTCCTCCACGAACTCGACCGCGGCGACGACATGCGCAATTGGAGCCCCGACGAGGCGCTGCCGGCCATCCGCGAACGGGGGCGAAGCCCGCTCACCGTCCACGAGGGCATCAGCTGGCTGCTGCAAGACCCGAAGGTGCTCGAACCCAACCACTGCTTCATGACCATCGCCTCCCGCAAACCCAAGGGCAAAACCCTCGACGCCCGAACCCCGGCCCTCTGGATCAGCGGCGGCACCGGCCACGACGGCCCCGCCAACCGAGGAGCCCCCAAGCTCGGCTGGTGCTGGGCCGGCAACCGCCACACCTGGCTCGGCTTCGCCTCCGCCCGGCAGCGCACCTCATCCCCCGGTGCGGCCTGACCGAGGGTCGGCCGCACCGGGCGGTGGTCAGAACTTGCCGGCGGCGACATCCGCGAGCGTCACCCGGGTCACCGTGTAGGTGGTGGTCACGAAGGTGGTGGTGTACTTGACCGGCATGCCGCTCCCAGCGTCGACGATCACACTTTCGGGGCTGTCGACGGCCGGGGCGCCGGCGGTCAGGGTGAGCACCCTGCGGCCCTCGAGGGCGCCCTCCTCGACCTTGATCTCGGGCATCTGGTCGAGCAGCCGCAACACACCGGCCCGGACGGCCGGGTCGCCGGCGCCGTCGCGCAGCGCGTCGACCGAGGTGTTCCACACCCAGTTGTCGGTGTAGTTGCCCGCGACCGCCTTGGTGCCGGTGGCCTTCGCCTTGATCTTGGCCGCCTCCGACAGCGGCTTGACGGCGCCCGGCGCCTCGATCGGAGGCGGGTTGTCGCCTGTGAAGAAGGCCCGCGCCATCCGTTTGCGGGCCTCGTTCAGGTCACCCCGGGCCGCCAGCTTGGCCGCGGCGACGGCCCGCTCGCGGCCGGCCTCGTCCGCCGGGTCGAGCTGCGACCGGCCCTTCTCGACCCGGGCCGGGAGTCCGGCCCGCGTCCGGGCGAAGAAGTAGTCGCCGTTGTCGGCGTGCAGGTCCCAGACGTCGACCTTCTTGCCGTCGGTGTAGGCCTGGCTGCGCGAGATCAGCGTGGCGTCGCCCTCGGGCTGCTGGAGCGTGGTGAGGTGGCCGACCAGGCGCACCACCGGGGACTGTTCGGTGGTCGCGGACGAGCCGGGGGCGGCGAGGCCGGGCGCCGGCGACCGGGCCGGGACGCCGGCGCCACCGGCGGCGAGAGCCACCGCCGTCACTGCGGCCGCGGCAAGGGTGCCACCGGCCGTGACACGCCAGGCGATCCGGCGACGGCTCAGCCGCTTGCAGCTCGCGGGTACGGACAGGTCCTGCTCGGTGTCAACAAGTCCAACAAGAGTGCCCGCGACCTTTATCTGCAGCTCGGGTACACGGTGCCGGCCGAGCCCGAGCTACACGACCTCAGGACGACCGGACAGCCCGGCGACGCCTACGACATCTTGGTCGCCGACCTCGACCGCCCGGTCCCGGAGTCAACCTTGATCGCTGACCGCGTCACTGGATAGCAGCACCGCCGGAACGGTCACGCTCAACCTCCGGCCACTCGTGCAGACGGATGTCGTCCACAGTCCAGTCGGGAACGACGACCTCGTTGGCGACGATCTTTACACGGCAAACGATGCTGTAAGTGTCGGCGCCGCGAAACCTGCGGTCGACGTAGGTCGCGTTCCGTCTGTGAATTTCGGGGTCAGTGAGGGCCCGGACCACACCGTAGCTACCCCGGCTGTACATACCGTTGAAGAAGCTCAGTGTCCGCTCCCGGTTGTAGGGATTCGGGGCCCGCAGGTATTGGGCCACGTCCTCTCGAAGAGAGGTGCCGTGCTGGTCGGGGAGCAGCTTAGGGACGAACTCGGAGCGCCGACCGTCCGCCCAGGCCACCGAGAACGCACCTGTGTCCTGGAAGGTCGCCCGCCGAAGCTGCTTCACCGGCACATGGCTGAGGTCATCCATGACGGCCTCAGTCACCTCGTTGAAGTCGACCCCACCGAGCACGATCAAATGAGCGGCCGTCAGGTCGTCGGTCGACAACTCGCGCGGCACGCCCACCAAGGTCGGGTTTGAGGGGTTCATGCCGCGAACGAACGACAACAGTTCGATCAGCGCGTCGAGGTCGGCGTACTTGTACGCGTCGACGTAGTCGGGCCCCTGTGGCTTGGACACGTCACCGAACTGCTCACGGATGAAGCCCGGCAGTTCGGACGAGACGATCGTGATCGCTTGCCCCGGCGGGAAGCGCAGTGGATGCGGCACTTCCGGCTCGTCCTCGACGCTGCCGCGCAACCTGTTCAAGTCCCGGCGCAATTTCTCGTAAGCCTGGTGCTCGTCGCCGCTCAACTCGCCCAGGCGTGGAAGCTTCGGACCCGGCTTGGCCTGGGCGAAGTAGCGCGCGTAGTCATTCAACCGCTCCGGCGGCGGCACCGCCCCGCGTTCCCACGAGGAGATCAACGGGACGCTCACCCCCAGGACGCGGCCCAGCGCCAGCTGGGTGAGCTGACCGCGCAGCTCCCTCAACCGCTCGGCCAGCGTGGACACCCTGGGCATCGGCGCCGCCCCTCAGACCAACTTCAATGCCCGGGTTGAAGGCCCGACGACTAACCATAACGCTCAGTCCTCGCGGCAGGTCCACTTCACGGTGCCGTCGACGGCTTCGCCGGGGAGGCCGCCGGGGGCGGTGGTGGCCAGTTTCTTGAATGTCCAGGTGCCGCCGCCTTTGGCGTCGGTGGTCACCTTGCTGCTGGTGGACTCGGGCCACGTACCGAAAATGGTGTTGTCGATGGCGATGCTCGGGCGGGAACCGGGGGCCACCAGCTGGTCCTTCGGGTAGGTGCCGGGGCCGGCGTAGTCGTCGATCCAGAGTTCCAGCGTTACCTTCTTGCCGTCGACCGGGCCGTCGTACAAGCCTCCGATCGCGTACAGGGTCTTGCCATCGTCCTTCTTGGTGCCCTTGGCGTAGTCGGCGCAGCTCTTGGCGAAGCTGCCGTCGAGCATGGGCGCCAGGGCTGTCTGCTTGCCCTTCAGGCCCTCGGCGCCGGTGAGGTCGAACGTGACGGTCACCTGGGGGCCGAGCGAGAAGTCGTCGGCCGAGGAGGCCGAAGAATCCGACGTAGCCGGATCAAATGATCCGCACGCGGTCAGTGTCGCCAACACGATCGTGGTCAGCATGGCCGTACCTGCTGTTTTTGCGCTTAGCATGTGCTCACTCCCTGTCCGACCTGTGCGGGAAGCCTGACCGGCGCCGCCAAAAAACCACCAAAGAGGCGCGGGTGCGGTTCGAGGTTCTGGGGCCGGTGCGGGTGTGTACGAGCGACGGCGAGGCGGCGACCCTCGCCCCGAAGCCGCGGGCGCTGCTGGCCGTGCTGCTGGCCGCGAAGGGGCGACCGGTCACGGCCGAGCGGCTGCTGGGTGAGTTGTGGCCCGAGGGCGCGCCGTCGACGGCCACCGCCACCCTGCAGATGCACGTGTCGGCGCTGCGCAAGGTGGTCGGCGACCGGGTCGGCACGGCCCCGGGCGGCTACCGGCTCGACCTGGCCGGGGCGTCCTTCGACGCGGCCGAGTTCGAGTCCGGCGGCGACCTGGGTCTGTGGCGGGGGGACGCGTACGAGGGTGTGGCCGCCGGTCCGGCCGTCTCGGCCGCGGCCGCGCGTCTGACCGAGCTGCGTCTCGCGGCCCGCCACGACTGGGCGCAGCGGACCCTGGCCGACGGGCGGCCCGTCGACGCCGCGACCGAGCTGGCCGGGTGGGTGGCCGAGCAACCGGCCGCCGAGGGCCTGGTCAAGCAGCTCATGCTCGCTCTTTACCGCTCGGGCCGGGCCGGGGACGCCCTTTCCGCGTACGACCGGACCGCCGCCGCCCTGGACAGCCTGGGCGCCCGCCCCGGGCCCGACCTGGACGCGCTGGCCGCCGCCGTCCGCCGCCAGGACCCGACGCTCGACCGGCCCGCCCCGGGCGTGCCGGCCCAGCGCAACCGGTTCATCGGCCGCCGGGCCGAGCTCGACCGGGCCATCCATCTGCTCGGCACGGCCCGCCTGCTCACGGTGGTCGGCCCGGGTGGCGCCGGCAAGACCCGGCTCAGCCTGGAGCTGGCCCGCGAGGTGGCCGCCGACCACGACGCCGTGCACATTGTCGAGCTGGCCGAGCACCGCGACGGGCCGCTCGACGCCCGGCTGGCCGCGGCCGTCGGCATCCGCGAGGAGCCGGGCATGCCTGTCCTCGAGACCGTGACCCGCCAGCTCACCGGCCGGGTGCTGCTGGTCCTGGACAACTGCGAGCACGTCCGGCCGCAGGCCACCGAGTTGGCTCACACTCTGCTGGCCGTCTGCCCGGGCGTACGGGTCGTGGCGACCAGCCGCGAGCAGCTGGGCCTGAGCGGCGAGGTGATTTTCGCGCTGGGCGGCCTGGCCACCCCGGCCCCGGGTGCGGCCGACCCGCACACCGACGCCGTGCGGCTGCTGGCCGACCGGGTCGCGGCCGCCCGCGGCGGAACCGGGCTGGCCCCGGCCGAACTGGTCGTGGCGGCCGAGCTGTGCCGCCGGCTGGACGGGCTGCCGCTGGCCATCGAGCTGGCCGCGGCCCGGCTGCGCGCGCTGCCCCTGGCCGAGATCGTGTCCCGCCTCGACCGCCGTCTCGACCTGCTGACCGGCACCTCGCCGGTGCTGCGCCACCAGACCATGCGGGCCGCCATCGACTGGGGGTACGAGCTACTCGACGTGCCCCAGCAAGAGCTGCTGCGCCGGCTCGGGGTCTTCGCCGGCGGGTTCGACCTGGCCGCGGCGGGCGAGGTGGCCGGGGCCGACCCGCTCGACCCGCTGACCCAGCTGGTCGACCGGTCGATGGTGGAGTGGCGCGACGGGCGCTACCGGCTGATCGAGACGATCCGCGAGTACGCCCGGGAGCGGCTGGGACCGGCCGAGCGGGCCGAGGCGTTCGGGCGGCTGGTCGCGTACTGGACCCGGCGGCTGGCCGAGCCGCCGCCGGTGGACGGGCCCGCGCACACCGAATGGCTGGCCGCGACGGCGGCCGAGCACGACACGATCATGGCTGCGGCCGACTGGTCGCTGCGCGAGGGCGACCCGGCCGACGGCCTGCGGATCGCCGCCGCCATGTGGTGGTTCTGGTGGGTCGCGGGCCGGATGGCCGAGGGGCTGACCTGGCTCGACAAGGCGCTGGCGGCCTCGGCCGAGCCGTCCGCGCTGCGGGCCCGGGCCCTGCGGGCGGCGGCCGCGCTGGCCCGCAACTCGGGCGATCTGGTCGCGGCCCGGCGCCTCGGGGAGGAGGGCCTGGCTGTCTTCCGGGGGCTCGACGACCGTACGGGAATGGTTGCTGCTCTCAACAACCTGCTGATCACGGCCCAGGCCCAGGAGGACTACCCGGCCTCGCTCGCGTTCGGCCACGAGGCGCTGAAGCTGGCCGAGCAGGCCGGGGACGCGCGGATGGTCGCGGCCGCCTCCAACAACACGGCCGGGACGTTGCGCTGCATGGGCCGGCTGGACGAGGCCGAGCCGTTGTTCACCCGGGCTCTGGAGGGCTTCCGGGCGCTCAACGACCGGCGCGGGGAGGCGGCGGCGCTGTCCAACCTGTCGACGACCGACCGGCGCCGCGGGCGCTACGAGCCGGCCCGGCGGGCCATGCGGGAGGCGCTGGCCGTCTACACCGAGCTGGGCATCGCCGAGGGGCAGCTGGACGCGGTGGAAGGGCTGGCCCAGCTGGACGTGCTCGAGGGCGACGCCGAGGGTGGGCTGCGGCTGCTGGCGGTGGCGGAGAGGGAACGTACGGAATTGGGCGCGCCCAGCTTCACCCCCGACGAGATCGCCGACCGGGACCAGGCCGAGGCGGCGGCGCGGGGCGCGCTCGACGCGGCCGCGGTGGCCCGGGCCTACCGGGACGCCACCGCCACCACGCTCGAGAAAGCCGTCGCGCAGCTGCTCGGATGACCTCCGGTAGCGCCTCGGGGTGGCCTTTGGGGTTTCTTTGGGGGCACGCCGCAGAGTTCTCCCCATGAAGAAGAGCCTCGTCGCCCTGGCCGCCCTCGTCGCCGTCTCGCTCACCACCGGATGCAGCCTGCTGGAGTCAGCGACCGCAGCCCCGACCTCCTCGCCGACGGCGAAGGCTACGGCGAAGGCCACTGCGCAACCGACGGCTGACACCGGCACCGGCTCGGTGAAGGACGAGGGCGACATTCCCGACCCGTGCACCCTGCTGTCGAAGGCGGAGGTCACCAGCCTGACCGGGCGCAAGATCACCCAGATCGACGAGGACGGCGCCGAACCCGGCGAGGCCACCCGCTTCTGTCAGTGGCAGCAGGACGGCGGCCAGCTCGCGATCTTCCTGGGTCGCACCACCCCGGCCGACTTCGAGGTCGTCGTGGACGAGGCCGAACCGGTCGACGGCATCGGCGAGGACGCCTTCCTGCTCTCCGATCACCTCTACGTGCTCTACGGCACCGTCCAGATCGACGTCTACTCGCGGGGCGGCTCGGACAGCGAGAACCTGGCCGACGCCAAGAAGGTCGCCCGGACCCTCATCCCGCGGGTCTAGAGAATGCCCCGGCGGTGGGCGGCCGACACCGCCGAGGCCCTGTCCGGCACATCCAGCTTGGCGTAGATGTGCAGCAGGTGGGTCTTGACGGTGGCCTCGCTGATGAACAGCGCGGCCGCCGTCTCGCGGTTGGTGCGGCCCTCGGCCACCAGGGCCAGGATCTCGCGTTCGCGAGCGCTGAGCTGGGCGGTGGGTGCGGGCTTCCCCGGGCGTACGCGGGCCAGCAGCACCGCCGCGACCGAGGGCGACAGCACGGTCTCGCCCCGGGCGGCCGCCCGGACGGCCTTGAACAGCTCCTCGCGCGGCGCGTCCTTGAGCAGGTAGCCGATCGCGCCCGCCTCGACCGCGGGCAGCACGTCGGAGTCTGTGTCGTGCGTGGTCAGCACCAGCACCCGGGCCGACGGCACCCGTTCCAGCAGCAGCCGGATCAGGGTGCCGCCGCTGGGCTCGGGCAGGCGCAGGTCGGTCAGCACCACGTCCGGCCGCACCGCCTCGACCACGGTCAGCGCCTCCGAGCCGGTGGCGGCCTCGCCCACGATCGCGAAGTCGGGCTGGGTGCCCAGCATGCCGCGCAACCCGTCCCGTACGACCGGGTGGTCGTCGACCACGACCAGCCGGAGCACCGCCATCACGCCGCCCCGATGGCCGGCACGGTCACGCTGACCGCCGTGCCCGCGCCGGGCGACGACTCGATCGCCACCGACCCGGCCAGCGCCTCGACCCGCTGGCGCAGCGCGACCAGCCCGAAACCGCCGGCCCGGCCCACGTCGAAACCGGCGCCGTCGTCGCGTACGTCCAGCACGATCACGTCCTCCATGTAGGACAGCGTCACGTCGGCCCGGCCGGCGCGCGCGTGGCGGCCGACGTTGGCCAGCGCCTCTTGAGCCGCCCGCAGCAACGTCACCTCCACCTCGGCGTGGGCCGGCACGGGCGTGCCGGTCACGGTGAAACTGACGGGCACGTCCTGCTGCCCGCTCCAGGTCGACACGGCCAGCCGTACGGCGTCGACGAGCCGGGCGTCCTGCAGCGGGCCCGGCCGCAGCGCGTCGATCGACCGGCGCACCTCGTCGAGGCTGGTCCGGGCCAGCGTACGGGCGTGGTCGAGCCGCCGCTGCTGCTCGGGCGCGACCTCGCCCAGCGCCTCGAGCTGCGTGACGATACCGGTCAGCCCCTGGGCCACGGTGTCGTGGATCTCGCGGGCGAGCCGGGCCCGCTCCTCGGCCACCCCGGCCGCGCGGTTGAGCCGGGCGTTCTCGGTCGCCATGGCGACCAGCTCGCTGTTGACCTCGCGGCGCCGGATCGCCTCGCGTTCCATCACCCGCACCATCGTGCCGAACAGCGCGGCCAGCGGCGTGATGATCCCGACGTTGATCAGCACCGACGACAGGTTGGCCCCCGACGCCGCCAGCAGGGGCACGTTGGCCGCGAGCAGGCCCAGGTAGGCCCACCAGCCGGGCAGGGCCACGAAGGCGAGCACGTAACAGGCCGGGACGAAGAGCTGGAACGCCTCGTCGAGCCGCAGCAGCAGGTAGGTCCAGCCGAGCACGCCGGTGAAGTAGACCGCCATGAACCACGGGCGGCGCTCCCACCAGTCCGGGTGGGCCGGCACGAACCACCAGTGCCAGACCGCGAACCCGGCGGCCGCGACCGTCGGGGCGGCCCACCCGGCCGGGCCGGTGAAGAGCGCTATGCCGTACGCGATGACCAGGAGCCCGTACGGAAGCAGGGCCCACGGCTGATTCCACCGGTGCTCCCGGCGCAGCTCCTCCACGGTCACCCTGCCATCTTGCCGGTCCGGTAGGTCAAGCGGCGCAAGACGATCTCGGCCGGTCCGCGCCGACCGGCCCGGCGCAGCAGATCGGCCAGCACCACCGAGACGAGCCAGGTGCCCAGGGCGAGCAGGGCCACCGCGCCCGTGCTGATCGTCGCGCCCAGCCCCAGCGTCCACGGCGCCAGCAGCGCCACGAAGACCACCGACTGGAACAAATAGCAGCTGAGCGACCGCTGACCGGTGGCGGCCAGGGCGGTCACCACCGTCCCGCGGGCGCGGATCGCGACCAGGCCGATCAGGGCCGCGTAGCCCAGCCCGCCCGCGACCCCGGTCACCGCGTGCAGCGCCGAGATGCCCCACAGGTTTCCCGGGCTCCAGAAATGCCCGACCGCCAGGCCCGCCGGCAACCCGCCGAGCACGGCGATGGTCAGTCCGGCCACGGCCGTACGCCGGAGCAGGTGACGGTGGGCGGCCGGATCACTGAGGATGCCTCGCCGCGCGGCCCACGTGCCGACCAGGATCGCGCTGCCCACCCCGAGGACACCGGCCGGCGTCATCAGCCACTCGAACGGCCGCAAGGCCATGGCCCGCAGCGGATCCGCGGTTTCGAACGACCAGAAGAACGAGCGCTCCCCCGAGGGCGGCGCCATGTAGGCGGCCCCCTGCCCGAGAGCGACCACCACGAGCCAGCAGCCCGCCGCGATCAGCAGCTTCCGGTCGGACACCCCCGTCAGAGCGACCAGAATGAAGCCGGCCACGCCGTACAGCCCGAGGATGTCCCCCGGGAACAGCAGCAGGGCGTGGGCGAACCCGAACGCGACGAGCCACCAGCTACGCCGCCGCAGGAGCTTCTTCGCGTCAGCCAACGACGCACCGGCGGCGCGCTGCCTCTGCATGATCTGCACCACCCCGTACGCGAAGAGGGCCGCGAACATCGGATAGGCCCGGCCATCCACAGTGGTCACCGTGACGACGCTGACGATCCGATCGACGAGCCCGCTCTCGACAATGTGCTGCCGGACCCCGTAGGGCCGCGCGTAGAGATGGACGACCGAGTTGGCCAGCGCGATGAACGCCAACATGAGCCCGCGCGCCAGGTCGGGGGCGAGCGCCCGATCCGCCGCCCCCACCGGTCCGGCCGTTGCATGCGTGACAGTCATGCCCTCAGTCTTCGGCCGCCCACCCCACCACCGGATCGACCGATGTACGGCTCCGCCGGATCAACCACGGCGGAGCCGAATCAACCGATCGGCGGATGACGCTCAGCCGAGCTTGCGGGTCAGGAAGTCGTGGATGAGCGGGAAGACCTCGTCGGGGCGGTCCTCGAGCAGGAAGTGGCCGCTGTCGAAGAGGTGGAACTCGACGTCCTTCACGTCCCGCTTGTACGGGTGCGCGCCCTCGGCCGGGAAGATGACGTCGTTGGCGCCCCACACGATGAGGGTCGGCGGCTGGTGGGCGCGCAGCCATTCCTGCACGGCCGGGTAGAGGCCCGGGTTGGTGCCGTAGTCGAGGAAGTAGTCGAGCTGGATCTCGTCGTTGCCGGGCCGGTCGAGCAGGGCCTGGTCGGTGGTCCAGTTGTCGGGCGAGATGCGGGCGGCGTGGGCCATGCCGTCGGTGTACTGGAACCTGGTGGTGTCCAGCGTGACCAGGCCGCGCAGGGCGTCCCGGTTGGCCTGGCTGTTGTCGGCCCAGTAGCGCTTGATCGGCGCCCAGAACTCGTTGTCCAGGCCTTCGTCGTACGCGTTGCCGTTCTGCACGACGAGGGCCGTGATCGCGTCGGGGTCGGCCAGGGCGAGCCGCCAGGCCGTGGGCGCGCCGTAGTCGAAGACGTTGACGGCGTACTTGGTCACGCCGAGCTTGGTCAGCAGCTTCTGCACGTACTTGGCCGCGTTGTCGAAGGTGTAGTCGAACCCGGCCCGGTCGGGGGCGGCGCTCTGGCCGTAGCCCGGCAGGTCGGGCGCGATGACGTGGAACCGGTCGGCCAGGTACGGGATCAGGTTGCGGAACATGTGCGACGAGGTCGGGAACCCGTGCAGGAGCAGGACGACGGGGGCGTCGGTCGGCCCGGCCTCCCGGTAGAACATCTCGAACCCGTCAAGGTTCTCGGTCTTGTACTGGACGACTGGGACGAACGCTGTGTTGGTCATGTCCCGACCATACATACCTCTAGGTATGACGACAACCCTACCTCCAGGTATGGAGCGAGCTATTGTTGTGTCATGGACAACAGGCGGCTGATCATCGACTCGGCCAAGAAGCTCTTCTGGCACCGCGGCTACTCGACGACGAGCCCGAAGCAGGTGATGGCCGACGCCGGTGTCGGGCAGGGCAGCTTCTATCACCACTTCCCGGCCAAGGCCGACCTCGGCCACGAGGTGGTTCAGGAGAACGGCCGCGATCTCGTCGCTTCCGTACGCGCCGCCATGGAAGGAAAGGCGACCGGCCGCGACCGCCTGGTCGCGTTCCTGGGGTCGGCCGGCGACGCGCTCGGCGGCTGCCAGATCGGCGGCTTCGCCTACGACGCCGGGATCCTGGCCGAACCCCCCTTGCGCGAGGCACTGGGCGCAGCGTTCACCGAACTGACCGACCTGCTGGAAAGCGTCGTGCGCGAGGCCCAGGCCGACGGTTCGGTGTCGGCGAAACTCGACCCGGCCCAGACCGCGGCCGCCCTGCTGGCCGTCGTCGAGGGCGCGTTCGTCATCGCCCGCGCCACCGGCCGCCAGTCCACCGCCGACGCGGCCACCGCGGGCGCCCTCGCCCTGCTCGACGGGTGATCAGGCCGGCCGGTAGTACGAATGGACGGCGGGCTGGCCGGTGTAGTTGGGGCCGGCCCGGTCGTCGGCGCCGAGGTAGGTGTAGGGCAGGCTGAGCTCGCGGGGGCCGGTACAACTGATCCGGCGGCAGCGGGCATCGTAGGCGAGGCCGGCCGCGCGCAGCTGGGTGGTCAGACGCCGGCCGACCGGTTCGCCGTCCGCGCGCCGCACGCTGGTCAGGTCGAGGTCGGCGACGAAACGGCCGCCGGGGGTCAGCCATTGCACGATGCGGCTGAGCACGGCGAGCTTGTCCCCGACGTAGTGCAGGCCGTGCACACAGGTGATCAGATCGAACGCCCGCGGCGGGGTCCAGGTCTCGATCGGCGCCGCCACCAGGGCCGGGCCGGAGTCCTCGGGAACGGGCAGGAACGCGTCGACCAGGTCGACGCCGATCAGCGTGACCTCTGGCAGCCGGGCGGCGGCCTGGATGAGCGCGCGCCCGCTGCCGCAGCACAGGTCGAGCCAGGCGGTGTCGCTGCCCGCGCCGGCGCCGACCCAGGCGACCGGGTCGAACCCGAGTTCCCGCTCATAGCTGTTGACACCGGCCAATTGGCGTTCGCGGTTCATCGCGCAGTTGGCCACCACGGACGAGGCGTGCAGCCCTTCGTCATCGAGCATTTCCCCCCGCCTCTCTGGGCCACGTCCAGGCGACCCGGGCGATGGTGAGCAGGAACGCCACCTCGATCAGGGTGCCGGCGATGTAGTAGAGCCAGCTCTCGCCGATGAGGGTGGCCGCCACGGTGAGGATATAGATCAGGCTGACCACGAGGTTGGCGATCCGGTTGATCCGCGCCGGGGCGAGCAGCGAGACGACGATCATCAACGACGCCACCGCGATGTAGAGGGTCGTGAGAACGAGGAACGTCTGGTCGATCGCGAAGCCGGTGCCGGCCATCTCCCCGGCGAGCACTCCGTTGATGACGTCAGCGCGGAAGAAGCCGAAGATGTCGACGTAGGCGAACACGAACAGCGTGGTGATCCACAGACCGCAGAGCACGACTTTGGTATCCACTTTGGTGTCGTTCATAAGTCGAAGTCTCGGCCGCATCGGCGGTTGCCCGCCCCGGCTCCGGGACCGACGTCGCCCTGGCTCATCGGCCAGGGAAACGGCCGGCCGCGCGACGGGTTCGCGGCGTACGCCCGATCGCTACTGTGAAAGTCGTGCCGAGCGCGGCGTACACCTGGCGGGACGGGGCCCTGGCCCTGTCGGTGCTGATCGTGCTCGCGTTCGACGCGGTCTTTAGCGACCTGACCTGGCGACCGGTCGCCGTCGCCTTCGGTTGCGGTCTCGCGGTGGCCGTGCTGCTCCGGCGGACCCATCCGCTGCCGGCCGTGGTGTTCGCCTTCGGCGGGTTCGCGGCCCTCGACGTCGCGGCGTTCGCCCTGGACACCGAACCCGTGACCCTGAACAGCGGCTGGGTCGTGCTCGTGCTGGCCTACTCGCTGCTACGCCGGCGGACCGGCCGCGAGGTGGTCGTCGGAGTGACGGTCATTGCGGTGGCCCTGACCGCCATCGTCGGCGTCGACTTCCCCGGGGTGGCCGACACGACCGCCGGGATCGCCCTGGTGCTGCTGGCCGGTGCCCTCGGCGCGTCCATGCGCTACCGGGCCGTCGCCCGCAAACAGTTGGTCGTGCAGGCCAAGCTGCAGGAACGCGAGCAACTGGCCCGGGAGCTGCACGACACGGTGGCCCACCACGTCACCGCGATCGCGATCCAGGCCCAGGCCGGCCTGGTCCTGGCCCGGTCCTCGTCGCTCAGCGGGGCGACGGAGGCGCTCGAGGCCATCGATCGCGAGGCGGCCCGCACCCTGGCCGAGATGCGCGCCATGGTCAGCGCGCTACGCGACCGTCAGCAGCGGCCATCCCTGGTTCCCCAGCGCCGGATCACCGACATCGAGAGTCTCGCCACCGAGGAACTGCCCGTCAGCGTCGAGCTGCGCGGAGACCTGACCAACCTGCCGCCGGCCGTCGAAGGTGCCCTCTACCGCGTAGCCCAGGAATCCATTACGAACGCGCAGCGCCACGCCCAGCAGGCGACCCGGGTCAACGTCGAGTTGACAGCCGACGCCACCGACGTCGACCTGACCGTCAGCGACGACGGCACCCCCGCCGCCCCGGTCGGTCCGCCCGGCTTCGGGCTGATCGGCATGACCGAACGGGTCACGCTGCTGGGTGGCACGCTCACCGCCGGGCCGAACCCCGGCCACGGCTGGAGCGTCCGCGTCACCCTCCCCCGCCGAGGCGCCGAAGCATGACCATTCGCGTCCTCATCGCCGACGACCAGGGCATCGTCCGGGCCGGGCTGACCACGATCCTCAACGGCCAACCCGGCCTCGAGGTGGTCGGCCAGGCCGCCGACGGCCGCGCGGCCGTCACCCTGGCCCGCCGCCTGCGCCCGGACGTGTGCCTGTTCGACATCCGCATGCCCGTCCTGGACGGCATCGAGGCCACCCGCCTGCTGGCCGGCCCCGACGTCGCCGACCCGACCGCCGTCATCGTGATCACCACGTTCGACACCGACGAGTACATCTACGGGGCCCTCAAAGCGGGCGCCCGCGGCTTCCTGCTCAAGGGCGCGGAGCCGGACCAGTTGGTCCAGGCCATCCACGCCGCTGTGCAGGGCGACGCCCTCATCGACCCGGCCGTGACCGCCCGCCTGCTCGCCACGTTCGCCACCAGCGGCCCGGCCGCCGCACCGGCCCAGCCGCTCGATCCCTTGACCGACCGGGAGGAAGACGTGCTGAGCCGGGTCGCCCGAGGCCGGACCAACGCCGAGATAGCCCACGAGCTGCACATCAGCCTGAGCACGGTCAAGTTCCATTTGACCGGCCTGACGACCAAGCTCAACGCCCGCAACCGGGTCGAGCTAGCCCTGTGGGCCTATCAGACCAACCGCATCGCCTGAAATGGTCCGTGGCAACGCGTCGCGCAGCTGGCGCCGGGAGGTGACGCCAAGCTTCCCGAACACCTTGCGCAGGTGCCATTCGACGGTGCGCGGGCTGAGGAACAGCCGCGCCCCGACCTCGGGGTTGGTCAAGCCACTGCGGACCAGTTGGGCGATCTGGCGCTCCTGAGCGGTCAGCTCCACGTCGGCGGCCGCCGCGGCCGTGCGCCTGCGCACGGTCTCGCCGGTGGCGATGAGCTCCCGGCGCGCCCGCTCGGCGAACCCCTCCATCCCGATGGCCACGAACAGGTCGTACGCCGTACGCAGATGTTCGCGGGCGTCGGCCCGCCGTCGTTCGCGGCGCAGCCATTCGCCGTAGACCAGGTGGGCCCGGGCCAGTTCGGGCCGCAGGTTGGTCCGCCCGAGCTTCTCGATCGCCTGGCGGTACAGGTCGTCGGCGTCCGCGCCCTCCGCGACCAGTGCCCGGGTGCGGGCCTCGATCCCCCGCGCGAACGGGGTGCCGAACGGCTGTGTCTCCTCGACGAGCCGGGCCAGGGCATCGAGCGCCACCTCGGATTCGCCGGCACGAACCGCGGCCTCCACCAGTTCCGGCAGAACCCAGGCCGAGAGGTTCGCGTCGAAGAGGTCTCCGTTGGCCCTGATGGCGCGCAGGGCTTCCGGATACCGGGCCAGGCCGTTGTACAGGACGGCTGCCGCCCAGTTGGCCGCGATGAGCCCCAACCCGAATCCGGCGGCGAGCGAGTTCGTGATCGTGGTCCCGATGATCTCGGCCGCCTCGGCCTCCCGCCCCTGGAGCGAGAGCAGCCGCAGCTGGGGGTAGGGCGGCATCGGACTGCCGATCGCCTGGGAAACCGTGTCGGCCTCGGCGATGAGGGCCGCCGCGGCCGGGAAGTCTCCGCTCCAGGACGTGATGAGGCACAACGTCGCGAGGTGGTACGGCAGGTCGGTGAGCACTCCGGCTTCCCGTATGAGGCGGACATGCCGGGCATACATGTCCCGCATCGCATCGTCGTCCCAGACCGCGCCGGCCACCCCCGCCGCGACCCAGCCCCACTTCACGACGTCGTCCACCGAGATGTCCAGGAGAATCTTGGCGGCCTCCCGCAATGCGGGCGCGGCGACGGCGCGGCCATCGGTGACCAGCAGCGTCAGACCGTCGAGCAGCAGATCGATCGGTCGCGGGTCCGCTGGCGCGGGTAGCGCCCTGGCCGCGAATGACACCGCCCGAAGGCTCTCGGGCTGCGCGACTGAGGTCGCCACACCCCACGCCGGCATGAGGACGTCGCGAGCCAGTTGGTCGTCCGCGGCCGCCAGGCGCTGGGCCGAGGCCAGCAGCAGCTCCGTGGCTTCATGACCGTGACCGGAGGCGAAGGCGACCTGTCCTCGCAACGCCATGACCCGCCCCGCGGCAAGCTCGTCCAGTTGCTGCTCGCCAAGGACTTTCAGCAGTCGCCGCACCTCGTCGACGTCGCCGGCCGGAAGGCAGGCCTCGGCCGCCGCCAGCAGCCGGTCGGTGCGCCGGCGGGGGTCGGCGGTCAGGACGACCGCCCGCCGGAGGAACGCGGCCGCCGCCGCCATCCCGCCCCGGGCCTGGGCCTGGGCGGCTGATCTCTCCAGTTCGGCGGCGACCTCCTCGTCGGGCCCGGCCGCGGCCGCGGCGAGATGCCAGGCGCGCCTGTCGGCCGCGTCCGGCCGGTCGGTGACCTCGGCCAGGGCTAGATGAGCGGCCCGGCGGTCGTGCGGCTCAGCCGCCCGGTACACCGCCGAGCGCACCAGCGGGTGCCGGAAGGTGACCCGTTCCGCGAGGCTCAGCAGACCGTCGGTGTCGTCGGCGGCGGCCGGGAACGGGACGTCGAGCCGATCGGCGGCCCGCCGCACCAGGCCGGGGTCGCCGACCGGCTCCGCGGCCGCGATCAGCAGCAGCCGGCGACTCGCGGCCGGCAGTTCCTGGATGCGATGCAGGAAGCTGTCCTCGATGCGGCCGGGGAGCGTGCCGGCATCGGTCAGGCCGAGCCCGCCCGCCATCTGGGTGGCGGTCAGGCCCCGGGTCAGCTCCACCAGGGCCAGGGGGTTGCCGCCGGTCTCGGCCACGATCCGGTCGCTGATGTGCCGGTCGAGGCGGGTGAGCGTCACCGCGTTCAGCAACGTGTGCGCGTCGGGCTCGGCCAGGCCGGCCACCTCGAGCTCGGGCAGGCCGATCAGCTCCGGTCCGGTCCGGCGGGTGGCCAGGATCAGGGCCACCGACTCGGCCAGCAACCGGCGGGCGACGAACCCGATCACCTGGGCCGAGGCCCGGTCGAGCCACTGCGCGTCGTCGACCAGGCAGAGCAGCGGTTCCTTGGCCGAAGCATCGGCGAACAGGCCGAGCACCGCCAGCCCGACCAGGAAGTTGTCGGGCGGAGCGCCCTCGCGCAGCCGGAACACGGTCTCGAGGGCGGCCCGCTGAGGCGGCGGCAGCGACGGCAGCCGGTCGAAAAGCGGGGCGCAGAGCTGGTGCAGCCCGGCGAACGCCAGCTCCATCTCGGACTCCACCCCGGCCGCCCGGAGCATCCGGAAGCCGTTGGCCCGGACTTCCGCGTGGGCCAGCAGGGCGCTCTTGCCGATTCCCGCCGCGCCGCGCAGCACCAGCACGCGGCTCTCCCCGAGACGCAGCGCGGCGATCATCTCGTCCAACCGGGACTGTTCGGCTTTCCGCCCGACCAGTCCGGCTCTGCCTGGAATCGGCTGATTCATCGTTCCCCCTCGAACCGCCCAGCCCATGATGACCGCGTCCTCATGGTGGAGGTCAACACCTTTCGGCCGACGGTGACCAGTGACTCTCCCTGGTTCGGCCGGTCACCCGCCTGAGCGATCCTGTTCCCGCGCGCGGACCACGACTCGAAGAAGAGGCACAACATGGACGCCACACCACTGTCCGGAACGGTCGCGCTGGTCACCGGCGCCAGCAGTGGCATCGGCGCCGCCACCGGCCGCCGCCTGGCCGCCGAGGGCGCGGCGGTGGCCCTGGTCGCCGACCGCCGCGACCGGTTGAACCGCTTGGTCGCGGACCTCGGCGGCCGGGCGGAGGCGTTCGAGGCCGACATCACCGACCCCGAGCAGGCGTACCAGGCCGTCCTGGACACGGTCGAGCGGTTCCAGCGGCTCGACATGCTGGTCAACAACGCCGGCGTGATGCTGCTGGGTACCGCGCTGCACGCGACGCTCGACGAGTGGGACCGCATGGTCGCCCTGAACGTCCGCGCGCTGCTGCACGTGACCCACGCCGCCGTCCCGTACCTGATCGACGCCGCCTCCACCTCCGAACGGCAGGTTGCCGACATCGTCAACATCGGTTCCACCAGCGGCCGGGTCGCCCAACCAGCGACCAGCGTCTACAACCTGACCAGGTTCGGTCTCAACGGCTTCACCGAGGCGCTGCGCCAGGAGCTGCGGGGAGAACGGGTGCGGGTCAGCGTGGTGGAACCCGGCACGGCGCCGACCGAGCTGGCCGGTCATCTGGACGACGACATCCGGGAGACGGCGCTGGGACAGATCAGCGACCTCGAGCCGCTGCCTCCCACCGACGTCGCGGACGCGGTCGCCTACATCGTCCTGCGCGGGCGACGGGTGGCGGTCAACCAGATCATGCTGCGAGCCGCCGACCAGACCTGGTGACGCCCGGCCGCGGCGACTCTAATACTGGCTTCAGGTTGATCGGGAAGGATCGGCAGCAAAGCGCCGATGGGAAGGGGGCCGGAGTGCGGATCCTGATCGCCGATGATGACGCGGCCATCCGGGGGTCGCTGGAGCGGGTGCTCCAGGTCGAGGGGTACGACACCAGTACCGTCGCCAACGGTCTGGCCGTGCTGGAGGAAGTCGGCGGGGGCGGCGGTGACCCGCTTGATCTGCTGATCCTCGACGTGATGATGCCTCGCCTGGGTGGGTTGGAGACCTGCCGGCGGTTGCGAGCGTCAGGTCAGGACCTGCCGGTGCTGATGCTGACCGCCCGCGATCAGGTCTCCGATCGGGTCACGGGGCTGGACGCGGGCGCCGACGACTACCTGTCCAAGCCGTTCGCCACCGAGGAGTTGCTGGCCCGGGTGCGCGCCCTGCTGCGCCGGCGGGCTCCGGCCGACGAGGAGTCGCAGATCCTTGCGTACGCCGATGTCCGGCTCGATCCCGACCGGTTCGAGGCCTGGCGGGGCGGGCGGCCGCTGCGCCTGACCCGGACCGAGTTCTCGCTGCTGCAGGTTCTCGTGCGCAACGCCACCCGGGTCCTGACCCGCGACGCGCTGTTCGAGGCGATCTGGGGCTTCGACATGAGCACCACCGCCAACAACCTCCAGGTGTACGTGAGCTATCTGCGCCGCAAGATGGAGGCCGAGGGTGAGCCGCGGTTGATCTACACGTTGCGCGGACTGGGATACACGTTGCGCGAGACTCCCCCGTGAACCGGCGCGCCCGATGGTGGCGCCGGCAATCCCTGCGGACCCGGATGACGGTGATCGCGGCGACGGCCATCGCGGTCAGCCTGTTCGTCGCTTTCCAGGTGGCCGACGAACTGCTGGGCTCCGAGCTGCGGGACAACGCCGAGAATCAGCTCCGCGCCGACGCCCTCTTCCTGGCGACGTACGCGGAACGCCCCGGCCCGGCCCGGATTCAGCTGCCGCCGTATCCCGGATCCGGTCGGCTGGTGCGGGTCATCGGGCCCGACGGTTCGACCCGGACGCCGGCCGGCCAACCCGCATTGCCTCCCGCCAGCGAGCAGGCCCGGCGGGTCGCGCAGGGCGCGTCAGCGGACCTGATGGAGTCGAAGGACGGCGACGAGGACGGCTACCACATCTACACGCGGCGAACGGGCGACGGCGCGATCCAGGTGGCCCGCGTGGCCGACGACAGCCCGGTCAACCAGTTCGGGTTCGGCCTGCTGGTGATCGGGCTGTTCTGCGTGGCCGGCGGCGCCCTGGTCGGGCGGGCCGTGGCCCGGACCGGGCTGGCTCCGATCGACCGGCTGACCGCGGCCGCGGTCCGGGTCGCGCGTACCCGGGAACTCGACGCCGACATCCCGGACGAGGGCGGCGGGGAGATCCGGCGGCTGGTCCAGGCGATCAACGACATGCTGGCCGCGCTCCGGGACTCGCGCCAGGCCCAGCGGCTGCTCGCCGAGGACGCCGCCCACGAACTCAAGACGCCGCTGACCAGCCTGCGCCTCAACATCGAGCTGCTGGTGCGGCTCGACCGGCGTGGCACCCTCGACACCGCCCTCCCGGCGGAGAGCCGCAGCCGGTTGCTCGACGATCTCGGCGCCCAGGTGGCCGAGTTGAGCCTGCTGGCCGCCGAGCTGACCGACCTGGCCCGCGGTGACGTCAGCGACGAGAGCACCGAGACGCTCGACCTGGCCGACGTCGTGGTGGCCGCCGCGGCCCAGGCGCGTTCCCGCCGGCCCGACCTCGAGGTCGCGCTCGACGTGACCTCGGTGTGGGTGAGCGGGCGGCCCGCCGCACTGCAGCGGGCTGCGCTCAACCTTGTCGACAACGCCGGCAAGTGGTCCCCCGCGGATCAGCCGGTCGAGGTCCGGCTGCGGGCCGAGGGCACGTCGGCGGTGCTCGAGGTCGACGACGCCGGGCCGGGCATCGACGCCGCCGACGTGCCACGGGTGTTCGACCGGTTCTACCGGGCCGACAGCGCCCGGGCGTTGCCGGGATCCGGCCTCGGGCTGTCGATCGTGCAGCGGGTCGTCCAGGCCCACGGCGGCCGGGTCACCGTCGCCCGTTCCGGCCGCGGCGGCGCGCTGCTCCGGGTCGTCCTTCCGATCCCGTCCGCGCGGCTCACCGCCGCACCATGAGCTCTTTGTCGTCGGCGAGCGGCTGTGGCCTCTCCGCCGGCCGGGACAAGCGGCTCGGCCACCACATCCGCCGGCCGATCAGCAGGGTGAGGGCGGGCACCAGCACCGACCGCACCAGCAGGGCGTCGAGCAGCACGCCGAAGGCGACCAGGAACCCGACCTCGATCAGCATCACCAGCGGAAGTGAGACGAGGACCGCGAAGGTGGCGGCCAGAACCAGGCCGGCCGAGGTGATGACGCCGCCGGTGGCCGAGAGGGCTTTGAGCATGCCCTCGCGGGTGCCGAGACGCACAGTCTCCTCCCGGGCCCGGCTGGCCAGGAAGATGTTGTAGTCGACGCCGAGCGCCACCAGGAACAGGAAGGCCAGTAGCGGAACCGAATAGTCGATGCCCTTGAACCCGAGGATGGTCTCGAAGACGAACACGCTGCCGCCGAAGGCCGCGGCGAACGAGACGATCACGGTGGCCATCAGGATCAGCGGGGCCACGATCGCGCGCAGCAGCAGCCCGAGGACGATCAGGACGACGGCGAGCACCAGCGGGATCACCAGCTTCTCGTCGCGGCCGGTGGTCGCCTCGGTGTCGAGGTTCTCCGCGCTCGGCCCGCCGACGATCGCCTCCGCCCCGCTCACCGCGTGCACGGCGGTGCGGACCCGCTTGATGGTGTCGTACTCGGCAAGGGTGTCCGGCGCGTCGGTCGGGAACACGGAGATGTCGGCCCAGCCTTGGACGGTCCGGCCCGGTTCGGCCTGCGCGACGCCGGGAGTGCGCTTGACGACGTCGAGAATCTGTTTCTGGTACGCCGGTCGCGTGTAGATGGTTATCGGCTGGCCGCCGAGCTCCGGAAAGTGCTGGCGCAGAACGGTGAAACCGGTGACCGACTCCGGCGCGGACAAGAACTGGTCCTGCTCCCGCAGGGCACCGGTGTTACCCGCCAGCCCGATGGCGAGTACGCCGAGGACTCCGAACGAACCGAGCGTCGCCACCCACCGGCCGCGGCTGATGGCGGCGCCGAGCCGGCCCCACAGTCCCGGCCGCTCGGTCACCACCGTGCTGAACCGCGGGATGGCCGGCCAGAAGATCCGGCGGCCGAGCACCACGAGCACGGCCGGGAACAGGGTCAGCATGGCCACCAGCGCACACAGGATGCCGGCCGCGCCGATCGGACCGAGCCCGCTGATGCTGTTCAGGTCCGCGACCAGCAGGCAGAGCAGACCGGCGATCACGGTGGCCGCGGACGCGACGATGGCCGGCGCCGCGCCGCGCAGCGCGTGCACCATCGCGACCCGGACGTTCTCGTGGTGGTGCAGCGCCTCCCGATAGCGGGCGATGAGCAACAGCGCGTAGTCCGTGCCGACGCCGAACACCAGGATCGTCAGCAGCGCCGAGTTCTGGTTGTCGACCACGATGCCGAAGCCCTTGACGAGCAGGTAGACGGTCGCCATCGACGTCAGGGCGGCCACGCCCACGACCACCAGCGGGACGAACCACAACACCGGGCTGCGGTAGGTGAGGACGAGCAGGACCGTGACCACGATGACCGTGGTGAGGAAGACCTGCAGGTCGATGCCGTCGAAGACGGCGTCCAGGTCGCCGTCGACAGCGGCCGGGCCGGTCACCGCGAGTTCCAGGCCGGTGGGCCGGTCCTTCGCGGCGTCCCGCAACGGGCCGACGAGCTCCTCCGGCGGGCCGTAGGTCGTGCTCAGGTCGAGAGTGAACATCATCGCCTGGCCGTTGGTGGACGGCCTGATCGAGGGACCGTCGTCATCCTCTTCGCCGGCCGTCCCCGTCGTCGGCGGGTACCGCTTGGCCAGGGTGTCGTAGTGGCGTTCGACGGTGGCGCGGTCGGCGTAGGTCAAGCCGCCGGCCCGGTGGTACACGAAGACGAACGTGTTGTCCTCCGCGCCGGGAAGACTCTCCTCCAGCATCGCCACCTTGGTTGACTCGGCACTGGCGGGCAGGGCGTCCACGGCTTTGTCGGTGGTGACCGAGCTCAACTTTCCGCTCAACGGCACCATCACCGCCGCCAGAGTCATCCACAAGCCGATCACCAACCACGGCACCCACCGGCCGGGCGGCTTCACGTTGCTTGACATCAATGGCCTCCTACATCGCTCGTCCGAGGCCGATTTCGTACCGAGCGAATCTGAGACGATCGTTAATCCGGTGCTCAGGCACGCCTCAGGAAGACCGCGGGGCCGTCACATCGTCGGTGTCACCGTGACCGGGTGGCGGCGCCGGATGAGGAGCCAAGTGATCCAGCCCGCGCCGATGATGAAGCCGAAGCTGATGATGCGATAGAGGACGACCGCGGCGATCGCTGTCGCGGGGTTGATGCCACCGCCGATCAGGCCGAGTGTCAGGGCGCTGTCGATCACGCCGAGTCCACCCGGGACGATGGTGATCGTTCCGGCCGCCATGGCGGCGCAGAAGGCCAGCAGGACCTGGTTGGCGCCGATCGGCTCGTCGGTGACCGCTCGCAGGCACACCCAGAGACACAGGGCGTCGAGGGCCCAGTTCAGGATCGCGAAGGTGGCCGCCGCGGCGCCGTTGCACGGGGTGAGCCGGGCCGCGCCCAGTTGTCCGACGACCTCCCGGACCTGGGCGAAGCCGTCGTCGGCCGGGCGGCGCCGCCAACGGTTGATGCGGGCCAGCACCCACCGCACCGGTGGGTGCACGATGCCGGGCCGGCGGTTCACGAGCCGGACGCCGTAAATGACGAGACCGATGGTGACGGCCAGGCCAACGAGGCCGTACCACTGGGGACGCTGTGCCGAGGCGAGTGCCCCCAGCGCAGTGACCAGCGCGAGGGCTGCGGTCGACAGGATGCCGGAGAGCGCGATGCACCATGCCGCGACGGCGGGGGTGGCCCCGAAGCGCCGCATCTGCTGGTAGTTGAACCGGGTGGAGAACGCGGGACCACCCGGCAGCGTCTCGTTGAGAGAATGGGCGGCGTAGGCGACGGCGACGTTGCGGTAGGCCCGCACCCGAAGGCCGGCCGAGCGAAGCAAGAACTGCTGCATTCGGCCGTACGCCGCCATGGCGACCACTTCGGCCGCGAGCGCGACGACGAGCCAGCCGGGGCGGGGAGCGCTCAGGTGGGACATCGCGGCGGCCAGGGCGGGCCACCCGATCACGAGCTCCACCGCGAACAGGCTGATCAGTGCGGCCAGGGCGATCGGCCGAACCCACCTCCGCGTGCGCCGTGAGCGAGCGGGTGGCCCGGCGTCCTCGGTTTGGCGGCGGCCGGAAGCCGGGAAAGCCGGGCTCCGGTCGCCGATCAGCACCACGGTCAGACCGTGGCCGGTACGGTCGGCTGGGCCGTCGCGCCCGCCCGGGCCGTGCCGCGGGCGGATGTCCGGCGAGCGCGCAGACCGCCGGCCAGGCACAACACGACGCCGAGGGCGAGCCAGCAACTCAGCACGACGATCGGATGAGCGGCACCGTGACCGTCGAAGAAGGCGGTGGAGCGCAGCAGCTGGTTGCCGGCGCCGGGCGGCAGCAACTGACCGAGGGCTCCGGACCAGCCGGGCAGCATCTCGGGGGCGGAGGCGCTGCCCGAGAACGGATTGCCGACCAGCATCATGAGCACCCCACCGACACCGAATCCGGCGTAGCCGAACAACGACTCCAAGCCGAGCAGAGTCATCGAGATGGCGCCGATGCTGAGCGCCACGACGCCGGCGTCGGCGAGGTAGGAGCCGCCGATCGAGCCGAACCAGAACTGCAGGATCGCAGTCAGGGCGAACCCGGCCACGACCGCGAACCCGAGCGCCCCGGCGATCCGGCGGCTGGTGCCGCCGAGCAGGTTGGTGAGCAGCACTGCGGCCAGAAGACCACCCATGACCAGCGGCAGAGCACCGGCGGCGAGCCCGGCCCCGCGTGGGTCGTCAGCGGGCAGCGCGACGACGTCACGGATGGCCACGGCCGGGGTGCTCCCTTGGTCTTGCGCTTGGCCGAGAGCAGTCCCGACGCCTTGCAGGGTCTGGGCAACCGTGGCGCTGGCAGCGGTAGCGGTCAGGACCTGCGGGCGACCGGTGCTGACGTCGATCGCGCCGTAGACCTCCCGGTCCCGGATCAACCGCTCGGCCGCGGCCACGTTGTCGACCGTGGTGATGTCGAACGCGTCCGGCATCCGCTGCTCGAGGGCGGCGGTGACCTGTGCCGTCGCGGCGGCCGGGCCGGCGACAGCGATCGGCACGTGATGGACCGAGGACCGCACCGACGGCCAGGCGAACGCGGTCAGCAGGACGCTGACGATCACGGTGAGCAGGCCGATCGCCGCCACCACCTTTGACCAAGGTGAAGGCGCGGTCGGTTCAGCCTGGACGGACATCGGGGTCTCCTTAAAAGAACGGACGCTCGTTTTTATAGTGCGGACTGCGCGCCCGCTTGTCAAGAACGAACGTTCGCTTTTAACATTGGCGCATGCCACGCGTCTCCGAACAGCACCGAGCCGACCGTCGCGCCGAAATCCTGGCGGCGGCCGCCCGGCTCTTCGCGGCCAACGGCTTCCACGCCACCTCGATGGCCGACATCATCGGCGAGGCCGACGTCTCAGCCGGGGCGGTCTACGGGTATTTCCGCAGCAAGGAAGACTTGATCGCAGCCGTGGCGGAGACCGCCCTCTCAGCCGCGGACGAAGTGTTCGGGGAACTGCTGGCCGACAACGCGGCACCCGCCCCGGCCCACGCCGTCGCGGTGCTGATCGAGGCCATCACCACTCGCCTCATGCACGAGCCCGAAACCGGCGTGGACTTCACCCGCATCGGCGTGCAGGTGTGGGCCGAAGCGCTGCGAAACCCCGCCCTGGCCGCCCGGGCCGACGCCGTCTACCTTCGCCTCAGAGGCAACTGCGCCGAGGTAGCCCGCCGCCGCCAACAAGCCGGCCTACTCCCCGCCGACACCGACCCCGACCACGTAGGCGCCGCCATGCTGGGCCTGGTCCAGGGCTTCGTCCTACAACACCTACTGATCAGCGGAACCACCCCCACCGCCTACACAGCCGGCATAAACGCCCTCTTCCCCACCCCAACCCCAACCCCAACTCCCTGACCAAGACTCCCGCACCAGCACCCCATAGCCACAAGACCAAACCCAGCAAGGAAAGCAACAGAGGAAGCACAAAACGGACGCGGGCGACTTCCAGCCCAGCCCCCACCTACGGCAAGAGTGACAGAGGGGGCAGAGGAGCGCGGGCGATGATGTGGCGAAGCCACTTCCAACCCAACCCGAAGCCAACGGCGAAAGCCGCAGAGAAGCACGGGCGACAA
>NZ_JAMYJR010000024.1 GCF_024137025.1 Paractinoplanes aksuensis
GGCGGCGAACCCACTTCCAACCCAACCCGAAGCCAACGGCGAAAGCCGCAGAGAAGCACGGGCGACAAGGCGGCGAACCCACTTCCAACCCAACCCGAAGCCAACGGCGAAAGCCGCAGAGAAGCACGGGCGACAAGGCGGCGAAGCCACTTCCAGCCCAACCCCCGCCTACGGCGAGTGCGGCAGAGGGGTGCGGGTGGCGAAGCCCCCGCCTGGCGCGACGAAGTCGCGCCGGAAAGAACGAGGCGGCAAGGTCTGCGCTTTCCGCAGACACACTGCCGCCCCCGACTCGTGGGCGATACTGGGATCGAACCAGTGACCTCTCCGGTGTGAACGGAGCGCTCTCCCGCTGAGCTAATCGCCCTCAACGAAGTCAGACTGTACTAGACCTCGCCCTGAAACTGCGAACAGGGGTCACCCCAGGTATTCGCGTGCCTTGTCGATCAGGTCGATGCCGAAGCTGACGCGGACCGAGACGTAGACGACGGCGCTCACGAAGAGGAACGTCGCGAGGCCGACGAGGCCTTTCACCGGCCAGCTCTGGCGGCCGATCCAGTGCGTCCAGGACAGGACGTGCTTCTTGGTGAACTCGAGCAGGTGTTTGGCCCACGCGAACTCGATGGCCCAGATGGCCAGGCCGGCGATGACGATCGCCCAGCCGGGGCCGGGGAGCGGGATCGCCACGATGCCGACGGCGACGACGATGGCGCCGAGGGCGGCGATGGTGATTTTGAGCGCGAGCCGACCCGTCGGGTTGGCTCGGATCTTGTCCAGCACACCCGCCGGGGCCCGGTCTTCGTCCGGTTTCGTCGTCATTTCATCCCCCAGTGTCCCCGAGCCCCGTCACCACCCGGGAGAAATGGACGTTACCGGAGTAAGTCAACTGCTGGACCACCCGACGCCGGGCGGAACCGAGTACTTGGGGCAGAACAGTACAAGATATCGCTTTACGTCTTGTGCGAAAGGGTTTTCGGAACCGTCTTCCCACTACTGGGTGAGATCAGCGTATGGCGGAGCGTAACGACAGGGATCACCTGAGTATGGGAAACGCGGGGTTCACCAGCCTCGCGCGGTGCCGGGGGGAGTTCGTCCATGAGTACCATTCGTCCAACGACCGTCGAGGTCGAGACCTCGCTGCGGCTCGTAGCGCCTGACGCCACGGCACTGCCCGTGCGCGCCAGTCTGCGTTACGACCCAGCCGACCCTTATGCGGTCCACGTGTTGTTCCACGCAGAATCAGCCGGTGGGGAAGCCGTGAGCTGGTCCTTTGCGCGGGAGCTGCTCGTGACCGGGCTCGATGAGCCCGCGGGTATCGGAGACGTCCGGGTGTGGCCGTGGGCCACGCCGCGGGGCGACTTCGTGGCCCTCGCGTTGTCGTCCCCGGACGGCAATGCGCTGTTCGAGGTGCCTCGGAGCGTCCTTGTCCGATTCCTCCGTCGCACCTATGTGGTGGTGCCGCGGGGCCGGGAATCGGAACATCTGGACGTCGACGCGGCAGTGAATCGGTTGCTGGCGGGCCGATAGCAGGAATGCGACGGGAGCGACTCGCACGGACACTGCCGGTCCGTACGGGTCGCTTTTCCGTATACGGAACTTAATGCCCATAAGCGGACATTGGCCACCAGAAATCGCGTTCCGGCATGCCCATTCGCTCAAGCTGTGTTTCAACGGGTGCATCGCTGGTCAGAGCCAGTTACCGTCGGCGCGATGTCCATTGCTGCTCCGCGGCTCGAGACCGCGACGACCACGTTCCGCCCGCCCGGCTGGGCGGGCGTCGGCACCTGCGCTCTGGACGCTACCTCGGCCCAGGCCCCGAGCCGGCTTCCCTACCACGTCCTGCTGCTGGCCACCGCCGGTCACGGCACGGTCGAGGTCGACTTCTTCGGGCACTCGTGCCGGCCCGGCACCCTGCTCTGGATCCGTCCCGGCCAGGCCCTGCGGGTCGGCCGCAACGGCCTGATCGCCTCGGTCGTCACCTTCGACCCGCGGCTGGCCGGCGACGAGGAGCATCTGCGCAGCCGCTGGCAGCTGCGCGGCGAGGACGAGGACGCGGTGATCAACGAGTTCGCGCAGCTCGCCGTCGACTCCGAACGGCACGCGCCGGGGCCGATCGCGGCTGAGCTGCTGCGCCACCAACTTCGCGTACTGCTGCTGCGGGTGGCCTTGATGGCGGCGTCCGACCAGTCCGGTCCTGAGAGCCGGACCTACACCCGGTTTCGCGGGCTGCTCGAGGCCGGGCACCCGCACAGCCGCCGGGTCGAGGACTACGCCGAGGAGCTGGGCTGTTCCGTGCGTACGCTGACCCGGGCCTGCCTGTCCGTGACCGGGCGCACCGCCAAGCAGGTGGTCGACGACCGGGTCGCGCTCGAGGCGCGCCGGCTGCTCGCATGCACCCCGCTGTCGGTGGCCGAAGTGGGCCGCCACCTCGGCTTTCCCGAGCCGACCAACTTCGGCCGGTTCTTCCACCGCGAGGTCGGGATGAGCCCGGGGCACTTCCGGGCCGAGGTGTCGGCCGAGCCGCACGCCGCGATTCCCGCACAGCGACGATCATCTGACTGAGGGTAATTCCCACAAAACCGTGGGGTATGTGCGCCTGGCATGGCGCCGGGCAGGCATGATGGATGGGTGCAGATCTCCGCGCGCGGCGACTACGCGGTCCGGGCCGCCCTCAGTCTGGCGAGGGCCTACCCGGCATTGATGTCCGCCCAAGCCATCGCCCAAGACCAGGAAATGCCCCGCAAGTTCCTCGAGGCGGTGCTGGCCGATCTGCGCCGGGCCGGTGTCGTCCGAGCTCAGCGTGGCGCCGAGGGCGGCTACACATTGTCACAGTCGCCGCGCGATGTGACGATCGGCCAGATCCTGCGCGCCGTCGACGGCCCGCTGGCCGGGGTGCGCGGTCTCCGTCCAGAAGAGACGCGGTACACCGGCGCGGCGGAGAATCTGCCCAATCTCTGGGTCGCGGTCCGGGCCGCCGTACGCGAAGTGGTCGATGAGGTGAATCTGGCCGAGCTCATCAGCGGGCGGATGCCGGCGCACGTCCGCAAGCTGACCACACGCCCCGACGCGTGGCAGCCGCGCTGACGTTTGCCGATTTCCTCCTCCGGGAATCATTCGGACATCCGAACGAACCTTTGGGAGGGACGTACCGATGGGCCTCGTTTTCCGCAAGCGTAAGAAGTTCGGCCCGTTGATCCTGAACTTCACCGAGAACGGCTACTCCTCGTGGAGCATCAAGATCGGCAAGTGGTCGTGGAACTCGCGCAGCCGCGCGCACCGCTACGACCTGCCCGGCCCGTTCTCGTGGAAGCAGGACAAGAGCCGCTCCTAGACGGAAATAACCACGTCCCCGCCGAGCCGTCCGTGTGACGGCCGGCGGGTGACTGTTCCCCCGTCGATCAACGTGTGCAGCACCCGCGTGGCGTCCGCGGCGCGGTAGACCGTCTCGGTCAGCGCGAACGTCCGCAACTCGGTCACCGTGGCCTCGCCGTTCGCGGCCAGGTGGGCCAGCAGTTCGCGCCGCAGCGGGCCCGGGTGCGGCGTCAGCGAGATGTCGATCAGGTGCCGTTCCGGGTCGCCGGGGTCGCGGTAGCGGACGCCCGCGAACTCGTCGACCGCCCACAGCGCCTCCTTGAAGCCCTCGAGGCTCTTGCCGGCCGTGGTCGCGTACACCAGCAGCTCGCCCGGCTCGTCGGAGTCGGCCAGCTCGATCTGGGTGAACAGCGGCCAGCCGGCGCGATAGGGGTCGGCCGGAGCACCCGGCGGCAGCACCAGCAACAACTCGGCCGGTTTGCCGGCGGTCAGCGCGGCGACGGTCGCCGGCTCGGGCGGCGTGCTGCCGGCCGCGTCGAGAAACCCCAGCACCGGTACGCGTTGGGCCCCGACCGCCTTCAGGCCGACCGCCAGCCGCTCGTCCGTTCCCCCCGAGATCGTGTGCACGGCCAGCCCGGCCCCCGCGCCCGATCCGTCGGCGATCGCCGTGAGCCGCGGCGCCAAAAGACCCGGATCGTCGCCGGTGGCCACCATGATCAGCTCGCGGCCTCGTACGAGATCGGACTGCTCGGCCAGGACGCGCATCGCGGCCTCAGCCGCGGCGCCCCCGTCGGCATCGGCGTAGCCGTGGGCATAAGTCACTCGGCGGGCACGGTGCAGGGCGGCGGGAGCCCAGGCCTCGAGGTGCCTGACCAGCAGTTCCCGCTTGACGGTGGCGATCGATGAAAAGGACATATGCGAGTTCTACAGTGTCCGAGAAGCGAGGAGTTCGCAACCTTGCACTTGTACCTACAGTGGTCACGTGAGCACTATGGGAAACGTGGCCCCTCCGCAGCTCGCCGAACTCACCGCGCGCGCTCAGACGTTGACGTCTGAGGGCGATCTCGCCGGTGCGCGCCAGGTGCTGGCCAATGTGCTCGATCCGGTCGACGTCACCGACCCCCGCCACGCCACCGCTGACCTGGCCCTGGCGGCCGCGCTGCACGCCCGCGTCCTGATCGCGCTGGGCGACGCCCACGGCGCGCGCATGTGGGCCGAATACGCCCATGTGGCCGAGGAACGGCTGCATGGTCCCCACCACGACCGTACGGTGGGAGCCGCCGCCACCCATGCTGCCGTGCTGCAACGGGTCGGGCATTTCGGCCGCGCGGCCCAGGTCTACCGCCAGCTGGTCGGCGACCTGACCGAGATCGACGGCCCCGACTCGCCACGCGTTCTCGCGGCCGAGGCCGACATGGCCACCGCCGAGCACGCGGCCGGCCATTGCACCGCGGCCCGGTCCCGGCTCACGTCGGCCTGGCGCCGCCACGTCCGCCGCTACGGCGAGGCGTCCGCCCCCGGCATCAAGATGCTGGCCCGGCTGGGCGCGATGGAACGCGAATGCGGCCGCGACGCCGAATCGCGCGACCACCTGGCCCAGGCCCAGGGGCTGTGCGCGCGCTATCTGCCCTCCGACCACCCGCTGGTCCGCCAGGTCACGGCCCTGGCCACGGCCGAGCCCACGGGCAAGCATGTCTGCGGCCGCGTCGAGCAGTCCGACGGTCCCGGCGTCACCACGGTGGGTGCGCCCGGCGTCCGCACCCTGCCGTTCCCGCGGCGGCCCACGGTCCCCGAGCCCGACCCCGACGAGGACCCCGACCAGCCGCCGCCCGACAACCGCCCGACCGACCCCAACGGCTCGGTCTATCAGCAGCCGCTCTATCTGGCCGACGTGCACCAGGCGCCCGGCGACCTGACCGGCCGGCACGCCCGCGCCGACACCCCGCCGCCCGTGCCCGGCCGGCGCGCCCCCGACTACGGCCCCGACGGGCGTCCGCAACCGGTCGGCTCGGCCCCGGCCAGCACCTACACGCTCCCGCCCAATACGGAAAGGCGTCTTCCCGTACGGCCGGAGTCCGCATCAAATCCGGCCGGCCGCCGCCGTCAGCCCTTCCTGCTGGCCGCCGTGCTGGTCGCCGGGGTTGCCGCTGCGGTGGCGGTCGTCGCGCTGACCCTGCCCGACGCGAACGGCGACGAAAATCCGGCGGCCGGCCCGACCCCGCCCGCGGTCGCCTCGTCCGCCCCGGCCGCGAGCAAACCGGCCGCGCCCACGAGCCGTCCCCCGGCGGCCGACCCGGGCGCACCCACCGGCGTGAAGCTGCGGGACAGCCGCGACAGCGTCCTGCTGCAGTGGACGTACCCGAAGAACTCCGAGGGCCCGGTGCTGGTCTCGGGCGGCCGCGCGGGCCAGCCCCAGAAGCCGTTCCAACAGCTCCCCGCGGGCAGCGCCGACTACGTCGTGTACGGCCTGAACGAGCAGCTCAACTACTGCTTCACGATCTCGGTGGCGTACGGCACCAACAACATCGCCCGCTCGGTCCCGGTCTGCACCAAGCGCTGAGGCCGTTTGTTACAGGAAGCGTCGCGTTTGGTTACGAGTATGTTTCCGGATCGCGCTGAGCCCGCCGGCGGCTGTCGCTGCCGCCCCTGGTTTTCGTAGTTTCGGGGCACCCGGTGGCGGCAGCCGGGTGAGAGGAGTTGGCGCTGTGCGACTTTTCGTTCGGAACCCCGGCACCAGCATGGCCTGCGCGGTCTGACCTTCCCCCTGCGGCCGGGCCGGGCATCCTCCCCCAGGGCAGCCCGGCCCGGTCTTCCCAGCTATCTTCTTTCCCGGTGTCACAGCTCGCGGCCTCCCTCGCGCTGCCCACGGCGACCGGAGCCTTCGTGGGCCGCACCGCGCTGCTCGCCGAACTGCGGGCGGGGCTGGCCGAACCGTCGGCGATCGTGCTGCTCACCGGGGAGGCCGGCGTCGGCAAGACCCGGCTCGTGGCCGAGGTGCTCGACGGGTGGCCGGTTCCGGTGGTCGTGGCCCACTGCGACGATCTGCGGGAACCGCAACCGCTGGGGCCGCTGCGGGACGGTCTGCGGCTCACCGGTCCTTTGGTCGACGGGCCGCCGCTCGACCCGGACGCGGAACGGGCCCGGCTGCTGCGCGCCATGGCGGCCGTGTTGCGGGAGCGGGCGCCGCTCGTCGTCGCGCTCGAGGACCTGCAGATGGCCGACCCGGCCACGCTCGAACTGGTCGACCACCTCGCCGCGCATCCGGTGCCCGGCCTGAGGGTGCTCATTACTTCCCGTACGGGAAAACCGGGCTTCACCCCGCTGGCCGTGCCCCCGCTGAGCCGGGAAGAGGTGGGCGCGCTGGCCACGGTTCTGCTCGACCCGGGCGCCGAACCCACCGGCCGGTTCGTCACCCACCTGTACGAACGTACGGCCGGCATCCCGTTCCTGATCGAGGAGGTCGTGCGCTCGCTGGTCACCGAGGGCGATGTCGAACGCCTCGGCCGCGAGGGGCCGGCCGACGTGGCCGTGCCCGCCCTGCTGCGCGACGTGCTGCTGACCCGCCTGCGCCATCTGGGCGAACGCACGCGCGAGGTGCTGGGCGCGGCGGCCGTGCTCGGTCCCGCGGCCGACCCCCACCCGATCTCGGTGATCAGCGGGGCCGACGAGGACGCGGTCGGCCGGGCGCTGACCGAGGCCCGCGACGTGGGCCTGCTGCACGAGCTGGACGGCCGGCTCTGGTTCCGGCACACGCTGGCCCGCCAGGTCGTGCACGAGCTGGTGCCGCCGACCACCCGCCGCATGCTGCACCTGCGGACGGCCCGCCTGCTCGAGGAGCAGAAGCCGCGGCCGGTGGCCCGGCTGGCCCACCACTACCGGCTGGCCGAGAGCCCGGCCGATCACGTCCGCAACGCCGAGGCCGCCGCCGATCTGGCCGCGGCCCAGGGCGACGACGCCACCGCGGCCCGCTTCCTGCTCGGCACGACCGTCCATCCTGAACTGCCCCGGCCCGTACGGGTTCGGCTCGCGGTCAAACTGGGCCGCTCCTCCATCGAAAGCGTGGCTCAGGCCGACGCCATCCCCGTGCTGCGCCGCCTGCTGGCCGACCGCCGCCTGCCGCCCGGCGCGCGCGGTGACCTCGGTCTGGCCCTGGGCCGGATGCTCCGGCAGCAGGGTGAGGCCCAGCAGGGGTACGAAGAAATTGAACGAGCCCTGCCCTACCTGCGACAACAGGGGAGGCGAGCGCGGGCGCTGGCCGTGCTGTCCGCCCCCGACACCGTGGTCGGGCGGCACATCACCGAGCATCAGCGGCGCTGCGACGAGGCCGCGACGGCCGCCCGCGAGTCGGGCGAACCCGCCGTACGCCTGGCGGTGTTGATCGCCCGGCTCTCGCTGGCCCTGGAGACGGGCGACGGCCTGGCCTGGCCCGCGATCCAGGCCGCGCTGGCCGACGAGACGTTCGCGGGCTACCCGCGGGAACGGGCCCGGGCCTGCCTCAACTGGGCGCAGGGGGCCCTGCACACGGGCCGCGCCGACCTGGCCGCGGGCCTGCTGGCGGTGGGCCGCGACCTGGTCGACGACGCCGACTACGAACGTCTGCGCCCGGTCGTCGAACTCACCCAGTTCGGCCTCGACCTGGCCGCCGACCGCCGCGCGGGTCTGGCCGAGAAGATCAGCCGCTTCCTGGCCCGGCCCTACCGCCTGCCCCTGGCGATGATCGACGCCAAGCTGTACCTGGCCAAGCTGCGCCACCGCGAGGGCGACGCGGTCCGGGCCGAGTACGGCCTGCGCGAGGTGATCGCCGAGGCCGTCCGCACCGGCGCGATCTGGCCGCTGGTGCCGGCCCGCACCGCCCTGGCCGAATTGCTGCTGGCCCGCGGCGACGCTGACGCGGGGCTGGCCGAGGCCCGGGCCGCGCTGGCCCTGGCCGAGGCCAAGGGCCTGCCGGCCTGGGGTGTGGACGCGGCCCGCCTGATACAGCGTTTCCCGCGCTGACGCACTACCGGCGGACGCTCGAGATCACGACCTCGTGGCCCGGGCCCGCGCTCTCCACGGCGTCAGCCGGTGCCTGGCTGCACTCGGTCATCCGGACGCACGCATGGGGAACAGGCTTGGGCCATGTATATGAAACTCGGCATCCCGGATCCTGATTCGGCCGGTGAGCAAGAACCGTCAAATCGGCGCGCCGGGGGGCGGGTACGGTCCGAGGATGTCGTCGGGTGCCTCGGAAATGCTTCGGCTGCTCGCTGCTGTCAACGCGCGGCGCAGCGAGGACGTCTCGTTGTCGGTGCTGGCCAAGTGGGCGCACCGGTCGCGGTTCGACCTGCATCGGCGGTTCTCGCGGGTGGTGGGTGAGACGCCCAAGGCGTACACCACGCGGGTGCGGATGGCCCGGGCCGCGGCCGACGTCGTGGCCGGCGGGCGGCGGATCTCGGTGGTCGCGGCCGAGCACGGGTTCGCCAGCCACGAGGTGTTCACCCGCACCTTCAGCCGGCATCTCGGGCGCAGCCCGGTGCGTTACCGCGCCCGAGGACTGCATGTGGCGGGACGCCGGGTCGCTGTCGTGCACGCCTCGGTGGTGGCGGCGACGGCACCGTGCATCAGCCTGTATCGCATCAGCTTCAATGAGAGGAAGGCCGTCGTGCCGCTCGATATCTCCGTTCAGGACCTGCCTGCCGTGCATGCCCTGGTCGCCCGCCGCCGGATCACGCGGGACGAGATCGCATCCGCGCTGTCCGAGATCCTGCCGATGGTGTTCGGCTACGCCCAGCAGCACGGGCTGGCCATCGCCGGGCCGCCGTTCGCCCGCTACCCCGAGGTGGGCATGGGGTCGCTGGTCATCGAGGGCGGCATCACCCTCGCCGGTCCCCCGGCGGAGGCCCCCGGGGACGGGATCGAGGTGCTGGTCATCCCGGCCGGGAAGGCCGCCGTGACGATCCACCGAGGCCCGTACGACACCTTGCCCGAGTCGTACCAGGAGATCGAGAAGTGGCTGCGCGACCAGGGCCTGACGGCGGCCGGGGCGCCCTGGGAGACGTACCTGACCGATCCCGGCGAACGCCCCGACCCGGCGACGTGGGAGACCGAGCTCGTCCAGCCCGTCCGGTGACGTCAGTCGTCCTTCCTGGCCTCGAGCTGCGGCCTTCAACCGCACCCGCGCCAGTGCCGACCGATTCCGCCCCACCATGGTCCGCTCGTCGGAGATGATTTGGCCGCTCGACGTGTGTCGTGGGCGGGGGTGGGCATTGCCTCAGTGGTGATCGATTTGATTGGGGCCGTGAGGTCGCTATCATCAGCGAACGCCGCACTCGGAAGCACTCCAATGCGGGAGTGCTCGAAACCGGAGGCGTTGGATGGCGAATCAGCGCTTCGCGGTGATGGTGGGCGTCGACGACGCCGGCTCGCTGCTGCGTTTCGCCGAGCGGGACGCCGAGGCCATGCGCGATCAGTTCGCGGCCGAGGGCTTCGAGACCTGCCTGTTCACGGGGGCTGACGCCACCGCCGGTGAGATCAAGGCGACGCTGCGTCAGGCCGTCATGCGGTCCGAGAAGTCGGATGTCCTGGTTGTCTACTTCGCCGGTCGCACTGTCACTCCGGAGTGGAGTCGGGGCACCGATACCTATCTGATCACCCACGATCTCGACGAATCGGCCCTTTCCGAAAATCCTGATTCGGGCGTACGAATGGCATTTCTCGAACGGGACGTTCTGGAGTTCTTCGCCGGCACGTCGGTGCTGTTCGTCGACGCCGCCGGGGACCCGCCCGAGTTCTCGCGGCCCACCTACAGCGCGCTCACCTCGTACGCACCCGACGCCGTCACCCGCGAGGACCCGGTCATCCGGCACGGGGTGCTGACCGCGCACATCCTCGCGACGCTCCGCCGGCTACCGCGCGTGACGTTCGGGTCGCTGGCTTCGGCCGTACGCGAACAGGGTCTGACGCCGCAGGCCATGAGCCCGCCGTGGGGCGACGGGGTGGTGCTGGCCGGTCCGGCCGACCAGCCGGGGCTGCCCGCGTCCCGGCCGCTGGCCAACCCGATGGACGCTGCCGCGGGCGAGATCCTGCAGCTCATCAGCCGTCTGACCCACCACGCCCGGATGCCCCGGCACGCCGCCCCACGCTCCAGCGGCAGCCGCGCCGAGGCGGGAACGGCCGCGCCCTCGCGCGTCGAATATCTGCGGGCGGCCACCGACGCCCACTCGTCGGCCCTGCTCGAGTACACGGCCAGCGGCTTCCAGACGATCGACTCGTCCAAGCGGTTCGACCTCGACGTGATCCGGCCGCTGCTGCGTTTCCCGGCCGGCGCCGACTGGTTCGGCCACACCGTGCACGACGATCACCGCACCGTGCTGTGCGTGCCACTGCGCCTGGCGGAGGGCCGCTCGCTGCTGCTGGCGCTGGTCGACCCGGTCACCGATCTGCTCGGGCTGGGGCAGCCGCTGGCCAAGATCCTCGAGACCATCTGGCGTACGGATTTCGCGGCGTCCCCGGACGAGGCCGAGATCGAGGTCCTGACCGCGCTGCGCGGCGCGTTCGGGCGGCTGCCGGCGCCGCTCTACGAGCACTGCTTCGAGCTGTACCGGCGGGTCATGGAGTCGTACTGCGTGGTCTTCCAACCGGTCGTGACGCTCGGTAAGACCGCGCGGCGCGTCGGGGTGCACAGTTACGAAGCGCTGGCCCGGCGCTCGGTCAGCGACCAGCGCGCCCCGGTGGCCATGCTGCGGCTGGCCGAGGTGTGGGGTGACCGTTTCGTCGTCGAGCGCGACAAGGTCATCCTGCGGATGGCGCTGCGCGCGTACGCCCAGGCCCACGCCGAGGGCCCGTGGGCCCAGCCCAAGCCGGTGTCGATCAACGTCGCCGTCCGGTCGTTGCTCAGCGACGCGTACGTCGAGGTGCTGCGCACGACGATCGCCGAGCTCGGCATCGACCCCGAGGCGGTGACCCTGGAGATCTCGGAGCAGGACCCGATCGAGCCCCGCCGCGGCGAGCAGTGGGCCGAGGCGCCGCACGCTTACTTCCACAACCGGCTGGCCGCCATCGCCCGCGACGTCGGGGTGGCGTTCGCGGTCGACGACTTCGGCGAGGGGTACGCGTCGCTGTCGCGCATGGCCGAGCTGCCGCTGACCCAGATCAAGGTCGACCGGGCGATCCTGCACCACCCGCTCGCGGCCAAAGAGTTGTCGCTGGTCATGGATACGGCCCGGTACGCCGGGCACGCTCCCCGCGTGGTCATCGTCGAAGGTGTCGACAACGAGTCGCCGCTGACCTTGCGCGAGATCTACGAGCAGCGCATCCGGCACGTGCAGGGCTACATAACGCGTCAGCCGGCCGCCCCGACGCTGAGCGTCATCTCGCCCGAGACCAGCGAGTACATCGCCGCCCTGGTCCGCGGCGACGACGAACACCGCGACACCCTGATCACCCGGGCCGACGACCTGCCCCTGCAACGTGGCGCGTAATTCGGGTTGACGGGCGTGTGACAGTCAGCGTGATGCCGACATCTGTGTGTTTTGTGCCTCTGCCGCCCGCCGTTCTGTCCGCGCTGCTCGATGGCGATCTCGAAAGGGCGCGCGCGGCCACCGGCGTGCCGCTGACCGAATGGTTCCTCAGCGACGAGATCGCCTGGCTGTGGCGGATGCGTCTCGACCAGATCGCCGCCGACCCGGGCGCCGCCGAGTGGATCGTGCGCGCCGCCGTGTCCGTGCCCGACGGCGCGGTGGTCGGGGCGGCCGGCTTCCACGGCCCGCCCGACCAGGACGGCATGGTCGAGGTCGGCTACAGCACCGACCCCGCGTACCGCCGGCGCGGATACGCCCGGGCCATGCTGACCGAACTGCTGCGCTGGGCGGCCGCCGAGCCGGACGTGAAGACCGTGCGGGCCAGCATCCGGCCCGACAACCAGGCCTCGCTGGCAACCATCGCCGGTTTCGGCTTCACCCATGTGGGCGAACAGTGGGACGAAGAGGACGGCACGGAGTATCTCTACGAGCGGCGGCCGTGAACTGACCGCAATGGCGGGCACGGTAGGGCCATGACCTCTTCGATCGACCGTGCCGGCTCCCGCATCGACCACCTCAACGTGGCCGTGCCCGACCTGGCCGCCGCGGTGGCCTTCTACGAGCCGGTGCTGGCCGCCATCGGCATCAGCAAGATGCTCGAGATCCCGCCGAACGCCACCCCGAACCAGCCGACCGCGATGACCGGCTTCGGGCTGGCCCGGGTCAAGCCGTACTTCTGGCTCATCGACGGCGGCACCGTGGGCACCAACATGCACGTGGCCTTCACCGTCGACAACCGCGACGACGTGGTCACGTTCTATGAGGCGGCGCTGGCGGCCGGCGCCACATCACTGCTGGCGCCGGCCGTCCACCCCGAATATCACGACGACTATTTCGGGGGTTTTGTGCTCGACCCGCACGGCATCAACCTGGAAGCCGTCTGCCATACCTAGGCCACGCGGTGCGGCAGCTTCCAGTCGGGGCGCGGGAAGTGGCAGGTGTAACCATCCGGGATGCGCTCCAGGTAGTCCTGGTGCTCGGGCTCGGCCTCCCAGAACGGGCCGGCCGCGGTCACCTCGGTGACGACCTTGCCCGGCCACAGCCCCGACGCCTCGACATCGGCGATCGTGTCCTCGGCGACGCGCTTCTGCTCGTCGCTCTCGAAGAAGATCGCCGACCGGTAACTGGTGCCGATGTCGTTGCCCTGCCGGTTCAGCGTCGTCGGGTCGTGGATCTGGAAGAAGAATTCCAGCAGATCCCGGTACGACGTGACGGCCGGATCAAAAGTGATCTCGATCGCCTCGGCGTGGCCGTCGTGGTTGTAGTAGGTCGCGTCGGCCACGTGCCCCCCGGTGTAGCCGACTCGGGTCGAAACCACCCCGGGCCGGCGCCGGATCAGGTCCTGCATACCCCAGAAACAGCCCCCGGCCAGAATCGCCTTCTCGGTAGCCATGCCACTCACCTCGTTCATCGCGGAGTTGCCCCGCCAAGCGTTACCCGCCGACGGCCCCACGGCTACTGTCACGTCGGTCACGTAAGGTCAAGGCAAGTCGCGAACGCGGCGCTCGGCCAGGTCAGGCAGATACCTGGCAGCGGTGACGAAATCGTTGTCGTCGTGCAGGACGACGAGGCCTCGGGCGGCAGCGGACGCGCAGATCAAGAGGTCAACACAGGACAGGGCGCGATGCGCGCCGGCTTTCAGCAACTTGTACTGCGCCGACTCAACCCACTGCCAGGCCGCCTTCGGAACGGGGACGTCAGGGTACAGATCGCCGAACATGTCGACCATTTGCTCGTACTCGTCGGAGTTGCGCGCCGAACGGCGGAACTCCGTGCGCTGGGCCTGGCAGGATCCGATCGCGTGTTCGGCGATCACGTCGGCCCAGCCCTTCTGGGTGCCGGGATCGCGCAGAATCCGCCAGACCGCCGACGAGTCCACCAGGTACCTGATCATTCCGGCGGGACCTTGCCGGCGGCGTGCGACTGCTGCCAGCCCTCGTAATCCCAGTGCTGAGCAGCCGCCACATGGCGGTCAAGCGCGGCGATACGTCGATGCCGGGCCGCGTACTCGCGCAGGGCGAGATTTACTGTTTCCTTCTTGCTCGAGGCGCCGGACAGCCTCATCGCCTCGGCCAGCGCTTCGTCGTCGAGGTCGATCTGTGTTACCCCCACCGAAGCCCCCAATGTTGGTCATGTATCCCGGACTCCAACATAGCCACAGTGGCCGGCAGCGTCGACCGCAGCTTTCAGACCGGCAGGTCGACGCGGACCGGGTAGTGGTCGGAGGCGTATTCGGTCTCGTCGCCTCGGACGACTGTCATGTTTTTGGCGCCGTCGGCCAGGGAGGGGCTGGTCAGGACGTAGTCGAGGCGCATGCGGGAGAACTCGCGGCCACCGCCCTTCGTGGTGGGGACGGTCAGGGGGTTGCCGGAGCCGGCCAGGGGCCACAGGTCGGTGAAGCCGGCGTCCAGGAACGCGGCCACGGCCCGGGTGTCGGCTGTGCCGTCGCGGAAAATGTGGCGGGCTCGTAGGAAGCCGGGCTGCGGGGCCAGTGTCTCGGTGTGGTCGGTGCCGGGGTTCAGGCCGTTGAGGTCGCCCGCGACCACCGTGGGGATCCGGTCCGGGCGGTAGCGGTGGGCCAGCCACACCGCCTCGCGCATGCGGCGGTACGGCGAGAACGGGTTCAGGTGGGCGCTCACCACGCGCAGCGGGCCGGCGTCCGTGGCCACCGTGACCACCGCGGCCGCGTGGTGCAGGCGCCAGCGGACCTCGGCGCGGTCGATGATGTCGAGCGGCGGGCGGACCAGCACGGCCACCGGCTGGCCCAGGAACGACCGGGCCAGGTGGGGCACCATGCCGACGGCTTCCGCCACCTCGTTCATGGTCCGGCCGTGGTTGCGGTCGAAGTTGCGCAGCTCTTGCAGGGCCAGCAGGTCCGGCTGCTCGCGGCGGATCACCGTGGTGATCGCGTCGAGGCGGCCGGTGCCGCCCGTCTTGATGTTCCAGGTGAGCAGCCGCAGCGTCATGCCGACACCGCCTGGCGGTCGCGCACCTCGTGGGCCTCCTCGGCGGCCTCGGTGACCGTCTCGGTGCGGGCGTTGGGGCGGATGATCAGGTACAGCGCGCCGACCCAGCACAGCGTCAGCAGCGACGCGCCCAGCACGTCCGTGGGGTGGTGCATGCCGCGGTACATGCGGGACAGCGCGACCATGGCCGGCATCACGAAGGCGAGCACGGGGAAGATCCAGCGCCACCATTGGCGTACGCGGGGGAAGGTGACGACGGCGATGGCCGCCCACAGGCACATGGTCGCGGCGATGTGGCCCGACGGGAACGAGGACGTGGGCATCTGACCGTCCATCTGCTCGACCGACGGGCGCTCGCGTCCGGTGGCCGCGGCGGCACAGAGGAACAGGGTCAGCTCGCCGATCATCGTGAGCACGACGAACACGATCGGTCGCCACTGGCGCCATAGGCCCAGGGCCAGGGGGCAGAAGACCAGGCACACGATCAGTACGGCGTGGGTGTCACCGGCCTTGGATGCCAGCCAGCTCAAGTGATCCAAAAATGAAGTGCGGAAGGTCTGCAGCCAGCGCGGCACGGCGTCGTCGAACGGGGGCTCCCAGCGGGTCACCGCGTAGCCGACGAAGTAGAGCACGCCGAAGGTGAACACCCAGCCGACCAGGATCTCGGCGCCCTTGGCCCACGGGTGGGGCAGCACCTTGTCCTCGGCCGGGGCGGGCACCAGGTCGTCGGCGGCGTCGGGGTCGAGGCCGTCGGTCGCGGCCGGGGCCGGTTGCCCGGCCTCACGGCGCCAGACCCGGAACGCGTACGCCGTGACACTGATCCAGGCCAGGCCGAGCAACCAGCCGGCCAGCACGTCGGTGAGGAAGTGCACGCTGAGCGCGATGCGGGTCAGCCCCACGGCAACGATGATCGTGGCCGCCACCGAGAGGATCCACGCCTTGTGCCGGCCGCGGGTGGCCGACAGCGCGATCAGCGCGAGCATCCCGTACACAATGGTCGCCCCCAGGGTGTGACCGCTGGGGAAGCTGTTGCCGCCGCCGAACGCGACCGGGTCGGCGACCACCGGGCGCACCCGGCCGACCAGCGCCTTGAGCGACGGGTCGAGGATGACCGCGCCGAGCCCGGTGACCGCCGCGTACAGGGCCAGGCGGGGCAGACGCCGGATCAGCAGCAGCACGACCACCATGACGACCAAGGGCACCAGCACGCCCCGGCCGCCGGCCGAGGTCACCACCGTCAGCGCCTTGACCAGGGCGGGATTGGGCGCGACGAGGTCGTTGAGGCCGGTCGCGATCGACTGGTCGAGCTGCCGCATCGGGCTCCACTCGGACCGGACGAGCAGAAGCAGGGTGCCGAAGGCCAGGCCGGCCAGCACGACTGCGGCCAGGCCGGCGACACTGCGCTCGGCGAAATGCCGGAGGGGCGCTACCTTGTTGTCGGTCACGGCCCGGTTTTACCCGGAGCGCCGATTCCGTACACCGCTGGTCGGACGGGGCGAAGGCTCCCACTTGTCCTTCTTGGCGGGGCGGGGCGAACCGACCCGGGCCGCCTCGAGCTGCGCGGCGAAGGCGATGCCCAGGAACAGCGCGATGCCGGTCAGGTTGGCCCACAGCAGCAGCGCGATGATCGCGGTCAGCGGCCCGTAGGTGGCCCCGAAACCCTCGGCGAAGCGCACGTACCCGGCCAGCAACAGGCTGGCCAGCCACCACAGCGCGGTCGCCAGCCCGGCCCCGAACAGCAGCCACGACAGGCCCGGCTGGTGGCGCCGTGGCGAGTACTTGAACAGCAGCCCGACCGCGAACACGATCAACAGCAGACTCAGCGGCCAGCGTACGAAGTCCCAGGCCACCCGCAGATCGGCGGCCCACTCCCAGTGCCGGGCGGCGGCGTTGCCGAACGGCCGCCCGGCCACCAGTAACAGGAAGCCGAACAGAGCGGGCAGACCGGCCACCGCGGCCAGGATCGTGGCCCGCAGGTACTTGAACAGCACCGGCCGGTCCCGTTCGACGCCGTAGATCCGGTTCGCGCCGCGTTCGATCTGGCTGACCGCCGTGGTCAGAGCGAACAGACCGGTGATCAGACCCAGGGTCAGGGCCAGCTCGCCGGCGTCGCTGCTGCCCTCGGTGTCCTCGAGCAGCTCGGCCACGAGCGGATCGCTGGCGCCCGGGGTCAGCTCGAGGATCGTCTCGGCCACGACCCGGCCGCCGTCCTCGGCGCCCAGGTCGGCGGCCAGCCCGGACAGCGCGATGAGGAACGGCACGATGGCCAGACAGAGCTGGAACGCGAACGCCCGCGCGTGGCTGAAACCGTCGCCGTAGCGGAACCGGATGAACGCGTCGCGGATAAGCGGCCAGCGGCCGTAGTGCCACAGAGCCTGGACGGCGTCGTCGGCCGAGAGCTCGTCCCCGCTCATGTCGCGGGTTTGCGGTACGGGCTCCGTACTACTCACGCGCGGCCTCGCGGATGTCCTCGGCCGCCTCGGCCGCGGTGCTCACGTCGTACGCCAGGTCGGGGTCGCTGGCCGGGCGGGGCACGCTGAGCAGGAGCGCGCGGGGCTTGATCGAGATCTTGAGGTGCCGGCCGGGCTCGATGAGGTCGCCGTCGAGCTGCCGGGGCTGGGCCGACCGGGAGTGGATCTCGATGCGCTCGGCGGTGTACGTCTCCATCAGCGGCACGCTCTCGCGCCGCCGGATCACGCCCCAGGCCAGCGACATCCAGTGGCCTAGGTTGTTCGGGCTCAGGATGGCCACGTCGAGCTTGCCGTCGGCCGGGTCGGCCTCGGTCAACAGGGTCACCCCGCCCTGCAGGCGGCCGACGTTGCCGACGATCACGCTCCGCGGGCGCCGCGGCATCACCTTGCCGCCGTCGAGCACGATCCGGGTCTGCACCGGCCGTTCCCGCAGCGCCTTGAGGCCGCCGCCGATGTAGGCGAGCCAGCCGATCCGCTTCTTGGCCTCGTCCGACGTCTTCTCGAGCATCTGGGCGTCGAAGCCCATGCCGGCCATCACCACGAAGCATTTGCCGTCGACCACGCCGACGTCGATGCGCTTGCGACCGCCCTCGATCGCCACCTGCACGCCGGTCGCCGGATCGGTGCCGAGGCCCAGATTGGCCGCGAGCAGGTTGCCGGTGCCGGCCGGCAGCACGGCCATGGTCACGTCGGAGCCGGCCAGCGCGGTGACCACGGCCATCACGGTGCCGTCGCCGCCGCAGGCGAAGACCATTTCGGCCCCGTCCTCGACGGCCTGCCGGGCCTGACCCTCGCCCGGGTCCTCGGGGGTGGTCTCGTACCAGGCCGGTTCGGGCCAGCCCACGCTCGCCAGGCCCTCGCCGATGATCCGGCGCAGCTCATCCAGGTCGGGCACCTTGGTCGGGTTAACTACTACGGCGCTGCGGGGTCCAGTCACGGCGACAGTGTGCCCGACCAGGGTGGGGATCGAAACTCGCCTTCTGTACCGTGAATTACGTGAGCATGACCGCGGTCACCTGGTGGGGCCACAGCACCGTCTGGCTGGCCGACTCCGGCACGTCCCTGCTGACCGACCCGGTGCTCACCGGCCGGGTGGCTCACCTACGCCGCATGGCCGGCCCGCAACCGGCCCTGCCCGGCGTGCCCGACGCGGTGCTGCTCTCCCACCTGCACGCCGACCACTTCCACGTCGCCTCCCTGCGCAAACTCGGCGGCACGCCCAAGCTGATCGTGCCCCGTGGCGCCGGCGGTTTCGTGGTCAAGGCGCTGGGCTTCGAGGCCGCCGCCCGCACCGTCGAGCTCGCGCCGGGTGAAGAGACAACCGTGGGTTCCGTACGGGTCCGGGCCGTCAAGGCAGCCCATGACGGCGGTCGCGGTCCGTGGTCGCGCGAACGCGCCCTGGCCATCGGGTTCGTCGTCGAGGGCGAGTCCCGCACCTGGTTCGCGGGCGACACCGGCCTGTTCGACGAGATGAACGACCTGGCCCCGCTCGACCTGGCCCTCGTGCCGGTCGGCGGCTGGGGCCCCACCCTGGGCTCGCTGCACCACCTGGACGCGACGGCCGGGGCCGAGGCCCTGCGCCGGGTCAAGGCGTCCTGGGCGGTCCCGGTCCACTACGGCACGTTCTGGCCGGTCGGCATGGGCCGCGTCCGGTCCCACATGTTCCGCGACCCCGGCGAAGAGTTCGCCCGCGTCGCCCTGCGCACCGCTCCCGACTCCCACGTGCGGGTGCTGGCCCAGGGCGAGACGCTGACGATCGGCCGGCCCGCGTGACGGCCACTCTTGGCACGCTGGCCTGGCTTTTCGCGGTGGTGGCGTTCGGCGCCATCATTCCGATCGTCCCGACCGGGGCGGCGGTCAGCGGGGCCGCGGCCCTGGCCTTCCACGAGCACCACCCGGTGCTCATCGTCTTCGTCATCGCGGCCGGCGCCGCCGCGGCCTACGTGGGCGACCTGGTCATGTACGCGATGTGCCGGGTCGGCGGCGAGAAGCTGGCCAAGCGCCTGCGCTGGCTGCGCGACGAGGAACACCTGGTCTCGGTCAAGGAGAAGCTGCAAGAGAAGCAGATCCCGGTGCTGCTGGTCTCGCGGCTGATCCCCGGCGGCCGGGTGCCGGTGCTGCTGGCGGCCGCCTTCCTGGGCATGCCCTGGCGTACGTTCGTGGTGGCCAACGCCCCGGCCTGCGCGCTGTGGTCGACCGTCTACGCCGGCATCGGCGTGGCCGGCGGCTCGATCTTCCCCGAGCCGTGGGAGGGCGTGGTCGCGGCCGTCCTGGTCATCCTGATCGTCAACCAGACCATCTCGTGGATCTCGAAGCGCCGCGAGGCCCGGGCCGCCGAGGCTAATACTTCAGGTGCTGGCGCGTGAGCTTCGCAACCTTCTGAACTGTGGCGATGCCGCCCGACATGGTGCCGTTGTCGTGGGACAGCACCGCGATCGAGACGTCGGTGCCCGGCCCGGTGACCCGCCCGACCGAGTTGATGATCCACCGGTAGTTCTCGGTCGAGCGGGCCAGCCAGCCGTTCTTGACCGTGAACTTCTCGGTGCTCTTGGCGACGGCCGGCACGCCCCAGTCCTGGCTCTCGTCGACCGTGCTCATCAGCGTGTACGCCAGCTTGCGCGAATCCGCGTCCAGCGGCCCCGACGTGTCGGTCAGCTCGGCCAGCAGCTTGACCTGGTCGTTCACGGTGGTGCGGGTCAGGCCCCAGGCACTGTTGACCTTGGTCTGGGTCAGCCCGAGCCGCTTGTTGCAGGCGCCCACGCCCGAGGCCCGGCCCAGCTTCGAGAACAGCGAGGTGGTGGCATCGTTGTCGCTCAGCCGGATCATGCGCTTGGCCAGGGACAGTTCGGTGGCGGTGAGATCACGCCCCGAGTCCTGGGCCTTGAGCAGCAGACAGGCCAGCACCTGCACCTTGACGACGCTCGCGGTCTCGTACTTCTCGGTCCCCCGGAACGAGTAGCGCTGCCCCGTGCGCCGGTCGAGCACGGCGACCGAGAACTCCGGGGCGGACGCGGCGTACTTCTTGAGCGCCGCGTCGAGCGCCTTGACCCGGGTCGCGCGCACCTCGGCCGCGCTCGGCCCGGTGCTGGTGGCGGCCGGTTGCGGGGCGGCGGCCTGGGCTTGAGCTTGGGCGGCCTGGGTGGGGACGGCAGCCGCGCGGACGGTGGCAGCCCGGGCGCCGGTGCCGGAACCGGAGTCACGCATCATGCCCACCCCGACCAACCCCGCACCCCCGAGGACACCCACCGCGGCCGCGGCCAGAATCCAGTTTCGCGTACGTCGCACGCCTGCCATAGTGCCAAGTCGCGACGGTCCATGGGCGTCCTAGGGTGCAGCGCGTACGAGATTGACAGCAAGTATCGACTTTCGGCGTACCCGGCGTTCACCAAGGGTGATCGCGTTTGAGGCGTGCCTTCCTGGCGCATCATGGGAACATGCGCATCCCGTTGCTGTCACCCGCCGCGCTCGCCGAACTGGCCCGCTCCGCCGTGGTCCAGGTCGTCGAGACGGCGGCCGCGGCCGCCACCGTGCCCGTACGGGTGGTCGGCCTGCTCGGCCAGACCGAACTCCTGGTCAGCCGCGTCACCATGATCGCCGACGAGGCCGAGGCCCTGATCCACCGGGTGACCGCCGTGGTCGAGGCCGCCGAGGCGACGGTCGCCGACGCCCGCAGCATCGCCACGTCCGCCTCGAGCGTGGTAGGCAGCGCCGAAGAGATCAGCTCGCGGGCTGGGGTCGTCGTGGGCAGCGCTGAGGAGATCAGCTCGCGGGCCGGGGTTGTGGTGGGGCGGGCCGAAGAGGTCAGCGGGCGGGCGGCTTCGGTCGTCGGCACGGCGGAGGAGATCAGCGGACGGGCCGGGACGGTGGTCGGGCGGGCCGAGCAGGTCAGCGAGCGGGCCGAAGGCGTGGTTCTGCGGGCGGTCGGCATCTCGGACGCGGCCGCGGGCGTGGTCGAGCGGGCCACCGAGGTCAGCGCCCAGGCCGAGAACGTGGTGGGCCAGGCCGACAAGACCGCCAAGGAAGCCGCCCTGCTGCTCGCCGCCTACTCGGAGGCGCTCATGAAGGGCGCCCCGATAGCGCGCCGCTTCGTCGACGAACTCTCCCCCGAAGAGGTGACGGCCGCGATCCGCATGATCGACCAGCTGCCGGCCCTGCGCTCACACCTGGTCGACGACGTGATGCCGCTGCTCGGCAAACTCGACCAGGTCGGCCCCGACCTGCACAAACTGCTCGAAGTCACCGAAGACCTGCACCTGGCCATCGCCGGCCTCCCCGGCCTGAAACTGCTCCGCCGCCGCGGCGAGGAGCGCGTCGAGGAGTCCCGCTGATCAGACCGTGGGCTTGAGGGTGTCGCGGAGCAGGTCGAGGTGGCCGCAGTGTTGGGCGGTCTCGCGGATCATCTGCGCGAGCATCCAGCGGAGGCTGACCGGCGCCTTGCCGAACGACGGTCGCGCCGCGCGCTCGTCGAGGCTGCTGATCCCGGTGACGGCGGCCCGGCTGCGGGCGCACGCTGATTCGTAAAGCGTGCGCAAGGACTCGACCGAGTCGTCGCGGGCCGAGGTCCAGGCCCAGGTCTCGTCGGTGCCGACGGTGGTCCAGGGCTCGGGGAAGTCGGCGCCGAGCAGGATGTAGGTGAACCAGAGATCCTCCATGTGGGCCAGGTGCTTCACGATGCCGCCGATGGTCATGTCGGTGGCCGGCAGCAGCCGCTCGCCCGCGACCTGGTCGCTGACTCCGTCGAGTGCGGCCAGCACCATCGCACGATGCTCGTCGAGGAACTGGGTCAACGTCTCGCGCTCGGGCGGGTGCAGCTGCGGAAAGTCTGGTGGCGGTTCGTTCAGGACGGCCCCCTCCCCCTCGTTCACCGGTTGACGGCCATGATTCTGCCGGGTTCGGCCCCTCGCGGGCGGCGTCCAATCCGGATCTGTGGATAACTTCGCCCCATCCACACCGGCTTGCGGCAGGTTGAATCTTGCGCTATCGGCCGAGGAACGTGAGGGCGATACGCGCCTCGAAGCGGGCCGCGGCCCGGACGACGGCGGGAAGGGTGAGCGCGAAGATCAGCCCGGTGACCAGGTAGCAGATGACCGAGGCGGCGTAGGTGTCGCTGAGGCCCAGCAGCTCGGGCAGGTCGTCGCCCGGCAGCGACCAGCCCCACAGCGCGAAGCTGACACCGCCCAGCATTCCGGCCCACCAGGTCGCCACGAACGACACGGCGATCGTGTTCGGGATGAAGCGCAGCATGGCGTGGCTCAGTTCCCACCAGGTCATCCGGTCGGTGATCAGGGGTAGCAGGCGGCCTCCGCGGTAGGCGGGCTCGGGCACCTCGACGCCGAGCACCGCGCCCGCCCGCGCTCGCTCCTGGGTGGCGAACTTGCGCGACTGCAGCAGGGCCAGCATCAGCAGTGGCACTCCGATCCACACCACCGCCAGGCTCAGCCCGGCCGTGAACGCAGTCCCACAAACGACGAACGACGCCACCGCCAACGGGAGCCCACTCAGGACATACCGCGAGTCCTCCACGACCCGCCGCGCCGGTGGAGCTTCGAGCTGTGCGGGCGCCGACGAGCTCCCGAGCTGGGCAGTAGCGGAATGCATCTCCAGCTGAGCGGGTGCCAGCGGTGCCTCCGGCTGAGGAATCTCGAGCTGAGCGGCGGCCTGAGAAGTCTCGAGCTGGGTTGTCGTCATATCCACGACGCTATTGACCCGCGTCGCATCAACCGATCCGGCAAGCCACCCGATCCGGGGTAGGGCTAGCCCTACCCCGGACACGGCAGCCAGCGGCGAGCGGCACGGCGAGCGCGAGGCGGGACGGCACGACGGGCGCGGGCGAGGCGGGCGGTGTGGGCGAGGCGGGCGGAGCCTGCGAGCCGGGGCGCCACAAACTCTGGGCCGGAAGCCGGGTGGGGGCGCGAGCACCGCTCAGGCCGTCCGCTCCTCAGTGAACGCGTCGGTTAATCCCGTACTTTCAAAAAGGCCGCAAGCAAACGGCCCTGCCGATACCGACAGGGCCGTTGCTGAAGAAAACCGAGCAGCTGAAGAAGCAGAGGATCAGAAGACCTGGACGCCGTAGACGTTCAGGGCTTCCGTGACGGGCTGGAAGTACGTGGTGCCGCCCGAGGTGCAGTTGCCGCTGCCGCCTGAGGTGAGGCCCAGGGCGGTGGTGCCGGCGTAGAGCGGGCCGCCGCTGTCGCCCGGCTGGGCGCAGACGGTGGTGCGGATCAGGCCGGAGACGGAGCCCTCGGCGTAGTTGACCGTGCTGTTGAGGGCGGTCACGCGGCCCGAGCGGATGCCGGTGGTGGAGCCGCGGCGGGTGACCGTGGCGCCGACGGCGGGGGTGCCGGCCGAGGTGATCTCCTGGTTGCCGACGGTGCCGCTCTTGGTGATGGTCGTGTTGGTGTAGCGGACGATGCCGTAGTCGTTGCCGGGGAAGCTGGTGCCGGAGCGGGTGCCCAGGGTGACCGAGCCGTTCGTCCAGCTGGACGCGATGTTGGTGCAGTGGCCGGCCGTCAGGAAGTAGTAGGTGCTGCCCGAGCGCACGTTGAAGCCGAGCGAGCAGCGGCCGCCGCCGGCGTAGATGGCGTCGCCGCCGCTGATGTTGGTGCTGATCCGGCCGGGCGCGCGTTCGATGCGGGCGTTGTCGCCGAGCTTGGCCACGGTGGCCTCGACGGCGGCGAGCGCGGCGCCGGTGACCGTGCTGTCGACCTCGACGACGACCTGGTTGCTGACCGGGTCGACGGCGAACGCGGTTCCGGGGGTCTTCAGGCTGCTCTTGAGGGCGTTGTCGGCCGCGGCGAGCTGGGCGCCGGTGCGGCTGACGAAGCGGGGGGTGGCGCCGGCCGCCTTGACCGACTTGGCGGTCACGGCGTCGGTGACGTTGACGACGACCTTGCCGGCCGAGTCGATGTACGAGCCGGCGGCGTTGACGCCGAACTGCGAGTCGAGCTTCTGCGAGAGAGCGCTGGGGGCGAACGAGTCGCCGGAGGGGGCGGCCGACGCGGGTGAGGCGGCGAGTCCGGTGCCGACGAGCATGCAGGCAGCAAGGCCGACGATCGGCCGGCGCAGCTTCCGGTTGAGCACGGGGGTCCTCCCAGGGGGTGGGGGTACGCCGTAGCCGGCGTACCGCTCTGCCCTCGGAGTATTGAGACTTCTCGATGGTTCGACAAGATGTTCACATTTTTGACGCCCGTGAACGAAACCCGCCTGACCTGCGCGAACGCCCACGCATAGCGCGAATCGTATTATCCAACCGGGATGGCTAGACCCCGGGCCTGAGCGCGGATCTCGGGCACGGCCGTGGTCTCCCACCGGGCGCCGCGGCGCAGCGGCCCGATGAGCCGGCGGTCGGGCTGGACCCGCCCGTCGGCGCCGATCAGCCGGCCCGCCGGGTCGATGTCGAGCCCCAGCCCGTGCGGGCCGACCCGCGCCTGGCCGGCCTCGAGCAGGCTGCCCACGAACGAGCCCGCGGCCTCGGGCAGGCGGCCCGGTCCGGCACAGTTCACGACAGCGCCGAACCACTGGACGCCGGCCTCGAGCTCGACCAGCAGGCCGCCGGCGGGCGGCGCCGACATCGAGCGGATGCCGCCCGCCCGCACCTCGAAGCGGCCCTCCTCGCGCAGCAGCGCGACCCGGGCCCCGACCGACGGGGCCATCCGGTGCCGGTGGCACTCCCAGGGACGGGCCAGGTGGCGCAGGAACGCCTCCTGCTCGTCGGGCGTGAAGGCGGTCCACAGCTCGTCCAGGTACGGGCGCAACCCGTCGACCACGGCTCGCCAGTCCCCGGCCCGGGCCGCCTCGGCCCGTACGGCCCGCACGATGTCGCGCAGGGTCGTGCAGTCGTCGAGCGCGAGCCCGATCGGGGGCGCGGCCACCTCGGTGTGGGTCAGCGGCAACTGGCCCCGGCGGCTGACCGCGGTGATCGGGGCGTCCCGGTCCGAGGCGGTGAGCGTGAGCGCGACGTCGATCGCGGTCAGCCCGGCCCCGACCAGCAGCACCGGCACGTCGGAGGGGATCGCGTCGAGCGCGCCCTTGGCCCACGGGTCGGCGATGTAGTCGGGGTGGTCGGGCCGGGCCGCGGGCTGGGCGGCGGCCGGGTTGCCGGTGGCCACGACGACGCCGTCGGCCCGCACCTCGGTGCCGTCGGCCAGGCGGACGCCGGTGGCCGAGAGACCGATGGCGTGGGCCCGCCTGACCTCGACACTGTCCGAAATATCGGCAAATACCGACTGCAGGTACCGGCCGTACTCGGCGCGCGGCCGGAACTCGTCCGGCGAAGACCCGGCCCAGCGGGCGAAGTGCCCGGGATCGTCCGGATCGGCGCTCATCGCCCCGGCCCGCGAGTTGAGCAGATGCCACGGCCGGGCCGAGCCGTAGGCCAGACCGCCGCCCGGCTCGTCCGGCTCGATCAGGACGACCCGGTCGTCGGTGCCGCGCAGCAGTTCGCGGGTGGCCAGCACGCCGGCACACCCGCCCCCGACGACGGCGACGGTCCGACGGGTCACCGCTCGACCACGGTGACGCAGGCGTCGTCGGCCAGGCGGTAGCCGAGCCCGTAGACGGTGGTCACGACCTCGGGGTCGGCCAGTTTGGTGCGTAGGCGGCTCACGTGCACGTCGACCGTCCGGTTGGTGGTGTGCGTGTGCCCCCACACCTGGGCCAGCAGCTGACTGCGGCTGAACACCTGGCGCGGGTGCCGCGCGAGGAACAGCAAGAGATCGTACTCCAGGCGGCTCAGGTCGAGCTGCTGCCCGGAGCGGACGGCCGTGCGGGCGCCGGGTTCGAGCCGGAGCGCCTCACCGGTGGCCGGCGGCTCCTCGACCGAGACCGCCGACCCGGCCGCGTCCACGAAGTCGCGCAGGGCAGCCACGACCCGGTCGCGGCCGGCTCCCGAGCCCGAGATGCTGATCGTGACGGTGACGGGCGGTTCCGGCAGGTCGGGCACGGGGTGGAGACGGCGGCGCGGAACAGCGGGGTGGGCGACGGCGAGCGCGGACATGGGGTTCTCCCTCCGGTAACGGCCCGATCAATATATCTCCTATCTGCGAGATAGGTTAAGACCTCGGCCGGTGAGTCGCCCGACATATTCCCTAGGAGAGCTAGGATTTGAGACGGCCATTGACACGGCCGCCAGAAGGGGCGCACGGTGATGTTCATGCGAGCCGCCACCCCGCCTGATTCCGGGATATCCCACTATGTGGATACCGATCTTTTCCGGACGCTGCTGCGCCGGCACGCCGCCGCCGTCGTCGTCATCACCGCGCCCGGCGAGCCACCCGCCGGTTTCACCGCGACCTCGTTCACCTCGGTCTCGCTCGACCCGCCCCTGGTCTCGTTCTGCCTGGCCCACACCGCCTCGGCCTGGCCGGCGGTCGAGGCGGCCGGCATCGTCGCCGTGCACGTGCTGACCCAGGAGCAGGAACACGTGGCCCGCACGTTCTCGACCAGCAACATCGACCGTTTCGCGGCCCACGGGGCCTGGCGGCCCGGGCCGGGCGGGGTGCCGCTGCTCGACGGCGTGCTGGCCCGCATCGTGTGCCGGGTCGAGCAGCGGGTCGAGGCCGGCGACCACACGATCGTGCTGGCCTCGCCCGAGACCGGCTGGCACCACGAGGACAGTTCCGTGACCCCGCTCGTCTACCACGACGGGCATTACACCCACCTGCGGCACGCCGCCTGATCAGGGTCCGTTTCGTAACTGAGGCGGGGCTGCGGCGAGGCCCAGATCCCGCCTGGCGGCGTCCCGTGAAGGCCTGGTCACAACACCGGTAGCCAGGCCTTCACGGGCCACCACCAGACGAAATCTGGACCGCGCCTCGCTCCCGCCTCAGTTACGAAACGGACCCAAGGAGAGTCAATTGACCCAGTACGTCGTCGTGTCCGGAAACCCCCGGCCCGGTTCCCGGACGTCGATCCTGGCCACCGCCGTCGGGAAGGCCCTGGCCCGGCTGGAGCAGCCGAAGGTCATCGAGGTCGGCGAGCTCGGCCCGGGCCTGCTCACGCCGGGCGACGAGGCTACCGCGGCCGCCGTGGCCGCGCTGAAGGCAGCCGACGTCCTGGTGGTGGCCACCCCGACCTACAAGGGCAGCTACACCGGCGTCCTCAAGGTGCTGCTCGACCAGTTGCCGGCCCAGGCGCTGGCCGGCAAGCGGGCGGTGCCGGTGGTCACGGCCGGGGTCGCGCCGCAGGCCGCCGCAGCCGAGGCCCTGCTGCGCCAACTGCTGACCGAACTGGGGGCGGACGTGGCGGAAGGCCTGCCCGTCGTCGAGGCAGACCTTCCGGATTCCGCGGCCGTCGCGGAGAAGTACGCGGCTACGTTCAGCTGACCTCGAGGGTCAGGGGCTGCGTGCCCCGGGCGCCGAAGTTGTCGGTGAAGGCCACCGTGAAGGCCGCGCTGCCCGCGGTCGCCGGCATCCCCTCGAGGACGCCGGCGGCCGACAAGGTCAGGCCGTCGGGCAGCGCGCCCGAGACGACCGACCAGGTGCCGGTGCGGCCGCCGGCCACGGCCAGCTGCTGGTAGTAGTAGTCAGTCGTGGCCGCGGCGGGCAGCGACGTCGTGGTGATCACCGGGGTGGTCGTGCGTACGGTGACCTTGATCGAGCGGGTGACCGCCTGCGGCACGTAGTCGGTGAAGCGGACGGTGACGGTGGCCGTGCCGGGCCCGGTCGGGGTGCCGGTGATCAGGCCGTTCGGCTTGAGCGCGAGGCCGGTGGGCAGCTTGCCGCCGGCCAGGCTCCAGGTGCCGCGGCGGCCCGCGGTCAGGGCGAGCTGACCCGAGTACGCCTGTCCGGCCGTCACGGTCAGAGCCGCGCTCTTGATGACCGCCTTGGCCGGCGGCCGCGGCACGTACAGCAGCCGGTTGGCCGAGCCCTTGGGCCCCTTGACCTTGCCCGGGGTGGCGTTCTTGACCAGCAGGTTGCGCACCTGGAGCGGGCTGAGGCCGGGCGACGCGTCCAGGGCCAGCGCGGCCGCGCCGGCCACGTGCGGGGCCGCCATCGAGGTGCCGCTGGCCACGGCGGTCAGGTCGTCGGCGCCGTAGTAGTCGGAGCGGATGTTGACGCCGGGCGCGAACAGGTCGAGGGCCGTGCCGTAGTTCGAGAACGTGGCCCGGCGGTCGGCCGAGTCGGTGGCGCCCACGGTGATCGCGGCGGCCAGGTTGGCCGGGCTCGAGGTGTTCGCGTTGCGGTTCTCGTTGCCGGCCGCCACCACGTACGTGATCCCGGAGTTGATCGAGCGCTGCACGGCCGCGTTGAGCGCCGGGCTGGTCGAGCCGCCCATGCTCATGTTGGCCACGGCCGGCTTGACCGCGTGCGCGGTGACCCAGTTGACGCCCGCGATGACGCCGGACAGCGAGCCCCGGCCCTTGCAGTCGAGCACCCGGACGGCGACCAGCTTGACCTTCTTGGCGACGCCGAACAACTGACCACCGATCGTGCCGGCCACGTGCGTGCCGTGCCCGTTGCAGTCCTTCGCGGTGCTCGTGCCCGAGAACGCGTCGTAGCCGTAGGACGCGCGGCCGCCGAAGTCGAGGTGCGAGATCCGGATGCCGGTGTCGAGCACGTACGCGTGCACGTTGTCGCCGTCCGCGGTCGGCGTGTAGGACTTGGACGCCTTGGTGACCCGCTGGTCGATCCGGTCGAGACCCCACGTCGGGTTGTTCTGGGTCGCCTGCAGCGTGAGGATCCGGTCCTGCTCGACGTAGCGCACGTCCGGGTCGGCCGCGAGCCGGCGGGCCTGGGTCGCGCTCATGTCGGCGACGTACGTGCTGCCGCCGTCCACCGAGAGGGCCGAGGCGGCGCCGGCGGCCGGCTCGTCGAGCGTGACGATGTACCGGCCCGGGATCGCGCCGGGCAGGCCCGCCCCGACGACGGTCCCCTCCGGGAGGGCGGCCAGGGCGGGGACGGCGGATCCGGCGAGGACGACGGCGGCGGTGGCGGCCGCGGTGGCCAGGGAGCGCATACGCATGGCCCTGTGATCGGTGCGGCCCCCGTCGACATGAGGCGAAACCCTGCCCGCAACGCGGAAATACCGGCCTTGCCACGGTCGTTACATCACTCGCGACCGGCGGACGCCTCGCCGGCGCGGAGAGAGGTACCGATCATGAAGGTCCGAAACTCGCTGCGGTCGCTCAAGAGCAAGCCCGGAAGCGTGGTCACCCGTCGTCGCGGCCGCCAGGTTGTGATCAACAAGAAGAACCCGCGCTGGAACGGCCGACAGGGCTGATCGCGCTGAGATAACCTGGACGAGACAAAGCCGGAGTTCCCGCCGCCACGGGGGCTCCGGCTTTTCAGTTGTGGTGGGCCCGCAGGGCCAGGCGTACGCGGTTGGGGCTGTTGGTCTTGGCCATGAGCGCGGTGATGTGGGTCTTGACGGTGGTGATGCCGATGTGCAGCCGCTCGGCGATCTCGGTGTTCGAGAGCCCCTCCCCCACCAGACGCAGCACGTCCTGCTCGCGCGCGGTCAGGCCCGCAACCGGCTGTCGCCGGTCCGCCCCGGCGCTGGTGGCCCGGTCGACCAGCCGCTTGAGCACGTCCCGGCTGAACGGGCTGTCCCCGGCCGCGGCCCGCCGGATGCCGTCGAGCAGCTCCGCGGGTGGGGCGTCCTTGAGCAGGAACCCGCAGGCGCCCGCGTTGAGCGCCGGGTAGAGGTGGTCGTCGTCGCCGAACGTGGTGAGCACGAGCACCCGGACGGAGGGCCGCTCGGCCAGCACCCGGCTGGTCGCGCTGATCCCGTCGACCCCGGGCATGCGCAGGTCCATCACGATGACGTCGGGCGCCAGCCGGGCGGCCAGCGTGATCGCCTCGCGGCCGTCGCCGGCCTCGCCCACCACCTCGAGGTCGGGCTCGGCGTCGCACAGCATCCGCAGCCCGGCCCGGATGAGCTGCTGGTCGTCGGCGAGCAGGATCCGGATCACGCGGCCGCCCCGCTGTGCGCGGGCAGCACTGTGGCCACCCGCCAGCCGTCGCCCTCGGGTCCGGCGGTCAGCGTGCCGCCGAGCACCTCGACCCGCTCCCGCATGCCGGTGAGCCCGTGGCCACCGCCCGGCGCGGGCGGTGTCGCACCCCGGCCGCCGTCGTCGCTGACCTCCCAGACCACGTTCCCGTCCTCGACCGCCACCCGCAGGCGAGCCCGGGCGTCGGGGCCGGCGTGCTTGGCCACATTCGTCAGCGCCTCCTGCGTCAGCCGCAACACGGCCAGCCCCCGTACGGAATCGATCGTGCCCACCGCCTCGTCGATGTCGGCCTCGACCGTGAGACCGGTGCGGCGGGCCGTGTCGACGGCCGCGCCCAGTGCCGCGGGCAGGGCGCCCGGTTCGACCGCGGCCAGCGCCGCGTCGGTCGCCGTGCCCTCGTCGCGCAGCACGGCGACTAGTCGCCGCAGGTCATCCAGGGCCGCCGTGCCGGTGCGGTGCACGTCGTCGAGCACCTCCCCGACCCGTGGGTCGATGCCGGGCAGCACGTGCCGGGCCACCCCGACGCGCAGCACCATCGACGCCACGTGGTGGGCCACCACGTCGTGCAGCTCGCGGGCGATGGCGCTGCGCTCGTCGGCCCGGTCGGCCCGCCGTTCCGAGGCCGCTTGCTGCTCGGCCCGCGTGGCCAGCTCCCGCGATGACCGGACGACCAGGCCGATCAGCAGCGGCAGACCGACCGGCAGGATCAGCCCGGCCAGTTCATCGCCGTCGCGCAGCACGCCGAGAGCGAGGTGGACGCCGGTCAGCAGCGCCGCCGCCACCAGGTAGATCCACGGGCGGACGGCCCAGACGACCAGTTCGCCCAGGGCCCAGCTGGCCCCGACCTGGTTGATCGTCGTGTCGTCGATCAGCTGGAACGCCACCACCAGCAACACCAGCTGCACCCCGAAGTTGACCCGGGGCCAGCGCGACAGCGCGATCAGCAGCACGAACGCGGTGATCGCGAGCGCCCACTGCGGCCCGGTCGGCGCCGGCTGCTCCCCCGGGTGAAAGATCAGGTAGCTCAGCCCGCTCAGGTCGAGCAGGATCATCCGGGCCCACGTGTCCCGCTTGTCGAAGAGGCGAGCCAGCCAGCCCATGGTGATCACTTTAGGGTCTGGGCCCACCGCACACCGATGGCGGTGACGGCGACCAGGCCCGCCAGCGCGGCCAGGGTGAGAGCGTCGGGCCGCAGCAACGGCTGGCCCCGCAGCGCCTGCCAGGTCGTCAGAAGCGTGATTCCCGCGTACGCCACCCCGGCCACCGTGATCAGCCGCGCGCTCACCGCCTCGCCGAACCGGGCCCGACGGGTCAGCAGCAGCGCCAGCAGCGGCATCGCCTGCAGGCCGTGCAGGCCCACGAAGTGCCCGATCCGCAGGTCGCCGCCCGTGGTGCTCCAGCCCAGCAGCGGCAGTCCCGGCCCGCCGTCGCGGACCCCGACCGCGTGGGCGCCCGACAGCGCCTCGGCCGGCGTGGCCTGGTTCGGCATCACCATCGGCCAGGCGACCATCAGGCCGAGCAACGAGAGCAACAGACCCCACCGGATCGCCGCCGCGGCCACCCGGTCCGGGATCCGCCGGCGCAGGGCGACGACGGCGATGACCAGGTGGGCCACGAACAACACCATGATCGAGGCGCCCATGATCGACCAGAGCCGGCTGTCGAGCGGGTTGGTGTCGTTGAAGTGGCTGCGGTGCCCGCGCACGGTCTGCGCGGTGATGATGGCCATCTCGACGAACGACACGGCGACGATGACTGTGCCGGCCCACTCGCCGACCCGGCTGCGGCGCGGGAGCACGGACAGCATCCAGGCCAGGGTCAGCGCGTACAGGGCGAACGAGACGGCGAACTTGAACGGCTTGGCCCAGATCGGGGCGCCGACCAGGATCCGGTCGTCGGTGACCAGGCCCACGGCGGCCACAAGGGCGAGCAGCGCCATCGCGGCGGTCAGCACCAGCAGCGGCCGGTGCCATCGAACGGTGCGCTGCGCAACGGTAGTCATAACGGCAGCGTCCGGCGTTTCCGAGCCCGGATCGCCCGACCACGAGCCTCGGTTGCGGCCGACGGTCGGAGCGCGTCTCCTCCCCAGGGAGGAGATACTGGCGCGCGTGATCGACTTTCCCGCCGATGAGACGGGCCGGCGCAGCAGTGCTGCTTTCGGCCGCCACGTGGTCGCCGACGCCCTGCGCGCCGCCGATCCCGCCGCTGCCGACGCCGCCGCCGCGCAGACCGACTGGCGCCGCGGCTACCTGCCGCACTTCCGGGCGCTGGTGTCGGCCGGGACGGCCGACGGGTACGACATCGCGGCGGCCGGGCTGGCCGCGGTGCACAAGCGGATGCCGGTCGCACTGGAGGCGCCCGAGCAGCCGTTCGACACGCACACCACGACCGGGAGCGCGGCCCGCGAGAGCGAGGTCGTTCTTCCGTACGGGAAAGAACTGCTGCGCGGCGACGGCCTGCGCCGGCGGCTCGACGCGTGGGTGACGGCCGGCGTGATCGAGGAGTCGTGTGCCGAGGCGGTGCGCGAGGTGATGGCCCACCCGGACTGGCTCGACCTGTCCGATCAGCGGCTGGTCGCGATCGGGGCCGCGGCCGAGATGGGCCCGGTGCCGGCCGTGCTGGGCTGGGGCGGCACGGTGGTGGCGATCGACCTGCCGGCGGTGTGGGAGCGGGTGGCCGCGGTGCCCTCGGCGGGCACGCTGATCGCGCCGGTGCTTCCGGGGCGCGACCCCGGGGCCGACCTGCTGACCGAGCTCGGGGCGGTGGCCCAGTGGCTGGAAGGGATCGACGGACGGCTGATCGTCGGCAATTACGTGTATGCGCCCGGGGCGGCGTACGCGCAATTGTCAGTGGCTTTTGATGCTTTGGCCCTGCGGCTGCGGGCGAGCCGGGACGACGTCGCACTGTCTTTTCTGGCCACGCCGACCGATGTCTTCGCGGTGCCGCCCTCGGCCGTCGAGCAGTCCACACAACGGTTCCGGGACAGGTCGCGGCGGGCCCGGGTGGCCGGGGCGCTCTCAGGCGGGCGGCTGCTGCAGCCCAACTATCGCGACGACGCCATCAACGACAGCCTGGTGCCGCAGCAGGGCCCGAACTACGCGCTGGCCAAGCGGATCCAACGCTGGCGGGCCGCGGTGGCCCGGCGTGACGGCGTGGTCAGCTTCGCGGTGGCCCCGCCGACCTGGACCCGCTCGGTGACCAGCAACCGGCTGCTGGCCGCGGCCTACGCCGGGGCCCACCTGTTCGACGTCGAGATCTTCCGGCCCGAGACGGCCAACCGCCTGATGGCGCTGCTGCTGGTCCACCAGATCCGTAAGCCGCGCCCGGCCGCGCCGATGGCGTGGCAGGACGAGGCGGTGTCGGCGGCCCACGGCGGCCTGTGGCGCACCGCCTATCACCCCCGGACGGCGCTGGGTCTGGCCGCGGTACGGGGTTTTCTGCCCTGACGGGGTAAGTGCGGGTCATGCGCAGACTCATCGTGACCGAGAACATCACTGTGGACGGCATCATCGCGCCCATGGGCGCCTGGTTCGACCCGATGACGCAGGACGACGAACTGGCCGCCGTCAACCAGCAGCACAGCGCCGACGCCGACGGGCTGCTGCTGGGCCGGGTGACCTACGAGGAGTTCGCCGGGTTCTGGCCCCACCAGGAGGGTGAGATCTCGGCGTATCTGGATCAGGTCGACAAGTACGTGGTCTCGACCAGCCTCGAGAAGGCCGAGTGGCAGAACAGCACCGTCCTCCGCGGTCCGCTGACCGACGAGATCAGCGCACTGAAAGAGCGCGACGGCAAGGACATCACCGTCACCGGCAGCACCACGCTGGTGCGGTCGCTGATCCCGACCGGGCTGGTCGACGTGTACCGCCTGTTCGTCTATCCAGTGGTGCAGGGCAGCGGCACTCGCCTGTTCGACGGGGTCACGCTGCCGCTCGCGCCGACCCGGACCAAGGCCTTCGCGTCGGGCGTGGTGCTGCTCGAGTACACCCCCCGCTGACGATCTCAGGGCTGGGCGGCGGCGTCCGAGGTGATCAGCACGACGTTGCCGTCGGGGTCGTCGATCATGGCCGCGTACGGGCCGGCGGTCTGGGCCGGGGCCATGCGGCCGTGGTGGCCGGCCCCGGTGAGCGTGGCCCACTGCTCGTCGACTTCCGCGTCGGCGCCGACGAAGAACTCGAGGAACTGCTGGTAGCCGCGCGGTGCAGGCCGAGATCCGTACGGCCGAGGAGTCGCTGCTGGCTCTTCTACCCGACGACGAGCGGGCCGGTTTCCTGGCTGCGCTGAAGGCTCTCTCCTAGGCCGAGCACTGGGGGGCGGCGTAGCGGCCGCGCTGGACGGCGGTGGTCAATTCCTTGCCGCCGACGGTGATCGAGCAAGTCACCGCGCCGGTGCCGCCCTGTTTGCGCTGGGCCATCAGGACGAGTGGGGGCTTGTCGCCGAGGTACTCGAAGGTGATCCGCCAGGGGAGCTTCACCTCGCCCTTGCGGATGATGTCGCGGTCCTGGTCGGTGTATTCGACGCTGGCCACGTCTCCGTCATTGTTCGAGGCGACCACGTAGACGACCTCGATGGGCGACGACGGGGGCGGTGGCGGCGGGATGGCCGCGCTGCCGCTGTCGGACTGGCGGAACAGGAAGCCGACGGCGCAGGCCAGCAGCACCACCGCCAGCACCGGGATCAGAAGTACGAACCACAGACCGCGCCGCGCCCGCGTCGGAGGCGCCTCGGGCGGCACGATGTCGTCCGGCACCGGCCAGGGGTCGACGTTCGTCACGCCCTCACAGTAGGAGGTGGTGCCAACCGGCCTCGGCTGCGCGGAATTGTCGTACCGGGGACGTAGGTTGTCGGCATGACGGACTCCGCCCTCACCGAAGCCGACTTCGCCGCCGCGGTCGGTCAGGCGCAGGCCGCCGCGAAGTCGTATTACGACACCGGCGACGTGCTGATGACCGACGCCGACTACGACGCGCTGCTCGACCGCATCGCCACCGCCAAACAGGCCCACCCCGAGTGGGACGACCGCGGTCTCACCACCCAGGTCGCGGCCGGGGTGTCCGGCGGCGGCGACGTGCGCCACCCGGTGCCGATGATGTCGCTCGAAAAGATCAACGGCGACGACGGCGTACGGGCCTTCGTGGCGAGCCTGGGCGGTGAACCCTGCCTGGTCGAGGTCAAGCTCGACGGTCTGGCCATCCGCGTCGAGTACGAGTCGGGGCGGCTCGCGCTGGCCGCGCTCCGGGGCGACGGCAGCACCGGCGAGAACGTCACGGCCCAGGTGCTGCGGGGCTTGGCCGGCCTGCCCGCGCGGCTCGCCACCGACTGGACGGGCGAGGTGCGCGGCGAGGTCTACATGACCGTCGCCGACTTCGAGGCGGCCGGGGCCAACCGGGTCGCGGCCGGGGGCAAGCCGTTCATCAACTCGCGCGGCGCGGTGGCCGGGTCGATCCGCACCGTCGACCGGGCCTACGACGCGCCGATGACCTTCTCGGCCTACGACATCTCGGGCTCGTTCGACTCCCACCGCGAGCGCATGGCCCGCGCCGTCGAGCTCGGCTTTCCTGTGGCCGGCAAGCTGGCCACGGGCGAGATCCAGGTCGCCACCGACGCCGAGGCCGCGCTGGCCGCCGTGGCCCGCATCGGCGAGTTGCGCCGCAGCCTCGAGTTCCCGATCGACGGCGCGGTGCTCACAGCCGACCTCGAGTCGACCCGCCGCAAGCTCGGCTCGGGCAGCCGCACCCCGCACTGGGCGGCCGCCTTCAAATACCCGGCCGACACCGGCTCCACTGTGCTGCGCGACATCGAGGTCCGGGTCGGCCGCACCGGTCGCATCTCGCTGCGGGCCGTGCTCGACCCGGTGTTCGTCGACGGCACCACCATCACGTACGCGACGCTGCACAACCCCAAGTTCGTCGAGGATCAGGGCCTCGCCATCGGCCAGACCGTCGCCGTGTGGCGGGCCGGCGACGTCATCCCCCGGGTCACCGCCCCCATCGGCGAGCAGCCGCACGGCCTCACCCCGTGGGCGCCGCCCGAGACGTGCCCGCAGTGTGGCGAACCGTGGGACAAGTCCAGCCTGCTCTGGCGCTGCCACACCGCGTCGTGCAGCGCCACCAACGCGCTCGAGTACTGGTGCAGCCGCGAGGCCATGGACGTCGAGGGCGTGGGCGAGGCACTGTGCGTCGTTCTGGTCAGCAAGGGCATCGCCAACGACGTGGCCGACCTCTACACACTCACCGAGGACCAGCTGGCCGAGCTGCCCGTCGGCAACACCAAGGCCGGCGGCGTGGTGCTGCTGGGCAAACTCAACGCGGCCAAGGTCGTGGCGTCCCTCGAGCGCAGCAAGGGCCAGCCCTTCAACCGCGTCATCACCGGCCTGGGCATCCGCATGACCGGCCGCAGCGTCGGCCGGTGGCTGGCCGCCCGCTTCAAAACCATGGAAGCGCTGCGCGCCGCCACCGTCGAAGAGATCGCCGAGATCGACAAAATGGGCCTGATCAAAGCCCAGCACGTGGTCGACGGCCTCACCGCCATGTCCGGCGTGATCGACCGCCTCGCGGCCGCCGGCGTCACGATGTCCGTCCCCGAGACCGAGGGCGAGAAGCCGTTCGAGGGCCGCACCTATGTGGTCAGCGGCACCGTGCCCGGCTACACCCGCACCACCGTCAGCGAACGCATCGAACAACTGGGCGGCCGGGCCAGCGGCAGCGTCTCCGCCACGACGACAGCCCTGATCACCTCCGAGACCACCACGGCCAAGGCCACCAAGGCGGCCAAGCTCGGCGTCCCGATCATCGACCCGGCCGAGTTCGCCGAGCTCCTGGCCGAGTGAATGCATCCTGATCAGCTCGCCGTGACCGAGCACGACGTCACGGCGCTCATCAGTGCGCAGTTCCCGCAATGGCGGGGTCGCCCGGTGCGCCGGGTCACCGCGCAGGGGACGGTCAACGCCGTCTTCCGCATCGGTGACGGGCTCGCTGGAAGGTTCCCGCTGCAGCGTGCAGATCTCGGGGTCGCTCGCGACCGGCTGGACAAGGAAGCTGAGGCGGCCCAGGAGCTGGCGGGCCGGACCAGGTTCCCCACCCCGGAGCCGGTCGCCATCGGTGAACCCGGGTTCGGCTACCCGATGCCGTGGTCGGTGCAGACCTGGATCCCGGGCGTGGTCGCCACCGAGCGGGACCCGGCCCGGTCGGTGGCCTTCGCGGTCGACCTGGCCGAGTTCATCGAAGGTGTGCGGGCCATCGACACCGCCGGCCGGACGTTCTCCGGTGGCGGCCGCGGTGGACGCTTGACGGCTCACGACGAATGGGTGCAGACCTGCTTCCGGCACAGCGAGCACCTGCTCGACGTCCCACCGCTCTGCCGGGCCTGGGCCGTGATGCGCGAGCTGCCGCGCGGCGACGCCCCCGACGTGATGACCCACGGCGATCTCATGCCGGGCAACCTCCTGGTCGCCGACGATCGGCTGGCCGGGGTTCTCGACGTGGGCGGCCTCGCGCCCGCTGACCCGGCGACCGATCTCGTGGGCGCGTGGCACCTACTCGACGACCGCCCACGACAGACGCTCCGGCGGGAACTGGGCTGCGACGACCTCGAATGGGAGAGGGGCCGGGCGTGGGCATTCGAGCAGTCGATGGGGCTCGTCTGGTACTACCACGAGACCAATCCGGTCATGAGCCGCACCGGCCGGCGAACCTTGGAGCGCATCATGGCCGAAAGCTAGGGCCTATCTGGTTGTGTCACTCGCCGTGGATGCGGCCCTCGGTGGCGGTCAGGCGGGCGCCGGTGCCGCCCCAGCGGAGGGCGACGATCTCGGCGGCGATGCTGACCGCGGTCTCCTCGGGGGTGCGGGCGCCCAGGTCCAGGCCGACCGGGGAGGCCAGGCGGTGCAGGTCGGCGTCGGCCACACCGGCTTCCTGCAGGCGCTTGTTGCGGTCGTCGTGGGTGCGGCGGGAACCCATCGCGCCCACGTAGGCCACGGGCAGGCGCAGGGCGACCTCGAGCACGGGGACGTCGAACTTGGGGTCGTGGGTCAGCACACACAGGACGGTGCGCTCGTCGATGCGGCCCGCTTCCACCTCGGCGATCAGGTAGCGGTGGGGCCAGTCGACCACCACCTCGTCGGCCGAGGGGAAGCGGCGGGCGGTGGCGAAAACCGGTCGGGCGTCGCAGACGGTCACGTGATAGCCGAGAAACGAGCCGATCCGGGCCGTCGCCGCGGCATGGTCGGTCGCCCCGAACACCAGCATGCGAGCGGGCGGCGCGAACGAGGCGACCAGCACCGAAAGACCTTCGCCACGGCGCTCCCCCGACGGACCGTAATGCAGAACCCCGGTACGCCCGGCGGCGAGCAACCCCCGCCCGTCATCGGTGGCAGCGTCGTCGATACGGTCGCCCCCCAACGATCCGTCGCGCCCGTCGGGCGTGATGAGCAGGTGGCGCCCCGCACCCAGACTGCCGTCCTCGGGAGCCGAGCCACGGGCGCCGTCCGCGGACACCGGCCCGCGAGCGTCGTCCCAGCTGCCGGCCGTGGCCTGCGCGCTGCGACCATTGTCGGCGGCGACGCTGATGGAGGCTGCGTCGTGAACGTCACCCCGACCGCTGGCTTCGGGCTCGGGGCCGCGACCGTTGCCAGGGGCGACGTTGGTGTTGGCCTCGCGGGGAGCGGCGCTGTTGTTGGCCGCGCCGGGAGCGTCGTCCCGGCTGCCAGTCGTGAGCCCGGTGCGGGGGCCACTGTCGGGGGCGGCGCTGCTGGTGGCCAGATCGAGCAATTGGCGCGCGTCGGGGAGGCTGCTGGGTGCGGGACTGGTGCTCGTGACGGGCGGGTTCTGGCTTGTGGGGATTCGGGTCAGCAGGGCGACCGGGCGGGACTCGGCGATCGCTCGGGCCAGGGCGGGGAGCTGTGGAAACGACTCGCGGTCGACTCGTTCGATCAGTAGCTCGATCGTGCCGCCGCAGGTCAGGCCGACCTCGAAGGCGTCGTCGTCGCTGACGCCGAAACGCGCGGTGCGGGCGGCGCCGGTTTCGATCACCTCGCGGCACAGCTCGTAGACGGCGCCCTCGACACAGCCGCCGGAGACGCTTCCCACCACCTCGCCGTCGGGGCCGACGACCATCGCGGCGCCGGGCTGGCGCGGCGCGCTCGACCACGTCGCGGTCACCGTGGCCAGCCCGACCGGGATGTCGGCCTGCCACCACTTCAGCAAGGCGTCCAGCACATCACGCACGGGGCCACACCTCCACGTCCTCGATGGGCGACCACTTTCAGCCGAGCGCTTCGCACGTCAGGCACGGACGACTGCCTCAGCCGGGCGCCTCGGGCGGCGGGCCCTGGGGCGGCCGGGCCGGCGTCGGGTGTGTCACGCATGGGGGTTCAGCTCCGGGACGTCCAGGTCGAGGTCGTCGGCCACGTCGTCGACGGGGACGACGCGTACGGGGTGGGACTTCAGATACGACCTTGCCCCGGAATCGCCGGTGGCACTCGTGAGGACGCCGGGCCAGTGGGCGCGGCCCAGCAGCACCGGGTGGCCGCGGCGGGGGCCGTAGCCGCCCATGACCAGGGCGTCGGCGGTGGCGTGAGCCGTCACTCGGCGTACGGCTTCGGGGGTTACGCCGGGCATGTCGACCAGCAGGACCACTGCGGCTTCGGCCGGCGTTTCCGTCAACGCTTCCAAGCCGGTGCGCAGGGATGATCCCAGGCCCGTGGGCCAGTCGGGGTTGATCACTGTCGTGGGTAGAGCGGGGGCGGCGGCCCTGACCTGCTCGGCCGCCGCGCCCAGCACCACGACTATCTGTGACAGGGCCGCCGCACGCAGGGTGTCGACGGCCCTTTCGACCAGCAGCTGTTCGGGGTACGGGATCAGTGCCTTCGGCATGCCGTAGCGGCTCCCCGCACCCGCGGCGAGCACCAACCCGGCTGTGGTCCCGGTCACGGATCAAGCTTAGGCCGGTTCCCGACCGTGTTGCGAGCGTCGCCCGGCGAAATCCGAGCCCCCGGCGACGAAGCCGACCGCCGCCCGATCCACCCCGGCCCGGCGAAGCTGAGCGCAAACCCGCCCCGGCTCCGACCCCGGCGGAGCCGAGTGCCGCCCGGGCCCGGGGACGGGGCCGGGCGGCGTCCGCGCTGGTCGTGGCTGGGTTCAGGGCGTCATTGTCCGGCGGCGGCCTTGTCGCGGGCCACGCGGACCAGTTCGACCAGGCCGCCCGCGTACTCCTGGGCCTCGGCGTGGGCCTCGTCGAACGGGGGCTGGAAGCCGACGCCCTCCCACTGCTGGGTCGCCTCGTTCCAGCGGTCGTTGCCGACCTCGAAGTCCCAGGCGTCGATGCCCAGCTCGTAGTAGAGCTGATCGGCCGAGTTGCCGGCCGCGGAGTACAGCACGTCGGCCACCGGGCCGGTGTACGACGGCCAGGTCACCGTGCCGCGTTCGGCCGAGATGGCGCCGACGATGCGGCGGGCACTGTCCAGGAAGAACTTCGACTCGTCGATCGACGGGCGGGGCAGCGTGACCCGGCCGTCGGCCCGGTAGGCGCCGGGCGGCCACATGAAGTAGCCGCCGTAGCTGTGCACGTTCATGGCCAGCCCGATGTTCGGGTGCGACTCGGCGAGAGCGATCACGTTGCCGCTCTCGGCCTCGGAGAGTTCGGCCGTGCCCGCGTACGTGCCGGAAAGGCAGTTGGCACTGGCGCCGACATAGCCGTCGAAGTAGGAGCCGACCGTGTAGTTACGGTTGATGTCGACGCCCCACGAGTCGCGGTTGCGCGGGTCGCGGGCGGCGCCGGTGCAGTGGTTGACCAGGTTCTTGCGCTGGAAGTTGTAGTCGTTGAACGAGTAGTTGGCGCCGTCGGGGTTGACGGTCGGGATGATGAACACGTCGGCCGAGTCGACCAGTTCGCGGGTGGCCGGGTCGGTGGCGTAGTTGGCCAGCAGCCGTTCCGCGAACTCCAGCGTCACGAGCGGCGTCGCCCATTCACGGGCATGTTCCTGTGAGTACGCCAGCACGCCCGGCTTCGAGCCGTCGCGCACCTTGCCGATGCGCAGCGCCTGCACGGTCCACGGTCCGGTCGGCACCTCGGTGCCCTTCAAACCGTCGTCGAGCCGCACCGGGCCCGCGATCGGCATGGGCAGACCGGCCGAGCCGGCCTCGACGACCGCGCGGAACTGCTGCGGGTAGCGGGCCGTGATGAACGCGGCCACGTCGTCGGTCGTGCTGATCACCTTGCCGCCGCTGTCGGTGGCCAGCCGCACGGTGAGAACGCGGTCCCGGTAGGTGGCCGCGAGCGGGCGGTTGGCCTGACCCGGGTCGACCGTGCGGACCTGCACGCCGTTCATGTTCTGGGCGCCGAACTTCACCGACTCGACGACCACGGCGGCCGCGTTCGGATCACCGAGATAGGCCACGGCCGTACGCCGGTAGCCCTGCGTCCGGTTGGGCAGGTTGATCACATCGACGAGCTCGGGGTACTGCCGCGCCAGCCGCTTGATCCGCGCCTTGACGTCGATCGGCGTCATGTAGGCGTCGATGAAGTCCTTCTGATAGCCGCTGGGGGTGGCCGGCGGCGTAGCACCGGGCCAGACGCCCGGGGTGGTCGGCCGGGCCGTGCCACCGAGGCTGGAGGTGGCCGTCACCTGCACCGGCTTGCCCGGCAGGGGCTGCGGCAGCGCGTAGTGGTACTGGTATTCGCCCGCGTCCTCGAACCGGACCAGCGGGAACGACCCGGTCGCGCCGTCGGCCGTACGCCAGGTGACAGTGATCTCGACGTCGGGGTCGTCGCTGGACGTGGTGGCCACCTGGGTCTGCAGGAACGTCCGCCCGTTGCTGGTCCACCAGTACGCCTGCAGGAAGTGCAACGTGTCGGCCTGCACAGCCAGCCGGGACTGCGTCACGGGCCGGGGCGCCGACGCGCGCTGGATGACTTGCACGGGCACGGCGCCCTGCCCGGTCAGCGTCGCGAATTGCTCACTGTCGACGACCAGGTCGACCAGTACGGCGCCCGGTTGGGTCCGCGGCCGAGCAGCGAGATCAGCGCCTTGAGCCACGAGGCGCCGCAACGCGTCTTCGTCGGCCAGCTTGAACCGGACGAGCGCCGTCTCGCCGGCGCTGAGCGTGATGGGCGGCGGCGGGGCCGCGTACGCCGGCACTGACACCGACGCGGTGATGAGAGTGAGGGCGGCGGCAGCGGCCACCCACCGAGGACGAAGCGACATCGAACCCCCTGCTTCATTGAAGGATGTCGCTACCCACCCCATCGCCCGCATGGACCGATGTCAATGTCGAAGGAAATTCGGTTGTCGGCCCGGCCTTGATCAGCGACAGTCGAGCCATGACGTACTGACGGACTGCCCTCAGCCCTTCCTCGAGGCCGCGCGCTCTGACGCGCCGCCGTCACCCCGTCATTCCCTTTTCGGAGTTGTTTTGTCTCAGCAGTCTGCTCGTGCCACCGTTCGCGTCTTCGCGAATCCCGGCAGCTGGATCGAGTCCGACGCCCTCGTGCAGTGCGACCAGGTCGCCGCGCTCGACGGGATGATCCGGGTCGCCGGAATGCCCGATCTGCACCCCGGCAAGGGGGCGCCCATCGGGGCAGCCATGTTGTCGTCGGTGCTCTACCCGTTTCTCGTCGGCTCCGACATCGGGTGCGGGATCGCCGTGTTCCCGATCCGGATCAAGCGACCCAACCTGGAGCGGATCGCCGGCCGCTTCCCCGACCTCGACCGGGCGCTGACCCCGGACGCCCCGGAATGGCCGGACGACATCCCGGCCGGGCACACCGACAGCCTCGCCACCGTGGGGCGGGGCAACCATTTCGTCGAACTGGCCCGGATCGACAGCGTTCTGCAGCCGACCGGACTGGCCAAGGGCGATCTCGTGCTGATCGTCCACAGCGGATCGCGGGGGCTCGGCGAGAGCATCCTGCGGGCCCACACCGAGGTGCACGGGGCCGGGCCGGCCGCCGACCCCGGCGCGTACCTGAGGGCCCACGACGACGCGGTGCGCTGGGGGTCGCTCAACCGGCGGCTGATGGCGGCCCGGGTCGGGCGGGCCCTCGGAGCCGAGGTCGGCGCGCCGGTGGTCGACGAGTGCCACAACCTGGTCGAGGTGCGCGACGGGCTCTACCTGCACCGCAAGGGCGCGGCGCGCGGCGACTCGCGCGAGGTGCTGGTCGCGGGGACCCGGGGCACGCCGTCGTACCTGGTCGCGGCGCACGCGGGGGCCGAGGCCAACTGGTCCGTGGCTCACGGCGCCGGGCGCAAGATGTCGCGCTCGGACGCGCTGCGCCGCGGGAAGGCGAAACACACTGTGGCCGAGCTCCGGCGTACGAAAGTGGGGTCTCTGGTGGTCTGCGGCGATCGGCAGTTGCTGTTCGAGGAGGCGCCGACGGCCTACAAACGGATCGAGCAGGTGATCGGGGACCTCGAGGCGCACGGGCTGGCCACGCCGGTCGCCGTCACGGTTCCGCTGGTCACCTACAAGACGAGGGGGCAGCGGTGAAGGCGCACCTGATGCTCTCGGCCGGGCGCGGGCCGCGGGAATGCGAGTGGGCGCTGGTCGAGCTGCTCGTGCGGTTGAAGGCGGAAGCGGCAGCGCGCGGGCTGCGGGCCGGGGTCGCCTCCGACACGTCGCGGTCGGCCCTGGTCACGATCGAGGGGACGGGCGCGCGCGAGTTCGCCCAAGGCTGGACGGGCACGCTCTGCTGGCAGGCTTCGAGTCCCTTCCGTACGGGTCTCGGCCGCAAGAACTGGTACGTCATCGCGCAGACGGTGAGCCTCGACCTGCCGCACACGGTCTTCTCCGAGCGCGACGTCGACGTGGTCGCCACCCGCACCGGCGGCCCGGGCGGTCAGCACCGCAACAAGGCGAGCACGGCCGTGCGGGCCACCCACCGCCCGTCCGGTCTGGTCGTGGTGGTCGACACCGAGCGCCAGTTCGGGCTCAACCGCCGGATCGCCCTGCGCCTGTTGCGCGAGCGGCTCGAGGAGCAGGACGTGGCGGCCGAGCGGGCCGCGGTGGCCGGCCGGTGGCGGGTGCACGATCAACTCGTACGCGGGAACCCGGCCCGGACCGAGCGGCCGGTCAGCGAAGCGAGCGGCCCCCGAGGAACGAGACCGCCTCGGCGAGCCCGAGGTCGGTGAGCGCCGGGTCGTAGCGCGGCCCGACGTCCCGCATGAAAGCGTGCTCCCCGCCGGCGTACACGTGCAGTTCCAGATCCTCCAGACCCGCCTCGTAGAGCGCGGAGATGATCTGGGCCCGGGCGCCGGCGGGCACGTGCGGGTCCCGCGAGCCAAAGATGATCATCAGGTCGCCCCGGACGTCGGCCGCCCGGCTCAGCGAGTCGGCGGTGTCGGCGCCGAGCGAGCCGTTGTGCAGACCGGTCGGATAGAAGCAGACGGTCGAGGCGACCCGCTCGTCGAAGGCGGCCCGGAAGGCCAGGTGCCCGCCCAGGCACCACCCGCCCACGTGCAGGGTCGTGACGTCCTCCCGGGCGGCCAGGTAGTCGAGGGTGCTGACCCTGTCCTCGTCGAACTCGGCCGTGGTCATCGAGGCGGCGCCGGCCAGCCCGGCCTGCTTGCCCGCGTCGTCGAACTCGAGGGCGACGCCGGCCAGCTCACCCCGCGGATAGATCTCGGGCACGCACACGATGAACCCGGCGGCGGCCAGACGGCGGCAGGTGCGCAAGGTCGACTCGGTCAACTGGAAGATGTCGGAGTAGAGCAGCAGGGCGGGCCGGTTCCCGCCACCGTCGGGGGTCAGCACCTTGGCCCGGATCTCGTGACCCGCCCCGGAAATCCGTACGTCTTCCTCGAACACCTTCATGTCTGCGCACCCTACTGGGAAGATCGTCGCCGGCGTCGGAGGTGGCCACCGGTGGCCTGTCTGCCGCCGTACTCGACCCTGCCCCTCGAAGGTGTGATCCGGAACCCGCTGGATCGCGAGGTCGCCTGTCTGGAGGAGCGATAATGCGGACGTGCAGAGTGCATCCGAGTATGTCTATATCGTTCGGCCACCGCGGCTGCGGGCCGGCGATCAGGTGCGACTGGTGTCACCGACGGACCCGCCGGACCGGGCGGACGTCGAGCGCACGACCCACTGGCTCGAGAGCCTGGGCCTCAAGGTCTCGGTGGGCGAACACACGCTGGACGCCCGATCCGGCGCCGACCGGACGGCCGACATCGACGGAGCCCTGCGCGACCTGTCGATCAAGGCCATCGTCGCGGTCGGCCACGGCTCGTACGCCCATCGGATAGCCGACGGCCTGGACTTCACGACCGCGGCCCACCTGCCGACGCTGCTGGTCGGTTTTCGCGACTGCACGATCCTGCACCTGGCCTTCTGGGAGCGGGCCGGGCTGGCCGGCATCTACGGCGAGCCCGACCGCTCGTTCGTGGCCGCGGCCTTCGGCGCCGAGCCGACCGTGCTGCAGAGCGGTCCCGACTCGCACACGGCCGAACTGACCACCACCGGCCGGGCCGCCGGCGTGCTGCTGGGCGGCGACCAGGAACAGATCGCCACCGCCGCGGGCTGGATCCTGCCCAGCCTGCACGGCGCGATCCTGCTGCTCGAGGGCCAGTCGCTGAGCGCGGCCCAGATCGACCGTCAGCTGACCATGCTGCACCGCACCGGCCGCCTGCAGGGCGTCAGCGGGGTGGCGCTGGGCCGCTACCTCGACTGCGGCCCCGGCCCCGTGCTGGATGTGCTGCGCGACCAGCTGGCCCCGCTCGGCGTGCCGATCCTGGGCGGCCTCCCGATCGGCCAGGGCGCCATCCCGATCGGCACCCCGGCCGTCCTCGACGCCGACGCCGGCACCCTGACCATCGAGCCCGCCGTCACCTGACCGTCCGGCCCGGGCGGAAAGTGGAGGCGATCTTGCTGCGGGCGGTCGTATGTTCGGCGGGTGCTCGTGCGGATGCTCGGGCCGTTCGAGGTGAGCGGCGAGGACGGGCCGGTTGTCGTGGCCGGTGGGAGCCAGCGGACCGTGCTGGCCCTGCTCGCGCTGCACGCGGGGCGGCCGGTCGGTGCGGCGGCGCTGGCTGACGCGCTCTGGCCCGAGGGGCCGCCGGTGTCGGCCCGCAACAGTCTGCAGTCCCATGTGGCTCGGCTGCGGGCGACGATCGGGGCGCGGGCGTCGATCGCGCTGACGCCGGCCGGGTACTGCCTGGGTGTGCCGCGGGCGGGGGTCGACGTGCTGCGGTTCGAGGATCTGCTGCGCGACGGCGCGTTGACCGAGGCCGTCGCCCTGTGGCGGGGGCCGGCCCTGCCCGAGTTCGCGGGTGAGCCTTTCTGCGGGGTGGCCGAGCGGCTGGCGGGGCTGCATCGCGAGGCTCTGGCTGATCTCGTGCGAGCCGGCGGGCCGGTCGATCGGCTGCGGGTGGTGGTGGCCGACGACCCGTGCTGGGAGCGGGGCGCCACGGTGCTGGCCGCGGCGCTGCCACGCGGGGAAGGGCTCGAGGTGTTGCGGCGGCACGCCGACGCGGTGGTGGACCGGCTGGGGATCGACCCCTCCGAGGACGTGCGGCTGCCGCTGGCGATCGAGCTGCTGGTCCGGGGCGGGCGGACGAGCGCGGCCCGGCACCGCACGCTGCGGGCGGTCGTGGAGTGGTCGTTCGGGTTGCTCGACCCGGCGGCGCGGCAGGTGCTGACCAGGCTGTCGGCCTTCGCGGGCGCGTTCACGGTGGCCCAGGCCGAGGCGGTGGTGGCCGCGGACGGGGTGGCGGCGGCGCTCGCCGCCCTGGTCGACCGGTCGCTGGTGGTGCGGCACGAGCCGGGCCGGTTCCGCCTTCTCGAGACCATCCGGGCGTACGCCGCCTCGTTGCTCGGCGACGACCGCGCCGAGCTCCACCGACGTCACGCCGACGTGATGCTGGCCGCCGCGCGCCGGCTCGACCGGGCGTTCCGCGGGCCGGGCCAGGCCGACGCCGTCCGGGAGCTCGACGCCCTGCTGCCCGACCTGCGGCTCGCTGTCCTCCGCGGCGCCGGTCCGGGTGGTCTGGCGGCGGCGCTCTACCGCTACGGCTACCGCTGCCAGCAGTACGAGGTGCTGGCGTGGGGCCGGTCGGCCGGGAACCAGCCCGACGCGCGGGCCGCCGCCGCCACCCACGCCTGGGGTCGCGGTGATCTGGCCGAGGCCCGGGCGTTCGCCGCCGGTTTCGACAGTGACGCCATCCACGAGGTGCTGGGCGATGTCGCGCTCGTGTCGTGCGACGCCCCGACGGCCCTCGCCCACTACCGCGCGATGGGCACCGAGCCCGTGCACCGGGTGTCCGGGCTGGTCGGCGAGGCCCTGGTGCTGGCCTGGTCGGGGCGGGTGGCCGAGGCCGTGGCGGCCGCGGAGTCCGCAGTGGACCTGGCCGCGTCGACCGGCAACCCGGGAGCCCGGGCCGAGGCGCTGTACGGCCTGGGCGAGGCGCTGGGCGACAGTGATCCGGAACGGGCGCTGGCCCTGCTGGCCGAGGCGGCCGAGCTGGCCGCGACGGTCGACGAGCGGCTGTTCCGGGGCGCGGCCGAGACGGCGGCGGTCGCGATCGGCAGTCGCCACGGCGACCCGGCGGCCGCGCTGTCCGCCTTCCGGGACGTGCTGGCCATGTGGCGGCGAGTGGGCAACGACACACTGCGGGCTGCGGCCCTGCGCAATCTGGTCGTGCTGCTCGTGCGGGTCGGGGCCGACGAGACGGCGGTGCTGGTCGACGCCGCCCTGCCCCCGGCCGACGTCTACCCGGCCGAACAGGCCGGGCTCGACCGGGCCCGGGCGGCGGCGGGCGAACGGCTCGGGGCCGACCGGGTGGCGGCCCTGCGGCGGCGCGGCGCCCTCCTCCCCGCGGCCCGGGTGCATGACGAAGCGTCACGGGCAATCGACGCAGCGCTGTCCCGGATGGCCGGATAGGTGAGCTTTGGTCGCCGCGCGGTCACGATCGGCGTGCGGGCTGCGCCGCCCGGGCGCGGCGTCGATACCGTTAGCGCGTGTCTGACATCCCGTGGTGGGGGCTCCCCCTCATCGCCGCCCTGTTCGCCCTGGCCGGAGCCGCAGCGGTACAGCTCGCGTCCGCTCGCAACGACTACCTGCGCAGCCGCCGGAAGCGCACCCGGAGGTGGTACGAGGAGCGCCGGGACGCGTATGTGTCCCTGTTGTCGGTCTTCGAGCGCGACACCTACCGGCTGCGGGCCGCGTACGACGCCGGTGAGAAGGCGGTGCCCGTCCTCACCTACATGGACGAGGTCGGCCCGGCCCTGATGCAGGTGCGGCTGCTGGCCTCGGGTCCGGTGCGCAGTGCTGCCTTGGCCGTACACGTGTTGCTGCAGAAGCTGCACGGCGAGATGAACCCGGCCGCCGTGGTCGGGGTCGAGCCGCAGATCCATTTCCGCGAGTTGCTGGCCCAGGTGCCGCTGGTCATGCAGCAGTTCGAGGCGGCCATCCGCGACGAGCTGGGGATCGAGACGGACCGGCCGGCCTCGTCGGCGCCGGTCGACGGCCGGTCGTGGCCCCGGTTGAGACGTCCCGCACGCACCGCACCCCTGGATGGCCGGGCCGAAGTGGGGCAGGATCTGAAAGCGTGACCGATGTGAGCGTTCCCCTCGACGCCGTGTCCGCCGCCGTGGTCGAAAGCGGGATCGTCGCGATCCTGCGCGCCCCCACGGCCGACTACTTCGCCGCCGTGGCCGAGGTGCTGGCCGAGAACGGCATCACGGCCCTCGAGGTGACGCTCACCTCGGCCGGGGCGCTCGACGCGCTGGCCGGCCTGCGCCGCCAGCTGCCGTCGTCGGTGGCGATCGGCGCCGGTACGGTGCTCACCGCCGACGACGCCAAGGCCGCGGTCGACGCGGGCGCCGAGTTCCTGGTGTCCCCGGTGCTCGACGCCGGCCTGGTCACCGCCTCGGCCGTCCCGTTCTTCCCCGGCACGTCCACCCCGACCGAGATGTACGCGGCCCACCAGGCCGGGGCGCCGCTGGTCAAGCTGTTCCCGGCGGCCGGGCTGGGTCCCGACTTCCTGCGCAACGTGCGGGCGCCGCTGCCCCGGATCAACGTCATGCCGACCGGCGGCATCAAGATCGAGGACATCGCCGACTGGCTGTTCGCGGGGGCCAAGTCGGTCGGGCTCGGCGGGCCGCTGGTCGGGGACGCGGTGGTCGGGGGCAGCCTGACCGCCCTGGCCGCCCGCGCCCGCCACGCGGTCAGCGCGGTCGCCTTCGCCCGCTCATGACGGGGCTGCTCACCTTCGGTGAGACCATGGGGCTGGTCGCGGCAGATGGCATCGGCCCGCTGGGGCACGCGAAAAGCTTTTCGTTCGGCATCGGCGGTGCCGAGAGCAATGTGGCGATGGGCGTCGCTCGTCTCGGCGGTGCGGCCACCTGGCTGGGCCGGGTCGGGCCCGACGCCACGGGCGCCCTGATCGGAGCCCGAATCGCCGCGGCCGGGGTGCGCACGCTGGCGATCACCGACGAGTCGTTCACCGGGTTGATGGTGCGCCACCGCCGGTCCGGCGAGTTCGCCCAGGTCGACTATCACCGGGCGGGCAGCGCGGGCTCGCGTCTCTCCCCCGCTGACGTCCCCGCGGCCGAGGTGACGGCCGCTTCGATCCTGCACGTGACGGGCATCACGCCGGCGTTGAGCGAGTCGGCCCGGGCCGCGGTCTTCCAGTCGATCGAGACGGCCCGCGCGGCCGGGGTCGCGGTGTCGCTCGACCTGAACTACCGGGCCAAGCTGTGGAGCCGCTACGACGCCGCACCCGTCCTGCGCGATCTGGCCTCCCGGGCCGACGTGGTCTTCGCGTCGCCGTCCGAGGCCGGGTTGTTCGTCGACACCGCCGACATCCCGGCCGAACTGGCCAAGCTGGGCCCGACCGAGGTGATCGTGAAGGACGGCGGCGCCGGCTGCATCGCCCTGATCGACGGCGAGCGCCACACAGTGCCGGCCCTGCCCGTCACGGTGATCGATCCGGTGGGCGCGGGTGACGCATTCGTCGCCGGCTACCTGGCCGACCGCCTGGCCGGGGCAGCTCCGCTCGAGCGGCTGACCACCGCCATCGCGTCCGGGGCGTTCGCGGTGACCGTGCCCGGCGACTGCGAGGGCGCACCCACCCGGGCCGATCTGGCCGCCCTGACGGGCGACGACGTCCGCCGCTGAGCCGCGCTCTCCGCGTCGACCGATCTCGCCGGACCCGGACCGCGGGCCGGCAAGACGGAGAACGACCGGTCTCAGGCGCGGTTGCCCTCGCGGGCCAGGCGCTTGCGTTCGCGCTGTTCGCGGGTGTAGCGCTTGCGGTTCTCGAGGTCGCGCTTCCACTGCTCGCGGGCGCCCTCGTCACAACCCTGGACGGCGTTCTTGGTCTGGGCCGGGCCGATCATCGACCGGAACCACATGTCGTCGAACGTCTCGTGCAGCCACTGCCGGAAGCGGCCGCGGCCCTCGGCGTCCTTCGTCATGATCGTCGCCCCCTCGTTCGTTGCCACACCAATAATTTGTACCCCAACTATCGGTAGGGCGCCAGCCGGACTAAAGGTTCCGGCGCCGGACGTGCAGGAAGTCACGCTCGACCTCATTGTCGGTCAGGGTCAGGGCCTCGTCGTAGGCGGCCGCGGCCTCGGTCCGGCGGCCCAGGCGGCGCAGGAAGCCGGCCCGGGCGGCGGCGAGATACGCGTACGTGGCGAGCGCCGGCTCGGCCGTCAGCGGCGCCAGCGCGTCCAGCCCGGCCTGCGGACCGTCCCGGAAGCCGACGGCCACGGCCCGGTTGAGGGCCACGACGGGCGAGCCGGCGGTCAGCCGCAGCAGTACGTCGTAGAGCCCGATGATCTCGGCCCAGTCGGTCCGCTCCCAGGACGGGGCCTCGGCGTGCACGGCGGCGATCGCGGCCTCGACGGCGAAGCGCGTCGGCGGCTCCCGGCGCAGCGCATCGGTCAGCAGGGCCACTCCCTCGGCGATCTGCGCGTGGTTCCAGAGGCTGCGGTCCTGGTCGGGCAGCAGCACCAGACCACCCGGTCCGACCCGGGCCGCCGACCGGGCGTCGGTGACCAGCAGCAGGGCCAGCAGGGCGGTGACCGCGGCCACGCGGGGCATCAGCCGGTGCAGGGTGCGGGCCAGGTGGATCGCGCTTGCCGTGAGGTCGTCGCGGATCAGGGCCGGGCCGGCGGGAGCCGTGTGCCCGGTAGTGAACAGCAGGTGCACCACCTCGAGGACGGAATCGAGGCGGGCGCCCATCTCGTCCGGGTCGGGGGTCCGGTACGGGATGCGGGCGGTGGCGATCTTCTTCTTGGCCCGGGTCAGGCGCGCGGCCATCGTGGACTCCGGCACCAGGAACGCGCGGGCCACCTCGTACGTGGAAAGCCCGCACACAAGGCGGGCCGTGAGCGCGACCTGGGCCTCGCGGGACAGGGCCGGATGGCAGCACGTGAAGATCAGGCGCAGGCGGTCGTCGCCCGGGTTGTCGCCCTCGGTGATCAACAGGGGCAGCCGGCGGCGGAAGGCGGCCTGGCGCCGTATCTCATCGAGCGCACGGTTGCGGGCCACCCGGGTCAGCCACGCCCCGGGCCGAGCCGGCACCCCGTCACGCGCCCAAACGACCAGGGCCTGGGCGTACGCGTCCTGGGTGCACTCCTCGGCCCGGTCGAGATCCCGCGTGACCCGCGCGGTGGTCGCCAGCACCTGAGCCCAGTCACGACGGTGCGCCTCAGCCACCGCCACGACGACCTCGTCCGACGGCCGGCCGCCCTCTGGAAGCTCGTCCGACGACCGGCCGCCGCCGGGAAACTCATCGCGCGGCCGGTCGCCGTCGGGGAGGTCGGGCGTCATTCGTGGTCGATGACCGGGCGGATCTCGACGCCGCTGTGGGCGGCCCGCACCTCGGGCAGCAGCTTGGCCAGGCCCAGCACCTCGTCGAGGTCGGTCGCCTCGATCATGTAGAAGCCGCCCAGCGCCTCTTTCGTCTCGAGGAACGGCCCGTCGAGCGTGCCCGTCGAGCGCAGCGTCGTGGCCGTCGGCGACGGCTCCAACTGCTGGCCGCCGAGCACGCGGTCGCCGGCCGCGGCCCGGAACTCAGCGTGCGCGGCGTCGTGGGCCCGCCACTGCTCGTCGGTCATCGCCTCCCACTGTGCGGAGTCGCCGTAGATCAACAGGGTGTACTTCGGCATGTCGGATCCCTTCCGCTTGTCACTGTCATTCCACCGACGAACCTCGCCGACCGGAAATCGACAGCCCGGCCAAATTTCTCAACAAGCGGTTCGGCCGGCACCGGCAGCCTGTCGGCGCGAGCGGGCTACCAGCGCGGGCGGCTGGTCAGCGCAGGCGGTAGAAGCGCCAGAAGTCGTTCGGGATGTCGAGGACCTCGGAGTTCTCGTAGCCGGCCGTTCGCGCCCAGGCCAGCAGGGTCGAGGCGCGCAGAATCGTGCCGTTGGCGATCACCGGGTCCTCGGCGCGGGTGGCCGGCAGGCAGTGGAGCACGCTGAACGCGTACTGAAGCCGTTCGATCTCATCGGCGGGCGCGGTGAACTCGTCGGCCACGCGTTCGTCGCCGATGAAGACGCTGCCGCCGGGCGCGAGCCGGGGTCGGACGGCCCGCAGCACGCCGACCGGGTCGCCCATGTCGTGCAGCGCCTCGAAGATCGTCACCAGGTCGTACTCTCCGTCGATCCGAGCGGCATCGCCCAGCGTGAAGGTCACCCGGTCGGCGACACCGGCCGTGGCCGCGGCCGCCCGCGCCTCCGTGATCGAGGCCTCGTCCAGATCGATTCCCCGTACGGTGATCGCCGGGTAGGCCCGGGCCAGGGCCACCGACGACTGCCCGGCGCCGCAGCCCAGGTCGAGCACGCGCGCGCCCGGAGCCGCCCGCAGTCGCGTTTCCACCTCGGGCAGGGCCGGCAGCCATTCCGTGGTGAGCAACTGCTCGAACATCGGCCGGTTGAACGCCGCGATGCCGTGCCGGATGTGCTGCCCGTACTCGGCGTACGAAATGCCCGCCCCGGTGCGGAACGCCTCGACCACCCGCGGGAAGACCAGCCCCAGCCCGACGGTGAACTCCCCCGGCCCGCCCTCGTCCAGCAGCACCTCGGCCGCCCCGCCGGCCAGCGCGAATTCGTCGCCGTCGACGGTCAGGAAGCCGGCCGCGGCTTGCTGCTCCAGCCACTCCCGGGCGTACCGCTCGTCGATCCCGGCGTTCTTGGCCAGCTCGGCCGGGCCCGACGGCCGGTCCCGCAACGCCGCGTACAGTCCCAGTTCCCGTCCGAGCTCGACAGTGAACAGTTCGGTCGCGCCGATCAACGCGGTCAGCAGCCGCTCGCTCAATTTCTGCGCATCAGTAGTCATGCCCATCACGGTCGGGCCCGTCGCGTGCAGCCCGCGTGCAGCGCCCTTGACCTCAACCTGAGTTCAGCTTGCAGACTCGCGGCATGAGAGCTGCCGTGTTCGACCGGTTCGGTCCGCCCGAGGTGCTGCACGTCGTCCACGTGCCCGATCCGCGGCCCGGCCCGGGCGAGGTGCGGGTCCGGGTGCTGGCGGCCGGCGTCCAGCCGTTCGACGTCGCCGTCCGCGCTGGCGAGATGCCCTGGGCCAAGATCCAGTTCCCGCAGACCCTGGGCCAGGAGTACGCCGGCCTGATCGACGCCGTCGGCGAGGGCGTCGACGACTTCGTTCCCGGCGACCCCGTGCTCGGCTCGACGATGCTCAACGGCGCGGCCGAGCTGCTGTGCGTCGCCGCCGAAAACGTGGTCCGCAAGCCGGCCGCCCTCGACTTCCCCACCGCGGCCGCCCTGGTCGCCGCATCCCAGACCGCGAGCGGCTCCCTGCTCGAACTGGGCGTCGGCGAGGGCGACGTCCTGCTCATGCACGCGGCCGCCGGCAGCGTCGGCACGGTCGCGACCCAACTGGCCCGCCGGGCCGGCGCCACCGTGATCGGAACGGCTAGCCTGCGCAACCACGACCGCCTGCGCCGCCAGGGCGCGATCCCCGTGACGTACGGCCAAGATCTGATCCAGGACGTACGCGACCTGGGCCTGCAGCCGACGGCCGCCCTGGACGCCGCCGGCGGCGAGGCGATCGCCCAGTCGGTCGAGCTGGGCATCCCCCTCGACCGCATCGGCACCATCGTCGACGACAAGGCCGCCGCCGACCACGGCACCCGAGTAGTCCGAGCCGGCCGCGACCCGAAACGCCTGGCCGCGGTGATCGACCTGGCCGCCCGGGGCGAGGTTGTCATACCGGTGCAGCCGTTCCCCTTGGACGAGATCGTCGAAGCCCATCGCACGGTCGAGTCGCGCCACAGCGATGGCAAGGTCGTGCTCCTGATCGCCTCGTGACCGTCCGGCGGAGGCCCGCTGGTACGTGCCGATCGTCATCGCGCCACTCATCGGAGCGCCCGGCGAGCAAGCGGAACACGCCGGACGTTCGGCCAGACTGTCGCGATTTTCGACCGATTTGCCAGGCTTATTAGTCGTTGCCGGGACGGGCGGGATTGACGGCGGCAAGGTGGCTCGTGATTGAGCAAGTGGATCACGGGGGTGGACGTGCACGGCAATCGGACGATTTCTCGCGCCTCGGTGGCGCTCCTGACGCTGGTGGCGGGGGTCGGCAGTGGGCCGGCTCAGGCCCGGGACCAGCGGCCGGCCGGGACGGCTCTCCAGACGGTGGCGCTGACCGGCACCGTCACGCGGGAGGCGATCCGGCCGTTCAGCCTGATCGGAGCGACCTGGGCCGACCCGGCCGCGCGGGTGGACGGGACCGTCGAGGTGCGGACCCGCGCGATGGGCACGGGACGGTGGTCGTCGTGGCAGACGCTCGAGACGGATGGTGGCGCTCCCGGTGATGTACGGGGCGCGTCGGACCCGCTCTGGGTCGGGCCTTCGGACGCCGTCGAGGCCCGCGTGAACGGCGCCCGGAGCCCGCTGCCCGCCGACCTCCGCATGGATCTGATCAACCCGGAGGCCGTGGAACCGGTCGCCCCCAGGCACGCTCCGAACCCGCGAAGCACCGGCAGCGGCGACTTCGCGCGCAAGTCGGCACGGCTGGAGAAGGCGACCGTGCCGCTGCCGGCGAGGCCGATTCCGCGGCTCGTGACGCGGGTGGGATGGCGGGCCAACGAGGCCATCGTCAAGGGGGTGCCTGAGTACACCGGGCCCACCCAGGTGTTCTTCGTGCACCACACGGCGACCGGCAACGGCTACAGCTGTGCGCAGTCGGCCAGCATCGTGCGGGGGATCCAGGCCTATCAGGTGCGCAGCCGGGGCTGGGACGACGTCGGCTACAACTTCCTCATCGACAAGTGCGGGACCGTCTTCGAGGGGCGCCGGGGCGGGGTCGCCCGCACCGTGCTGGGGGCGCACACCCTCGGTTTCAACGCGGAGGCCAGCTCCATCGCCGTGATCGGGTCCTACGGCGGGCGGGCGGTCTCGACGCGGGTCCGCACAGTGATTGCGGCCATGGCCGCTTACAAGCTGGGTGCGTACGGGAATCCGCCCAACGGTCGGGTCGTGCTCACCTCCGGCGGAAGTCCGCGGTTCCCGCTGGGCCGCAAGGTTCCGCTGTTCCGGATCTCGGGGCATCGGGACGCGGGGCAAACGGCCTGCCCGGGCAACGCCCTCTACGCGCAGTTGCCGTCGATCCGGGCCATCGCGGGCGCGGCGCCGACGGGGCTGCGGATGATCGGCATGGGCGGGTCGGCCCGGGCCGGGCGCTGGTACTTCACCAAGGGGCTGATCCAGCCGGCGTGGGCCGTGAACACTCCGCTCGGGTTGATCAGCCGGTTCGAGGTGTGGGTGGACGGCGTGTTGCGGGTCGCCACGCCGGCCGGGAAGCGTTCGGCGCCGATCCGGTTGATGCCGGGCGGGCACACCGTCACCGTGCGGGCGATGCACCTGTCGGGGCGGTCGACGACCGTGAACAGCCGGGTCTTCGCCGACACGAGCGCGCCGGTGTTCAGCCGGGAGCCGGATCTGGCGCTGCGGCCGGGCACTGTCAACCTGGGCGCCGTGCCGATGCACCTCGACTGGACCGTGCGGGACAACGCCAGCCTGGGGTCGGTGCGCCTCACCCGGCCGGCGACAGTGAACCTGGGGGTCACCGCGCGCACCCGCAACGTCGGCGCGGCGGCGAACCGGCCGGCCACGTTCACCGTGCGGGCCACCGACCGGGCCTTCAACTTCGTGAGTGCTTCCGTCACCCGTACGCCGGTGGTGGTCTCCGAATCGGCCGCCCAGCGCAGTGGGGCGTGGCGTCCGCTGCGCCACAGCACGTATCTCGGTGGCACGGCGGTCGGCGGCAGTGTCCGCGGGGCGAGCGCGTCGTGGCGGTTCAGTGGCAGCTCGGCCGCGCTGGTGCTGAGCCGGGGCCCGAACGCCGGGCGGGTCGCGGTGCTGCTCGACGGCCGGCCCCAGGGCACGATCGATCTGCGCTCGACCCGGTCGCTGCCCCGCCAGGTGGTGTGGTCACGCTGGTGGCCGCAGAGCGGCGAGCACACCGTACGGGTGGTGGTCGAAGGCACGAAGGGCCGGCCGGGCGTGGCTCTGGACGGGCTGGTGTATCTGAAGTAACTGACAGCAGATGTCAGTCTTTGCGGGAAGGATCGCGTCCATGAGTGGATTCGCAACCCTGGCGATGATCAATCTGGACGCGTCCGACCCGGCGGCGCAGGCCCGCTTCTACGCCGGCGTGCTCGGCTGGGAGGTCCTGCACAGCCGGGACGAGTACGCGATGATCGGCGACGGCTCGACGAGCATCGGTTTCGGGCAGGTGCCCGGCTACTCGGCGCCCGGCTGGCCCAAGGAGAGCGCACCCAAGCGCTATCACCTCGACTTCTACGTCGACGACCTCGAGAAGGGCGAGCAGCAGGCGCTGGCCCTGGGCGCGACCAAGCCGGACGAGCAGCCCACGCCCGACCGCTGGCGGGTGCTGCTCGACCCGGAAGGTCACCCGTTCGACATCTGCCTCAAGAGTTAGGAATCCAGGGCCTGCGTCACCAGGCCCGTGATGGTCCAGGCGGCGAGCCGGTCGAAGTCCGGCTCGGCGCCCTGGCCACCCTCGGCGAGGACGGACGCCAGCTGCGGGAAGTCCCCGGTGGCGACCGCCTCGCCGATCAGCGCGACCTGCTCCGGCACCGGCGCCGATCCGGCCAGCTCGGCCGTGACGAAGGTGGCCACGAGACCGGTGACCAGCGCGATGATCTCGAGCTTGACCGCGCCGGAGAGGCCGGTCGGTTCGAGGGCGGCCAGACCCTCTTCCAGGTACGCGAGCATGTTGCGCCCGGTGAGCCGCCGGTTGGGCAGGGCCGCGGGCAGCCACCGGTGGGCCAGCATCAGTGAGCGCTGAGATGCCGCTACAGCGAGCAGATCCGTACGCCAGTCGCCGGTGAGCACGACGAGCGTCCGGGTGCCGCCGACCCGGTCGACCATGAGGTCGACGAGGCGGTCCTTGTCCGGCACGTACGTGTAGAGCGACATCGCGCCCGCCCCGATCTGCTGGGCGATCCGGCGCATCGTGACCGCACCCAGCCCTTCGGTGTCGGCGATGCCGATCGCAGCCGCCACGACCTGGTCGACCGTGTGCGCGGGCGGACGTCCGCGAGCCATCGATGCCTCCTGCTACTATTTCTGGTACGACGTACGAGAATTGCGGGGGTGGACCCATGCGAAGACTGCCACTGTCCCTCCGACTCCTGAGCCGCCGGGCCCCCGGGCCCTACTCCGTCCAGCGCGAACTGGCTGTGCCCGTGCCCGCCGCCGACGGAGTTCCGCTGCTCACCGACCACTACGCGCCGGTCGGCGGTGATCCATGCCCGACGGTGCTCATCCGGGCCCCGTACCTCAGAAGCGGTTTTCCCTGGAACTTGATCTATGGAGTCCGGTTCGCCGAGCAAGGCTTCCACGTGCTGCTGCAGAGCTCGCGCGGCACCCTCGGCTCGGGCGGCACGTTCCACATGTGGAAGAACGAGACGGCCGACGGCGTGGCCACCGTGGAGTGGCTGCGCAAGCAGACCTGGTTCAGTGGCGAGCTCTACACGGTCGGGGCCAGCTACATGGCATACACGCAGGCCGCCCTGGCCGTCGACCCACCGCCGGAGTGGCGCGGCGCGGTGATGCAGATGGGCTTCACCGACGGGCACGACTTCTTCTGGGCCGGCGGCGCCTTCGGGCTGGAACGGGCGCTGGTCGGCGGGCTCGGCCTCAAGCAGGGCGGGGCCACCTCGGGCGAGATGCTGCGCGGCGCGATCGGCATGAAGTTCCGGCTGAGCCGGGCCGTGCTCGGACTGCCACTCCTCGACGCCTATCCGTCGCTGTTCGGGGGACGGCGGCCGGCGTTCGAGGAGTGGCTCGCTCACTCCGAACGGTCGTACTGGGCCGGGGCGAACGTGGCCGAGGCCGCCGGCACGATGGAGGTGCCGGTCAGCCTGGCCCTCGGCTGGTGGGATCTCAGCATCAACCAGGTGCTCGACCAGTACGCCCGGCTGCGCGCCGCGGACCGCGACGTCGACCTGCTGATCGGCCCCTGGACGCACACGTCCGCTCTCGAGAAGGGCTGGACCGAGGTTTTCGGCCAGGCGATGCGCCGGCTGCGCGGCGAGCCTCCGGCCTGTCGCGTACGGATTCACGTCGGCGGCACCGACGAGTGGCGCGACCTGCCGGACTGGCCGCCACCGGACGCACGCACCGAACGCCTGCGGCTCGACTCGTTCACCGCCGACCGGGGCTGGAGCTTCCGCTACGACCCCACCGACCCGACCCCGTCGATCGGCGGCCCGCTGCAGTCGCCGACCCAGGGCCAGGTCGACAACGCCCCACTGGAGAAACGGGCCGACGTGCTGCTGTTCACCAGCGACCCGGTCGAACGCCCGCTGACCCTGATGGGCCCGGTGCGAGCCGAAGTGGCCGCCTCGACCACGGCGGCCAGCGCGGACGTCTTCGTCCGGCTGTGCGACGTGGACCCGGCCGGGCGCTCGCTCAACGTCTGCGACGGCCTGACCCGCTTCACCACGGACGGCCCGGTCGTCGTCGACATGGGACACACGGCGCACGTGTTCCGCCCCGGCCATCGGCTGCGGCTGCAGGTGAGCGGGGGCGCGCATCCCCGGTTCCTGCGCAACTACGGCACGGACGAACCCCCGGGCCCCGCCACCGCGCTCACCCCCACCCGGACGACGATCGGCGCCGACTCGGAGTTCATGTTGACCTTGGTTTAGCGCGCCGCGCGGTGAGGGTAATGGCTGCGCCGCCACCCCCACTATCGAGGAGCTTCCATGCCGATCCCGGGCATTTTCTATCTGATCGCGGTCATCCTGCTCGTGCTGGCCGCGCTGCCGATCTCGTCCCGCGGCGTCAGCCTGGCCCTGCTGGGCGCGGCTTTCGCCCTGCTCGGCTACTCCTGGGACACCATCACCGGCTGACCCCCGCGGCGGGCCGGGCCGTTGCCGCGGCCCGGCCCGCCGCGCGTTTCGCGGGCCAAGATCGGAATCGGGCTGCGTTGCCCCCATCCCGAACCCCCTCCCTCCCGGGGCAGGGAGACCCTACGATTTTTTGGGCGCGGGGCGCTGAGGGGCTGTGGATAACTCGAATCGGCGGTGTGCTCTCATGGTGCGCCCCACCGCGAGAAAGACTCATCCACCGTGCCGATCCGTACTCTCCGGTCCCTGGTGGCCGCCGCGCTCACCGTGAGCCTGGCCGCCTGCTCGACTCCGCCCCGGACGACTTCCGCCAGCCCGGCCCCCAGCACTTCGTCGCCCTCGCCGGCCCCGACGCCGACGGTGGTGCGCCACACCCAGAAGCGGATGTCGCCGTACTCCACGACTCCGTTCGTGGGCGAGCCGGTGATCAGCCAGGACGTCACCCAGCGCTTCGGCGATGCCCGGGCCGTCCAGACGTACGAGAGCGTCGTCGCCTACATGCGGGCCGAGAGCCTCGACATGGACCGGCTGCGGTCGAAGCGCAAGTACGCCGAGTCGGACTTCGCCTCGGCCGGCCGGCCGATGATTCCGCCGACGCGGGAGTACTGGCGTAAGAAGGTCAGCCAGGCGCTGAAGGGGAGCGACCAGGCAGCCGCGGCAGTCCGGAAATTGGCCTTCTGGAACATGGAGACCGATGGGTTCAAGTTCACGCCGGCGGGGCCGCCCGTGGTCGACGAGCGGGTCGATCAGGCGAAGCTGACCATCGACAAGGACTACAACTGGCTGTCGATCAGCGTCACCTACAGCGCGTGGCTTCGCCTGACGCGCGCCAAGGTGGCCTATCGGCAGCCGATCGGCAAGCAGATGACTTTCGTGGTGATTCCCGGCGCCAAGAGCTGGCTCCTGATCAGCTACTCGGGCACGTGGAACATCGGCAACGTCATGTACGAGTGAGGCCTGCGGACCGCTCCGACACGGGATGTGCTCTCATAGTGCGCCCCCCATCGCGAGAAAGACTCACGCCTCATGGCATTTCGCACTGTCCGATTTAGACTCCTGGCCACCGCAGCGCTGGTGCTGAGCCTGGCCGCCTGCTCGTCGCCCGAGGTGGCCACCGCCCAGCCGGCGCCGAGCGCATCCTCGTCCCCCAGTATCAGCCCCTCCCCCTCGCCGACCACGTTCGGGCCGCAGAAGCTGGCGCGGAAGCTGGCGCCCTACTCGACGACGGCCGCGATCGCGGAACCGGTGATCGGCAAGGACGTGGTGAAGCACGTCGGGAAAGCTCGCGCCCTCGACATGTACGCCAAGGTCGTCGCGTACGTGCGGGCCGAGAGCTTCAAGATGGAGCGGCTGCGGCCGAAAGCGAAGTACACCCTCGCCGACTTCGCCTCGGCCGAGCGGCTGCTCTCGCGGGACGAGAAGGCGTCCTGGCGCAAGCTGGTCCGCGCGGCCTTGGCGGGCAAGAAGACCGAGACCGGCCGCCTGCGGTTCAAGGCCTTGTGGAACCTGAAGGACGGCGGCTACACATTCGGGCCGGCTGGGCCGTACGTCGTCGATGAGCAGATCGGCTCGCCTGTCATGTTCCTGGACAAGGAGTCGGGTCTGCTCGAGATCAACATGACGTACAGCGCCAGCCTGCGCATGGTCCGCGACGGGGTCGTCCATCGGCGCCCGCTCATCAAGCGAGTGACCATCGACGTCGCCCCGGCCGGGAAGGGGTTCGTCATCGAGGATCACTACGGCCAACTGTCGTACGAGGACGCGCTACCCGAGTGAGCGCTTGTAGATGACGGCCTGCCAGGGGGCCAGGGTCCAGTCCTCGGGCGCCTCCGGCAGGTTGGTCAGCAGAAGGTCGGCGCCGGACCAGGCTTCGTCCACTTCGGCTCGTACGGAATCGCCCGAGAAGTTGCCGATCACCAGCAGTTCGGTGTTGTCGAGGCGGCGGGTGTACGCGTACAGCTGCTCGTGGTTGGGCAGCAGCATCGTGAAGTCGCCGTCGACCACGGCCGGCTCGGTGTGCCGCAGGTCGGCCAGTTTGCGGTAGTAGTGGTAGACCGAGTCGGGGTCGGCCCGGGCCGCCTCGGCGTTGATCTCGGGGTAGTTCGGGTTGGCCGCGAGCCACGGCGTGCCCGTCGTGAAACCGGCGTGGGCCGTCGCGTTCCACTGCATGGGCGTACGGGCGTTGTCGCGCCCCCGAGCCCGGAGCACTGTCAGCACCTCGTCGGGGGACCGGCCTTCCAGGTCGACGGCCTGCGCGTACTGCCCGAGAGCCTCGATGTCACGGAACTCGTCGATCGTCCGGAACGGGTAGTTGGTCATGCCGAGCTCTTCGCCCTGATAGATGTACGGCGTGCCGCGGTGCAGGTGCAGCACCGTGCCCAGCATCTTGGCCGACGCCACCCGGTACGCGGCACTGTCGTCGCCGTAGCGGGAGACGGCCCGCGGCTGGTCGTGGTTGTTCCAGTAGAGGCTGTTCCAGCCCACTTCGGCCAGCCCGGCCTGCCACCGGTTGAAGATCGCCTTCAGGTTGGTCAGCTGCAGCGGCATCAGCAGCCACGGATCGTCACCGCGGTCGGCCCACACGTGGTCGAACTGGAACACCATGTCGACCTCACCCCGCGCGGGGTCGGTGAACAGCTTCGCCTCGTCGACGGTGACGCCGGGCATCTCGCCCACGGTCAGCATCGCGTCGCGGCCGGCGAACACCTCGCGGTGCATCTCTTGCAGGAACTCGTGGATGCGCGGGCCGTTGATGAAGCCGGCCGAGCCGTCCCCGTAGAGCGAGCCCGCGGTGAGGCGTCCGTCGGGCAGCGGCACCACTTTGGAGATCATGTTGATGACGTCCATCCGGAAGCCGTCGATGCCCCGGTCGAGCCACCAGTTCATCATCTCGTAGACCGCGGACCGGACCTCGGGATTCTCCCAGTTGAGGTCGGGCTGCTTCTTCGAGAACAGGTGCAGGTAGTACTCGCCGGTCTTCTCGTCGAGCTCCCAGGCCGACCCGCCGAAGACCGAGCCCCAGTTGGTCGGCTCGGCGCCGGGCGTGCCGGGCTCGAGCCCCTCGCGGGCGGGCTGCCACCAGTACCAGTCACGCTTCGGGCTGTCCTTGCCGGCCCGGCTCTCGAGGAACCACTTGTGCTCGTCGGAGCTGTGGTTGACGACCAGGTCCATGATCAGCTTCATGCCGCGGGCGTGCACCCCGGCCAGCAACTCGTCGAAGATCTCGAGGGTGCCGAAGACCGGCTCGATGTCCTGGTAGTCGCTGATGTCGTAGCCGTTGTCGTCCTGGGGCGACGGGTAGATCGGCGACAGCCAGATCACGTCGACGCCGAGGCCGGCCAAATGATCCAGGTGGTCGATGATGCCGCGCAGGTCGCCCATGCCGTCGCCGTCGGCGTCGGCGAAGCTGCGCGGGTAGATCTGGTAAACAACCGCACTCTTCCACCAGAGATCCGTCATGGGTCTTCTCTAACACGAGAACGCCGGATCAAACCGCTGGGCATACTAAGCACGTGTTAACTACCTGTACGCGGCATTTGTCATGAAGGTCGCCATGCTGGGCCCGATCGCCTGGCGCACACCACCGTTGCACTACGGCCCGTGGGAGCTGGTGACCAGCCTGATCACCGAGGGGCTGGTCGAGCGGGGCATCGACGTCACGCTGTTCGCCACCCTCGATTCGATCACCAAGGCCACCCTGGACGGGGTCGCTCCGAGCGGGTACGAGGAGAACCCCGACCTGGACGGCCGGGTCTGGGAGGCCCTGCACATCGGACACGCGCTGGCCCGCTCGGGCGAGTTCGACCTCGTGCACAACCACCTCGACTGGCTGCCCCTGGCCTTCTCGCACCAGAGCGCGGCGCCCATGGTGACGACGATCCACGGCTTCTCGGGGCCGAACATCCTGCCCGCGTACCGGCGCGGCCGGTCGGCGTACGTCTCGATCTCGGACAGCGACCGCTCCCCCGACCTCGACTATCTGGGCACGGTGCACCACGGCATCGATCTGGACGGGCTGCCCTTTCTCGAGGAGGGCGGGGAGGACCTGATCCTGTTCGGGCGCATCCACCCGGACAAGGGCACCGACCTGGCCATCGACATCGCCGCCCGGGCCGGCCGGCGGCTGGTCATGTGCGGGATCGTGCAGGACCGCGCGTACTTCGAGGAGCTGATCGAACCGCGGATCGACGGCGACCGGGTGGTCTACCTCGGCTCGGTCGGGCCGGAGGACCGGGGCGCGATCCTCGGGTCGGGGCTGGCGTTGCTGCACCCGATCCGGTTCGCCGAGCCGTTCGGGTTGTCGGTGGTGGAGTCGATGGCGTGCGGGACGCCCGTGATCGCGTACCGGAAAGGGTCGATGCCGGAAGTGATTGACGACGGCATAACCGGGTATCTCGTCTCGAATGCTGACGAAGCGGTCACGGCCGTCGATCGGGTACGGGACCTCGACCGGGCCGCCTGTGCCCGCCGCGCCCGGGAGCGGTTCTCGCGCGACCGCATGGTCGAGGACTACCTGTCGATTTACCGGAAAATCGTCGGGTGAATGGTCCTTCTTGTTAACGTCGTAATGTGAATTGCGTGTTAATCCGGGCCATTTCCCGGGTCCCCGCAATGGCGATTGCGCGCGCCCGGCACAGCCCTGTCCGGGTGCGCTGAGCCGTGCTGCGGGGAGGCAGCCGCAGAGCGAGAAAGGCCTTGTCATGCCCGCCACGTACGGTTTTCTGAGCACTTACCCGCCGACCCAATGCGGTTTGGCGACCTTCAATGCAGCTCTGGCCACGCACCTGAACACGAACGGCGGCTCGGGAGTCGTCCGGTTGCTCTCCTGCGACAGTGTCAGCGGCGGTATCGAACTGGACCGGGGCGCTCCGCGGACCGTGCACACGTGGCACACCGACACCCCCGGCGGCTGGCGGGCGGCAGCGGCCGTGCTCAACCGCTACGACGTGGCGATCCTGCAGCACGAGTACGGCATCTATCCCGGTGACGCCGGTAACGAGGTGCTGCCGCTGCTGCGCGCGCTCCAGGTGCCCTCGATCGTCGTGTTGCACACCGTGCTCAGCGCGCCCGACCCGCTGCAGCGCCAGGTGCTCGAACAGATCGCCGAGACCGCCGACGCCGTGGTCACCATGACCGACACCGCCCGGCAGCGGCTCACCACCGGGTACGACGTCGACCCGCGCAAGATCTCGGTCATCCCGCACGGCGCGGGCAGCCGCGGCACCGGCCCGCGCGAGACCCACGACCGCCCGCACCTGCTGACCTGGGGACTACTCGGCCCGGGCAAGGGCATCGAGTGGGCCATCCGAGCGCTGGCGCTGATCGAGAAAGAGAATCCCGTCTACACGGTGGCCGGTCGTACGCACCCGAAGGTTCTGGAGCACTTCGGCGACACCTACCGTGACTCGCTGAAGGCGCTCGCCGCGTCGCTCGGCGTCGCCGACGATGTGCGCTGGAACGACGCGTACCTGGAGGAGGACGACCTGACCCGGCTGATCCGGTCGGCCGACGTGGTGGTGCTGCCCTACGACTCGACCGAGCAGGTCACCTCGGGCGTGCTGATCGAGGCGGTCGGGGCCGGCATCCCGGTCGTGGCCACCGAGTTCCCGCACGCCGTGGAGCTGCTGGCCGACGGCCCGGGCCTGCTCGTGCCCCACCAGGACCCGGAGGCGATGGCGTCGGCGATCCGGCACGCGCTGGCCGAGCCCGGACTGCCCGGACGGCTCACCGGTCTGGCCGGCGGCCCCACCCTGCGCTGGCCGGCCGTCGCCGCCCGCTACCAGGCCCTGGCCAACGGCCTGCTCGCCACCCGGTCCCCGCTGGCCGCGCCGGTTCCGGCGTGATCACGGCCGCCGGTGGGCTCCGGCTCGTCCCGCCGCCCATTCAGCTCGCCGACGCCCCACCGCCCGACTGGAGTCACGTCGCCCGCCTGTCCGACGACACGGGCCTGCTCGAACACGCCCGCAACGCGATCGTGCGGCGCGAGCACGGCTACTGCGTCGACGACGTGTCGCGCGGGCTGCTGCTGATCAGCCGCGAGCCCCGGCCCACGGCCCAGCTGGTCGGGCTGGCCGAGCGCTACCTGGCCTTCCTCACCCATGCCCAGGCGCCGGCGGGCGGTTTCCGCAACCGGTTCTCGTACGAGCGGCAGTGGGAGGACGAGCCGTCGCTGGGTGACTGGTGGGGCCGCGCGCTGTGGGGGCTCGGCACCGCGGCCGCGCGCTCGACCGTGCCGTGGATCCGCCGCGAATCGATGAACGCTTTCCTCATGGGCTGCCGGGAACGGTCGCCGTGGTCGCGGGCCATGGCGTTCGCCGGGCTGGGCGCGGCCGAGGTGCTGCGGGCCGACCCGCGGGCCCGGGAAGCGGCCGAACTGCTGGCCGACGCGGCCACCGTGATCGGGCTGCCCTCGAAAAAAGAGGCGGACTGGGTCTGGCCCGAGCCCGAACTGACCTACGCCAATCCGGCCCTGCCCGAGGTGCTGATCGCCGCCGGTGACCTGCTCGGTGACGAGACCCTGCTGCGGTCGGGGCTCAAGATGCTGGCCTGGCTGTGCCGCGAGCAGGACAACGGCGGGCACCTGTCGGTGGTGCCGGTCGGTGGCTGGCGGCCCGGCGTGCCCAAGCACCGCTTCGACCAGCAGCCGATCGAGGCCGCGGCCACCGCCGACGCCTGCGCCACCGCGGCCGCGGTCACCGGCGACGAACGCTGGGACGAGCAGCTGTTCCGGGCGATCGCCTGGTTCCTGGGCGACAACGACGGCCAGAAAACGATGTACGACCCGCTAACCGGTGGATGTTATGACGGACTGACGGCAACTGGTCCTAATGTGAATCAAGGAGCCGAATCCACCCTCGCGCTCGTCTCCACGCTGCAGCACGCCCGCACGTTGGCGACCCGGAGCGCGACCCGACCGTCAGGCGGCCTAGCGTGACCGCAACCATGAGCAAACAAGACATGATCACCAGGCACGACGTCGTCATGCAGCCGGACGGCCGGCGCGTCGTGATCAAACTGTTCGTCCCGGGCGAGGACTCGCACACCGTCAAGAACCGGGCCGGCCGGCTCATCGAGCGCATCATGCAGCTCGACGAGGACGAGACCGGCCGCATGCTGGACGACGTGCTGACCCGTTTCGGCGGCCGCCACCACGACCTGCTGGGCACCTTTCAGCACCACTACGACCTGGTGCAGCACCGGGTACCGCCCGAGATCGAGCTGTCGCCGACCGCGCGCACGCTGATCGGGGCGTACTTCAGTCACGAGTTCGCCATCGAGGCGGCCGCGCTGTGCAACCCGTCGATGGTCGAGCACCCCGACCAGGCCGGCCTCGAGCCGGGCGAGCTGCGGGTGGCGATCAGCCTGCGGCAGATCGGCGAGGGGCACATCTCGTCGATCGGCTTCTGCTCGGCCGTGCTCGGGCCCGGCGATCAGCTGCGCATGGAGGACCGCGACGGCCCGCTCATGGTCGGCCAGCGGGTCGACGCCACGCACTGGAAGAACCAGCTGGCGGCGGCGCTGATCGACGCCGAGATCGACAACGAGGCGTCCTCGTACGTGATCTCGGTGCTGCCCGAGCGGTTCACCGACGTCGAGTTCGAGGACGTCATCTCGCACGTCCCGGGCGAGCTGCTGGCCCGGCCGCACTCGCAGGAGACGATCGACCGGATCCGGCACATCGTCTCCGAGGACTACGCGCTGCAGTTCCCCTGCGCGGTGCCGCTGCACCAGCGCGTGATGTGGCCCGCCACCCCGGCCGAGAGCAACGGCATGGAGGACGCGCGGTTCGTGCGGGTCACCGACCCCGACGGGCGCAAGGTCTACCAGGCCACCTACACCGCGTACGACGGCCGGCAGATCTCCGGCCGGGTGATCTTCACCCGCGATCTGCGGCACTTCGAGGTGACCCGGATGAGCGGGCCGGCCGCGCGCAACAAGGGTGTGGCGCTGTTCCCGCGCTACATCAACGGGCAGAAGATGGCGCTCTGCCGCAACGACGGCGAGACGCTGGGTCTGGCCGTCCGCGACGAGCAGCACCGGTGGCAGCTGTCGGCGCCGCTGCTCATGCCGCACCGGGGCTGGGACCTGATCCAGGTCGGCAACTGCGGCTCGCCGATCGAGACCGAGGCCGGCTGGCTGGTGCTGACCCATGGTGTCGGCCCGATGCGGCGCTACGCGATCGGCGCCATGCTGCTCGACCTGGACGACCCGTCGAAGGTGCTGGCCGACCTGCCCGAGGGCCTGCTCTTCCCGGACGAGATCGAACGCGAGGGGTACGTGCCGAACGTGCTCTACTCGTGCGGCGGGCTCGTGCACGACGGGCGCTTCTGGATGCCGTACGGGGCCAGCGACGTGCGGATCGGGTTCGCCAGCATGCCGCTGGACGAGCTGCTGGCCCGGATGGCGCCGGTCGGCCGCAAGGTCAGCGGGCGTCGTGGACAAGCAGGGCGATCTGCACCCGGTTCGTCAACGTCAGCTTCGTGAAGATCCGCGATACGTACGCCTTGACGGTGGCCGTGCTCATCAGGAGTTCCGTAGCGATCTCTTGATTGGTGCGGCCCTCGGCGATCAGCCGCGCGACGTCGGTCTCGCCCGGGCTGAGCCGGGCCAGCGCCGCGCGGGCCCGGTCGCGGCCCGGGTCGGCCCCGGAAACCATGCCGATCATCTTGCGCAGCACCTCGGGCGACATCATCGGCTCGCCCGCGGCGACCCGGCGCACGGCGTCGGCGATCTCGCGGGGCGGGGTGTGCTTGAGCAGGAAGCCGCCCGCCCCGGCCCGCAGCGCCCGCAGCACGTGCTCGTCGGTGTCGAACGTCGTCAGCACGATGACCTGGGGCGCGTCGGGGCGGCGGCGCAGCGACTCGGTGGCGCTGAGACCGTCCAGGCCGGGCATGCGGATGTCCATCAGCACGACGTCGGGCCGGTGGGTGTTGACCGCGGCCGCGACCTCGGTGCCGTCGGTGGCCGCGCCGACCACGTCGATGTCGTCGAACGCGTCGAGCATCATGGTGAGCCCGGCCCGCACCAGCGCATCGTCGTCAACGAGCAGAACTTTTGTCACGCCGGCCACGGGAGCCAGGCTTTCAGATGGAACTCGCCGGCGGCGGTCGGGCCATGTTCGAGACGGCCGCCCACGAGTTGCACCCGTTCCCGCAGCCCCGCCAGCCCCGAGCCCGCGCCCGGCATCTCGGCCCCGCCCGGCGCGAGCGCGTTGCGCACCGCCACGTCGAGGCCATGCTCGGCGCAGCCGCTGATCGCCACCCGCACGGGCGCCCCGGGCGCGTGCTTGCGGGCATTGGTCAGCGCCTCTTGCACGATGCGGTAGGCGTGACGGCCCACCGTCGCCGGAACGCCCTCGCCCCCGTCCAGCGTCAGGCCGACCTCGACACCGGCCGACCGGGACTGCTCGACCAGCGCCGGCACGTCACCCAGGGTGGGCTGGGGCTGGTTCTCGGCCGGGGCCCGCAGCATGTGGATCACCGAGCGGAGGTCCTCGAGCGCGTCGTGCGCGGTCTCACGAATCAGGCCGGCTGCGCGTTGCTCGTCGTCCGAGGCTTCACGGCGCACCTCCAGAGCGCCGGCGTGGACAGCCAGCAAGGACAGCCGGTGGGCCAGCACGTCGTGCATCTCGCGGGCCAGGCGTTCACGCTCGGCCAGCCGGGCCTGCTCGACCCGCAGCCGCTGCCCCTCCTCGGCCTGGCGGGCCCGCTCGGCCCACGAGGCGACCAGCTGGCGGTGCGAGCGGACCAGCATGGCGATCGCGACCAGGCTGACATGCAGCAGCACCAGGAAGATGACGGTCTCGTAGTAGAGACGCGTGCTGCCCAGCGCGATCAGGTAGATCGAGGCCACGAGCACGGCGTGCAACGCGGTCAGACCGGCCGCCACCCAGGCCGGGCGGCGCAGGCCGACGGCGAACAGCGCGAACGGGGTGGCCCCCATCGGCATCGCGAACAGGATGCCCAGCGGGATCAGCACCAGGGCCAGCGTGACCGGACGGGTGCGCCGGAAGAGAACCAGGCCGGCCACGGCCAGGACACCGGTCACGGCCTCGACCGCCACGGGCGCCCCGTCGCCCTCGGAGACCGAGTTCACCGCGAAGAAGAGGCCCAGCGCGACGGCGACCAGCGCCACCGACACCTCGACCAGCCATCTCCTCATGGTGCTGACGCTACCGACGCCGTACGACAAAAAGCAGTCGACTTTGGTCTACGCCGGGTCGACCCGAGTCGGTATCGGGCTGCTACCCGCGCCGGAAGACTCGGTGTCGTGCTGGAACAGGAAACGACAGTGCCCACGCCATGGTGGGCCCGGGTGCTCGCGTGGCTGCTGCTGCCGGTGGCCGGGGCCGCGCTGCTGTGGGGCATCCTCTGGGTGATCGACCGGCTGCCCTTCGGCGGCCCGTTCAACCTGATCCGGCGGCTGCCCGAGCCGTGGGACGTGGTGGTCGCGCTCGGCATCGGCCTGATCCTCGGGCTGATTTTCGCCGCGCTGGTCGACGCCGAGTCGCTGACCGTGCGGATCACGCCGACCGAGGTGGTGCTCACCCGGCCCGGCCATCGGCGCACGGTGCCCAAGGGCGAGATCGCGCTGGCCTTCCCCGACCGCGATCAACTGGTGCTGCTCGGGCGCACCGGGCGCGAACTGGCCCGGGAGCCGTCGCACCTGTCGAAACAGCGATTGATTACGGCGTTCGGCGCGCGCGGCGTGGCCTGGGCCGAACAGGATCCGTACCTCGACGCGTACCGCCGCTGGGTGCCCGGACTGCCCGATCTGCCCGACGCGGTGTTCACCGCCCGGCAGAAGGCGCTCAGCTCGGGCGACGACGACGATGCTCGCGAGCTGCGCGAGGAGCTGGGCCGCCTGGGGTACGTGGTGCGCGACGAGAAGAAGCGTCAGTACTGGCGCCGCGCCTCTTGAACCGTGCCGGTCACGGCCCAGATGGTGAGGACGGCCAGGAAGTCACCGCGGGCGCCGGCCTCGTCGATGTGCGAGAACCACTTTTCCCGTACGCCCGGAGGGGTCGTCCACACCTCGGCCGGGACCATCGGGTTGACCATCGGCAGCACCACCGCGGCCGACGCCGGATCGCCGAACACGCAGGTCACAGGGGTGGCGCTGATCTCGGCGAGTCCCTTGCCGACCAACCGGCGGCGCAGGGTGCGGCCCATGTCGACCTGCTTCGGCGTGAGACGGCCGTGCATGGTGGCGACCACGGTGCGGGCCATGGCCGGGGGCACGCCGTCGAAGGCGAGCGAGCTCCAGTCGGTGTCGATCAGGCTGATCCGCCCGCCGGGCCGGGTCACCCGCACGAGTTCGGCGATGGCCAGGTCGGCGTCGTCGACGTGCTGGAGCACCCGCTCGCACCAGACCCCGTCGACGCTGTCGGCGGGCAGGTCGAGGGCCGAGACGTCCCCGGTCGTGTAGCGCACGTTGCTGCCGTCGTGCCGCTCGACCGCGGCGGCGATGGTGGCGGCCGAGTAGTCGAGGGCGGTCACGCCCCCGGCCGGTCCGACCACTTTTGCCAACCGGCGGGCGACGTCGCCGGCGCCGGAGCCCGCGTCGAGGATCTGCCAGCCCGGCTCGGGGCGGAGCGCGTCCATCGCCGTACGGCGAACCCGCCGGATCTCGGGGTGCCGTCCCATCTCGTCGAGGGCGGCCAGCAGCATCGCCGTCATCTCACGAGGCTGCTGATCGAGATCAGCGAACGGCGTGCGTTCCATCTGCGCGGGCTTCATGGGACGAATGTTGACCCATCACGGTCGCTCCGCTGAAGCACCCGTCACCCATCCGACAGGTGATCTAACGGTCCGCAGCCCCGGCCGATCAGCTCTGGCCGGGGCTGGCCGCGGGCAGACCGGCGGCCTTGGCCGCGTCGAGCAGCCGCCGGTCATAGGTCACGAACGCGGTGAGCGCCGACCCTGACTCGTTCGTCAGCACCTGTGCGGTGGCGAGATGGATCGCGTCGAGGCTGCGCAGCGCCGGCTTGGCGAAGGCCGCCGCCGTCGCGCGGATGGTGCCGTCGATCTCGAGCCGGAACAGCCGCCCGATCGCGGCCGGAACGCCGACCAGCGCTTGGGGCGCCGACCGTCGCAAGGCCCGGGGCACCTCGATCTCGACCAGGGCGGACGAGACCAGGGGCGCGTCGTCGTGACTGTTGAGCCAGGCGACCAGGTCGGCCGTGTGCGCCTCGAGGCGGACGAGTTTGACGACGGCGGCCGAGTCGAGATAAATCACCAGCGTTCCTCGTCGCGCATGTCGGCCAGGACCGCGGCCGCCTCGACATCGCTGTCGCCGAGATGCGGTGGCAGCGGAACCGGGCCGCCCGCAGCGGGAGCCACTGCTCGCCCCGCGGCCACCAGCTTGGTGAGGGTCTTGCGATCGTCGCCGACCGGAACGAGCCGGGCGACGGGACGCCCGCGGTCGGTTATCTCCACGGTCTCGCCAGCACTGACCCGGGCCAGGACCTGGCTGGTGTTCTGGTTCAACTCGCGGACTCCTATACGCTCCATACCACGATTGTAGAACTTTAAGTTCTACAACGTCAGGACCTGGCCACGATAAATCAGATCGCGCCCGAGCGGCCTAGCTTGTCCACAGGCCCGGGCGCGACGCCGCGCAGTTGTCCACAGGTGCGGGGCAGCGTGCGAGAACAGAGCGCGGATGTGGCAAGGTTTCGAGACATGAGTGACGCGGTGCGGTTCGGGCTGGTCGGCTATGGCTCGGGTGGGCGAACCTTTCATGCCCCCCTGATCGCCTCGGCGGCCAATATCGAGTTCCTCGGCGTCGTCACGACGAACGACGAACGCCGCCAGCAGCTCGCCGAGCAGCACCCCACGGCGGCCGCCTTCGACTCGATCGGCGCGCTGGCCGAGGCCGGGGCCGAGGCGGTGGCGATCTCGACGCCGGTCACCACCCATGCCGACCTGGCACTCGAGGCCATCGGGCACGGGCTGCACGTGGTCTGCGACAAGCCGTTCACGCTGACCGCCGAGCGCGCCCGCGAGGTCGTGGCCGCCGCCAAGGCCAAGGGCGTGCTGCTCAGCGTGTATCAGAACCGGCGCTACGACTCCGACTTCCGCACGCTGCGGCGGCTCATCGACGACGGCCAGTTCGGCACGGTCCGGCGGTTCGAGTCGCGGTTCGAGCGATGGGCGCCCGAGCGCAAGCCGGGCGCGGCCGGCGGCGGCACGCTGCTCGACTTCGGCTCCCACCTGGTCGACCAGGCGCTGCTGCTCAACGGGCCGGCCGTCCGGGCGTACGCCGAGGTGCGGGGCAGCGGCGAGCTCGACGACGACTTCTTCCTGGCCCTGCACCATGTCAACGGCGTCGAATCGCACCTGTGGGGCAGCTGGCGCCAGGGCGCGCCTGGGCCGCGCTACCGGGTCGCGGGCACCACCGGCACGTTCGTGGTGGCCGGCGTCGACAGTCAGGAGGCGGCGCTCAAGGCCGGCCGGTCCCCGGCCGCGCTGGGCGACGAGTGGGGCGTCGAGCCCGAGGCCAACTGGGGTCACATCTACCGCGGCGACGACGGCACCCGGGTGCGCAGCGAACGCGGCCGGTGGGATCTCTACTACCCCGCCTTCGCGGCCGCCGTGCGGGGCGAGGGGCCGCTACCGGTCGACCCGGCCGACGTCGTGCGCAACATGACCGTGCTCGACGCGGCCCGCGAGAGCGCGCGCAGCGGGCAGACGATCAGGCTCTGAGGCCGCTCAGGCTTTGAGGTCGCTTACGCTTTTGAGGCCGCTGACGCTTTGAGGTCGCTCACGCTTTGAGGCCGCTCAGCGCGAACCCGAGCACCCGGTCGCGCTGCTCCTCGTCCACGTACGTGCCCGAGGTCAGGCCCGAGACCAGCCGCAACAGGTCGTCGAAGCTGGCGTCGGCGCGGACCTCACCGGCGGCCTGGGCGCGCTGGAACAACGGCTCGCCCGCCTCGTACATCGTCGCGCGGCACGAGCGGAACATCTCGGACTCGCGGTTGAGCGCCTCGATGACCGCTCGCTTGGTCTTGGCGTACGAGACGAACTGTTCGAGCCACGTGGTGAGCGCTTCCCACGGGGGCCGGTCGGCGACGGCCGCCGCGACCTGGCTGAGCTGGTCGATCTCTTCGACGTAGACCGCCTCGAACAGGTCTTGCCGGGTCGGGAAGTTGCGATAGAGCGTCCCGATGCCGACACCGGCCCGGCGGGCGACGTCTTCCAGCGACGCCTCGGTGCCGTTCTCGGCGAAGGCCTCACGCGCCGCGGCCAGCAACGCCTCGAAGTTCCGGCGCGCGTCGGCCCGCTGCGGACGGCGTACGGCAACCGCCATGGAGACGCTCCTCACAACTAAACCGGTGCGAACCGGAGGCACCCCTCCACTAATGTGGAGGCATGCCTCGACTTTACCAGCGTTCGCCGCGAACGACCTTCGCGGTCCTGGCCGCCGCCGCGGCGGCCTTCTCGCTCATGCAGTCGCTGGTCACGCCGGTCCTTCCGACGATCCAGCAGGACCTGCACACCTCCACCGGCACGGTCACCTGGGTGCTCACGGCCTGGCTGCTCAGCGCCTCGGTGGCCACCCCGCTGATGGGCCGCATCGCCGACATGACCGGCAAGGACCGCGCGCTGCTGGTCGCGCTGGCCGCGATCGCCATCGGCTGCCTGCTCGCCGCCGTCGCCCCCAACGTCACCGTGCTGATCATCGCCCGCGTCATCCAGGGCCTGGGCGGCGCGATCTTCCCGGTGTCGTTCGGCATCCTGCGCGACGAGTTCCCGCCCGAACGGGTCACCTCGGCCATCGGCGTGCTGGCCGCCGTCATCGCCACCGGCGGCGGTCTCGGCATCGTGCTGGCCGGCCCGATCGTCGGCGCCCTGAACTGGCGCTGGCTGTTCTGGCTGCCGCTGGCCGTCGTCGTCCTGGTCGGCCTGCTGGCCTGGCGGCTGGTTCCGGCCTCACCCGTACGCACCCCCGGCCGGGTCAACTGGCTGTCGGCCGCCCTGCTGTCCGGCTGGCTGGTCGCCCTACTGCTCCCGCTGAGCAAGGCCACGGCATGGGGCTGGACCTCGGCCCGTACGGTCGGATTCTTGTCGGTCGCCATCGTCCTGCTCGCCGCCTGGCTGCTGGCCGAACTCAAGTCGGCCGAGCCCCTGATCGACATGCGCATGATGCGCCTGCCCGCCGTCTGGACGGCCAACCTGGTCGCCCTGCTGTTCGGGGCCGCGATGTTCGGCGTGTTCGCCTTCCTGCCGCAGCTGATGCAGATCCCCCGCGAGTCGGGCTACGGCTTCGGCGCCACCGTCACCGGCGCGGGCCTGCTGATGCTGCCGATGCTGGTCACGATGGCCGTCTTCGGCTCCCTGAGCGGCCCACTGACCCGCTGGGCCGGCAGCAAGGCCCAGCTGCTGTGGGGCGCGGCGCTGAGCACGGTCGCCACCCTGTCACTCGCCCTGCGCCACGGCGCCCCGTGGCAGGTCGCGGTGGCCGGCGGCGTCTTCGGCATCGGCCTCGGCCTGGTCTACTCGTCCCTGGTCAACCTGATCGTCCAGAGTGTCCCCCGCCACCAGACAGGCGTGGCCAGCGGCATGAACACCAACATCCGCACGATCGGCGCCTCCATCGGCACGGCGGTGGTCAGCTCGATCATCACCAGCCACCCCGGCCCCCAGGGCCTCCCCGCCGAATCCGGTTACACGTCAGCCTTCCTCGTGCTCACCGCCGTCGCGGCCGCCGCCTTCCTGGTCGCCCTGCTCGTGCCGAGCGCTCGCAAATCCACCCCCGAGCCCGAACGAGTTCCGCAGGCCCTACCGGAACTCTCCCCCGTCGAGGTCTGACCACCCGACGACGAAGCGGGGGCCCCCCCCCGGGGGGGGGGGGGGGGGGTGGCCTGGGGGGTGTGTTGCGGGCAGCATGGCTTTCGTGTCTCAGCCTTCGCCTCTTGCGCCTGCTCGGCAGC
>NZ_JAMYJR010000025.1 GCF_024137025.1 Paractinoplanes aksuensis
GGCGGCGAGCGGCGGTCGAGCGGGCGGCCGCGCTGGATGCGCTGGCCGCCCTGGCCGCGGACCTGCGGGCGGGGCTCCCGCCGGCTGAGGCCCGGGACGGCTCGGGCGACCGGCTGCGCCGGCTCACGGGGTCGGTGTGGCATCTGGCCGAGCGCACCGGGGCGCCGGCGGCCGATCTGGTCGAGCGGATCGAGGCCGACGCCCGGGCGACCGACCGGGCCGGCGCGTCGGCCTCGGCCCAGGCGGCCGGGGCTCAGGCCACCTCGATGCTGCTGGCCGCCCTGCCGCTCGCGGGGCTCGGGCTGGGCGTGCTGATGGGGGCCGACCCCTTCCACGTGCTTCTGCGCACGCCGTTGGGCGCGGCCTGCGGGGTGGTCGCGGTCGGTCTCCAGACGGCCGGGCTGCTCTGGTCCGAGCGTCTGGTGAGCGGGGTGACCCGATGAGTCCGGGGTGCGTGCTGGCCGAGTTCCTGCGACCCGGCCGCCCGAGGCGGGTGCCGTTGCGGGCCTGTTGTGTGGCCGCGCTGTTGGCCGGCGGACGCGGTTGCCCGCTGGCGCCGATCGAGCGCGCGCCCGTCGAGCGGGTGCCGGTCGCGGAGGGGGCAGGGGCATCGTGACGGCTCCGCTGATCGGGCGCGTGTTGGTTGATGAGCGGGCGGGGGCGGCGTGACGGCTCTGCTGATCGTGGTGGCGGCGCTGGTGCTGGTCGTGGCGCCGGCGGCCGGTGGGCGGGCGGTGCGTCGCCGGTTGACCCGGATCCGGATGGTCCTGTCGGTGCCGGGTCCCGTCGAGCCGGACGGGCGCCGGACGCGAATTCTGCTGGCTGTCGTGGGTGGGCTGGCCGTGGCCGGCTTCTTCGGCACCTGGTGGGGCGTGCTGCTCGGGGTGGCCGCGGGGGCCGGGGCGGAACGCTTCCTGCGGCGGCGGGAACCGGCCCGCGTACGGCAGGAACGCCGGGCGGCGGCGGCCGATCTGCCCCTGGGGGCCGACCTGCTGGCGGCGGCGCTGCGAGCGGGCGCACCGGTCGACGGGGCGGCGGCCGCCGTGGCCGACGCGCTCGACGGGCCGTTCGGCGCCCGGCTGCGCCGCACCGCGCGGTCGCTGACACTGGGCGCCGCTCCGGCCGAGGCCTGGGGGCACCTGGCCGAGGTGCCCGGGGCCGAGCGGCTGATCGCGGCGGCCGTCCGCACCAGCGCGAGCGGCGGCGCGCTGGCCGGTGCCCTGGGGCGGCTCGCGGACGACCTGCGGGCCGACCGGACGGTCGCGGTCGAGGCCGCGGCGCAGCGGGCGAGCGTGCTCATCGTGCTGCCGCTCGGGCTGTGCTTCCTGCCCGCCTTCCTGCTGGCCGGGCTGGTCCCCGTGCTGATCGCCGTCCTCGGGAACATCCTCTGACCCGTCGACCGGCGCAATCCCCGACCGGGCTGGGCCCGGTGCGGTCGTAGTGCCTCGACCGGGCTCGTTCGGGCTCGGTCGTCATCCCCGAATGAAGGAGAACCACGTGCGCAAACTCATCGCGAACTTTGCTCGGCTGCGGGCCGAGGCGGGTGACGCCGGCATGAACACGGCCGAGTACGCCGTCGGCACGTTGGCTGCGGTCGCGTTCGCCGGTGTGCTCTACAAGGTCGTGACCAGCACCGGCGTGGCCGGCGCGCTGGACGCGGTCATCGACCGGGCCCTGAAGTGAGGCGGCGCCGGTGGCCCGGCCACGACCGGGGCGCGTTCACGGCCGAGCTCGCGGCCGGGCTGCCGGCGCTCATGCTGCTGCTGATGGCCGGGCTGACGGCGGTCTCGGCGGTGGCGACCAAGGGCCAGTGCGTGGACGCGGCCCGCGAGGCCGCACTGGCCGCGGCCCGCGGCGGTTCCGGCGCCGAGGAGGGCGCGCGGGTAGCCCCGCCCGGCGCTTTGGTGGAGCTCGGCGGCGATGCCGAGGTCGTGACGGCCCGGGTGCGGGCCCGGCTGCGGGTGCTGGGGGCCAACCTGCCGGCCATCACCGTCGAGGGCACGGCGACGGCGGCCCGGGAGCCGTCGGGGCTGCCGTGAGGGATCGGGGCGCGGCCACGATTCTGGTGCTGGCCTTCGGGTTGTTCCTCACCGTGGCGGGCCTGGCCGCGGCCGGTGTCGGCACGGCCCGGGTGGGCCGGCATCAGGCCCGGACGGCGGCCGACCTGGGCGCGCTGGCCGGCGCGGCCAAGGCCGTCCACGGGCCGGCGGTCGCCTGCGCGCGGGCCGGGCAGTTCGTCGCGGCCAACCACGGCCGCATGGCGTCGTGCGTCGTCGAAGGCCTCGAGGTCGAGGTGCGGGCCGAGGTTGCCCTGCCCGGCCTGGGCCGCCGGGCCGAGGCGACGGCTCGGGCCGGACCGGTCTTCGCGATCGGTCCCGTTGTCGAGCAGCAGTCGATAACCTCGGCGGGTGACTGAACCGATGCGCAGGGTGCTCGAACTGGGTGAATGGCACGCCGAGTGGATGGCCAAGTGGGTCACCACCGTCGAGTTCCATCAGGGGCGGTATCGGCCGGACGGGGATCACCTGCGCGACATGCTGCTCGAGGCCCCGGGCGAGGCGCGGCGGGAGTTCTACGAGCGGGCCGACCAGATCCTAGGCGCGCAGGGCGGCTAGCACGGTGTCGAGAACCTGGACGGCACCCGGTTTGTGCAGCGGGTTGTTGTCGTTGCCGCACTTCGGGGACTGGACGCACGACGGGCAGCCGGAGTCGCAGCCGCAGGCCGCGATCGCCTCGCGGGTGGCCGACAGCCAGGCGGCGGCGGTGGCGTAGGCGCGTTCGGCGAAGCCCGCGCCGCCGGGGTGGCCGTCGTAGACGAAGACGGTCGGCGCCTCGGTGTCGACGTGGTTGGCCGTGGAGAGGCCGCCGATGTCCCAGCGGTCGCACGTGGCCATCAGCGGCAGCAGACCGATCGCGGCGTGCTCGGCCGCGTGCAGGGCGCCGGGCACGTCGGGCGGTTCCACCCCGGCCGCCTCCAGGGCGCGCGGCGTGACCGTGAACCAGACCGCGACCGTGCGCAGCTCGCGCACCGGCAGGTCGAGCGGCTTGGTGTCGATCACCTCGCCCGAGCCCAGCCGGCGGCGCTGGTACGAGACGATCTGGCTGGTCACCTCGACGTCACCCAGGTAGAGGCCGACCGGGCCGGCGTCCACGTGGGAGCGCACGCCCAGCACCGAGACGTCGGTGACCTCGCGGGCGTGCGTCGACCAGTCCGGATCGGCCCGGCGCACGAGCGCGACCGCGTCTTCCAGGTCGAGCTGGTCGACCAGGTGCGTCACGCCCTGGTGCAGGTAGACCGCGCCGGTGTGCAGCATGAAGTGCGACGACGTCTGGTCGACCGTGCCCAGCAGCCGGCCGGTGGCCGACTCGACCACCGAGACCGGCGCGCCCCCGGCCCCACGCAGGTCGACGTCGGGGCGGCCGGGATGCGTCCAGTACCAGCCCGACGGCCGCTTGCGCAGGGCGCCCGAGGCGGTCAGCCCGTCGACCGCGGCCCGAGCCGCCTCGCCGCCGAACAGTTCCAGATCGTCGGCCCGCAGCGGGGCTTCGGAGGCCGCGCAACAGAGCTGCGGGCCCAGCACGTACGGGTTGGCCGGGTCGAGCACGGTCACCTCGACCGGCCGCCCGAACAGCGCCGACGGATGGTGGACCAGATAGGTGTCGAGCGGATCGTCGCGGGCGATCAGCACGGCCAGCGCCTCGCCGCCGGTCCGGCCCGCGCGCCCGGCCTGCTGCCACAGCGAGGCCCGGGTGCCGGGGTAGCCGCAGATCAGCACCGCGTCCAGCCCGACCAGGTCGACGCCGAGCTCGAGCGCGTTGGTCGAGGCGAGCGCGAGCAGCTCGCCCGACAGCAGCGCACGTTCGATCTGCCGGCGGTCTTCCTTGAGGTAGCCGGCGCGGTAGGCCGCCACCCGGTCGCCGAGGCCGGGCACGACCTCGTCGAGCGAGCGCCGGGTCATCGTGGCCACCACCTCGGCCCCGCGCCGCGAGCGGATGAAGGCCAGCGTGCGGGTGCCGGCCACGACCGCGTCGGCCAGGAGGTCGGCCGTCTCGCTGAGCGCGGAGCGGCGTACCTCGGGAAGGGTTTCATCATGCGGATCGGGCGGGAGCAGGGGCGGCTCCCACAGGGCGAATGTGGTCGCCCCGCGCGGGGAGGTGTCGGTCGTCACCGCGGTCACCGGCAGACCGGTCAGGCGGGACGCGGCGTCGGCCGGATCGCCCGACGTGGCCGAGGCCAGCACGAACGTCGGGGAACCGCCGTAGCGGGAGGCGAGCCGGCGCAAGCGGCGGATCACGTGGGCGACATGCGACCCGAAGACACCGCGGTAGGCGTGGCATTCGTCGATCACCACGTACGAAAGGCGGCGCAGGAACGTGCCCCAGCGGGAGTGACCGGGGAGCAGGGCGTGGTGGAGCATGTCGGGGTTGGTGAGCACGAACCGCGAGTGCTGGCGGATCCACTCCCTCTCCTCGCGGGAGGTGTCACCGTCGTATGTGGCCGGGCGCACTCCGTCGAGGCCGAGTTTCGTCACCGCTCGCAGCTGATCGGCCGCCAGCGCCTTGGTCGGCGAGAGGTAGAGCGCCGTCGCCCGGTCGTCGTCGAGCAGCCGCGACAGCACCGGCAACTGGTAGGCGAGCGACTTGCCGGACGCGGTGCCGGTGGCCACCACGACGTGGCTGCCCTCGGCCGCCAGCGACGCCGCGGTGGCCTGGTGTTCCCACGGGCGGGCGATTCCGTGCGCGTTCAGGGCGGCCACCACCTGGGGTGATGCCCAGGCCGGCCACGGACCGGCCCGGCCCTCGCGAGCGGGGATCTGCTCGATGTGGGTGATCGGGGATTCCGACGTACGCGCCTGCAGCCGGTGAAGAAGTTCGGTGGGGCTGTACGCGGTCGACGTCACGCCGAGAACTGTGACATCGGAATGGTGCGAACCTCAAACGGGTACGACGGTGGAGCCGGACGGCAGCCCGATAGCGGGCGATGGTTAGATTCGCTGGGGAGATCGGCCGTCGGATCAACAGGCCCCGCAGGGAGGAGGAGCGATGGAGCTGTCCCTTGCGACCCGGTCCGTCGAGGAGCACACGGTGCTCGAGGTCGGTGGCGAAGTCGACGTCTACACGGCTCCGAGGCTGCGTGAGCGCCTCGTCGAGCTGGTCGACTCAGGTGTGCGCAACGTCGTCGTCGACCTCGGCGGGGTCGAGTTCCTCGACTCCACCGGCCTGGGTGTGCTGGTCGGCGCGATGAAGCGGCTGCGGGTGGCCAACGGGAGCTTCAGCCTCGTCTGCTCCAAGGAAGCCCTCCTCAAGATTTTCCGGATCACGGCGCTCGACCAGGTGTTCCCGATCTTCCCCACGATCGAGGCGGCGACCCGAGGCAGCGACGACAGCGCGCTTTCGTGATGGCGACGGTTCGGCTGTCCTTCTCGCCCGCCCCCGTGCACGTGCGCACGGCTCGGCTGGTCGGCGTCGCTGTGGCCCGGCGGGCCGGCGTCGCCGAGGAGCTGCTCGACGAGGTCCGGCTGGCGATCGGCGAAGCGTGCACCCGGGCGGTCGCCCTGCACAACCAGTACGGCCTGGCCGACCTGGTGACCGTCGAAATGTCTGATTCGGAGGCGTACTCCGTACGGGTCATCGACCACGCCCCGATCGAGGCGAGCGTCGGCCTGACCAAGTTGCCGCCGGACGAACTGGCCGACGAGTCGCTGACCGAGGACGCGCTGACCACCGGCGTCGGGTTCGCGTTGCTCGCCGGTTTTGTCGACGATCTGCAGGTCCGCCCCGTCGATGACGGTCCGGGCACCGAGGTCCGAATGGTGTGGCCGGTTCAGCGTCGCTGACACGTCCGAAACAAATTGGACAAATCCGCGACGATATCAACCGCCGTCCATACCCCCTACACCGGCCGCTAACACAGCGGCAAACATCACCACGACACGGCTGAACTCAGGTGTGACCATCACCACCATCGGCCGATACAGTACGCGAGTTATCAGCTACTGCTCCTGGTCCCGCGGCCGCGGGACCCAGTTGTCGTCTCCCCTTGGACGGGGATGCGCCCGCCGGTGCCGTCCGCCGGAACCGGGCGCGGTCGGTGTACAGGAGGACATTGATGTCCGGGACCTCATTAAGTGGTTCTAACGTCACGTTTGTCATCGTCGCCCTGGTCTTCGCGCTCATCGCGCTGGGCTTCGCGGCGATGTTCGTCCAGTCGGTTCTCAAGGCCGGCCGGGGTACCAAGAACATGCAGGAGATCGCCGGAGCCGTCCAAGAAGGCGCGTCGGCCTACCTGTTCCGCCAATTCAAGACCCTCGCCATCTTCGTGGTCGTCGCGGTCGTCCTGCTCTACCTGCTGCCGGTGCACGACACCGACAACGAGGTCTGGGTCAAGATCGGACGCTCACTCTTCTTCATCGTCGGCGCGGTGTTCAGCTCGTTCATCGGCGGCGCGGGCATGGCGCTCGCCACCCGGGCCAACCTGCGGGTGGCTGCGGCGGCGGGGGAGAACGGCGGCCGCGAGACCGCGATGGGCATCGCCTTCCGCACCGGTGGTGTGGTCGGTTTCCTCACGGTCGGCCTGGGCCTCTTCGGTGGCGCGCTGGTCGTCCTGATCTTCCGCAGCGACGCCGCGACCGTGCTCGAGGGCTTCGGCTTCGGCGCCGCGCTGCTCGCCATGTTCATGCGGGTCGGCGGCGGCATCTTCACCAAGGCCGCGGACGTCGGCGCCGACCTGGTCGGCAAGGTCGAGCAGGGCATCCCCGAGGATGACCCGCGCAACCCCGCGACCATCGCCGACAATGTCGGCGACAACGTCGGCGACTGCGCCGGCATGGCCGCCGACCTCTTCGAGTCGTACGCGGTGACCCTGGTTGCCGCGCTGATCCTGGGCTCGGCCGCGTTCGGCCAGGACGGCCTGATCTTCCCGCTGATCATCTCGACGGTCGGCGTCGTCATCGCCATCCTGGGCGTCTTCATCACCCGTCTGCGCCCGAGCGACCGCAACGGCCTGACCGCCATCAACCGGGCGTTCTACATCTCGGCGGCCGTCGCTGCAGTCGCCGTCGCGGTGGTCAGCTTCGTCTACCTGCCGTCGTCGTTCGCCGGCTTCGAGGACGAGGACATCGCCGCCGACATCCTGAACAGCGGGCAGGACCCGCGCTGGCTCGCCGTCGGCGCGGTCGTCATCGGCATCGTGCTGGCCGCCGCCATCCAGGCGTTGACCGGCTACTTCACCGAGACCAACCGCCGCCCGGTGCAGGACATCGGCAAGTCGTCGCAGACCGGCGCGGCCACCGTCGTGCTGGCCGGCATCAGCGTCGGCCTGGAGTCCGCCGTCTACTCGGCCCTGCTGCTGGGAGCCGGAGTCTTCGGTGCGTTCCTGCTCGGCGGCTCGTCGCTCACCCTGTCGCTGTTCGCGGTCGCGCTGGCCGGCACCGGCCTGCTGACCACGGTCGGCGTCATCGTGGCCATGGACACCTTCGGCCCGATCTCGGACAACGCGCAGGGCATCGCCGAGATGTCCGGTGACGTCGACGAGAAGGGCGCGCAGATCCTGACCGAGCTCGACGCGGTCGGCAACACCACCAAGGCGATCACCAAGGGCATCGCGATCGCGACGGCCGTGCTGGCCGCGACCGCGCTGTTCGGCTCGTACACCAACAGCCTGGCCACCTCGCTGGCCGACGCCGGCATCACGCCGGAGCAGGTCGGCGCCGAGATCCTCGGTCTGCTGAACATCTCGAACCCGCGCAACCTGGTCGGCCTGCTGATCGGCTCGGCCGTGGTGTTCCTCTTCAGCGGCCTGGCCATCAACGCCGTGTCCCGCTCGGCGGGCGCGGTCGTCATGGAGGTCCGCCGCCAGTTCCGCGAGTTCCCGGGCATCATGGACCGCACCCAGCGGCCCGAGTACGGCCGGGTGGTCGACATCTGCACGCGGGACGCGCAGCGCGAGCTGCTCACCCCCGGTCTGCTGGCGATCCTGGCCCCGATCGCGGTCGGTTTCGGCCTCGGCGCCGGCGCTCTGGCGGCCTACCTGGCCGGTGCGATCGGCACCGGCACGCTGATGGCGGTCTTCCTGTCCAACTCCGGTGGGGCCTGGGACAACGCCAAGAAGCTGGTCGAGGACGGCAACTACGGCGGCAAGGGCTCCTCCGCGCACGAGGCGACGATCATCGGTGACACCGTCGGTGACCCGTTCAAGGACACCGCCGGCCCGGCCATCAACCCGCTGCTCAAGGTGATGAACCTGGTCTCGCTGCTGATCGCCCCGGCCGTCGTGGCCTGGAGCATCGGCAACGACCAGAACAACCCGCTGCGCATCACGATCGCGGTCGTGGCGGCGTTGATCATCGCGGGCGCCGTCATCTGGAGCAAGCGCAAGCCGATCTCCATGGGCGACGACACGACGTCGAGCAACTCGACGCCGACCACGAAGGTCACCGCCTGACAACACGCACCACCGATGCGGGGCACCCGGCGATCGCCGGGTGCCCCGCACCATAGAGCCGAGTGCCCCGCACCATAGAGCCGAGTGCCCCGCACCATAGATGAGGTTGTCGGACCTTGCCCGTACGCTGCTTCCCATGCGCCCGGCCCGACCCCTCGCACTACTGGCACTTCTAGCGCTCGCGGCATCCCTCGCCGGCTGCACCGGTGGCCCCGGCGCCCGTGCCTGGGCGGCCTCGGTGTGCACCACCCTCGAGCCCTGGCGCACCGAGATCAGCTCCCTGACCTCGCGCACCCAGCAGCAGATGGAAACCGCGACCACCCCCGGTCAGGCCAAGGAAAACCTGATGCGGCTGTTCGGGGGCGCGGCCGACGCGAGCGAGCGGGCCCGGGCCGGGGTGGCCAAGGCCGGCGTGCCCGACGTCGACGACGGCGCCCGCATCGCCGACGGTTTCACCGGCTCGCTGGCGGCCACGCGCGACGCCTACGCCCGGGCCAAGCAGGGCATCCAGGGCCTGGCCACCGCGCCCGCCCAGACCTTCTACGAGCAGGTCGGCCGGGTCGTCGAGCAGATGCAGACCGACTATCAGGCCAGCAGTCTCGACACCAGCAACCTCAACTCGGACGAGCTCAAGGAAGCTTTCGACGAATTGCCCGAGTGCCGGTGAGATGACCGAGACGGGGTGGCCGCTGATCCCGCGCGAGGTGCTGCCCGCGCCGGTTCCGGCTGCCAAACGTCCCGATCGTCCGCGGCCCGCCCCGGGCGCCGAGGCCGGTCGCCAGCTGCCGATCTTCGGGGCCGGCACCACCGAGCCGTCGCCGGCCGACCTGGCCGGGCTGCTGGCCGGTCCGGGGCAACTCGGGCGCATGGGGGGCACGGCCCGGGTCTCGGTCGAGGTCGAGGGGGCGTGGCGGGTCCATGTGCTGGTCGCCGAGCTGGTCATCCGCGGCCTGGTGGTCAACTGGCGACCGGTCGAGGACGGGCCGGCCGTCGAGGACGAGCCGGTTGTCGACGACGAGTCGCCGGCGAGGGCCGAGCCGGTGGTTGAGGCGGACGCGGCCATTGAGGGGATGGCGAGCGATCAAACCGAATCGGCGGAAATGGCCGATTCTGCGGCGGAAAAGCCCGAACCAGGGCCGGTCGCCCCTCGGTTCGAGGTCCTCACCGCGTACTCCCGGCGGTTGAACGGACTTGCCCAGGCCTGGCCTCGGGCCGCCGCGCAGCTGTTCCTGAGCGGCCCTCGGCTTCGCCTCTGGGTGGCCGCGGCGGGCGAACCGGTTCCCGGCGGCTACGCGCTCGGCCTCGACCCGGCCAAAGACCCGGCAGAGATCGACGCGGCGCTGGTGCGGGCGGGTCTGGCCGGGCGGCTGTCGGACGACCGGCGGCAATATTCGATCATGGGTAAGCGACGGGTCGCGCGGCTCGCTGAGCTGGTCGGGGAGCGGCCCGAGGCGGCGCCCGCGGAGCTGTGGCCAGGTGGCGCGGGTGCGTGATCTTCCTGGATTGTGTGCGACACGACAGCATGTTCCCGGTGTACGGTGTCGCCGTCGGAGGCATACGGTGGCCGGACCGTTACCATCCGGCTCCGGGGCGGCCCGGGGAATGTGTGCTCGTCCGGCGCGTTACGTTGAAGTCTGTGTTCCGCCGGCCCGGTCCGATGGTTCGGCAGATGGAACGCTGAGTATCGAAGTTTGGGAGTGCCGTGCCGAGTGACGCCAGGACGACCCGTCTGGTCATCGTCGAATCCCCGTCGAAGGCCAAGACGATCGCCGGTTATCTGGGCCCCGACTATCTGGTCGAGGCCTCCATCGGCCATGTCCGTGACCTGCCCAAAAATGCCGACGAGGTGCCCGAGCAGTACAAGGGTGAGTCGTGGGCCCGGCTGGGCGTCGACGTCGACAACGGCTTCCACCCGCTCTATGTGATCTCGGCCGATCGCAAGCAGCAGATCGCCAAGCTCAAGAAGCTGGCCAAAGAGGTCGACGAGATCTTCCTGGCGACAGATGAGGACCGCGAGGGCGAGGCCATCGCCTGGCACCTGCTCGAGACGATCAAGCCCAAGGTCCCGGTCCACCGCATGGTCTTCCACGAGATCACCCGGCCCGCGATCCAGGCCGCCGTGGCCAACCCGCGCCAGATCGACCAGAATCTGGTCGACGCGCAGGAAGCCCGACGCATCCTCGACCGTCTCTACGGCTACGAGGTCAGCCCCGTGCTGTGGAAGAAGGTCATGCCGAAGCTCTCGGCGGGCCGGGTCCAGTCCGTGGCGACCCGCATCGTGGTCGAGCGCGAACGTCAGCGCATGGCCTTCCGCGTGGCCGAGTACTGGGACATCAACGCCCTGCTGGCCGTCCAGGGCCAGGTCGAGGGTCCGCGCCAGTTCGGCGCCACGCTGATCGCGCTCAACGGCGACCGGATCGCCACCGGCAAGGACTTCGAGCCCACGACCGGCAAGCTCAAGCCCGGCGCGGCCGTGACGCAGCTCGACGAGAGCGGCGCCCGGGGTCTCGCGGCCCGGCTCGAGGGGCAGAACTTCACTGTCACCCGGGTCGAGGAGAAGCCGTACCGCCGCCGGCCGTACCCGCCTTTCATCACCTCGACGCTGCAGCAAGAGGCCGCCCGCAAGCTGCGCATGTCGTCGGCCCAGGCGATGCGTACGGCCCAGCGCCTGTACGAAGAGGGCTACATCACTTATATGCGTACCGACTCGGTCAACCTGTCGGAGACGGCCATCGCGGCCGCCCGCCGGCAGATCGCCGAGCTCTACGGCGAGCGCAGCGTCCCGCCGGAGCCCCGTCACTACAAGGGCAAGGTCAAGAACGCGCAGGAGGCGCACGAGGCCATCCGGCCCGCCGGTGACAGCTTCCGCACCCCGGCCGAGGTCTCCAACGAGCTCTCGGGGGACGCGTTCCGGCTCTACGAGCTGATCTGGCGTCGCACGGTCGCGTCGCAGATGACCGACGCGGTCGGCAACTCGATCTCGGTGCGCATCCGGGCCGTCTCGACCGCGCAGGAAGAGGTCGACTTCGGCGCCACCGGCAAGACGATCACCGAGCCGGGCTTCCTCAAGGCCTACGTCGAGTCCTCCGACGACGAGAACGCCGAGGCCGAGGACGCCGAGCGTCGCCTGCCCAACCTGGTCAAGGACCAGCCGCTCACCGCCGACGAGCTGAACGCGGCCGGCCACCACACCAGCCCGCCGTCCCGGTACACCGAGGCGTCGCTGGTCAAGGCCATGGAGGAGCTCGGCATCGGCCGCCCCTCGACGTACGCGTCGATCATGCAGACGATCCAGGACAGGGGCTACGTCGAGAAGCGCGGCCAGGCCCTGATCCCGACCTTCATCGCGTTCGCCGTGGTCAACCTGATGGAGAAGCACTACCCGCGCCTGGTCGACTACGGCTTCACGGCCGCGATGGAGAACGACCTCGACGGCATCGCCGGGGGCGACCACGCCTCGCTCGACTTCCTCACCGCGTTCTACTTCGGCAGCCAGACGGCCGGCGCCGACGACGAGATCGCCAAGGCCGGCGGCCTGCGCAAGCTGGTCACCGAGAACCTGGGCGACATCGACGCCCGCCTGATCAACTCGATCCCGCTGTTCGACGACGAAGAGGGCCGACACATCGTCGTGCGGGTCGGCCGGTACGGGCCCTACCTGCAGCGACAGGTGCCCGGCGCGACCGAGGAGCAGACCAACGACCCCAGCAACCGGGTCTCGATCCCCGAGGGGGTCGCGCCCGACGAGCTGACCCCGGAAAAGGTCGAGGAGCTCTTCCTCGGTGGCAGCGGCGAGCGCAGCCTCGGCGACGACCCGCAGACCGGCACGTCGGTAGTGCTCAAGTCGGGCCGGTTCGGGCCGTACGTCGAGAGCGGCGAACGGCGGGGCTCGCTGTTCCGCTCGCAGTCGCCCGCCGAGCTCACGCTCGAGCAGGCTCTCCAGCTGCTGTCGCTGCCGCGGGTGGTCGGTAAGGACCCCGAGGGCAACGAGATCACCGCCAAGAACGGGCGGTACGGCCCGTACGTGCAGCGCGGTACCGACTCGCGCTCGCTGGCCAGCGAGGACCAGCTGTTCACGGTCACCCTGGACGAGGCGCTGGCCCTGCTGGCGGCCCCGAAGACCCGGGGCCGGGGCGCGGCCAAGCCGCCGCTGCGCGAGATGGGTCCCGACCCGGTGACCGAGAAGCCGATGGTCATCAAGGACGGCCGCTTCGGCCCGTACGTGACCGACGGCGAATACAACGCCTCCCTGCGCCGCGACCAGACGCCCGAAGAGCTCACGATCGAGCAGGCTTCGGAGATGCTGGCCGAGAAGCGGGCCAAGGGTCCGGCCCCGAAGAAGCGGGCCGCCAAGAAGGCCCCGGCCAAGGCGGCCGCCGACACCCCGGCCAAGAAGACAGCCGCCAAGAAGGCGCCGGCCAAGAAGGCCACCCCGGCCAAGAAGGCAGCGGCGAAGAAGGCGGCGCCGGCCAAAAAAGCGACGCCGGCCAAGGCCACCGCGCAGTAGCTCAGACGCCGAGCACCCGGTCCAGGTATTCGTTGGTGAAGACCCGGGCCGGGTCGAGGCGGTCGCGCACGGCCACGAAGTCGTCGAACTTCGGATAGACCGGGCGCAGATCCTCGGCCGTACGGTAGTGAAGTTTGCCCCAGTGCGGCCGCCCGCCCAACGGCCGGCAGACGGCTTCGAAGGCCCGGAAGTACGGCTCGTAGGGCGCCCCGCTGAACTGGTGCACCGCCACATAGGCCGACTCGCGCCCGTACCCGTGGCTCAGCCAGACGTCGTCGGGGCCGGTGAACCGCACCTCGACCGGGAACTGGACCTTGAACGGCAGCCCGTCGATGATCTTCGGCAGCGCACCGAGCACCTCGGGCAGGGCCGCGCGCGGGATCTCGTACTCCATTTCGGTGAAATGCACGCGCCGAGGCGTGCAGAAGACCTTGTCGGAGCGCTCGGTGTACGTGCGGGCCGTCAGCGCCCGGGCCGCGATCGACTGGACGGCCGGCACGATGGCCGGCACCCGGCGGCCGAGACCGCAGACACCCTGCCAGACGGTGTTCGAGAGGAACTCGTCGTCCAGCCAGTGCCGGAAGGCCGACAGCCGGCGGTCGTTCTCGGTCACCTTGTTGTTGCGCTTGAGCTGGGCCCGATCGGTGTACGGATACCAGTAGAACTCGACGAACTCGTTGCTCGGGATCCACTCGTCCAGGCCGGCCAGCACGTCGGGCAGGGCCATCGGCCGCTCGTCGGCCAGCAGTGTGAACGCGGGCACACAGCGCAGGGTCACCTCAACCAGGATGCCGAGCGCGCCGATACCCAACTGCGTGGCCGGGAAGATGTCGTCGCCCTTACTCAGGGTCAGCGTCTCGCCGGTTCCGGTCACGATCGTCACGGCCTCGACGCAGGCGGCCAGTGTCGTGTGGGTGATGCCCGTACCGTGCGTTCCGGTGGAAATCGCCCCGGCCACGGTCTGCGCGTCGATGTCGCCGAGGTTGGGCATGGCCAGCCCGTGCCGCGCGACGGTCTCGTTGAGCTTCCACAGCGGCATGCCCGCCTGCACTGTGACCAGCGGACCTTCGACCGAGATGAGGTCGGTCATCCGGTCCAGCAGCAGCCGCTGGTCGTCGGCGACGGCGATCGCGGTGAACGAATGGCCACTGCCGACGACCTTCACTCTGCGTCCGGTACCCGACGCGTCCTTGACGTGGGCGGCTACCTCGTCGACAGTCCCAGGGGTCAAAACATCTACGGCGAGTGACTGCTGGTTGCCGCCCCAATTAATCCAGCGCCGGGCGTTACGAGGGATCGTCATTTAGGCCCTTGTCCTCCGTACGAGCGGACGAGCACCCGGCGCGTCCCGTCGATGCGTCTCGCTCGTTGATCCGAGTAACGTTCCGATTATCACTGCTGAGAGGGAGTGGCGACGCGTGTCGACACCAACCGTCACCACCGGGCCGCTGCGGCGGGTCCCGGTGCAGGGCAGAAGCGTTGCCCGGGTCCAGCGCATGCTCGACGCCTGCGCCGAGCTTGTCGACGAGGTCGGCTATGAAGGGCTGACCACGACGCTTCTCGCCGAGCGGGCCGAGGTTGCCATCGGCTCGGTCTATCAGTTCTTCCCCGACAAGAGGGCGATCGTCCAGGCGCTGGCCATGCGCAACATGGATGCGTACCTGCAGGGCCTGTCCGACCGGTTCGGGCGGGAGACGTTCACCCACTGGTGGGACGGCGTCGACGCGGCGATCGACATCTTCATCCAGATGCACCGCACGGTGCCCGGCTTCCGCACGCTGCACTTCGGCGACGTGGTCGACGTGCACCTGCTCGACGTCGAACGCGACAACAACGCGGTCATCGCCGAGCGCCTGGCCGAGCTGCTGGTCGACCAGTTCCAACTGATGGACAGGGCCCGCCTGCGGTTCTCGCTCGAGATCTCGGTCGAGGCGGCGGACGCGCTGATCAAGCTGGCGTTCCGGCGCGACCAGAGCGGCGACGAGGCCGTGCTGACCGAGGCCAAGGCGCTGATCAGGGAATACCTGCACCGCCACGTGACCGCCTGAGCGGTCAGCCCAGGAAGTCATGACCTTCCCCCCGGTACGTCGGGGCCGGCGTAACTGACCCGCTGTCGACCAGCTGGAGCTGGTTGACGTGCTCGCACAGCTCGCCGGCCTTGGCGTGACGGAACCAGACCCGGTCGCCCGGGCGCAGCGTGTCGGCCACGGCGCCGACCAGCGGCGTCTGCACCTCGCCGGGGCCCTCGTCGGGCTTGAACTTCAACCCCGCCGGCAGGTACGGGGTGGGCTGGCGGGACGTCTCGGCCGGGCCGGAGGCGATCCAGCCCCCGCCGAGCACGGTGGCGATCCGCGGCGCCGGGCGGCGCACGACGCTGAGCGCGAAGAACGCGGCCGGCGTCGGGCGCCACGCGGAGTAGGCGTCGAACAGGGTCGGCCCGTACAGCCCGGAACCGGCCGTGACCTCGGTGACCACCGGATCCGAGCCGCTCGCGGCCACGCTGCCGGTGCCACCGGCGTTGACGAACTCGAGGTCGGCGTGCTCGCGGACGGCGGCCACGGCCGCGGCCCGGCGCCGGAGGATCTCGGGGAACGAGCGGGACTGCATGAGACGGATTGCCCGGCCGCGCAACGCCTGGCCGGGGGGCAGGTCACCCAGTCCGGCGATCTGGGCCTCGTACGACATCAGGCCGACCAGCGTGAAGCCGGGCCGGGCGACCAGGCGGCGGGCCAGGGACGAGGCCTGCCCGGCGGTGTGCACGGGGGAGCGGCGTACGCCGAGGTGCATCGGACCGGCGGGGCGCCACGAAGAGTCGAGATCCAGACAGAGCCGAACCGCCGGCCGGTCACCCGGAGGGGTCACCTGGTCGACCAGATCGAGGTGCGACGGGTGATCCACCATGATCGTGATGGCCGCGGCCAGCTTGGGGTCGGTGGTCAGCTCGCGCAGTGCGGTGCGATCGACCGACGGGTACGCCACCAGCACGTCATCGGTCAGGCCGGAGCGCACGAGCCAGATCGCCTCGGGCACCGTGTACGCCATGACGCCGCGCCAGCCGGGCCGGGCCAGCACACGTTCCAGCAGCGTGCGGCACCGTACGGACTTGCTGGCGACCCGCAGCGGCTTGCCCTGCGACCGCGCGACCAATTGATCGGCGTTGTCGTCGAAGGCCGCCAGGTCGACGGCCGCGACCGGCGTCTCGAGATGGGCGGTGGCCCGGTCGAGCCGCTCCTTCAAAGCAGTGCGGTCTTCGATCACGTCAGCACGGTATCGCCGTTACCGGCAATGCGAAACCTCTTCACTTCTTCGATACCCGAACGTGGGTCACCTGGTCACGTGGGGCCGCCCGATAGAGTGCACCTGCGAACACGGGAGGTACGGCCATCGACAGCGAAAAGCGGGACTCCGGACCGGTTGACCTGTCGGGCGCGGCGGCGCTGCGATCGGTGCTGCGCATCCGGCCCTTCCGGCGTCTCTGGCTCGTGCTCGGCCTCGCCTCCTTCGGCGACTGGATCGGCCTGCTGGCCACCGGCATCTTCGCCGCGGCCCAGTTCGAGAGCAGCGCCGGCCAGGGCGCGGCGTTCGGTGGCACCATCGCCGTCCGCCTGCTGCCCGCCCTGCTGCTCGGCCCGATCGCCGGCGTCTTCGCCGACCGGTTCGACCGGCGCTACACCATGGTCATCACCGACCTCATCCGCTTCGTCTTCTACGGCTCGATCCCCCTCGTCCCGCTGTTCGGCGGGTCGCCCGGGGTCACCGTGGCCTGGGCGACCATCGCCACGTTCATCGGCGAGACGATCACGCTGATCTGGATCCCGGCCAAGGAAGCCGCGGTGCCCAACCTCATCCCCAAGTCGCGGATCGAGGTCTCCAACCAGCTCACGCTCGTCACCACGTACGGCATCACGCCGATCCTGGCCGCCCTCGCGCTCTCCGCCCTCACGGCGGGCATCCAGCAGTCCGGCGCCACCCTGCCCGACTGGGCCCAACCGGTGCAGATCGCGCTCTACCTGAACGCGATCTCCCGCCTGGCCACCGCCGTCACCGTCTTCTTCGGCATCAAAGAGATCGGCGGCAAGAGCGAACAGCGGCAGCAGGCGGCCGAGCAACAGAGCATGACCAAGCAGTTCCTCGACGGCTGGAAATACATCGGCACCACCCCACTCGTACGGGGCCTGGTGCTGGGCATCTTCGGCGCTTTCGCCGCCGGCGGTGTGGTGATCGGCGCGGCCAAGACCTTCGCCACCTCATTGGGCGCCGGTGAGGCCGCGTTCTACCTGCTCTTCGGCACCATCTTCATGGGCCTGGCGGTCGGCATCGGCCTGGGCCCGATGATCATCCGCGAGCTGTCCCGGCGGCGCTGGTTCGGCATGAGCATCGTGCTTGCCAGCGGCTCCGTGATGTTCCTCGGCCTGGCCTTCCACCTCTCGATGGCCCTGGTCGGCGCGTTGCTGGTCGGCGCGGGGGCGGGCATGGCCTTCCTGGCCGGCACCACCCTTCTGTACGGCGAGGTCGACGACGCCGTCCGCGGCCGGGTCTTCGCCGTGGTGCAGATCGGCGTCCGGATGGTGCTGCTGCTGGCCATCACGCTCTCCGGCTTCCTGGTCGGGCTGGGCAGCTCCCGTCGCATCGACCTCGGCGCGCTGAGTTTCGACATCTCCTTCACCCGCGTGCTGCTGCTGGTGGCGGGCGCGATCGGCGTGTTCGTCGGCATCGGCTCGTTCCGCCAGATGGACGACAAGCGTGGCGTGCCCGTGCTGGCCGACCTGTGGGGCTCGATGCGCGGCCGGCCGCTGTCGCCCGACGAGCAGTTCGTGCGCAGCGGCATCTTCATCGTCTTCGAGGGCGGCGAGGGCGCCGGCAAGTCGACCCAGGTCACCCGGCTCGCCTCCTTGTTGCAAGAGGAGGGCCGTGACGTGGTGGTGACCCGCGAGCCGGGCGCGACCGACGTCGGCGCCCGCATCCGCCAGCTTGTGCTCGACAAGACCGAGTCGCCGTCGGCCCGTGCCGAGGCCCTGCTGTACGCGGCCGACCGGGCCCACCACGTGGCCACGGTCGTGCGGCCCGCCCTGGCTCGGGGCGCGGTGGTGATCAGCGACCGGTATGTCGACTCGTCCCTGGCCTATCAGGGCGCCGGCCGTACGCTGCCGGTGGCCGAGGTCTCGTGGCTGTCCTCGTGGGCCACGGGCGGCTTGAAGCCCGACCTGGTCGTGCTGCTCGACGTGGACCCGGGCGTGGGGCTGAACCGGGTCGACTCCCGCGGCGAGGGCACCGACCGCCTCGAGAGCGAGTCCCGGGCGTTCCACGAGCGGGTCCGGTACGCGTTCCTCGACCTGGCCGCGGCCGACCCGAAGCGCTACCTGGTGCTCGACGCGGCCCGGCCGTTCGACGAGATCACCACCGCGGTGACGGGCCGCCTCACGGGCCTGCTGGGCTCCACCGAGCCGGCCCACCCCGCTCCCGCCTCGACCGATCTGCCCCCGGAGCCCGACTTCCAGGCCCCCGACCTGACCGCCGTCCCCGACCGTCGAGTGGGCCCCGACGACCGCCGAACCACCCCCGCCGCCCCCTCGAACGACCCGACACAGCCAGTCGCGGCCGTCTCTTCAAGCGGCGACCCGACACAGCCGATCGTGGCCGCTCCTGCAAGCGGCTCGACGCAGCCGATCGCGGCCGTCTCTTCAAGCGGCGACCCGACGCAGCCGATCGTGGCCGCTCCTGCAAGCGGCTCGACGCAGCCGATCGCGGCCGTCTCTTCAAGCGACCCGACGCAGCCGATCGCGAGGGCGTCGAACGGCGCTGACACCGCGACTTCGGACCAGCCGTCCGCGGATGCGGCCGCCTCAACTGAGCCCACCCAGCCGATCGCGACCCGCCCGACGGCGTCGTCGAACGGCGCCGACGCCACGCAGCCGCTCCGCCGGGCTGACGGCGAGGAACCGCCGCTCGAGGAGATGGCCGAGTTGCTGGGCATCAACGACGACGAGACCCCCGACGGGCCCGGCCGCTACAGCCGACGCTGACCATCGGCCTGGCCGCTCGCCCCGGTGGTGCCCGCGCGAGATTGCTGGTGCCAGGTCGCAGCCTCGTCGAAGGGCCCCAGCGCGCTGTCGGGCCGGTTCGCGGGTCAGCCGCGCCAGAGGGTCAGCATCATCGCTTCGACGGCGATGTCGGGTTTGACGTTTTCTTCGATGGCCTGGCGGCAGGCCAGCACCGCTTCCAAGCGGCGCAGGGCGCTCTCTGGCGACCACTTGCCCGCCGCGGCCTGGGACTGCGCGGCCACGTCGGTGTGCACGACGCCGACCGGCGCGCGCATGTTGGTGATCAGCACGTCGCGGTAGAAGCCGGCCAGGTCGACCAGCGCGCGGTCGAGCGCATCCCGCTTCGAGCGGGTGGCCCGCGATTTCTGGCGTCGTTCGAGCTCTTTGAGCTGGCCCGCCGCGCCGCGCATCGCGCCTGCCGCGCCTCGGCCGGTGCCGCCGGCGCCCAGCGCTTGTTCCAGCGCTGAGCGCTCGGAAGCATCCGTCTCGACCAACAGCTCGGCCGCCTCGGCCTCGGCCGCCTTGATCAGCGCGCCGGCCGCCTCGAAGCAGGCGCCCACCCCGGTCAGCCGGCGCGGCACGGACAGCACGGCGTCGCGCCGCCCCCGGGCCTCGGAGTCGCGGGACAGCCGTTTCGCCCGGCCCACGTGCCCCTGCGACGCGGCCGCCGCCCACGAGGCAACATCTGGCGCGACACCGTCGCGGCGCACCAGCACCTCGGCCACCGCGTCGGCCGGCGGCTGTCGCAGCGCCACCACCCGGCAGCGGGACCGGATCGTCACCGAGATGTCGTCGGGGTGGGTCGACGGCGTGCAGAGCAGGAACACCGTGCGCGGCGGCGGCTCTTCGATCGCCTTGAGCAGCGCGTTGCCCGCCTGCTCGGTGAGTCGGTCGGCATCCTCGATCACGACGATCTGCCACCGGCCGCCCGACGGCGCGCTGGCCGCCCGCAGCACCAGCGCCCGCATCTCGTTGACGCCGATCGACAACCCCTCGGGTACGACGAAGCGGACATCGGCGTGGGTCTTGCCCAGCGTGGTGTGGCAGCCGTGACACTCGCCGCAGCCGGCGCCGCCACGCTCGCACTCGAGCGCGGCCGCGAAGGCGCGCGCGGCCACCGAACGACCGCTGCCCGGCGGACCCGTGAAGATCCAGGCGTGGGTCATCGCGCCGGCGGCCACCTGCTCACCGGCCACGACCCGGGCCGCCGCCGCGGCGGCCTGCCGCAGCGTGGCGACCGGCTCGGCCTGGCCGACCAGATCAGCGAAGACGTCACTCACGGCACCGATGGTATTGCCCACCTCCGACAGAATGCCCGCCCCTGTGGATACGGCCTCCGAGTTATCCACAGTGGAAGTCGGTCGGTAGCGAAGGCGTCACTCTTCCGGGTACGGTCTGATCCCGGTCCGCGATGGCGCGCTGACACACGGTGAGGAGCCTCGGCATGGCACGGGAGATCGACGAGGCGTGGATCAGTGAGGCCATCGAAAGGCATCGACGCGTGGAAGAGCTGCGCGGCGACTTCGACCGGGCCGTCGAGTCCCACCAGGTCTCGGTCCACTCACCCGACAATTCCATCGAGGTCACCGTGACCGCATCCGGCCGCATCACCGACATCCAGATTCACGGCGGGCTGAGCCATCGCCATCCGGCCGAATTCAGCCGAGAGTTGCAGGCTGCCGTCAGCAACGCCACCGACGCCGCCCGCTGGGCCCGCGAAAAACTGCACAGCGAGATCTTCGACCAGTTCCGCACCCTGGGCGAGGCCTGACGTGGACGAAGTGGCCGACCACCTCGACCAGGCTGCCGACGCCCTGAGCGCCTTGTCACGAGATATACCGACCCTGGCGGTGGCGCCCGGCGCGTTCGCAGCGTTCGCCGCGCTGGCTGCCGCGGGCGACGGAGCCTCGTCCGGGTCCCATCAGCAGGCGCTCGGCGCGGCTGCGACTCACGGCGGCTCTCGAGCGGATGCGGGCGGGGCGTCCCCACCGTCTGCCCGCTTCGAACCTGGCGCGGCTTCGACGTCCGGCGGGGTCGGCCTGGCTGCGGCCGCCGGCCCGGGGTTGCCGGGGCAGATGGGGCGGGCTTTGCATGACCACTGGGCCGCTGTGCTCGACGCGCGATCGCGTGAGGCGTCCGTCGCCGGTGCCCGTCTGGCCGAGATGGCGCGTTCGGTGCGGGCCACCCGGCGGCACTACGCCGAGACCGACGAGGCGGTCGAGCGCCGCTTCACCCAGGAGTTGTGATGGATCGGCTCGACCAGTTGCTCGACGCGGCCACGCCCCTGCTGCGCCGGGCCGAGGAGGTTCTGGAGGTCGCCGGGGTGCCAGTCGGTCACCCGGTGCTGGACGACTTCCGTCGCGTACGCCTGATGCCGGCCGACGCGGCTCACTCCGTGGCCGGGTTGCGCCCTTCGGCCCTGGTCGACGCCGCGGCCGACCTGCGGGCCGGGGCCCGGGTGTGTGCCGACGTCGCCACGTCGCTGCCGCCGCCCGGCGATTGGGAGGGCGAGGCCGCCGACGCCTACGACGACCGCCGCCGGCGCTACGCCGTTCATCTCTCCGGCACGGGCGAAAGCCTCGACGAGCGGCTGGAAGCCAGTGCCGACCTGGCTGCGGCCCTGCACGACTGGATGGCGCGCACCCGCGACAACCTGGCGTCCGCCCTGGCCGACGTCCTGGGCTCGGCCGAGTCGATCACGCTGTCGGCGCCCCCGGGCCATCCGCCGTCGATGGCCGAGATCCGGGCCGCCGCCGACCTGGCGTCCCATGTTCTGCGAGTGGTGGCCACCGATTACGCCGAGGCCGAAGACCTGCTGCAGGGCTCCCAGGAACTGGCCAACCCCGTCCCGCTGTAGCCGCAGACCTGCCACGCCGACGAGTCCGGCCCGCGCGCAAAGGAGGGACGCGACAATCGGTCGGCGGCCGGGCATCCGGGACGCAGCGGGCATGGGCGCGGCGCCGTATTCGGACAACCGGAAAGAACTCCGAATACGACGCCGCGACCTCCTGCACCCCCCGCAGGTGTAGGCACTACTCAACGCTACGAATCGACGGTTGTCTCGGGGTTGCGGCGGCTTCCGTCCGCTCGGCGGACCATGAGGGGACGACCGTCGCGGGCGGCTCACCCATCAGGAGATCGACATGTCTCCATCCGGACGACCCGGTTCCGGTACGGCGACGGGCGGCCCCCGGAGGAGGCCGCCCGATCAGCACCGCGTCAGGAGTGGGACCGCCGGCGACGTACGGTCAGCAGCACCACCACCACGCCGGCCAGCAGCAGGCCGCCGCCGGCCAGGGCCACCCGGGTCACGTCCGAGCCGGTGACCGGCAGGCCACCGCCCGCACCCGACGGCGTGATGTCCCGGCTCTCCGGGGAGACGGCCGCAGCTTCCAGGACGCCCATCGACATGTTCAGGGCGAGGCCGGCCTTCGCACCGTAGCCGTCCTGGCCGCGTACCTGGGAACCGGTCGTCCGGGTCAGCGAGACCTTGATCGCCGAGGCCCGGGCCGCGATGGCCGGCCCCTCGACCGCGTGCCGCACGTCACCCAGCGCCACCCGCAGCTTCATCCCGCTGGTGGCCGCGGGCGCCGACTCGGTCGCGGGCGCGGCCACCAGCGGCAGCCCCGGCACGGCCGGCACCGGCAGCGGCTCGGCCCGCCCCAGCCGGCCCAGCTCGGCCAGGTTCGGCATCGGCGCCGACTCCATCTCGTGGAGCAGCGGGGTCAGCGCGATGTCGACGTGCTCCCCGGCCGTCTTCAGCCGCCGGGTCGCGATGCCGTCGCCGGAGATCTCGACAACCGCCGGGCGGTAGCTGACCTTGCCGCCGGAGCCGGCCGACGTGGTCGCCTCGAGCACGGGGGCCTGCAGAACGCGCAGCTGGACCTGCCCGCCGGCCAGCTCGATGCGGCCCGCGGTCATCGTCGAGCGGGCGACCGTACGGGTCTCGTCGCCCCGGCGCTCCAGCGCCGTCGTGCCTCGGCTGGTCATCGTGCCGGGCACGCGGACCAGGTCGTTCAGAACCGTAAGGCTGGTCAGCGAGGCGTCGGCCCGGCCGGTCTCCCCGGCCGCCTGCCCGCACGCCATGGCGGCGTCCCACTGCGCGTGCGTACCCAGGCCGCCCCGGCCCAGTCGCAGCGGGCCGGCCTTCCCGGCGGGGGTCGAGCGCCGCGACGCCTTGGCGTTGGTCGGCGGGGCCTGCTGGAGCAGGGGCTTCGCCATCGCGGCGTGCTTCTTGTCGCTGGAGTCGCCGTTGAGCATCCGGGCATAGGCCGCCGACGCGATCTTGGCCGAACCGATCATTGCCGTACGGGCCTCGCCCAGCCCGACGTCGGCCAGCGTCGCCGTCCGCGGCCGCTCCTGGCCGCGTCCCGTGGACGCCTTGTCGCCGCCGGCCGGGTCCTCGTCGCCCTCGTCGTCGGTGGCAGCGCTGTCGCTGTCGCTGTCGCTGTCGTCCACGGGCTCGCCGTCGCTGTCGCCGTCGTCCACGGGCTCGCCGCCGCCGGCGCCGGAGGAGTCGCCCAGGCCGTCGACCACCGTCCGGCCGCGCTCGGCGACATCGCCGACCAGGCCGCTCCTGGGTGAGGGAACCACGTCGGCGTCACCGGCGGTCTTGGCAGCCGGCTCCGGGAGGACGCCGAGATACCCCAGCACGCCCATCCCGGTCAGGCCGATGCCCTCGCTGATCGTGTCGCTGTCCTCGGGCTTCGGGATGATCGGGTCGTCGTCGCTGCTCAGCACCTTGGTGGCGGCGTCTCCGACTGTGCCCTTCTCGGTCTTCCGCTCGTTCTTGACGCGCGGCCGTTCCGGGGCCGCCGCGCGGACCTCCAGCTTGTCGATCCGGAGCATCTCGGCCCCGGACTGCGCGGCGAAGTTCTCGGCCCGTTCGCAGGGTGCGGGCGCAGCGAGCGCCGGTTGCGGTGCGGTGAGGGCGCCGGCGAAACCGAGCGCGACGACACTGGCGGCCAGCGACCTGGCGGGCGTCATGGAAGGTTCCTCCCGATGGGGACGCAACTGATGCGGCGTCTACGGGTCTGCCCAACGAAGGTCGATCTGGGTAGTTGCGAAACATCTATGCGACAACTCCGCCGGGTAGCCCAAATCCGGCATTTGGTGCGGTCTTGGCGGCGTCGTAAGGTGGTGACCATGGGCATGCTGTGCGCGGTCAGTTTCAACCGGTACGGCCGCCTCTACTACCTCGATCCGGGCGAGTTCTCGCCCCAGGTCGGCGACCGTGTGCTCGTGCCCACGGACGACGGCCCCGAGGTGGCGGAGTGCGTCTGGGCGGCGCAATGGGTCAGCGAGGACACGTCGGCCTTCCCCAAGGTCGCGGGCCTGGCCGGCGACGACGATCTGCGCCGCGACGAGGTGCTGCGCAAGCGCAAGGCCGAGGCCAAGGTTGCCGCCAAAAAGCTGATCAAGGCTCATGAGCTGCCCATGAAGGTCGTCGCCGTCGATCACGTGCTCGACTCGACCGGTTCCGGCAGCGCTCGCACCACGATCTACTTCACCGCCCCGCACCGGGTCGATTTCCGTTCCCTCGTCCGTGACCTGGGCGCCACCCTGCACTGCCGGGTCGAACTGCGCCAGTTGTCGGCTCGCGACTCAGCTCGCGTCCAGGGCGGCATCGGCTCGTGCGGCCGCGACCTTTGCTGCGCCACGTTCCTCACCGACTTCGAGCCGGTGACGATCCGCATGGCCAAAGACCAGGACCTCCCGCTCAACCCCCTGCGCATCTCCGGCGCCTGCGGCCGCTTGATGTGCTGCCTCAAATACGAACATCCGCTCTACCAGGCTTTCCAGGCTTCCGCCCCGGCCGTCGGCAGCCGCGTCACCACCCCCGAGGGCGACGGCCGCGTGGTGGCCCACAGCGTCCCCAAGGACGCAGTAGTCGTCCGCATGGACTCCGACGGCTCCCGCTGCTCCTGCAGCCGAGCCTCAGTCTGCGGCCCCCGCCAGGCCCACGAGGAGCGCTACAACTAGCCGC
>NZ_JAMYJR010000026.1 GCF_024137025.1 Paractinoplanes aksuensis
GCTGTGACGAGCCCGCGCTGTGACGAGCCCGCGCTGTGACGAGCCCGCGCTGTGACGAGCCCGCGCTGTGACGAGCCCGCGCTGTGACGAGCCTAGTGGGTAGGCGTCGCGCAGCTGTTGGTCAGCGGACTTCGATCGGTGCTTCGATGCGGTGGGGGACCAGCGGGTCTCGGGGGTGCAGCCAGGAGACGTCGGGGGCGCCGTGCGGGTCGGGCGTCCACTTGCGACAGATTTTGTCGATGCCGATGGGGTGGATCGTCAGGGTGCCGTCGGCGGCGATGTGCATGCGGAGGAAGCTCTTGGCGTCCTCGATGCCCTGCCCGGCGTACAGCTCGTTGACGTTGACGTCGACAGTGGACGCGATCAGCAGGTAGAGCGCGGTCAGCTGGGTCGCCAAGAATCCGATGACCGGCCCGTACAGGACTGCGGCGACCACCAGCGGGCCGGGCCACGTCCAGTCGTGGAAGGGCAGTTGCAACCACAGCCAGGTGCCGCCCGCGGCCAGGCCGATGTGGGCGAACGCGTGCAGCAGACCGGCCACCCAGTGCCGGGCATGTTTGGGCCGGTCGGCCTTGGGCGGCTGGGCGAACGCCACCGACCCGGCCAGGATCAGCACCAGCATGACGGTCAAGGGGATGCTGAACAGCCGCTGCACGATGCCCGCATTGCCGGCCGCGGCGCCGGCCATCGCCAGCATGGTGAGCACGTGGATGATGCCGAGCATCGTGGCGAACCCGGGGTTGCGCTTCACCACCCGGCCGAACACACCCCAGGCCATCCGCTTCGAGCTCGCGGCATCCGGATAGGACGAGCGGAACGCGTACGGCTTGCTGGCGCTGCGGCTGCGGGTCAGCGTGTCGGGCTGGGGCACGACCAGCTCTTTCGGAAGCTGCTGGGTGCCGAGCAGGTAGGCGCCGCCGCCACCGCACGTGATCAGCTCACGTTCGGGGTCGCTGTAGCGGGCGTAGTGGTGCAGGTCGCCGGAGACGAGCACTCGCGTGGACGCCCCGGTCGGGTCGAGCGTCTTGCGGATGAAGTAGTCGATCGCGTCGTACTCTTCCGGCTTGTCGACCGACTTGACCCACTTCGGCGACGGCGTCATCAGGATCACGCGGTCGTCGTGGCCGACGTGCCGGGCCGCCTCTTCGAAATAGCCGAGCTGGGGATCGTCGATGTAGGCGCCGAACTGCTCGTCGATCGCGAACAGCCACCAGTTCGCCGGTAGCTTGACCGCGAAATAGGAGCGCCGCTGCTCGGTGCGCCACCCGCCGATGTGACCGTCGCGGCGGCGCGCGAAGAGCCGGATGAAGGCAGTGAGACCGTCGTACCAGTCGTGGTTGCCCGGCAGCGCGAACAGCGTCGGCTGGGGCGAATCGACCGGCGGCTCGGGCAGGGCAGCGCGGTAGGGCCCTTTCATGCGGCTCTCGTAGCCGTCGCCGCTGGCCAGCGGATAGACCTGGTCGCCACCCATGAGCAGCAGCCGCCCGCGGGGCAGTGAGGCGCCGTCGACCTCGATGCTCGGCTGGGCCATCAGGTAGGCCACCGAATACGTCGCGTCGAAGCCGTCGCCCAGGTCGGCCACGTAGTCGAGCCAGATCTCGCCGTCGGCGGTCTGCGAATGATCGAACCAGTCGCCGTCGAGCGCGTTCTGCAGCTCGCGCTTGTCGAGATAGGCCCCGAAGAGCACGGCCAGCAGCGTGCGCAGACCCGTGCTGAGCAGCAACAGCGGCGCGAGCCAGCCCACCGGCCGCTGCGGCGTGAAGCCCAGCTGCTGAGGATCCATGCTCGCGGGCCGCGGCGGCACGACCGGGCCCGAGGGGGGAGGTTGCGGGTGATCGACGGTCACGCCAGGCACACTAGACCCGCCCCCTGACAGAACCGTCGTCGATCCTTCGGCGCCTTTGGGGGTGGCCCCGCCGACCCGCCGGGCCGCATACCGTACACTTGTTTCTCGTTGCCGCCTTAGCTCAGTCGGCTAGAGCGACGCACTCGTAATGCGTAGGTCGACGGTTCGATTCCGTCAGGCGGCTCCACGCAGAAGCCCAGGTCATCGACCTGGGCTTCTGGCATTTCGGCGTACGGGTGGGGTCTTGACCAAGCCGTCAGTAGCCCCGGTTGCCCACGGCCGCACGGGCGAAGGCCGGGGTGCGGCCGTTGGCGAGTTCACCGCCGAACCAGGCGCCGAAGCCGGAGATGGCCAGCGCGATCAGTTCGAGCAGGAAGAGGCCGACGCCGGCCTCCCGGTTCGGGTCGCCGACCCGCACCATGACGATGACGGCGAAGAGGAACAGCACGCCCATGTTGAGCAGCATCCGCAGCACGCCGATGCGCTTGGCCTCCGGACGGCGGACGAAGGCTACGTCGATCGCGCCCGCGACGGCGGCGGCAATACCGCCGACCAGGCCGGCCACGATGTTCCAGTAGGCCAGCGATCCGACGATCGCCGGGGCCCCGGCCAGGTTGGCGAGGTCGAAGATGATGGCCATCGCGAACAGCCCCAGAGGGAACATCACCAGGATGGGTTGCACCGCCTGGCCCGCGATCTTCAATCGGCTCTCCATGCGGGTTATCGCCCTTCTACCTGCCCAATCACAGGTTCGACAGTGGCATCCGACGTCTGGCCTACCCGGTCGGTTCTTCTATGAAACGCCACAAGCTGGTCGAAGTGACGCGCCCCTCACCCGGTCAGTCGGCTTGCACGCAATCTGCAACATGGCAGATTGAATGGTAGCGGTCGGCCGTACGGCATGCTCTACTGATGACAGAGCAACAAGGGCGGAAGTTGAGGGGAGATTCGAACAACGGCACCCGGCGGCAACCGGGTGCCGTTCTGGCCTCTACGAACGCTCGCTGTTGACTTCTCAGTCAGGTATGACGCGCGAGGCTGGAAATGCATCTCTCCTGTGCCCATGGTGGCCCGGTCTTTCCTCCCTCGCAAGAAGCAGCGGGGAGGAGTGCGCCATGAGTAAACGTACCTACTACAACGGTCCGGACGCCGTGGTTACCGATCAACTCTTCATCTGGCACACCAATCCCCGGCGGAGCTACGCGGTTCGCGACCTCCACCACGTAGGCGTCACACGGGCCGCTTCGAGGCCCGCCTCCCCGATGACTGTTCTCATGGCTGCGGCCGGCACCGTGGCCGCTGTGAGCGCCGGCTGGACGCTGTTCGAGCCGCCGGCCGCGTACGCCGTGCTGCTACTTGCCGTGACGGTTCCCCTGGCATGCGTCCTGCCCGCGACGGTCCGGCGACCGCGCGGGTGGGAACTGCACGCCCTCTATCGCGGTTCTGACGTGGTGCTGTACGCGTGCTCCGAAGAACGTCAATTCAACCAGGTCAAGCGGGCCCTGCGGCGCTCCCTCGAGGCCGCCCGGCCACCCGAACGGGGGCTTGACCTCGCGGCGGCCTGAACCACGAGGCGGATGACCTCGTAGTTTGCCAAAACCCCACCCCTCCGCAATCGTTCTGATAGGACGGTACTAGAGTGCACCTCGCTGACCGCCAGATGGCTATCAGCGAGGTGGCAAGTTACGACGTGGTTACACCCGGACCTCTTCAACGGTGAAGGATCTATGGCCGACGGCGACTCGCCTACTATCGCGCGCCGGCGTGTTCGCATTGCGATACGCGAGGCTCGCGAGGCGATTCCGCTTACCCAGGCGCAGGTCGCCGAAGAGATGGAGTGGTCCCTCAGCAAGGTCATCCGCATCGAGAACGGTGACGTCTCCCTCTCGATCAACGACCTCCGCGGCCTGCTGAATCTGCTGGGCATTCGCGACAAGGCGACCGTCGACTCGTTGCTGGCCGATGCCCGCATCGCGCGGACCCGTAAGCGCCCGGCCTACGCGTGGTGGCAGGAGCCCCGCTTCCGGGAGAGCACGTCCGACGAGTTCCTCAAGTTCCTCGAGTACGAGGCGGAAGCGACGGAGCTGCGCTCGTTCAACGTCTACTACGTGCATGGCCCGCTGCAGACTCCGGAGTACGCGGCGGCGCTGACGGGAGCGTGGCAGAAGAACGACGGCTTCTCCGAGGCGAAGGTAAATGCTCTCGTCGAGATCAGGAGCAAGCGTCTCGAGGCCATGCTTCAGCGGAGCGACCCGCTCAAGTACTACTTTCTGGCCGATCAATCAGTGTTCATGCGCCCGATCGGCGGGGTCGACATCTTCATCCGGCAGCTGCAGGAACTTGTTGCGCTGGCCGACCGTGGACTGTTTGAAATGCGCATGCTGCCGTTCGATGTCCCGCAGACCATCGCGAACAACGGCAGCTTCGAATTGCTGACCGTCGACCCTCTGCACCCCGACCGCGAAGTCATGTATCGCGAGAACGGGATGGTCGACGACACAGTGGAAAACCGTGCCGAAACCGGAAGGCACCGAAAGCGTTTCGACCAACTTTGGCAAGCTGCAATCGACGAGAGCGACACGATCGCCTTCGTCAAGAAGCGCATAAAGGATCTTGGAGCGATCTCTCCGGGCCGTCGAAGTTGAATCAAACTTAATAGGTATTTATCACCTTAATTCGAGAGGCACGGTAGAGTCCAGATGCACGAGGTCGAATCGCCCCAGTGGCGCAAGAGCAGCCGCTGCGCGAGTGGAAACTGCGTCGAAGTGGCAATGGTCGACGGGCAGTACCTGATCAGGGACAGCAAAAACCCTGAGAACCCGGCCCATGCATTCACTGCAGCCGAGTGGTCCGCATTCGTCGCGGGAGTCAAGAACGACGAGTTCGTTTTCTGATCGGATTTTAACACTACCCGCCGCAGGCGGGGATTTTTTTGTGCAAAGGGCGGCATGCTGAATCGCATGTCGCCTTTTGTTCCGGGTCGACTTGTCGGTTTGAATCGGAAATATGCCCTCGGGCAGTGTACGGATCCCGACTCCAGCCTCGGTTGACGGTGTTCCGTAAAAGGCGCAATTTGCTTCAAAAAGGGCGCATCTGCCGGTGGATACCGGGCTTAAGCCGCATACCGTTCGATGTTCACGCCATTCATTCCTGCCGGATCGGGAAATGGTCCCTTAACGTGGACCTCGGGAACCGGCACGGAGGTGCGCAAATGATCAAGTTGACCGCAGAACTGGAATGGCGCAAGACCAAACGCTGCACGAGCGGCAACTGCGTCGAGGTGGCGCTGACCGGGAGTCATGTTCTGGTCCGCAACTCGACCAGCCCGGACGACGTCCTGTCCTTCACTGTTGAGGAATGGGAGGCGTTCGTCGGGGGTGTCAAGGAGGGGGAGTTCTCTTCCTGATGAGGGGAAGTCCGGGCGAAGCGCTGGTGGGTCGTCGGCCGGGGACGGCATACTGCGCTGGTGAGGGCTGACCCGCACGTTGCTCGCTTTGCCGTCCTGCGGGACGCGGCCGAGGCGCTGCTGGACGAGCTGGCGGAGCGATACATGGTCGACCGCCGGGAAAGCAAGGAGTCTCTCGGGGCGGCTGATGCATTGGTGCGGATGGAAAGACTCATGCCGCGTACGCCTGCGGCCGCACCACTGGCCATCGCGTTCACCGAGACGCCGGGCATTGCTCTGCGTCTCGGTCGATGGTGGGTCGAGACGCTGCCGGGGTGCGCGTGCGCCGTTTGCGATGAGGATCCGGCGCAGCTGGTCGAGCTGGTGCGCATCCAGGCCGCGGCCCTCGTCGAGGGTGGGCTGTGGGAGCGGGTGCGGCGTGGGGTCGGTGGCTCCTGGTACGAGAGCCGGCTCATCGGGGTCGGCATCAACGCTCGCCGGGAAGGACCGCTGACCAGGGAAGACTCCCGGGAGGCGCGACGCAGCGGGTTCGCCGCCGCGGTGCAGTGGGCGCCTTGGCCGTTACGCGCGATGCCCGACGATCCAGGCGCGGATCAGAGCCAGCCGATCTAGGCGCGGACCGGAGCCGGTCGATCTAGGCGGCCAGCCAGCCGATCTGAGCGCAGGTCAGGGCCAGCCGATCTGGGCGCAGGTCAGGGCCAGCCGATCTGGGCGCGGACCAGAGACTGCCGGATCAGGCGCGGAACAGGGTCAGCAGGGCTCGGATGCTCGGGCGTTCGATCACGTGGGCCATCGAGAGGTTGCCCTGGCAGAACGATTCGAAGGCGCGCCAGCCCAGCGGTGTGGCCATCGCCGTGTGGACGACCCGGGGGTAGCGGGAGAAGGCGTCCAGCATGCGCCGCCCGGCCGCCATCTCGGGCGCGAGTTCGGTGGTCACCTGACGTTCGTACTGGGAAAGATCTTGCCAGTGCCGGCCGGCCCACCCGCCGCTGCGCAGGGCGTAGCTGATGCCCTCGCGGGTCCACGGCTCGAGCAGGCCGGCGGCGTCGCCGACCACCGCGACCTGACCTCGCCGCAGCGGCGCGTCGGGGCGGCGACAGCGGGTCAGATGTCCGGAGTCGCGGATGACCGGGCGGTCGTTGAGGCCGAGGCGCTGCCGGAAGTCGGCCAGGTACTGCTTCGTCTCGGCGCCGTGGCCCTTGGCCATGATCACGCCGACGGTGAGCTCGTCCTCTTTCGGGAAGACCCAGCCGTACGAGCCGGGGAACGGGCCCCAGTCGAGCAGCACCCGGCCTCGCCACGTCGCGCGGTCGGCCTCGGTGGCGGCCAGTTCCACCTCGAGGCCCAGGTCTTGCTGCTCGAAGCCGACCCCGACGTACCGGGCCGTGATGCCGGCCGAGCCGTCGGCGCCGATGATCGTACGGGCGGAGATCTGCTCACCGTCGGTCAGCGTCACCACGCCCTGGTCGACGGCGCGCACCTGGGCGTTCTGCCGGACCACGGCACCGGCGGTGACGGCGGCCGAATACCAGGCGTGATCGAATTCGTCGCGCCGGACCAGGGTGAGGAACGGCGACGAGGCGGCGTGGCGGGTGAACTCGTTCCGGCCGTCGCGCGTGAAGGTCAACGCCGAGATCTTGTCCCGCGCGGGCACGTCGATGTGCTTCTCGGCGTACGCCAGGGAAGTTCCGATGAGACCGCCGCCGCACGTCTTGTAGCGGGGGTGCTCGGCCCGCTCCAGCACGATCGTGCGCGCGCCGGTGGCGGCTGCGGCCCGTGCTGCCGACAGACCAGACGGCCCGCCGCCGACAATTGCCACATCCCAAGCCGGCTCCGCGATCACGGGGCGGAAGTCTAATCACGCAACCTTATGTACGCTCGTACGCATGACCACGATGCGCGAGCGCATGCTCGCCGGTGAGCTCTACCGGGCCGACGATCCGGCCCTCTTCGACGACATGAACCGGGCCGCGGCGCTCTCCCATCGTCTCAACACGGCCGACCCCACCGACCATGCTCTGCGGCGCGAGCTGCTCACCGAGCTGCTCGGCCGCTTCGGTGAGGACAGCGAGATCCGGCCGCCGTTCCGGTGCGACTACGGCTACCAGACGTTCGTGGGCGCCCGCACCTTCGCCAATTTCGGTCTGATCAGCCTGGATGTGGCGACGGTCACGATCGGCGACGACGTGCAGATGGGGCCGAACGTGCAGTTGCTCACGGCCTGGCACCCGGTTGCGGCCGGGCCGCGGCGCGAGAAGTGGGAGGCCGCCTCGCCCATCGTCATCGGCGACAACGTGTGGCTCGGCGGCGGGGTTCTCGTACTGCCGGGGGTGACCATCGGTGACAACACTGTCGTCGGCGCCGGGGCGGTCGTGACCAAAGACCTGCCACCGAACGTGGTCGCTGTGGGCAATCCGGCCCGCGTGATCCGGGAGGTGGAGCCGTGACCGTCGTGCCCACCGCGCGCTCGCCCCGGCGCTACGACCCCGACCGCAAGAGCCGGATCGTCGACGCGGCCATCGAGGTGATCGCCGACCACGGTGTCGCCGGCACCACCAGCCGGCGCATCGCGGCCGCCGCCGACGTGCCGCTGGGCTCGATCACGTACCACTTCGACAACCTGGAGGACCTGCTCGAACAGGCCTTCCGGCGGCATGCCGAGCTGATGTCGCCGCGCTACGAGGCGCACTTCGAAGGGGTCACCGACCTGGCCGGCTTCGCCGACGCCGTCACCGACCTGATCAACGGGGACGCCGGCGGCGACCCGCGCGACTGGGCGGTGTCGTACGAGCTCTATCTGGCCGCCCTGCGCAACCCGACCCTCCGCAGTGTGACCGACGCCTGGATGCGCCGGTCACGGACGGTTCTGGAGCGCTTCATCGATCCGGTCACCGCCCGGGGGATCGACGCGGTCATCGAAGGCCTCGTCATGCACCTCATCCTGTCCACCGCCACGGACGACCGCGCGGAGACCCGGACGATCGTCGGCCGCTTCCTGGGAGTGCCGCAGTGACCACCGAAGTCGAAGCCACCCCGGAAGTACGGGCGGCGACCCGCGCGGTCTATGCCGCCTTCATCATGGCCGGGGTCGCGGCCGCCAGCTGGGCCTCCCGGATCCCGCAGGTGCGTGACGAGCTCGGTCTGACCCCGTCCGGCATCGGCCTGGTGCTGCTGGCGCTGGCCGCCGGTTCGATCATCTCGCTGCTGCTGGCGGGTCAGGTCGTGGCCCGGTTCGGTTCCAGCCGCACGGTCGCCGTGATGGGCGCGCTACTCGGTGTGGCCCTGATCGGGATCGCGATCGGTTACCAGTTCGGTGTGCTGCCAGTGGTCGTGGGCCTGTTCGCGTTCGGGTTCGCCAACGGCTCGTGGGACGTGGCCATGAACGTCCAGGGCGCGATCGTCGAACGGCGTCTGGGCAAGGCGATCATGCCGCGCTTCCACGCCGGCTTCAGCGTCGGCACGGTGGCGGGCGCCCTGGTCGGGGCGGGGGCGGTCGCGCTCGGCATCTCGGTCACGATCCACCTGGCCGTCACCGCGGTGCTGATCGCGGCCATCGTCATCGTCTCGGTGCGCGCCTTCGTGCCCGACGACGCCGGCCCGGTGCCGGCCGTGACCCCGTCCGACCCGACGATGGTCGGCTCGACCGCGCCGGTCACCAAGCGCAACGGGCTGCACGATGCCCTGGCTACGTGGCGTGAGCCGCGCACGATCATGGTCGGTGTGTTCGTGCTGGCGTTCGCGTTCACCGAGGGTGCCGGGATCGACTGGATCAGCGTCTCGATGATCGACAGCTACGGCACGTCGGCCGCTGTCGGCACGCTCGCCTTCGCGCTCTTCCTGGCCGCGATGACGGCCGGGCGGTGGTTCGGGCCGGCCCTGCTCGACCGGTACGGGCGGGTGGCGGTCGTGCGGGTGCTGGCGGCGGTCAGCCTGGCCGGGCTGGCGCTCTACATCCTGGGACCGTCGACGCCGCTGGCCTTCGTGGGCGCGCTGTTCTGGGGGCTGGGGGCGTCGCTCGGCTTCCCGGTCGGCATGAGCGCGGCCGCCGACGATCCGGCCCACGCGGCGTCCCGGGTGAGTGTGGTGGCCTCGATCGGCTACTGCGCCTTCCTGGGCGGGCCGCCGCTGATCGGCTTCCTCGGCGACCACATCATGGTCAAGAACGCTCTGGTCGCGGTGGCGGTACTGCTGATCATCTCGATCACGATCGCCGGCGCGGTGAAGCCGCTGCCCGAGCCCAAGGTTCCGTAGGCGTACTGTCTCGGCCCGTGGGCAGCAGCTATCAGACGGTTCTGGCCGTCGGTGAACTGGAAGACGTCCGAGCCGCGGTGGCGGGGTGCGGGCAGCGGGCCGTGATCATGCCGATGGGCGAGCGCCGCTGGGCGGTGGTCCCGGAGGGTGACGGGGTTTATGCCGAGACCGACGGACTGGCGACGCGCCTCAAGCTGGCCGCCACGTTCAGCCTGTTCGACTCCGACGTGCTGGTGGCCATGCTGTTCCGCGACGGCGCGGCCTACCACGAGTACCTGTCGGACCAGTCCCAGTTGATGGAGGCCTGGGACGATGACGACAACGAGATCTGGTTCGACATGCTCGGGCGCCCCTATCCGCCCGGCGCGACGCCGCCGTCCGGGGCCTACGGCGCCGACCCCGTGGCCTTCGTACCGCTGGGTCTGGGTCCGGTCGACGAGGCTGAGCTGGCCTCGGCGCTGGCCGGGCCGGAGCGTGACGCCGGCGAGCAGCACCACGCGATCGTGCACGCGCTCAACTTCGAGGACGCTCGCCCGCTGACCATGAAGTACGCCGACGCGGTGGCTTCCGGCCGGGGTGTCTGATTTCGCCGTACGGTGGGGTATGGCCAAGCCTCATCTCCGCCCACCCATGACCCCGGCTCAGAAGGCGACCCCCGACCCCACGCCCGACGCGCTGCCGGCCAGCGAGTTCGGCGTCGTGACGGCCGGCGGCCGGTGTCCCACCTGCGACAAGGTGGTGACCGACGTCAACGCCGAGCCGCTCGACTATCAGGAGCTCGAGGACGGCTCGCTGCTGGTCGAGTCGGTCGTGTTCGTCGTGCTGCCGTGCGGGCACGATTTCACGCGCGAGGTGCGGATACGCTGACCCGCCGTGGATGCTTACGGGGAACAGGTCCGGTTGCGGGCCATGGGTGTGGCCGACGCCGAGTCGTTGTGGCGCTGGAACCACGACGCCGAGGTCATGCGGTGGATGGACGAGGGCTACGCCGAGACCATCGGGCAGGTGGCCAAGTGGCTCGACGAGCGGGCCGGCAACGCGTACGGCGATGTGCTCTTCGGCATCGAGGAGCCGGGCGGCACGCTGATCGGGCTGGTGCGGCTGCACGGCGCCGAACCCGAGACCGGCGTGGCCGACCTGGACATCTACCTCGGTGAGAAGGACTTCTGGGGCAAGGGGTACGCCACCGACGCGATGCGGACGGCCTGCCGGTACGGGTTCGAGAAGATGCGCCTACGCAAGATCACCCTGACCGCGGTCGTCGAGAACGAGGCCGCCCTGCACATCTACCGCAAGGTCGGCTTCGTCGAGGAGGGCCGGCTGCGGCAGGTGTTCCGCCACGAGGGTCAGTGGATCGACAAGTTCACGATGGGGCTGCTGGCCGGCGAGCTGCGCTGACCGCTACTTCATCACCAGGCGGCCGGTGGCCTCGAACTGGGCCAGGTCGGCCAGGGTCTCGTCGAGGACGAACGACTTCGGGCCGGGGAGCGCGTCGAGCGGGAAGAAACCCGCGTCGACCGACTCCTCGGTCTGGCGCAGCAGTTCGCCCTCCCACGTGTGGATCCGGAACGACATGAGGATCTGCTGGTAGGTGTGCCCGTAGTCGTTCGTGTAGGTGTACGCGCTGTAGAACGCGAACGGCGTGAGCGAGGTCGCCCGCAGGCCCGTCTCTTCCCATACCTCGCGGATCGCGCAGTCTTCCATGCTCTCGCCGAGCTCCATCGCCCCGGCCGGAATGGCCCAGCGGTGGTTGTCGGACCGCTGGATCAGCAACAGCCGGTTCTGGTCGTCGAAGATCACGCCTCGCGCCCCGACGAACAGGATCGTGTCGGAATCCCCGACGCTCGCCCGCACCTTGCCCAGGTAAGACTCAGCCCACGTCAATGCCACGGGCCAACTTTAGTCACGCCGACTTCTTCACCGCTTTCTTGGCGGGTGTGGCCTTCTTCGCTGCCGCTTTCTTGGCCGGAGCCTTCTTGGCCGGCGTCTTCTTTTCCAAAGGCGCCGACTCGCCGCGCGCCGCCTTGGCCCGCTCGACCGAGGCCTTCAGGGCCGCCATCAGGTCGACCGCGGCCGCCGGGGCTTCCTCGGCCTCTTCCGGCTGCACGATCTCGCGCCCCTCGACCTTGGCGTCGATCACCTCTTGCAGGGCGGCCCGGTAGTTGTCGGTGAACTCCTCGGCCTTGAAGCTGCCGGCCATCGAGTCGATCAGCGAGCTGGCCATGGCCAGCTCGGCCGGGCGGGTCTCGATGTCCTCGTCGAGGAACCCGAAGTCGGGCGTACGCACCTCGTCCGGCCAGAGCATGGTGTTGAGCACGAGCACGCCCTCGTGCACCCGCAGCGTGGCCAGCTGTTCGCGCTGGCGGATCGCGATCTTGACGATGGCGACCCGGTCGGCGTCCTGCAGCGCGTCGCGCAGCAACACGTACGGCTTGGCCGCCTGGCCCTCGGGCTCGAGGTAGTACGACTTGGCGAACAGGATCGGGTCGATCTGCTCGGCCGGCACGAACTCGAGCACGTCGATCGCGCGCGATGTGGTCAGCGGCAGGTCGGCGAAGTCCTCGTCGGTGAGGATCACCATCTCGCCGCCGCCGATGTCGTAGCCCTTGGCGATGTCGTCGTAGCTGACCACCTCGCCGTCGACCGAGCACGTGCGCTGATACTTGATCCGGCCGCCGTCGGTGCGGTGCACCTGATGGAACCGGATGTCTTTTTCCTCGGTCGCCGAGTACAGCTTGACGGCGATGGACACCAGGCCGAAGGAGACCGCGCCCTTCCAGATCGCTCGCATGACAACTCCTGTACCCGCCGGTGAGACGACCTGATCAGGATGGCATCACTGAGACCCCTGCGTAAGGTGTTCGATCCTGCCTATGGTGATCGGGTGCCTGGTGCGCCGTTGTCTCCGATGCTCGCGACCGCCGGTGCGCTGCCGGTCGGGCCGGGCTGGAGCTACGAGTTCAAGTGGGACGGGGTACGCGTTCTCGCGCTCTTCACCGAGGGGCCACCCGACCTGTTCGCGCGCTCCGGGGCGGTCGTGACGGCGGCGTACCCCGAGATCGCCGACCTCCGGCTGCCCGCGGGCACCCTGGTCGACGGCGAGATGGTCGTGCTCGACGCGGGCGGCCGGCCGTCGTTCACCGCGCTGGCCGAGCGCATGCACGTGCGCGAACGGCTGCGGGCGGCCCGGCTGGCGGTGACCCTGCCGGTCACGTACATGATATTCGACCTGCTCTTTCTCGACGGCCACGACTGCACCGGCCTGCCCTATCGAGCCCGCCGCGAGAAGCTGGTCGAGCTCGGGCTGGCCGGGCCGAACTGGATGGTGCCGCCCTCGTTCGGCGACGGGCCGGCCACCGCGGACGCGGCCCGCGAGAACAACCTCGAGGGCGTGGTGGCCAAGCGGGACGACTCGGGCTACCTGCCGGGCAGCCGCTCGCCGGACTGGGTCAAGGTCAAGTTCGACCGGACCGGGGACTACGTGATCGGTGGTTGGCGGTCCGGCGTACGCAAGCTCGGGGGTCTGCTCGTCGGTGTGCCCACCCCGGACGGGCTGGCGTTCCGGGGCCGGGTCGGCGGGGGCATCGGCGCCGTGGCCGAGAAAGAGCTGCTGGCCGCGCTCGAGCCGCTGGCTCGGAAGGACTCGCCGTTCGCGGCGGGCGCGGTGCCCCGCGAGGATTCCCGGGGAGCCCATTGGGTACGACCGGAGCTGGTGGTCGAGGTCCGCTACGGCAACCGGACGCCGGACGGGCGGTTGCGGTTCCCCCGCTACCTGCGCTTGCGCGACGACAAGTCGGCCGAGGAGTGTGCGGAGGAGGACGACGATGCCCGCTGACCGGTTCCCCGTCTCGATCGACGGCCGGGATCTCGAGCTCTCGAACCTCGACAAGCTGATGTACCCGGCCGCCGGCTTCACCAAGGGCGAGGTCATCGACTACTACACGCGCATCGCCCCGGTCATGCTCCCGCACCTGGCCGGCCGCGCGGTGACCCGTATCCGCTATCCGAACGGCGTCGATGGGGTGCACTTCTTCGAGAAGAACAAGCCCGGGGGTACGCCGGACTGGGTGCGCCTCGAGACGCTGCCGGTGCCCGGATCGACCAGGAGCCGCGAGACCATCGACTTCGTCGTCGTCGACGAGCTGCCTACGCTGGTCTGGCTGGCCAATCTGGCCGCGCTCGAGCTGCACACCCCGCAGTGGCGGATCGGGGCCGACCCCGACCTGCTCGTCGTCGACCTGGATCCGGGGGCGCCGGCCGGGCTCAAGGAGTGCAGCGCGGTGGCCGTGCTGATGCGCGACCGGCTCGAGGCGGACGGGGTCGCGGCCTACCCGAAGACGTCGGGCAAGAAGGGGATGCAGCTGTGCTGCCCGATCTCCGGCACGCAGGACGCCGAGCTCGTGGCGGCGTACGCCAAAAAGGTCGCGGAAGAGTTGGCGGCGATGGTCCCCGGCTCGATCACGGCCAAGATGGCCAAGGCCGTGCGGCCGGGCAAGGTCTTCATCGACTGGAGTCAGAACAGCGCGGCCAAGACCACGGTGACGCCCTATTCGCTGCGGGCCCAGGCCGAGCCGACCGCCTCGACCCCGCTGACCTGGGACGAGGTCGAGGCGGTGGCGACCGGGGCGCAGGAGCCTCGGCACTACCTCGCGACCGAGGTGTTGAAGCGGGTCGAGAAGCACGGTGACCTGATGGAAGACCTGCTCGAACCCGGCCCGGAGCTGCCGGTCTAGACCTACCTTGCGGCGCAAGGTACTGTGTCGCGCATGGCAGAAGCTTCGCAATTGGCGACGAGTCTGCGCCGCGGCACTCTCGAGTTCTGCGTCCTGGCCATGGTCGAGACCGAGGACAGGTACGGCAACGAGCTCGTGCGACGACTGGGCGAGGAGCCCGGTGTGGCCGTCGGCGAGGGCACGATCTATCCGCTGCTCTCCCGGTTGCGCCGGTCGGGTTGGCTGGAGAGCAAATGGGTCGAGTCGCCCAGCGGGCCCCCGCGGCGCTACTACGGCCTGACCCCGGGCGGGCGCTCCGCGCTCGACCACTTCCGCACCGAATGGGTGCAGTTCCGACAGACCGTCGACCGACTTGTGGGCACAGGTGAGGCCGCATGAAGACCCGAGAGAACGACGTCGTCGCCGAATACCTGCGCGAGGTTGATCAGCGCCTGGCCGGCCTCCCCGTCCTGCAGCGCCGCGAGTTGCTCAACGACCTGGCCGCGCACATCGCGGCCGAGCAGGCCGAGCGCAACCTGGCCAGCGAGGGCGAGATCATCGAGGTGCTCGAACGCCTGGGCAGCCCCGAGGTGGTGGCCGCGGCCGCCCACGAAGAGAACGGCACCCGCTTCACGCCGCCCCCGCCAGCCGCCAACCGGAACAAGCTGTGGCTGATCGTGGGGATCGTCGCGGCCGTCGTGCTCGTGCTGGTCACGTGCGGCTTCCTGGCCTTCGCCGGCGCCGACAGCAGCATCGAGGGCCCGGCCCAGCCGGCGGTGACAGCGCCCGAGACGCTGTCACCGTCCTAGCGGGTCGTCAGTCGATCTGGGGCAGGGCTGGGCCGAGGATGTCGTCGGCGTCGACGATCGTGTAGGCGTAGCCCTGCTCGGCCAGGAAGCGCTGACGGTGGGCGGCGTACTCGGTGTCGATCGTGTCCCGCGAGACGACCGTGTAGAAGTGGGCCTGCCGCCCGTCGCCCTTGGGCCGCAGCACCCGGCCCAGCCGCTGCGCCTCCTCTTGCCGCGAGCCGAACGTGCCCGACACCTGGATGGCCACCGCCGCCTCGGGCAGGTCGATCGAGAAGTTGCCGACCTTCGACAGCACCAGCGTCTTCAGCTCGCCCGAGCGGAACGCGTCGAACAGGCGCTCGCGCTCTTTGTTGGTGGTCGAGCCCTGGATGATCGGGGCGTCGAGGTACTCGCCCAGCTGGTGCAGCTGGTCGATGTAGGCCCCGATGACCAGCACCTGCTCATCCGGGTGCTGCTCGACCAGGGCGCGCACGACCGGCAGCTTGGTGCGCGCGGTGGCGGCCACCCGGTAGCGCTCCTCGGCCTCGGTCACCGCGTACGCCATCCGCTCGGCGTCGGTGAGCGTGACCCGCACCTCGACACACTCGGCGGGGGCGATCCAGCCCTGCGACTCGATGTCTTTCCACGGCGCGTCGTAGCGCTTCGGGCCGATCAGCGAGAACACGTCGCCCTCGCGGCCGTCCTCGCGGACCAGGGTCGCGGTCAGGCCGAGCCGGCGACGGGCCTGCAGGTCGGCCGTGAACCGGAAGATCGGCGCCGGCAGCAGGTGGACCTCGTCATAGATGACCAGGCCCCAGTCGCGCGCGCCGAACACGTCGAGGTGGGGATAGGTGCCGCCGCGGCGGGACGTGAGCACCTGGTAGGTGGCGATGGTGACCGCGCGGATCTCTTTGCGCTCGCCGCTGTACTCGCCGATCTCGTCCTCGGTGAGCGACGTACGGGCGATCAGCTCGCGCTTCCACTGCCGCCCGGCCACCGTGTTGGTGACCAGGATCAGCGTCGTCGCCTTGGCCGTGGCCATCGCGGCCGCGCCGACCAGCGTCTTTCCGGCGCCGCAGGGCAGCACCACGACCCCGGAACCACCGGCCCAGAAGCCGTCGACCGCCTCTTGCTGGTACGACCGCAGGGTCCAGCCGTCCTCGGCCAGATTGATCTCGTGGGCCTCGCCGTCGACGTAACCGGCCAGGTCCTCGGCCGGCCAGCCCAGCTTGAGCAGCGCCTGCTTGAGCCGCCCGCGCTCGGACGGGTGGACCGCGATGGTCTCGTCGTCGATCTTGGCGCCGAGCATGCCGGCCAGCTTCTTCGACTTGGCCACCTCGATCAGCACGATCTTGTCGAGGCCGCGCAGCACCAGGCCGTGCCCGGGGTCGTTGACCAGCTGGAGCCGCCCGTAGCGGTCCATCGTCTCGGCCACGTCGACCAGCAGCGCGTGCGGCACCGGGTAGCGCGAGTACTTGATCAGGGAGTCGACCACACTCTCGGCGTCATGCCCGGCGGCGCGCGCGTTCCACAGGCCGAGCGGGGTCAACCGGTACGTGTGCACGTGTTCCGGCGACCGTTCGAGCTCGGCGAACGGGGCTATGGCCATCCGGCACGCCTTCGCGTCCGGGTGGTCGACTTCCAGCAGGAGGGTCTTGTCGGACTGGACGATAAGTGGTCCGCCGCTCACCAGTAACACCCTTCGAAGAGCTCACACCGACCCTCCAGTCTGACACGAAGTCGGTGCAACCTTTCGGCCCGCGACCGCGTTGACAGAGAAGCGCGGGGGAGGCGGGTCGCACCCGACGGGGGTGTGCGACCCGCGCGCGTCAGTTCTCTTCGTCCGGCACCGCGGCCGTGATGCGGTGCAACGCGAAGGTGTGCAGGGTTTCCGTACGCTCGTCCTCGGCCCGCAGATAGCCCGCGCTCAGCGACACCGGCCGCACCAGGCGCGACAACGTGGCGCCGTGCGAGTCAACATAACCCACCCAGACCCGAACCTTTTCCCGTACGGCTTGTTGCAGCACCGCCATGGCTTGGCCGTGTTGCTGCACCGAGGTCAGCCCGGGAACGCCCTGCCCGTTGGCCGCGCGCACGCTCACCGGGGCCCGGCGGGCCGCGCGCGTGGCGATGTCCCCGCGCCGGATCTGCTCGACCACCCCGGCCAGCCGCGGCCCTGACAGCAGCGGCGGGCCGGCCTGGTCGGCCAGGCGGGAGGCCACCGACGTACGGGTCGGCGCGCGGCGCACCTTGGGCCGGCTCAGCACGGCGGCGCCCCCGGCGTCCTCGGCGACCGGCGCGAAACCGGCCTCCCGCAGGCCGCCCAGCAGCCGCACCACCTGCAGCGGGCTGACCAGCACGGTCGGCGCGATCTGACGCAGGCCCAGCGAGCCGAGCCGCTTGTCGGCCATCACCTCGGCCAGCAGCGCCTCGTCGTCGCTGCGCAGATACGAGCCGGCCGAACCGGCGCGCAGGCCACCGTGCTTGCGGGCGGCGTCGTCGATCATGTAGCTCAGCGTCTGCGGCACCGGGGTGCGTGACCGGCGGCGGAACAGCGAGTGCAGGTCGGCCGCCGTGTACCCGACGTCAAGGGCCCGCCGCACACTGGCCGCGGTGACCCGGAACACGCTCGCCCCGCCGGCCGACTCGGGCTCGGCGACCACGTCGAGCTCGGCCGCCAGCTCGGGCTCGGGCGGGCCGGGCACCACCACGGACAGGTCGGCCTGCACCAGCACATGGTCGACCGGAGCCGGGAGCAGGGCATCGAGTGTGCGTACGACATCACCCGGCGGCTCGGTCGCCCCCGGGCGGACGCCGAGCGGATCACCATCGGCGTCGTCGACATCTTCGAAGAGCAGGCGGCCGTACGAGGTGATGGCTCCGAGCGCGGTCACGCCGAGCGCGGCCGCGCTGGTCAGAGCGTCGCGGTGGGCCGCCTCACGACCGCGCGAGCGCCGGGGGGTCTGCCACGCGAGCAGGCCCAGCACCTCGTCGACCTGCGGCGCGGTGCCCGGCTTGAGGTCGGCCAGCACCAGCAGGCCCTCGCGCCGGGCCTGCGGGGCGCCGGCCCGCTCGGCGTCGGGGGCGAGCGCGTTGATCGGGCGGTCGCGGTCGTCGCGCTGCCCGATCAGGCCGGGCTGCCGGGTCATGGCCAGCCAGGCCCGGGCCAGTGAGACCCAGCGCTGGGCGAGGCTGAGCGCCCGCCACAGGTCGTAGGCGCCGGTGGGCAGGAAGATCTCGTCGACCGCGCCCGAGGCCCGGCTCACGGTCACCGAACGGGCGGTGCCGGCCGCATCGGCCTCGCCGAGCAGGCCCGAGGCGTGGGCCACCTCGAGCAGCAGGGCCGCCCCGGGCTCGTCGAGGCCGGCCGTCTTGGCCAGGCGCTTCAGGTCGCGAACGCCCAGACCGCCGGCCCGCAGCACCGGGGCTGGCTCGGCGGCCAGCGCCTCGAGCAGCGCCTCGGTGCTGCGGACGGCCTCCATCACCTGGCCCGCACCGGCCGAGTCGACGGACTTGGGGTCGCGGGCGCTGCCCTCGGGGATCGGCGGGAACGGCCGCAGCGGGCCCAGGGGACCGGTGTCGCGGCGCAGCAGCAGGCCCACCTCGCGGGGCAGTTCGACCAGCTCACCGTCGGCCCGCGGGGCCCGGCCGGCCTCGCTGATCGGCACCAGCACGTGGTTGTCGACCAGCCAGCGCACCGGCTCGCCGGCTGTGCCTTTAGTCCGTTTTTGGGTTGGGTGGGAGTCGCGGCCTAGCGCACCGATCGGCGGACCGGCGGCGAGCCGGTCGAGCACGGCCCGGGCGCCGGGCGGGGCGGCCAGGACCGTACGCCGCAATTTGGCTTTGTCGGCGCAGAGCGCCGCGGCCTGTGGGTCGAGGAAGTCGGCCGGACGCCCCAGACCGGCCGGATAGGGCGAGGTGACCTCGTCGATCGCGGCCACGAGGTGCAGGGAGTCGTCGCCGCCGAACATCAGGAACCGGACCCGCAGGCGGTCGACGGCGACGCGGACATCGGCCGGCTCGACGTCGCAGGCGAGCTCGAGGATCGCGTCGACCGAGGTCAGTGCCGTCTCGGCCGAGCGGCTGAGCCGGGCCGCGTCGAGGACGGCGAGAGTGAACTCGTCGAGGCCGTCCAGACAGCGGGCGACCGAGCCGCGGGACTGGGCCCGGACGGCGAGAGCGGAGATGTCGGCGGGTACGGGGACGACGAGATCCGGGCGCAGCTGAACGAGCGCGCTCAGCGCTTCGTCAGTGAGCGACCGCAGGTGATCGGCGAATGTGGTGGCCATCGTGTTCAACGCTAGCGACCGTGGGACGATATTGGCGTGCCCGGCTCGTCCGGGACTTCGTTGGGATACTGAAGGGGACATCCGTGGCCGCGAAGAACACTCTGCCGGGAACCGACGTCAAGGGCGGCGCCGCCGAGCGTCAGACCCAGCCCCGCGGGCCCGAGGACCACTTCGACGTGTCCGAGATCCTCTCCGACCGGGCCGCCGCGCCGTCGCCGTTCGGTGACGATCAGACCTTCCCGCTGCCGGTCGAGCAACTGCACTACATCCCGTCGACCCCCGCGTGAGCTGCTGTTCATGACCTCGGCGGTCGGGTTCGACCTGGACATGACCCTGATCGACTCCCGGCCGGGCATCCGGGCCGCCTACCAGGCCCTGACCGCCGAGACCGGCGTCCTCGTGGACGCCGACCTCGCGGTCAGCCGGCTGGGCCCGCCGCTGCGGACCGAACTCGGGCACTGGTTCCCGCCCGAGCAGATCGAACAGACGGTGGTCACCTACCGGGCCCTCTACACCCGGTACGCGATCACGCCGACCGTGCCGATGCCGGGCGCTGTCGAGGCCCTGGCCGCCGTGCGTGAGATGGGTCTCCGTGTCGTGGTGGTCACCTCGAAGCTGGGCCGGCTCGCGCACATGCACCTCGATCACCTGGGCATCGTCGTCGACGAAGTGGCCGGGGACCTGTTCGCCGAGGGCAAGGCGGCGGCGATCACCGAGCACGGCGCGAACTGGTATGTCGGGGATCACATCGCCGACATGGTGGCCGCGCGCACGGCCGGGGTGCCGGGCATCGGCGTCGCCACCGGGCCCTGCTCGCCGGACGATCTTGGGAACGCCGGGGCCGCGTACGTGTTGAAGGATCTCACCGGGCTGCCGGCGCTGCTGCGCGAGATTGCAGTTGGGTCCGAGCCCGCCGCTTAAGTAGCCTTTGCGGTGAGCGGTTGTTTCCATTGAGTGAAGTTGAGGTCAGCGGTGCCCACGGGTCGAGTGAAGTGGTACGACGCGGCGAAGGGATTCGGGTTCGTCACCAGCGATGAGGGCGGCGACGTGTTCCTGCCCAAGGGCGCGCTGCCGGCCGGGGTGGCCGAGTTGAAGACAGGCCAGCGCATCGAGTTCGGCGTGGTCGACAGCCGCAAGGGCGCCCAGGCGATGGGCGTCAAGCTGATCGACGCGCCGCCGTCGCTGTCCGAGCTGCGACGCCGGCCCGCCGAAGAGTTGCACAGCATGGTCGAAGACATGATCAAGGTGCTCGAGTCGCAGGTGCAGCCCGGCCTGAGCCGCGGCCGCTACCCCGACAAGCGCGTCGCCCAGAAGATCGCGCAGGTGATCCACGCGGTCGCCAAAGAGTTCGAGATCTAGATAAAAGGCTTCACCGACGGCGTCAAACCCGCCGCCGCCGCACGCTGCAACAGGGCGTCGGCGGCGGCGAATCCGTCTCGGCCCAGCTCGAGCGTGAACTCGTTGACGTAGAGGTCGATGTGCTGCTGCACGACCTCGGGCTCCATCTCTTGCGCGTTGGCCAGCACGAACTCGCGGCTCGCGTCGGGGTTGGCCCAGGCCATGCTGACCGAGTTGCGGATCCACTCGGTGGCCTGCGCCGGGTCGACCGAACCGCGCTTGGCCAGGATCGCGCCCAGCGGGATGGGCAGCCCCGTGTCGGACTCCCACCACTCGCCCAGATCGGCCAGCGCGGTGAGGCCATAGCGCTGATAGGTGAAGCGGGCCTCGTGGATGACCAGGCCGGCGTCGAACTTGCCCTCGGCCACGCCCGGCATGATCTGGTGGAACGGGACGACCTCGATGCGCCCCGGCGCACGGTCGGCCGCCCACAGGCGGAACAGCAGATAGGCCGTGGTGCGGTCGCCCGGGACGGCCACCGTCTTGCCGGCCAGGTCGAGACCGGGCTCACGGGCCAGCACCAGCGGGCCGCAGCCGCGACCGAGGGCGCCCCCGGTGGGCAGCAGTTCGTAGTCGTCGAGCAGCCAGGGCAGCGCCGCGTAACTGACCTTGACCAGGTCGAACTCGCCCCGCTCGGCCGCCGTGTTCGTCACGTCGACGTCGGCGAAGGTCAGATTGACCTCGGGCGTGCCCGGGATGAGCCCGTGCACGAGAGCGTGGAAGACGAACGTGTCATTGGGACACGGGGAGACCGCGAGTGAGAGCGCCACGAGGTCCACGCTAGAGGGTGTTCCGGGTGGACCGGCGTCACGACAGGTGTCTCTCATCCCACACGGTGAAGTTATCCACAGGCTGTCCACAACCGGGCGGAAGCTGTGGATAACGCGGCGAAGGCCTCCTTGAGCCGCCAGGCGGCGCGGTCTCGCGGGCCGACCGGGTTGGAGATGGTGCGCAGCTCGGCGAAGGGGAGACCGGCGGCGGCGACGGCCACGCCGTACCCCTCCATGGCCTCGGCCACAGCCTGTGGATAACTCTTCGCCAGGCGGTCGGCGGTCGTCTGCGTGCCGGTGACGGTGCTGAGGGTCACGACGTCGCCGACGATCGCCCCGGGGATCTCGGTGGTCAGGGCCTGGAGGAGGGTGGGGTCGGCATTGACGACGCTCTCGCCGAAGCCGAGCTCGTCGACGGTGAGGAAGCCGTCGGGGGTCTCGGCGCCCAGATCGCCGGCGATGCTGCGGGTGGCGAGCACGGTGGCGCCCACGGGGGCGCGGCCGGGGAAGCCGCCGGCGATCCCGGCCGAGATGACGGCGCGGTAGCGGCCGGTGGCCAGCAGCCGGGCGGTGCCGGCGGCGGCTGCGGCGGGGCCGACACCCACCGGGGCGACGACGACGTGGTCGGGGTCGGCGCCCGCGCGTACGGCGTCGGCCTCGGCCGGTACGGCCGTGACCACCAGCAGGGGGAGGTGCATCAGGTCGGGTCCTCGCTAATCGGCAGGTTGATCATTCGAGCTCGCCACGGAGCCGGCCCACCACAGAGCCGACCCACCACGGCGCCGACCCACCACGGCGCCGGCCCACCACAGAGCCCGCCCTCCCTTGGGGGGACCCCCACCTCGGCGATTGTGGCGGAAGTTGTGGATCTTTGCCGTAGGTGGAGCCGCATGCTGTGGACAGACCGGGATTGTGGATAACTCTGCAGGGTCGGCCGGCTCACCGGTCCGGATCGTCGCCGGGCGTTCGGCCGTTCGTCGGGTGGTCGACCGAAGAGGGCCGGTAGACGTGGAAGCCGGGCGGTGCCGGAGCGGCGTCAGGCTTTGGCTGAGCGGCCGATTTCGGGGTCGGCTGTTCGGAAGGCGCGGGCGCCCGCTGCGGCGGTGGCGGCTCGCTCGCGGCTCGCTTGTCTTTGCGGCGGCCGAACCAGCCCTTCTTGGGCTCGCCGGAGTCGACACGGGTGGCTGGGCCGTCGCTCGCTGGGCGGCCCTGGCCGCTGGGGGTGCGGTCGCGGCTGCCGGGTGGGGTGTTGTTGCGGCCGGGTGGAGTGTTGTTGGGGCGGGTGTGGGTGGGGACGGTCGGGGCGTCGGGCCACGGGTCACTCGGGTCGTCGGATCCGGAGGTCCAGCCGTCGGCGGGGCGGCGGGTTTCGGCGGTCCGGCTGTCGGCGGGGCGGTGGTGGTCGGGTGAGCCCGGGGGTGCCCAGCCCGGCGCCGGCTCGTCGGTCGAGGTCGAGGCTGTGGCGTGGGCGGGTTCGCGGGCCGTGTCGGGGGTCGGCTCGTCGGCGCGGCCGCTCAGGCGTTCGTTGTGCAGGCGGGCCGCGATGTAGCCGGCCCGCACGGCTGCCGCCACGGCCAGCAGGGTGGCCAGGGCCACGCCCAGGCGGCCCGAGAGCGGGATGATGCCGATGCCGCCGCCCACGACCCAGGCGATCATCAGGACTGTTTCGGAGTGGGCGAAGGCGCTGGCCCGCAGGCGTTCGGGCACCCTTTCCTGGATGCTGGCGTCGACGGCCAGTTTGGCGATACCGCTGAAGACGGCCACCACCAGCGCGAACAGGGTGACCGTGGTCAGGCTGTAGAAGAGCGTGGCCAGCACGCCCACGGCGGCCACGGCGGCCAGGCCGGCGGATTGCAGGGCCAGCGGGCGGCGGATGCGCAGTCTCGTGCCCACGGCGGTGGACAGGAACGTGCCCACGGCCAGGGCCCCGCCGACCACGCCGACCGCGCCCTGGCGGCCGATGTCGTTGCCCAGGATCGTCGTGTCGAGCTGATCGGCCATGATGACGAAGGCCAGGAAGAGCAGCGTGAACCCGTACAGCAGGCGCAGGCTGGCGCTACCGATCAGCGTCGAGATCACCAGCTGGCCGGCCAGCGGGCGGTCCTCGCCGCGGGGCAGGCGCAGCATCGTGCGCCAGGGGCGGGGCACGGCCTCGGGCGGGTCGGAGTCGGCCCGTGGGGGCAGGCGCAGCGACACGACCATGCCGACGATAAAGATGATCATTGCCACGCGCAGGGGCCACTGCGGGCCGAACTTGAAGGCGAGCAGGCCCACGGGGGCGACCACCGCGCCCGCGAACGTGCCGTAGACGCTGGCCCGGGCGCCGACCTGGGACAGGCCTATCCCCTCGGGCAGGAGCCTCGGCACGGCGGCCGATCTGGCCACCCCGTACGCCCGGGAGAGCGCCAGCACCCCGAAAGCCGCCGGATAGAGACCCCAGCCGAAGAGGTGATCGGAGATCACGTAGGCCAGGAACGCCCGGCCCAGCATCGTCACCGCGAGGGCGTAGCGCCGGCCGTGCCGGAAATGGTCGAGGAGCGGGCCCACCACGGGCGCCAGCAGCGCGAACGGCACCATCGTGATCAGCAGGTAGAGCGCGACCTTGCTGCGCGCCTCGCCCAGCGGCACGTTGAAGAAGATGGTGCCGGCCAGGCCGATCGCGATCAGCGTGTCGCCCGCGCACGAGAGCGCGTGCAGGTCGAACAGCCGGATCATGCCTTGTTCGTTGGCGGCGCCCCTGGCCCGCGCGGTGCCGACGCGGCGGGTCGCCCACGCTCCACCGCGCACGGATCCCCGCACCAGCAGGCGGGCCGCCTTGACACTGGTGCCGACAGTGCGTCCGAGAGAGGGAAGCAGCGGCATGGCTCCCATCCTGACTGATGCGGGCGAGCGCTGTCCCGTTCCGTGACCGGCAGAATCCGGGGGAGTCGGTGCGGAACATCAGTCACGGTGGGGGACAATGAATATGTGACGACTCGGACCTCCACGCGCGCCGCCCGTCTCGACCAGGTTTGTGCCGATGCGGTCGGGGTCGCACGCGGCGCGATCACCGATGTGGACCCGGCCGACATCGGCGAGCATCTCGAGGCCATCGCCGAGGGCGACCGCCTTGTGACCCACCTCTTCGAGAGCCACCTGGCCGGCTATCGCGGCTGGCGCTGGGCGGTCACGGTCACCCGCATCCCGCGCAGCCGGCACGTCACCGTGTGCGAAACGGTGCTGCTGCCCGGGCCCGACGCGCTGCTCGCCCCGGGCTGGGTGCCCTGGAACGAGCGGCTGCAGCCGGGCGACCTCGGCGTGGGCGACCTGATGCCGACCGCGCCCGACGACGAGCGGCTGGCCCAGGGCTACGTGCTCAGCGACGACCCCGCGGTGGAAGAGGTCAGCTGGGAGCTCGGTCTCGGCCGGTCCCGGGTCATGTCCCGCGAGGGCCGGCTCGACGCCGCCCAGCGGTGGTACGACGGCGAGGCCGGCCCCGAGGCGCCGATCTCCGTGGCTGCCCCGCGCAACGCCCGCTGCGGCACCTGCGGCTTCTACCTGCCGCTGGCCGGTTCGATGCGCGCGATGTTCGGCGTCTGTGGCAACCTCTACGCGCCCGACGACGGCCGCGCGGTCAGCTCCGACCACGGCTGCGGCGCGCACTCCGAGGCGCTGCAGGGCACGGCCGAGCAGCCGGTCGAAGAGTTGCCGACGGTGTTCGACGACAGCGAGGTCGAGTCGGTGGCGGTCAGCCGCGGTCACGGCTCGGTCGAAGAGAGCGAACCGGCCGAGGACTACGGCCACAGCTGAGGCTTCAGGATGTGACCCTGAACTCGGGGTGAGTCAGCGCACGCCGGCGCCGGCGGTGCCGGTCGTGCACGATCATCGTGATCAGGCCGGGGATGCCCGCCAGGAACCCGGCGATGCTCACCTGCAGCCAGCGATCCGGGCCGTCGGCGAGCCAGATGATCAGGGCGGCGACGGCGAATGCGGCCAGCCCGCCGACGGCGAACGGGACCATCGGCGGGTCCAGCGGCTCGACCCGGGGCTTCACTTCACTCACACGGACAGGATAGGTCCGCGGCGATCACGGGACGGTCCCTGTGACGGGGCCGACACGTCTTGGCTTTGCGCAGGTCATCGAGGGCTGAGAACATGCCCGCGACGCCCACTCATGATGCCGGAGAGGCCCGCATGTCCACCGCAGCCGATACACGTACGTCGAAGAATGGTTTTGACCGGTTCTTTGAGATCTCGGCGCGGGGGTCGACCCTCAGCCGAGAGGTCCGCGGTGGCCTGGCCACCTTCTTCACGATGGCCTACATCGTGGTGCTCAACCCGCTGATCATCGGCAACGGGATCGACGCCGACGGCGCCCAGCTGCCGATCGCCGCCTTGGCCGCGGGCACCGCGCTGGTGGCGGGCGTGATGACGATCCTGATGGGTGTCGTGGCCCGGTTCCCGCTGGCGCTCGCGGCCGGCCTCGGGGTCAACGCCCTGGTCGCGTACGAAATCGCGCCCGAAATGACCTGGGCCGACGCCATGGGTCTGGTCGTCATCGAGGGTGTGCTGATCGCCATCCTGGTGCTCACCGGCCTGCGGGAGCTGGTCTTCCGCGCCGTGCCGACCCAGCTCAAGACGGCGATCGGGGTGGGCATCGGCCTTTTCCTCATGATCATCGGTCTGGTCGACGCCGGTTTCGTCAACCGGGTGCCGGACGCGGCCAACACCACCGTGCCGGTCGAGCTCGGCCTCGGCGGCAAGCTGTCCACCTGGCCGGCCGCGGTGTTCGTGATCGGCCTGCTCTTCACGCTGGTGCTGTTCGTCCGCAAGGTGCGCGGCGCGATCCTGATCGGCATCCTCGGCACCACCGTGCTGGCGATCATCGTCGAGGCCATCGCGCACCCCAAGGGCTGGTCGCTGAACGTGCCCAAGTTGCCCGAGAAGATCGTGAGCACGCCCGACCTCTCGCTGATCGGGCACTTCAACGTGCTCGACTCGTGGTCGCGGGCGGGCTGGCTGGTCGTGCTCATGTTCATCTTCAGCCTGCTGATCACCGACTTCTTCGACACGATGGGCACGATGGTCGCGGTCGGGCAAGAGGGTGGACTGCTCGACGAGAAGGGCATGCCGCCGCGTACGCGGGAAATTCTGCTCGTCGACTCGGTGGCCGCTGCCGCCGGTGGCGCCGCGAGCGTCTCGAGCAACACGGCCTACATCGAGAGCGCGGCCGGGGTCGGTGAGGGGGCCCGCACGGGTGTCGCGAACCTGGTCACCGGTGGTCTGTTCCTGCTCGCGATGTTCCTGACGCCGCTGGTCTCGGTGGTGCCGTTCGAGGCGGCGTCGACCGCGCTGGTGGTGGTCGGCTTCCTGATGCTGACCGCGATCCGGCAGATCGACTGGACCGACTACACGATCGCGGTGCCGGCCTTCCTGACCGTCACGCTCATGCCGTTCACCTACTCGATCTCGAACGGCATCGGGGCCGGCGTCATTTCGTACGTCTTGTTGAAGGTCGCCACCGGCCGGGCTCGCGAGATTCACCCCATTCTGTACGGCGTGGCGGTGCTCTTCGTCCTGTACTTCCTGCGTGGTCCCCTGGAGACCTGGATCCTGTGACCGCTCTCATGAGCTGTCCCAATGTCGTTAGCCATGCTCATTAGCTAAGCTAAGAATCGTGATGGAGTGGCCCGTGATGGTGGATCGAGGCACAGCCGACGAGCTGGCCAAGGCCCTGCGCGAGTCGATAATGCGGCTGAACCGGCGGATCCGTCAGGCCCGTCCGGTCGGTGATCTCACCTTCAGCCAGCTCAGCGCGCTGACCAGCCTCCAGTTGGCCGGCGCGCTGACCCCTCGGGAACTCGCCGACGTCGAACGTGTCCAGCCCCCGACGATGACCAAGATCGTCGGGAAGCTGGAGGAACGGGGACTGGTCAAGCGGACCCCGCACCCGACCGACGGCCGGCAGGTCATCCTGTCGGCCACCGAACGGGGGCAGGCCGTCCACGCCGAGTTCGAGAAGGCGCGCAACGAGTGGCTGGCCACCCAGCTGGCCGCTCTGGCGCCCGAGGAACGCCAGACGCTCGCTCAGGCGTCGGAGATCCTGCAGAAGATCTCCCGCGCCTGAGAGTTCGGCTACGCGGCGCTTCGTCACGTGACGATGACGCGTACTACCGAACAGGAGGCACAGCCGCGTGCGGTCAGTGCTGGGCACCACCTTCCGCTCCCTGCAAATTCGCAACTACCGGCTCTTCGCCACCGGTCAGCTGGTGAAGCTCGTCGGCGTGTGGATGATGTTCACCGCGCAGGACTGGCTGGTGCTCGACCTGTCCGGCAACTCGCCGGGCGCGCTCGGGGCGGTGACATCGCTCCAGTTCCTGCCGGTGCTGCTGCTCACCCTGTATGCGGGCAAGCTCGCCGACCGTTTCGACAAGCGCCGCCTGCTGGTGATCGCCAACGCCGCCTTCGCGATCACCGCGATTGCCTTCGCGGTGCTGGTCGCCTCGGGTCACGTCCAGCTCTGGCACGTCTTCCTGTTCGCCGGCCTGCTCGGCATCGCCAACGCCGTCGAGACGCCGGTGCGGCAGGCCTTCGTCTCCGAACTCGTCGAACTTCCGCTGCTGCCCAACGCGCTCGCGCTCTCGGCGGCCACCTTCAACACGGCCCGGATCGGCGGCCCGGCCCTGGCCGGCGTGGCGCTCGCGCTGTTCGACACCGGACCGGTCTTCCTGATCGCCACCGTCCTGGCCGTGGCGCCGATCTTCAGCTACGCCCGGATGAGCGCGGCCGACCTGCGTCCCGCCGACCGGCAGGCCAAGGCCGACGCCCGCATCTCGGACGGCCTTCGGTACGTCGGCCGGCGCGCTGACCTGCTGCTGCCGATCGGCCTGATGTTCGTGGTCGGCATGATCGGCTTCAACTTCCCGGTCACCCTGGCCGCACTGGCGAAGATCGACTTCAACGCTGGCCCGTCCACGTTCGGCCTGCTCACCACGGCCCTGGCGGTCGGTGCGCTCGGTGGGGCGCTGGCCGGCAGCGGGCGGCGGGCCCGGCCCAGCGCGTACGTGGTGATCGGCGCGGCGCTGGCCTTCAGCGTGCTCGAATTCGTGGTCGGGTTCGCGCCCAGCTTCGTGGTGGCCATGCTGCTGCTGGTGCCGACCGGGTTCTTCTCGATCTACCTGGCCCAGGCGGCCAACCACCGCGTGCAGATGGGCGTCGACCCGGAGTTCCGCGGTCGCGTGATGGCCCTGTACGTGCTGGTCTTCCTGGGTACGACGCCGATCGGGGCGTCGCTCGCGGGCTGGTGGGGCGAGCGGTTCGGGGTGGCGTCGAGCATCACCGGCGCGGGCGCGATCTGTTTCGTGGCGTCGCTGGTCGCGTTGGTGTGGCAACTGCGCAAAAGTGGCGAGCGCCTCGCGGTGACCCTGCGCCCACGGCCCCGCCTGCGCCTGGTGCCGCCGCTCGAGACCCCGGCCGACGAGGTCAAGATCGATAAACTTCCTTCGGCCGCCTGACGGGTATTTGGCAGAAAAGAGTATTCCGGTACAGGCCTGTTTCGAATTAGCTTCAGTGCGTGGCCCTCGCGCACATGGTTGTGCTCACGGCGGCGCTCGTGCTCCCTCTGACCGTGCCCTATGCGGTGGCGGTCGCCCTGAGGCGTGACGAGTTCCGCCGCAGACGCGCCTGCGTCGACGGCCCGGCCCAGGTGGGCGCGCTGATCCGCCTCGACGAGACGATCCGCGACACCGACCCGACGCTTGCGCTGGCCCACCTCGGCCCACCCCCGATCGAGTGGCTGGCCCGCGACCTGCGCCGACTCGACCGCCAACGCCGGGGTGGCGTGACGCTCGAGTCGGTCCGCTGGAAGGCCGCCGTGATGCGCGCCTACGACGAACGCCTCTGCCTGGCTTGCCAGTGCCTGGGCGTCAGCGAAAATTTGCGTCCGCTCGACGGCCTCGACCGCGAGATCGAACGCGTACGGGTTGAGGGCGCCCTCGAAGAGGCCGGCCTCCAGCTCCGCTGAGCGACTGCCGACTGTGCTGGCCTTCAGCTGCGCTGAGCGACTGCCGACTGTGCTGGCCTTCAGCTGCGCTGAGTGACGGCGGGCTCGGCTCGGCTGAGTTCAGGGCGTGGATGCTGGGCCGTCATCAGGGTGGCCAAGGCTGGAGCGAGCACGGCGCCGAGTGCGCTGGGCAGGCCGAACTCGCCCTCGATGGCGTAGGACGACACCGAGGTGGCGAAGACGCCGGCCGCGTAGGCGAAACCGACTGGCAGGGCTACGCGGGCGAAGTGATCAGGGACGACCGAGGCGATGGCCAACGCGACGATCAAGGTCAGGTCGGGGACCAGGAACAGGTTGTCGGAGCGCCAGGAATCGTGGACGAAGAGGAAAACGAGCGTGGTCACGCTCAGGATGGCCGCCGTTAGCCGGCCCCACATCAGACGTCGCATGTCTACACCGCAGACAAGGTCGGAGCGGGTGTCTACGGCGTAGACTTCCCGGTCGTGCCCTTGACGCCTGCTTCAATCACCCAGGCCACACTCGCGCTCGGCGACCGGGAGGGCGAGAAGGCGATGTCCATGCGCCGGATCGCCACCGAGCTCGGCTGCGATCCGATGGCCATTTATCGGCACTTTCCCAACCGGGAGGCTCTGCTCGATGCCGTCGCCGACTCAGTGGTCGATGAGGTGCCGGCGCCCGAGGGGAGTGCGCCCTGGGATGAGCGCATCAAGGTCGTTCTGAGCGGCATGCGAAAGGTGGCGCTGCGGCATCCCGGCATCGCGAGTCATGTCGCGTCCCGGCCGCCGCTCGGGCCGCACGGCCGCCGGGTGGCCGGGTTGCTGTTCGGGGCGTTGGCCGAGGCCGGATTGCCGCCGGCCGATGTCGTGCGGGCCTTTCAGGCTCTGATCGCCTACACGGCGGCTGCCCTGCGAATGGCGGTCGACGCGGGCGAGCGGGATGCCCGCTGGCAGCAGGTGAGCGACGCGATGGACGGCTCGCCCGGCGGCGACCTGCCGGTCGTAGGTTCAGCCGAACAGTTCGACTACGGCCTGCGACTGCTGCTGAACGGCATCCGCCTCGAGGGCGAACGCACCACCACCTGACCGCCCCACCCCGACGCAGGCTCACGCCGGGCGAGCGGAGAACCTCTTCTGCCGTCTGCCGTCTGCCGTCTGCCATCTGCCGTCAGCCGTCTGCCGTCTGCCGTCTGCCGTCTGCCGTCAGCCGTCAGCCGTCAGCCGTCAGCCGGCGGGCGGCGGGCTCATGCCGGGCAAGCCGAGCGCCTGTCTCGCAGCGCGTGGGGTTGCGGGGGTTCGTGCCGGGCATGTGGGCTCTCGCCTCGTCTCGTGCAGGGTTGCGAGGGCCCGCGCCGGGCATGTGGGCCCTCGCCTGCCTCACGCAGGGTTGCGAGGGCCCGCGCCGGGCAAGTGGGCTCTCGCCTCGTCTCGTGCAGGGTTGCGGGGGCTCATGCCGGGCAAGCGGAATGACTGATTCGCCGCGCGCCGACCGCGGGCTCATGCCGGGTCGGCGGTCGGGTAGTGCGACCGCCCGCCGGGCCGCGCCGAGCAGCAGCGCCCCGAAGAGAGCACCGGCCAGTTCGGCGTCCACTGCTTCGCAGTCGGCTGCTGGCTGACAGCCAGTCGGGCGCTGGCTCCGCCGTGCCGGCCGTAGGCCGACTGGCGATGTTGAAGGGTGAGCCGGTGTTCGGAGCGCGGTGATCCCGACCAGTCGGCCGGTCGCCTCTTTCGCCGCGACGCTTAGGCCAGGGCTGTGGTGAGCAGGGCGAAGGCGGCGATGATGATGGCGACGCGGATGTAGTGGAGGCGGTCCCAGCGGTTGGCTTGTTCCTTCCAGTCGGCGGGGCGGTTTTCGGGGGTCCAGGTCTTGTTGCGGTTGTTGATCGGGACCAGGAGCAGCACCGACATGATCACGCTGACCAGGAGCAGGGCGCCCGCGGTGAGGACGAGGCCGGTGCCTTCGTCGCCCCATCCGGTGATGGCCCAGGCCGTGACCAGGGCCAGTGAGCTGATGTACCAGACGGGCATGACGGCGCCGAGCATGCGGCCGCCGTGGGCCCGGCCGAGTTGGCCGCTGTCGCCGGGGAGAGCGTCGAGGATCGGATTGATGACGAAGGAGACCGAGAACTCCACCCCGACCATCAGGCCGACGATCACTGTGGTGACAACTGCGAGCGCAGTGAGCATGACTACCCCTCAGGAAATCTAGCGTTGATAGATGATGTGGCAACGCTAGTACTTGTACCGCTCGATTGTCTAGCGGTGCTAGGGTTGCTGTCATGTCGGTACAGGAACGCAAGGTGCGGGAACGGGCGGATCGCGAGCGCCTCATCCTGGTGACGGCCCGCGAGCTGGCCGAGCAGCAGGGATGGGACGCGGTCACCACCCGTCAGCTCGCCGAGCGCATCGAATACAGCCAGCCTGTCCTCTACAGCCACTTCCGGGGTAAGCGCGAAATCATCGGGGCCATCGCCCTCGAAGGCGCGGCCGAGCTGGCGGCAGCGGTGCGAGCCGCGGTCGGCGCCGCGAAGGGCCCCCGCGCCCGGGTCACCGCGCTTGCTTACGCCTACCTCGACTTCGCCGCGCAGAATCCGGCTGTCTACGACGCGATGTTCCAGCTCGACGGTGGCCTGGCGTTCGCTCAGGACGAGACTCCCGAACCGCTCAAGGACGGCTTCGCGGCGCTGCTCGAGACCCTCGGCGAGGTCGCCGGCGACGACGTCGACCCGGGACTGTTCACCGAACTGTTCTGGGCCGCCCTGCACGGACTAGCGACCCTGACCCGGTCCGGCCGACTACTTCCGCAGGACACCGAGCGCCGAACGCAGCTGTTGGTGGACCGGCTAGTCGGCCGTGACGGCTTGGGAAGCCGAGGGCCGAGGCGGTCCTGAGTATGCCGAGCGGCGGACGCGACTGTTGGTGGACTGGCTTGTCGGCTTGGGGAGCCAGGGCCCAGGTGGTCCTGAGTATGCCGAGCGGCGGGCGCGGCTGTTGGTGGACCGGCTTGTCGGCCGCGCAGGCGTGAGGAGCGGGGGCCGTGGCGGTCCTGGGCAAAAGCCTGTTTTGTCCTGACAGCACGTGCGGCGCCGCCAGCAACCGCGCCATGGTCAGCGAGGGCACCAGAATGCCGGCGATCTGGTTGAGCAGCAGCGCATCATGCCGAGCGCCGGACGTGGGTGTCAATGGACCGGCTTGTCGGCCGTGCCGGCTTGGGGAGCCGGAGGCCAGGCGGTTCTGAGCATGCCGAGTGGCGGACGTGGGTGTTGGTGGATCGGCTTGTCGGCCGTGCCGGCTTGGGGAGCCGGAGGCCAGGTGGTTCTGAGCATGCCGAGTGGCGGACGTGGGTGTTGGTGGATCGGCTTGTCGGCCGTGCCGGCTCGGGGAGCCGGAGGCCAGGCGGTTCTGAGCATGCCGAGCCGTGGACGTGGGTGTTGGTGGCCCGGGTCGGCCGTGCCGCCCTGGGGAGCCGGGACCAGGTGGTCCTGAGCACGCTGAGCGCCGGACGTAGCTGTTGGTGAACGGCTCATCGGCGGGAGAGCCAGAAGGCCAAACGCTCGCGCAGATGTTTTTAGTGCGCAGGATCAGAGGGGGCAGGGGCCAGGTGCTCGTGAGGGTGTTGAGCGGGCAGGCCGGGGGTCGGGGGCTCGTGTGTGGGTGTTGAGCGGGCGGTCAGAGGGGCCAGGAGGCCAGGCGCTCGTAGTGGCCCTCGATGCTGCTCACCAGCTCGAACGATGTGACCGGCCAGGGGTCGCCCTCGTGGTCGGCCAGGGCTCGGCGTAGGGCGCCGTCCGCGTGGTACGAGACGGTCAGGTGGGGGCGGAACGGGCGGTCGTCGGTGGGGAAGCCGCCCAGGGTCAGGGCGTCTCGTACGTCTTCGCGCAGTTCGGTCAGCTGGGCCAGGTCGCCCACTACGCCGGCCCAGGCAGCCGAGCCGAATTGGCCGCCGCCGCTGAACCGCAGCTCGAAGGGGCCCGGCGACGGCACGTCGGCCAGCAGTGACGCCACCGTCGAGGGTGGTGCGTCGGCCACGAAGACCAGCGTGAGGTGCCACTTCTCGGTGGGGGTCAGGCGCGATGCCGGCGGCAGCACGGTGTGCAGGGCGTCGAGCGGTGGCGCCGGCGGGAAGACGCCGACGAACAGACGGGTCAGGACGACTCGCGGGCCGCGGGACCGCCGCCGAACAGCACGTCGTCCCAGCTCGGGAGCCGCTTGCGGGGCTTCGCCTCGTCGGTCTCGGCCGGCTGCTGACCGCCCTGGCCGACCGTGCGCCGGGGGCGCAGAACAGCCAGCGACGGGACGGCCGGCACCTCTTTGGGGAGGTCGGAGTCTTCGTCGAAGGCCGAGCCGGAACCGCCGCCGAGCAGGGCCGCGGCGCCACCGGCGACCGGGCGGCGCGGGGTCTCGGAGGGGCCGGCGTCGAGGCTGCGGCCGCCGGACGGGCTGAGTGGACGGTCGAGTGAGGCGAGCAGCGCGTCGCGCCCGGCCCGGATCGGGTCGCGGGTGGGGCGGGGCGCCGACTCGGCCGCGGGTAGGCCGTGGCCGCCGCGGGTGGGCTCGGCCGACCGGGACGGGCCGGGCAGGCCGTGACCGCCGCGCTCGGTGAAGGCGCGCTCGGGGGCGGGCTCTTGCCCCAGGATCTGGGTCGGCCGCTCGGCGCACAGGTATTGGGCCATGTCGTCGTGCGGGGAGACGACCTGGCGTCCCTTGTCGAGATCCCAGATCGCGGTGGCCGTCGCCTTGCCGGAGGGCCAGGTGGCGACGATGCGCCACGTGCCGTCCTCGCGGCGGAACGCGTCCCACGAGATCTTTTCGGTGTCGATGCCGTGCTGGGCCAGACGGCTGTCGACCACCTCGGCCAGCGGGGCGCCCGAGTCGGAGGTCTTGAGCCGGGTGCGGCGCGCGTGCTGGGCCAGCATGGCCCGCTCTTGCAGCACCGGGCCGGCGTAGCGCAGGACGCGGTCGACGGGCACGCCGGCGATGCGGGCGACCTCTTCGGCCGAGTCACCGGAGCGGATGCGGGACTGGATGTCGCGTGGGGACAAAGAGGGCTGGGCGTCGGGCGACATCACGGCGACCGCGGAACCGGGCGAGACCGGCTGGCCGTCGTGGCTGATCGCGCCGGAGACCCGATCGTCGATGGGGAGCGCCAGGAGCCGGCCGACCTCGTCGGCGAGCACCATGGCCTGACCGTCCTCGGAGAGGGCGACGAAGCGTACCGGCCGCATGCGTTGCCTCCGTCCCGTCGCGTTGGCCTCAGCTCCCGAGAGTCAGCCACCCGGGCGCGTTTCGGAACACGGTACGCGTCTTGGTCACCTAATGGTGGTAAGCCACGCCGTCAAGTTGGCTGAGCTGCGATGATCTTGAAAATTCAGGGACTTCAACAGCACATGTACGCCGCCCGGGGTGACCAACAGCACTCCGGAGCCGGTCAGAGACGCTCGGCCAGGTAGTCGATGCAGGCGGTCAGCGCGGCCACGTCGGACGGCTCGACCGTGGGGTAGAGGGCGACCCGCAACTGGTTGCGACCGAGCTTGCGGTAGGGCTCGGTGTCGACGATGCCGTTGGCCCGCAGCGCCCGGGCGATCGCAGCCGCGTCGACGCCCTCGAAGTCGATCGTCGCCACCGCGGCCGAGCGCAGCTGCGGGTCGGTCACGAACGGGGTGGCGTACGAGGACTTCTCGGCCCAGCCGTAGATGACGGCGGCGCTCTCGGCGCTGCGCTTGACCGCCCAGGCCAGGCCGCCCTGCGCGTTCATCCAGTCGAGTTGCTCGGCCGCCAGGAACACCGTGGACAGGGCGGGGGTGTTGTACGTCTGCTCCAGCCGCGACTGCTCGATCGCGGTGACCAGGTCGAGGAACTGCGGAATGTAGCGGCCGCTCGCCTTGATCTCGAACGCCCGCTCGATCGCGGCCGGCGACATCAGGGCCAGCCAGAGGCCGCCGTCGGAGCCGAGCGCCTTCTGCGGGGCCAGGTAGTAGACGTCGGTCTCGCGCAGGTCGACGTCGAGGCTGCCGCCGCCGGACGTGGCGTCGGTGAGCAGCAGCGCGCCCTGGTCGGCGCCGGCCACGCGGCGGACCGGGACGGCGACACCGGTCGACGTCTCGTTCTGGACCGAGGCGTACGTGTCGACGCCGGCCTCGGCCGCGAGGAACGCCGCCTGCCCGCCCGGGGCCTGGTGCACTGTGGGCTCGGCCAGGAACGGCGCGTCCTTCACGGCCTTGACGAACTTGGCCCCGAACTCGCCGAACTCGGCGAACTGGGCCCGCTCGCGGACCAGGCCGAACGTCGCGACCTCCCAGAACGCGCTGGTGCCGCCGTTGGCCAGCACCACCTCGTAGCCGTCGGGCATCGCGAAGAACTCGGCCAGCCCGCGCCGGAGCCGGGCGACCTGGTCCTTCACCGTCTTCTGGCGGTGCGAGGTGCCGAGGAACGTGCGGGACACCGCGGCCAGCGACTCGACGCCCTCGGGGCGCACCTTGCTCGGGCCGGAGCCGAAGCGTCCGTCAACGGGCTTGATCGAGTCAGGGATCCGCAAGTCAGTCACGAGGGAATGTTATGCGAAAGGGCCTCCCAGCCCTCGATCTGCTCGGGCTTGCGGGGAGATGCTCCCACGTAGCGGACACGGGGGTAGACGTTGCGGCCCAGGCGCTTCTGTTCGAGCACATGGGCGCTCCAGCCGGCCACCCGCGCACACGTGAACATCGAGCTGAACATGTGGCCCGGCACTTCGGCGAAGTCGAGCACGACGGCCGACCAGAACTCGACGTTGGTCGGCAGCGGACGGTCGGGCTTGCGTTCCCGCAGCTCGGCGATCGCGGCCTGTTCGAGCGCCACGGCCACGTCGTACCGGGGGGCGCCGAGCTCGCGGGCCGTGCGCTTGAGCACCCGGGCCCGGGGATCTTCGGCGCGGTAGAGGCGGTGCCCGAAGCCCATCAGGCGTTCGCCGCGGTCGAGAACCTCGCGCACGTACGCCCGGGCGTCGCCACTGCGCTCGACGTCCTCGAGCATCGTGAGCACCCGGGCGGGGGCACCGCCGTCGAGCGGGCCGGACAGGGCGCCGATGCCGGACGAGATGCACGCGGCCACGTCGGCGCCGGTCGAGGCGACCACGCGGGTCGTCAGCGTGGAGGCGCTCATGCCGTGCTCGGCGGCCGAGATGAAGTAGGCGTCGACCGCCTTGACGTGCCGCGGGTCGGGTTCGCCGCGCCAGCGCCGCATGAATCGCTCGACGATCGTGCCGGCCTTGTCGATGTCTTTCTGCGGCACGGCCGGCAGGCCCAGCCCGCGGGCGGCCTGGGCCACGAAGGAGAGCGCGGTGACCGAGACCCGGGCCAGGTCGCGCCGGGCCTGCTCGTCGGAGATGTCGAGAAGCTGGGCCAGGCCCCAGTACGGCGCGAGCATGGCCACCGCCGACTGCACGTCGACCCGGATGTCGCCCGAGTGCACCGGCACCGGGAACGGCTCGGCCGGCGGCAGACCGGGCCCGAAGCGCCCGTCGACGAGCAGCCCCCAGACGTCGCCGAAGGAGACCTGACCGATCAGGTCCTCGATGTCGACGCCGCGGTATCGCAGCGCGCCACCGGCCTCGTCGGGCTCGGCGATCTCGGTCTCGAAGGCGATCACGTCCTCGAGTCCGGGCTTGAAGTCGGTCACGACCCTCCCTGGGACAGAATGCTGTAGGTGTTTCATCTTGCTCGCCGGGTAACGGCGGGTCGACCCACCGGGATGTGCTCTCCGCGACACCCATCCTCACCGACCTGACGTACGGGGCGTAGCGACTTAGGGTCGTTTGCAGTGCTAACGATCGGCCGGACACGTGAAGCCGGACACCTGACGCAGGAGCTCTTGTGACCCTCGAACCACCCTCGCCCGCGACCATGCGGCGCGACTACACCGAACGCGGGGCGCTCCTCGAGACGGATCTGGCGGCCGACTGGCGTACTCAGTTCGAGGCCTGGTTCACCGACGCCGCCGGGTTCGGGCTGGCGGAGCCGAACGCGATGATCGTTTCGACCGCGACCCCGGAGGGGCGGCCGTCGGCGCGCACGGTGCTGCTCAAGGAGTACGACGAGCGTGGGTTCGTGTTCTTCACCAACTACCACTCGCGCAAGGGCGGCGAGCTGGCCGCCAACCCGTACGCGAGCCTGGTCTTCCCGTGGTTCCCGATGCAGCGCCAGGTGCTGGTGACCGGGGCCGTCGAGCGGGTGAGCCGGGCCGAGACCGAGGCCTACTTCCCGTTGCGGCCACGCGGCTCACAGCTGGGCGCGTGGGCCAGCCCGCAGTCGTCGGTGGTGCCCGACCGGGCGGCGGTGGACGACGCTTATGCCGCCGCCGAGCAGAGGTTCGCGGGCGAACCCGTGCCCCCGCCCGAGCACTGGGGTGGGTTCCGGGTCGTGCCCGAGACGGTCGAGTTCTGGCAGGGCCGGAGCAGCCGCCTGCACGATCGACTGCGCTTCCGCCGTACGGAAAAGGAACTTTGGGTTGTGGAAAGGCTCGCACCTTGAGTCAGGACGCTGTCGAAGAGGGCGAGAAGATCGCCGAGCTGAAAGAGCGCAAATCCTGGGTGATCGACATCCGGCCGCTCAAGGTCATCGCCTACCGCCGGATGTGGGTCGGCAACGGGCTGTCGTTCTTCGGGTTCCAGTTCACCGCCGTGGCCGTGCCGGTCGAGATGTACGCGATCACGAACTCCTCGGCCTGGGTCGGCCTGCTCGGCATCGCCGGCCTGGTCCCGCTGCTGATCTTCGGACTGTGGGGCGGCGCCGCGGCCGACGTGGTCGACCGGCGCAAGTTGCTGCTGGCCAGCTCGCTCCTGGCCTGGCTGGCCACCGCCGGCCTGCTCGTCCAGGCCCTGTTCACCGTGAACAGCGCCTGGCTGCTGCTCGCGCTCACGGCCGTGCAGTCGGCCGGCTTCGCGATCAGCTCGCCCACCCGCCAGGCGATCATCCCGCGCATCGTGCCGGCCGGACTGGTGCCCGCGGCCAACACGTTGGCCTACACGACCACCACGGCCGGCGGGGTGCTCGGACCGCTGGCGGCCGGCCTGATCTTCGCGGTCTCGGGCACGGGCCACGGGGTGACGGTCGCCTACGCCGTCGACGCGCTGCTCTTCACCATCTCGTTCTGGGCCACCTGGAAGCTGCCGCCGATCCCGCCGGTCGAGCACGAGCCGGGCGAACAACGGCCCACCGCCGGTCTGCGCGGCATCCTGGTCGGCCTGCGGTTCCTGGTGACCCAGCCGGTGTTGCTGCTGTCGTTCGCGGTCGACATCGTGGCCATGGTCTTCGCCATGCCGCGGGCGCTGTTCCCCGAGGTGGCGGCCGACCGGTTCGGCGGTGACGCGGCGGTCGGCTGGCTGTTCGCGGCCATCGCCATCGGCTCGGTCGTCGGCGGGCTGACCTCGGGCTGGATCGGCCGGGTGAAACGGCAGGGCGTGGCCCTGGTGGTCGCCGTGGTGGCCTGGGGCGTGGCCATCGGGCTGTCCGGGCTGGCCCACAGCCTGTGGCTGATGGTGCTGCTGCTGGCCGTGGGCGGGGCGGCCGACCTGGTCAGCGCGGTCTACCGGCAGTCGATCCTGCAGGTCTACGCGCCCGACCGGCTCCGGGGCCGGCTGCAGGGCGTTTTCACCGTCGTGGTGGCCGGTGGCCCGCGCCTGGGCGACCTGCGGGCCGGGGCCACAGCCGACCTCACCTCGACCACGGCGTCGTGGGCCGGGGGCGGCTTCGCGGCGGCCGGTCTGGCCGTCATCCTGGCCGTCGCCTTCCCGGCCCTGGTGAGGTATCGGCCACCCGAGGCCCCGGCAGCCGACACCGGCGACGAGGCGAACCGATAATGTCCAAGCCATGACGAGTGTCGTTGCCGCGAAGTCCGGCACCCAGTGGTCCATCGAGGCGGACGGGCAGAGCGCCGTCGTCGTGGAGGTCGGCGGCACGCTCCGCGGCTACTCCGTCGGCGACGTCCAGGTGCTCGACGGCTTCGAGGCGGACGAGCTGTCCCCGGCCTCGGCCGGTCAGATCCTGGCCCCGTGGCCCAACCGCATCCGCGACGGGCAGTACACGTTCGAGGAGCAGAAGTACCAGCTCTCGCTGACCGAGCCGGCCCGCAACAACGCCATCCACGGCCTGGTCAACTGGAGCCGCTGGACGCTGGTCGAGCAGAACGCGTCGGCGCTGACCCTCGAGTACGAGCTGCCGGCCCAGATCGGTTACCCGTGGTGGCTGACCCTGCGGACGACCTGGTCGATCTCGGCCGCCGGTCTGCGCTGCGACCAGTCGGTCGTCAACAACTCGGCGGCCAACGCGCCCTGGGGCTACTCGGTGCACCCCTATGTGCAGCTGCCCGGCGTCAGCGTCGACGACACGCTGCTGCACGTGCCGGGGAGCAAGCGAATCGTGGCCGACGCCCGCCTGCTGCCGATCGGGGCCGGCTCGGTGGCCGGCACCGAGTTCGACTTCACCGAGCCCCGCAAGATCGGTGACCTGGTGCTCGACAGCACCTTCGGCGACATCGCCCACGACGCCGACGGCATCACCGAGGTGACCATCGCCGACCCGTCCTCCGACCGCAAGGTCGTGGTCTGGGCCGACGACAAGTTCAAGTACTGGCAGGTGTTCACGGGCGACACGCTGCACGGCGAGCGGTTCCGCCGCTCGGTGGCGATCGAGCCGATGACCTGCCCGCCCGACTCCTTCCGCACCGGCCGCGACCTGATCGTGCTGGCGCCGGGCGAGCGCTGGACGGCGTCGTGGGGGATCAAGGGCTGATGGAGTTCGACGAGGTGGTCCGCCGGCGGCGGATGATTCGCAGCTACGACCCCGACCGCCCGGTCCCGGCCGAGATCCTCGACAAGGTCGTGCAGCACGGTCTGCGCGCGCCGAGCGCCGGGTTCTCGCAGGGCTGGGGCTTCCTGGTGCTCACCGCCCAGAAGGACCGCGACCTCTACTGGGAGTCGACGACCGAGGGCGACCTGGGCGACGCCAAGACGGACGAGGCGTGGAAGGGCGACTGGCTGACCCGCATGCGGACCGCCCCGGCGATCATCGTCTGCCTGTCCAACAAGTCGGCCTACCTCGAGCGGTACGCCCAGCCCGACAAGGGGTGGACCGACCGCAGCGAATCGCACTGGCCGGTGCCGTACTGGGACATCGACACCGGCTTCGCCGCGCTGCTCATGCACCTGAGCGCGGTCAACGAAGAGCTGGCGTCGTGCTTCTTCGGCATCCCGGTGCCGACCGTCCAGACCTTCAAGGACGCGTTCGGGGTCCCGGCCGAGTACACGCCGATCGGCACCCTGACCGTCGGCTATCGGGCACCGGACAAGAGGTCTCCGTCACTCAAGCGCGGGCACCGGCCGGTGGACGATGTGGTGCATCATGGCCGATGGGCCGCGGGCTAGGCTGGGCAGACATTCGACGCTTCGGAGAGGGGGATCGGCCATGATCTTCAAGGCGGTCCGGGACGGTGCTCCCTATCCCGACCATCACACGACCCTCAAGGCGTGGGCCGAGATCCCGCCGCGGCCGATCCGGCTGGCCGACCTGATCACGACCAAACGCGAGCTCGCCCTCGACAAGCTGCTGGCCGAGGATTCGACGTTCTACGGCGACCTCTTCCCGCACGTCGTCGAATACCAGGGGCACCTCTACCTGGAAGACGGCTTGCACCGCGCGTTGCGGGCGGCGCTGCAACAGCGCAACCAGATCCACGCGCGGGTCCTGGTCGTCGACTGATGGTCGCGCCGCTGGATCTCCTCGACCTCGACACGCTGCTCAACGACGAGGAAAGGGACATCCGCGCCGTCGTGCGCCGGGTGGCCGACGACAAGGTCCGGCCGCACGTCGCCGGCTGGTACGAGAACGGCCAGGTTCCCGTACGCGAGCTGGCCCGCGAATTCGGCAAGCTCGGTCTGCTCGGCATGCACCTCACCGGGTACGGCTGCGCCGGCGCCTCCGCGGTCGCCTACGGCGTGGCCTGCATGGAGCTCGAGGCGGCCGACTCCGGCGTCCGTTCGCTGGTCAGCGTGCAGGGCTCGCTGGCCATGTACGCGATCTGGAAGTACGGGTCGGAGGAGCAGAAGCAGCGCTGGCTGCCCGGCATGGCGGCCGGCGAGCTGATCGGCTGCTTCGGCCTGACCGAGCCCGATCACGGCTCCGACCCGGCCAACATGTCGACCCGGGCCCGGCGCGACGGCGCCGACTGGGTGCTCGACGGCGGCAAGATGTGGATCACCAACGCGCCGCTGGCCGACGTCGCGGTGATCTGGGCCCGGGGCGAGGAGGGCGTGTTCGGCTTCGCCGTGCCCACCGACACCCCCGGCTTCACGGCCCGCGAGATCAAGAACAAGATGTCGCTGCGGGCGTCCAGCACGGGTGAGATCACCCTCGACGGCGTGCGCCTGCCCGAGAGCGCGCGGCTGCCCGAGGCGCGCGGCCTCAAGGCGCCGCTGTCGTGCCTGACCGAGGCTCGCTTCGGCATCATCTGGGGCTCGATGGGGGCGGCGCGCGACTGCCTGCGGGTGGCGATCGACTACGCGACCACGCGTGAACAGTTCGGCCGGCCGATCGGCGGCTTCCAGCTGACCCAGGCCAAGCTGGCCGACATGTCGCTCGAGCTGCAGAAGGGCTTTCTGCTCGCGCTGCACCTGGGGCGGCTGCGCGACTCGGCCGGCGCGTTGCGGCCCGAGCAGGTCAGCGTGGGCAAGCTCAACAACGTGCGCGAGGCGATCGCGATCGCCCGCACCTGCCGGACGATTCTCGGCGGGAACGGGATCAGTGGGGAATATCCCGTTATGCGCCATGCGAACAATCTCGAGAGCGTCCTCACCTACGAGGGAACTTCCGAGATCCATCAGCTGATCATCGGCCAGAAATTGACCGGATTGAACGCTTTCGCCTGAGGTTCGATCGGTCCGCGGGGCCCGGCCCTAGCGAGCCGGTCGACCTGCGAATGTCGCACCCCCCTCGTACCGTGATGTCATGGCCAAGTCACCGGAAGATGTCTCCACCGATGTCTCCGCGCGCGATGGCGTCGGCGAGCCGACGCGTGAATATCCGGCTCTGCCGCCGACGGCCGAGCCGCCTTCCGCCGGGCCGCCAGCGGCCGGCCCCGGGCAGCCGCCGTCCCGGATCAGCGGCTTCGCCCGCCTGCTGATCTTCACGTTCTTCGTCTTCGCGCTCATGGTCGCGACCTGTCTCGGCCTGCGCGCGGTCAACGTCCTGCCGGGGTTCGACAACCCGTTCAGCGACAAGACCACCGACCGCAGCCAGCCCGTGCTGCTGCAGTCGATGCGCGACCTCAGCCGCTACGTCGCGGCCGACGGCACCTTCCAGGTCATCGTCGACCTGCAGGAAAACAAGGAGAACATCCCCGACTTCCTGGTCAACCGCCGCACGCTGTTCGTCGGCTCGGGCACCGTCGAGGAGTACGTCGAGTTCGGCTCGCTCTCCGACAAGGCGCTGGTCGTCGATGAAGAGAAGAACACGGTGACGATCACGCTGCCGCCGCCGCAGCAGGGCACGGCCAACCTCGACATGCAGAAGAGCTACGTCGTGGCCGAGGAGCGGGGTCTGCTCAACCGCTTCGGTGACGCCTTCAAGAGCGACCCCGGCAAGCAGCAGCAGGTGTACGCCCTGGCCCAGCAGCGCATCACCGAGGCCGCCCGGGCCAGCGGGCTCGACGAGCGGGCCAAGCAGAACACCGAGAACATGCTCGAGAGCCTGTTCACGCGGCTCGGCTACGCGACGGTGACGGTGACTTTCAGCAGTCCGTGAGTCAGCGCAGACAGAGCCGCCCGGCGCCGGAGAAGGCGCCGGGCGGCTCTGTGCGAAAGGGGTGGACCGGGCGCCGCCGTTCCGGGGGCGGGGGCAACGGCGCCCGGTGGATCAAGGGCCGTAGCCGGTCACTCGTTGGGCAGCAGGGCCCACAGGATGAGGTAGATCAGGAACTGCGGCCCGGGCAGCAGGATCGAGACCACGAAGATCAGCCGCATGACGCCGGACGACACGCCGAAGCGGCGGGCCAGACCGGAGCAGACACCGGCGACCCAGCGGTCGTCCCGGGGGCGAGCGAGACGGCGAGTCACAGTCACTTCACTCCTTCTCCTACGAGTTCCGGCTTGCTTGCCGGTTCTACTTCGACGGTAGGTGCGCGGTGACCGTCCGCCCTCGGTCCCCAGGTGGAGACGGGCGTCCCGGCTCCCGTAAGGGTGACCCGTACCCCCGTACCCTGCGCTGTTAACCTGGGTGCCGATTTCCGGCTTCTCGGGCGTTCCCCGCAGGCCGCCGGTCTTTCCTCGATGTGCAGGCCGCAGCCCGTCTCTTCGATGCCACCCTTGGAGGCGCACGGTGACTTCCCGGTGACGCTGGCCGTTCTGACCGGCGCCGGCCACACTCTCGACCCCGCGGAGTCGGCCCGGCTCGCCGAGGAGCTCACCGGCGCCCTGCGCGCGGCCGGCGCCAGCGCGGTCGAGACCGGTCCGGCCGCTCTGACCAGGGTCGTCGAACGGGCCCGGCAGTCGCACGAGGGCGTGCTGATCAGCGCCGGCAACCTGGTCGCGCACCCCGCTCTGCTGTGGATGCTGGCCACCGAGCCGGCCGGTCGCACCACCGTCCTGGTCGTCCCCGACCCCGACGGCGACCTGCGTGACGACCGCGGCAAGGTGCTGTCCGCGACCGACGGCCCGGGCACCGTGCGCTACGGCGGCGCGATGTGGGTCGCCCCGGCCGACCTGCCGCTGCTGGCCACGGTGGCCGACCGCCCCGACCTGCTGCCGGCGCTGCTCGAGGCCGGTCTGGTGCCCGTGGCCACGCCGCTGCGGCTGCTGCGAGCCGAACTCGTGCACGACACCGCGGAGCTGACCCGGGCCCGGGCCGAGGTGGCCGCGGTCGACGAGGACAAGGCCCGCCTGCGGATGGCCGTGAAGGAGAAGGACGACTTCTTCACCACGTACGCCGTGAGCACCTGGTCGCCGTTGGTCACCAAACTCTCGGCCCGGCTGCGGCTGACCCCGAGCGGTGTCACGGCGATCTCGGTGCTGTTCGCGGTGGCCGCCGCGCTCGCCTTCTGGCAGGCCTCCCGGCCCGCCCTGATCGCCGGTGGCATCCTGCTCTACCTGGGCTTCGTGCTCGACTGCGTGGATGGTCAGCTGGCCCGCTACACGCGGCGGTTCGGCGCCTTCGGCGGCTGGCTCGACACGATGGCCGACCGGGCCAAGGAGTACGCGGCCTACGCCGGGCTCGCGGCCGGGGCCGAGCGCGTCGGTCTGCCGTACGCGTGGCCGCTCGCCATCACCGCGATCGTGCTGCAGACCGTGCGGCACATGACCGACGCCTGGTACGGCGCGCTGCACGACGAGGCCGCGGCCCACCCGCGCCCGCAGGCCGCCGGCGGGGTCGGGGCCCGGCTCAGCGCGGCGTCGACCCGGGTGCAGGGGGACACCGGCTCGGTCGCGTACTGGTTGAAGCGGATCGTCGTCTTCCCGATCGGCGAGCGCTGGGCTCTGCTGTCGGTGCTGGCGATCTTCACCGACGGGCGCGTCGCCCTGGCCGCCACTGTCGCCTGCGGGCTCGTCGCGTTCGCGTACACCCTGGGTCTGCGGTCGCTGCGGGCGCTGAGCATGCGGGTCGGCGTGCTTGACAAATTGGACACGGCCCGCTTCCGGGACGACGGCTTCCTGGTGCGCCGAGTGCTGGGCCGGGCCGGGTTGCCGGCGCCGCTGGCCCTCGCCGCCCTCGCCGCGGTGGCCGCGTTCGCCCTGGTGGCGACTCTGCTGGCGGGCTGGCTGGAACCGCCGGCCAAGATCGCCGTCGTCGTGCTGATCGTTGTCGTGCTGGGCGCCGGTCTGCCGGCCCGGGCCCGGCACGGCGGCCCGCTCGACTGGTTGATCCCGGCCGCGCTGCGGGCCGCTGAATTCCTCACCGTCGTCGCCGTCGGCATCGCCGGATCGGTGCCGACGCCGGTGACGTTCCTGCTGATCTTCGTGCTGACGCTCCACCACTACGACCTCGTGGCCCGGATGGAGAAGGGCGCACCGACCGGGCGGGCCACGGGGGACCTGCTCGGCTGGGACGGCCGGATCGTGCTGCTCGCCGTGGCCACGCTGGGCGGCTTCCCGGCCGACGGCATGGTGGTGGTGGCCGTGGTGGTCGGTGCGACGTTCCTGTTCAACACGATCGCCGACTGGCGGACAGGTGGCCCCCGCCCGTGACCTTCCTCAGCATCGTCCTGCCGGTCTACAAGGTGCAGGGTTACCTGCGGCAGTGCCTCGACTCGCTGCTCAGTCAGTCGTTCACTGACTTCGAGATCGTGGCCGTCGACGACCGCTCACCCGACTACAGCGGCGAGATCCTGGCCGAGTACGCCGCCCGCGACCCCCGCGTCCGCGTGGTGACCGCGCCCGAGAACCTCGGCCTGGGCCGCGCCCGCAACCTGGGCCTGGAGCACGCCACCGGCGAGTACGTCTGGTTCGTCGACTCCGACGACTGGCTCACCGAGGGCACGCTCAACGCGGTGGCCGAACGCCTGCGCGAGACCGACGCCGACCTGCTGATCGTCGGCTGGGACCGGGTCCACTGGGACGGCCGGGTGCAGGCCGGCACGGCTCGCAAGTCGCTGGCCGCGGCGCCCGGCGTCTTCTCGGCCGAGCAGTGGCCCCAGGTGCTCAACATCCTGCACGTGGCCTGGAACAAGGTCGTTCGGCGCGAGTTCCTGCTGCGCCTCGGCTTCGTCTTCGAGGCCGGCTGGTACGAGGACGTCTCGTTCTCGTTCCCGGTGATGCTGGCCGCGCCCCGGATCAGCACCCTGCCCCGCACCTGCGTGCACTACCGGCAGCGGCGGACCGGCGCGATCACCCGTACGAAGGGGGACCGGCACTTCGAGGTCTTCGACCACTGGGAGCACGCGCAGGCCCTGGCCACGAAGTACGCGTCGCCCACGGACGAGGTGCGGGGGCTGCTCTTCCGGCGGATGATCTGGCACTTCCTGCGGGTGCTGCGGCACGACGAGCGGGTGCCCCGGGAGTCGCAGGCCCGGTTCTTCGGGCGGATGTCCGAGATGTACAAGACGTACCTGCCGCCCAGCGGCTATCCGGTGCCGGCGCGGGCCGAGGGTCTGCGCTACCGCATGGTGGCCAACAACTCCTACCGGACACTGCGCCTGTTCGACTTCGCGATCGGCCGGGCCCGCCGGAGCAAGCGGCTGCTGCGCCGCGCGGCCGGCTGGGTCAAGCGGCGGACCCGGCAGGCCGCCGGGCAGGTCTATTACCGGGTGCAGCTGCGGCTGCCGGTCGACCAGTCGCTCGCGCTCTACGGGGCGTACTGGTTCCGCGGGGTCAGCTGCAACCCGGCGGCGATCGCGGCCAAGGCGGCCGAGCTCGCGCCCCACCTGCGGCCGGTCTGGGTGGTGGCCGAGCCGTACGCGAAGGCGATGCCGGCCGGCGTCGACCACGTGGTGGCGGGCACGCTGCCTTACTACCGCGCGATCGCCCGGGCCCGCTACCTGGTCAACAACGTGAACTGGCCGAACCGGCTGGTCAAGCGGCGGGGCACCACCCACGTCATGACCCACCACGGCACCCCGCTGAAGAAGATGGGCGCCGACCAGGCCGATCATCCGGCCGGGGTGAAGGACGCCGACTTCCGGGCCCAGATGGTCCGGGCCGACCGCTGGGACTTCAGCGTCACGTCCAACCCGTTCACCACGATCGCCTGGGAGTCGGCCTATCCCTGCGCGCACGAGACGCTCGAGGTGGGCTACCCGCGCAACGACCGGCTGGCCACCGCCACCGCGGCCGACAGCGCCGCCGCCCGGGAGCGGCTCGGCATCCCGGCCGACCGGCGGGTGGTGCTTTACATGCCGACCCACCGCGAGTGGCTGCCGGCCGGGCGGCGCGTGCTCGACACCGAACGGTTCGCCGAGGAGCTCGGGCCGGACTGGACGTTGCTGGTGCGTGAGCACTACTTCACGAGCCCGGCCGAGCCCGCCTCGGGGGCGGCGGTCGACGTCTCGGACCACCCGGTGGTCGAGGATCTCTACCTCGCGGCGGACGTGCTGCTCACCGACTACTCGTCGGCGATGTTCGACTTCGCCGTGCTCGACCGGCCGGTCGTGGTCTTCGCGCCGGACTGGCCGGTCTACCGCGACGTCCGCGGCGTCTACTTCGATCTGCTGACCGAGCCGCCGGGCGCGGTCAGCACCGACTACGCGGCGCTGGTCGGGCTCTTCCGGAGCGGGGCGTACGGGGACGACCGGGCCGCGGCGACTCGGGCCGATTTCCGTGCCCGTTTCTGCTCACTCGACGACGGCCACGCGGCGGAACGCGTAGTTCGCCGGGTTTTCCTCGACAAAAAGCAGTAATCACGCCGTTACCCTGCGCAAATGGCCTGTTCACCCGATGGTGTGACATCGATACTCCTCGTCAAATTAGGCCGATCGCCGGCCGTCGTGGGACCGGGATCACATTGATGTTGCCCGGCAGGGGAGGTAGGCGGTGTCGACCGTCTCGCTCAAGGACGTCACGAAGGTGTGGCCCGACGGCACCATGGCCGTCAACCACGTCAGCCTGGACGTCGACGACGGTGAGTTCTTGGTTCTCCTCGGGCCGTCGGGCTGCGGAAAATCCACGATCCTCCGGATGATCGCCGGTCTGGAGGACCCGACCGAGGGCGACATCCTGCTCAACGGGGACCCGGTGCTCGAGCTGGCGCCGCGCGACCGCAGCATCGCCATGGTCTTCCAGGACTTCGCGCTCTACCCGCACATGACGGTGGGCGACAACATCGGCTTCCCGCTGAAGCTGTCGGGCATCGAGCCCAGCCCGCGCGGCGAGCGGGTCGGCGACGTGGCATCCGCGCTGGGCATCGGGGACGTGCTGCGGCGCAAGCCGAGCCAGCTCTCCGGCGGCCAGCGGCAGCGGGTGGCGATGGGCCGGGCCATCGTGCGCCGCCCCGGCCTCTTCCTGATGGACGAGCCGCTCTCCAACCTCGACAGCGGCCTGCGGGCCGAACTGCGGGCCGAGATCACCAGCCTGACCCGCGAGCTCGGCGTCACCACCATGTACGTCACCCACGACCAGGCCGAGGCGCTGACCATGGCCGACCGGGTGGCGATCATGCGCAAGGGCGTCCTGCAGGACATCGGTACGCCGACCGAGGTGTACGGGCGGCCGGCCACCCTCTATGTGGCCGCCTTCCTGGGTGCCCCGCGGATGAACCTGCTCGAGGCGTCGGTCTATGTGCACCTCGAGCGCTACATCGAGCTCAACTTCGGCGAGCAGGCCCTCTACCTGCCCTGGAACGACATCCGGGCCCGGGCCGTGGCGCACTACCACGGCGAGCGGATCGTGGTCGGCATGCGGGCCGAGGCGCTCACCCCGGTCGCCCCCGACGTGCCGGGCGACGTGCTGCGCGGCCGCATCCGCTACCTGGAGCACCACGGGCACGAGTCGCTGGCCTACCTCGACATCGGCGCGACCGCGATCCACCTCGACGACCCGGGCACGCGGGCCCGCGACGACGAGGAGCCGGCCGGGGGGCCGCTCAAGCGGATCGGCGGGGCCCTGCAGCGGCTGGCCGGTCGCTCGAACGGGTCGTCCGGAAACGCCGCCGCCCGCGAGACCGGCCCGGAGAGTGTGCTCAACGACCCGGGGCGGCATCACCGGCGCCCGGCCGAGCTGGGCGTGCGCCTGGCGCCCTATCCGCCGGTCACGGCCGGACATCCGCTCTCGGTCGCCGTACGCATGGACGCTCTGCACTTCTTCGACGAGCGGGGCGACCGCATCGACGTCGGCTGGCGCTGAAAACCTCGCTCTTCCCCTGTGTTGCACCCATGGCGTACCGTTCCGCCCACACGTCGGTGCGATGGCGTATCGACGATACGGACCCGACCTTGGGGGTAGGCACGTGGCGAACGCGTCCGGACTCTTGGTTATCGAGCGCATCCTGCGCGACAAACAGGGCATCTGGCAGCAGATCGTGGAGGACCGCGAGCTGCCGCGGCTGACCGTTCAGATGCTGATCAGCTCGGTGGCGGCCCTCGCCGTCTACGGGGCGGTGCTCGGCTCGTTCCACAGCGTGCTGATGGCGCTGACCTCGGCGGTGAAGCTGCCGCTGCTGTTCATGGTCACGCTGGCCATCTGCCTGCCCACCCTGTACCTGTTCAACCTGGTGTTCGGGGCCCGGCTGTCGATCCGGCAGTCGCTCTCGCTGGTGATGGTGGCGCTGACGGTGACCGCCATGCTGGCGCTGGCGTTCGCCCCGATCAGCCTGTTCTTCCTGATCACGGCGCCCGACTACGCGTTCTTCAAGCTGCTCAACGTGGCCATCCTGGCGCTGTCGGCGCTGGTCGGCCTGCGGTTCCTGACCGGCGGCATGAAGGTGCTGAACGAGCACGGGCTGCTGGCCCCGGCTGTCGCCGCACCGGCCGTTCCCGCAGCCGCGCCCGCTGCCGTTCCGGCGGCTGAGCCGGCCAAGGAACTGGTGCCGGCCAACGGCGCTGCCCCGGCCGCCGCCGCGGGCCCGGCCCCGATCCTCATGCCGGTGCAGCCGCCGGTCGTGCAGATCCCGCCCGGTTTCCCGCAGCACCCGCGTCCGCGACCGCCGCAGCCGGCCGCGCCGCCGAGCATGACCCTGATGTACATCTGGATCTTGCTCTTCGGCTTCGTCGGCACCCAGCTGGCGTGGACGCTCCGGCCGTTCTTCGGCAGCCCCGACAAGGACTTCAGCCTGTACCGGGACATCGACGGCAACTTCTATGCGGAGATTTTCCGGACGATCGCCGACCTGTTCTGATTCTCATCCGTGGCTGATCATGGACGCGTGGTGCCACCACGGTGGCACACCGCGTAGGCTGCACTGCGGTGGAGGACACAGTGAAGCAGGGTGTGCGGCCGGCTCCGGTGACGGAGGCGGTCCTTGCCGAGCCGTCATCCCGCGGCACCGGCCGGTTGGCCGACCGCCGTTTCGGCCGCGACGACATCGCCCTGGTCCGCCACGAGGTCTCGGCCCGCCTGCGTGAGGCCGGGCTCGGCGGTGACCGTCTGCACGGCTTCATCCTGGCCGTCAACGAGGTCGTCACCAACGTCGTGCTGCACGCCGGGGGCGCCGGTCGGCTGCTGCTCTGGGTCTCCGGCGGCTCGGCCTGGTGCTCGGTCACCGATTCGGGCCCCGGCATCCCCGCGCGCTTCCTGGCCGCACCCGACGTGCCCGAGGCGTTCGAGGTCGGCGGCCGGGGCATCTGGCTCGCCTACCAACTGTGCGACGAGGTCACGGTCGCGACCGGCCCGATCGGTACCACGGTCGGGTTGCGGATCTTGCTCGCCACGCCGGTTGACACAAGCTCGCAATAGCACTTTGAACTGGGCGTAAACGCGCCCTCAAAACGTGAAGCTGCCCTTCCGGACTCATGGGTGCGCAGGTGCGACTACATTGGGCCCGTGCTCGGACTACCTACTCACGTGACTGCATGCCTTTTCGATCTTGACGGCGTGCTCACCCAGACCGCCCTTGTGCACAATGCTGCCTGGAAGCTGACCTTCGACGAGTTCCTCGAGAAGTGGTCGGCGCAGCATGGGCAGGAGTTCGTGCCCTTCGACTCCGGCGCCGACTACCACCAGTACGTCGACGGCCGGCAGCGCGCCGACGGTGTTCGCACCTTCCTGGCCTCTCGTGGCATCACCCTTCCCGAGGGCACCCCGGACGACGGTCCCGACCTGCAGACCGTGAACGGCGTCGGCAACCGCAAGAACCTGCTCGTCCTGCAGAAGATCAAGGAGGGCGCCGTCCAGGTCTACGACGGATCGGTGACCTACCTGAAGGCCGCGCGCGACGCCGGCCTGCGCCGGGCCGTCGTGTCCGCGAGCGCCAACTGCAAGGACGTGCTGGAGGCAGCCGGTATCGCGGACCTCATAGAGGTGCGCGTGGACGGCATCACCGCCCGTGAGCAAAACTTGCCTGGCAAGCCCGCACCCGACACCTTCCTCCTCGCCGCCCAGCAGCTCGGCGTCCCGCCCGAGAACTGCGCGGTCTACGAGGACGCTCTGGCCGGGGTCGCGGCGGGTCACGCGGGCAAGTTCGGGATCACGATCGGGGTTGACCGCGTGGGTCAGACTCAGGCCCTTCTGGACAACGGTGCCGACATTGTTGTCACCGACCTGTCCGAACTCCTGACGCGCTGAACGCGTATCAGCGTTTATATCGAAAGACTTTCTCCTTTCTGATTTGCGAGAGGCACCACCGTGATCCGTGAACGGGCTTATCCCGTCGACCCTTGGCACATCCGGGAGACGCGACTCGACCTGGACCTGCTGGCCCAGTCCGAGTCGGTGTTCGCGCTGGCCAACGGGCATATCGGGATACGCGGAAACCTGGACGAGGGCGAGCCCCACGGCCTGCCGGGCACCTACCTGAACTCGTTCTACGAACTCCGCCCGCTGCCGTACGCGGAGGCCGGCTACGGCTTCCCCGAGTCCGGCCAGACGATGGTCAACGTGACCAACGCCAAGCTCATGCGGCTGCTGGTCGACGACGAGCCGTTCGACGTGCGCTACGGCGAGCTGCGGTCGCACGAGCGCGTGCTCGACCTGCGGGCCGGGACGCTCGAGCGCACCGTCGAATGGGTGTCACCTTCCGGACAGGCGATCCGGGTCCGCAGCGTGCGGATGGTCTCGTTCACCCAGCGGTCCGTCGTGGCCTTCCTGTACGAGGTCGAGCCGCTCGACGGCCCGTCCCGTCTCATCCTGCAGTCCGAGCTGGTCGCCAACGAGCAGCTCCCGCCGATGAGCAAGGACCCCCGGGTCGCCGCCGTGCTCGACCACCCGCTGCAGGCCGAGGAGATGCTCGAGCAGCGCACCGGCGGTCTGCTCGTGCACCGCACCAAGGCCAGCGACCTGCGCATGGCGGCCGCCATGGAGCACCTGGTCGAGACGCCGGGCAAGCACGCGGTCACCACCGAGGGCCACCCGGACTGGCTGCGCACCACCGTGGCCTGCAAGCTCGAGCCGGGCCAGAAGCTGCGCGTGGTCAAGCTGGCCGCGTACGGCTGGTCCAGCCACCGCTCGCTGCCCGCCGTGCGCGACCAGGTCGGCGCGGCCCTGGCCAGCGCCCGCCTGGACGGCTGGGAGGGCCTGGTCGAGGCCCAGCGCGAATACCTCGACGCCTTCTGGGACCACTCCGACGTCAAGGTCGAGGGCGACCCCGAGGTACAGCAGGCGGTCCGCTTCGGGCTGTTCCACACGCTGCAGGCGGGCGCCCGGGCCGAGCAGCGGCCGATCGGCTCCAAGGGCCTGTCCGGCCCCGGCTACGACGGCCACACGTTCTGGGACGCCGAGACGTTCGTGCTGCCCGCTCTGACGTACACCCAGCCCTCCGCGGCGGCCGACGTGCTGCGCTGGCGGCACTCGACGCTGGATCTGGCCCGGGAGCGGGCCCAGACGCTCGGCCTGCAGGGCGCGGCCTTCCCGTGGCGCACGATCCGCGGGCAGGAGTGCTCGGCCTACTGGCCGGCCGGCACGGCGGGCTTCCACATCGGGGCCGACATCGCCGATGCCGTCCGCCGTTACGTGCAGGCCACCGGCGACTACGACTTCGAGCGCGAGATCGGGCTCGAACTGCTGGTCGAGACCGCGCGGCTGTGGCGCTCGCTGGGCCACCACGACCGGCACGGCCGCTTCCACATCGACGGGGTCACCGGTCCCGACGAGTACACGGCCGTGGTCGACGACAACATCTACACCAACCTGCTGGCCCAGCAGAACATGCTGACCGCGGCCGACGCGGCCAAGCGGCACCCCGACCTCGCCCGCAAACTGGGCGTGGACGAGGAGGAGACGGCGAGCTGGCGCGACGCGGCGGCCTCGGTGCACATCCCGTTCGACAAAGAGCTGGGCGTGCACCAGCAGTCCGAGGGCTTCACCCGGCTGCAGGAGTGGGACTTCGAGAACACCCCGCCCGAGGCGTACCCCCTGCTGCTCAACTACCCGTACTTCGACCTGTACCGCAAGCAGGTGGTCAAGCAGGCCGACCTGGTCATGGCGATGTACATCCGCGGTGACGCGTTCACGCCGGAGGAGAAGGCGCGCAACTTCGCCTACTACGACGCGCGTACGGTCCGGGACTCGTCGCTGTCGGCCTGCGTCCAGGCGGTGATGGCGGCCGAGGTCGGCCACCTCGAGCTGGCCCACGACTATCTGGGCGAGGCCGCCCTGATGGACCTGCACGACCTGCACCAGAACTCGCGGGACGGCCTGCACATCGCGTCGCTGGCCGGCACGTGGATCTCGCTGGTGGCCGGTCTGGGCGGTATGCGCGACTTCAACGGTCAGCTGTCGTTCGCGCCGCGCCTGCCCAGCCGGATCAACAACCTGGAGTTCTCGCTGCTCTGGCGGGGGCTGCGGCTGCGGGTGAACGTGACCGCCGAGGACGTGACGTACTCGCTGCGCAACGGCGGCGGCTCGGCCCGCCTGGTGCTGCAGCACCACGGCAAGGACGTCGAGGTAACCCAGGTCAAGCCGGTGACCGTGCCGATCCCGCCGGCGCACCCGGTCGGCCCCGCGCCGACCCAGCCCGCGGGGCGCGCTCCGGTGCGGCGGATGACCTCGTAGGAAGTGCAGCAAAAGGGCCCCGGAGAAATCCGGGGCCCTTTTTACGCGTACTGGAAATTAAAGCATCGAGACGTGCACGTGGTCGGTGTGCGCGCTCGGCCCGTGATAAGCGCTCCAGCCCCGGGTCGGGAACCAGATCTGCTTGTACCAGATGACGTAATAGATGCCGAGGCGGTCGGCATTACGTACGAGGAAAGCCATCAGGTTGTTGCCGTAGGTCTTCATGTCGGCGTTGTGCGCGACCGCGAAGCCCCGGTCTTGCAACGACCAGTCGCAGGCCCGGCCCTTCGGATGCTCGAACGGACCGCCGTCACGGTGGCAGCCGACGAACCGGTCGAAGCCGGCCTTCTGCGTTTCCTTCAGCATGTGCAGCGTGCGTGAGGTGATGCAGCCGCCGGTCGTGGGGTCGTCGACGTTGCACGGCAGGCTCGGGAAGCCGCCGCTCGAGTCGCGCGGCGCGGGCGCGGCGATCGGCGACTTGGCCAGCACGACGCCCTGGGTCAGGCTCTGCCCGCCGACCAGCGCGAGCGCCTTTTCCGCGGCCTCTTTCTGCTTGCGCATCACCACGAAGTTGGTCTGCTGCTTCTTGACCTCGGCGTCGAGCGCGGCCTTCTTCGAGTTGACCTCGTCGATCGCCTTGTTCAGCTCGGCCAGCTTGCGGTCCTGAATGGTGTTGATCTCTTCGAGCGAGACCGCCTTCTGCAGGAAGTCGCTCGAGCCCTGGCTGCCCAGCAGGAAGCCGGCCGCGCCGAGGTGGCCCGTGCGGTACTGCTGCGCCGCGATCGCGTTGACCTCGGGCAACAGGGCGAGGCGACGGCCCTGGGCGACCTTGATGTCGGCCGCCAGCCGCTTCTGCGCAGTGGTCGACTTGGCCACCGCTGCCTTGGCCGCGACGAATTTGCGGTTGGAGGACTCGATGACGTCGTCCAGCGTCGCGTTCTTGGCGACGGAGCCGCCGGCCTCGTCCGGGGTGGCAGAGGTGCCGCCATTGGGCTCGGCGCTCGCCGGGGAGGCGGGCGCGGCCAGGAAAGAGAGGGCCACGATCGGCGCCAGGGCAAGCATCAGCCACCGGCGGGGTCGTACGGTCAATGCAGTTCCTTCCGGTAAACCGCCGACCGGGTTAGCTGACGGGTTCGGGACGGAAGCGATCCCTACCGCTGACGCGGATGCACCCCACTGACCTGGTTCCCCGGCTCGCCTCGCGGCGATTGGGCGGTGGCCTGCCGGCACCTCGGGGGCGGCGCCTCTTCGGCAGAACCGGAGGCCACTTTACCCGAGAGTTCGCTTCGCTTCAGCGTCGCGGAATGGCTATTTCGTAGTCGTCCCAACACATTCCGTGATTGCCGTGACTGCTAGTCAAAGGCCAATCGCAGTGCGTGCGATAACTGTCGATCGTTCGATGAGTTGGGTATGGTCGGTGGCGGTCTCCACCCCCAGGGGGCCGCCGCCTAATCGCCTCCGGGCGAGCCGGGGAACCAATCTTTCCGGGGTGCATCCGCGCAAGCGGTAGGGATCACTTCCGTCCCGAACCCGTCAGCTAACTCGGTCGGCGGCCGACGGAAGGAACAGGTGTGCGGCACAACACTGTCCGGCGAAGATTGGCGTCCATGACGGCGCTGCTCGTCGCTCTCTCCGGCCTCATGGTCGCGGTGGCCGGTCCGGCCGGCGCGGCGCCCGGTGACAACGGTGACGACGGCGAGGGCGCTCCCAAGTCACTGATCCAGCAGCTCGAGGCGGCCTCCAAGGGCTTCGTCGAGGCCAAGGAGGCGCTGGAGCTCTCCCGCAAACGACAGACCCGGTTGGCGGCGCGGGTCAAGCAGCTCGACGCCGAACTCGCCCCCCGGCAGGCCGCGATCGACGAGATCGTCCAGCAGTCGTACCGGACCGGCCGCCTCGGCCCGATGACCGCGTTGCTCACGGCGAGCTCGTCCGGCAGCTTCCTCGACCGGGCCGAGACGCTCGAGACGGTGGCGGTTAAGGAGAACGCGGCCGTGGCCGAGCTCAAGGCCAACCGGGACGCGCAGCAGCGGGCCAAGCTGGCCATCGACGCCGAGGTGCGGAACCAGCAGAAGCAGGTCAACCTCATGGCCAAGCGCAAGATTCAGGCCGAGAACGCGCTGAAGGCGGCCAACACCGGCGGGGACGCCGACGAGCCGACCGACAAGCAGGCCAGTTCGAGCGACAAGGCCACTGCCGCCCCGCGGAACAAGGACGGCTCACTGCCCGACGAGAACTGCACCGAGAACGACCCCACCACCAGCGGCTGCATCACGCCCCGCATGCTGCACGCGCTGAAGCAGGCCCAGGCCGACGGCTTCACCCGCTACGTGGCGTGCTTCCGCGAGCAGAACAGCGGGGAGCATCCCAAGGGGCAGGCCTGCGACTTCGCGGCCGAGAAGAAGGGCTTCGGCGGGGTCGCGTCGGGCGGCGACAAGACGTACGGGACGAACCTGGCCAACTACTTCATCAGCAACTCGAGCCGGCTGGGCGTGCTCTACGTCATCTGGTTCAAACGCATCTGGCTACCGAGCAGTGGCTGGAAGGCGTACTCCCGCGGAAACGGGGACCCTTCCAGCGACCACACGAACCACGTCCATCTATCTGTTAGATAGCTTCGCTTCGCTCAGCAGGCAAACGCCTCTCTAGCTGGTGAGCAGGGGCGCGATTTTCCGCCGTCCGCAAACCCCGCGGCCGTCGAAAAACCGAGCCCCTGCTCACCAGCGGCGTTTGCGACCTACGACTCCTACCCCTACTTGCTGACGTAGGTCTCGTACTCCTTCAGCACGTCGTCGGTTGTGCCGTCGGCCCGGATCACGCCGGACTCGAGCCAGATGGTGCGCTCGCACGTGTCCCGGATCGACTGCTCGCTGTGGCTCACCAGGAACACCGTGCCGGCCTCTTTGCGCAGGTCGCGGACACGCTGCTCGCTGCGCTTGCGGAACTTGGCGTCACCGGTGGCCAGGGCCTCGTCGATCAGCAGCACATCGTGCTTCTTGGCCGCCGCGATCGAGAACCGCAGCCGGGCCGCCATGCCGGACGAGTACGTCTTCATCGGCAGCGAGCTGAAGTCACCCCGCTCGTTGATGCCGGAGAACTCGATGATGCCGGGCGCCTGCTCCTTGACCTGGGCCGGCGTCATGCCCATGGCCAGGCAGCCGAGTTCGACGTTGCGCTCGCCGGACAGATCGTTCATCAGGGCCGCGTTCACCCCCAGGAGGGACGGCTGGCCGGCCGCGAAGATGCCGCCGCCCCGCTCGACCGGCAGCAGCCCGGCGATCGCCCGCAGCAGCGTCGACTTGCCGGAGCCGTTGGTGCCGATCAGGCCGATCGCCTCGCCCTTGTAGGCCACGAAGCTGACGCCCTTGACCGCGTGCACCTCGCGCACGGCCCCGCTCTTCTTGCCCGTCACGATCCGCTTGAAGCTGGCCAGCGGGGTGTTCGAGCCCGCCGCGGCCGACCCGTAGATGCGGTAGACGACGTGCGCGTTGTCCGCGATGACGGTTGGTTCCCGCTGGTCAGCCACGGCCGTAACCCTTTTCTCCGCGCCAGAAGTACACATAGCCACCGAACCCGACGAGCACGGTCCAGATCGCGGCCTGGACCCACAGCCACGGAGCCGGAGTGGCCAGCTCGACGTTCTCCATCAGCGCGTGCCGGACGAGCTCGATGTAGATCAGCATCGGGTTGGACTCGACCAGCGCCAGCTGCCAGCCGTCGATCCGCTCCGCGAAGAACGTGACCGGGTAGAGCACGGCCGACCCGTACATCCAGATGCGCAGGATGTAGGGAATGAGCTGGCGGATGTCGGTGACCTTGGAGATCAGGCGGCTGACGAACAGGGCCAGGCCCGTGTTGAAGATCGTCTGGAAGATCAGGGCCGGGATCAGCAGCAGCCACTGGACCGTGATCGGCTCACCGGTGAGCAGCACGATCGCGATCAGCACGACCATCGAGGCGAGCATGTTGCGCACCTCGACCAGGCTGACCGCGATGGGCAGGCTGGCCCGGGGGAAGTGCAGAGCCCGGATCAGCGCGATGTTGGCCGTGATCGACTGCGAGCCGGCCTGAACCACCGACTGGGTGAAGCCGAAGATGAAGACACCGGCACACAGGTACGCGATGAAGTTGTCGACGTCCTGCTTGGTGTTGATCAGGACACCGAAGATCAGGTAGTAGACGCCCGCGTTGATCAGCGGCGTGAGGAGCTGCCAGACCACGCCCAGCTTGGTGCTGCCCAGCGAGGCGCTCACTTTGGCGTTGGCGAACGCGGCTATGAAGTGGCGGTAGGACCACAGGTGCCGGGTGTATTCCGGCAGCCGGGGCAGGCGCCCGGCCTTCGTCAGGCCGTGACTGCGGGCCAGCTCGGTGAGCGATGGCCCGGTGTCGGAATCGGCAACCGCCGTCTGAGCCATGGGGTGGTGCTCCGATCTCGTCGGCCCGTGCGGGGTGCTGGGCCCTGGTTCCTTAGGCGAGAACACATAAGCAGCATGTCAAGTCGCTGCCGATGGAACGGCTTCGTATCGACGTGCGGAGAGGTTATCCGACCAAACGGCGGAACGCAACCGTTACGTCCTGGCGTATAGTGACCGCGTGGCGACAGGAAAGCGTGCACCAGCCGGAGCGGCCGTACTGCGGAGCGACATCACCGTCGCGATCCGCGACGCCGTGATGTACGAGCTGGCCGAGGTGGGTTACGGCCGGCTGTCCATCGAGGCAGTGGCCCGCCGGGCCGGCGTCGGTAAGACCGCGATCTATCGGCGTTGGAGCAACAAACTCGAGATGGTTCTCGAGATCGTGTCGGACGTGGCCGGGCGCAGCGTGCCCCTGCCCGACACCGGCAGCTTCGCCGGCGACCTCCAGCTCATCATGATGATCGTCAGCCGGGCTCTGCAACACCGGATCGCGTCCCAGATCATTCCCGACCTGATGGCCGAGGCGGCCCGCAACCCGCAGATCGCCGAGACCCTGCAGAAGGCCCTGCGCACCCACCAGCAGGCCGTCGGCGAGAAGCTGGTCGGTCAGGCCGTGACCCGCGGCGAGCTGCCCCAGGGCACCGATCCCGACCTGGCCGTCGACCTCATCCTGGGCCCGCTGTACTGGCGGCTGGCCGTCTCGCGCAGCAAGCCCGACAGCGACTACCTCGACAAGTTGATGGCCGCGGTGACGGCCGCCCTGCGCAGCACGGCGGACTGACCGCAACCGGGTTGCACCGGCCGGTTGGTGCGAGACGGCCACCCGGCGGCCGAAGGGGAGGGCTCCATGCCCCCTGACTTCGGAGCCTTCATGCACCAACACGTGGACACCGCCGTTCTGGACGCGGCCGCCCTTTTCGCGATCGCCATGGGCGGGCAGGCGGCCGAGCAATCCGGCCCCCCGGGGCGTGGGCCCGCGAAGGTCGCTGTCTCGGCGCCGGTCGGTAGCTGGCTCAGCGCGGATGGCACAGTTCGTCTGGATATCAGGACTGACGGAACGTACGCGGGGAAGGTGGCGGGGCGCAAGCGCCGTCCGCACGGCACTTACGCCCTCACCGGCCGAACCCTGACCCTCAACGACGACTCCGGCCTGCGGACGCCGGTGGCCGTGGGTGACGACGTGCTCGAAATGGCCGGCCACCGGCTCGGCCGGGCCGGCTGACGCTCAGTGCTCCGGGCCGTCCGGCCGGGCCCGCCGGGGCAGCAGGAAGGACAGGCCGAAGGCCAGCGCCAGCAGCGCGAACGCGACCCCGGCGGTGCCGATCGTGGCGTCCTCGAAACCCTGCCGCGGCACCAGCGCGAAGAAGATCGTGCCGAGCACGGCCAGGCCGAACGCTCCCCCGAGCTGCTGCACCGAGGTGAGCGCCCCGGCGGCTGAGCCGGTCTCCTCGTCGTCGACGCCGGCCAGCACGATGTTGAAGAACGGCGCCATCGCCAGGCCCATGCCGGCCCCCATCACCAGCAGGGCCGGAGCCAGCCGCCACGGAGTGACGGCGGCGCCGGCCAGGCCCACCGTGGTCATGAAGCCGACCGTGCCGGCCATCATCACCGCCGTACCGGAAAGCAGCAGTTTGCGACCGTATCGCTCACTCAACCCCGAACCGGCCGCCACGAACCCGGCCAATGTGCCCAGGGCTTGCGGCAACGATGTGAGACCAGCTTTGAGCGGCGAATAGCCGAGCCCGACCTGCAGATAGATGGTGAAGACGAGCCCGGTGCCGATGAGGGCCGCGAAGAACACCAGGCCGACCGCCAGCCCACCGGTGAACGCGCGCTTGCGGAACAGGCTGAGGGTGACCAGCGGGTCGAGGCCCCGGCGCTCACGACGGCCCTCGTAGAGCGCGAACAGCCCGAACACGACCACACCGGCCGCCAGCAGCCCGAAGCACCAGGCCGGCCAGCCCAGCTCGCGGCCTTGGACCAGCGGATAGAGCAGCAGGAAGGCGCCGACCGCGGCCAGCACCACCCCGAGGCCGTCGAGGCGGGGGGAACGCTCGCTCTTGAACTCGGGCAGGAACTTGATCGCGCCGATGATCGCGAACAGGCCCAGCGGCAGGTTGATGAAGAAGATCATGCGCCAGCCCGAGCCGAAGAAGTCGGCGTCGACCAGCCAGCCCGCCAGAATCGGACCGGCGACCGAGGACAGGCCCAGGACCGGCCCGAACGTGCCGAACGCCTTGGCCTGCTCGGCCGGCGAGAACATCTGCTTGATCATGCCGAGGCCCTGGGGCAGCATCACGGCGCCGAACAGGCCCTGCACGGCACGGGCGGCGATCAGCTGGGCCGGGGTCTGGGCCAGCGCGCAGGCCAGCGAGGCCAGGGTGAAGCCGGTGGCGCCGATCAGGAACAGCCGGCGGCGCCCGTAGATGTCGCCCAGGCGACCACCGGTGAGCAGGCCGATCGCCATGGCCAGCGTGTACCCGGCGCCCAGCCATTGGATCAGGCTGTACGACCCACCGAGCTCGGTGCGGATGGCCGGGCCGGCGATGTTGGTGACGAGCGCGTCGAGCAGGTCCATCACCTCGACGGTGAGGATCACGAACAGCGCGACCCAGCGGTAGCGGTAGAGCGGGGGTTGTCTCGATTGCTCGAGTACGGCATCCATGGTGTGCGACCCTCCTGACGAACGGTGTTCGTTGACCGAACACCGTTCTACGCGCGAACAGTGTTCGTCGCAAGGTAAATTCGCCTACGTGACAGAACTGCCCTGGCCGCCCGGCGCCCGGCCCGCCCGGCCCGCGAAGACTCCCCTGGCCCGGGGACCGATCGTGCGGACGGCGCTGCGGATCGTGCGCGACGAGGGGGTCGACGCGGTGAGCATGCGACGGCTCGCGGCCGAGTTCGACACCGGGCCGTCCAGCCTGTACGCGCACGTGCGCAACAAGGACGAGCTGCTCCAGCTGATGTTCGACGAGATGTGCGGCGAGGTCGGCGTACCGGAACTCGATCCGCCCCGCTGGAAGGAGCAGATCAAGGAGCTCGCCCGGGCCGGGCACGCCGCCATGGTCAGCTACAACGACCTGGCCCGGGCCGCCCTGGCCACCATCCCCAGCGGCCCCAACGCGCTGCGGATCTCCGACGCCATGCTCGGCATGGCGCTGGCCGGCGGCGTCCCGTCGCGGATCGCCGCGCTGGCCCTCGACCGGATCTTCCTCTACATCACCGCCGACGCCTACGAGTTCTCGATCTGGCGCCGGCAAGCGGCCGGCGCCGCCAAGCAGACGTTCGTCGACTCCATCTCCGACCGGTACCTCGGCTACCTGCGCCGGCTGCCGCCCGCGGACTACCCGAACCTCGTCGCGCACGCCGACGACCTGGTCGGCGGCGGTCCCGAGGCCCGCTTCGACCTGGGCCTGGAGCTGCTCGTGGACGGCTTGGACAAGTACACGACAAAATCGGCTTGAGATAAGTCGACATCCCCGGTAGTTGATCGCACCGTCCAGTGTTGATACTGGGACCATGGAGGGCGAGATCGATCCGGGTAGACGGCTGCCGGTGCCGGTCACCGTGCTCGGCCCCCTGCACCTGCTGGCGCAACGTGTGCACCGTCTGGCCAACACCGGCCACGGTCACGAGGCGCTGAAGGCGGCCGACGCCTATCTGGCCATCGCGCACGCCGTCGGTGACAACCGCACTGTCCTGTTCCTCGTGCAGGGGCAGATGTACGCCAACCTCTACATGGGACGCCTGATCGAGGCGGCCGACCTCGGCGAGCGGCTGCTGCGGCTGCATCAGGCGGCCGGCTCGACGCTGGGCGAGGCCAAGTGCTTGTGCGACGTGGCCCAGGTCGACGTCCTGCGTGGACGCTACTTCGTCGCCATGCGCAATCTGGCCCGGGCGGCGGTGCTGCTCGATCTGCCGTACACCGATTTCGGGCGGCGCATCTCGGCCCTCTGCTCGTTCGCCGAGGCGGCCACGGCGGCTGAGATGTACGAGACCGCGGCGACCACGTACGAGAAGCTCAGCATCACGCACGCCAACTTCGGCCTGGTCCACGCGGCCACCCTGCTCTACTGGGGGCTGCGGCTCAGCCACGTCGGCCGGCACGACGAGGGGGCGACCCGGCTGCGGCGCAGCGCCGAGATCACCCGCCGCCAGGTCGAGCAGCGCCCCGACGACATGGTGGCCACCGCCATGCTGGCGCTGGCCCTGGCCAAGCTGGGTGACGTGGTGCCGGCCGAGAAACTGGCCCGCGAGGCGGTCATGCCGCTGCGCCAGTCCGAGAACTTCCGGTACGCGCGGGTGGCCCATCTGGCCCTCGGCATCAGCCTGCGTACCCAGGGTGCGCTGGCCGAGGCCCGGACAGAGTTCGTGGCCGCCCGCGAGCTGTGCGCGTTCAGCCCCCGCCCCGACGAGAAGCCGATCATCCGCTTCGAGATGGCGCTGACCGCCCTGGCCACCGACGACGGCCAGGCCGGGCGGGACATGTTCGAGGCGGTCGAGGGGCAGACCCGCGAACTGTGGCGGCTGCGCATGCAACGGCTGGCCATGTTGCGCCAGGCCCGTCAGCGCGAGGAGTCCGAGGCCGCCCGCGAACGGGCCGAGCGCGAGGTGCTGCGCGACCCGCTGACCGGGCTCGACAACCGGCGCCGCTTCGACCTGCTGATGGACCGCATCGACCGCGGCCTGACGGCGGCCCCGCTGGTGCTGCTGATCGTCGACGTCGACCACTTCAAGGCCATCAACGACGCGTACTCGCACGCCACCGGCGACCGCGCGCTGCGCGAGGTGGCCCGGATCGTGCGCGCGCACTGCCGGGCCGAGGACGTGCCGGTCCGCTACGCCGGCGACGAGTTCGCCGTGTTCCTGCAGGGTGATCTGGCCATCGGGCGCGAGGTGGCCGAGCGCATCCGGGCCGCCGTCGCCCGCACCGACATCATTCCCGGCGTACGCCTGACCGTCAGCGTCGGTCTGGCCGTGCTGGGCGAGGGCATGTCCGGCGAGACCCTGTTCCGCGAGGCCGACGATCGGCTCTACGCGGCCAAGTGGAGCGGCCGCAACACGATCTCGTCGTAGCCGGTGGCCCCCTTACTTCGGTTTGACGATCCCCGAGCGGCCGCTGTAGAGGCTGCGCGAATTGTCCGGACCGCGCGGGGTGTCCGGGGCGTCGAGCCACACGACGTACGCCGCGCCGGGCGTCAGCCCGCCGATGGTGGCACTGCCGCTGCAGCCGCTGCCGGTGGTCACCGTCTGCCACTTCGGCTCCGGCTGGGCCCCGCTGACGATCTCTTGCGGCACGGCGGCCACCCGGTAGACCTTGCCGTAGCGGGCGGGCCACTCGACCTTCAGTGAGCCCGCGCCCGGCGTCACGACCAACGGGATGAGGACCTGGCCGACGTCGATCTGCCAGGGGATCGCGCAGGCCGAGCTGGTGGGCAGGAACGAGACCGGGGGCAGCGCGGGCGGATACGAGCCGCCGCGCCGGGCCGCCGGGCTCGAGGTGGCCTGACCCGGCACGACGTTGACCCAGGCCTCGCCCGGAGCGGCGGTCGGGCTGGCACCGGTCGACGGGTTCGCACCGCCGCACGCGCCCAGCAGGAACGGCAGCACCGTGAGCAGGCAGACTCGGCGCATCTCTCCCCCCTTTCCCCTCCCGTTCGGCGCGGAAGAGCGGAGGCTTAGGCCTGGCCGGTCGTTCCGCGTACCACCAGGCGCGGCGGGATCACCATCTCGCGATGAGCGACCGGCGCGCCCTCGATGCGCTCGACCGCCCGGGCCACGGCCAACGTCGTCATGGTCTCGATGTCCTGCGCGACAGTGGTCAGATCGATGTGCGCGAGCCGGCTGAAGCTGCTGTCGTCGTACCCCACGACGCTGATGTCGCCCGGCACCGAGAGCCCGTGCCGCCGCAGCACGTCGAGCAGGCCGGTGGCGCTCAAGTCGTTGAAGACGGTCACCGCGGTCGGCGGCTGGTCGAGCAGCTCCCGGGCCGCGCGGGCGCCGTCCTCCTCGCCGAAACCGCCGATCACCACCCTTTCGTACGCCTGCAGGCCGTGCCCCCGCATGGCCTCGCGGTAGCCCTGCCGCCGTTCCGCCGACGACAGCCACCGCCCGCCGTCGACGTGCGCGATGTTCTGATGCCCGAGCGCGACGAGATGATCGACGGCGAGGTGGAGCCCGCGCCCGTCGTCGGTGCGCACGACGTCGACCTGCCGCTGCCGCACCGTCCGCATCATGGCCACCACGGGCAGCCGCCCGGCCAGGGTGGCCAGTTCGGCCGAGGGGATGCGCGGCCCCAGCAGCACGAGGGCGGCGCACCGGTCCTGCAGGAGGCCCGAGATCGCCGTACGCTCGTCGCGCCTGGGGGTGACGGCGCTCAGAGTGAGCTCGTAGCCGACCCGCTCGGCCGCGTCGTAGAGGCCGGTCAGCAGGTCGTCGTGGAACGGGTGCATAACCCCGAAGACCACGCCGAGCAGCCGGCTCTGCCCGCTGCGCAACAGGCGGGCCCGGCTGTCGGGCTGATAGTCGAGCTGCCGCGCCACCTCGAGCACGCGGGCGCGGGTGGCCGCGCTGGCCCCCGGCGCGTCCCGCATCACGATCGAGACGAGCGCCACCGACACGCCCGCCGCCGCCGCCACATCAGCCAGGGTGACCCGCCGCTCGCCGCTCATGATCCGCTCGCTGCGGCCGTCAGGTGTGGCCGGGTGACCCGCCGCTCGCTGCTCATGAACGGAGAATTTACCTGTGATCACTAGAACGTTCTAACCCCGACACGACTAGAACGTTCTAGAGTCGGAGTCGTGGAGAACCTCACCGCCGGCCGCCGCTGGGCGGCCCTGCTCGCCCTCGCCCTGGGCGGCTTCGGCCTCGGCCTGACCGAGTTCGTGGCCATGGGCCTGCTACCGAACATGGCGCAAGACCTGCTGCCCGAGGCGTACGCCCGATCGGCCCCCGACGCGGTCGCCACAGCCGGCTGGATGATCACGATCTACGCCCTGGGCGTGGTCGTCGGCGCCCCCACCATCGCCGCCGTTTCGGCCCGCCTCCCACGCCGGCGCCTGGTGCTCGTGCTGCTCTCGACGTTCGTCATCGGCACCGTCGCCTCGGCCCTGGCCCCCACATTCGGCCTGGTGCTGGCCGGACGCTTCGTGGCCGCGCTGGCCCACGGCGCCTACTTCGGCGCGGCCGGCCTGCTGGCCGCGACCATGCTCGGCCCCGGCAGCCAGGGCAAGGGCTTCGCCATCGTGCTCGGCGGCCTGACCGCGGCCAACGTCTTCGGGGTACCCCTGATCACGGCGTTGGGCCAAGCTGCGGGCTGGCGCATCGCCTACCTGGCGGTGGCTGGGGTATTCGCCTGCACGCTGCTGTTCGTGCTGTTCACCGTGCCCGAGGTGGCGGCCGCGCCGGGCGGTTCGCCACGTTCGGAACTGGCCGCCTTCAAATCCCCGCACGTCTGGCTGGCGGCGGCGGTGGCGGCGATCGGGTTCGGCGGGTTCTTCGCGGTCAACAGCTACATAGCGCCGGTCACGACCCACGTGACCGGGCTGCCGGAGTCGTACGTGCCGTGGGTCCTGGCCGTCATGGGCATCGGCATGACCGCGGGCAACGCCCTGGGCGGTTTCGCCGCCGACCACAACTTGCGGCGCAGCGTGCTGCTCGGGTTCGTCGCGATGATCGGGACGATTGCCCTGTTCGGCCTGGTGGCGTCCAATCCCATCGGGCTGTTCGCCGGGGTGTTCCTGGTGGGGGCGGCGGCGCTCTTCATCGGGCCGGCGCTGCAGGCGCGGTTGATCGCGGTGGCGCCCGGAGCCCAGCTGATGGGGGCGGCGGTCAACCAGTCCGCTTCCAACGTCGCCAACAGCGCGGGGGCGGCACTGGGCGGCGTGGTGATCGCGGCCGGCTGGGGTTACCTGTCATCGGTGTGGATCGGTGTTGCGCTGGCCGTGGCCGGTCTGGCCCTGGCCGTCGTGAGCCTTCGACTGGACCCGGCCACGTCCAGCACCGAACCGTCCCGGGAGCCGGCCACGGTCTGAGCCGCCGCCGCGGGCACACTCGTGCTCCGGCCGGCCGAACCGTTCCGTCCCGCGCTGGCGATGGTCTGGACTGCCGAAACTCCCTGCGTACCCGTTTCGCCCAATGTGGACGACGTGGCGGCCGTGCCGCTCGCCGCGGTCGGCTGGGGCCCCGCGACGTAGCTGGCCGGACTTTTCGACACGGTTGGCTGGGCTGCACGGCGCGAGTGGTCGGGCTGCACAGCGTGGCGGGTTGGATTGCGGGACGCGGTTGGCTGTCCCGGACGGCGGGTTGGGCTGCACGACGCGGTTTGGCTGCGCCGGGCGACGGGTTGGCCTGCGCGACGCGGTTTGGCTGCGCCGGGCGACGGGTTGGGCTGCACGACGCGGTTTGGCTGCGCCGGGCGACGGGCTGGGCTGCGCGACGCGGTTTGGCTGCGCCGGGCGACGCGGTTGGCTGGGCCGCGCGACGTGGCTGGTCGGGTCGCACAAGGCGAGCCGGCCCCGGGTTGAATATCCAGGGGCGCCACGTTATCGCGAAACGGGCGCCGATCTGGCACTTCGGAGTTCAGCGTGTGGATAACGCTCGAGCGAGCCAGCGGCAGCCGTTGCGCCTGTGGATAACGCGGGGGGATTTTCAGGCTCACGTCGTACCGTCTGGGCCCGCCCCCTGGTGGGGTGGGGTGGGCTGGTGGGTTGAGGTCTTGGTGTTGGCGCGGGTGGGGCGGCGGTGGGTCAGCCACCAGAGCATCAGGGCCGCTGCCAGCAGGCCTGGTCCCATGTGTACGGCGAGGACGCCGGCCAGGTGGGGGCCGCCCCAGTCGTTGCGGTAGGTCGACGGGTCGCCGAAGTCGATCACGAAGGGTTCGGCCACTGCGCGGACGATGAAGTACAGACCGATGACGAAGACAGGTATGCGCCACATGCCTCCGGACGCTAGGCCCGCAGCTCGCGTCCGAGGAGGGGGATAACCCCCAGATCGCCCCGAATTCGTCGGCCTCGCGCCGTCGGAAGGCGCCGGCCCTCAGCCGGGCCCGCAATCATCGGGTGCCTCCGGCAAGACCTGCGCCCAGCCCGCGCTCGGCACGCGTCTCGGGCAAGGGCAATGCCCACGCCCGGCTCGGGGGTGTGTGCCCCGGGCCGGGGTGATATTTACGCTGGGCTGGGGATTGTCGGGAGGCCGGCGTCGCGCCAAGCGGCGAAGCCGCCGTTCAGGTCGGTGGCTCGGTGCAGGCCGAGGTCTTGCAGGGCGGCCGCCGCCAGGCTGCTCGTATAACCCTCCTGGCAGGTGACGATGACCTCCAGGTCGTAGCTGTCCGCGAACGGCAGCCGGGCGTCGCTGCGGGGGTCGAGGCGCCACTCGAGCACGTTGCGTTCGATGATCACGGCGCCGGGGATCTCGCCGTATTGGGCCCGCTGCGCCGCGGGGCGGATGTCGACCAGCACGGCACCTCGGCCCACTGCGGCCGCCGTCTCCAGGGGGCCTACTCGGGTGAGGCGCGTGCGGGCGTTGGCCAGGATCTCGGCGATGCTCAGGGAGCCGGCCGGGGCCGCGGTCACCACTGGGCGCCGGCCCGTTCGACCGTGAGCACCTCGAGGCTTGCCGCGCCGAGGCGGTACTTGGTCATCGTGGTGAGGGCCGGGCCGTACACGTGGACGCTGATGGCGGGGCGGTGCGAGCGGTTCGTCATGCGGTGGACGTGGTGGGAGCCGAACCTGCGGCCGGCTCCTTCGCCCAGTTCGCGGGAGGTCACGCGGGGCGGGCGGCCGTCGGTCAGGGCCACCGTGTCCTCGGTGAGGGTGCCGCCGAAGACGTGGAACGCGCCGGCCGAGCCGCCGTGGTCGTGCCATTCGGTGCCCTGGCCGGGGAGCCAGGTCAGCAGCCAGACCTCGTGGTCGTCGGCGACGTGCAGGCGGTGGTACCAGCGGTCGACGGGGTTGAAGCGCGGGGCGACGGGCCACTGCTCGGGGGCGTCGGCGAAACGGGCGGCGACGGCGAGATGGTCGGGACGGGCGTCGACGACAGTCACGGGAGCTCCTCGCTTTTATACATTGCCTATCAGTCCTATAGGTTTAGGGCCACACTACCGTCCGCGGGGCCGGGGTGGCGGGAAGTCGGCCGAACAGGATCATGTGGTGTCGCGCACCACGGGGAAACCGCTGGTCAGCGGGGACAGCAAGCGCTGGCGCACCGCGCCAGATCGATCGCCAGGTCGGCGATGAGAGGGATACCCATCCGCTGCATGGTCAACATGCTGGCCCGCGGGCGGCGCCGCGTCAAACGCCTTCCAGAGTGTGAGAGCGAGGACAAATGGCGTCGGCCGAATCGCTGAAAGCGGGACAGATTCGCGAAACCGCGAGATCGGATATATCCGGATAGGTTGCGAGAATTTCGATTGCGCACAGTGACGGCTCGGCTGAAGTTGATATTGCGGTCCGTCGATCTGTCCCGAATCCGCCCCGGACAAGGGGATTCGCGCGCTCGAGGGGCACTGTCCACTGGCGGGATCTGAAAGAAGCTCACGGCAGTTAGCCTCTTTCTTTACCAAGCGCGAATGACGCCCTCCGGAGTCGTCCCGATACGCTCCGTAAATTAAATGCGCTGTTGTATCACCGGATCGGCTCACGGCCTCAGCCGTTAAGGCGGAAATCAAGCTGAGCAAGCGCTGGGCAATCGAGAAAGCTATATGGTGACCTCGCCGCCGAGAACCGGTGCCGGAGGCAGCCTCGCCCCCTCCTCCGACCCCCCGATCAACGAGGACGGACACGTGTTGAAGTCACGCCGCGGTCTCCTAGCCGCCGGCCTAGCGGTTGCCGTGGTCGGCGCCATCGGCGTCGTTTCTACGGTGAGTGCGGGCGCCGACCAGATCGCGAGCCCGCCTGAGGTGAGTGCGAGTGCGGCCGCGGGGGGCGCCGACGACTCGCCTGATGCCGAGAGCGACGAGAGTCCCGACGCCGACGCGGTGGTGGCCGGCGCCGCGCAAGCGATTGCGCCGCCGCCGACGCTGCCCTGGGGCGACAAGCCCAAGCGGATCAAGAAGGGCCGCGCCGGCGCCACCAGCAAGACCCTGAAGGCCGAGGGCCTGTCGGCCGCCGCGCCCGACGCGAGCGGTTCGCTCGTGCCGCGGCCCCGGTACGGCCCGAAGGGGCGCAGCGGCGGCAAGGCCGGCGTGATCCGCACCGAGCAGACCGAAGCCGTGCCGCCGAAGCCGGTGGGCCTGAAGGCCGCCGACAGCAACGTCAAGTACCTCTACAACGTGGGCTCGCAAGGCGCCGACACCGCGGGTGTCTTCGCCAACGTCACCATCGGCAAGCCCGATCTCGACCGGCTCGACTTCCACTCGCTGGCCGAGGTCGCGCTCCAGTCGAAGGACGGTAAGCAGATCGTCGAGATCGGCTGGACGGTCGACCGCCTGGTCAATGGGGACGACGACCCGCACCTGTTCGTCTTCCACTGGATCAACGGCGAGCCGACCTGTTACAACAAGTGCGGCTTCGTCCAGTCGAGCAGCACCATCAAGCCGGGCGACACCCTCACGTACGGCGTCACCAAGAAGTTCGGCATTCAGTACGTCAAGAACGCCTGGTGGGTCGCGTACGACACCGAGTGGGTCGGGTACTTCCCCGAGAGCATCTGGAACGACAAGGGCATCGAGTTCAAGCGCTCCGGTCTGCTCCAGGTATTCGGCGAGGTCGCCGCCGGTCGTGACTTCCCGTGCGGCACCGGCATGGGCAACGGCACCATCCCCGAGAAGGACACCGCGGCTCGGTTCTCGAGCGTCGGTTACGTCGACGGCCCGCCGGTCGACCTGTACATGCGCCCCGAGATTCCGAACACCAAGGCCGGCGAGGCCCCGTTCTTCAAGGTGATCGCGGCCAAGGACACGACGGTCGACCCGCCCGTCGACTCGAAGCGCTCGTTCCGTTACGGCGGCCCGTCCAAGCCCGATTCGTACTGCAAAAAGCCTGAGAGCTGACATGTGACGCGATGCCCGGTCCCGGCGAGGGGGACCGGGCATCGTTCTGTTCCGGGCCCGGTCGAACCGAGTTCACCATTGCGGTGTACAACGTGGTGGCGGATCGAGGTCGGGAGGGCGGGCGCGCATGAGGCGACGGGTGAGCCCCGACGAAGAGTTGATGACCGCGCTCTACACCGAGCACTACGCGGTTCTGCTCAGCTTCGTCCTGCGCTACGTGCACGACCGGCACCGAGCCGAAGACCTGGTGCAAGAGACCCTGTTGCGGGCCTGGAAACACATCGACCACCTCGATCCCGACCCCGGCCGCACCCGCTCCTACCTGCTGACCATCGCCCGCAACGTGGTCACCAACGCGTGGCGGGCCGAGCAGCGCCGTCCCCACCTGGTGGCCGACGAGGCCGCGGTCAACGCGATGCCGTCGGCCGACAACGTCGACCGGATGGTCGAGGGCTGGCTGGTGGCCGAGGCGATCGAGCGGCTCTCGGCCGACCACCAAGCCGTGGTCCGGGCCATGTATTACGAGGGGCAGAGCGTGGCCGACGCCGCTCGCCAGCTCTCGGTGCCGGAGGGCACGGTCAAGTCCCGGGCCTATTACGCGGTGCGGGCCTTGCGCACAGTGTTCGAAGAGATGGGGGTGCTGCGGTGAGCACCGACCACGATGAGCTGCACCGTCTGCTCGGCGGCTACCTGCTGGGCGGCCTCGACGAGACGGACACCGACCGGCTCGACGCCCACCTGCGCGACTGCGACCGCTGCCGTGACGAGCTCGACCGGCTGGCCGCCGTGCCCGAGCTGCTGCGCCGCCTGCCCGAGGCCGAGCGGGCCGATGATGACGACGACGTCGCCGCCGCGCCGATAAGCATGTCGGCCCGCCCGAGCCAGGCCAACATCGACGGCCTGCTGCGGCGCATGCGGGCCGAGCGTTCCCGGCAGAGCCGCATGGCCGGTTTCCGCTGGCTGGCCGCCGCAGCCGTGGTGCTGGTGGCGGTGGCCGTCGGGATCGGGGTGCTGCGCGGCAGCCGTGAGGAACGGCAGCCGCAGGTGCTGCCGAGCCCCGAGCTGGTGACCGCGCAGTTCCAGGCGGCCCAGGGCAGCGGCCTGGCCGGCCAGGCGGTGCTGACGCCGAAGACGTGGGGGGTCTCGGTCTCGCTCGATGTCAGCAAGCTCACCGGGGACGGCCCGTTCCACTGCCATGTCCGTGGATCGTCCGGGCAGGTCGAGCAGGCGATGGTGTGGGGACCGACCCCGAGCGGCAACGCCAAGGTGATCGGGGCCAGCTCGATCCAGCTGCGCAACGTGCAGCGGATCGAGGTGCAGGACGGCGCCGGCCACCTCCTGGGTACGGCCGACGTCGATTAAGTCACCCTTCGCAGCCGTACGAGATAGGTCTGGGCCACCACGACCAGGGCCAGGAACGTACCGCTGATGACCTGTTGCCAGTTGCTGTTGACGTTGCCGACCTGGTTGATCAGGTTCTGGATCACGCCGAGCAGCAGCACCCCGGCGATCGTCCCGGCGATGGTGCCGGCGCCCCCGGTCAGCAGTGTCCCGCCGATGACGACGGCGGCGATCGCGTCCAGCTCCATGCCGGTGCCGAGCACGGTCACGCCCGAGCCCAGTTTGGCCGCGTTGATCGCCCCGGCCAGACCGGCCAGCAGACCGGAAAGAACGTAGACCCAGACTTTTGTACGCCGGACCGGCACTCCCATCAGGCTGGCCGCGTCCTCGCTGCCGCCCACCGCGTAGACCGACGCCCCGAACCGGCTGCGCGCCAGCACCACCAGGCCGATCACGACCAGCGCCGCGACCAGCCACACCTGGTAGCCGATGTCGAGGAACGAGCCGTTGCCGAGCTTGCGGAATGCGTCGTTCCGCACCAGATAGGTGTCCGAGCCCTCGGAACTGATCGCCCGCATGAGTCCCCGGGCGCCGAGCAGCGCGGCCAGTGTCACGATGAAAGGCGCCATTCTCGTGTACGCGATGAGGAGCCCATTGACCACGCCGATCGTCCCGCACACAGCCAGGGGCAGCAGGAACGCAGCCAGGATCCCGTACTGCGAGGCCCAGGCGGCCAGCACGCCCCCGAGCACGTAGAGCGACCCCACCGACAGGTCGATGCCGCCCGTGATGATCACAAAGGTCATGCCCAGCGCGATCAGCATCGGCGGCGCGGCCGCGACCAGGATGGTGGCCGTGTTGTCGAGGCTGCGGAAGTTGGGGAACGTGGCCAGCGCGATCAGCACGACGACGATCAGCACGGCCGGAGCGCCCTGCCGCTGCACGGTGCCGACGATCCGGTCGGTGCGCTCGGCCTTGCGGACGTCCTCGACCACGATCGCTGAAGGCTCCGATGCGAGTCCCATGGTCATCGGGTCTTCCTCTCTCGGGCCACGTAGACCGCGACCAGGATGATCACGGCCTGCACCATCTCGGTCGTGGACGGCTGCAGGTTGTGCTTGATCATCGTGGCGATGACCAGTTGCATGAGCAGGGCGCCGGCCACGGTGCCCAGCACGCGGACCTTGCCGCCGGTGAGCGGGGTGCCGCCGACGACCACGGCGGTGATCGCCGACAGCTCGATCAGCAGCCCCACCGAGGAGGCGTCACTGGACTGGATGCGGGCCACCGAGAGCAGGCCGGCGATCGAGGCGAGCACCGCGCACACCACGTAGACGGTGATCAGCACCCGCTTGACCGGCAGACCGGCCAGTTCGGCGGCGGGCCGGTTGCCACCGATGGCCAGCAGCCGGCGGCCGAACACCGTGCGGCGGATGACGAACCCGACCACCAGCACCAGGACCGCAGCGACCCAGACCAGCACCGGGATGCCGAGCAGGTCGCCCGAGCCCAGGTAGAGGAAGTCCTGGTTGCGGATGTCGACGAGCTTGCCCTCGCTGATGACCACGGCCAGCCCGCGGCCGCCGACGAACAGGGCCAGCGTGGCCACGATCGGTTGCAGCCCGACCTTGGCCACCAGAATGCCGTTGATCAGGCCGACCGCGACCCCGGCCAGCAGCGCGACCAGGACGGCGGCGATCACGCCGTACCCGAGATAGAGCGGGATGAAGGCGGCGGCCAGGGCCATCACCGAGCCGACCGAGAGGTCGATGCCCTCGGTGCCGATCACCAGCGCCATGCCGAGGGCCACGATCACGATCGGCGCGACCTGGATCAGCTGGATGCGCAGGTTGCTCCAGGTCGCGAAGTACGGCGTGAAGAAGATGTTGTAGACGACGAGCAGGACGATCGCGGCGTACACCCCGTACTTGGGCAGCCAGGTCTTGATCTTGGCGGAGTCGACGACGGGCCGGGCGGCCACCGTTTCCGTGCTCACGGGTGGGCCTCCGTTGCGATGGTCGCCATCAGGTCCTCGGTGGTCACGTCGGCGCCGGTCAGGGTGCCGACCACGACACCGTCGCGCAGCACCACCACCCGGTCCGAGCCCTCGACCAGCTCCTCGGCGTCGGACGAGACCAGCACCACGCCCAGCCCCTCGGCCGCCAGTTCGTCGATCAGCGACTGGACCTCGGCCTTGGCGCCGACGTCGATGCCGCGGGTCGGCTCGTCGAGCAGCAGCACCTTGGGGTCGGTGGCGAGCAGCCGGGCCAGCAGCACCTTTTGCTGATTGCCGCCGGAGAGGTCGCCGACGGCCTGGTCGGGGCTGGACGCCTTGATACGCAGCCGTTCGATGTAGCGGTCGACGATCTCGTCGACCTTGCCGTCCGAGACGAAGCCGAACCGGGAGACGCGGGGGAGCACGGCCAGGGCGATGTTCTCGCGCACCGACAGCCCGGGGACGATGCCCTCGGCCTTGCGGTCCTCGGGCTGCACGGCGATGCCGAACTCCACGGCCCGTACGGGCGTGGGCTTCTTCAGGTCCTGGCCGTCGACCTGGATGTCGCCGCTGTCCAGGTGGTAGGCGCCGCCGATGGCCTTGATCGTCTCGCTGCGGCCGGCGCCGAGCAGCCCACCCAGCCCCACGACCTCGCCCGGCCGCACGTCGAAGCTGACGTCGTGCAGCTTGTGGCGGCTGTTCAGCTCGCTCACCCGCAGCACGGGCGCTGCCTCGGTGTCGCCGGTGGCCGTGCCGGAGAAGGCGGTCGCACCCTCGCGGCGTACTTCGGCCATGTCGCGACCGAGCATGAGCGAGACCAGTTTGATGCGCTCCAGGTCGGCGAGCTTGCCGGTGTGCACGAGCTTGCCGTCGCGCAGAATCGTCACCGCGTCGCAGATCTGATACAGCTCGTCGAGCCGGTGACTGACGTACACGATGCCGATGCCGCGCGCGTGCAGATCGCGGATGACCCCGAACAGGGTCTGCACCTCGCGTGGCTCGAGCGACGACGTGGGCTCGTCCATGATGACGACCTTGGCGTCGATCATCACGGCCCGGGCCAGCGCGACCATCTGCTGCGCGCCGAGGGCGAGTGTGCCCAGCCGGCGCCGGACGTCCGCGGTGACGCCGTACCCGGTGAGGATCTCGCGGGCCTCGCGGTCCATCCGCTTGCGGTCGATCAGGCCGAGGCGGGTGCGCGGTTCGCGGCCGAGGAAGAGGTTCTGGGCCACGCTCATCAGCGGGACGAGGTTGACCTCTTGATAGATGGTCGAGATGCCGGCCTGCTGGGCGTCCATCGGGGTGCCGAACCGGGCCGGTTGATCCTGGTAGCGGAGCTCGCCCCCGTCGGGTTGGTAGACCCCGGTCAGCACCTTGATCAAAGTGGACTTGCCCGCGCCGTTCTCGCCGACGAGCGCGTGCACCTCGCCCGGTTGCAGGGTGAAGGAGACCTGGTCGAGGGCGCGCACGCCCGGAAATATCTTCGAGACGTCGTTGACTTCCAGCAACGCCATTCAGTTCTCCTCCGTACCGGGGCCGGGCCGGGTGATCAGGGCACCACCCGGCCCGGCTGCTCTCGCGCTACCCCAGTGGGGCAGCGTTGTTCCAGGTGGCATCGGCGTTGTAGCTGCCGGTGCCGTCCCACGTGTTGCCACCGCCGTTGGTGGCGATGTAGACGGCTTCGGCGTAGTGCCGCCAGAAGTAGCCGGGGTAGTTGATCGATTCGAGCGAGACGTTGCCCGCCCCGCCGTTCAGCGCGGGCTGACCGCAGAAGGTGGCGTCCTGCTGGAACGTCGCCGACCCGTCGTTGGTCGCCGTCTGCAGGCGGTAGCCGGCGTGCCGCAGGAAGCGGCCCGGGTAGTTGACCGATTCGAACGTGTAGCAACTGTTGTCGGCCAGGCCGGTGCGGACCGTGAACGTGGCGTCCTGCCGGTCGGTGACCGCACTGCCGGTGGTGATCACGTCGGTGCGGGCCAGGCTGTCCCGGTGCCGCAGGTAGCGGGTGTCGTAGCCGGGCGTGGTGACCCGGAACGACCGGTTCTGCCCGACGGTCAGGTCGGCCCCGCTGCGCCACAGCGGCGCGCCGACGGCCCAGGTCGCGTCGTCGTTGAACGAGCCGCCGGTGCTCGCCTCGACCCACACCTGCTCGGCCCGGTGACGCAGGTAACGGCCGGGGAAGTTGGCCGACTCGAGCGACGTGCCGCCACCGGAGAGACCGGGCCGGGCACAGAACGTGGCGTCCCCGGCGAAGGAGCCGCCGGTGTTGGCCTCGCGATAGACCTGGGAATTGCGGTGCCGCAGGTATTGACCGGGGAAGTTGCGCGACTCGAACGAGTAGCAGGCCGCGTTGGACAGGCCCGGGCGCACCCACCAGGTGGCGTCCTGCCGGTCGGTGGTCGCGCTCGCCGTGGTCAGCACGTCGGTGCGGGCGGCGCCGGCCGCGTGCCGCAGGTAGCGGTTGGTGTAGCCGGGCGTGGTGACCTTGAGTGAGGCCAGCCGGTTGGTCGAGAGCGTCCCGCCACTGGCCGCGCCCAGCACCCGCAGGTTGACCTCACGGACGCGGGCGAAGTCCATCTTGCGGATCTGCCGGTCGTACGTGAAGAAGCCGTTGAGCTCCTCCTCGACGTCGGTCGGTTCGGTGTAGACCGAGCCGGACAAGCCGTTGCCGTTGATGAGGTCGACCATCCGGCCCGTGATCTGCACGTAGCGGCTGGTCAGGGCGTTGGTGTCGGGCAGCCACTCGTACGCGAACTTGCCGCTGGTCGGCCATTCGTGCCCGGCGACGCGCAGGCCCAGACCGCCGTACTCGCCGTTGACCGCGAAGCGGGTGGCCGTCGGCGGGCGGGTGATGCCCGGACCGACGTACATGTGGTCGTCGATCACGTCGCCGTTGCCCGGGTCGGGGTCGGAGTCGCAGCAGTTGGAGCCCGAGTTGTGGTTGACCATCCGGGTCGTGTCCCAGCTTTTGACCTCCTCGGCGATGCGGCCGGAGTCGTACTGGCCCCAGCCCTCGTTGAACGGCACCCACTGGACGATCGACGTGATGCCCTTGTGCTCGTCGACCATCTCCTTGAGCTCTTTCTCGAACCGCGTGCGGCCCACCGCCGACGGCTCGCGGCCGCTGGCCAGGGCGGGCATGTCCTGCCAGACCATCAGGCCGAGGCGGTCGGCGTGGTAGAACCAGCGGTCGTTCTCGACCTTGATGTGCTTGCGGACCATGTTGAAGCCGAGCGCCTTCTGCTGCTCCAGATCGAAGCGCAGCGCGGCGTCGGTGGGCGCGGTCGAGATGCCGTCGGGCCAGTAGCCCTGATCGAGGGTGCCGAGCTGGAAGACGAACTTGCCGTTGAGGGTCGGACGCAGCACGCCGCCGAGCACGGCCTTGCCCAGCGAGCGCATGCCGAAGTAGCCGCCGACAGCATCACCGCTAGCCAGGGTCACACGGAGGTCGTACAGGAAGGGATCGTCGGGGCTCCACAAGCGAGCATTGGGCACCGGTACGCGGAACGACGACCCGACCGTGCCGGTGGCCGAGCCGACGACCGTGCCGTTGGTGAGCACCTGCGCGGTGACCTGCTGGCCGCTCGCGTTGGCGGCCTGCACGACCAGGTCGAGCCCGCCGGCCGACACGTTGGGAGTGGTGTCGAGGCGGGTGATGCGGGCCGGATTGGTCGGCTCGAGCCACACCGTCTGCCAGATTCCCGAGTACGGCGTGTACCAGATCCCGCCCCGGCTGAGCCGCTGCTTGCCGACCGGGATGTCCTGGGAGTTGGTCGGGTCCCAGACGCCGACGATGATCTCGTTGCTGCCGCCGCGCAGGGCATTGGTGATGTCGTACGAGAACTTGTCGTAGCCGCCCTCGTGCGTGCCGAGCAGGGTGCCGTTGACCCACACCTTCGACTGCCAGTCGACGGCGCCGAAGTTGAGCTGCACGTTCCGGCCCGACCAGCCGGCCGGAATTGTGAACGTGCGCCGGTAGTAGGAGTAGTCCTGTCGCCGCATGATTCCCGAGAGCGCGCTCTCGATCGGGTACGGCACGAGGATCTCCTCGCCGAGGGTTTGACCCGTCGGCGGGGTGTTGATGTTGGACGCTCCCGCGAACTGCCAGATGCCGTTGAGGCTCTGCCAGTCGGTGCGGGTGAGTTGGGGACGGGGGTACTCGGGGAGCGGGTTCGTCGTGCTGACCTGGCCCGACCACGGGGTGGTCAGCGGCGGCGTCTTGGGGACGAACGCCGCGGCCGGTCCGCTGGTCGCGACGAGCGTGCCGGCGGTCGCCGTCAGCGCGGCCACGGCGAGGGCCAGCAGTCTTCGGGGATGTGCGGTCACGTTCTCTCTCCTTCTAAGAAGTGAGCCGTGCGGGGATGCACACATACTGACGTGAACGCACACAGTCAGCAATAGACATGCTTCAATGTCTGGACGGGCCCGGCGGCCTCGACCGCCGGGCCCCTGCTCAGTACGCGCTACCGATGTCCGACTTGGCGTTGTCTGTACCGTATTGCCGGTCCTCGATGATGATGTCCTGACCGACCGGTTCGCCGTTGAGGAACTTGGTCGCCGTCTCGAACGCGAGCGGGCCGAACCGCGGGTTCGACTCGATCACCGCGGACGCCCAGCCATCCACAATGGCCTGCACAGCGCCCTTGGTGCCGTCGATCGACACCACCTTGACGTCGCCGGCCTTCTTGCCCGCGCCCTTCAGCGCGGTGATGGCGCCGAGGGCCATTTCGTCGTTCTCGCCGTAGATCCCGTTGATGTCCGGGTTGGACTGCAGTAGTTGCTCGGTGACTTTCTGCCCTTCCTCGCGGGCGAAGTTGCCCGTCTGTTCGAACACGACCTGGATGTCCGGCGCGATCTTGGCGATCTGGTCCTTGAAGCCGCTCGTCCGCAGCGTGGTCACGTTGTTGCCGGGCGCGCCCAGCAGGATCGCGACCTTGCCCTTGTTGCCCATCGCCTCGGCCATCTCGTCGGCCGCGCGTTTGCCCTGCTCAGCGAAGTCCGAGCCGATGAAGGTCAGATAATCCTGACAGGGGTCGGCGTTGATTTTGCGGTCGATCGTGATGATCGGGACCTTCTTGGCCGCGGCCTTGGCGAAGACGGAATCCCAGCCGTCCGAGTTGAGCGGGGCGATCACCAGCAGCTGAACACCGGAGTCGATCATCTGCTCGACGTCGCTGATCTGCTTGTTGAACTGGGAGTTTGCGTTCGTTGTCGTGAGATTCGTGATGCCCTGCTTGGCCGCCTCGTCCCTGATGGACTGCGTCTCGGCGATGCGGAACGGGTTGGCCTCCTTCTCCGACTGGGAGAAGCCGACCTTGGCCGTCTTGAGGTCGAACTTGGTGCCGCCGAATTGCTCAAGTGTGCAGGTCGCAGCGCTGGGGTCGGCCGACTGCACAACCTGGGCGCCGGCCGACGCGGGCGTGTCGCTCGCCGTCGTGCCGTCGTCCTCGGACTTGGCGCAGGCGCTGGTGAAGAGAAGGGCCGCACCTAGAATCGCGGCTGCCGGCCTCCAGCGACCGGGGAAAACGCTCATGACAGAGCTCCTTAGCGGTGGATGTGACATCGGGGAGTAACCACCTCGAAACACATTCACGCACTATCAAACTTTTTCTGTCAAGACTCCGCACCATTGACGCGCACGAATGCACGCCATTCAAGATCGTCTTTGTCTGATCGGCTTGATCAAACCATGGGAGTCGATGTCCGCGCGACGTCCCAGCGCGCCGACATCGAGGCGTACAGGCGGCGGGCCTCCTCGGGCCGCTCGCCGCTGAGCGCCGCCGCGTCCTCGAGGGCGGCGGCCAATTCGAAGGTGCGGCCGACCTTCCGGTAGTGCTCGGCTGCGGCCCGGGCCGGCGCCGGATCGCCCAGCAGGAGCGCCTGACAGCGCAGGTTGGCCGCGTACGCGCGAGCCGGCCGGACCTCGCGCGCGGCCTCGGTCGCGCAGATCTCGGCCGCCCGCTCGGCCACCTCGGGCCGGTGGTGCCGGCGGGCCAGCCGCAGCACGTCGGGCAGCCACTGGTGGCGCAGCATCATCGGCGCGTACGCCGGTTGCAGCAGCGGCCCGAGCAGGTCGAGCGCCTCGTCCGGCCGGTTCCGTTGCTCGGCCGCCAGGGCCCGCGCAACCAGCAGGAAGTCGCAGTTCTCGCGCTCGGCCTCGCTGGCCGGCACCGCGTCGGCCGCGCCCAGGTGAGCCGCCGCGAGATCGCGCGCGTCGCGGTGCAGGGCGATCAGCGCGGCCACCCCGTGCAGCAGCATGGTCACCGCGCCCGGCTCGCGCTGGCCGTGGAACGTGATGCCCGGCCCGTCCTCGGTCACCGCGCCGATCTCGGCCAGCGCCTCGTCCCAGCGGCCTACCCAGTAGTCCTGCACCGCGGCCGCCACCTGAAGGCCGGCCGGCGCCGTACGCAGTGTCTCTTGTGCTTCGTCGAGACGGTCGAGGTTCTGCAGCGAGAACAGCCGGTTGTCGAGCAGGTCGACATACGTCCCGGCCAACTGCGGGCGGCCGCGCACCACGTCGAGGGCCCGATCGACGTACTCGAGCGCGCGCTCGTGGTCGCGGCGGATCGAGCTGGTCAGCCAGATCGTCTGCAGGGCGAAGGCTGTCTCGTAGGGCTGACCGGCCGCCACCGCCTCGTTGTAGACGGTCGTCGCCCGCCGTTCGGCCGTGTCGAGGTCGTCGAGGTCGCCACGGCGGAAGTTGGCCAGCAGAACCCGGTGCCGCGAACGCCAGATCGCCGGCACCCGGTCGTCGTCGACCGCCTCGTGCAGCATCGCCTCGGCTTCGACAGTCTCGCCGCGGTGATGACGCATGGTCGCGAGCAGTTGCCGCATCTCGGCCCGGTCGCCGGGATCACCGGCCAGGCTCATCGCCTCTTCCGCCTGGTGCAGCGGGACGCGTCCGCGCCGGTACTCGAGGCGCACCAGCCCGACCAGCAGAATCGCCCTCTCCTCGGCCGAGGGCAGATCGGTGGCGAGCGTACGCCGGATCAGGTCGCCCGCGATCTGCGGCGCCCGGCGCACGACCGCCGCGTGATGGGTCACCAGCCAGTTCAGCACCCACGAGTCGGCCAGCGGGGCCGACGCGTTGAGCTGCTCGGCGACCCGGGTCAGTGGGCTGCCGCCGGCCGCCAGCACCTCGGCCGCATGCCGGTGCAGCCCCGCCCGCAACGCCGGGGGCACGCTCGCGACCAGCGCCTGGCGCAGGAACGGGTGCCGGAACGCCAGGTCGGTGCCGCTGTCGACCAGCACCGAGGCCGCCAGCGCCTCCTCCAGCGCGCCGACCAGGTGCAGGGCTGAGCGCCCGGTGACGGCCACGACCTCGCTCACCGAGAACTCCGAGCCCAGCAACGCGGCCAGCCGCAGCACCTCGCGGGTCTCCGGCGAGAGCACGTCGAGGGCGGCGTGCACGGCGTCGAGCAGAGTCTGCGGTGGCTCGACGGTCACCTCGGGGCCGATGTCGGCCCGGCCGCCGTTGATCTCCACTGCGTCCCGCTGTCGCAGCGCCGCGACCAGTTCGCGGGCGAACAGTGGGTTGCCGCCGGAGCGGGCGGCCACCTCCCGCAGGTTGGGCCCGGGCGGGGCGCCGACCAGCGCGGTCACCAGCCGGTCGAGGTCGGCCGGGGCGAGCGGGCCGAGGTCGAGCGGCATCTGCTGACGAGCTTTGATGCGGCGGCGCAACTTGGCCTGGTGCGCGTCGGGCCGGGCCGCCGCGACCAGCAGCAGCGGCAGCTTGCCGACCAGGCCGAGCAGCCGCTCCCACACGCGCACGGTCGCGCTGTCGGCCCACTGCATGTCGTCGACCACCAGCACCAGCGACGACGCGGCACAGGTCGAGCGCACCGCGGCGACGATCTGGTCCTCGGCCGGCCCCTCGGTCTCTTGTGGACGCCGCGACGCCGTCTCGAGCCCCAGCGCCCGCGACAACACCTGCAGGGGTACGCGCGAACCCAGCTGATCGGCCGCACCCCAGGCCACCCGGCACCCGAAGCGGGCGGCGTCGGCGAACGCGTGGGTCAGCAACTCGGTCTTGCCGATGCCGGGCTCACCCGAGATCCAGACCGCGCCCCCGGTGCCCGCGGCGACCGAGCGGACCAGTCCGCGCAGATGATCGATCTCGGCCACCCGGCCCACCCACGAGCGGCCGCCGAGCCCGTCCCGCAGGGCCTTGGCGATCGGCGTCGGCACCACCGTGCGGAACGAGTCGGGGCCGGGCCGGGCCATGGGACGGTCGGCCGAGCCCGAGAGCAACTGCCGGTGCAGCGAACGCAGCGCCGGACCGGGCTCGATACCCAACTCGGCCACGAGCGTGCGGCGGGCCGTGCGGAAGACCTCGAGCGCCTCGCCGTGCCGGCCGGCCCGGTGCAGCGCGCGCATCAGCAGCTCGTGCAGCGGTTCGTGCAGCGGGTGATCACGGACCAGGGCGGTCAGCTCGGCGATCAGGCCGTCGTCGCCGCCCGCGTCGAGCATCAGCCGGGCCCGCTGCTCGGCCGCGGCCAGCCGCAGCTCGGCCAGCCGCTGCCGGTCGAGTTCGAGGAACGGGCCGGCCAGGGTGGCGTACGCATCCCCGTGCCAGAGGCCCAGGGCCTCGTCGAGCCGGGCCACGGCGGCTGTGGCGTCGCCCGCGGTCAGCAGTTCGGCCGCGGCCGCGCGCAGCCGCTGGAACCGGGCCGAATCCAGGTCACCGGTGTCAACCCGAAGCTGATAGCCGCCGGAGCCCGTGCTCAGGTTCTCCGGCTGCAGGACGCGGCGCAGCCCGGAGACGTACGTGTAAATGCTGCCGATTGCCGTGACCGGTGGCGAATCGCCCCAGATCGCGGTGATCAGCTCGTCCCGGCCGACCACCCGGCCCGCGTGCGCGGCGAGCACCGCGAACACCGCACGCTGCCGGGCCGGGCCCAGATCGAGCTCGATATCGCCCAGCCAGGCCCGCACCGGCCCGAGCACGGCGACGCGCAAGGCGTTCGTCACGTGTCCTCCCGCGTCGATGATGGTCAATGGAGACGGAGTGGGGTGCCAACGGATAACAGAAAGCGCACGGAGGGGCACTCCTGGACGGTCGCCCTTCCGCGTAGCCGCCGCCCTCTGCTCAACTGGTTCTTCGGCCTTCCCCTCGCGATGAAGGTTCCGTGAAGGTTCCCTGAAGGCGCTTTTCGCACACTGACCTCCCTGACCTTATGGGGAGGCAGCCATGGAACAGATCCGCGTCGCCGTCCAGGCGACCGACCCGCTCAGCCACGCCGGCCTCGCCGCGTTGCTCCAGTTCCGCGGCGACCTCACCGTAGTGCGCAATGCCCAGCGAGCGGAAGCGGATGTGCTGGTCGTGGCCGCGGAAAGGCTCAGCACGGAGGTCGTGGCGACGCTTCGGCGGGCCGGCGCGGAGACCGGCGCTCCGGTTGTGCTGGTGGTCGGCGAGATCGACGAGGGTGACTTGCTGACCGCGGTCGAGTGCCGCGTGGTCGCCATCCTGCCCCGCGGCGCCGTCTCGGCCGACCGGCTGGCCCACAGCGTCAAAGCGGCTGCCACGGGTGGCGGGGTGCTACCCCCGAATCTGGTCGGTGAGCTGCTGAAACACGTCGAGCGCATGCAGCGCGACGTGCTCACCCCGAACGGCCTCAACGCCTCCGGCCTGACCCCGCGCGAGATCGACGTGCTGCGGCTGATGGCCGACGGCTTCGACACCAACGAGATCGCCGGCAAGCTCTGCTACTCGGAGCGCACCGTGAAGAACGTCATCTATGGCGTCACCCACCGCCTGAAACTTCGCAACCGATCCCACGCTGTGGCATATGCGCTTCGCGCCGGCATGATCTAGCGGTTTCCTGGGGGGCATGAAAGCCCCACCCAAGCTTCAGCCCGGCGACCGTGTGGCCGTCGTCTCACCCTCGTGGGCCGGTCCGGGTGTCTTCCCGGCCCAGCACGAGCAGGCCCTGCGCCGGATCCGCGACGAGCTCGGCCTCGAGCCGGTCGAGTTCCCCACCACCCGTACGCCGGAATCGTCAGCGGCCGACCGGGCCGCCGACCTCATGGCCGCCTACGCCGACCCGGCCATTCGGGCCGTGTTCGCCAGCATCGGCGGCGACGACCAGATCACCGTGCTGCCGCATCTCGACCCGGCGCCGTTCGTGGCCGACCCCAAGCCGTTCTTCGGCTACTCCGACAACACCAACCTGCTCAACTGGCTGTGGTCGCACGGGGTGGCTAGCTATCACGGCGGCTCCACAATGGTGCATCTCGCCCGCGGCGGCGGCATCGAGGCCGAGCACGCCTCGTCCCTGCGGGCCGCCCTCTTCGAGACCGTCGACCTGCCGATCACGCCGGTGACCGAGTTCAGCGACGAAGAGGTGAGCTGGGAGGACCCCGCCTCGCTGACCGTCTCCGGGCCCAAGGTGCCGAGCCCCGGCTGGCACTGGCACCAGCCCGACACGGTGGTGACGGCGCCGACCTGGGGCGGCAACCTCGAGATCCTGCACTGGAACCTGGCCGCCTCGCAGTGGATCCTGCCGCCGGAACGCTACGCGGGCTCGATCCTGCTGCTCGAGACGTCGGAAGACATGCCATCGGCCGACGAGGTCTTCCGGATGTTGCGCAACGCCGGCGAGCGCGGCCTGCTCGAACAGTTCCCGGTCGTGCTGGTCGCGACGGCCAAGGCCAGCAACACCGGCCACCGCCCGCCGCAGCCGGAGCGGGCCCGCTTCCGCGACGACCAGCGCGAGGCGACGCTCCGGGCGCTGGCCGCCTACAACCCCGGGGCGATGGCCGTCTTCGGGATCGATTTCGGACACACCTCACCGCAGTGGGTGCTGCCCTACGGCGGCCGGATGACCGTTGACGGTCCCGGACGCCGCATCGTCGCGCACTTCTGATCAGGCCACCGTCTCGGCGGTTTTCGACTGGACCGGCGGCGCGCCCGGGTCGCAGAAGGTGCGGGCCGGCGGGTGGACCGGCAGCCGGGTCGGCACGAGCAGGAAGGCCAGGACGGCGCCGCCCACCATCAGCCCGGCACAGATCATCATCGTGTGCTGGTAGACCGGCTGGAGCTGGGCGGCGTCGGTCAGGCTGCCGCCGCCCAGGCCGGCCGCCAGCGGCAGCACGGCCACCGCGAGCAGACCGGCGGCGCGGGCGACGGCGTTGTTCACACCCGAGGCGATGCCGGCGTACGAATCCTCCAGCGCGCCCAGAGCGGTCGCGGTCAGCGGCGCCACCAGCGTCGAAAGACCCAGCCCGAAGATGATCACCGAGGGCAGGACGTCGGTCCAGTAGTTGGCGTCGGGCCCGATGCGCGACATCAGCACCAGGGCGACGGCGCAGATCAGCGGGCCCACGGTCATCGGGATGCGCGGGCCGATCCGCTGCGACAGCCCACCGGCGCGGGCCGAGAGCACGAGCATGATCGCGGTTGTCGGCAGCAACGCGATCCCACTGGCCAGCGGCGAATAGCCGGACACGACCTGCAGGTTGATCACGAACAGGAAGAAGACGCCGCCGTTGGCCGCATAGACGACGAACGTGACCAGGTTGGCGCCGCTGAAGGCCTTGTTGGCGAAGATCCGCACGGGCAGCATGGGGTGGGCCGAGCGGCGCTCGTACAGCACGAAGGTGACCAGAGCGGCCACGCCGACGGCCAGCGAGATCAGCACCACCGGGCTGCCGGGCCCGTCCACCGGCCAGGCCGTGAAGCCGTAGGTGAGACCGGCCAGCCCGAGCGCGCCGGTGATCACACCGACGTAGTCGATGTTGCGCGCGGCCGCCGGGTTGCGTGATTCCGGCACATGCTTGGCGCCGACCCAGATCACCAGCGCGGCCAGCGGCACGTTGATCAGGAAGATGTATCGCCAGTCGCCGATGTCGACCAGCCAGCCGCCGAGGAACGGGCCGATGGCGCCGCCGATGCCGCCCAGACCGGACCAGGCGCCGATCGCCTTGCCCCTGTCCTCGTTGGTGAACGACGCCTCGAGGATGGCCAGCGCGCCGGGGGTGAGCAGTGCCCCGCCGATGCCCTGCAGGATCCGGGCGAAGATCAGCGTCTCGATGTTGGGGGAGAAGCCGCACAGGAGCGAGGCCAGCGCGAACCACGCCACCCCGACGAGGAAGATCCGCTTACGGCCGTAGCGGTCGCCGAGCGAGCCGCCCAGCAGCACCAGCGCGGCCAGGCTGAGCGCGTAGCCGTTGACCGTCCACTGCAGGCCGGCGGCGTCGGCCCCCAGATCGCGGCCGATCTCGGGCAGCGCGATGTTGACGACCGTGGAGTCGATGAAGGCGAGGCTCGAGCCGAGAACGGTCGCGAACAGCACCCACCGGCCGGCCGCCGTGCTGTAACGGACGGGTTGTCCGGTGGTCAGATCCATGCGGCGACAGTAACTCTGACCAGGCCCGCAGGGGATAGGTCAAGCGACTGCGGAGGCTGTGTGTCTCGCTACCCTCTCGACCGGTCACAACCGGTTGCCGAGCCCGGTCAGGGCTGGACCGCGCGGAACAGTCCTACGCGTGTTCACGCTCCCTCATCGATGTGCACGTACGCGCACCTGGATCCTCATGTGTACGTACGTGCGCAGCGACAATAATGTGCGCGTACGTGCACACAGGCTAGGATGTGTACGTACGCGCACAAAGGAGGGCGCCATGCGTCTCAGCAATTCTGGCGATCTTGGTCTTTACGTGCTGGAACGGCGTCGGGCTGAGGGCATGACACAGGCCCATCTGGCCGCGCGGGCCGGCGTGAGCCGCCGCTGGTTGTCCGACCTCGAGGCGGGCAAGCCTACGGCCGAGGTCGGACTGGTCTTCAAGGTCTTGTCGGCGTTGGGCCTGCTCGTCGACGTCCGGCCCGAGCCCGAGCCAGAGATCGATCTGGATGCTTACCTCGACTCCCTGGGCGGAGGTCCGCAGTGAACCGCGCGCTTGTCGTTCTGCTCCGCGAACTGGTAGTGGGCAGGCTCGTTCAAGGTGCTGGTGGCGTGCTCAGCCTTCGCTACGAGGCGGACTATCGGGATGCGGTGTCGACCCTGCCGATATCGCTTTCGTTGCCACTTTCGGCCGACTCGTACAGCGGATCAGTTGTACGCGCTTACTGCCAAGGACTGCTGCCAGACAACGAGAACGTTCTGGAACGGTGGGGCCGGGAGTTTCAGGTCTCCGCCGGCAATCCCTTAGCCCTGCTGAGTTACGTCGGCGAGGACTGCGCTGGAGCAGTGCAGTTCGTTGCCGGCGATCGGGTGGCTGCCATGATCGCGCGCGAAGGTTCGGTCGCCGAGCTGACTGAGGATCAGATCGCGCGTCGTCTCCGTAACTTGCGGCTTGACCCGTCCGCATGGCATCCGGCCGGCACGGGGCAGTTCAGTCTGGCCGGTGCCCAAGCCAAAACCGCGCTGCATCTCGACCACAAGACCGGCCGCTGGGGCGATCCGTCCGGGGCGATTCCGACCACGCACATTCTCAAGCCGGCCATCGTCGGCTTCGATGACCACGACCTCAACGAACATCTCTGTTTGCGGGCCGCGCACCTGATGGGCCTGCGGGCGGCCGGATCGAGCGTGCAATCGTTCGGCGAGGAACGAGCCGTCGTGGTGGAACGGTACGACCGGCTTCCAGGCGGTCGAGGCCGGGTGGCGCGGATCCATCAGGAGGACATGTGCCAGGCACTCGGCCTTCCCCCGACCGCGAAATATCAAAGCGAGGGCGGACCGTCCCCCGAGAAGATCATCGAGCTGATCCGTGCGGCAGTCCGTCCGGCTGCGGTGGCTGAACTAGAAGTCGGGCGGTTCGTGGATGCGCTTGCTCTGAACTGGCTGATCGCCGGGACGGATGCGCACGCCAAGAACTATTCGTTGATGCTGCTACCGGGGCAGGTGCGTCTCGCCCCGCTCTACGACGTGGCCAGTAGCCTGCCGTACGACGACATGTATCTGCCCCGGTTGCGACTCGCGATGAAGATCGGCTCGGAGTATCGGGTGGCGGCGATCTCGGGGCGGCACTGGCGGGCCTTCGCCGAGGTCAACCGGCTCGACCCGGAGCGGCTGATCGAGCGGATCGCCGATCTGGCCACCCGGTTGCCCGGGGCGTTGGCCGAGGCCGCCCAGGCGAAGTCGGTGGTGGCGCTCGGCTCGAAGCTGCCGGAGCGGTTGGTGGCGAAGGTCGCCGAGCATGCCCGTCACTGTGTGGCGGCGCTTGACCACAGGTGAACATAGGGTGGGATGCATGATGCGTGCAGCCGTCTTCAGCGAGCCAGGTCCCGCGTCCGTGCTTCAGATCGTCGAGCGGGAGGTGCCGCCGCCGGGGTGGGGCGAGGTGCGGGTGCGGATCGTGCTGTCGGCGGTCAACCCGACCGACACCGGCACGCGGGCCGGCCGCGGGGTGCCCGACGGGGTCGCGCCGCCGCGGGTGCCCAACCAGGACGGCTCGGGTGTGGTCGACTCGGTCGGTGAAGGGGTGACCGGACTCGAGCCCGGCGACCACGTCTGGGTGTGGGATGCGAGCTACGCCCGGGCCGACGGCACCGCTCAGGAGTACGTCGTGCTGCCCCGCCGTCAGGTGGTGCGGATGGCCGAGGGCGTGCCGTTCGAGGTCGGCGCCGCGCTGGGCATTCCGGCCCTCACCGCCCACCGCTGCCTCACGACGGCCACCGACGGGCCCGAGCGGCTGGCGCCCGGAGCTCTCGAGGGCCGCACCGTGCTGGTGGCCGGGGGTGCGGGCGCGGTCGGCAACGCCGCCATCCAGTTGGCCAAGTGGGCCGGCGCGACCGTGCTGACCACCGTCTCGTCGAAAGAGAAGGCCGAGCTGGCCGCGGCGGCCGGGGCCGACACGGTGATCAACTATCGGGACGAGGACGTGGTGGCCCGGGTCCGCGAGGTCAGCGCGACCGGGCCGAACATCGTGGTCGAGGTCAACACCGACAACCTGGGGATCGACCTCGACGTGATCGCGCCGGGCGGCAACATCGCCATCTACGTCGGCGGCAAGTTCTCGGTGCCGAGCTTCAAGGCGATGCTGAAGAACGCCAGCCTCGACTTCGTGCTGACCTACACCACCACGGAACGCGAGAAGGACAACGCCGTCACCGCCGTGGCCGAGGCCGTCGACAGCGGCGCCTTCCGGGTCGGGGAGGACGTCGGGCTGCCGATCCTCCGCTACCCGTTCGAGCAGGTCGGCCCGGCCCACGAGGCGGTCGAGAACAACGCCGTGGGCAAGGTCGTCATCGAGGTGACGCAGCCTTGACCAGCAGGGCGTCGGCCACCCGTTCGACACCGCGGCCGTCCACCGCCGACCAGGCCCGGCGGGCCAGTTCGGTGCGGGCGGCGGCGTCGGTCAGCAACCCGTGCAGCGTGTCGACGGCGTCGGCGCCCAGGTGGCCCAGCCGGCCGAGCCCGGCGCCGTAGCCGCGGGCGATCGTCCGGTCGTACCCCAGGATCTGGTTGTCGACCACCCAGACCAGGGCGGCCGGCAGCCCGAGGCAGAGCAGCTCCCAGGTCGACGTGCCGCTCGCGCTCACCGCGAGGTCGGCCCCGGCCAGCAGCTTGGGCAGGTCGTCGGTGGGCGGGATGATCTCGAAGCGCTGCCCCTCGGTCGGCACGACCGCGTGCAGCTCGTCGCGCAGGCTCTCGTCGGCCCCGATGATCGTCGCGTCGAACGGCGCCCCGGTCTGGGCGAGCAGGACAGCGATGGCGGGTGCGGCCCGGTAGGCGTCGGTGCCGCCGAAAAAGGCCACGACCTTCGGCGTACGCGATGAGGTGTGCACCGGCGGGGCCGGCGGGCGCAAACTCCGGACCGAGCTGCGCAACAACGCGTAGTCGAGCCCGGCCAGCCCCAGCGCGTCCTCGACGTCGACCACCGAGTCGAGGTTCTGGTCGACGTAGATGTCCGCGGTCTGACCCCGGAAGTCGCCGTCCACGATCGCCAGCACCGGCCGCCCGGTCTTGCGGACCGCCACCGAGTGCGACGGCGGCAGCGTGTACGAGTCGATCACCAGCGCGTCCAGCTCGAGCCGCTCGACCGCCGCGACCAGCCCGACCTCGTCGAACGGCGGCGGGTGCCATTGCAGGCCACGTCGGGTGAGCTGGGACTCGGCCCACTCGACCCCGCCGAGGTCGCTCAGGAAGACGACCCCGGCGCCGCGGGCGACCAGTTCCTCGGCCAGCGCGACACACCGGACGAGATGACCGACGCCGGTCTTGGCGCCGGCGTCACAACGAATACCGACAACCGTCACTTACGCCTGCACCAGAGCCTTCTGCAGAACGTGCGCGTTGAGCTCGATCAGCTCGGGCCGGCCGGCCAGCCAGTCGGTGAGCTTGCGGACCGAGATGGGCTCGTCGCCGAAGTGCGTGACGATCGCCTCGATGAGCTTCCAGTCGTCCTCGGTGTCGAGTGTGAGCCGCAGGTGCGACAGGTCGGGCTGCAGGGTCAGCCCGAGCACGTCGAACTCTTCCGAGTGCGTGTAGATGTACGACGTCACGTGGGTGCGGTGGTGCTCGGTGGCCTTCGCGTCGATCTCGCGCAGCACCGGCGTCCGGACGATCTCGACGTCGAGGCCGCGGGGCAGCGTCTTGGTGATCGAGGTGGTCAGGTAGTCGACCCCGGCGGCCAGGAAGACCCGGTGGGTCAGCGCGATCAGCTCGGGGTCGAGCAGCGGCGAGTCCGCGGTGAATCGGAGCACGATGTCGCTCTCGTGCTCGTCGAGCACGCCCAGGAAGCGGTCGAGCACGTCGTCGACCGACCCGCGGAAGCAGGGCACGCCGATCGCGGCGCACTCGGTCGCGACGTCGTCGTCGTCCGCCTCGGTCGTGGTGGCCACCACGACCTTGTCGAGCACGCCGCTCTGCTGAGCCGCCCGGACGACCCGCTCCAGCACACTGCGGTTGCCCAGCCTGCGCAGCACCTTGCCGGGAAGCCGGGAAGAGCCCATCCGGGCCTGGATGATGCCGAGGGTTGTCATTGAAGTCCTTTTCGAAGGCGATTACGTGCCTTGCGGGCGACTCCCATACCCAGCTTCGCGACGCGGAAGCTGACGGAGCCGCTGAAGGTCGCGATCTGCGTACGAGCCTTGCGAAGTTCTTTGTCCCTTTTTTCGAGCTCGCGCTCGAACCGCTGGGCGCGGGCATCGGCGTCGGCCAGCTGCCGGCGCAACGCTCGGAGTTGCTCCTCCTGGTCGCGGCGCGACACCGGAAGCTCCTCCCGCGAATCGGTTGGCACATCACCGGCCCGGTCGGCGGCGGCGTGCAGGATCGAAGTCAGGGTCTCCAGAGTGACAGCAGCGGGCCAGGGGTGGGCGTAACCCCCGGTGAGCAGCGTCTGCGCGAACCGGCGGATCACGTCGGTCTGCGGCGGGACGCCGGGGTCGAGCAGGGCGTACGTGTCCTGGTGGACCACCACATTGTCAGCGGTGGCACCCGGTTGTGCGGTGGCCCAGCCGGTCAGCAGCCGTCGCACGATCGGGAGATCGTGCCGCAGGCAGGCGGTCAGTAGCAACTCCTCGAGCAGGCGACCCCGGGGCAGTGGCCCGTCGCCGCCGGACCCGTCGCGACCAGGCACTTCGCGCAGTACACGGCGGTTCCACAGGCCGTCACGACCGGGAGTCAGCTCGGTCACCGGGCCGTCACCCACGAGCACCGGCGGCAGGGTCGCGGCGACGCCCGGACCGGGGTCGCGGTGCGCGGTGACGACCCAGGCGGCGGCGAATTCGGGCCCGAGACCGTCGCGCACAGCCGCGGCGGCGAGCCGGCGGGGGTCGCTGAGAACTTCCTTCCCGGCGTACGCCCGACCGGCCGCACTCGCGGCCAGCGCGGCCAGCACGTCGGCCGGCCCGTCGCGCAACGCCTCGGCCGTGGCGATGAGCGCCGGCGCCTCGGGTACCGGCCAGGCCGTACCCACCCAGCCGGCGGTCAGCCCTTCGGCCGTGAGCCGGTCGGCGAGCCGGGCCGGGTTGCCGGGTTTGCTGCCGAACTCGCCGAGCGGACTCCAGTCGCTGTCGGTGTGGGCCGAGGTGGCGCTGGTCAGGTCGACCAGCCGGTGCAGGCCGAGCTCGTTCTCGACCGTGAGCAGCAGCGTGCCGCCCGGGCGCAGCGCGCGGACCAGGGCCTGCAGGCACTCGGCCCAGTCGAGCTGGGGGCCCTCGACCGAGCACAGCCGACCCAGCCCGTCCAGGGCGACGACGGCGTCGTACTGCTCGTCGCCGGTCAGCTTGGCCAGCGAGCCGCACAGCACCCGCCGGCCGCGCCCGTCGAGCGCCACCGCTTCGGGCTGGGAGCGGATCAGGCAGGTGACGTCGGAGCGGGCGGCGACGGCGTCGATCAGGGCGTCGTCGTGCGGCCCGGCGATCAGCACGCGGGCATCGGCGGGCAGCCGCTCGGCGAGGAGGCCGAACAGGGCCCCGCCGGCGCGAGGCCGGTCCTCGGTGAAGGAGGGCATCTCGCCCCCGATCATCTCGATCACGCGGGCACCCTAGCTGTCTGCGGGCTGTAGTGCTTTGTCCACCCCAGCATGGCGCGCAATTCGGCTGGGGAGGCGACAAACCCGTCACCCAGCTCGGCCAGCGCCGACGGCCGGGCGACGGCCAGGTCGAGCTGCTTGCCGTGCAGTTCGGGCCAGTCGCGGCGGATCCGCTCGGCGGTGGGCTGGTCTTCCCGGTCGAGCTGCATCGGGTCGCCGTACACGGCCGGCTCGCAGCCCGCCGCCACGCCGTGGAAGATCGCGCTGCTCAGGCGGTTGGAGGCCACGCGGCGGTGCCGGCGCATCTCGGCCAGCTGCTTGTCGAGGAAGTGGCGGTCGGTGTCGAGCCAGTGCTGACCCCGGTAGCCGTGGCACACGACCCGGCCGTAGGCCTCGTACGCCGTACGCACCTGGTCGTTGCGGTATTCGTTCCAGTACAGGCAGAACGTGACCGGACCGGGTTCGGTCTCGAGGATCTCGTCGACCTGGCGCTGGTGGTCGCCCAGGACCTGCTGCTTCTCCCACCCGTGGAAGGGGTAGTAGATCGTGCCCTCACGCGGCGGGGCGTCCGGCGCCTCGGGCCGCAGGGCGAGCAGATAGAGAAAGGGAGCGCCGATGACCGTGGCCTGCCGGCGCCCCATCGACCACGCTCGTCGCCGGGTCCGTTCGGAATAGACGAAGATGGGCCGGCCCGGCACATAGGGCGTGCCGAGCCCGAGCCCGTCCACCACGTTCCAGCCGTGCTGCACATACCCCTCGATCCGGGGCGGGTGCTCCGGATCGAGGCCGCAGTATTCCGCGAGGATGTGCGCGTGGCCGTAGAAGTGGTTGGCGTGGTGCACCGAACTAGCTCCCGAGGATGGTCCGCAACGCCTCGACGACACGGTCCTGGTCGGCATCGCTGAGGTCGACGAAGAGCGGCAACGACAGCTGCTCAGCGTAGAAGGTCTCGGCGACCGGGCACATCCCGCGCTGGTAGCCCAGGTCCTCGAAGACCGGGTGCCAGTAGACGGGGATGTAGTTGACCTGCACCCCGATGCCGGCCTCGCGCATGCGCTCGAAGACCTCGCGGCGGCGTCCGTCGAGCACCCGGACCGGATACAGGTGACGCAGCGGGTCGACGCCCTCACGCTGGATGGGCAGGCGCAGCCCCGGCACGTCGGCCAGCAGTTCGTCGTAGCGGGCGGTCAGCTGCTGGCGGCGGGCCTTGAAGGCGGCCAGCCGCCGGAGCTGCGAGCTGCCGAGCGCGCAGAGCACGTCGGGCAGCCGGTAGTTCTCGCCGAACTCGTGCACCTCGTAGAACCACGGGCCCTCGTCGGGACGGCGCAGGCCCTCCCGGACGACGCCGATGGTGCGGTAGGTGCGCGCCCGCTTGAGCAGGTCGGGCCGGATCGACGCGACCGCGCCGCCCTCGGCCGTGGTCAGGTTCTTCGTCGGGAAGAACGAGAACGTGGTCAGGTCGGCCAGCGAGCCGACCGGACGGCCGTGGACGGTCGAGCCGATCGAGTGGGCGGCGTCGCCGATCAGCACCGCGCCGACGCTCTCGGAGATCTTGCGCAGAGCGTCGTAGTCGGCCGGGTGACCCGCGTAGTCGACCGCACCGACGGCCCGGGTGCGCGTCGTGACCGCGGCCTCGACCGCGCGTGGGTCGATGTTGGCCGTCTCGTCCTCGATGTCGGCGAAGACGATCTTGGCGCCGAGCGTCGCGGCGGCCGAGGCCGTCGAGACGAACGTCATCGGGGTGGTGACCACCTCGTCGCCCGGCTTCACGCCCGCGGCCGCGTAGGCCGTGTTGAGCGCGGTCGAGCCGTTGGTGACCGTCACCGCCGGAGCGCCGGCGACGGCCTCGATGTCGGCCTCGAACTGGGCCACCCGGGGGCCGGTCGTCAGCCAGTCGCTGCCGAGGGCGGAGACAACCGCCTCGACATCGGACTGGTCGATCGACTGCCGTCCGTACGGCAGCATCAGTTCTCCTCGAGCAGCTTGCGCATGTCCTCGACGGAGAGCCACAGGTCGTTGTTGTCGGAGCGGTAGTTGAAGCCGTCCTCGACCTCTTCGCCGCCGGCGGGCGCCTCGTAGCCCCAGCTGGCCACGACCGGCTGCACCACGTAGCGGTCGGGGAAGCGCAGCGTGCGACGGCTGTCGTCGGAGGCGATCATCTCTTCGTGCAGCTTCTCGCCCGGGCGGACGCCCATCTCGTGGGTGGCCGAGTTCGGCGCCACGGCCTCGACCAGGTCGAGGATCTTCATGCTGGGGATGCGCGGCACGAACAGCTCGCCCCCCTGCATGACGTCGAACGAGTCGACGACGAACTTCACAGCCTGGGGGAGCGTGATCCAGAAGCGGGTCATGCGCTTGTCGGTGATCGGCAGGCTCTTGCCCTCGGCGGCGAGCTTGCGGAACAGCGGGACGACCGAGCCGCGGCTGCCCATAACGTTTCCGTAACGAACCACGGCGAGGCGGGTCGGGTGGGTGGCTGCGTAGTGGTTGCCGGCGATGAACAGCTTGTCGGCGACCAGCTTCGTCGCGCCGTACAGGTTGATCGGGCTCGACGCCTTGTCGGTGGAGAGCGCGACGACCTTCTTGACGCCCTTGTCGATGGCGGCGTCGATCACGTTCTGTGACCCGTTGATGTTGGTCTCGACGAACTCCGAGGGGTTGTACTCCGCCGTGTCGACCTGCTTGAGGGCGGCCGCGTGGACCACGTAGTCGACCCCGTGCATGGCGCGCTCCAGGCGGGCCTTGTCCCGGATGTCACCCAGGAAGAAGCGCAGCCGCGGGTCGTCGCCGAACATCTGCCGCAGCTCGTACTGCTTCAGCTCGTCGCGGGAGAACACGACGATGCGCTGCGGGTCCAGATGGGTGAGGGCGTAGTTCAGAAACGCCTTACCGAAGGACCCGGTGGCACCGGTGACCAGGATCGACGATCCGCTGAGTACAGACACTTGATTTTCTCCCGGGGGGTGGGCAGGACGCAGTACGAGGCGGAAGCATAACCACCTCACCAGCCGATTCGCGGGCCAACATCAAACGCTAACCGTAGTTCATCGGCGCTTCCGCTAGCATTAACGACTTCGTCGACACTTGCGACGAACTTGAGAGGCCTCTGTCCACCAGCCCCCCTTTGGAGTACCACCGTGAGTAACCTGCAGCGACTGCGCGAGGCGTTCCGCACCTCCCTGGACCTTCCGGCGGATGCGCCCGTGGACGACCTGCAGTACCAGGACAACGAGAAGTGGGATTCCCTGGCCCACATGTCTCTGGTGGCGGCGCTGGAAGACGAGTTCTCGGTGATGATTGACACAGACGACGTCATCAACATGTCGAGCTTCACCGAGGCGGTCAACATTCTCGGTAAGTACGGGGTTGACTTCAATGAGTGATCGGGCGGCGCTGGTCACCGGCGCTTCCCGCGGTATCGGCCGGGCCACCGCCACGCGTCTCGCGGAGCGGGGGTACGACCTCGTCCTGCACGGCCACCGCGCCGAGTCGATCACCCCGGTGGCCGAGGAGCTCGCGGCCAAGTTCGGCGTGACCGTGGTCAGCGGTCACGGCGACATCGCCGAGCCCGAGACGTCCAAGGCGCTCACCCAGCTCGCGTTCCAGAACTTCAAGCGCCTCGACGCGCTGGTCGTCAACGCGGGCACGCACGCGGCCGGCATGCTCGGCATGACCGACGACGCGACCATCCAGCGGCTGTTCGCGGTGAACTCGGCCGGCGCGGTCTACACGCTGCGCGGCGCCGCCCGCCTGCTGGCCCGGGGCAAGAACCCGGCCGTCGTGCTGGTCTCGTCGATCACCGCCTCGCGTGGCCTCGCCGGCCAGGCCGTCTACTCGGCCTCCAAGGCGGCCGTGGCCGCGCTGGCCAAGTCGGCCGCCAAAGAGCTCGGCAAGCAGGGCATCCGGGTCAACGCGATCGAGCCCGGCTTCATCGCGACCGACATGCTCGACACCCTCGACGAGAAGGGCCGCCAGGAGCGCATCGCTGACACGGCGCTGGGCCGGCTGGGCGAGGCCGACGAGGTCGCCGACGTGATCACGTTCCTCCTCTCCGAGCAGGCCCGGTTCGTGACCGGCCAGGTGCTCGGGGTCGACGGAGGACTGACGCTGTGAATCTGCTTCACCCCGGTGCCCGCGTGATCGACGCGGTCACCGGCGAGACGCTGACCGAAGACATGATCGCCGCGGCCGGGGCCGAGCTGGCCGCGGAGCCGGGCGGGGTCGTCTTCCTGCCGATGGAGACGACGCTGGCCGTCGTCGCCCGCTACCTCGCCGCGCTGCGGCTGGGCCGCCCGGTGCTGCTGCTCGACCCGGAACACGACAACGCCTCGTTCGTCGAGCGGTTCACCACCCCCGACGTGCACCCCGACCTGGCCGTGCTGCTGACCACCAGCGGCTCCACCGGCAACCCGAAGCTGGTTCGGCTGACCGCCGACGCCGTGCGGACCAACGCCGAGCAGATCGCCGAGGTCCTCGGCATCACCGGCGACGACGTGGCGATCACCACGCTGCCGCTCTTCTATTCGTTCGGCATGTCGGTGCTCAACTCGCACCTGCTCGCGGGCGCGACCGTCGTGCTCGAGCGCACCGGCATCATGCAGCGCGACTTCTGGACCGCGGTCAACGAGCACGGCGTGACCTCGCTGGCGTTCGTCCCGTCGCAGTACGAGATGCTCCGGCGGCTGCGCTTCGACCCGGCCAAGTACCCGACCGTGCGCAGCCTGACCCAGGCCGGCGGCCGCCTGCGGACCGACCTGGTGTCCGACTTCGCCCAGCGGATGGCGACCGTCGACGGCCGCCTCTACGTCATGTACGGGCAGACCGAGGCCGGTCCCCGCATGGCCACCCTGCCCCCGGCCCGGCTGGAGGAGAAGCTCGGCTCGGTCGGCCAGGCGCTGCCCGGCGGCGCCTTCGCGATCGAGGACGACGAGGTCGTCTATCGCGGCCCGAACGTGATGATGGGCTACGCCGAGACCGCGGCCGACCTCGCCCTGGGCGACGTGCAGGGCGGCGTGCTGCGCACCGGCGACCTGGGCCACGTCGACGACGAGGGCTTCCTGTTCATCACCGGGCGCATCAAGCGCATGGCCAAGGTCTTCGGCGTCCGCATCAACCTGGACGACGTCGAGAAGCACTTCCCGGTGGCTGCGGTGGCCGGCGACGACAAACTCGCCGTCTTCGCGGTCGCTGTCAGTGACGATGAGGCCCGCGACCTGCGCACCAAGATTGCCGAGTGGCTCGGGACACATTTCTCCGGCGTGATCGTGCGTAGTGTTGAGGCGCTGCCGCTGATGCCCAACGGCAAGACCGACTATCGGGCGCTGGAGTCGTCGCTGTGAGTAGTGTCTTCACCCTGTCTCAAGCCGCGAAGGAAGAGATCCTGCTCAAGGAACTCTCCGCGCTGACCGAACATCATCGGGAGAACTGCGAGCCGTACGCGCGGATCCTCGCGGCCAACGGCTACCGGAACGCCACGTCGGTCGAGGGCCTGCCCTGGCTGCCGGTGCGGCTGTTCAAGAACCTCGAACTCAAGAGCATCCCGGACGACGAGGTTTACAAGGTCCTCACCTCCAGCGGCACCACCGGGGGTGAGGTCAGCAAGATCTACCTCGACAAGGCCGCCGCCGCCGAGCAGACCCGCAAGCTGGGCGCCACGGTGCAGTCCGTGCTCGGCCCCAAGCGGCTGCCGATGATCCTGGTCGACACCAAGGCCATGCTGAAGGACCGCAAGTCGTTCAGCGCCCGCGGCGCCGGCGTGCTCGGCATGTCGAACTTCGGCCGCAACCACGTCTGGGCGCTCGACAACGAGGGCCACGTCGACGTCGAGGCGCTCAAGGGCTTCCTCGAGCAGTACGGCAAAGAGCCGTTCCTCATCTTCGGCTTCACCTACCTGGTGTGGCTGCACCTCTACGAGGTCGCGCTCGACAACGGGCTCGACCTCAGCAACGGCATCCTGATCCACTCGGGGGGCTGGAAGAAGCTGGTCGACCAGGCCGTCTCGCCCGAGGAGTTCCGCAAGCGGCTGGCCGCGGTCGGGCTGACCCAGGTGCACAACTACTACGGCATGATCGAGCAGATCGGCACGATCTTCCTCGAGGGCGCGTCCGGCGGCTCGCTCTACTGCCCCGACTTCGCCGACGTGGTGATCCGCGACCCCGAGACGTGGGCCGAGCAGCCGGTCGGTAAGCCGGGCCTGATCGAGGTCATCAGCACCCTGCCCACCTCGTACCCCGGCCACGTGCTGCTCACCGAAGACCTCGGCGTCGTGCACGGCGTCGACGACGGCGACTGGCCCGGCAAGCGCTTCTCCGTGCTCGGCCGGCTGCCGCGGGCCGAGGCGCGGGGCTGCTCCGACACCTACCGGGAGGCGGCGTGATCCAGTACCGCTTCGGGGCCGAGGGCGATCTCACCGCCCCCTCCGACGACCGTCTCACCGTCGGCGACCCCCGGGTCATCGACTTCCTGGCCAAGCTGGCCCGCAAGCTGCTGACCCCGGCCGTGGCCCGGCGGCACCCTGAGCTGGGCTCGCTCGGCTTCTTCCTGCGGCCCGCCGAGCTCAACCGCACGGTGGCCCACCTGCAGCGGGACGACGCGATCGTGTTCCCGCGGGGCAACGTCTTCCACATCCCGCCGGCCAACGTCGACACGATCTTCGTGTACTCGTGGGCGCTCTCGGCCCTGGCCGGCAATCACAACGTCGTCCGCATCTCGGAGCGCTCGGCCACCGCGGCCGACACGATCCTGACCGCGCTCAACGAGGTGCTGGCCGAGGCCGACCCGGTGATCGGCCGCACTCAGCGCATGATCACGTACGGCCGCGACGACAAGGTCACGGCGGCGCTCAGCAACTGGGCCGACCTGCGGGTCATCTGGGGCGGCGACTCGGCCGTCGAGGCGATCCGCAAGCACCCGCTGCGCCCGTCGGCCCGAGACCTGACCTTCCCCGACCGTACGTCCTGGGCCGCGCTGTCGGCGGCCGGGTGGCGCGCGGCCGAACCGGCCCGGCGGCGCGAGGCGGTGCTGGGCTTCACCAACGATTCGTACTGGTTCGACCAGGCCGCCTGCTCCTCCCCGCGCACGGTCTTCCTGGTCGGTGAGAACACCGACGACGTCCGCGAAGAGTTCATCGAACTGCTGCTGCAGACGGTCGGCCAGCGCGGCTGGGAGATCGACGCCGCCATGGCCGTCGAGAAGCGGGTCAACGCCTACGGGCTGGCCGCCACCGGCGCCGTCTCGGCGATGACGTTCCCGGCCAACTCTGTGACCGCGATGTCGCTGAACACGGTGCCCGACGCGCCGCGGCGCTGGATCGGGGCCGGGGCCTTCCCGTTCGCCGAGGTCGGCTCGCTGCTCGAGCTGGTGCCGGCGATGAACCGGCAGGACCAGACGTTCAGCCACTTCGGCTTCGGCCGTGACGAGCTGCGCGAGTTCGCGCTGGCCCTCGGCGGCCGCGGGGTCGACCGGATCGTCCCGTTCGGGTCGGCGCTGACCTTCGGCTCGATCTGGGACGGGTACGACCTGCCCCGCGAATTCACCCGGTTGACGACACTCGTCGAGTGACCGCCGTGCTCGAGGCTGTCGAGGCGGCGCCGAAACCGATCGTGCGCCCCTCGACAGTTCCCCGTCGACCCTCCAACGTTTACCGCCGCCTGCGGGCGCCGCTGGCGATCCTGCCGTGGCTGTTCCCGGCGGTCACCCTTGTCCTGACGCTGCTCGACACGGGCGTCTCGGGACGGGACATCGCGCTCTACGCGTTCTATTTCGCCTTCGACATCGTTCTGCCGGGAACGCTGGTCTACCGCGCGCTGCGGGGCAGCCGGGGCAACGTGCCCGAAGACCTGGGCCTGGGCGCCGCCACCGGCCTGCTGCTCATGCTGGGGTCATGGGCGCTCTCGGCCGCGCTCGACAAGTTCGTGCTGCTGCCGTGGTGGCCGGCGCTGATCGTGGTGCCGTTCCTGGCCGTGCCCCGGCTGCACCGCTACTGGCGGGTGAGCCGGCCCCGCCCGCTGCCGCTGCGGTGGTCGTGGATCGTGGCGGCCGGGCTCGTGCTGCTGGTGCTCTCGGAATACCCGGGCTGGATGACCACGCCGCTGCCGCCGGCCGGGGGCGTCATCTATCAAGACCTGTACTACCACCTGGCCCTCGTGCACGAGATGATGCGGCCGATGCCGTTCGAGGTGCCGCAACTCTCCGGCACCCCGCTGCACTACCACTACCTGTCGGACGCCGACATCGCCACGGCCAGCATGATCACCAAGATCGACCCGGCGATCGTGCTCCTGCGGCTGTGGGTCGTCCCGGTCGCGGGCACGGCCGTGTTCGTGGCGGCGACCCTCGTCCGCTCGCTCAGCGGCAAGTGGTGGGCCGGCGCGCTCGGCGGCACCGCGGCCATCCTCGGCCTGCCGCTGTTGCTGGGCACCGCGTACACCCCGCTCGGCGGCAGCCCGGTCAACGCCTTGAGCCCCTCCCAGGTGTACGTCCTGCCGTTGCAGGCGCTGATGGTCGTGTTCACCGTCGACGTGCTGCGAGGCCGTCCCCTCCGCTGGGCCTGGGTGCTGATCTTCCCGCTCGCCCTGGCCTGCGCCGGGGCCAAGTCCAGCGCGCTGCCGCCGTTCCTGGCCGGACTGCTCGCGGCCACGGTCGTCGTGCTGATCGGCTATCGGCGCCGGCTGCTGTCCGTGCTGACGCTGCTCGCGCTGACCGTGGCCGGGGTCGGCATCGGTTTTCGCCTGTTCGCCGGGGGCGGCGCGGGCACCCTGGGCTTCCAGCCGCTCTCGGTCCTCTACTGGATGGCGCCCTACCGCGACACCATCGGGCACGAGGACGTCATCGACGGGTCGCGGTTCCTTCCGTACGGGGTGGAGACGACCGGCACGATGGGCCGGCTCTTCATCGCCGGGTTGCTCGTCTGGTGGTTCCTGATGCAGGCCCCGCGCATGCTGGGCGTGTTCGGCATCGTCACCGGCACGACCAAGCGCGAGCCGGCGACGTGGCTGCTGGCCGGCATGGCCGCGGCCGGCGCGGGCGCGATGTTCCTGCTCTGGCACCCGTCGGCCAGCCAGGTCTACTTCTATGCGGGCGCGCTGCCGTTCGGCACGGTGGCGGTCGCCTGGATGATGGCCGACCTGGCCCGCGGCTGGCGGGCGGTGCTGGCTGGGGCGCTCGCGGGCGGCACCTGGGCCCTGCTGGCCCCGCAGATGTACGCGCCCCGGATGGACCGCGTGGTCAACTGGATCTTCGTGCTGGCCGAGCCGCTGATCCGGACGGCGATCATCGCCATCGGCCTGGGCCTGATCGGGCTGATCCTGCATCGCATGGTCACCGGGCGTACGCCGTGGAAGGCGATCATGCCCGCTCTGCTCGCCGCCGTGCTCACGGCCGGGCTGGTCGGCGGGGCCAAACGCCAGATCGAGGACATCGACTCGGCCGCGGCCGCCGTGCCCAGCGGCCCCCAGGACCCGGGCAAGCTGGTGCTGAGCGGCGAGATGGTCGCGGCCCAGTGGCTCGACCAGAACGCCGGCCGCGACGACATCGTGGCCACCAACGTGCACTGCATCCCCATCGACTGGACCCAGAGCTGCGACTCGCGGGCGTTCTGGGTGGCCGGGCTGACCGGCCGCCGTACCGTGATCGAGAGCTGGGGCTACACCGACGAGGCGGTGGCCCAGGACGGGGTCAACGGCGAGCGCTACTTCAAGCAGCCGGCCCCCGACCTGATGCGCTACATCCTCAACCAGCGGGTCTTCGCCCACGGGCAGCCCGAGGACGTGGCCGAGTTCCAGCGGCTCTACAAGGTCAAGTGGCTCTTCGCGGACGACCGGGCGGCGGGCGGCCGGTCGGCCAACCTGTCCGAGGTGGCGACGCTGCGCTTCTCGTCGGGGCCGGTGTCGATTTATGAGTTGCCCTGAGCCGTACGGTGGGGTTAACCCTACCGTCGTTCCGGCGGTGAGCAGGATCGGAACGGAGCGCCCCGATGCCTAGCGTCAACAGCATGACGACGCAAGCCTCCCTCACGCGCTCACCCCTGGCCCGGCTGGTGCGCCAGGTCGCCATCGACACCCAGTACGTGCTGATCGGGTTCCCGATCGGTCTGCTCACCGTGTCGCTGTTCATGGCCCTGTTCTTCACCGGCGTCGGCACGCTGGTCATCTGGGTCGGCATCCCCATCCTGATCGCGACGCTGATGACCGCCCGCGGCTTCGCCACCCTCGAGCGGGCCCGGCTCGGCCCGGTGTTCGGCTACAAGATGCCGCACCCGTACTACAAGAAGCAGGCCGAGGGCGGGTTCGTGCGGCAGTCGCTCGGTGTTCTGGGCGATGGGCAGTCCTGGCTCGACATGCTGCACGGGATGTTCCGGTTCATCCCCAGCACGATCTCGTTCAGCCTGGTCATCACCTGGTGGGCGGGCGCGATCGGCGGTCTGACCGTGGTGCTGTGGGACTGGTCGGTCCCGCATGGCCCCGACCAGCAGGATCTGCCCGAGCTGCTCGGCATGGGCAGCGGCACGGCCACCCGCATCCTCTTCTACTTCGCCGTCGGGGTCTTCTTCGCCGGCACGCTCTACCCCGTGGTTCGCGCGTCCGCGCTGCTCGAGGCGTGGTTCGCCCGCGGCCTGCTGAGCGGCGTCAACGAGCTGCGCGAGCAGGTGGCCGAGGCCAACGCGGCCCGCACGGTGGCCCAGCAGCAGAAAGCGGCCGCGGTCTCGGCCGAGGCCAACGCGCTGCGCCGGCTCGAACGCGACATCCACGACGGCCCGCAGCAGCGCCTGGTGCGCCTCGCGATGGACCTGGGCCGGGCCGAGCAGCAGTTCGCGACCGACCCCGAGGCGGCCCGGGCCACCGTGGCCGAGGCGCTGACCCAGACCCGCGAGACGCTCGACGAGCTGCGCGCCCTGTCCCGCGGCATCGCCCCGCCGATCCTGGTCGACCGCGGTCTGCAGGCCGCCCTGACCGCCCTGGCCGGGCGCAGCCTGGTGCCGGTCGAGCTGGACGCCACGCTGGCCGAGCGCCTGGAGCCGACCCTCGAGTCGACGGCCTACTTCGTGGTGGCCGAGGCCCTGACCAACGTGGCCAAGCACAGCCACGCCAACGAGGTCCAGGTCAGCGTCAAGCGCAACGCCACCGGCCTGATCGTCTCGATCGCCGACGACGGGGTGGGCGGGGCCAGCGTGGCCAAGGGGCACGGCCTGGCCGGCCTGGACGACCGGGTCCGCGCGGCCGGCGGCGTCCTCGACGTGTCGAGCCCGGCCGGTGGAGGGACGAGGCTCACGGCGGCCCTCCCCGTGTAGAACTCAGTTATCTGACAGCATGTCGGCATGCGGGTGGTGATTGCCGACGACGCGGTGCTGTTGCGCGAGGGTCTCGTCAGGCTCGTCGAAGAGAACGGCCACACGGTGGTGGCCGCTGTCGGAGACGGGCCTTCCCTCGTGACGGCGATCGCCGAGCACAAGCCGGATGTGTCCATCGTGGACGTCCGAATGCCGCCCTCGCACACCGACGAGGGGCTCCGGGCCGCGGTGGAGGCGCGCGGCCTGGTCCCCGGCACCCCGATCCTCGTGCTCTCGCAGTACGTCGAGGTCTCGTACGCCGATGATCTGCTGGCCGACCGCCTGGGCGCGGTCGGTTATCTGTTGAAGGACCGGGTGTCCCAGGTCGCCGAGTTCCTCGACGGGCTGCGCCGGGTGGCCGGCGGGGGCACGGTGCTCGACCCCGAGGTGGTCAGCCAGCTGCTCGTCCGCCGTCGCCGCGACGACCCGCTGCGCAACCTCACCCCGCGCGAGCGTGAGGTGCTCGGGCTGATGGCCGAGGGCCTGACCAACAACGCGATCGCCCGCAAGATGGTCGTCACCGACGGCGCGATCGAGAAGCACGTGCGCAACATCTTCACCAAGCTGGCCCTGCACCAGGACGAGGAACAACACCGCCGGGTCATGGCAGTGCTGGCCTACCTGCAGGGGTAGGGCTAGCACCACCACCGATACGCGGGTCTGCTGTATCGATTGGGAGCGCTGGGCTTCATAGCGTTCTCAGCATGGAGAACGAGGGAAAAGTCAAAGGGATCGCGGCCCGCGCCGCGCTGTGGAGCGCTCGCCACCGAGCGCTCGCGATCATCGGCTGGATCGCGTTTGTTGTCGGCGTGACCGTGCTCAGTGGACACTTCGGCACCATCGAGGCGACGTCGTCGGACCAGGGACACGGGGATTCTGGTAAGGCCGACCGGATCGTCGAGGCGGCCGGGTTCCCCGAGCAGCCGGCCGGCGAGATGGTCATCATTCAGAACCGGGCCGGCACCGACCGTGGGGCTGCGATCACCGAGCTGACCAAAGCGCTCAAGTCCACGGCGAACGTCGTCGACGTGCAGCCGCCGGTCGAGTCGCCGGACAAGCGGTCCTCGCTCGTCACGTTCAGCATCAGCGGCGACGCCGAGACGGCGGCCGACCGGGTGCAGCCCTCGCTCGACACGGTGGCCGCGGTGCAGGCCAAGCACCCCGACCTCTATGTCGCGCAGGGCGGCTCGGCCAGCGGGGACAAGCTGATCGGCGAGGACCTCGAGAAGGGCCTGACCCAGCTCGGCATCCTTTCCATCCCGGTGACCCTGGGCATTCTGCTGGTCGCGTTCGGCGCCGTGGTCGCCGCCCTGCTGCCGGTCGCGCTGGCCATCATGGCCGTGATGGCGGCCATGGGCCTGCTCGCCTTCGCCAGCCGTCTGGCCCCCACGGTCGACACCACAGCCCACGTGATGCTGCTGGTCGGCCTGGCCGTCGGAGTCGACTACTGCCTCTTCTACATCCGCCGGGAACGCGACGAGCGGCGCAACGGCGCCGACCCGCACCGCGCCCTCGTGATCGCCGCCCAGACCTCGGGCCGCTCGATCTGGATCTCCGGCCTGACCGTCATCGTCGCCATGGCCGGCATGTTCTTCACGTACGACGCCACGTTCGTCAGCTTCGCCGTCGGTACCATCCTCGTGGTCGCCACGGCCGTGCTCGGCTCGCTGACCGTGCTCCCGGCCCTGTTGTCGGCTCTCGGTGACAAGGTCGACGCGGTGAAGATCCCCGGCCTCTACCGCAAGCGCAGCGACGGCCGCATGTGGAACGGTTTCCTGCGCCTGGTGCTGGCCAAGCCGCTGCTCTCGGCCGTGCTGGCCGTCGGGGTGCTGGCCGCGCTGGCCGCCCCCGCGCTCGACCTCAAGACGAAGGGTGAAGGCATCGAGGACCTGTCGCCCGACGCGCCGATCGTCCAGGCCTACCTGGCCGTCGAGAAAGCCTTCCCGAGCGAGATCTCGCCGGCCGAGGTCGTGGTCGAGTCGCCCGGCGCCGGCTTCGAGCAGAAGGTCACCGCGTTCCGGACGGCCGTCGAGAACAGCGGCGGCAAGCTCGCCGGCCCGGTCGACGTCGAGCTCAACCCGGCCGGCACGGTCGCGGTCGTCTCGGTCGGCCTGACCGACGAGAAGGCACTCGACCTGCTGCGCGACGACGTGGCCCCGGCCGCCTTCGGCTCCGGCGCGCTGGTCACCGGCGAGGCGGCGGGCAGCGCCGACTTCAACGCCCGGCTCGACGCGAGCCTGCCCTGGGTGTTCGGCTTCGTGCTCGGACTGGCTTTCCTGCTGCTGCTGGTGTCGTTCCGCTCGGTCGTGGTCGCGCTGACCGGCGTGGTGCTCAACCTGATGTCGGTCGCCGCGGCGTACGGCATGCTGGTCTTCGTCTTCCAGTACGGCCACTTCGAGAGCCTGCTCGGCTTCCAGGCGTCGGGCGGCATCACCAACTGGATGCCCCTGTTCCTGTTCATCATCCTGTTCGGACTGTCGATGGACTACCACGTCTTCGTGCTGAGCCGGATCCGCGAGGGCCACGACCGCGGCCTGCCCACCCGGCAGGCGGTGCGCGAGGGCATCGGCCGCACGGCCGGCGTCATCACCAGCGCGGCGGTGGTCATGGTGGCGGTGTTCGCCCTGTTCGCCACGCTGCCGATGGCCTCGACCAAGCAACTCGGCATCGGCCTGGCGGCGGCCGTGCTGCTGGACGCCACCATCATCCGGGCCGTCCTGCTGCCCGCCGTGATGGCCATGCTGGGCGAGAAGAACTGGTGGCTGCCGCGCTGGCTGGGCTGGCTGCCGCAGATCGCCCACGAGCCGCCGCCGGCCCCCGCCTCCGAACCCCGCGACCGCGAACTGACCACCGTCTCCTGACCCAACGCCTCCCTGTCGGGGTCTCGGCTCACCGCCGAGGCCCCGACTTGCTGTGCAGCAGGATCTCGGCGCCGACGGGGCGGTAGCCGGCGGACTGGAAGGCGCGGATGCTGCGCGCGTTGCCCGCGGCCTGTTGAGACCAGAGCACCGCGCCCGCCGGGATCAGATGGCGGGCCGAGAGCGCGAGGGCCCGGCCCAGCCCACGGTCGCGCGCCTGCTCGTCGACCTCGATCGACACCTCCCACCGCCCCGCCACCCCACGCCCGACGGTGAGCAGGCCGCCCGGCGCTGACCAGGTGCGCACGTCGTCGCGGTGGCTCAAGGCCCGGCGTACCCGGGGATGGTCTTTCTCCTGCTCGGTCAGCGCCAGCGGCGGCGGCCCGGAAAGAGCGGGCGCCACAGTAAGAAGGTCGATCGTCTCGGTGGTGCGCCCGGTGCGAGCCATCAGCACGGCCAGGAAGACGGGGTTCATGGTGGCCGCGAGTGGATCACAGTCGAGCCCGGCGATCGTGGCGTGAATCCACGTCGGGTCGTCGTCGAGAAAGATCACGGTGTGCGCTGTGAAGGCCAGCACGCCCGCGTCGCGCTCGCTCGGCTGCGGCACCACGGTCGTGCCCCCGTCGGCCGGCGGGAAGATGCCACCGGCCGCCGCCTCCAAAATCTTGGCCAATTCCATGGGTCGATCCTGCATCCAGCGGGCGTCGGGTGTTGTCACCCAGCCGCCATCCCTGTGGACAGCCGCATTTTGTGGATAACTCAGAGGGCGGTGCCGGCCAGGTGGCCCAGCGAGGCGGCGGCCAGGCCCACGGCGAGGCTCGTCACCACGTACGCGAAGGCTTTCAGGCGCTCTCCGCTCTCGAAGAGCGTGAGGGCCTCCAGGCTGAACGTGGAGTACGTCGTGAGCGCGCCGCAGAAGCCCACCCCCAGCAGTGACCAGGCGGCATCGCTGACGGGCACCCCGATCAGGAAGCCCAGCAGCAGCGACCCGGCGATGTTGACCACGAACGTGCCCAGGGGGAACGTCCCGGCCCGGTGGCGCAGGGCCTGATCGGTCAGATAGCGCAGCGGCGCCCCGACCGCCGCCCCCAGCGCGACCAGTAGGGGCGTCATCGCCGCGCTCGCCGGGCCATCGAGCGGCCGGCCCAGACGGCCAGGAGCGAACCGGCGGCGGTGGTGACGAGATAGGCGAAGCCGATCACGGTCGGTGACACCACGACGTCGGTCATGGCCGTCGAAAACGTCGTATATCCCCCGAGAAATCCGGTGGTCAGGAAAAGCCGCAAGCGGCGCGGAGCGGGTACAAGCTCCGAAACGATGCCGATGGCCAAGCATCCGGACACGTTGATCAGCCAGGTCGCCCAGGGGAAGCCGCCCTCGAGATGGGGCCAGACCGTGGACAGGCCGTGTCGGGCCAGCGCGCCGAGCAGGCCACCGGCGGCGATCACGGACAGGTTCCGGAAGCTCACCCGGATCACGCTACCGGGGCCGTGACCGGGGCGAACGTGGCGGCGTCCGCCCCGGTCGGAGTGTCCACTGTAGGCCACGATCTTGATGAATCGGCGGGCGTGAAAGAAGTTACGGCTGTTGCTGGGTGATGTGTGACACACAGGTTTCGTACAGGGGTCGGGCGGGCCTCGTGGTCGGAGCCTCGTTTATTGGCCATTGCCGGGCATTTCGCCCACTCGACCCGGTGTGAGGACCGGGGAACGATTACCTAACGGTCCGCGCGGAACTTAACCTTGAGTGGTAAGTTTCGGCGTCCGACTTTGCAGGTCTTCGAGGACCTGGCGATATCGCGCGCCCGAGTGACACTAGATGGCAGCGCACCAGCAGCCGGCGATGGACGAGGGAATGCAGCACTTCAACAATCACTGCGGTCACGCCCGCCCGCCGGCCTCTCTGCAAAAATCGGGTCGGTCAGCTTCCACAGAGAGGGTGAAGTGATGTCGGAGCGCTCCGCTGCCCTGCTTCCCAACCAGGGTACGGACTTCGCTGCTGCGCTTAGCGCACCGCCGGTCAACAACCTGCGGCGCATCGGCGGCGAGATGTTCAACTGGAGCGACCGCGACTCGCAGCGCAGCGAGGCGCTGCCCCGCGGCGCCGTCCTGCGCCACCTGATCGGGCAGTACGCCGGTCCCGGACGCGCGGTGCTGGTCGCCGGGCCGCACGCCGACGAGGTCGTCGTCGCGCTGGCCGACAGCGGGGCCTCGGTCACCTGGCTGCTCCGCTCGCTGATCGACGCCGAGGACGCGGCCCGCAACCACTCGCGGGTCACGGTGCTGTCCGGCGCCGCGGTCAAGCTCGACGCCGGTGAGCGCTTCGACCTGGTGGTCGCGGCGGACGGGGTCGAGCGGCTGAACTCGACCGAGGGCGAGCAGATGTCCCCGGCCCGGCTGATCGACCGGCTGGCCGAGGCGGTCCGCCCCGACGGCGTCCTGCTGCTGGTCCACGACAACCACCTGGGCGTGCACCACACTGTCCGGCTCGAGCCGGGCGCCCGCGAGCGTCTCGACTCCGACTGGGACGCGCCCGAGGACGAGAACGACCCCCAGCGCCCGGCCTCGCAGGAGCAGCTGGCGGCCCGCCTGGCCGAGTCCGGTCTGACCGTCGGCGCGTCGTACGCGGTGTTCCCCGAGCCGTCCGTCCCGACCGTGCTGGTCGGCGGGGGTCTGCTCGGCACGGTCACCTCGCCGCTGCGGCCCCGGCTCGGCACCGCGCTGTCCCAGGCCATCACCGCGGCCTACCGCAACCGTCCGGTCCTCAGCGACCCGCGCCGCCTGGTCAGCCGGGCCCTGCGGGCCGGCGCCGAGGCCTCGGTGGCCCCGGCCTGGCTGGTCATCGCCCGGGCGGGCGAGGTCGCCGGTCTCGACCGGCACGAGCTGCTGGTCGGCGACCCGAGCGGCACCTTCGCGTACGAGGTCTCGTCGCACCAGGGCGACGTCCGCACCACCGTTCTCGAGCCGCTCTCGGGCCCGCTCGAGCGGGCCGGGCTGCGCCGCGTCAGCGAGCCGTCCGCGCCCGGCGCCGACGCCGGGTACGTGCTCGAAGAGCGCCTGCTGCACCACGCCGCCACCGCCGACCTGCGCGCCCTGCGCCTCGAGCTGACCCAGTTCGACGCCTGGCTGCGCGGGCAGGCCCAGGACGGTCTGCTGACCGGTCCGGTCGCGCTGGCCGGTCTGGCCGACGTGCTGGTCACCGATCAGGGCCCGGCCCTGCTGCCCACCCGCTGGGAGCCGATCGAGCCGGTGCCGGTCGACACGGCCGAGATTCGCGCGGTCTGGCAGTTCGCCGTCCAGCTGATCACGTCGAGCCAGCCCAACCCGTGGCAGATCACGTCGAGCGCGGTCGACCTGACCGCGATCATGCTCGGCATGGTGGGCCGGGGGGTCGACGCCGACCGGGTGCGGGCGGCGGTCGAGCTGCACGTTCAGCTCGAGGCGGCCGAGTTCGACCTGAGCCTGGCCGACCAGCACGACCGGCGGCTGCAGCTGCTGGCGGTGTCGCCCGGCACGGCCTCGGTCGACATCCCCGGTTTCCGCGAGCTCACCGAGGCGCTGTGGCGCCAGCGGTACGAGGCGAGCCATCTGCTGGCGATGATGGAGTGGACCGAGCAGATGATCAAGTCGCGCGACCTCGCGGTCAGCAAGATGGACTGGGAGGTCCAGTTCTACAAGAAGACCTGGCCGGGCCGGGTCCTCATGGTCGCTCGCAGCGGCTACCGCGTGATCATGCGGGACGGCCGCAAGTTCGTCCGTAGCCGGCGGGCCCGCAAGGCAGCCGCCAAGACGCAGGCGCAGACGCAGGTGTGAGAAAAGGGGGCCCCGAGGGGCCCCCTTTTTGGTGCGGTCTAGATCAGTTCCCAGCTGAGCGGCGTGCCCTTGGCCGCATCGGCCGTGAAGGTGCGGCCCATGACCAGGCCGATGGCGTCGGGCTCGAGCCCGCCGGTGGGGCGGATCGACCGTACGTTCTCGGGGGTGACCTTGTCGCCCGCCTTGACATCGGCCACGACGTAGAGCGAGCGGCGGAACCGCAGGCCCTCTTTCTCGGCCTCGGTCGGGCCGATGTGCGTGGTGCCCAGCGCCTGCCAGGCCCGTTCCGTCTCGATCCGCATGGCCTTGAGCTCGGCCGGATCGAGCGAGAAGGCCGAGTCGACGCCGCCGTCGGCCCGGTCCATCGTGAAGTGCTTCTCGATCAGGCAGGCGCCGAACGCGACCGAGGCGATCGGCACGCCGATGCCGTGCGTGTGGTCGCTGAGGCCGATCGGCCGCTCCAACATCTGGGCCAGGACCGGGATGCGGCGCAGGTTGGTGAACTCGGGCGGCGCCGGGTAGGACGCGGTGCAGCTCAACACGGTGATGTCGGTGGCGCCGGCGCCCTCGGCGGCCTCGACCGCGGCGGCGATCTCTTTCACCGAGGCCATGCCGGTCGAGATGATGATCGGCTTGCCCGTGCTCGCCGCGAGGCGGATCAGCGGCAGGTCGGTGATCTCGGACGAGGCGATCTTGTAGAGCGCGGCGTCGAGCTTCTCGAGCAGCTCGACCGCAGTGCGGTCGAAGGGGCTGGAGAACGGCGTGATGCCGCGCTCACGGGCGCGCTCGAAGATCGGCTGGTGCCAGTCCCACGGCGTGTGCGCGCGCTCGTACAGGTCGTACAGATAAGCCTCGGACCACAGCTCGTGGCCCTTGGAGATCTGGAAGCGCGGGTGCTTGACGTCCACAGTCATGGTGTCGGCCGTGTAGGTCTGGATCTTGATCGCGTCCGCGCCGGCGTCCGCCGCCGCGTCGACCAGGGCCAGCGCCCGGTCGAGAGAGCCGTTGTGGTTACCCGACATCTCCGCGACGATGTACGGCCGCTTCTCGGGCCCGAACTGAGTCATTACTTCCCTCTCTCCGTCCAGACGACGGTCTTCATCTCACCGTCGACGAGTCGTTCGTAGCGCCGCGTCTCTTTGAAGCCGAAGCGCCGGTGCAGGGCGAGTACCTGCTTGTTGTCGGCGAGTGTCTCGCCACCCAGGGTCTCCAGGCCGAGCGGGCCGAAGGCGTAGTCGACGGCCTCCTTCTCCAGGCGCATCCACGCGAAGAGCAGTCGGTCGCCCAGCCCCGCGGCGTCCAGATAGAAGGACCAGGTGTTGCCGTCGAAGATGACGACGCCGGCGGGCGTGCCTGCATCGTCTTCGTAGATCAGCACATCACGCCACCGCTTTTCCCACCACCTCGCATGCTCCTCGGGCTTGATCTCGTGCGTGGTCAGGCTCACGGCACGCACCGACTCGTGGTTGCGCCAGGGCAGGATCAGGTCCCGTTCGGCATAGGTCGCAGGTCGCAGCACAGTGTCAAAGTATGGCCGCTCGTCCCGCCTTCCCGCCGGGGACCTGGGTCACAGCGCAATTCCTCACCCCGGGGTGCCGTTCGCCGATCAAACGGGAGCATTTTCCTCGAGGAGGCGACCGGATGGGGCGAACACTGCGGGTGTCCGCGGCGCTGCTGGCGGTGGTGACCGCCGGCGTCATCGTGAACGCGGTCAACCCGGTGATCCCCTGGGTGCTGCTCTGGTTGCCCGGCGTGATCGGCGCGGCCGTCCTCGCCTTCGACAGCTTCCGCACCGGCCGGGCCGAGCATCTCCCACCGGCCGTACGCCAGTTCTGGCGACGGATCGGCGTGATCTGCATCCCGGTCGGCCTCGGCAATGCGGCTCAGGCCTACCACGTGCTGACCGTGCCCGATCCGGCCCGGCCCGGCGCCAACCTCGGGCAGATCGCCTTCCAGGGCATCGCCGTCGTGCTCGTCATGTACACGCTGCTGCGCCTCCCGTTCGGCCAGCAGACCCGGGGCGAATTGTTCCGGGTGGTGCTCGACGCGGGCACTGTGATGCTGGCCTGCGCGGTCTACCTGTGGCACTTCAGCGGCCGGTACGCGCTCGAGGACGGCGACCCGCGCCTGCTCTACACCTCGCTGGTGTTGAGCACGCTGGCCCTGCTGGCCGTCTTCGCCGTGGCCAAGTTCCTGTTGACCAGCCAGAACCACATGGACGCGGGCGCGCTGCGACTCATCGGCGTCGCCGTCGCGATCGGCGCGATCGGTCCCGTGCTGCGCCCCCTGTTCGAGTCGTGGAACCCCAACCTGTACCCGGACATGATCGACCTGCCCGCCCTCTACCTCTGCGCGGTGCTGGCCAACCGCCGGCAGCGGGCGGTGCGGCCCGGCCCGCGCCGCGGGGACAAACCGGTTCGCCGGCGCCCGTTCAGTTTCCTGCCCTACCTGGCCGTCGCGGTGGTCGACGGACTGCTGCTCGCGGTCACCTGGCAGGCCGACGGCGCCACCCAGCGGATCGTCGTGGTGGCGGCCGTGCTGCTCACTGCCGTCGTCGTGTTGCGCCAGATCACGGCCTTCCGTGACAACGGCCGGCTGCTGCGTCGCCTCGACCACAACGCCACCCACGACGCGCTGACCCAACTGCCCAACCGGGTGCTGTTCCACGAGCGGCTGCGGCGGGCGCTGGACAGCCCGGGGGCCCGTCCGGTCGCCGTCGCGCTGATCGACCTCGACGACTTCAAAGAGGTCAACGACACCCTGGGCCACGAGATCGGCGACCAGCTGCTGATCGCGGTCGCCCAGCGCCTGGCCGGCTGCCTGCGGGCCGAGGACACGGTGGCCCGGCTCGGCGGCGACGAGTTCGTGGTGGTGATCGACGGCGCCGACCCCGCCGCGGCCGACCTCGCGGCCCAGCGCATGATCGACTCGCTGCGGGCGCCGGTGCCTGTCGACGGGCACGAGCTGCCCATCCGAGCCAGCATCGGCATCGCCGACGGCCGGGCCGGGGACGACCCGAGCGTGTTGTTGCGACAGGCCGACATTGCGATGTACGCGGCCAAGGCGCTCCCCGGCACGGCCGCGCTGCACTACAACGCGGACATGGCCGCCACCTCCGTCGGCTCTGACCTGCAGGACGCGATCCGCGACGAGCAACTGTTCCTGCTTTTCCAGCCGATCGTGGCGCTCGACGAGGACCACCGCGTGCTGGGCGCCGAAGCCCTAGTGCGCTGGAACCACCCGGTCCACGGCACGCTCGCGCCGGACACGTTCCTGCCGCTGGCCGAACGTACGGGCCTGATCGTGCCCCTCGGTCGCTGGGTGCTGCGCGCCTCGCTGCGCCACCTGTCGACCTGGCCCGCCGGCACCCTCCTCAACATCAACATCTCGGCCCGCGACCTGCGCGAAGCGGACTTCGCCACCGCCGTGGCGGCCCTGCTCGAGGAGTACGGCGTAGCCCCGGCCCAGATCACCCTGGAGATCACCGAGTCGATGCCGGTCGAACCGGGCGAGTCGTTCACGGTGCTCAACGAGCTGCGCGCGCTCGGCGTCAAACTGGCCCTGGACGACTTCGGCACCGGAAGCTCGCCGCTCAGCCTGCTCCACGACGTGCCGCTGGACGAGGTCAAGCTCGACCGCGCGTTCACCCAGGCCGACCCGGACGGCCGGGTCTCGGTCGCCGCGGGCGTGGCCCACCTGGCCGGGGCGCTGCAACTGCACGCGGTGGCCGAGGGCGTCGAGACCCCCGAGCAGGCCGAGCGGTTGCGCGAGCTGGGCTACCGGGCCGCGCAGGGCTACCTCTTCGCCCGCCCCATGCCGGCCGCCGACTTCGAGGCCCTACTGCCGGCGGCGGCCCGCGCCTAAGGTCGGATCATGGAGACCTTCCACCGCCCGGCCGTACGCGTAATCTGCTTCGACGCCGACGGCCGGGTGCTCCTGATGAACTGGCGCGACCCGCACGACGGCGCCCGCCTGTGGGAACCGCCGGGCGGCGGCATCGAGGAGGGCGAGACGCCCCTCGAGACGGCCCGCCGCGAACTGGCCGAGGAGACCGGCCTCGACCCGGCCCGCGTGAGCGAGAACTTCATCGACGTCCACCGCGAGGCCCAGTGGAAGGGCCGGCTCTTCACGGGCAACGAGCAGTTCTTCGCGGCCCACTACGACACAGCGCGCCCGGCCCTCTCGGCCGCCGGCCTGATGCCGTACGAGGTGGAAGAGCTGCTCGGCCACGCCTGGGTCAGCCCCACCGACTTCCCCACCCTCCCCGACCGCCTCGAACCACCCCACCTGGCCGCCATCGTCGCCCAGCTCTACTCGAAGTAGGCCGTGAGGTAGCGGAGGGAGTCGTCGCGGTCGGGGCCGGCTGTGTGGGGGTGGCGGAGTTCGTCGGTGTAGATGGCCAGGTCGGCCAGGGTCCACCAGAGGCGGTAGAAGGCGAGCGTGCCGCGCGCGACCGAGTGGCCGGTGCGGTGCTCGTAGTGGGTCAGCACGGTGTCGTCGTTCTCCGGTGGGGCGCCGAACATCGTGCTGGTCAGCATCCAGAGGTCGCGTTCGGGCGGGGCCAGGCGGGCGGTGTCCCAGTCGATCAGCCGGGGGCCGCCGGGGGTTCGCAGGACGTTGCCGGGGTGGGGCTCGCCGTGGGTGACGACCCAGTCGGTTCTGGGGGAGACGGCGGCGGCCCGCTCGTCGAATTCCTGGAGCCAGTCCGCCACGCGGGGGGCATGACGGATCAGGGTCTGGCGGGCCGGTTCGGCGTACGGGCCGGTCGTCCACGGGTGGTGCCGGTCGGCCAGCGCTGCTTCCAGGTCTGCGCGGCCGGGCAGGCGCAGGTCGGTGGCGAGCGCGATCGGTGGCGGCGCCGCCCGGTGCAGGTCGATCAAGAGATCGAGTACGGCGGCCCGGTCGTCCGGCGCCCTCGCGGTCGGGGACCGGGGCCAGCACGAACCGGAGGCCGGCCTCGCTTAGTGCGGTGGCCGTGCCCAGCGCTCGCTGCAAGGTCGGCAGATCGGATCGCCCGTCGACGGTGACGAACCAGCGCCCGTCGACGGCCCAGTGGTAGCCGCCGGCGCCCACGGGGAGGAACTCGATCTCTCGCGTCCGCAGGTTCCAGCCCTCGGCCAGGCCGCGGATCAGATCGTCGTCGCTCAGGCCAACGGGTCGCTCGCGCACGGTCCGCATTGTCGCGCGGATCGCCGCGATCGGCGCGCTGTTGACAACCGGCTCAGCGCGGGCCGAGTCAGGGAAAGAGCAGGTCGCTGATGGCGGCGCCGGTCAGGGGCTCGGCGAAGTAGTAGCCCTGGCCCAGCTCGCAGTTGCCGCCGGCCAGCGACGTCAGCTGGCCCGCGTGCTCGATGCCCTCGGCGATGGTCGACAGTTCGAGCGCACGCCCCAGCTGGATGATCCCGTGGGTGAGCGCGGCCGCGGTGGGTTCGTCCACGACGTCGTCCACGAAGGATTTGTCGATCTTGATGATGTCGACCGGGAAACGGCGCAGGTAGGCCAGCGACGAGTAGCCGGTGCCGAAGTCGTCGATGGCCAGGCGGAGGCCGAGCGCCTTGAGCGCCCCCAGCCGTTCCAGCGTGGCCGCGCGGTGATCGACCAGCAGCGACTCCGTCAGTTCGAGGACGAGCCGGTCGGGGGCCAGGCCGGCCGACTTCAGGGCCGAGTCCACCACGTGGACCAGCGCCGCCTGCTCGAGTTGTACGGCCGAGATGTTGACGCTCACCGTCAGCGGCGGGCCCTCACGCCGGGCGTTCCACTGGGCGACCCGGGCGGTCGCCTCGCGCAGCACCCACTCGCCGATCGGCACGATCATGCCGGTCTCCTCGGCCAGCGGGATGAAGTCCATCGGCGGCACGATGCCCTTGTCGGGGTGCATCCAGCGGATCAGCGCCTCGACGCCGGTGATCTCGCCCGTGTGCAGGTGCACGATCGGCTGGTAGCGCAGCTCGAACTCGTGCCGCACGACGGCTCGGCGCAGGTCGGCCTCGAGCGCGATGTGTTCCTGGAAAGCCTCCTGCATGGCCGGCTCGAACACCTCGAACCGGTCCTTGCCGTGCTTCTTGGCCTGGTACATGGCGAGGTCGGCGTGGACCATGAGCTCGGCCACGGCGTGCTGGTCGGGCCCGCTGAACGCGACGCCGATGCTCGAGCTGATGAAGGTCTCGGAGCCGAGCAGGTCGAACGGCTCGCGCAGGGCGTCGAGGATGCGCTGGGCCACCGGCACGGCCTCGCCGGCGTCGAGCACGCCCGGCAGCAGCACCGCGAACTCGTCGCCGCCGAGGCGGGCGGCCGTGTCGCCGTCGCGCAGGCAGCTCTGGATGCGGTCGGCCACGCCGGTCAGCAGCGCGTCGCCCGCCGCGTGCCCGAGCGAGTCGTTGACGACCTTGAAACGGTCGAGGTCGACGAAGAGCACGGCCGCGCCCAGGCCGGTCGGGCCGAGGGCCTCCTCCATGCGGGTCTGGAACAGCGCGCGGGTGGCCAGGCCGGTCAGCGAGTCGAGGAACGCCTGGTTCATCGCCTCCAGGGTGCGGGCGTCGGTCAGGGCCAGGCTGAGGTGCTCGGCGAACGCCTGCAGGATCTCCTTGGCCGGCTTCTCCCAGACCCGGCGGGAGCCGAACGTGCCGACGGTGAGGCTGCCGACGGCGTGCCCGTTGACCCGCACGGGGGCGGCCATCACGGACTCGAGCTGGATGGCGGTCATCGGGGGCAGGGCGATCGGGCACGAGGCGTAGTCCTCGACGGCGACCAGCTCGTCACCGAGGATGGCCAGGCCGGAGACGCCGCCCGAGGCGATCGGGATGCGGTGGCGCTTGGCCGCGGCGCCGGGCGGCACACCGAGGGCGGCGACGGTGCTGCCGAGCGTACGGTCGTCCGGTTCGAGCAGGTTGATGGCGACCATGTCCACGCCGAGCAGGTCGCGCACGGCGGCCAGGACCATGTCGAAGATCTGCGGAACGGGCAGGCGGCGGCCGATCGCGCGCTGCACGGCGGCCATCTCCTCGAAGACGCGCCGGCCCTGGTCGAGGTAGCCGAGCAGACGGCCGTTCTCCTCGGCGTAGCGGCGCTCGGACTCGATCATGTGCAGCGACTGGAGGCTGAGTTCGAGCACCCGGGCCAGCCCACGGAGCAGGCACACCTCTTCGGCGGTGAAGGGCCCACGGGTACGCCCGAGGATCAGCACCCCGGTGGCCGACCCGCCGATCGTGGCGTGGGTGGCCGCGTACCGGCCGGACGGCAGCTCGAGGGTGCTCCGCCGACCGGCGGCGACCTCGGCCAGCGGATGAGCGGGCACCTTGTCGGCGGGCAGGCCGATGGCCGCCACGACGCCGCCGTCGATCATGAGGACGGCGATGTCGGCGCCGAGGGCGCGCGCCGCGCATTCCACGGCAGCGTGGTGCGCGGCCGGACCGTCGGGACGGTCGGCGACCGCCGAGAGGAACTCACCGAGCTGATCTGTCGCTAGCACGGCTTGTCAGTCGTCCCCGGACGCGGCGACCTGAGGGAAACGGGCCCGCCCGAGCTCACACGACCGGTCACGATGTGGGCATGATTTCCGGGGAAACGGTCAGGCGATTAGCGCGCTTGGTCGTACTTTGGAACGATCTTGAGCGACCTCGGGACCCGATCAAACGGGCAAGTAAACAACGAAGTCCGTGAGCTTGTGATGGAGGCCACAGGTTTCTCCGGTGTTACAAATAGGTCGGTCAACGAGGCGGGAGGTGGCGGCAATTGAATGCGGACGAGCGGCAGCATCAGATCGTCGCCCTGGCCCGCCGGCACGGTGAGGTCGAGGTCGCGAAACTCGCGGCCGAACTCGACGTGTCCGCCGAAACCATTCGCCGCGATCTGCGGCTGCTCGAGAAGCACGGCCTGATCCGGCGGACGCACGGCGGGGCCTACCCCGTGGAGACCGCGAAATTCGAGACCGACCTCGCCATGCGGACCATTCGCGGGGTGCCCGAAAAGCGGCGGATCGCGGCCGCCGCGGCCGGGCTCATCGGCGACGCGGAGACGATCTTCATCGACGAGGGGTTCACCCCTCAGCTGATCGCCGAGGCGCTGCCGGCCGACCGGCCGCTCACCGTGGTGACCGCGTCGCTCAACACCGCGGCCTGGATGGCGGCCAACTCGCCGGCCACGGTCCTGCTGCTCGGGGGCCGGGTGCGGGGGCGCACGCTGGCCACCGTCGACCACTGGGCGGCGGCCATGGTCTCCGGTTTCGTGATCGACCTGGCCTTCATCGGGGCCAACGGGATCTCCCGCGAGGTCGGGCTCACGACACCCGACCCGGCCGTCGCCGACGTGAAGGCGCGGGCGGTGGCGGCGGCCCGGCGCCGGGTCTTCGTCGGCATTCACACGAAATTCGGCGTTCGCACATTCTGCCGATTCGCCGAGATATCTGATTTCGAGTCACTGGTCACGGACACCGCATTACCGGTTTCCGAGGCGAACCGCTATTCCCGGTTGGGCCCCCAGGTCATCCGGGTCTGATTCAACAACTCCCCACTCGCCGTTTTCGAATAAAACGGAGGTTCCACCATGTCCAAAAAACTAGCTGTGGTGGCGGTCGGGCTGCTGGCCTTCACGGCCGCGTGCTCGGGCGCCGGCTCGACCACCAGCGGTGGCGGCGACTCGGCCGACAACACCATCACCGCCCTGATGGTCGGCAACCCGCAGATGGAGGACATCCAGAAGCTGACCGCCGAGAACTTCACGAAGCAGACCGGCATCACCGTGAAGTTCACGATCCTCCCGGAGAACGAACTGCGGGACAAGGTCACCCAGGACGTCGCCAACCAGGGCGGGCAGTACGACGTGGCCACGGTCGGCGCGTACGAGGTGCCGATCTGGGCCAAGAACGGCTGGCTGCACGAGGTGTCGACGCAGATGGACGCGGACACCGCCTATGACAAGGCCGACCTGATCAAGCCGATGGTGTCGTCGCTGAGCGGCGAGGACGGCAAGCTCTACGCGGCGCCGTTCTACGGCGAGTCCTCGTTCCTCATGTACAACAAGGAACTCTTCGACGCCAAGGGCATCACGATGCCCGAGAAGCCGACCTGGGCCCAGGTCGCCGAGTACGCGGCCAAGGTCGAGGACAAGAGCAAGGGCATCTCCGGCATCTGCCTGCGCGGCCTGCCCGGCTGGGGTGAGCTGTTCGCGCCGCTGACCACCGTGGTCAACACGTACGGCGGCACCTGGTTCGACAAGGACTGGAACGCCCAGGTCAACTCCCCGGAGTTCAAGGAAGCGACCAACTTCTACGTCAACCTGCTCAAGCAGCACGGTCAGCCCGGCGCCCCGCAGTCCGGCTTCACCGAGTGCCTGAACACGTTCGGCCAGGGCAAGGCGGCCATGTGGTACGACGCCACGTCGGCCGCGGGCACGCTCGAGGACCCGAACGCCAGCAAGGTCGCCGGCAAGGTCGGCTACGCGTACGCCCCGGTCAACAAGACCGAGTACTCGGGCTGGCTGTGGACGTGGGCCTGGGCGATGCCCAAGACCACCAAGAAGGCCGACGCCGCCTGGAAGTTCATGAGCTGGGCGACCAGCAAGGACTACGAGAAGCTGGTCGGCGCGCAACTCGGCTGGTCCCGGGTCCCCTCCGGCAAGCGCACCTCGACCTACTCGATCCCGGAATACAAGGAATCAGCGTCCGCGTTTGCCGACGTCACGCTGGGCTCGATCGAGCACGCCGACCCGACCAACCCAGGTGTGCAGCCGCGGCCCGCGCTGGGCGTGCAGTTCGTCGGCATCCCCGAGTTCGCCGACCTCGGCACCAAGGTGTCGCAGGAGGTCAGCGCAGCCATCGCCGGCAGCAACACGGTCGACAAGGCGCTGGCCGACGGTCAGAAGCAGGCCGAAGACGTGGCGAAGAAGTACAAGTAAGTGACCACTACGGTCGCCCGGCCGGGCAGGCGCACCCAGGCGCCTGCCCCGCCCACCAAGGGCGGAGCCAAAGACCGCTGGGTACGCCGGGCGCCGCTGCTGCCCGCGCTGATCTTCGCCATCATCGTCACGCAGGTGCCGTTCCTCTACACGATCTATCTGTCCACCACGAGCTGGAACGCGCTGCGCCCCGGGGACAAGCCGTTCGTCGGGTTCGACAACTACGTCACGGTTCTCTCCGACTCGCGTTTGCGGTCGGCGCTGTTCAACACCGTGGTGCTCACGGCCGGCGCGGTGATCTTCTCGCTCATCCTCGGCCTGGTGTTCGCGCTGCTGCTCGACCGCAAGTTCCTCGGCCGGGGCATCGTCCGCACCATGCTCATCACGCCGTTCCTGGTGATGCCGATCGCCGCCGCGCTGCTCTGGAAGCACGCTCTCTTCAACCCGACGTACGGCCTGATCAACGGCATCTTCGGCGGCTCGACCGACTGGGTCTCGTCGTATCCGAAGGCGGCCGTGATCACCACGCTGGTCTGGCAGTGGACGCCGTTCATGATGCTGATCCTGCTGGCCGGCCTGCAGTCGCAGTCGCACGAGGTGCTGGAAGCGGCCAAGGTCGACGGGGCCAACGCCTGGCAGATCTTCCGCCGGATGACGATCCCGCACCTGCGGCAGTACCTGGAGCTGGGCGCCCTGCTCGGTTCGATCTACCTGGTCAACACGTTCGACGCGATCTTCAGCATCACCCAGGGTGGTCCCGGCACGGCAACGACCAACCTGCCGTACGAGATCTACCTGACCATGTTCCGCAAGTTCGAGTACGGCGAGGCCTCCGCGGCCGGTGTCATCGTGGTGATCCTGACGATCATCGTCGCCACCTTCGCCCTGCGGGTCATCTCGAGCCTGTTCAAGATGGAGGAGAACCGATGAGGGCGCGCCTCCACAATTCGATCTGGGGCATCGCCGCCTGGATCGCCGGGATCGTGTTCGTCTTCCCGGTCATCTGGATGGTGCTGACCAGCTTCAAGCAGGAGGCCGACGCGGCGACCAACCCGCCGTCCTGGTTCTTCGCGCCCACCCTGGCCCAGTACACCCAGGTCTTCGAGCGCAACATCACGCCGTTCCTGCTCAACTCGCTGATGGCCAGCGTCTTCTCGACGATCCTGGTCGTGCTGCTGGCCACCCCGGCCGCGTACGCCCTGTCGTTGCGTCCCGTGGCCAAGTGGAGCGACTCGCTGTTCTTCTTCATCAGCACCAAGATGATGCCGGTCGTGGCCGCCTTCCTGCCCGTGTACCTGCTGGTCAAGCACCTGGGCATGCTCGACAACATCTGGACGATGGTCATCCTCTACACGAGCATGAACCTGCCGCTCGCGGTCTGGATGATGCGCTCGTTCCTGCTCGAGGTGCCGCGTGAGGTGCTGGAGGCGGGCGAGGTGGACGGCGCCGGCCTGCTCACCAGCATCCGCAAGATCATCCTGCCGATCGTCAGCCCGGGCCTGGCCGCGACGGCGCTGATCTGCTTCATCTTCGCCTGGAACGAGTTCTTCCTGGCCGTCAACCTGACCGCGACGAACTCGGGCACGTCGCCGATCTTCCTGGTCGGCTTCATCTCGTCCGAGGGCGCTTTCCTGGCCCGGCTGTGCGCGGCGGCCACGATCGTCTCGCTGCCGGTGCTCATCGCCGGCTGGGTGGCCCAGAACAAGCTGGTCCGGGGCCTCTCGATGGGAGCCGTCAAGTGAGAGCAGCCGTTGTCGTCACACCGGGAACGATCGCCGTCGAACAGGTGCCGGACCCGACCCCCGGGCCGACCGACGTGGTGGTCAAACCGGCCGCGACCGGCATCTGCGGGACGGACCTGCACATCATGGACGGCGAGTTCGCCCCGTCGTTCCCGATCGTGCCCGGTCACGAGTTCGCCGGCGAGATCGTCGCGGTCGGGTCCGAGGTCAGCGACTACGCGGTCGGCGACCAGGTGGCGGTCGACCCGTCGCTGTACTGCGGCTACTGCTACTACTGCAAGCGGGCGCGGGGCAACCAGTGCGAGAACTGGGCCGCGATCGGGGTCACGGTCAGCGGCGGCGCGGCCGAGTTCGTGGCGGCGCCGATGGCCAACCTGTTCAAGCTGCCCAGCCACCTCGCGGCCCGGGACGCGGCTCTGATCGAGCCGCTCTCGTGCGCCGTACGCGGGTTCGACGTGCTGCCGCGGGCGATGGCCACCTCGTACCTCATCTACGGCTCCGGAACCATGGGCCTGATGATGCTTGAACTGGCCAAACGGGCCGGGGCCGAGTCGGTGTCCATGGTGGATCTCAACCCGGCCCGGCTCGAGACGGCCGAGCGGCTGGGCTGCACGGCCACGACCACCTCGGCCGCCGAGCTGGACGCGCCGCGGGGCTTCGACGTGGTGATCGACTGTACGGGAGCCGAGGCGGCGATCCGGGATGGTTTGTCCAGGGTCGGGCGCGGTGGGACATATCTCCAGTTCGGAGTGTCGAGCTATGACGCCCGGGTCGCGATCGAGCCGTACGAGATCTACCGGCGCGAGATCACGATCACCGGCTCGATGGCGGTGCTGCACAGCTTCGATCGGGCCGGGCAGCTGCTCGCGGCCGGGGTGCTCGACCCGTCGATCTTCGTCAGTCACCGGTTCCCGCTGGACGACTACGCGCAGGCGCTCGACCAGTTCCGGGCCGGCGTCGGAAGGAAGATCCTCATTGAGCCGTGAGTGAAACCTTACGGCCAGTTGTCAGGTGGTCACTCTTCAGGATCAAATAGGGGCGTGGGTACGCCCGAGGAGTCGCCGCACACCCTCGCCCCCGGCCGTCTCGGCGCGGCCGCCGTCGTGTTCTTCGCGCTGGCCGTGACGGCGCCGATCGCCGTTCTGATCACCGTGGTGCCCGCCGCCTACGCCACCGGCGGCGGGCCTCTGGTTCCGCTGAGCTTCCTGGCTCTCGGCGTCGTCCTCCTGCTCTTCTCGGCCGGCTACGCCGCCATGGCCCACCGCGCGCCGTTCTCCGGGGCGATGTTCACGTACGTCGCCCGCGGGCTGAACCGCCCGGCCGGGGTCGGCGCCGCGTGGCTCGCCGTCGCCTGCTACCAGGCAATCCAGCTCGGCCTGTACGGCCTGGTGGGCGCGGCTGCGGCTCCGCTCCTGCGCAGCTGGTTCGACGTGTCGGTCGAGTGGTTCGTGGTCGCGGCCGGGTGCTGGCTGCTCGTCGCGCTGCTCGGCCCGATCCGGGCCGAGATCGCCGGCGGCCTGCTCGCCCTGCTGGTGCTGGCCGAGGTGGCCGTCGTCGCCGGGTTCGCCACGGCCAACGTGCTCGACCCGGCCGAGGGTGGCCTCGTCGCCGGCAGTGTGCTGCCGTCCACTGTCGACCTGCCCGCGCTCGGCCTGCTGCTCGCCGTGGGGGTGCTGGCGTTCGCCGGGTTCGAGACCACCGGCGCGTACGCCGAGGAGGCGATCCGCCCCCGCCGGGATCCCGGCTCGGCCACCTACGTCACCGTGGCCGCCTTAGCGATCCTGCTCGCCGTCACCTCGTGGTCGTTGAGTGCTGCGGTCGGCCCCGACCGGATCGCCGGGCTGGCCCGGTCCCGCGGCTCCGAGCTGCTGTTCGACCTGGCCGGGGCCCGGCTGGCGCCGTGGGCGGTCACCCTCGGGCGCCTGATGCTGCTCACCGGCCTGATCGCGGCGATCCTGGGGCTGCACCTGGTGGTCTCGCGCTACCTGTTCGCCCTCGGCCGCGAGCGGGTGCTGCCGGCCGGGCTGGGGCGCACGTCCCGGCGTACGTTCGCCCCCCGCGCCGCCTCGCTGGCCCAGACCGCCGTGGCCGCCCTGTTCCTGGTGGCCGCGGCCACCAACGTCGCCGACGCCCCGACGACCGGGCGCCGTCTCATGATCGCGGGCGGGCTCGGGCTGCTGGTGCTGCTGATCGTCACCTCGGTGACGGCGTTGCTGCACCTCAACCGCGTGCCGAACGGCGAGGGCGCGTTCACCCGGTTCGTCGCGCCGGTGGTCTCGACGGTGACCCTGGGCGCGGTGGCCTACCTGGCGTTCCGCGATCTGGCCCTGTTGTTCGGCGTGCCCGGCAGCTCGCCGATGCGCTGGATCGTGCCGACCGCGCTGGCCGTGGTGGCCGCGCTGGGCGTGCTGCACGCGCTGATCCTGCGCGGCGCTCGGCCGGTGATCTACGCGGGCATCGGGCAGGGCGGCGTCCCGGTGGTGGTCACGCCCGCGGCCCCACGCCCGGAATCGAAACCGGACCCGATCGATCCGCCGCCCCTGCCCCCGGCGCCGAAACCGAGCCCGGCGCAGGAGCCCGGCCCGGTCAAGGAGCCGAGCGCGGCCGAGGAGCCGAGCCCGCCGCCGCTGCGAGCGCCTGGTGCGCACCGGCCCGAGCGAGTGCAGCGCTGACATGCGTACGCCGGATCCGCGACCCGAACGGGCACGGATCCGTGCGCTGGGGATGGACCCGGCCACCGGCCGCTACCGCCCCAACGAGTCGGTCACGGCCGTCCTGATCGAGGCCGAACTCGGCGTACGCCTGACCCGGGCCGCCCCCGGCTGCCGGGCCGACTGGATCGACCAGGGCGGGCGCTCGTACGACGCGGTGGGCCCGTTCGCGGCGCACCGGTTCGAACGGCAGTGGGCGCGCTTCTCGCAGCAGATCGTGCTGCACCTGAAAAAGGCCGACCTGGTGCCGGTGGACGTCTCGCAGTTCACCGCCGACCAGGTGGCAAAGGTGGAAAAGTTCGTGACGGAGCAGGGCTTGGCACCGCGGGTCTTCATCCTGGGACGGCGACAATGGCGGCTCTCATCATGGTCCGGCCGGGCCACGACTGGCAGGCGACGGGCGGGCTCTTCGAATGGACGCTGGAATACCTCATCCCGCGCCTCGACGACCAGAAGACCGCCGCCTGGCTCCGCATGGTCGTGGCCGAGGACCTCGGCAGCCTGTGGATACCCGACCTGCCCGACGCGGGTCGCGAGGAGATCTATGCGCTGCTGCGCTCGGACCTGGTCGCGGCCGCCCACCGCGAGCTGCCCGAAGGGCCGGCCAAGAGCGATGCGCTCGCACAGCTACGCGAGCTCGTAGCCCTCGCCCGATCGGCTTCCTAGGCGAAGAACTCCTGGATCTGGGTGAGCGTCAGATAGCCCTGCACCTCGGGCTCGTGTGTGGGCTCGGGCAGGCGCTTGGCGGTGACCGGCACGTCGGGGACGTCGCGGGGCGGGCTCGGCAGGGGCGGGTCGGGCGGCAGCACGGGCAGTGTGAGGGCCTGGCGGATCACTTCGAACATCGCCCGCACCTCGTCGGCCGCGGTGCGCTCGGCCGAGGCCGTGCCGGTCGGCAGCGCGCAGGTGAAGTTGGCCTGCAGGCGGTCCTCGAGGCGGCGGATGTCGGCGCTGGGCCGCAGGTGGTCGAGCCGTCCCTCGGCCACGATGCCCAGCTCACAGGCGCTGAGGCCGGACTCGTGCCACCAAGAGCGCCAGCGCGGGTCGGCGTCGAGCGCCAGCGCGACGTGCTGCAGGGCCACCACGTACTCGCGCGGGGCGTGGCCGCCCCTGGTCGTGGTGCCCAGGTGCGGGTGCAGCCAGGAGTAGCGGTCCGCGGCGTCGACCATTTCTGCATGGTGACATTTCGGTCGCCCGCAGGTCTGCTGGACGGCCCCGCACGTTCGGGCGAATTCCGTCGTACATAAGCGGGTGATATAAATTGGATGTGCAGCCCGCCATCACGGATCAGACCATGCCCGCCGAGGACGCGGCCGTCGCCGCCGGTTTCGAGCACTTCTACGAGACGCTCCGCCGGCTGACGCCCCGCGGCCCGCTGAGCCTGACCGCTGCCTCCACGCTGCGCCGCCTCGAGCGTTCCGGCCCGCACCGCCTGTGTGAGCTCTACGCGCCCGAGGGGATCAGTCAGCCCGCCATGACGCAGCTGGTCACCCGGCTCGAGAAGGAGGGGCTGGCCGAGCGCACGGCCGACCCCACCGACGGGCGGGCCGTGGTCGTGAGCATCACCGACGCCGGCCGTGAGGCCGTCTCGCACCGCCGTCAGGTCCGCGCCGAGGCGCTGTCCGCGCTGCTCCAGGGCCTCACGCCCGAGCAGTACGAGGCAGTGGTGGCCGCGCTGCCGGCGCTGGAGCGGCTGAGCGACCTGGCCGCCGAGCAGGCCTCCTAGCGGCCGGCCGGGTCGCGTCGCCGGGTGGCGCGTGGCCCGCTCTGCCCGAAATGTACCTAGATGTGAGGAGATGAGCCGCGTGCTGTCCGTGGATCATCCGCGTTACAAGTGGATCGCCCTGTCGAACACGACGCTCGGCACCCTGCTGGCCACGATCAACGCGTCGATCGTGCTGATCTCGCTCCCGGCGATCTTCAAGGGCATCCACGTCGACCCGCTGCAGCCCGCCAACGTCAGCTACCTGCTGTGGATGCTGATCGGCTACATGCTGGTCACCGCCGTCCTGGTGGTCACGCTGGGCCGGCTCGGCGACATGTACGGCCGGGTCCGGATCTACAACGCCGGCTTCGCGATCTTCACCGTCACCTCGGTCGTCCTGGCCCTCGACCCGTTCGACGGCGGGGGCGGCGCGCTCTGGCTGATCGGCTGGCGCGTGCTCCAGGCGGTCGGCGGCGCGATGCTGATGGCCAACTCGGCCGCGATCATCACCGACGCCTTCCCGTCCGAGCAGCGCGGCATGGCCCTCGGCGTCAACATCGTCTCGGCCCTGGCCGGTTCGTTCATCGGCCTGGTGGCCGGGGGAGTGCTGGCCGAGTGGGACTGGCGCTCGATCTTCTGGGTCAACATCCCGCTCGGCCTGCTGGGCACGGTGTGGGCCTACCGCTCGCTGCACGACACCGGGATCCGGCGCAAAGCCAAGATCGACTGGTGGGGCAACGCGACCTTCGCGGCCGGGCTCACGGCCGTGCTGGCTGCCATCACGTACGGAATTCAGCCGTACGGCGGCCACACCATGGGCTGGACCAACCCGTGGGTGCTGGCCGGGCTGATCGGCGGCGCCCTGGTGCTGGTCGCGTTCGGGCTGATCGAGACCCGGGTGGCCGAGCCCATGTTCCCGCTCGCGTTGTTCAAGAACGCGGCGTTCACCAGTGGTAACGCGGCCAACCTGCTGGCCAGCGTGGCCCGCGGCGGCCTCCAGTTCATGCTGATCATCTGGCTGCAGGGGATCTGGCTCCCGCTGCACGGCTACTCGTACGAGTCGACGCCGCTCTGGGCCGGCATCTACCTGGTGCCGATGACGATCGGCTTCCTGGCCGCCGGTCCGGTCGCGGGCTGGCTGTCCGACCGGTTCGGCCCGCGACTGTTCGCCTCGGGCGGCCTGCTGGTGATGGCGTTGTCGTTCGCCGGCCTGCTGCTGTTGCCGGGCGACTTCAACTACGCCGTCTTCGCCGTGCTGATCTTCATCAACGGCGTCGGTGGTGGCCTGTTCGCCGCGCCCAACACGTCGCTGATCATGTCGAGCGTGCCCGCCACCATGCGCGGCGCCGCCTCGGGCATGCGCGCCACCTTCCAGAACGCGGGCCAGGTGCTCTCCATCGGCGTCTTCTTCTCGCTGATGGTGGCCGGTCTGGCCGACCATCTGCCGGGCGCGCTGAACAGCGGTCTGACCGGTCAGGGCGTACCGGCGGCGACGGCCTCGGCGATCGCCGCGCTGCCGCCGGTGGGCACGCTGTTCGCGGCGTTCCTGGGCTACAACCCGATCGGCGAACTGCTCGGCCCGCAGGTGCTGGCCGCCCTGCCGCCGGGCAACGCGGCCCGCCTGACCGGCCTGGAGTTCTTCCCGCAACTGATCGCCGAACCGTTCCACAGTGGTCTGGTGATCGTCTTCGGGCTGGCCATCGTGATGGCCGTGGTGGGCGCGCTCGCCTCCCTGGTGCGCGGCAAGCCCGTCCCCACCTCCGATTTCATCGCCCACGAGTCCGAGGTGCAGGCCGAGTTCGGCGCTCAGCCGCTAGCGCCGGCGACGGGGGTGTCCGAACCCTTGAAACCCTGAAGGCCGATCGCGCCCAGCAGGTCGAGCTTCCCGCGCGCATCCGTCCCCGGCCGCGGGGTGCTCACCACCAGCCGAAGGTCGGTGCCCTGGGTGGTCAGCACGTTCGAGTCGATCGGGATGTCGCCGACCTCGGGGTGGACCACGGTCTTGCTCGCGGTTTCGTGCTCGGCGACCTCGCGCAACTCCCACAGCCGGCGGAACCGGTCGGCGCGCCCGAGCCGGGCCACCAGGGCCGCGAGACCGGGATCGTCCGGATAGCGGCCCGTGGTCGCGCGGAGGTCGGCCACCAGGGACTTCTCGAACTCGGACCGCTCGGTCGGGGAGTAGCGGACCCGGGAGAAGCCGCCCTCGAACTGGCTGATCAGGGCGCTGCGCTCGGCCTCGGGTTGCCGGGTCGGATCGCCGAACGTGGCCGCGAACAGCGGGTTCCAATGCAGCAGTTGCCAGGTGGCGTCGTAGACACCGACCGGGCTGGCGGCCAGCTGGTCGACGATGCGATGCACGCTGCCGGGAACGAGGCGTGGCACCCGCCCCGGGTCGGCGGCGTGTCCGGCCAGGCGCATCAGGTGAGCCTGTTCGTCGTCGGACAACTGCAGGGCGCGGGCCAGGGCCGCACAGACCTGGGCCGACGGGGTGGAGGCCTTGCCCTGTTCCAGGCGGACCACGTACTCGACCGAGATGCCGGCCAGCATCGCCAGCTCCGACCGCCGCAACCCCGCCACTCGCCGCGGCGCGTGGTGGGGGAGGCCGAGCGCGGCCGGATCCAGCCGGTCGCGCCAGGACCGTAGGGCAGCCCCGAGTTGACTCATACCGCCATGGTGCCCCGGCCCGGCCGGCTCTGGGTGGTACTGCCTGTACCAGTAAGTTTGTTGGCTGCCGGGCCGGCCGGGGGAGCGGCAGGCTCGAAGCCATGAACAACACCGTCACCCTCGCCGAAGATCTGACCCTCTCCCGCATCGGCTTCGGCGCGATGCAACTCGCCGGCCCCAACGCCTTCGGGCCGCCGCGCGACCGCGCCGCCGCGGTCCGGGTGCTGCGCGAGGCGGTCGACCTGGGCGTCACGCACCTGGACACCAGCGACTACTACGGGCCCTTCGTGACCAACGAGATCATCAAGGAGGCGCTGCACCCGTATCCGTCGGACCTGCGGATCGTCACCAAGGTCGGCTTCCGCCGGGGACCGGACGGCAGCTGGGACCCGGCCGTCGACGACCTGCGGGCCCAGGTCGAATCGAACCTCGAGCACCTCGGCCTCGACGCCCTGGACGCCGTCAACCTGCGCGTCGAGGGCCCCGGCGCCCTGGCCCGGCCCTTCGCGGAACTGGCGGCTCTGCGGGAGCAGGGCTTGATCCGGCACCTCGGCCTGTCCAACGTCACCGCCGAGCAGGTGGACGAGGCCCGCGCGCTCGCACCGGTCGTCTTCGTCCAGAACATGTACAACCTGGTGCTGCGGGCCGACGACTCCCTTGTGGATGATTTGGCCGCGGCCGGCATCGGCTATGTGCCGTTCTTTCCGCTCGGAGGGTGGAGCCCGCTTCAGTCGACCGTCCTCGACGAGGTGGCGGCTTCGGTCGGCGCGACCCCGCAGCAGACCGCGCTGGCCTGGCTGCTGCAGCGCAGCCCGACCATGCTCCCGATCCCGGGCACGTCCTCCGTTGCCCACCTACGTGAGAACGTGGCCGCCGCGGATGTCTCGCTGCCCCCGGCCGCCGTCGACCGGCTCGACGCGCTGGCCGGTTAGTGGCCGGCCAGGAAGGCGCCGATACCCATTTCCGCGGCTACGGTTCGGGCGGTTTCGGTGGCTCGCTGGTTCAGCGTCCGCACGGCCTCGAGCTGGGCGAGCGGAGCGACGACGGTCCGGAGTGGACGTCGGCCGTCGGGTGCTTCGACCAGGGCGACGATAGCGTCGGAAACGGCCGTGGGATCGCCGGGATCCTGCGTCTGCCGTTCGGTGAGGGCGGCGACATAACGTCCGAAGCCTTCCCCGTACGCCGAGAAGCGGGCCGAGTCGGCCGGCAGCACGGCATTGGTGCCGATGCTGGTCGGGTACGAGGCGGCATCGACAATCACTGCCTCGACCCCGAAGGGCGCCAGCTCGTGGTGCCACGCCTCGGTCAGGCTGCCCAGGGCCGCCTTGCTCGCCGCGTAGAGCCCCGAATACGGAATGGTGACCCGGCTCGAAACGGAGCCGACCTGGATCAACACGCCGTGGCCCTGCTCCCGCAGTGTCGGCAGGGCGGCCCGGGCGACCCGCAACGCGCCGAAGACGTTCAGGTCGAACTGGCGCTGGGCTTCCTCGGCGGTGAAGGCCTCGACCGGGCCCGGGAAGATGCCGCCGGCGTTGTTGACCACTGCATCCAGGCGGCCCGCCGTTTTGAGCAAGACGGCGAGCGCTTCTTCGGCGGAAATCTGGTCGGTCACATCGAGCTCGACGACCTGCAGACTCAGGCCTTCGTCAGCGGCCAGCGCAGCCAGTTCGGCGGCGGCCTTCGTGTTCCGGCCGTTCACGTCCCGCAGCGCCGCGAAGACGTGATGCCCGCGGCGGGCCAAGGCCTCCACGGTCAGGCGGCCGAAGCCGGAGCTCGCGCCGGTGACCAGCACAACCTTCTCACTCATGTTCTTTCCTTCGGTAGTGGCTCAGGGTTCGCACGCCAAGCCGCCGGGTCGCCCCTGGCAGGTGGAATGCTGGGGCGGCCGTGGGCTGGGCGTGCGAAAGCGGGGTGGTCCTCCGCTTCTCTGTCGTACGATATGGGGGCCTGCCCCACTTCGTAAAGAAGAAGTGGGGTGACCCACCACTTTGGGAGAGGAGTTCGCGTGGCCCTCGCGAAGCCGAAGCGGGCGGACGCGCGCCGCAACTACGACCAGATCGTGGCCGCGGCCGAGGCCGAGATCGCCCGCCACGGGGCCGACGCGTCCCTCGAAGAGATCGCTCGACGCGCGGGAGTGGGCTCAGCGACCCTGCACCGGCATTTCCCGTCCCGGCAGGCGCTGCTGGAGGCGGTGTTCCACGACCGGGTCGAGGTGCTGTGCGAGCAGGCGCGCGAACTGGCCGGGCAGGCCGACCCGGGCGCCGCGCTGGGGGACTGGCTGCGGGCCGTCGCCCGCTACGGCGCGACCACGCGAGGGCTGGCCCGCTCGCTGCTCGACGGCGGCCGCGCGGTGGAGGCCCCACCGGACAGCACCTGCGAGACGATGCTGGTCGACGCGGGCGGTGAACTGCTGCAACGCGCGCACGCCGCCGGTCGGGTGCGGGCCGAGGTCTCGATCGTCGACCTGCTCACGCTGGTCAACGCCATCTCGCTGGCCACCGAGGGCAGCCCCGACGCGGCCGCCGAGGCCACCCGCCTGACCGACCTCGCCCTGGAGGGCGTGCGCCCGCGAAGCTAGCGGCGCTGCGCCGCCGGAGGGTGTTGGTGCGACGGCCCGCTCCGCCGGGGTCTGCTGATGGCGCGGACCGCAGGTGTCGGGCGATCTGGGAGCTGGTGACGCTCGTCAGAGGGTGGCGGCGGCCAGCAGCATGGTGGCGATCTCGCGGGCCTGGAGGGCGGCCGTCGAGCCCCTGTCCATGCGGCCGCCGACCGAGGCGCCGTCGTAGAGGATGACCAGCTGGTCGGCCAGCCGGGCCGGGTCGTGGGCGCCGGCGTCGCGGGCCAGCTCGTAGAAGAGGCCGCGGGTCCACGCGCGGTTGGTGTTCGAGACGTCCTCGATCGCGCCGCCGGGGGTCGACTCGGCGCTGGCGTTGTAGAAGGCGCAACCCCGGAAGCCGGGCGTGCCGGTCAGCTCGGCCAGCACCTCGAACACGCCGAGCAGGCGGTCGCGGGGGTCGTCGTAGCGCTCCAGGCCGGCCAGCAGGCGGGTCCGGCGCAGCGCGTGCCGGCCCTCCAGGTAGGCCCGGACCAGCTCTTCCTTGCTGCCGAAGGTGCTGTAGAGCGAGGCCTTGGCGACGCCGGCCCGCTCGATGACGCGGTCGATGCCGACGGTGTGGATGCCCTCGGCATAGAACAGCTCGTCGGCGGCGGCCAGCAGGCGGTCGCGGGCCGACGGCTTACGGGTGGCGGAGGGTGACGCAGCGGACATGCCGTTGACGATAGCAGACAGACCTGTCTAGTCTCATCCAGTCAGACAGACCTGTCTGTTATTTCTTTCGGAGGCACCCTCCATGACCACTGTTGCCGACGCTCCGCCGTCCACCCGCAGCCGGCGGCTGTCCCGCCCGGTCGCGTTCGCGGCAATCGCCGCGATTTTCGTGACCTTCTCCGCGGCGTCCGCGGCACCGTCTCCGCTGTACGTCGTCTACCAGCACCTCTGGAGCTTCTCGGCGACCACGCTGACCGCTGTCTTCGCCGTCTACGTGGTCGGGCTGATCGGCTCGCTGCTGATCCTCGGCGCGCTCTCCGACCACATCGGCCGCCGTCCCGTGCTGGCCGCCGCGATCGGGCTCGAGGCCGTGTCGCTCGTGCTGTTCCTGACCGCCGGCGACGTCGGCGTCCTGCTCGCCGCCCGGCTGCTGCAGGGCATCGCCACCGGCGCCGCGATGACCACGCTGGGCGCGGCCCTGGTCGACCTCAACCCGCCGCACGCACCGGGCCGGGCCGGTCTGATCAACGGCCTCGCCCCGGTGGCCGGCCTGGCCGTCGGCGCGCTCGGCACGGGCGTCCTGGTTCAGTACGCCCCCTCGCCCACCCACTTCATCTGGGCCCTATTGCTGGCCGGCATGGTGCTCGCGGGCATCGTCGTGGCCCGCATCCCGGAGACTTCGGCCCGTCGTCCCGGCGCTGCCGCCTCGCTCGCACCCAAGCTCGGAGTGCCGGCCCGCCTCCGCGGCGACCTGCTCGCCCTGGTGCCGATCATCGTGGCGAGCTGGGCCATCGGCGGTCTCTACCTCTCGCTCGGCCCGTCGGTCGCGGCCGGCGTCTTCGGCATCGGCAGCCACCTGGTCGGCGGTCTGGTCGTCACGCTGCTGTGCGGCACCGGCGCGCTGAGCTCGTTCCTGCTGCGCAACGTTCCCACCAAGCGGGTGCTGCTGCTGGCCGGTAGCCTGCTCACGGTGGGCGCGGCGGTCAGCGTGACCGGTCTCGAGCTGGGCAGCGCCCTGCTGGCGGCGATCGGCACGGTGATCTCGGGCGTGGGGTTCGGCGCCTCGTCGCTGGCCTCGTTCGGCACGCTGGCCGTGCTGGCCGCCCCGCACGAGCGCGGCGAGTTGTTCGCGGTCGCGCTGGTCATCGCGTACGTGGCCTTCAGCGTTCCCGCCGTGATCGCCGGCTTCGCCGCCACTTCGGCCGGCCTGCACGACACGGCCCTGGTCTACGGCCTGGTCGTGGCCGTCCTGGGCGCGGCCGCCCTCATCGCCCAGCAAATGCGCAAGCGCGTCACCGCGTAGCCGCTCGCCCCAAGAGCGCGCATGGCTGCCCGCCCCAAGAAGGCGCCAACGCACAGCCGCCCGGCCCCAGCGCCCGCGCATACTTGCGCGGGCGCTGGGGCGCAAGTCTGAAGCCGCCATGCCGCTCTTTCGTGGTGCCCCGGCGTGGGCGGCCCTCAGGTGACCGCTCACGCCCCACCATAGTGGGGCGTAACGGACACGAGAGGCTGGCATGAGAAGACTTCTGGCGGCGGCCACCACAATCGCCCTGACGGTGATCGCGGCCCCGGCGAGCAATGCCCGGGCCGCCCAGCCGAACGATCCGCGGGCAGCGCAACAAGGCTATGCAGCGGCGGCGGAGGGGACCGGGCCGGGTGCCCGGCTGGCGCCGACGATCAAGTGGAGCGCCTGCACCGAGCTCGCCCTCCGCCCGCACAAGGCCGACTGCGGCTTCCTGTCCGTACCGCTCGACCACGCCGCCCCGGACGGCGAGAAGATCCAGATCGCCGTGTCCCGGATCAAGCACACTGTGCCCGCGGCCAAGTACCAGGGCGTCATGCTGGTCAACCCGGGCGGTCCGGGCGGCAAGGGCCGGGCCCTGTCCGTGGCGGGCGCGCTGGTGCCCAAGGGCGCCGGGGCCGCGTACGACTGGATCGGTTTCGACCCCCGCGGCGTCGGCGCCAGCAAGCCGTCCCTGAGCTGCGACGCCGACTACGCCGGATACCGCCGACCGGCGTACGTGCCGACCACACCGAAGATCGAGCAGACCTGGCTGAAGCGGGCCGAAGGTTACGCCCAGGCCTGCGGGAAGGCCGGCGGCAAGCTCCTCGAACACCTGAAGACCCTGGACACCGTGCGCGACATGGACCTGCTGCGGCAGGCCCTGAACGCCCGGCAGATCAACTACTTCGGCTTCTCGTACGGCACGTACCTGGGCCAGGTCTACGCCACCCGCTACCCCGAGCGGGTCCGGCGCATGGTGCTCGACGGCAACGTCAACCCGGCCCGGGTCTGGTACGACTCGAACCTCGACCAGGACATCGCGTTCGACCGCAACATCAAGCTCTACTTCCGCTGGGTCGCCGAGAACCACCGGGTCTATCGCCTGGGCCGGACCGGTCGTGAGGTCGAGCGGCGCTTCTACGCCGAGCAGAAGTCGCTGACCCGCAAGGCGGCCGGCGGCAAGATCGGCCCGTCCGAGCTGACCGACATCTTCCTGCAGGCCGGCTACTACACGTTCGGCTGGGCCGACATCGCCCGCGCCTTCAGCGACTGGGTGCGCGACGACGACCCGTCCGGCCTGATCAGGCTGTACGACACCAACAACCCGCAGACCAAGGACGCGGACAACAACTATGCGGTCTACCTCGGCGTGCAGTGCACCGACGCGCAGTGGCCGCAGAGCTGGACCAAGTGGACCGCCGACAACTGGCAGGTGCATCGCCAGGCGCCGTTCGAGACCTGGGCCAACGCCTGGTACAACGCACCGTGCCGCACCTGGCCGGCTCGCAGCGGCATCCCGGTCACCGTTTCCGGCGAGACCGTGCCGCCGGTGCTGCTGATCAGCGAGACGCTCGACGCGGCGACCCCGTTCAGCGGCAGCCTCGAGGTCCGCAAGCGGTTCCCGCGCTCGGTGCTGGTCGAGAGCGTCAACGGCACCACCCACTCGGGTTCGCTCGCGGGCAACCGCTGCGTGGACGACACGATCGCCGACTACCTGGCCACCGGCAAGCTCCCGAAGCGGCAGCGGGGCGAGCGCTCCGACAAGCGTTGCCAGCCGATCCAGCCCCCGGCGGCCGTCTCGGGAGCCAGGGCCAAACGGGCACCGGCGCCTATCGAGGAGATGCGAAAGCTGATCGCCGCACGGTGACAGTGATCACGGCCCTCGCCTACGGGCGGGGGCCGTTGGCTATGCTCGGTCCCGCGAAGGGGAGTAGCTCCCAATGTCGCGGTCGACATACTGATCCTTGATTCATCTCTCGGGTCCGGCCGCGCGGCCTTTCCACAAGGCGAGCGAGACCTTCGACTTGGCTGTTGAGACAACGGCCGGGTCGAGGTCGCCCTGTGCTTCTTCCGCCCGGTCGGCTGATACCGGGAGAGTTATCTGTGGAAGGCTTCCTCGTCGCGACCGCGGTCAGTTTCGCGGTGATCTTCGTGGCCGAGCTGGGCGACAAGTCGCAGCTCATGGCCATGACCTTCGCGACCCGCTTCAAAACTGTGCCCGTGCTGATCGGCATCACCGTGGCCACGGCGATCGTGCACCTGGTGTCGGTCGGCATCGGCTACGGCCTCGGCGCCACGCTGCCGACGGGCTGGATCAACCTGGTCGCGGCCCTGGCCTTCCTCGCCTTCGGCGCCTGGACGCTGCGCGGCGACAAGCTGACCGACGACGAGAAGACCAAGGCCGAGCGCAGCACCGGCTCGGCCATCCTGGCCGTCGGTGGCGCGTTCTTCCTGGCCGAGCTGGGCGACAAGACCATGCTGGCCACGATCACGCTGGCCACCCAGTACGGCTGGTTCGGCACCTGGCTCGGCTCGACCGTCGGCATGGTCGCGGCCGACGCGCTCGCCATCGTCGTGGGCCGCATGCTCGGCCGGCATCTGCCCGAGAAGGCCATCAAGTACGGCGCGGCCGCGCTCTTCGCTATCTTCGGCATCTGGTTGCTGATCGAAGCGATCAGCGAGCTGAGCTGAGGGAGTCGCCGTGCAGCAGTACCGGGCGGAACTGACCGCCGACGTCACCTTCACCACCGGCGGGCGCCTGCAGACCCAGGGCCTGCGGGTCGAGGTGCCGCATCTCGAGGTCACCGAGGCCGACCTGGCCCGGATCCTGGTCGGCGCGCTGGGCTTGCGCGACGTCGAGCGGGTCGAGATCACCGGCGTCCGCACGTTCGCCGAACAGGTGGTGGCCGGCCCGCCCGCCTCCCCACGGCTGCGGTTCGTCGAGCTCAGCCACGTGATCTCGGACGGCCTGACGACGTACCCGGGCATGATGGCGCCGGTCATCACCGCGCACCAGAGCTGGGAGCAGTCGCGCCCGCACTACGCCGAGGGCACCGAGTTCAGCCTCGACCGGATCGAGATGCTCGGGCAGACGGGCACCTATCTGGACACGCCCCGGCACCGCTACGACGGCGGCACCGACCTGGCCGGGATGCCCCTGGAACGGCTGGCCGACCTGCCCGCGGTCGTGGTGCGCACGGCCGGCAGCGGGCGCCGGGCAGTCACCGAGGCCGACCTGGAGCCGCTCGCCGTGGCCGGGCACGCCGTGCTGCTGCACACCGGCGGCGACCGCGCCTGGGGCACGCCCGAGTACTCGGTCGACGCGCCCTACCTGACCGGGGAGGCGGCCGCGCTGCTGGTCGAGCGGGGCGCGGCACTGGTCGGCATCGACTCGGTCAACCTCGACGACGCGGTGCCCGGGGGCGAGCGGCCGGCCCACTCGGTGCTGCTGGCCGCGGGCATCCCGGTCGTCGAACACCTCACCGGCCTCGAGAACCTGCCGCCGCACGGTGCGCGCTTCACCGCCGCGCCGCCGCGGATCACGGCCTTCGGCACGTTCCCGGTGCGGGCGTACGCACAGGTCCCGTACTACGAGGCGCATGATCACACGCGGTCGGCGGGCTGGCTGCCGTCCTGAGGCGGGAACGCTCAATTCCGGGCCGAACCGGCCGAAGAGGTCAACGTGACCGCTAACCCCCTGCGGGCCGACCCTGAGCTCGACGCCGACGGGCCCCGCGCCCCCGGACCGCGTGCCTTCAACGGCCGGGCCGAGATGGCCTTCGCCCAGGCCGCCACCCTCTTCGAACAGCTCGAGCTGGAGCAGGCCGTCGCCGTGCTCCAGCCCGTGCTGGCCGCCGAGCCCACCGCGCGTGAGGGCTGGATCCTGCTGGCCCGGCTCGAGCTGGCCCTGGACGACGCCAAGGCTGCCCTCGATGCGGCCGACCGCGCCATCCAGCTCGACCCGGCCGACCCGCGCCCGCTGGCCCTGTCGAGCCGGGCGCTGACCGTGCTCGGCCGGCACGAGGACGCCGTCACTATGGCCTACCGCGCGGTCATCGCCGACCCGCGCAACGCGCTCTGGCACGACCGGGTGGCCTGGGCCCTGCTCTCGGCCGACCGGCAGATCGCCGACGCCGAGCAGGCCGCCCGCACGGCCATCGGGCTCGACCCGACCGAGGCCCACTACTACTACACGCACGGCGTGACGCTGGACGCGCTCGGCCACCTCGACCAGGCCCGGCAGGCGCTGCTGACCTCGCTGCGGATGGAACCCGAGAACCCGGTCGCCCAGCACCGGCTGGCCATGCTCAACGGCGAGGCCGAGCGCCCGGCCGCGGCCAAGAAGCGCGGCTGGCGCCTGTTCAAGCGCTAGGAACGTTGCGGTATTTGTAGCGGATGCCGAGCCACACCAGCCAGCCCAGGCCGATGATGAAGCCGAAGCTGATCATGCGGTAGAGCACCACCGCGGCCACCGCGTACCCGCTGGCCAGACCGCCCGCGACCAGGCCCAGCACCAGGGCCGCGTCGACCACACCGAGACCGCCGGGCACGATCGGCACGCTGGCCGCGGCCATCCCGGCGCAGTAGGCGATGACCAGGCCGACCGGGTTGATCTCACCGGCGCCCACGGCGACGCAGCACAGCCACAGGCAGAACGCGTCGAACAGCCAGTTGAGCAGGGCCAGCACCACGGCCAGGGCGAAGTTGGCCGGATGCACACGCACCTCGCGCAGCTGCCCGACGAAGCCGAGCAACCGGTCGTGGCCGTGCTCGGGCGGGCGCCGGCGCACCCGGTTGACCCCGCCCAGCAGGGCCCGCACCGGGCGGTCGAGCAGCTGCGGATGCTCGGCCAATTGGCGTACGCCGAAAGCCACCACCACGGCCCCGATCGCGTACCCGGCCAGCGAGTGCCAGCTGCCGCTGTTCCGGGCGAGCAGCCCGCCGACCGCGCCGATCACCACCAGGGCACCGGCCGACAGCACCCCGCTGAGCGCGATGCACCACGACGCTACGGCGGGCGCGACCCCGTACCGGCGCAGCTGCTGGAAGTTGAAGGTGGTCGAGAAGACCGGGCCGCCCGGCAGCGTGGCGCTCAGCGAGTGGGCGGCGTACGCCGTGGCGACGTGCTTCTTCATGCTGACCTTGGTGCCCGCGCCGCGCAGCAGGGCGCGCTGCATGCGGGCGTACGTGCCCATCGAGGCCAGTTCGGCCGCGAGCGCGGCGGCCACCCAGTTCCACTCCGGCGCCCGCAGCTGGCGGAGCGCCCCGGCCAGCGCCGACCAGCCCAGGGCCAGCTCGGCCCCGAGCACGACCACGACGATCACGGCCACGGAGGGCCCTCGCCGCCACCACGGCGGCGCCCCGGTCGCGGGCCGGGCGATCGGTTGCTGCACGGCCATCGGGATCATCGTCGCACTCCGGGCCGGGGCGCGCCGGGGATCAGCGGGTGTAGGCGATCAGATCCAGGTCGCGCACCGTGGCCGGCTCGGTGGCCTGCACCTTGAGCGTGTTGTCCGGCCCGAACAGCGACAGCACCCGCTGACCGTCCTCGTCGGTGCGCACCAGCAGGTTGCCCTCGGCGTCGAACACGGCGCCGACCACCGTGCCCCGGACGGGCAGGTCCTCGAGTTCGCCGGTGGAGGTGTCGACGATCGTGTCGGCCGTGTCGGTGCCGGTCGTGCTCTCGCCCGTGGTCTGCAGCGGCACGGTGACCCGGCGGCCGGTGGCATCCACGCTGGTCGGTTTGCAGGCGGCCAGCCCGTCCGGGTTGTCGCGGGTCTGGGTGTTGCCGAGCACGGGCACGCTGGTGCTGGTGTCGTCCCCAGTGCTGCTCGTGGTCAGTTTCAGGCCGCAGTACGAGGTCGCGTAGACCAGCGTGGTGCCGTCGCCCGACCAGCGGAAGTGCTGCCCGGTGGCCAGCCCGGCCGGCAGCGCGGTGACGGTACCGGTCTCGACGTCGAGGATGCCCGGCGCGGAGCCGAGCTCGGTCGCGTCGATCAGCAGCTGGTCGCCCCGCGGGGACCAGACCGGGGCCTGCTCGGTGGCCACCACCCCGGCCAGCACCGGCTCGGGCTCACCGCCGGCCTCGCTGACCAGCAGCGTCCCGTCGGCCACGTAGGCCACCCGGTTGCCGTCGGGCGAGATGCCGACCGAGGACGGCGCGTCGCGCAGCACGACCTCGTGGGCGCCGTCGTCCGGTGACATGCGCACGACGTCGGGCTGGCTGTCCCGCTCGGAGTAGAAGACGTGACCGGTCATGTCGGAGAGCACGCGCGACTGCGGCTTGGCCGGGCGTGGCTTCTTCTTCTTGCCGGCCCGGCCGCCCTTGTCGCGCGAGCGCTCCGGGGCCGGGCGGGTCTCGGGGGCCCGGCTCGGCGTGGCCGTCGCCGCGGGCGGCGCGGCCGACGACGAGGACGGCTGCTCGGCCACCGCGGAGTGCGAGCCCGCCGCGGCGGTCGGGACGTCGGCCGTCTTGTGTTGCGGCAGCTGCCACAACCCGCTGGCCAGCACGCCGAGCACGAGCACGGCGGCGCTGGTGCCGACCGCGGCCTCGCGGCGGGCTATCCGGCGCGAGCGGTGCACGGCCCGGTCGTACATGTCGACCGGTTCGGCGACGTCGGCCAGGTCGTGCAGCGAGGACCGGAGCCGGTCGTGATCGGCGCTCATCGGCCCCCCTCCGGCACTTCGGTCAGCACCCGCAGGTCGGGCAGCAGGGCGCGGAGCCGGTCGAGAGCCCGGCCGGTCTGGGTCTTGACGGTACTGACCGAGACGCCGAGCAGTTGGGCCGCCTCGGCCTCGGTGTGGTCCTCGAAGAAGCGCAGCACGACCACGGCCCGCTGCTTGGCGCTGAGCGTCAGCAGGGCCCGCCGCAGCACCAGGCGCTCGACGGCGGCGTCGGCCGGATCGTCGGCGCCGCGGCGGTGGTCGGGCTCGAAGTCGGCCGGCAGCACCTCGGCCACCTTGGGCCGGCGCCAGATCGACACCTGTGCGTGGTACATGACCTTGCGGGCGTACGCCTCGGCGTTCTCGACCCGGTCGAGCCGCGGCCACGCCCGGTGGGTGCGGGCCAGCGCCTCCTGCACCAGGTCTTCGGCCAGGTGTTGATCTCCGGTCAAAAGGTACGCCGAGCGCAACAATGCGTGCGTCCGTGTGCGGACGAAATGCGCATAGTCGGCCTCGCGGGCGTCCATTCGAAGGTGTCCGTTCGAGGTGTCGAGGGAGACGTGAGCGTACCCAGGCGGCTCAAGCACCGCGCTGCCGGTCACGTCTGCCCCCTTCACCCCACAAATGCCGGGCGATGCCACCCCGTGTGGGCACCGACCAGCGGTTTCCTCCGTGCAGTGCCGCCCCGTGCAGGCACTGTCCGGCGCCATTCCAGACGCAGATCGGGCGCTTGCCGGACGACAACCGTTCGGCCGATTTTGAGACTGGCCGAACGGTCAACATGCCAGCGTCGGTGAATGTCTCCCGGCTCACATCGCCGGTGACGCGGTCTTCGGTAGCGTCGGTCGGGGCGTCGGTGGCGCCCAGGAGGAAAGGATCCTCAATGGCACGCCCTCGCATCGTGGTCGTCGGGGCCGGCTTCGCCGGTTTCACCGCGGCCCGCGCCCTGGCCAAGCTCTCCCGCGGCGGCGCCGAGATCGTCGTGATCAATCCGACCGACTACTTCCTCTACCTGCCGCTGCTGCCCGAGGTCTCGGCCGGCATCCTCGAGCCGCGGCGGGTCACCGTCTCGCTCCAGGCCGCGTTGCCGGGCGTCCGCCTGGTGCTGGGCGAGGTCGACGGGTTCGACCTCGCGGCCCGCACGGTCTCGTTCGTCGACCCCGACGGCCGGGCCGGCTCGATCGGCTACCACCGGCTGGTGATCGCGGCCGGCAGCGTCAACAAGCTGCTGCCCGTGCCGGGGGTGACCATGTACGCGCACGGCTACCGCGGCATTCCCGAGGCGCTCTATCTGCGCGACCACATCACCCGCCAGATCGAGCTGGCCGTCAACGCCACCACCGAACAGGAGCGGCGCGCCCGGTGCACGTTCGTGGTGGCCGGCGCCGGTTACACCGGCACCGAGGTGGCGGCCCAGGGCGTGCTCTACACCAGGGCGCTCACCGCCGAGCGGCCCGAGCTGCGCGACAAGGTGCGCTGGCTCCTGCTCGACACCGCCGACCGGGTGCTGCCCAGCCTCGACCAGCGGCTGGCCGGCGCGGCCGACGGGGTGCTGCGGGCTCGCGGGGTCGAGGTGCTGCTGCGCACGAGCGTCAAGGAGGCCACCGAGGACGGTGTCCATCTGTCCACGGGCGACTTCGTGGCCACCCGCTCGCTCATCTGGTGCGTCGGCGTGCGTCCCGACCCGCTGGTGGCCGATCTGGGCCTGCCGCTCGAGCACGGCCGCCTGGTGGTCGACGAGTTCCTGGGCGTGCCCGGCCACCCCGACGTCTACGCGATCGGTGACGCCGCCGCCGTGCCCGACCTGACCCGGCCCGGCGAGCTGACCGGCATGACCGCGCAGCACGCGACCCGGCAGGGCACCACGGTGGCCCGCAACATCGCGGCCTCGTACGGGCAGGGGCGGCGGCGGGCCTACAAGCACCACGACCTCGGCTTCGTGGTCGACCTGGGCGGTCTCGACGCGGCCGCCAACCCGGTCGGCGTCCCGCTCCGGGGTTTCCCGGCCAAGGTCGTGACCCGCGGCTACCACCTGCTCTCGATGCCCGGCAACCGTGTGCGGGTGGCCACCGACTGGCTGCTCGACGCGGTACTGCCCCGGCAGGGCGTCCAGCTGGGCCTGGTGCGGGGCACGGCCGTCCCGTTGGAGAGCTCATCGGTGTCGGGTTGATGCCTGTTCGGGGGCGACCGGAGGTACCCAAGGGATTGCAAACCGTTCACAAGCCATAATTAGGACATGGGATCCCGATGGTGCGGCGTGCTGGCTGCGGTCGTCTCGGCCGCTGTCGTGATGGGCCCGGGCGCCCCCGTGTCCGCGCAGAGCCGACCGGCCGGGGAGACGCCGGCCGTGCTGATGGCCCGGTACGCCTTCAACGAGCACCCGATAGTGGACGGGTCGGGTCGTGGCCACACGCTGCGGATCATCTCGGGCCACGGCGGCGCGGTCCGCAAGGTCGCGCACGGGCAGGGTTCGGCGCTGCTGTTCCCGTCCCGCTGCCTGCTGCGCGTCTGCCCGCACGTGGCCCTGCAGACCCCGTCGACCCCCGACCTCAACCCGGGCCCGCGCGACATCTCCTTCGGCGCCGACGTCTATCTGAGCCCGACGCAGACCAGCAAGGGCCAGAACGTCATCCAGAAGGGCTTCTCGAAGACGAGCAGTCAGTGGAAGCTGCAGATCGACGGCGTGGCCGGCCGCCCGAGCTGCGTGCTCGTGGGTGACCGGCTGCGCCGCATCCGCATGGCCACCAGCACGGTCTCGGTGGCCGACGGCCGCTGGCACCGGGTGCGGTGCTCCCGGGTCGGCAGCGTCCTGGCCGTCTTCGTCGACAACACGCTGCGCGGCCGCACGATCGTCCCGGCCTCGCTCTCGGTCACCAACAACCGTCCGATGAGCATCGGCGGCAAGGGCGCCTTCGCCGACAACGACCAGTTCAACGGCGCCCTCGACAACGTCTGGGTGCAGGTCGGCTAACGGGTCGCGTCGGACAGTCCGTCGGTGACCGCGGTGAGCAGCTCGGCCTTCGTCGTGTCGCCCGAGAGCTCCCACGCGAACGCGCCGCCCAGGGCCTTGCTGCGGGCGTACGCCATCTTGGCCTTGATCGTCTCGGGGGTGTCGTAGGACCACCACTGGGTGCCGCAGCGGGCGTAGGCCGTGCCGCCGATCGTGCCGGTCGGGGGGCACCGCTTGACCAGCGCCTCGTAGTCCTCCAGGCCCTTCTCGTAGCGACCGGCGGCCGGTCCGGTCGCGTCACCGCCCGGCTCGTCGGCGGTGACCCCGGTCCAGCCCCGGCCGTAGAAGCCGATGCCGAGCAGCACCTTCGACGGCGGGATGCCCAGCTTCAGCAGCTCGTCGATCGTGACCGAGGTGGTCGCTGTCTCGCGCGGGATGCCGGGATAGGCGGTCAGCGGCGAGTGGGGCGCGGTCTTCGGCGCCTTGCGCGTGTCGCCGCCGGCGCCGAAGTAGTCGTACGTCATGGCGCTCAGCCAGTTCGCGGTGCCGGCCGCCGCCCGGTAGTCGGTGGCGGTCAGCTTGGACACGTCGGCCGGCACCGCGGCCGTGATCACGGAGTCCGGTCCGAACTTCGCCCGCAGCGCCCCGAGCATCCGGGGCAGGGCCTGCGGACCGCTCGTGTCGCATTTCAGGCCGCAGGCGTTCGGGTACTCCCAGTCGATGTCGATGCCGTCGAAGACGCCGGCCCAGCGCGGGTCGGTGACCAGGTCGTGGCACGAGGCGGCGAAGGCCTCCGGGTCCTGGGCGGCCCGGGTGAAGCCGGCCGAGCCGGTCCAGCCGCCGAACGACCACAGCACCCGCAGGCCGGGGTGCTTCTGCTTGAGCTTGCGGAGCTGTCCCAGGTTGCCCCGCAGGGCCGTGTCGCGCTCGTCGGCCACCCCGTCCACGCTGTGCGCGGCCTCGATCGGCTTCTCGTAGTCGGCCCAGCGGTCGGCGGCGGTGCACCGGCCCCCGGTGACCTTGCCGAACGCGTACAGCAGGTGGGTGAGCCGGCTCGCGGCTCCGCTCGCGTCCAGGTCTTTCACCTGGAAGTCGCGGGCGTAGACCCCCCATCCGGTGAAGTAGCCGACCACCTTGGCCGGTGGGGCCGGGGCGGGATCCTCCTCGGGGGCGCCGCAGGCGGCGAGGCCGAGCAGGATAAGGATGATCAAGACGAATCGGGCGCGCACCGCTCCGAAGCTATCCGGACGGGGCACGCCCGCCCCAGGTGATCACTCGTCCGGGTGTACGGCCGGGCCGGGTGATTCCGGGCACGGTCGGTCACCATCCGCCGTGGTTGTGCGATCGTTTGCCGGTGGCCATCAGCCCTCGCGATCCCGTCGCCGCCCCGGTCGCCCGCAGTTGGCGGGCCGAGCTCCGTGTCCTGCTGAGCTGGCGCCGGATCCTCAACCGGCTCCGCGCCGTGCTGCGCAGCGCGCTGGTCACCTTCGTCGTGCTCACCGTCACGCTCTGGTTGATGCCGGGTGTCGAAAGCAACGACGTTGTCGACACCCTGGGCCTGGTGGCGATCGTGGCCGGGGTCGGCGCCGTGCTGCGCCCGCTGCTGCTGCTCGGCATCACCGCGCTCGGCGGCTGGGGCGCGATGCTGCTCGGGGTGATCGCCCAGGTCGTGGTCATCGTGGTCGCCCTCGAGCTCGACCCGGCGAACCGGATCAGCGGGCTGCCCTCGCTGGTCGTCACCGCGATCCTGGCCGTGGTCTTCGCCGCCATCGTCGACTGGATGGCCGACAGCGGCACCGAGGACACGTTCGTCCGCGAGGCCCGGCGGCTCATGCGCGGCGTCCGCCGGCGGCAGGCCCGGCTGGCCGGCGGCCCGCTGCTGACCTTCCGCCGGCCCCGTCAGGGCACCGAGCCCGGGCTGCTCATGGTCCAGCTCGACGGCCTGTCCGAGCCGGTGCTGCGCTGGGCCGTCCGCGCCGGCAACCTGCCCACGCTGGGTCACTGGCTGCGCTCCGGCAGCCACACCATGCGGGGCTGGCACACCGGCCTGCCCTCGACCACGCCCGCGTCGCAGGCCGGCATCCTGCACGGCGCGACCCGGCAGATCCCGGCCTTCCGGTGGTTCGAGAAGGACACCGGCAAGCTCATGGTGACCAACCGGCCCCGCGACGCGGCGGTGCTCGAACCGCGGCTCAGCGACGGCCGCGGCCTGCTGCGTGACGGCGGGGTGAGCATCGGCAACGCCTTCAGCGGCGACGCGGCGGTCAGCCTGCTCACGGTGAGCCACGCCGCGCTGCCCGGCCGGTCGGCCCGGGGCTGGGCGGCGTTCATGGCCTCGCCCTACGGCTTCACCCGCGCCCTGGTCCTCGGCGTCGGCGACGTCTTCACCGAGCTCTACCAGGCCCGCCTGCAGCGCCGCCGCAACCTGCAGCCCCGGGTCAGCCGGTCCGGCGCGTTCCTGGCCCTGCGACCGGCCTCGATGCTGCTGCGCGACGTGAACGTGTCGCTGATCGCCGAGCAGATGGCCCGCGGCGCCCCGTCGATCTACTGCGACCTGGTCGACTACGACGAGGTCGCGCATCACGCGGGCCCGGCCCGGCCCGAGTCGATGCGCCAGCTCGAGAGCCTCGACCGCATGCTCGGCGTGCTCGAACGGCTGGCCCCCGAGGCGGCCCGGCGCTACCACCTGGTGGTGCTGTCCGACCACGGGCAGAGCCAGGGGGCCACGTTCAAGCAGCGCTACGGCGAGACCCTGGACGAGGTGGTCGAGCGCTTCTCGGCCCCCGACCAGGCCGACGCGCCCCAGACGCCGGCCGAGAGCGAGGCCACCCAGGAACCCGACTTCCCGGAGCCGCCGCTGGCCCCGCTGCTGGTGGTCTCGTCGGGCAACCTGGCCCTGGTCTATCTGACCCGCTTCCCCGAGCGGCTCGACCGGGCCGAGATCGACCGGGTCTACCCGCGGCTCGTCCACGGCCTGGTCGCCCATCCGGGCATCGGTCTGGTGATCGTGCAGACCGCGGACGGGCCGGTCGCGCTGGGCGGCTCCGGCCGCCACCGGCTGACCGACGGGGTCGTCGAGGGAGTGGACCCGCTTCTGCCGTACGGTCCCCGCGCCCGGCACGACCTGCTGCGTCACCAGCAGGCGGCCCACATCGGCGACCTGGTCCTGATCAGCTGCGTCGACCCGGTGAACGACGAGGTGGCCGCGTTCGAGGAGCTGGTCGGCTCGCACGGCGGCCTGGGCGGCTGGCAGACCGACGCCGTGCTGGTGCACCCGGCCCGCTGGCCGGTCACCGAGGACGACCTCGACGGCCCGGACGCCGTGCACCGCCAGCTGGTCGAGTGGCTGGCCATGCTCGGCCTGCGCACCCAGCCCCCGGCCGCGGACGAGCAGCTCGCGCTCGAGCACGAACACATCCAAGATCAAGACATGGCGAGACTTTCGAGGACGCACGACGGTTAGGCTCTTTGTGCCTCGTCTTCTCGTCCCCCTGGTCGTCCTGATCGCTCTGCTCGTCCCGCCGTCCGCCGCGCCCGCGGCGGTCCCGCAGGCCCGGTCCTCCGCACCCACGTTCAACGGTGGTGTCTACGCGATCGCCCACCGCGGTGCGACGGTCTATGTCGGGGGCTCGTTCACCACGGCCACCGCGGCTGGGCGTACCTACCCGCGCGACCGGCTGGCCGCGTTCGACTCGCGCACCGGCAAGATGCTCGACTGGTCCCCGCGCGCCGACGGTGTGGTCCGAGCCCTGGCCGCCACCCCCGACAGCGTCTACGCGGCCGGCGACTTCCACCGCGTCGACGGCGAGCACCGCGACTCGCTGGCCCGCCTCCACCCCACCTCCGGCGACCTCCGGTCGTTCCAGCACACCCTGGCCGGTACGGCCTACGCGCTGGCCGTCGGCAACGGCCGGCTCTACCTGGGTGGCAGCTTCGCCGACGTCTCCGGCCAGAAGCGCAGCAACCTGGCCGCCTTCTCGTTGACCACCGGCAAGCTCGACCCGGTCTGGCGCCCGGCCGCCGACGACACCGTGCACGCGCTCGCGGTCACCGGCCCCCGGGTCTATCTGGGTGGTGGCTTCCACACCGTGAACGCGGTCAAGGGCACTTTGCGGCTGGCCGGCGTCAACGGCACGAGCGGGGTGGTCGAGCCGCGCTTCCGGCCGCGGGTGCCGGCCGAGGTGCGGGCGATCTCGCTCGACCCCCTGGGCGTGCACGTGGCCACGGCCGGTCAGGGCGGACGGGCCATCGCGTACGGATGGACCGGCGCGATGCGCTGGCAGCGGGTGTTCGACGGTGACGCCTCGGCCATCGCCACCACCGGCGGCATCACCTACGTGGGCGGGCACTTCGACAACGCCTGCGTCACCGAGCGCAACGGCCTCAAGGGCGGCTGCGTGGACGGCGCCCGGGCCCGGTTCAAGCTGGCCGCCGTGACCTCGAAGGGCCAGCTCACCGGGTGGGCGCCGACGGCCAACGGGGTGATCGGCGTCCGCGTGCTGAGCGTCAACCACGTGGCCGGCACGATCGAGGTCGGCGGCGACTTCACGACGATCAACGGCCAGGACCGCCGCCGGTTCGCCGCTTTCTGACGACGTCACGCCGATCACTCCACGGTCCGCGAGCGGGGCCCGGCCCATAAACTCCGGTTCATGACCGCGCCCCGCTCCGTCGGCCCGACCGTCGCCTCGCAGGCCGTGCTGGCCCCGCTCACCGACGCCGCGATCTTCCTCGTGGCCACCGTCCGCCCCGGCGGCGAACAGGCCGTGCGCGACCTGCTCGAAGACCTGAGCGGGCTGCAGCGTACGGTCGGTTTCCGGCTGCCCGCGGCCCAGCTCTCCTGCGTCACCGGCATCGGCTCCGACCTGTGGGACAGGCTCTTCGCCGGCCCCCGCCCGGCCGAGCTGCACCGCTTCCGGGCCTGGAAGGGTCCGAAGCACAGCGCGCCGTCGACGCCGGGCGACCTGCTCTTCCACATCCGGGCCGGGCAGATGGACGTCTGTTTCGAGCTGGCCGCCAAGATCGGCGAGCGGCTGCGCGGCGCGGGCGACATCGTGGACGAGACGCACGGCTTCAAATACTTCGACGAGCGCGACCTGCTCGGCTTCGTCGACGGCACCGAGAACCCGAGCGGGGCCAAGGCGATGGCCGCGGTCGTGATCGGCGACGAGGACGAGGCCTTCTCCGGCGGCAGCTACGTCATGGTGCAGAAGTACATCCACGACCTCGAGGCCTGGAACGCCCTCAAGGTCGAGGACCAGGAGGCCGCGATCGGGCGCCGCAAGCTCGACAACGTCGAGATCCCCGACGAGGACAAGGCGCCCAACTCGCACGTCAAGCTCAACGTGATCGAGGACGAGGACGGCAACGAGTTCAAGATCCTGCGGGACAACATGCCGTTCGGCTCGGTCAAGGAGGGCGAGTTCGGCACGTACTACATCGCCTACGCGGCCACTCCCGACGTGCCCGAGCTGATGCTGCGCCGCATGTTCCTCGGCGAGCCCTACGGCACGTACGACCGCATCCTCGACTTCTCGACCGCGCTCACCGGGTCGTTGTTCTACGTGCCGACCGTCGACTTCCTCGACGACCTGCCGCCCTCAGCCCAGCAACCGGGCCAGGTCGGCCAGGGTGTCGAGCCTTAGGTCGCCGTCGAGGCCGCGCAGGGCGGCCGTGTGCGCGCCCGCGGCCCGGCCCGCGGCCAGGCCGACCTCGGCGTCCTCGATCACCAGGCAGTCGGCCGGGTCGACGCCGAGCTGTTCGGCCGCGCGCAGGTAGCCCTCGGGGTCGGGCTTGCCGGCCGCGATGTCGTCGGTCGTCACCAGCACCGGCGCGGTGATGCCGGCCGCGGCCAGGCGGGCCTTGGCCAGCCGGCTGTCGGCGCTGGTGACCACGGCCCAGGGCAGGCCGCGCAGGGTGAGCTGCACGAGCAGCTCGTGGGCGCCCGGGGTGGCCGTGATGTCGGAGAGATCGTCGTACTGCAGCTCGAGCTGGCGGGCCGAGGCCACCACCATGGCCGCCTCGTCGAGGTGGGGCAGCAGCTTGCGGACGGTGGTCGCGCTGGGGCTGCCGTGAGCCATCTCGTACGCCTGCTCGCCGTCAACGCCGTACTCGGCGGCCCAGGCCAGCCAGGAGCGCAGTACGGCCCCGTCCGAGTCGACCAGGGTGCCGTCCATGTCGAACAGCACCGCCCGCACCTGGCTGACGTCGAATTGCTCCTCGGGCACCTGAAACCTCCACCGATCGCGCATAGTCCCGGCGATCATTGTCCCTGGTAGTACGCGACGGAAGGCGTACGGGTAGCCCACGGCCGGATCGGCGCGCGGGCTGCCCGCGTACGAAATTATTGAGTGCGCTTGCGGGGGACGCCGCGCCGAGCGGTCGTGGCCGGCGCCGGCGTTTCGGCCACCGCGGCCGTCTTGCGCGGAGCACGCGTGCGCGGCGTCGCGGCCGCCGACGAGGCGGCGTTCGCGGCAGTCCGGCGAGCGGCCGTGGCCCGGGCGGTGTTCGAGGTGGCCGGGGGAGCGGTCTCGGCAGGAACCGCAGCGGCGCTCTCGGCGGGCACCGGCGGAATCACGGCCGGCAGCGCGGGGCTGACCGGCGCGACGGCCGGAGCCTCGGACCCGGCGGCCGACGCCCGGTCCCTTTCCTTCTCGCGCCGGATCAGGTCGGCGAGCAGGCTTTTGCCGTACTTGTCCTCGAGCGCGGATGCCTTGTCGTGCGCCTTGCTCGCCTTGGTCACGGCCTTCTTGTGGGCCTTGGTCAGCCTGTCCTTGTCGCGGGCCTGAGTCTTGAGCGCCCGCTTGAGCCGCCTCGCCTCGGCCTCGGCGTTGCGCAGGGCCTGCTTCTGCTGCGCGGTCAGGTCGGCGTTGGTGCGCAGCCTGTTCTCGAGTTCGGTGACGGTCGTCCTCGTCCGCTCCACGGCGGTGTGCGCGGCCGCGGTCTGCTCCCGGCGGCGGTCGAGCTGTTTGCTGGTCACGGCTTCTCCTTCCCTCTCGATGGCCCTACCCCAGCCGCGGGCGGGCAACCGTCAGGAGGGTGTGTCCTGCGCCGCGGCGGGATCGGCCTTGCGCGCGCGACGGCGGCGGATGTGCCGCACGTGCAGCGCCACGTAACCCGCCACGGCCAGCACGACGGCCGTGATGGCCCACCACTTGTATCGGTGGGCGTGCTCGATGATCTCGACGAGATGGGTGCCGAGCAGGTACGCGATGGTCGTCCAGAAGCCTACCCAGAGGGCGGCGCCGATGGCGTTGTAGAGCAGGAACGTGCGCCACGGCATAGCGGTGATGCCCGCGATCACACCGTTGAACTGGCGCAGCCCGTCGATGAACCGGGCCACCAGCACCACCCGGCCGCCGCGGCGCGCGAAGAAGCCCTCGGCCCGGGCCAGCCGCTCGGGGGTCAGGAACACGTATTTGCCCCAGCGCAGGGCCAGCTTGCGACCGCCCCGGACGCCGATCCAGTAGCCGATGTTGTCGCCCACCACGGCCGCGACGAACGAGATGGCGGCCACCGCGACGATGTTCATCCGGCCGGCGCCCGCGTAGATGGCCGCGGCCACCATGATCGTCTGACCGGGAGCGGGCACCCCGAAGCTCTCGACGCCGATCACGCCCGCGATGGCGTAGTAGCCCCAGCGATCGAGAATCGGGGCCACGCCGTGCAGGAATCCGGGAAGGTCGGCTACAGGTGGCATCGCGTCAACGGTAGCCCCAGGCACTAATCAGGTTGCTCTTTGGTGCGGTGCAGGAGCCAGTTGACCCCGTCTGTGTGGATCAGGGCGTACCGGTGTGACCCCTCCCGCCCGTGCAGGGTGAAAACGAACCGCTTGTCGTTGCGGTCCTCTTCCTGCCACCAGCCGATGTCCGCGATCGACTTGTCCGCGTCGGTGTAGGTGAGGTGGTCGAGATCGTGGTCGGGCACGGCCACGGCCAGCCGGTTACGGGCCGGGTCGGTCGGCAACCCGCGCGGTACGGCCCACGACCGCAGCACGCCGTCCGCCTCGAGCCGCAGGTCGAAGTGCGGCCGTGGCTTGCGGTGGTCATGCAGCACGAAGGCAGGCTCCACCCCGCCGACGCTACCCTTCTGCCAGAGTGTCCCGATGGCATCGCGCTCGGCACTCGCGCTCACCGCTCTGGCCGTCGGCACGTTCGCGTTGGGCATGACCGAATTCGTCATCACCGGCCTGCTGCCGCCGATCGCCGGCGATCTGTCGGTCTCGATCCCCACGGCCGGCCTGCTTATCTCCGGTTATGCCCTGAGCGTGGTGATCGGCGGCCCGTTGCTGACCGCCGCCGTGGCCCGCCGGCCCCGGAAACCCGTACTGATCGGCCTGCTCGGATTCTTCGTGGCCGGCAACCTGATCTCGGCCGTCGCCCCGAACTTCGCCGCGATGATGACCGGCCGGGTCGTCGCCGCGCTGTGCCACGGCGCGTTCATCGGCATCGCCACCATCGCCGCGGCCGACCTCGTCCGCCCCGACCGTCGTAGCAGCGCCATCGCCGCCATGCTCAGCGGCATCACCATCGCCAGCGTGGCCGGCGTGCCGCTGGGCACCCTGCTCGGGCAGCAGGCGGGCTGGCGGGCCACGTTCTGGGCGATGGCCCTGCTCGGTGTGCTGGCCGCCCTGGCCACGGCCGCCTTCGTGCCGGTGACGGCGGCCGGCGACGCGGCCCGGGCCAACTGGGCCGCCTTTCGCAATCCCGTGGTCTGGCTCGCGCTGGGCATGACCGCGCTCGCGTTCGGCGCCGTCTACGCCCCCTTCACGTACGTGGCGCCGCTGATGACCGACGTGGCCGGGTTCGGGGCGGGCGCGCTGCCCTGGCTGCTCGTACTGTTCGGCCTCGGCCTGGTGCTGGGCAACGTGATCGGCGCCCGGGCGGCCGACCGTCATCTCATGCCGACGATCGTCGTGGCCGCCACGATCATGCTGATCATCCTGGTCGCGTTCGCCTGGACCGCGCACTCACGGGGGCCGGCCGCGGTCACGCTCTTCGTGCTGGGCGTGGCCGCGTACGCCACGGTGCCCGGCCTGACGACCCGGGTGATCGCCGCGGCCGACGGTGACAACCTCATCGTCTCGGCCGCCGCCGTCTCCGCCTTCAACCTCGGCAACGCGGCCGGCGCCTACCTGGGCGGCCGGGCCATCGCCGCCGGTTGGGGGTACGACTCGACGCCGCTGGTCGGCGCGGGCATGGAACTGGGCGCGCTGGTGCTGGCGGCGGCCCTGCTCCTAGTGGGTCGGATGTCTACCCGGACGGGTGACAAGGGCCGTTCGGCCGAGGTGTTCTAGGCCGCGGCTTGCTTGGCTCGGCAGTCATGTCCGTCCTGACCCCCGCCCGGCGCAAGATTGCTGTCGGGACGCTGATCACCGCCGTGGTCGTGGCCGCGTCCTCGTTCGCGCTGAAACGGGCCGATGCCGCCGCCTGGACGACCGTGCAGCCTGGCGCGTTCACCGGTGAGGCTTTCGATGCCTGCACCGCGCCGACCAGCGCGGCCATGAAAGCCTGGCGGGCCAAATCGCCGTACAAAGCAATTGGCATTTACATCGGCGGCGTCAACCGGGGATGTGCTCAGCCGCAGTTGAGCGCGGCCTGGGTCAAGCAGCAGGTGCAGGCCGGCTGGAAGCTGCTGCCGCTCTACGTCGGGCCGCAGGCGACCTGCACGACCATCGGTGGCGGCCGCAAACTGATCGACAACGCGCACGCCGAGACCCAGGGCCGGGTCACCGCGTCCGACGCTGTCGCCCAGGCCACCAGGCTCGGGCTGGCCCGCGAGAGCGTGCTGATCTACGACATGGAGTCGTACCGGACCGACGATGCCGCCTGCCGCAAGGGTGTGCTGGCGTTCATGAACGGCTGGACGGCCCGGCTGCACGACAACGGCTACTTCTCGGGCTTCTACTCCAGCGTCTCGTCCGGCGTGGCCCACCAGGTCGCGAACTACTCGGTCCCCGGCTACACGCGGCCCGACTACCTCGACTTCGCCCGCTGGGACCTGGTCTCCACGGTCACCGACAAGGCCATCCCGGCCACGGTCTGGCCCGGAAAGCGCCGCATGAAACAGTGGCGCGGCGGCCACAAAGAGACGTACGGCGGCGTCACGATCAACATCGACAACGACTACGTCGACTTCGCGCCGCTCCCCAAGACCAAGGCAGCCGACTTCAACGGCAACGGCTGGTCCGACGTGCTGGGCCGCTCGCCGACGGGGGCGCTGTCGGTCTTCCACGGCAACGGCTCTTTGATCGACAACAACCAGCGCCGCACCCTGGCCGCCGACTTCCGCGCCATGAACGCCGTAGTCCGCATCGGCGACCTCAACCGCGACGGCCGCGAGGACGTGGTCGCTCGCCAGACCAACGGCGACCTGTGGTTCTACCCCGGCACCGGAACCGGCCTGGGCCCGCGCAAACGGCTCACTCAGGGCTGGCAGAACATGCGCGAGATAACCCCGGTCGGCGACCTTACCGGCGACGGCCGCCCCGACCTGCTGGCCCTCTCGAAGGGCAACAACCTTTTCCTGTACGCCGGTCAGCCCGGCCCGAAACTGTCCGGCCAGAAACTGGTCGGCAGCGGCTGGTCCGGCCGCACCGAACTGGCCGGCGCCGGCGACTTCAACCGCGACAGCGTGCCCGACCTGGCCGCCCGCGACACCGACGGAAAGCTCTACCTGTGGCTGGGCCGCCGGAACGGCTTCACCGGCACCAAGGTAGCCCTGAACATGCCGGCCACCGACCTGCGCGACCTCACCGGCCTCGGCGACTTCGACCGCGACGGCTACCCCGACCTGGCCGCAGTCCAGAAATCCACCGGCAACCTGGTCCTACTGGCCGGCACGGGAACCTCGGTCCGCCCCCCGTTCCGCCTGGCCACCGGCTACGCCGAAGTCACGCCGTTGGCTTGACCCCGCACTTAGCACACGACAACTAGCTTCGTGCTTTCATAAAGGGCGTCGAAGTGAAACTCTGACGGTCATGGCCTGCGAACCGCGCATCGTGTCCGCCCTGTCCAGTGCTACGCGGGGCCAGTTGGCCTGTTGGCGTCGTCAGGGTCTGCTCGTTCCGGAGGTTTCGGCGACCAGGCCGGTGGCCTACTCGTTCCGCGATCTGGTCGCCCTGCGCACTTTCGTCTACCTGCGAGAGGCGTGTCCGTTGCCGAGCATCCGGCGAGCCCTGGACAGGCTGAGCGTGACCGGTCACCTTTCGCAATATCGACTGGTCGATCGAGGCCGCCGAAGGATCGCCCTGGTCCACAACGCCGGAGACGGCCCGGGCCGTGCGCAAGTCGGCCCAGTTGACCTCGTCGAACAGCCCGGTCAACAGATCACGGTGATCAAGTTTGGCGACGTTTTGCGCTCATTCTCGCTCGGCGACGTCGAGATCCCCGACCTCGTCCGTCCGCGACAGCGAATCTCGGTGGACCCGTCCGTGCGACATGGCTGTCCGGTGGTCGCGGGAACTCGCGTCGACTTTGACCTGGTCGCCGGTCTGGTCCGCGATGGTGTGCCGCCGAAGGCGGTGAAGGAGTACTACCCAGGCGTCACCGCCGCTGCGGCCCGTGATGCGGCGTCGTTCGCCGACTACGTCGATCTAGGGCGTGCCGCACAGCAACCTGACGCGCTTCGCCCAGCCCTTGTCCGATCGGCCTCGCCACGTGCCGTGTGTCGGGTTCTCGCCCACATGTCGCGCCGCGAACTGGGCCGGTTCAGGCGTGATGCTCGCGGGTCGCGGGTCGCGGGTCGCGGGTCGCGGGTCGCGCGTCGCGCCCGCGGTTCGGTCTCCGCTCGGCTCCAGCTCGAGAATGCTGGGCGTTCGAAGTGCCTGTGGATAGGCGCGCGTGTGGGCGCAACCGTTGCCGGTCACCTGTGGACGACTCACGTCGGCGGCTGGCCAAAAATGCAAGAATCCCCCGTCCCTTGGGAGGGCGGGGGAGGCGGTGGCACCCCGGCGAGATCATCGGTTGTGAAGGCCGAGCGCGAGCTTCAGGCCGAGATCGACTGCTGCGGACTTGATGCGCCTCCCAAGGCATCACGCTGAGGGCGGTCAACATCGGCGGGGTACGGGTCTTCGAGCAGGTCGGGCCGGTGGACGAGGGACGCGATCGGGGGCGGAAAACACTCGTGGCCGGCCCGAACCGGGCCGGCCACGAAGAATGTGGTGTTTGTTTTACAGGGTGTCGGCGGCGAGCTGGCCGCGCAGCTTGGTCAGGGCCTTGGTCAGCAGGCGCGAGACGTGCATCTGGCTGATGCCGATCTGGTCGGCGATCTGCGACTGGGTCAGGTTGCCGTAGAAGCGCAGCGTCAGGATCTTCTGCTCGCGCTCGTCCAGCGTGGCCAACGCGGGGCCCAGGGCGACCCGGGTCTCGGCCAGTTCGTACTCGTAGTCCTCGCCGCCGAGGGTGTCGCCCAGCTCGGTGGTGCCGTCGGCGCTGATCGGGGTCGACAGCGACGTCGCGTTGTAGGCGCGGGCGCCCTCGAGGCCTTCCAGCACGTCTTCCTCGGTGACGCCCAGGTGGGTGGCCACGTCGGCGACTGTCGGGGAGCGGCCCAGGCTGTGCGTGAGCGTCGCGTTGGCCTCGGTGATGGCCAGCCGCAGCTCCTGCAGGCGGCGCGGCACCCGCACCGACCAGGTGCGGTCGCGGAAGTGGCGCTTGATCTCGCCGATGATGGTCGGGATCGCGTAGCCCGCGAAGTCGACGCCGCGCTCGGGGTCGAACTTGTCGACGGCCTTGATGAGGCCGACGGTCGCGGTCTGGATGAGGTCGTCGGTGGGCTCGCCGCGGCCGGAGTAGCGGTGGGCAAGGTGGCGGGCCAGCGGCAGCCAGGCTTCGATCGCGCGGTCGCGGAGCGAGGCTCGCGACGGGTGACCGGCGGGCATCGCGGCCATCGCGTTCAGCAGTTCGGCGGCGCTGTCGACCGGCGCCTTGGCGGCGGCGGGGACGGCGTCAACGCTCGTGGTGGTCTCGGTGACGGTCATGTCGGTGGTCCTCCCTGGCACCTGTCCGGAGAGCCGGCTCCGCTTCGAGAAGCGGGGCCCGGGTCGGTCGGGTGTCCCTATCTAACTGGTCGACGGCGGTCGATGTGATCACCGCCGGCCAAGCGCACTAGGCCGTTCGGATATGACCAACCTAGCCGACAAGGCCAAGGAAGACTAGCCGAAAGTATGAGTTACTTTGCGTGATAGCAAATATACGCAGCGGATCTTGATGAAGATCGAGAACCCTGGATCGCCTGTTGAAGGGATTAGTCCGTACGGTGATAGCAGTGACCCGCACGGGCCAGTGTCAAACCAGTCGGACCCGGAAAGATGAACACCATGTCTGCATTGCAATCCTCGGCTCCTCACCCCGCGGCCGCCGAGCTGCACTGCTGGACGCTCGGCACCTTCGGCGAGCTGCGCAGTCTGCGGGCGGCGCTGCGCGAGGCGATCGAGGACCACACCGACGAGGTCGACGACCTGTTCGACCGGATGGCCGTGGTCGCCACCGAGCTGGCCACCAACGCGCTGCGGCACGGGCTGCCGCCGACCGAAGTGCGGCTGCTGCGCGAGGACGACCACTTGATCCTGGACGTGGCGGATCACGATCTGGGAACGCTCCCAGCCGTCGACGAGGGTCGCCCGCTGGGCGCCGGCGGGCTCGGGCTGCAGCTCACGAAGACGTTCGCGATCGACGTCGGCTGGTACCGGACGGGCACGACCAAGCATGTCTGGGCCAGCTTCCCGGGCTGAATCCGCGTGGTGCTGGTAGAAAGTTCCCCGTGGTGGACTCCTACCGGATCGACGAAGGCCAGGCGGCGACGGTTCTGCGGCCTACCGGCGAGCTGGACATCAACGCTCGCGACGAGCTGCACGCGACCATCGTCGAAGCGCTCAGCACTTCCCCGCGGGTCGTCGTCGACCTGACCGACGTCACCTTCATCGACTCCGAGGCCCTGGGCGCGCTGATCGACGGCTACAACGCCGCCCTCGCCTCCGGCACCGGCTTCCGGGTGATCAACGCGGCGTCGGCGGTGGCCCGCGTGCTCAACGTCTCAGGTGCACAGGAGCTGTTCGACTCGTAGCCTGCGGCGGTGCCCCTGATCATCTCGGCGGTTCTGCTGGCTGTCGTGCTGGCCTTCGCCGTCGTCCGGCCTCGTGGCCTGCCCGAGGCCGTCGCCGCCGTGCCCGCGGCCGGTCTGGTGATCGCGTTCGGGCTCGTGTCGTGGGACGACGCCTGGGCCGAGTTCCGTGAGCTCGGCCCGACGGTCGGCTTCCTGGCCGCCGTACTGGTGCTGGCCCACCTCGCGGGCGAGCACGGCGTTTTCCGGTACGCGGGGACGATCGCGGCCCGCCGCGGCGGCGATCACCCGCCCCGGCTGCTCGCCGCCGTCTTCGTGGCCGCGGCCCTCACCACGGCGTTCCTGAGCCTGGACGCGACCGTCGTGCTGCTCACCCCGGTCGTGCTGGCCACCGCGACCCGGGTCGGCGCGAGGGCCCGTCCGCCCGCGTTCGCCGCCGCCCACCTGGCCAACTCGGCGTCGCTGCTGCTGCCCGTCTCTAACCTGACCAACCTGCTCGCGTTCGCGGCCAGCGGGCTCACCTTCCTCGGCTTCACCGCGCTGATGATCCTGCCCTGGCTGGCCGTGATCGCCGTCGAGTACCTGGTCTTCCGCCTCTATTTCGCCGGTGACCTGCGGGCCCGCGAGGAGCCCCGCCCCGAGCCCGGCAACGGTCCGGCCCCGCGGTACGCGCTGATCGTGCTGGCCGTGACGCTGGTCGGCTTCGCCGCTTCGCACTCGTTCGGCGTACACCCGGCCTGGATCGCCGTGGCCGGCGCGCTCTTCCTCGCTGTGCCCCGCCGGGTGCCGGTGACCACGCTGATCCGCGAGACCAATCCCGCCTTCTGCGCGTTCGTGCTGGCCCTGGGCATCGTGGTGCTCGCCGTGCAGCAGCACGGCCTCGAGGACCTGCTGCACGCGATCACGCCCGATCACGCCGACCTGCTGGGTCTGCTCGCGGTCGCCTTCCTGGCCGCGGGCCTGGCCAACGTGCTCAACAACCTGCCCGCGACGCTCGTGATGCTGCCGGTCGTGGAGTCGAAGCCGGCCCTGCTGCTGGCCATGCTGATCGGGGTGAACGTCGGCCCGAATCTGACCTATGTGGGCTCGCTGGCCACGCTGCTGTGGCGGCAGATTCTGCACACGCACGACGCGGCGCCGGATCCGCGCGACTTCTTGCGGCTGGGGGTGCTGACCGTGCCCCCGGCCCTGGTCGCGGGCGTGCTCGCACTGTGGCTGAGCCTGAAGGTGGGCGGTTAGGGGCGCACCCTCGCCGCCGCGCCGGTATCGGTCCGGGGAACGGCCGAGGTGATCCGGTGGGGGATTCGGCGGCGGGGTGCGTCCGACGAAGTCAGTCTTGTCGATGTAACTGTTACAGGCAAGTAAAACCGGTTACGGAACCGTTTACGAGGGCGGGCGGCCGCCGCCGCTGGGCTGGGTGGTCGTGTCGATCTTCACGGTCAGCGTCACCGCGAACCCCTTGGTGACGTCGCCGGAGACCGCGCCCATCTGCAGGGCCGCCTCGTCGTCGCCGAACACGTTGTCGGACGACAGGCTGAGCTGGCTCAGGTTGCTCACCGAGGACGAATAGCCGGTCGTCGCGTACACCTTGTCGCTGGCGTCCTTGGGCAGGGCGACCTGGGAGGTGGCGATGGCCTTGGCCGAGTCGGTGATGTCGGCCTGGCTCGGGTAGACCTCGAAGTGGATGTGCGGCCACCGCCCGGTGTAGCAGGCGGGGAAGATGCTGGCGAACTTCACCTTGCCCGAATCATCGGCGATCTGGACGCCCCGCAGGTAGTTCTGGTCGGTGACGCCGTCGGTGTACATCGAGTACCGGCCTTCGCGGTCGCAGTGCCAGACGTAGACCGCGACGTCTTTGAACGGCGCATCGCTGTCGGCCATGTCGAGGATCGTCAGTTCGAGGGTCATGGGTACGCCCTGAGCCGTGCCACTGGCCGAGCCGAAGCTCGACCGGATGTCGCTGCGGACCACGCCGCTCTGCTCGAGGACGTCGGGCCCGTTCGAGCCGTCACCGGGGTACGGGCCGGCGGTCTCGTCCGGGATCTCGCCCGAGGCGGCCGGCGATGTCGAGGCGGCCGGGGTCGTCGCGCTGTCCGAGGTCGAGGTGCTGCTGCACGCCGCGAGCCCGAGCACGGCCGCGCCGAGGCCGAATCCCCGCAGCACGTGCCGCCGGCTGGCCAGCGTGCCCAGGTCGAACCCGAGGCCCTGGTCGACGACCTCCTCGTCGGGCCGGGGCAGGCGCCGTCCCTCGTACGTCGGTCTCGGATCCTTGGCCATCGCTCTCTCCCATCGTGTTTTGGCTACCGTAAGTCCGTTTCTTGTGGATTCCCTTTGACTTCGCTGTGACAGCCGGGTTACTGGGGAAGTTTTCCTACCGGTTTAGAAGAGATAATTCTGCCGGACTGTTGACGGAAAAATTCGGGCCCGCCTACGGTGGCCTCGTGTCCGGATCCGGAGGCGTACATGCGCTGGTCAGACGCGCTCATGAGGAGCGTGTGCTGGCGATCCTGCGTGAGCGCGGCGGGCTCAGCCGGGCTCAGATCGCGGCCCGTTCCGGGCTCTCGCGCACCACACTGTCGGAAATAACTTCGGAACTTCTCGCCCGCGGCGCGATCGTGGTCGTCAACACCGACGCCCGCGACCGGGCCGGCAGCGGCCGCCCGGCTGAGCTGCTGGCGCTCGACCCGCGATCGGGACAGTTCCTCGGCGTCGACATCGGCCACAACCGGGTGCGGGTCGCGGTGGCCGACGCCGCCCACGAGATCATCGCGAGCGGGGTCGAGGAGTACCGGCCGGCCCGCCCGTGGCCGCACCGGCTCGCGGCCGCGGTCGGCCTGGTCGACCGGATCGCCCGCGAGCAGGGCATCAACCTGGCCGCGCTGCAGGGCATCGGCGTGGGGGTGGCCGGTCCCGTTCCGGCCGGCGGCTCCCGGGCCGACGTGCTCGCCGCGTTCTCGGCCCGCTTCCCGGCGCCGGTGCTGGTCGACAACAACACCCGGTTCGCCGCGTTGGCCGAGGCCGGCCACCTGGGCCGGAACCGGCGCGCCGGCGAGACCGGCAACGACGCCGAGGCGGGCGACGTCCTCTACGTGCGGCTGGCCGACGGCGTCGGTGGCGGGCTGGTGGTGGCGGGCCGGCTGGTCTCCGGGGCGGGCGGGGTGGCCGGCGAGTTCGGTCACGTCAAAGTCGACCCGGCCGGGGGCGTCTGCCGTTGTGGCAAACGCGGCTGCCTCGAGACCGTGGCGGCGGTGCGTCCCGTCCTGGCCGCGGCTGGGGTCGACAACCTCGGTGAGCTCGCGGTCCGGCGACATGAGCCGCACGTACGGGCCGTGATCGACGATGTCGCCGAGGCGCTCGGCCGGGTGCTGGCCGACGCCGCGCTGATCCTCAACCCCGAAGTCGTCGTCATCGGCGGCCCGCTGCCGTTCGCCGTGCCCGAGATCGTCACCGGGGCCGCAGCCGTGATCAGGGCCGAGATGATCCCCGGCGAGGCGCACCCGCTGGTCCGGCCGGCCCAGCTCGGTGACGACGACGGCGCCCGCGGCGCGATCACCGCCTGCTTCCGGCAGTCGCCGCTGCTGACCGACTATCCCAACCCACGAGTCCCGGGGAGCCTGTCATGACCGTGGTCCAGGCGGACGCCGAGGTGACCACCGGCAGCCCGGCCCCGCCCGAGCGCCGTCATCGCGGCGTACCGAAAACGCTCTTGAATCTGCTCTCGGTCGTGCTCGGCGTCGGCGTCTGGTGGGGCTTCTCGCTGGGCGGGTTCGACATCCCGGCGCCGCCCGAAGTGCTGAAGCGCGGCGGCGAGCTGATCGCCGACGGCACCCTGGCCGACGACGTGCTGGCCAGCCTGGGCCGGGTGCTCGCGGGCTTCATGCTCGGGGTCGCGCTGGCCGTGCCGGTCGGCTTCCTGATGGGCTGGTACGGGGTCGTGCGCGGCCTGGTCGAGCCGTGGGTGCAGTTCTTCCGCACGATCCCGCCGCTGGCGATCATTCCGCTGGCCGTGGTGCTGATGGGCATCGGCGAGACCCCGAAGATCTTCGTCATCTTCCTGGCCTCGTTCCTGGCCTGCGTGATCGCCACCTTCCAGGGTGTCGTCGGGGTCGACAAGACGCTGATCAACGCGGCCCGGGTGCTCGGGGCCAAGGACGGCACGATCTTCGCGCGGGTCGTGGTGCCGGCGTCGACCCCGTTCATCCTGGTCGGCATGCGGGTCGGCCTCGGCTCGTCCTGGGCCACCCTGGTCGCGGCCGAGCTGATCGCGGCCCAGCAGGGGCTCGGCTATCGCATGCAGAGCGCGCAGCTCTACTACGACCTGCCCACGATCTTCGTGGGGCTGATCAGTATCGGCGTGCTCGGCCTGCTGATGGATCGCGTGTTGTTGTTCGCCGAGCGCCGTCTGACGAACTGGCAGGAACGCCGATGATCACCATCGACCGGGTCGGCAAGTCTTTCGCGATGAAGAACGACCGTTTTGTCGCGCTGGAAAACGTGTCGCTGGAGGTGGCCGAGAACGAGTTCGTGACCATCGTCGGCCCCAGCGGCTGCGGCAAGACGACGCTGATGAACATCCTGGCCGGCCTGGAGACCCCCGACGCGGGGCAGGCGCTGGTCCGGGGGGCGAGGATCACCGGCCCGGGGCCCGACCGCGGCGTGATCTTCCAGCAGTACGCCCTGTTCCCGTGGCTCACGGTCCGCAAGAACGTCGAGTTCGGACTGCGTACAGCCGGCGTGCCCAACCCCGAGCGGCGCGAGCGGGCCCAGCACTTCATCGACCTGGTCGGCCTGCACGACTTCGCCGACGCGCTGCCCCGCATGCTCTCCGGCGGCATGAAGCAGCGCTGCGCCATCGCCCGGGCCTACGCGGTGAACCCGTCGATCCTGCTCATGGACGAGCCCTTCGGCGCGGTCGACGCGCTGACCCGCGTACGCCTGCAGGAACAGCTTCTACAGACCTGGAGCCAGGAGAAACGCACCGTCGTCTTCATCACCCACGACGTCGACGAGGCGGTCTTCCTGGCCAACCGGGTGGTCGTGATGGCCGCCCGCCCGGGCCGGATCGTCGAGATCGTCGACGTCGACCTGCCCTATCCCCGCACCGAAGAGCTGCGGCTCAGCCCCGACTTCACGGCCCTGCGCAACCGCGTGTGGAGCGCCGTCTATCACCAGGAGCCTGTTGCATGAAACGCCTGCTCGCTCTGATCACCGCCGCCTCGTTGCTCGGCGTGGCCGCCTGCGGATCATCCGACGATTCTTCTTCCGGCCCGACCGAGAAGGTCAACTTCGGGTACATCGCCGACTACAACGGCACCAGCCTGCTCGCCGTGGCCGACGACCAGAAGCTCTGGGCCAAGCACGGTCTCGAGGTCAGCACCAAGGTCTTCACCAACGGGCCGCTGCAGATCACCGCCATCAACGCGGGCGACCTCGACTTCGGTTACATCGGGCCGGGCGCGGTCTGGCTGCCGGCCTCGGGCAAGGCCAAGATCGTCGCGCTGAACTCGCTGGGCAACGCCGACCGGGTGATCGCCCAGCCCGGCCTCACCGATCTTGCGCAGCTCAAGGGCAAGAAGGTCGGCGTACCCGAAGGCACCTCGGGCGACATGATCCTCACCCTGGCCCTGGAGAAGGCGGGCCTGTCGGCGACCGACATCGAGCGCGTGCCGATGGACCCGGCCACGATCGTCTCGGCCTTCGCCGCGGGTCAGATCGACGCCGCGGGCATCTGGTACCCGCTGCTCAACAACATCAAGCAGAAGAAGCCGGACCTGGTCGAGCTGGCCAAGAACGAGGACTTCTCGGCCACCGTCTCGTTCCCGACGGCGTTCGTGGCCGGTAACGAGGCAGTCGACCAGAAGGCCGGGACGGTCACCAAGGTGGTGCAGGTGCTGCGCGAGGCGATGGACTACCGCGCGGCCAACAGCGACAAGACTGTCGAGCTCACCGCCGCTCTGCTCAAGCAGCCGGTGGACGCGGTCAAGGCCGACGCCGGCAACAGCAAGATGCTCGACTCGAAGACGCTGGACGGGTACACGGCCGACGGAACGGTCGACAAGTGGCTGACCGGCATGGGCGACTACTTCGTCGGGGCCAAGAAGCTGACCGAGAACCCCGACCCGAAGACGTACTACCTGGGCGAGACGTTCACGGGCGCGGCCTCGAAGTGAACTTCCTCTTCCTCATGACCGACCAGCACCGGGTCGACTCGCTCGGGGCGTACGGCAACCCGCACGTGCGCACGCCGAACCTCGACCGCCTCGCGGCGTCGGGCACGCGGTTCGACCGGTGGTACACCCCGACCGCGATCTGCACCCCGGCCCGGGCCAGCCTGCTCACCGGGCAGGCCCCGTTCCGGCACAAGGTGCTGGCCAACCACGAGCGCAACGTCGGCTATCAGGAGGATCTGCCCGACGGCACGTTCACCTTCCCGGTCGCGCTGCGCGAGCAGGGCTACAACGTGGGCCTGATCGGCAAGTGGCACGCGGGCACGCTCAAGGCGCCGGCCGACTACGGGTTCGACGGGCCGCACCTGACGGGCTGGCACAACCCGGTCGAGCACGAGGATTACCAGGCCTACCTGAAAGATAACGACCTTCCGCCGTACGCCATCACGGATCACATCCGGGGCACGTTGCCCAACGGTGGCCCGGGAAACCTGCTGGCCGCGCGGCTGCAGCAGCCGGTCGAGGCGACGTTCGAGTACTACATGGCGACCCGCACGATCGAGATGCTGCGCAACTATGAAACCGACGGCAAGCCGTTCTATCTGGCCACCCATTTCTTCGGGCCGCACCTGCCGTACATCATTCCGGACGAGTACTTCGACCTGATCGATCCGGCCGTCGTCGAGCTGCCGAAGTCGATCGCCGAGACGTTCGAGGGCAAACCGCCGGTGCAGCGCAACTACAGCGAGCACTGGACCTTCGACACCATGCCGATCGAGGTCACCCGCAAGCTGATCGCCGTCTACTGGGGCTACGTGACGCTGATCGACGAGCAGGTCGGGCGGATCCTCGACGAGCTCGACCGGCTCGGCCTGACCGACCGGACCACGGTGTTCTTCACCTGCGACCACGGCGAGTTCACCGGCTCGCACCGCCTGCACGACAAGGGCCCGGCGATGTACGAGGACATCTACCGGACGCCCGGGATCATTCGCATCCCGGGCGAGGCGCCGCAGGTCCGGCGGGAGTTCGTCTCGCTGCTGGACAGCACGGCGACGATCCTCGACCTGGCCGGTCTCTCCACCGCGGACGCCGTCGATTCGCGAAGTCTCGTGCCGATCGTGCGCGGCGAGCACCCGGCGTGGCCGCCGGACATCGTGGCCGAGTTCCACGGGCACCACTTCCCGTACCCGCAGCGGATGCTCCGCGAGGACCGCTACAAGCTGGTCGTCAACCCGGACTCGACCAACGAGCTGTACGACCTCGAACGTGACCCGGACGAGCTGATCAACATCTACCGTCACCCGGAGATGGCCGACGTCGTCCGTCGCATGATGCGCCGCCTCTACACCCTGCTGGTCGAGCGGGACGACCGGTTCTACCACTGGATGACGTCCATGTACGACGTCGGCGCGATCGACCACGACCCGACGCTGAGCGGGCTCGACGAGGCGTCCTACCGATGAGCGGGCGCCGGCCGGACATCGTCATGATCCTGACCGACGACCATGCCGCCCACGCCATCTCGGCGTACGGCTCGAAGGTCAACACGACACCACGGATCGACGAGATCGCCCGGCTCGGCCGGCGCTTCGACAACTGCTTCGCCACCAACTCGCTGTGCTCGCCGTCGCGGGCCAGCATCCTGACCGGCACCTACAGCCACATCAACGGCGTCACCACGCTGGTCACACCGATCGACGCGGCCCAGCCGAGCTTCGTCAGCGCGTTGCGGGCGGCCGGCTACCGCACCGCGATGGTCGGCAAGTGGCACATGGGCGACGGGCCCGGGCACGACCCGCAGCACTTCGACTACTGGGACGTGCTGATCGGCCAGGGGGAGTACGTCGACCCGGTCTTTCTCAGCGAGTCGGGCCGGCGAGTTGTCGAGGGTTACACGACCGACATCATCACCGACCTCGCGCTCGACTGGATCTCCTCGTCGGACGCCCCGTATTGCGTGCTGATCTATCACAAGGCCCCGCATCGGCCCTGGGTCCCGTCGCCCGCCCATGAGCACTTGTTCACCGACCCGATCCCGCTACCGCCGACCTTCGACGACGACTACTCGACCCGGACCTCGTCAGCCCGGCGCGCCGCCATGCGGATCGCCGAGCACCTCACGCTGGAAGACCTCAAAGGGCCGCCGCCGGAGGGGCTCACGTACGAGGAAGAGGCGTTGTGGAAGTACCAGCGCTTCATGGAGGACTATCTGCGCTGCGTGGCATCAGTCGACGACAACGTCGGGCGGGTCACCGATTTCCTGCGGGCGCGCGGCACCTTCGACGACACCCTGCTGATGTACGCGTCGGATCAGGGCTTCTTCCTCGGCGATCACGGATGGTTCGACAAACGCTTCATGTACGAGGAATCGCTGCGCATGCCGCTCGTGCTGTCGTACCCCAGGCGGGTCGCCCCCGGTGTGGTCGACGAGATGGTGACCAATGTGGACTGGGCTCAGACCATCCTCGAGGCGACCGGGGTCGAAGCCCATCCACGCATGCAGGGCCGCAGTTTCTGGCCGCTTCTGACCGGAGATTCCTTTCAGCCGGCCGACGGCATCTACTACCGGTATTGGGAGCACGACGACGTTTTCCACAAGGCGCCCGCGCACTACGGCTACCGGACCGCGCGCTACAAGCTGATCTACTTCTACAACGACGGCCTCGACCTGCCCGGCACCGGGTGGGGGACCTATCCGCCCGAGTGGGAGCTCTACGACCTGCGCGAAGACCCGGCCGAACTGCACAACGTGTACGACGATCCGGCGTACGCGACCGTGCGGGCCGAGCTGACGGTCGCGATGTGGAACGAGCAGGCCCGCCTCGGGGACCAGCCGCACCCCAGCCAGCCCCGGCCGGTGACGCCGTGAACCACTGCTGCAGCCCGTCGGCGGGCCGTCCGCCCCGGCCCGCGGTCGAGATCGTGGGCCGCGGCCCACATCGGTTGCCCCAGGTCTCGGTGCCGGGGCAGACGTTCGCGATGGGCGATGCGTCCGGCGACGGTGTCCGCCCCGACGGGGAGCAGCCGGTGCATCCGGTGCGCCTGCCCGCGTACTCGATCGATGCGACCACCGTGACCGTGGCCGACTTCCGCGCTTTCGTGTCCGGCACCGGCTATCGGACCGAGGCCGAGGCATTCGGCTGGTCGGCCGTGTTCCACCTGGCCGTGGAGCCGTCGGCCGAGGTGATCGGGAGCATGGCCGGTACGCCGTGGTGGCTGGGCGTTTGCGGAGCGGACTGGGCCCACCCGTCGGGGCCGGGATCGGTTGCGCTCGACGACCACCCGGTGGTGCACGTCAGCTGGAACGACGCGCACGCCTACTGCGCGTGGGCCGGGCGGCGGCTGCCCACGGAAGCGGAATGGGAATGTGCTGCGCGCGGAGGGAAGCCGTCGCTGCGTTATCCGTGGGGGCATGATCTGCCGGCCGAGTGGGCCTGCAACATCTGGCAGGGCACGTTCCCGACGGTGAACACGGCCGAGGACGGGTGGGTGACGACGGCGCCGGCCCGGTCGTACGAACCCAACGACTACGGCCTGTATCAGCCGGTCGGCAACGTGTGGGAGTGGTGTGCCGACTGGTTCTCGCCGACTTATTACGCCGAGTCCCCACTGGACGATCCGAGCGGGCCGCCGGTGGGCGCGGCTCGGGTGATTCGCGGTGGTTCGTATCTGTGCCACGACTCGTACTGCAATCGGTATCGCAATGCCGCCCGCTCGTCCAACACCCCCGATTCGTCGACCGGCAACACCGGCTTCCGCACCGTCGCCCGGTAGCCGGGGTCGCGCCGGACAGCGCCGACAGGGAAGAATCCCATCGACAGTTGTCACGGGGGAAGGATTCACGAGTGAAGTCTGTTCTGGCGGTGCTTCTGGTGGCGGCGACCGTGGGCACAGCAGCCCCGGCCTACGCGGCCCCGGCAGCCAAAGAGCCGGTGACCATGACGTTCGAGCTGGTCACGCCGAGCGTCCAGTACGGCTACGGCGTCAAGGTGGCCGGCCGGGCCGCGGCCGGGCCGACCGGCAACGCCGGCAAGGTCGACATTCTCTTCAAGTCCATCGGCGCCGAGGAGTTCACCAAGCACAAGACGCTCAACGTCAAGGACGACGGCACGTTCACCGGCTGGGACACCGCCGGGTACACGACCGACGCCGGCTACCACTTCCCGGGCGCCTGGCAGCGCGGCACCTACCAGGCGGTCTACCGCGGCAACGCCGAACGCGAGGGGGCCACCGCGACGGCCGAGCTCGGGGTGTACGACTGGCGCCTGGTCGACGTCACCAGCCCGCGCGCATTGTGGTCGTGGGAGCACACCTGCCTGCCCGACGACGGCTCGGACAACTGCTACGCCTTCAGCCCCAAGATCACGGTCGACAATGGCCCGGTCAGCGTGCGGTACGAGCAGAACTGCTACCCCGAGGGGGCCGAGCGCTACATGAGCTTCGCCTTCCTCAAGAACAACAAGTCCACGGTCCGGCCGTCGCCCCGCGCCAACGAGGCGTTCCGGCTGCCGCAGTGGGTCGAGCGCCCGGCCGTCCAGGGCAGTGTCTACGGCGGCACGATCCTCACCGGCCTCAGCCTCACCGGCAACTTGTTCGTCCGCATCCCGTACGGCTGCTGGATCACGGTCGACATGACCCAGGCCCGCTACGAGAAGAACGTCTACGGCGAGCCCTTCCCGACCGCCTAGGTCGCAGGCGGCCCGGTATGCCGGGCCGCCTGGCTCAGGTCGATGTCCTCGATGAGCTCGCGGGCGATCTCCTCGCTCAGCTCGTGGTTGCGGACGGCCGTGGCCACCGCGAGCCGCTGCGCCTCGAACCCGGCGTCGACGTCGGTGGCCGGTTGGGCGGCGGCCGCGGCCGCGATCCGGGTTCCGCGCTCGCGTTCGGCCTCGGTCGCGGCCCGCTCCGCGTCCAGGTCGAAGTTCAGCCGGCGGGCCAGCCAGCCCACCGTCGTGCCCTGCAACAGCAGGGTGCCCAGGGTGACGAACAACGCGATGGCCTGGATCGCGGTACGGCCCGGGAACTCCTCGCCCGAGGCCGTGTGCTCGGGGATCGAGGCCGCCGCGGCCAGGGTGAGGATGCCGCGCATGCCGGTCCAGCCGACCAGCAGCCGCTCCTTGCGGGTCGGCGCGGGCAGCGGGTCCTGGCCGCGCCGCTGCCGGTGGCGTTCCTGCATCCGCTGCAGCCGGGAGCGGTAGTAGACGTCCTGCTCGGCGCGCCGCTGCACCTGCCGCTCGCGGACGGTCCAGCGGCCGAAGAGAAACTCCACCCCGACCAGCCGGATGACGACCGCGGCGACCAGCAGCACCCCGGCCGCGACCAGCGTGCGGCCCAGCCCCGGGTCGTCCGACTCGGCCAGTTCCTCCAGCACCCACTTCAACTGCAGGCCGATGTACGCGAAGACGAACGTCTCGAGCAGGAAGTCGATGACCGGCCAGACCTCGTTCTCGCGCAGCCGGGTGCGGTAGGCGCCCGGATACTGGTGCTTCGGGTCGAGCGTCAGGTTGATGCTCAGCGAGAACGCGGCCACGACCACGGCCAGGATGCCCGAGGCGTGTACCTCCTCGGCGGTCAGGAAGGCAGTGAACGGCACCAGCATCACCAGCGCCGTCTCGAGCGTCGGGTTGCCCAGCCGCTTGCGGATCCAGAGCGCGATCACGGCGTACAGCGCGCCGATGCCGACGCCGATCGACGCGTTCCGGAAGAACTCGCCGACCCCGCCCTGCCAGGTGGTGTGCTCGCCGTTGGCGGCGGCGATCGCGATGCTGAACAGGGTGAGCGCGGTCGCGTCGTTGACCAGGCTCTCGCCGGTGAGGATCGAGGTCGCCCGCTTGGGCAGCCCGATCTCGTCGCCGTGGGAGACGGTGGTGATCGTGTCGGGTGGCGCCAGCACGGCGCCGAGGACGAACGCCACGGTCAGCCCGAGCGAGGGCAGCAGCCACGACGAGAGAAAGCCCAGCGCGCCGGTGGTGATGACCACCAGCACGACCCCCAGCGTCCAGATCGAGCGAAGGTTGGCCCCGAAGTTCGAGAACGACGCCACCCGGGTCGCCGAATAGAGCAGTGGCGGGATGACGATGGCCAGGATCAGCTCGCTCTCGAGCTCGAGCCGCGGGACGCCCGGGATGAAGGACGCGGCCGCGGCCAGCACCACGATGATCATGCCGGGCTCGACGCCCCGCTTGCGCGCGAGAGCCGACACCGCGATGCCCACACCGATGATGAGCAGGATCTGAACACCGTTCACGAGATCACCCTAGTTCTGCCCGGGCGGAAGAACGGTATGCTCTGCGGTGGGCCGTGACTGGCGCGTCAAGGTGGTCAACCATCGGGGAGCGGCCTCGTCTCAACGACGACACCTGCCGTGCGCCTGGGCCTCTTCACCGTGATAGGGAGGTCCCATGCCTGAGGTAAACGCCGAATCCGCCGCCTTCCGCTCCGCCCTCGAGGTCGTGCGGTCCGTCGAGCCCCGCATCGCCGACGCGATCGCGCAGGAGCTCACCGACCAGCGTGAGTCGCTCAAGCTGATCGCGAGCGAGAACTACGCCTCCCCGGCCGTGCTGCTGGCCATGGGCAACTGGCTCTCCGACAAGTACGCCGAGGGCACCATCGGCCGCCGCTTCTACGCCGGCTGCCAGAACGTCGACACCGTCGAGTCGATCGCCGTCGAGCACGCCAAGGCCTTGTTCGGCGCGCCCTATGCCTACGTGCAGCCGCACTCCGGCATCGACGCCAACCTGGTCGCGTACTGGGCGATCCTGGCCGACCGGGTCGAGGTCCCCTACCTGAAGAAGTTCGAGAAGCGCCAGATCAACAACCTCACCGACGCCGAGTGGGCCGAGCTGCGGCAGGCGTTCGGCAACCAGCGCATGCTCGGCATGAGCCTCGACGCGGGCGGCCACCTCACCCACGGCTTCCGCCCCAACATCAGCGGCAAGATGTTCGACCAGCGCAGCTACGGCGTCGACCCGGCCACCAGCCAGATCGACTACGCGGCCCTCCGCGAGACGGCCCGGGAGTTCAAGCCCCTGATCATCGTGGGCGGCTACTCGGCGTACCCCCGCAAGGTGAACTTCGCGACCCTGCGCGAGATCGCCGACGAGGTGGGCGCGACCTTCATGGTCGACATGGCGCACTTCGCCGGCCTGGTCGCGGGCAAGGTCTTCACCGGCGACTACAACCCCATCGAGCACGCCCACATCGTCACCACCACCACCCACAAGAGCCTGCGCGGCCCCCGCGGCGGCGCCGTCTTCGCCCAGCCCGAACTGGCCGACCAGGTCGACCGTGGCTGCCCGATGGTGCTGGGCGGCCCGCTCGCCCACGTGATGGCGGCCAAGGCCATCGCGTTCGCCGAGGCCCGCCGCCCGGAATTCGCGACCTACGCCCAGCAGATCGTCACCAACAGCCAGGCCCTGGCCGAGGGCCTGACCAAGCGCGGCGTCCAGCTGGTCAGCGGCGGCACCGACAACCACCTGGTGCTGATCGACGTGCACCCGTTCGGCCTCACCGGCCGCCAGGCCGAACAGGCCCTCCTCGACAGCGGCGTCGTCACCAACCGCAACGCCATCCCCAACGACCCCAACGGCGCCTGGTACACCTCGGGCATCCGCATCGGCACCCCCGCCCTGACCAGCCGCGGCCTCGGCACGGCCGAGATGGACCAGATCGCCGAACTGATCCACACCGTCCTGGCCGGCACCACCCCCGACGCCACGTCGAAGGCCAAGTTCCACCTCGACCCGGCCGTCTCCGACCGCGTCCACAAGCAGGCCCACGAACTGCTGGCGGGCTTCCCCCTCTACCCGACCGTCGACCTGGGCTGAGTTCCCGAACTGGCGGCCGGCTTCCAACGCCGGCCGCCAACAAAAGTTCGAATACAGATGTCGTAGCGGGGCGGTGGGTACGGGCCGCAGCTCCCGCCGAGGGCCCGGGTGGGTTTCGCTGGCCGCTGACGCGTCCAGAACGCGAAACCCACCCGGGCGACCTGCGTGAGCGGTCACCCTCGAACCGTCGGGATGTGCGATTATCGCACCATGGCGGCACGAGACTGGACCGAGATCGGCGACCGGGTGCAGACGACCCGCGCGTCCCTCGGCCTGTCTCAGAGCGAGTTGGCCGAGGCCATGGGCCTCGACCGCACGATGGTGGCCAAGATCGAGGCCGGCACCCGCCGTGTCGACGCGCTCGAGTTGGCGCGCTTGGCCGCAGTGCTCAAGGTGCCGATGGCGCACTTCCTCGAAGAGCAGCCGCCTGTGCTGTCACGCCGGACGGTACCGCTGACCGAAGACACCACGACCGGCGCCGGGCGCGAGTCCAACCTGCTCGATCTCGCCCTCGAGAGCTGGATGCGGGAACTGCGGCAGCTCATCGAACTGGGCACCCTTGCCACGCGGCCCGCGATGACCTGCCCTTCGCCGGTGTCGGACGGATCGACCGCGCGAGCGGCCGCCCGGTGGCTTCGTGGCGAACTGGGCCTGGGCGTCGAGCCCATCGACAGCATGCTGAGCCTGTGCGAGCGAGCCGGGCAGTTCGTCCTGCTGACCGACCTGGCCGGTGAGGGTGCGTCCGCCGTCGACGGTGATCTCGGTGCGGCCGTCGTGAGCCTGAAGGGCGACCCCGGCCGGCGCCGCGCGACCGCTGCTCACGAGCTCGGCCACCTCGTGCTCGGCGACGAATACTCCAGCGACCTCGGTGTACACGCGTCCCGGGCCAGCCGCGAGGCAACGATCGACACCTTCGCCGCCGAGCTGCTCCTGCCGTCCTCCATATTTCCCGACGGGGACACCCTTACCCGTGAGCAGCTGGTGGGGATCGCCGCGCGCTATCGCACATCGTGGTCGCTGACGCTTCGGCAAGCCACGGCGGCGGGCCGGGGACCGATACCCAAGGCGTGGGCCCGGTCCAACCCGACAAAGGCAGAATTCCTGGAAGCGCTCGGCTGGGCTCCCCAATCCGACCTCGAATCGGTCCGTGTCTCCCCGGCGGTGGCCAACGCCGTCATGCGGGCCTGGCGGCAGGGACTGATCACACGCAGGCGTTGTGTCGAACTCATGCACGGGCAGATCCAGGAGGGCGACCTGCCCGAAGACCCAGAAACCGACCTGGAGCCCTGACAGTGGTCGGGACAATCGGTGGTGCCGCCAAACCCTATTGCGCGAGCTGTTAGTGGGCCGAGAGTGCTGGACCACGACGGTTGTCCTGGCGGAGCTGCGCCAGGGCGCCGACACCCATCCGCTTTGGCCGAGGCAGTGGAGCTGGAATGGTTGCGGGTCGCGAGTTTGGATGCGCTCGACGAGCTCCGGTGCTTCGTGAAGTGGACCGGTCGGATCGGTTCTCAGGAAAGAGATCTGGGCGAGGCGAGCGTGCTGGCGGCTGCGGAGCTTCGTGGCGGCATCGCCGTCACCGACGACCGTGATGCCACCGTTGTGGCGCGTCGCCACGGCGCAGAAGTGCACGGGACCATCTGGTTGCTGGCCCAAGGGTGCCAGGACGACAAGCTGAACCCGGTCGGGGCGGGAAGCATCGTTGACGCCCTGCGGGCGACAGGTGCTCGGCTGCCCTGTACCGGCAACGAATTTCCTGCGTATGCCGCTGAGCATGGCCTGCTCTCCCGGGGATGCCTGGGCTGAAGGCTGTTCGACGGGCGGTAACCTCGGGCGCGATGGTGCCGTCGACTGTTCTTGCTGTGCTGGCTGAGCTGGCGCCCGCTGGTGGTGATCGGGTGCTGGATGTCGGGCGGGGTGGGCAGCCGATCGTGTGGCTGGATGATGCTGAGCGGGCGCCGCGGCGGAAAGAGGTTGATCGGCTCGCGGCTATCGGGGCGTTGCACCGGGATGAGCGGCCGCTGCGGCGTGGGTGGGGTTTTCTGGTCGGGCGGGCCGAGGTCGAGGGCAAGCAGCGGAAGATCCGGGTTCCTCTGCTGAGTCAGCCGGTGCAGCTCGAGCGGGGGCTGTTGGGCTATCGGGTGGTGGCGGCGGGGGATGTCGAGATCACGCCGCTGATCGAGGATCGGAATCTGGCGGCGGCGTTGGAGGCCGCGCCGGGGGTGGCCGGGCCGGGGTGGCTCGAGGCGACCGGCAGCAAGGCCTGGTTGTGGTCGGCGGCCGAGGCCACGGGGCTTTCGGTGGACGCGGTGGCCGGTGATCGGCGGGCGCCGAACGACCGGGTCGTGCTCATGGCCGAGGCGGCGCTCTTCGTGGTGCGCGATGTTTTCGGGGCGGGGCTCGCGGACAGCCTGCGCAGCTGGGCCTCGCGCGACCTCACCGGCACCGCACTCGCTGCCGTCTACGCCGACGGTCACGAGAGCCCTGCGGAGGGCGCGAGCCCGCCCGGCCGCGATGGGCGTGGTGAAGGCGCGAGCCCGACCGGCCGCGATCGGCGTGGCAAGGGCGCGAGCTCGGCATTGACGAGCCGAGACCGGGGCGAGGCGGTTCTCTCGCCGATGCCGTTGAACGAGGCGCAGGCCGAGGTGGTGGCCCGGGCCCGCACCGAGACGATCACCGTGGTCTCGGGGCCGCCCGGGAACGGGAAGAGCCACACCGTGGTCGCGGCGGCGCTGGAAGTGGTGCATCGGGGCGGATCCGTGCTGGTCGCGACGCAGTCGCCGCACGCGGCCGAGGTGCTGGCGCGGCTGCTGGAACGGTATCCGGGGCCGGTTCCGGTGCTTTTCGGGGACGCCGCCCGGCGCGAGAGCCTGGCCGCCGAGTTGACGGGCGGGCTCGAGCAGGGCGCCACCGACGACGAGCTCAAGGCCGACGCCGAGAACGTTCGCAAAGCCTCTGACGCCGTACGGGATATCAGGGCCGGCCTCACCGCCGCGCTCGACCTCGAAGTGCAGGCGGCCGCGCTGCCGGAATGGCAACCGCGCCTGGCCGCGCTGGCCGGTGACGCGCCCGGCGCCTTCACCGACGACGCCGATCCGGGGAAGCTGAGGGCGCGGCTCGACGGCGGCCGGCTCGCGCGCTGGTGGGCTCGGCGGTTGCTGGGCGCGCGAAAAGACGTACCGAAGGAAAGGTTGACCGACGCGCTCACCGCGGCCACCGCGCAGCGGGCCGCGGCCCGGCTGGCCGCGACCGGAGGCACCGAGCTGGCGGCGCAGTGGGCGGCCTGGCACGACGCCGAGCAGAGGCTGGCCGCGGCCGTCGGTGCGGCCATGCGCCGGGCCGCTCGCAGTCGGCAGCGGTGGGACAAATCCGCGCGCCGGGCGGCCGCCGACCTGGCCGCGGCGTTGCGGGCCGGGCGCAACCGCCGTCGTGAACTGCTCGCCGGGTTGCCCGCCGGGCCGTTGGTAAACGCTCTCCCGCTCTGGATCGGCACGGTGGCCGACGTCGAGGATCTGCTGCCGGCCGCGCCCGGGATGTTCGATCTCGTTGTGCTGGACGAGGCGTCCCATGTGGACCAGGTGCGGGCCGCGCCCGTGCTGGCCCGGGCCAAGCGGGCGCTGGTGGTGGGCGATCCGCGGCAGTTGCGATTCGTGTCGTTCGTGAGCGATGTCGACGTGGCCGAGGTGTTGCAGCGGCACGGCGCGGACGAGCGGCTCGACGTCCGCCGGGTGAGCGCCTACGACCTGGCCGCGGGGGCCGCCCCGGCGACCTGGCTGGCCGAGCATCACCGCAGCGTGCCGCACCTGATCGGGTTCGCCGCCCGGCGGTTCTACGGCGACCGGCTCGACGTGCTCACCCGCACCCCGGCCGGCGAGGGCGCCGACGCGATCGACATCGTGCGGGCGCCCGACGAGCTGGCCGCGGTGTTGAAGCTGGTCGAGGCGGAAGCGGCCGCCGGCACCCGCGGCATCGGGGTGATCTCGCCGTTCCGCCCGCAGGCCGACGCGTTGGAGGCGGCGCTGGTCGAGGCGTACTCGGTGGAAAGAATCGAAGAGCTTGGATTGCGTACGGGGACAGTGCACGCCTTTCAGGGCAGCGAGGCCGACGTCGTGATCGTCTCGCTCGGCCTGCAACCGGATGACTCTCCGACCCGCCGCCGGTTCGTGGCCGACCCGAACCTGTTCAACGTCATGGTCACCCGGGCCCGGCGGCGACTCGTGGTGGTCACGGCTCTGGACCGGGCCGACGGCCTGATCGGGGACTTCTTCGCCTACGCCGATGCCGTGCCCACCGCTCCGGCCGAGAACCCGGCGACCGGTTGGGCGGCCGAACTCGCGGCCGAGCTGCACCGCCTCGACGTCGAGACCAGGCCCGCGTACGCCGTGGGGAGCTGGACGATCGACCTGTGCATCGGCCCGCCCGGCGACCCGACGGGCGTCTTCTGCGAACCCCACCCGGACGGCACCGAGGCGCACCTGGCCCGGCAGTGCGCCCTGGCCCGGAAGGGCTGGCGTCTGCGCGACGGGTTCGCCAGCCGCTGGGCGGGTGACCCCCGGCGGGCAGCCTTGGACCTGGCGAGCGATCTGCGGACGCCAGGCCCTTGAGTCAGCCGCGCGGCGGCAACTCGTGCAGCGTCACCTCGGTCAACTTGCCGCCGTCGATCACGGCGGTCTGGTACGTGGCGAACGGCTGCCGTCGCCGGTCGGTCGGTGAGCCGGGGTTGAGCAGGCGCAGGCCCGACGCGGCGGTCGTGTCCCAGGGGATGTGGGAGTGGCCGAAGACGAGCAGGTCGACGTCGGGGAAGCGGGCGGCGCAGCGCTCGGTGCGGCCCGTCGACTGGCCGGTCTCGTGCACCACGGCCAACCGCAGGCCGTCCAGATCGGCGTACGCGATCTCGGGCAGGCGGGCCCGCAGCGCCGGCCCGTCGTTGTTGCCGTAACACGCGATCAACCGGGCCGAGCGCGCCTCAAGGCTGTCCAGGGCAGCCTCGTCGACCCAGTCGCCGGCGTGCACCACGACATCGGCGGTGTCGATCGCGACCCACAGCGGCGCCGGCAGATCGCGGGCGCGCTTGGGCAGATGGGTGTCGCTCGTGAGGACCAGACGCATCGCTCCAGAGTAGGAAACAAAGTTTCGGGAAGCGCTCTCCGCGACAGGATCAGCCGAATTGGCGGGCATGCCGTTTTTGCCGACCAGCGCCGGAACCGGTTCCGAAGTCTCTGTTATCGATCCCGCAGGAGGCCGTCACGGCCCTTCTCGTACGGCATTGACCTGGGTTTATGCGCAACCGCAGGGCTGGCCTTTGTGACAACCGCAAGACCGGCGAAGTTCCGGAACCGTGTTCATCTATGGACAGCTGATGAACGCGGTGCCTAGCGTCGGTCGCGGGGGAGCGCTCTCCCTCGGAACCGCAGGAGAGTTCAGCCTTCCCTAGGGCGCAAGAGTCCCCCTTGCGCATCTCCGCCCAAGGAGAAGCAATGATCATCCCCATCTCCTCCGCACCCGAGCGGAGGCGCTCCCCCTGGCGCCTCGCGGCGATAGGTGGCCTGGTCGCCACCGTTGTCGCGGGTTACACCGCGATCACCGCGGTCGGCGCCAGCGCCGCCGAGACCCTGCTCTCGCAGGGCCGGCCGGCCACCGCGTCCTCGACCGAAGCGGCCGGCGCCTACCTGGCGTCCGAGGCCGTCGACGGCAACACCGGCACCCGCTGGGCGTCGGCGTTCAGCGACCCGCAGTGGCTGCAGGTCGACCTGGGCAGCTCGCAGCAGATCACCCGGGTCGAGCTGAACTGGGAGACCGCCGCCGGCAAGGCGTTCCAGATCCAGGTCTCGGACAACGCCAGCACCTGGACCAGCATCTACTCGACCACGACCTCGACCGGCGGCAACCAGAACCTGACGGTCAACGGCACCGGCCGGTACGTGCGCATGTACGGCACCCAGCGCACCACCGGCTACGGCTACTCACTGTGGGAGTTCAAGGTCTACGGCGGCACGACCACGCCGCCCCCGACCGGCGACCCGATTCCTGGTGGCGGCAGCCTCGGCGCCAACGTGGTCGTCTTCGACCCGTCGATGTCGAGCGCCAGCATCCAGGCCCGGGCCGACCAGATCTTCGCGCAGCAGGAGAGCGCGCAGTTCGGCACCGGGCGTTACGTGCTGGCGTTCAAGCCGGGCACCTACAACAACCTGAACATCCAGGTCGGCTTCTACACCTCGATCGTCGGCCTCGGGCAGAACCCTCAGGACGTACGCATAAACGGCGACATCACCGTCGACGCCGGCTGGTTCCAGGGCAACGCGACGCAGAACTTCTGGCGCAGCACCGAGAACGTGTCGGTGTACCCGGTCAACGGCACCAACCGCTGGGCCGTCTCGCAGGCCGCGCCGTTCCGCCGCATGGACATCCACGGCAACCTGAACCTGGCCCCCAACGGGTACGGGTGGGCGTCCGGCGGCTACATCTCGGACTCGCGGATCAGCGGCTCACTCGGCCAGTATTCGCAGCAGCAATGGTTCACCCGCGACAGCGCGATCGCATCCAACACCAATGCGGTGTGGAACCAGACCTTCGTCGGCGTGCAGGGTGCACCGACCGCCAGCTATCCGAACCCGCCGTACACGGTCATCCCGCAGACCCCGGTGATCCGCGAGAAGCCGTACCTGTACCAGAGCGGCAGCGACTACGCGGTCTTCGTGCCCAACCTGCGCACCAACACGTCGGGCGCGACCTGGGTCAACGGCAACACCCCGGGCAGTTCGATCCCGCTGAACCAGTTCTACGTGGCCAAGCCGGGTGACACCGCGGCCCGGATCAACCAGGCGCTGGCCCAGGGCCTGAACCTGATCTTCCAGCCCGGCATCTACCACATCAACCAGACGATCAACGTGAATCGGGCCAACACCGTGGTCCTCGGGCTCGGCTACGCCACGATCATCCCGGACAACGGCGTCACCGCGATGCAGGTGGCCGATGTGGACGGCGTGAAGATCGCCGGCGTGCTGTTCGACGCGGGCACCACCAACTCGCCCAACCTGTTGGTCATCGGACCGTCCGGCAGCAGCGCTTCACACGCCGCGAACCCGACCACGGTCCAGGACGTGTTCTTCCGGATCGGCGGCTACATCGCCGGCAAGGCCACCAACAGCCTGCTGATCAACAGCAACAACGTCATCGTCGACCACATCTGGGCCTGGCGGGCCGACCACGGAAACGCGGGCACCTACGGCTGGACGGTCAACACGGCCGACAGCGGCCTGATCGTCAACGGCAACAACGTCACGGCGTACGGCCTGTTCGTCGAGCACTACCAGAAGACCGAGGTCCTCTGGAACGGTAACGGCGGCCGCACCTATTTCCTGCAGAACGAGCAGCCGTACGACCCGCCGTCCAACGCGGCGTGGCGGAGCGACGGGGTGCTCGGCTACCCGGCGTACAAGGTGGCCGACAGCGTCCAGACCCACGAGGCGTGGGCGATGGGCAGCTACGCCGTCTTCCTCGACAACCCGTCCATCCACTCGGCGAACGGCTTCCAGGCTCCCACCCACGGCGGCGTGAAGCTCCACAACATCTTCACGATCTCCCTGGCCGCCGGCACCATCGACCACGTCGTCAACAACCTCGGCGCCCCCGCCCAAGCCAGCAACGTCGTCCCCTCCACCATCACCAACTTCCCGTGACCGACCTTCTCTGAACCAGTACGGCGCCGCGGGCCTGGCCTGCGGCGCCGCCTTTCTATTCGGGCGCGGCGACCTGCCACAGAGCGCTGACCGGCATGACGCGGAGTTTGTCGCCGAACGGCAGGGTGCTGTTGCCGGTGTAGAGGACGACTCCCGCGACGAAGTCTTCGCCGAGGCGGTCGCGAAGGCGTTGCAGACCGCGAAAATCTGCTGCCCTGACGGTTGAGGCGGCTTTCACCTCGACGCCGACGACTTGCCCGGACCGGTTTTCCAGAACGGCGTCGACCTCGAACTTGTCCCGATCCCGGTAATGCGAGAGCTCGGCTCTCTGGCTGGACCACGTGAGCTGGCGTGACAGCTCGGACAACACAAACGATTCGAGCAGCGGTCCGAACGGCGCCCCTGGACGGAGCAGGGCCCGAGCCTCGATTGCCATCTCGTTGGCGAGAATGCCCGAGTCAACGAAGATCAGCTTCTGTGCGGCGGTCACCCGGGTGCCGAGGTTGCGGGACCACCCAGGAATCCGTTTGATCAGGAAGATCTCTTCCAGTACCTGTAGGTAGCGCGCGATTGTCGGCCGGCTCAATTCCAGGTCCGATTCGAGCGAGTTGGCGGCGACGATGGTCCCTGACCTGGCTGCGAGGAGCCGCACCAGCTTGCGCAGCCGGCCCTTGTGCTGGATATCAGAGAGCTGCCGCACGTCACGGTCGATGAGTGCCTGGACGTATGCGTCCAAAAACTCTTCGCGCCGCTGAGGATCGGATCGGAACGCTGCCTCAGGAAGGCCTCCACGGACGATCCGTGCCGCATAGTCGGCGCGAGTCACGGTCGATGTGTGCCGCAGCCCGGGGCCGAGCGCGAAGATAGCGTCGATGAAGCCGTCCGGCTCACTGTCGATCTCGCCCTGCGAGAACGGCCAGAGTTCGACGGTCTGCATCCTGCCGGGAAGGGCGTCCGGGGCGGCGATCATCCCGAACAGTGCGGAAGATCCGGTAAGGAGGTAGCGCCCCGGGCGAGGGTCCTCGTCGACCGAGACCTTGATGGCCCGGAGGAGGTCCGGAGCGCGCTGGATCTCGTCGATCACCAGCAACTCTGTGCTGTCGACAAAGCCCGTGGGATCGGCAATGGCTATGGTGCGATCCTGCTCGCGGTCGAGATCTCGACGCTCGGCCAAGCGATCGCCGGCGACGACGCGGACGAGGGTGCTCTTCCCGGCTTGACGCGCGCCGCTCACCAGCACTACCCGAGTGTCGGCTAGTGCGGCATCAACTTTCGCTGAAGCATGGCGCGGGATCAGCGGCCGAGTGTGCACACCTCATCCTAGCTGCGGGACTTTCAGTTTGCGAACGATTTGACTTTCGATCTGCGAAGGTCAGCGTGTTCGTTCTGCGAGCAGATGCGTGTTCGGTTCGCCGTGGTCCTGGCTTGCAGTTCGCCGGAATCACCAGGGGGGCAGTTGTGGCCACCTCTACCGTCACCTCTTTCCCGTAGCCGGATGGCCGGGGCTCACAAAGCCCCGGCCATCGCGGTTGGTGGTCAGTGCCAGGCGTTGTCGAACGCGGTGAGCAGGATGGAGCACGGGCTCGGGTAGTCGCCGCGGTTGTTGACCAGCAGGGAGGCGTCGACGTGGATGTTGAAGGACATGGCGCAGCTGCGCATGCCGCGGTTGCCGGACTGCGTCCATGAGCCGTTGTGGCCGTGGTAGGTGCCGCGGGCGCCGGTGTACGAGTACATGCCGACGTTCTCGTCGACCATCAGCTTGCGGGCGGCGGCCGAGATCACCTTGTCGGTGTAGCGGATGTGGGACAGGAACGAGGTGATCCCGTTGGCCGACATGTTGTAGCCGTAGCCGCCGCAGCCGGTGGTGTAGTCGGCCGGGCCCCAGCCGGCCTTGCCGCCGGTCGGGAACGCGTACAGCTTGGTCGGGTTGGGGTCGGTGTTGGCGCAGCTCACCGACGCCTTGGCCAGGGCCAGCACCGGCTTGAGGTAACCGAGGAACACGACCCCGGTCAGGTAGTCGATCTGCGCCGGGGTGATGTTCGGCGGCGGGGTGTCGTACTGGGGGCTCAGGTCCACCCCGTACGCGATCTTCGGCACCATGATGCGGAAGATGCTGAAGTTCATGTTCGCGTACTTGAAGCTTTTGGCTCCCAGCTTCTGGCCGATCGCGATGCGGATGTTGTCCCACGACCCGGTCGACTTGCCGCCGGTGGTGCCGGTGGCGGTCTGGTAGTTCTGCAGCAGGCCGCTGGTGTGGGTCATCAGCTGCCGGAACGTGATTTTGTCGACGTCGGTGCCGCGCTTCCAGGCCGACGGCAGCCAGGGCCCGATCCCGCTGTCGACCGAGATCTTCTTCTGTTCCAGCAGGCGGAGCACGGCCGCCGTGGTGACCGGCTTGCTGACGCTGGCGATGGTCATCGCCTTGGTGGCCGACTGGGCGGTGACCGGGTTGTCCGGCGCGACCCGGGCCGAGCCGACCCCGGCCTGCCGGTCCAGCTTTCCGGCCTTGCCGATCGAGTACGCGTACCCGACGGTCTTACCGGCCAGCGCGGCCCGGATGTTGCGCTCGAACCAGGCCATGTCGAACGTCTGGCCCGGCGTGGCGACCTTGCCCGACCGCGGCCGGTCGGCCTCCTCGGCGGTGAGGTCGAGGCTGTCCGGGTCGGCGGCCCGGGTGGCCCGCTGCAGCCCGGCCAGGGTGCCGTCGGCCTCCAGGTCGCGCAGGGAGACGTGCCGTCCGACCTGGTCGAGCAGGCGCTGCAACTCGGGCGAGACGCCGGCCTGGGCCGGGGCACTCACAACGGCGAGTGCGCCGGCGGCGAGCAGCCAGGCGGTGACTGTGGCTTTGATCCGCATCGATCGGCGGGAATGGTTGGTGCGCATGGAACTCTCTCCTCGACAACGCCGCGACAGTGCGACTAGAGAGATCAACTACGTAAAAGTCCTGGTGATACGGGGTTTTCCGGGAATCACCCCGCCTCGGCGGACGGGTGCGGGATGCATCCTGGATCATGCTCACAGCTCGCCGGAGCCGCGGGCGATCAGGGTGGTGGGGATGCGGATCTCGCGCGGCGGGCCGTCGTGACCGTCTATGCGTTCGAAAAGAGCGGTGGCGGCCGTGCGGCCCATTCGGGCCGGGTCTTGAGCCACGACCGTGACCGGCGGGTCGAGCAGGTCGGCCAGCGGGAAGTCGTCAAAGCCGACCAGGGCCACCGAGTGCTCGCGGCCCAGGCGGCGCAGCGCCCGCACGACGCCGATGGTCACCATGCTCTGGGTGGTGAACAGGGCCGTCGGCGGGTCGGCGGTGCGCAGCATGGACACCGCGGCCCGTTCGGCGTCGGTCGGATCGTGCAGATCGTGCACCGCGGGCCCGGCCCGGCGGCCGAGCGCCCGCTGGTAGCCGGCGTAGCGGTCGCGGGCGGTGGACAGATGCCGGTCGCCGCCGAGGAAGCCGATCCGGCGGTGGCCGTGGGCGATCAAATGGCGTACGGCGCCGGCCGCTCCGGAGACGTTGGTCGAGACCACCGTGTCGCCCGTGGCGCCGGTCGGGACGCGGTCGACGTAGACCACCGGCATCTCGTGCGGGTCCAGCTCGGCGCCGCTCGGGGCCAGGATCAACCCGTCCGTCTGGCGCTCGGCGAACGCGGCGGTCAGGGCCTTTTCCCGTACGGGATCACGGTCGAGGCTGCCGGTCAGCACGTGGATGCCGCCGGCCCGGGCCTGGTCCTCGACGGCCCGGTGCAGCGCGGCCGAGAACGGGTGGGACACGTCGTCGAGCAGCACGCCGATCGTCCTCGTGCGACGGTCGTTGCGGCGCAGCATGCTGGCGCCCAAGTGTGGGCGGTAGTCGAGTGACTCAACCGCCGCGTGGACGCGGGCGGCCAGTTCCGGGGCCACCGTCGTCTCGCCGTTGACCACCCGGGACACCGTCTTGAGGCTCACCCCGGCGGTGCGGGCGACGTCGTTCATGGTCGGCCGATTGGGTGTCATCCATCAACCTCCGTCGATGTTGATCACGCATCGCAACATCTTGGAAACTCATTGTTGACACGAGATGACGGCAGGCGTCTACTGCGAGACAACGTTGTCCCTCCATTTGCAGTCTTCAGTCCGTTTAAGGGCGGTGGCGGGGTGGTTGGAAGGGCTAAATCGATTGGGAGGGAGCATGCGACGAAAAGTGCTGGCCGCAGGCTGCGTGGTGACGCTGATTCTCGGCACTGCGGCGTGCAACCGCGGTACAGGTGAAGATGTCGTCGGGCTCATCACCAAGACCGACACCAACCCCTTCTTCGTCCAGATGAGAAAGGGCGCCCAGGACGCCGCCAAGACCCAGGGCGTGGAGCTGCAGAGCTTCGCCGGCAAGCAGGACGGCGACAACGAGGCCCAGGTGCAGGCGATCGAGAACCTGATGTCGTTCGGCGCCAAGGGCTTCCTGATCACCCCCAACGACTCCAAGGCGATCGTGCCCTCGATCGACAAGGCGCACGAGCAGGACATGCTGGTGATCGCCCTGGACACCCCGGTCGACCCGCCCAACGCGGCCGACGCCACCTTCGCCACCGACAACTACGAGGCCGGCAAGCTGATCGGGCAGTGGGCCAGGGCGAAGTTCGAGAAGGACGGCAAGCAGGCGAAGATCGCCATGCTCGACCTCAACGCCAACCAGGTCTCGGTCGACGTCAAGCGCGACCAGGGCTTCCTCGACGGCTTCGGTATCGACATCGGCGACCCCAACCGGATCGGCGACGAGAACGACCCGCGGATCGCCGGGCACGACGTCACCGACGGGGCCGAGGACGGCGGCCGCACCGCCATGGAGAACCTGCTGCAGAAGGACTCCACGATCAACCTGGTCTACACGATCAACGAGCCCGCCGCGGCCGGGGCCTACCTGGCCCTGCAAGCGGCCGGCAAGGAGAAGGACACCGTCATCGTCTCGATCGACGGTGGCTGCCCCGGGGTCGACAACGTGTCCAAGGGGATCATCGGGGCCACCTCGATGCAGTTCCCGCTCAAGATGGCGCAGCTCGGCATCGACGCCATCGCCGCGTACGCCAAGGACGGCACCCGGCCCGAGGCGACGCCGGGCAAGGACTTCTACGACACCGGAACCGAACTGATCACCGACGACCCGCAGGCCGGCGTGGAGGCGAAAGACTCCGCGTGGGGCAAGCAGAACTGCTGGGGTTGATTATGGCGACTGCCACCGCCGACTTCGACGTGCGCAAGAACGACTCGCTCGGCCTGCGCATCCAACATCTCCTGCACGCCAACCCGATCCTCGGGCCGCTGGCCGTGCTGCTCGTCGCGATCATCGCCTTCTCGATCGTCAACGGGCGGTTCTTCACGGCGACGAACCTCTCGCTCGTGCTGCAACAGGTCACGGTCATCGCCACGCTGGCCCTCGGGCAGACGCTGATCATCCTGACCGCCGGGATCGACCTGTCGGCCGGCGCGATCGCGGTCTTCTCGTCGATCCTGATGGCCACGTTCTGCGTCGACGCCGGGGTGACCGGGGTGATCGCGCTGCTGCTCGGCTTCGCCTGCGGCACGGCCATGGGCGCGCTCAACGGCTTCCTGGTGACGCGGATAAAACTGCCACCGTTCATCGTCACGCTGGGCACGCTGACCATTTTCTTCTCGCTGAACTCGGTCGTCAGCAACAGCGAGACGGTGCGCGGCTCGGACATGCCCGGGATCATGACGTGGACGGGCGACTCGATCCCGATCGGCAACTTCCGATTGACGTACGGGTCGATCATCATGCTTTTGCTGTTCGGGTTCTTCTTCTACGCGTTGCGATCCACGGCGTGGGGCAAACACGTGTACGCCACCGGTGATGACGCCGAGGCGGCCCGGCTCGCCGGTATCCGTACGGGAAGGGTGTTGTTCTCGGTCTACACCGTGGCCGGCCTGCTGTATGCGATCGGCGGCTGGATCCTGATCGGCCGGCTCGCGTCGGCCAGCCCGAACGTGGGCGTCGAGTACAACCTCGACTCGATCACCGCGGTCGTGCTCGGCGGCACCAGCCTCTTCGGCGGGCGCGGCGCGGTGATCGGCACGCTGATCGGCGCGCTCATCGTCGGCGTGTTCCGCAACGGCCTGCAACTGGCCGGCGTCGAGGTGGTCTGGCAGGGCTTCGCGATCGGCCTGCTCGTGCTCATCGCGGTCTCGCTCGACCAGTGGATCAGGAAGGTGAAGACATGAGCCACGCCGCCCCCGACCGCACGCCTGTGCTGCAGGCCAAAGGGCTGGTCAAGAAGTACGGGCGGGTCGTCGCCATCGACGGCAGCGACCTCGAGCTCTACCCGGGCGAGATCCTGGCCGTCATCGGCGACAACGGCGCCGGCAAATCGAGCCTGATCAAGGCCCTCTCCGGTGCCCTCGTGCCGGACAGCGGCGAGATCTACCTGGATGGGCGTCAAGTCCAATTTCGTACGCCCATGGACGCGCGGTCGGCCGGCATCGAGACCGTCTATCAGACGCTGGCTGTCGCCCCCGGTCTCGACATCGCCGACAACCTGTTCCTCGGTCGCGAGCAGCGCCGGGCCGGCCCGCTCGGTTCGGTGTTCCGGATGCTCGACCGCAACCACATGCGCTCGGAAGCCAAGCGGCACATGAGCGAACTGGGTGTAGCCACGTTGCAGAACATCGGCCAAGCCGTCGAGTCGCTTTCGGGCGGTCAGCGGCAGGCGGTGGCGGTGGCCCGCTCGGCCGCGTTCGGCAGCAAGGTGGTGATCCTCGACGAGCCGACCGCGGCCCTGGGCGTCAAGGAGGGCAACCGCGTCCTGCAACTGATCCGCGACGTCCGCGACCGCGGCCTGCCGGTCATCCTGATCAGCCACAACATGCCGCACGTGTTCGAGATCGCCGACCGCATCCACATCCAGCGGCTGGGCCGCCGGGCCACGGTGATCACCCCGAAGAGCCACTCGATGAGCGAGGCAGTGGCCATCATGACCGGCGCCGCCGAGCCACCCCCACCCACGGCTTGACCCGTCCCCATCCCCAGCCGGCGCCGGGCAACCGGCGCCGGCTACTTCTTCTTCTTGCCGTCCCCGAACATCTCACCGAGCATCTCGTTGTCGCGGTCGGTGGCCGTCTTGGGCTCCTTGACCGCCACCTTCCAGAACATGGCCCCGACCACAGCCATCCACGCCCACCACGGAATGCCCGACTCCGGCCCGAAAAGCCCATTCGTCACGTCGTACGCGGTATTGAGGTACTGCTCCATCCGTGGCCCCCGTCGCTGAAGTTGGCCCCTCAAATCGGCCACGACAGCCCCGGCCTGAGCAAACTGACGACGTCAGCTGACAGCGCTGCACTTGCTGCAGTTGGAACAGTTAGAGCAGATGGAGCAGCTATATGAGTGATCTTCTTACCCGTGATGCCGGCGCTCTCCATCGCGCGCTCGACAGTTCTGGCGATGAAGTGCAGGTAGAGCTGTCGCGTGAGACGGCAGAGCTGGTCTCCCGGTGGATCGACGCACGGGCGCGCGGCGAAGAGATTCTGGTCTCTCCGGGGAAGGCCGAGGTCACTCCGACCGCTGGCCGACTTGGCCGCGCTGCAGGATGAGCTCGGCCTGACGCAATGAGTGAAAGCCCACGCGCGGGTAGCGACGAGTCGGATCTCGTTCGCGTCGTCTCGAACTCGAGCAATAGCGACGTACCGACAGACGGCTGACAGCACGAATCCCCGTCCCGGGTCGGCGCCGGGAGCGGGGATTCGTGCCGTCGGGGGTTAGGCGCCCCAGCCGGCCTGGGTGCCGCCTACGCGGTCGGCGGTGATTTTTTCGTCGTAGCCGCTGGCTCGGTAGGCGGTGATGGGGTTGGGGTCGAGGCCGGCGTCGGCGCGGACCTCGGCCAGCAGGGGGCGGACGTCGGTGTTGTAGGCGTCCATGAAGACCGCGTTTGCTTCCAGGACGTCGCCGGACTGCTGGGCCTTCGTCAGGGCGTCGCGGTCGACCAGCAGGGCCTTGGCCGTGGCCTCCTGGACGTTCATGACCGAGCGGATGATCGCCGGGATCTTGCGCTCGATGTTGTGGCACTGGTCGAGCATGAACGCGATGCCGTACGCCGGGTCCAGGGCGCCGCCGCGGACGATCTCGTACATGATGCGGAACAGCTGGAACGGGTCGGCCGCGCCGACCATCAGGTCGTCGTCGGCGTAGAAGCGGCTGTTGAAGTCGAAGGCGCCCAGCTTCTGCTGGCGCAGCAGGAACGCGACGATGAACTCGATGTTCGTGCTCGGCGCGTGGTGGCCGGTGTCGATGCAGACCGTGGCCCGCTCGCCCAGTTCCAGGCAGTGCGCGTACGACGTGCCCCAGTCCGGCACGTCCGTGGCGTAGAAGGCCGGCTCGAACAGCTTGTACTCGAGCAGCATCCGCTGGTTGCCGGTCAACCGGTCGTACGCCTCGCGCAGCGCCGCGGCCAGCCTGTCCTGGCGGTCGCGCAGGTCGTCCTGGCCGGGGTAGTTGATGCCGTCGGAGAACCACAGCTTCAGGTCGCGCGACCCGGTCTGGCCCATGATGTCGATGGCCTCGAGCAGGTGGTCGGTGGCCTTGCGGCGGATCCCGGCGTCGGGGTTGGTGACCGAGCCCAGCTTGTAGTCGTCGTCCTGGAAGACGTTCGTGTTGATGGCGCCGATCTCCACCCCCAGATCCCGGGCGTACGACCCCAGGGCCGCGTAGTCGTCGACCTTGTCCCAGGGGATGTGCAGGGCGACCACGGGCGCGACGCCGGTGAACCGGTGCACGGTGGCGGCGTCGGCGATCTTCTCCTCGGGGGTGCGCGGCACCCCGGGCTGGGCGAAGACCTTGAAGCGGGTGCCCGAGTTGGCGTAGGCCCACGACGGGGTCTCGATGCGCTGGGCCGTCAGGGCGCGCTTGACGGCGGCGAGGTCGGTCATGGGGTCTCCTGAGAACTTTCGGAAAGGTGGAACACCTCGGCGAGCAGCGGGAACCCTTCGTCGTTGGGCCCGCCGCCGGCGAAGAACCCCGCCATTTCCGCTTGCCACCTGGTGTTGACGTCCAGCGCCGCCATTGCCGCCTGGGACGCCTCGAGATCGTCCGCCTCGACGTAGCCGATGAGCAGCCCGTCACCGCGGAGGAAGAGGGAGTAGTTGCGCCAGCCGGTGGCCCGAAGTGCGTCCTGCATCTCGGGCCACACGGCCTGGTGCCGCTCCACGTACTCCGCCATCCGCTCGGGGCGGACCTGGAGCTGGAAGCAGTAGCGCATTTTCGTACGACCTTCTAGAAGTTGAACTGGTCGATGTTTTCCTTGGTGAACTCGGTCGGCGGACCGAGGACGATCTCGCCGTCGGCGCCGATCGTGTACTCGCCGAGCTTGCCGGCGGTGAACTTCTCGCCCTCGGCGCCGGTGATCTTGCCCGAGGCCATGTTGGCCCCCGCGAACGCGGCGAGGTAGCCGATGTCGGCCGGGTTCCACAGCGCGAACTTCTTCACGGTGTCGTTCTTGACGTACTCGCGCATCTGGTTGGGCAGGCCGAGGCCGGTCACCGCGACCTTGCCCTTGTAGCTGGACGACGAGATGTAGCGGGCCGCCGCGGCGATGCCGACCGTGGTCGGGGCGACGATCGCCTTCAGGTTCGGGTACGACTGCAGCAGACCCTGGGCCTCCTGGAACGACTTCTGGTCGTCGTCGTTGCCGTAGGCCACCTTGACCAGCTTCAGCTTGGCGTACTCGGGCTTCTTGAGCTCCTCCTGCATGACCTTGATCCAGGAGTTCTGGTTCGTGGCGTTGGGGGTGGCCGAGAGGACCGCGATCTCGCCCTCGCCGCCGGCCTGCTCGAGCGCCATCTTGGCCAGCGACTCGCCGATGCCCTGCGTGGTGGCCTGGTTGATGAACGCGTCGCGGCAGTCCTTGGAGGCGTCCGAGTCGAACGTGATGACCTTGATCTTGGCCGCGCGGGCCTGGTTGAGCGACGGGCAGACCGCGTTGGGGTCGTTGGCCGCCACCACGATCACGTCCTGCTGCTGCTGGATCAGCGTGTTGATGTAGGACACCTGGGACGAGGCGGACGCGTCGTTCGGGCCGACCAGCTTGTACTCGCCCTTGAGCTCCTCGACGGCGACCTTGCCGCCGCCGGTCTCGACGTCCGAGTACGGGTTGTTGAGCTGCTTCGGCAGGAAGGCGATCTTGAGGCCCTCCTTGACCGCCGCGTTGGGGTCGGCCGCCGCGGCCGACTGGCCACCGCCGCTCGAGGTGGAGGCGCTGTCTTTGGTGGTGCCGCTACAGGCGGTGAGCCCGGCGACCAGCAGTGCGGCCGAAGTAACGGACAGTAGCGTCCGGGGGGAGCGAAGCACTGGGTACTCCATTCACTCAGGGGCTATCGGGAAGCGGCTTGCCGCAGCCTGCGGCGGTGCCAATTACTGCGTACGGCGGTGGTGATGTTCGGAAGCAGTACGGAGAGCACGAGCAGGGAGCCCGTGACGATGTTGAGCGCCTGCCCGGAGACGTCCTCCAGGCGCAGCGCGTTCTGCAGCGCGGTCAGCAGCACCACACCGGCCAGCACGCCGGGCAGGCTGCCCTTGCCGCCGAAGATCGACACCCCGCCCAGCAGGACGGCCGCGACGACGGCGAGTTCGAGGCCCGCGCCGTTGTCGGCCCGGGCGCTGGAGTAGCGCAGTGTCCACAGCACACCGACGAGGCCGGCCACCGCGCCACTGGCCACGTACAGCCAGAACTTGGTTCTTGCGACCCGGATGCCGGAGAAGTGGGCGGCCTGCGCGTTGGCCCCGATGGCGTAGAGCGAGCGGCCGAACGGCGTGGCGTGCTGCACGATCCCGAAGATCAGGGCCAGAACCACAATCAAGATCAAGACATTGGGTACGGCGCCACCGCCGATCGTTCCGGTCACCCACCCGGTGTAGTTCCAGGGGAAGTCGGCCACGGCGCCGTCACCGAGCACGACGAACGCGAGACCGCGGTAGAGGGCCAGGGTGCCGATGGTGACCGCCAGCGAGGGCAGGCCGAGCCCGGTGATCAGGAAGCCGTTGACCACACCACAAATGGCGCCGATCACGATGCAGAGCGGGATGATCGATTCGATCGACAGGCCCTGGTTCCACAGCCAGCCCATCATCGAGCTGGTCAGGCCCAGGGTGCTGGCCACCGACAGGTCGATCTCGCCGGTCACGATGATCATCGTCATCGGCAGCGCGATCAGGATGATGGGCAGCAGGTCGAGCACCATGAACGTGAAGTTCCGGCTGGTGCCGAAGTTGTCCACAGTGCCCGACGCCACGATCAGCACCAGGACGGTGAGCACCAGGATGATGCTGTCCCAGCTGGTCAGCCGGCTCTTGAGGACGGCGCTGCGGTTGTTCGCGGGCCGCTTGTCCAAGTCGATCTCTTGCGGCGCGCCGCCTTTACGCAAGGTGTCAGACATGCGCGTCCCTCTTCCGGAGCGAGCGGGCGATGCGGAAGGCGACCAGGCGGTCGGCGCAGATGGCCAGGATGATCAGCGCGCCCACGATGGCCTGCTGCCAGAACTGGTTGATGTCGAGCACCGCCAGGGCGCTGCCGATCACCGTGAGCAGCAGGGCGCCGAGCGCGGCCCCCCACACCGAGCCGCTGCCGCCGAAGACGGCCACGCCGCCGACCACGACCGCCGCCACCACGTTGAGCTCGTAGCCGTTGCCGGCCGCGGCGTCGACCGTGCCGAACCGGGCCGCGTAGAGCACCCCGGCCAGCCCGGCCAGGGCGCCGCTGATCACGAACGCGCTGAGCAGGTTGCGGGCGACTTTAATGCCGGCCAGCTCGGCCGCGGCCGGGCTCGAGCCGATCGCGTACAGCTCGCGGCCGATCCGGTAGTTGCGCATCATCACCGATCCGGCGGCGATCACGACCAGCGCGATCAGCACCAGCCACGGGATCCCGAGCAGGCTGTCGTTGGCGAACGTCAGGAAGTTGCCGGGCAACTCGTCCGCGTTGACCTGTGAGCCGCCGGCCCACGAGTACGTGATGCCGCGGTAGATGTAGAGCGTGCCCAGGGTGACGACCAGCGCGGGCACCTTGCCGTAGCGCACCAGCACGCCGTTGAGCAGGCCGGCCACCGCGCCGATGGCCAGGCCGGCCAGCAGCGCGACGATCATCGGCAGGTCCTGGTTGTTGCTCATCATCGTGGCCACGGCGAACGCGCTGATGCCGAGCACCGAGCCGACGCTGAGGTCGATGTTGCGGGTGATCACCACGATGGCCTGGCCGGTCGCCATGACCGCCAGGATCGCCGTGTTCAGCAGGTTGTCGCGGATGCTCTGTCCGCTGAGGAACCGCGGGTTGTCGATCGCGGTGTACGCGACCAGCAGCGCGAGGGCGAGCACGATGCCCAGTTCGCGCGTTTTCAACAGGCCGGCGAAGCGTTTGGGGGCCGGGGTGCCGAGCGGGGCGTCGGTCGGAGTGGGCCGGTCGGAGGTGACAGTCACGCCGAGCCTCCGATCACGAGTGTCCCGGTCATACCGAGACCTCCTGTCCCATGGCGGCGTACATGACTGACTCCTCGGTGGCCTCGGCCCGGGTGAGCTGGGCGGCGATGCGGCCCTCGCGCAGCACCACGATCCGGTCGGCCATGCCCAGCACCTCGGGCAGCTCCGACGAGACCATGACGACCGCGAGGCCATCGGCGGCCAGCGACGACATCAGCCGGTGCACCTCGGCCTTGGTGCCGACGTCGATGCCGCGGGTGGGCTCGTCGACGATCAGCAGCTTGGGCCCGGTGGCCAGCCATTTGGCCAGTACGACCTTCTGCTGGTTGCCGCCCGACAACGTGCCCACGGCATCGCTGAGCCGGCCCAGCTTGGTCTGCAGCTTCTGGGTCCAGGTCAGAGCCGCCTCGCGCTCGGCGCCACCGAACAGCAGACCGAGGCGGGCCAGCTTGCGCGCCCGGGGCAGGGTCACGTTGCGTTCGATCGAGAGCTCCATGACCAGGCCCTGCTGGCGACGGTCCTCGGGGACGAGCGCCATGCCGGCCGCCATGGCCGCGCGCGGCAGGCCCTTCCTGAGTCGCCGGCCGTGGACCTTGACGGTCCCCGAGTCGTAGGGGTCCACCCCGAACACGGCCTGCATGACCTCGGAACGGCCGGCGCCGACGAGCCCGGCCAGAGCGACGATCTCCCCGGACCGTACGGAGAAGGAAATGTCTTTGAAGACGCCCTCGCGGGACAGGCCCTCGACCTCGAGCACGACCTCGCCCGGCTCGACGTCCTGCTTGGGGAAGAGCGCGCTCAGATCGCGGCCGACCATGCGCCGGATCATGTCGTCGACGCTGAGCTCGGCGACCAGTTCGGTGGCGACGTGCTTGCCGTCCCGCATGATCGTCACCCGCTCGCAGAGGGCGGTGATCTCTTCGAACCGGTGCGAGATGAACATGATCGCCGCGCCCTCGTCGCGCAGCGACCGCACCACCGCGAACAGCCGCTCGACCTCGACAGCGGACAGGGCCGCGGTGGGCTCATCCATGATCAGCACCCGGGCCTCGGCCGACAGCGCCTTGGCGATCTCGACCAGTTGCTGGTCGGCGATCGACAGGCCACGGGCGGGCCGGCTCGGGTCGAGCGGGACGCCGAGCCGCTGGAACAGCCGCTCGGCGTTGGCCGTCATCTCTCTGCGGTCGATCTGCCGCAGCCTGGTCAGCGGCTGGTTGCCGATCGCGATGTTCTCGGCCACCGACAGGTCGGGGAAGAGGGTGGGTTCCTGATAGATCACGGCGATGCCGGCCGCCTTGGCGTCGGCAGGGCCGGCGAAGTCCACGTCGACACCGTCGACCCGCAGCGTGCCGGTGTCCGGACGGTGGACCCCGGCCAGCATCTTCACGATGGTGGACTTGCCGGCCCCGTTCTCACCGACCAGCGCATGCGCCTCGCCCGGGTGCAGGGGGAAGCTGACGCCCTGCACGGCAGCGACGGCGCCGAAGGATTTCGTGACGTCGTGAACCTCGAGTCTGGGCCGGGCGTTTGCCTCCGCCACGGGCCACCTCCGTCGAGAAAGTTGAAATGTTTCATTGACCGTAGGAGCAACGTAGGTGGCCCCGATCACACCTGTCAAGCGTTGGTCAGAAACGTTGTGGAAACACTGCCGTTCTTGTGACGACCAGTGCCGTAGGATTCGGCTTCAACGTTTCAACGACTCCGTCGAGGAGGCTGCAGTGCTGAACGGCCGGACGCCGTCCGTGAAAGATGTCGCGGCAGCCGCCGGCGTCTCGCTGGGCACCGTCTCCAACGTGATGAACCGCCCCGAGGTGGTGAGCGCACGCACCCGCGAGCGGGTCGAGCGGGCCATGTCCGAGCTGGGCTTCGTGCGCAACGAGTCGGCCCGCCAGCTGCGCGCCGGCACCAGCCGCACGCTGGCCTACGTGATGCTCGACGGCACCAACCCGTTCTTCCACGACGTGGCCCAGGGCATCGAGCTGGCCGCCGAGGACGCCGATCTGTCGCTGTTCATCTGCAACAGCAACAGCCGCGCGGCCCGCGAGGAGGTGCACCTCGACCGCCTGCTCCAGCAGCGCGTGCAGGGCATCCTCATCACCCCGGTCGACCCGGCCGCGGCCCACCTCGACGAGCTGACCCGCCGCGGCGTCCCCATGGTGATCGTCGACCGGGTGCGCGGCGCCGACAGCTGCTGCTCGGTCTCGGTCGACGACGTGCTCGGCGGGCGCATCGCGGTCGAGCACCTGGCCGAGCAGGGCCACACCCGGGTCGCCGTCGTGGGCGGGCCCGACTCGCTGGGCCAGGTGGGCGAGCGGTTGCAGGGCGCGCGCGAGATCTGGGAGTCGCTGGGCCGCGACCCGGACGACCTGATCTATCTGCCGACCGACGCGATGACCGTGTCCGAGGGGCGCTCGGCCGGTGAGCGCCTGGCCGGTCTGCCCGCGCGGCGCCGGCCGACGGCCGCGTTCTGCCTCAACGACCTGCTCGCGCTGGGCCTGCTGCAACAGGGCATCGGCGCCGGCCTGCGGGTGCCGGACGACCTGGCCATCGTCGGGTTCGACGACATCGAGTTCGCCTCGGCCGCGGCCGTGCCTCTCACTTCGGTGCGGCAACCGCGCCAAGAGCTGGGCCGGGCCGCCGCCCAGTTGGTGCTCGACGAGGCCACCAACCCGAACCACCGCCACGAGCAGCTGCAATTCACGCCCGAACTGGTCGCCCGAGCGTCGACGGTGAGCCGGGCTCGCGCGCGCTGAAATCGCGGTCGGCGCCACAACTCAAGATCGCCCGGGGTGCCACCGCCTCCCCCGCCCACCCAAGGGACGGGGTGATTTTGCGGTTTTTCGGCCGGAGGGCGCCATCGGTTGTCCACAGCCAGGCCCGGTGAGCCCGCGCGCGGCTGTGGAAACAGAGCGGACCAGACCCGGTGAGCCCGCGCACGGCTGTGGAAACAGAGCTGACCGGGCCGGAGGTGCGGCCTGGTCGATCGAACAGGAGCGTCAGCCGAAGTAACCCGAGTGCTCCACCGTCTGGATGCGCAGCAGGCCGGCCAGGCGGTTGGTCACCGGCCGGGCCTCCAGGTGCAGCCGGGCGATGTTCAGACCGCTGTCGCCGATCACGGCCAGCAGTGCCAGCTCGCCCACCGCGTACACCGAGAGATAGCCACCCTGGTTGCGGATCGTCACCTCCTGGAACGTGCCCTGGTTGAGGGCCGCCCCGCAGGTACGGCTGATCCCGTGCGCGCCCGCGGCCAGCGCCGCGATGTCGTGGGGCTCGGGGCCGGCCACGGTGTCGTGCAGGATCAGCAGGCCGTCGACGCCGGCGATGACGCAGCCGCGCACCCCGGTCACCTGATGCCGCAGCGCGGCCAGCTCGGCTCGGACAGCCTGGTACGGATCGGAGGGTTGCAACGCTTTCTCCAGGGGGTGGGAGGCCGGGAGGGTCAGAGGCTGCGGAGGGCGACCAGCACACGATCGAGGATTGCGTCGTCGGTCACGTACGGCCGTCCCAGCAGGTCGAGCAGGTCGGCGGAGGACTCGTCGGGCTCGGACGGGTCCGGCCGCTGCCGCCGGGGCAGATCGGCGGTCTCGGGGGTGAGTCCGGAGACCGACGCGCTGAGGTCGACGGTACCCCCGCCCAGGTCGCGCGGGGTGAGGTCGAAGTTGAGGGAGGAAGTGGTCAGCGCGGGGGCGCTGCCGTTGGCCGGCCGGACGAGCTCTCGGGCGTACGACTGGGTGATCGAGCCGAACTCGCGCCGGGCCATCGCCAGATTGGCGTCGGCCCGGCGCAACGTCAGGTGGGCGACGAGCGGCGCCTCCTCGCCCACCAGGCGCACGACGTGGAACGCGTCGGCGCTGGTGAGGAGGATGTCGCCGAGTTCGTCGGCACCGTTTCCCTTGAGCAGGACGAGTCCGGCCGCCGCCGCGGCGAGCGTGACGGCGGCAGCGGCCTCCTGCTCGGTCGGCGCGGTCTCACCCGCCCACCACAGCACGTCAGGGCCGTCCGGGTCGAGCAGGGACACCGCGTGGGCGCCGGGGATGCCCAGCGCCGCCGTCAGCGGTGGCACGGACATCAGCTGAGGCCGGCGTCCAGCTGCTTCATGACGAGCCGGGCCTGCGTGAGGATCATGCCCGTGTTCGCCGTCTTGCGGGCGATCACGACCGCGGCGATGTCCTGGCCGGCGCTGCGCAGGAAGACGTGCACGTGCGAGTCGCTCTGGGCCAGGAACTCCTGGAAGTAGTGGCGGTCGTCGAGCACGCCGTACCGGGCCTTGAAGATCTCTTCGATCATCACGACGTTACGACCCTGGAACAGGTCGAACGTGGCCGCCGCGATCAGGTCGAGCACCTCGTTGGGGTGCTCGTCGAGGGTGTCGGCGGCCAGCAGCATGCCGGTGGACATGTCGACCAGACCGGCGCCGATGCACTCCGGCACCTGGGCACGGAACTGCTTGACAGCGTCACCGATCAGCTGCGTCGTGCTCCGGATGCCCAGTCCGGTCTCGTCGACGGCCGTCATACGTCGAGCTCGCTCTCGATCTTGCGGAGCTGGTGCCGGGCCAGACCGAGGTTCGCGCGGCTCTTGTTCAGGGCGAGGTAGAGGAAGAACGCCTCGTTGCCACGGCCCTGGAGCAGGCGGATCAGGTGGTACTGCGAGTCGAGCGTGATCAGGATGTCCTCGATGCTGTCGGCCAGGCCGAGCATCTCGAGGGTGCGGACCTTGGCCCGGATCACGTCGGTGTTGCCGGCGGCGGCAATGTTCATGTCCATGTTGAGGCCGCCACCCATGACACCCAGCGTGAGACCGCTGGTGTAGTCGACGAGCGCCACGCCGATGGCGCCCTCGATCGTCATGGCTTCCTTGAGCGAAGTCTCGATGTTCGCCACTTAACTCCTCCTTCTCGTGCCGCCACATGCGGCTTGCCCTGGCATGAGGCGTGCCGTCACGTTCGGTCACGAGGAACGGCGTCGTTCTCGATGTCGAGGCAACAGTCGCACAGCCGACAATGGTTGAACACTGAAGATTGGGCGAATCGGTGCAGGTCAGACCGAAGATCAGCGCTAATTGCCCGTTGACCCGTTAGGGGTCGGCCGAACGGCGCGGAAGCGGCCGATTCGTCGGATGGACACGTTGTCGAGCGTCGCTCAGAACCGACGCACAGGGCACGTTTCAATTTTCAAAGGCATCTTGACCGGGGTCGCTACAGACCCGTAATGTGGCGGCAACGTATGAAACGTTTCACGAGGTTGCCGACGAGGTCGAAGGACATCATGACGAACCCCGCAGTGCGTGAGCTTCTGGAGCGCAGCAATCGGCTCGGCGCCGACCCGCGCAACACCAACTACGCCGGGGGCAACACCTCGGCCAAGGGCAGCGAGACCGACCCGGTCACCGGCGAGCCGGCCGACCTGCTGTGGGTCAAGGGGTCCGGCGGCGACCTCGGCACGCTGACCGAGAAGGGCCTCGCGGTGCTCCGCCTCGACCGGCTGCGGGCGCTGACCCGCACCTACCCGGGCGTCGAGCGCGAGGACGAGATGGTCGCCGCCTTCGACTTCTGCCTGCACGGCCGGGGTGGCGCGGCCCCGTCGATCGACACCGCGATGCACGGCCTGGTCGACGCCCCGCACGTCGACCACCTGCACCCCGACTCGGGCATCGCGATCGCCACCGCGGCTGACGGCCCGGCCCTGACCAAAGAGATCTTCGGCGACCGGGTGCTGTGGGTGCCGTGGCGCCGGCCCGGCTTCCAGCTCGGCCTCGACATCGCCGCCGTGCAGAAGGCCAACCCGCAGGCCATCGGCGTCATCCTGGGCGGGCACGGCATCACGGCGTGGGGCGCGACCAGCGAGGAATGCGAACGCAACTCGCTCGAGATCATCAAGAAGGCCGCCGACTATCTGGCGGAGCACGGCCGACAAGATCCATTCGGCCCGCAAATCGTGACAAATGCGCCGGAAGGAGCAAGGCGGGACCGGGCCGCTGCTCTGTTCCCGGTGCTGCGCGGCCTCGCCTCGACTGACCGCACCCAGGTCGGCCACTACACCGACAGCGACGTCGTGCTCGACTTCGTCAACAGTTCGCGGGTTCAAGAGCTGGCCGAGACGGGCACCAGCTGCCCCGACCACTTCCTGCGGACCAAGGTCAAGCCGATGGTGCTCGACACCGCGCCCGACGCTCCGCTCGACGAGGTCGTGGCCCGGGCCAAGGAGCTGCACGAGGCCTACCGCGCCGACTACCGCGGCTACTACGACCGGCACGCCACCGCCGACAGCCCGGCCATCCGCGGCGCCGACCCGGCCATCGTGCTGGTGCCCGGCGTGGGCATGTTCTCGTTCGGCGCCAACAAGCAGACGGCTCGCGTGGCCGGCGAGTTCTACGTCAACGCGATCAACGTGATGCGTGGCGCCGAGTCGGTGTCGACCTACGCGCCGATCGACGAGGCCGAGAAGTTCCGCATCGAGTACTGGGCCCTCGAGGAGGCCAAGCTGCAGCGCCTGCCCAAGCCGAAGCCGCTGGCCACCCGCATCGCCTACGTGACCGGGGGCGGCTCGGGCATCGGCCGCGCGATCGCCCTGCGGCTCGCGGCCGAGGGCGCGTGCGTCGTCGTCGCGGACCGCGACGGGGAAGCCGCCCGGCAAACGGCGGACGAGATCGGGGGCAGCGACGTCGCCCTGGCCGTGACGGCCGACGTCACCGACGCCGCCTCCATCGTCGCCTCGCTGCAGGAAGCGACCAGAAAATTCGGCGGCATCGACCTGGTGGTCAACAACGCTGGACTCTCCATCTCGAAGCCGCTGCTCGAGACGACCGAGCAGGACTGGGACCTGCAACACGACGTGATGGCCAAGGGCTCGTTCCTGGTCTCCCGCGAGACGGCCCGGATCATGATCGCGCAGGGCCTGGGCGGCGACATCATCTACATCTCCAGCAAAAACTCGATCTTCGCCGGGACCAACAACGTCGCCTACGGCGCGACCAAGGCCGACCAGGCCCACCAGGTGCGGCTGCTCGCGGCCGAGCTGGGCGCCCACGGCGTCCGCGTCAACGGCATCAACCCCGATGGCGTCGTCCGCGGGTCGGGCATCTTCGCCGGCGGCTGGGGCGCCGAGCGGGCCGCGGTCTACGGCGTGCCGGAAGAGAAGCTGGGCGAGTACTACGCGCAGCGCACCCTGCTCAAGCGCGAGGTGCTGCCCGAGCACGTGGCCAACGCGGTCTTCGCCCTGACCGGCGGCGACCTGACCCACACGACCGGCCTGCACATCCCGGTGGACGCCGGCGTGGCCGCGGCCTTCCTACGATGACTTCCTTCGCCGCGGTCGACCTCGGCGCGTCCAGCGGGCGCGTCATGGTCGGCCGCTTCGGGGCCGGCACGATCGAGCTCACCGAGACGCACCGGTTCGCCAACGAGCCGGTGCGGGTGGGCGGCACGCTGCACTGGGACATCCTCGGCCTTTATCGGGGAGTCCTCGAAGGACTACGAAAGGCCGGGCCGGTCGCGAGCATCGGCATCGACTCGTGGGCCGTCGACTACGGGCTGCTCGACGCGTCGGGCGCGCTGCTGGGCAATCCGGTGCACTACCGCGACGGCCGCACCGACGGGGTCCGCCTCGACCTCGGCGACGAGCAGCTGTACGAGATCACCGGCCTGCAGAAGCTGCCGTTCAACACGATCTACCAGCTGGCCGCGGCCCGGACGACGCCGCAGTTCGAGCTCGCGCAGCAGATGCTGCTGATCCCCGACCTGCTCGCGTACTGGCTGACCGGCGAGATCGGCGCCGAATACACGAACGCCTCGACGACGGGCCTGCTCGACGTCCGGACGCGGGACTGGTCGGCGCCGCTGCTGGCGGAGCTGGGCCTGCGGCCTTCGCTGCTGCCGCCGGTCCGGCTGCCGGGTTCGGTGACGGGTCACTTCGGGGGTACGCCGGTGGTGGCGGTCGGATCACACGACACCGCGTCGGCGGTGGTGGGGGTGCCGGCCGCCGGTGAGCAGTTCGCCTACATCTCGTGTGGCACCTGGTCACTGGTCGGGCTCGAACTGCCGGATCCGGTGCTCAGCGCCGAGTCGCGGGCGGCCAACTTCACCAACGAGGGCGGCGTCGACGGCACGATCCGCTACCTGCGCAACGTGATGGGGCTGTGGCCGCTGCAGGAGTGCATGCGTGAGTGGGGCACGACCGATATCACCGAGCTGCTGCGCGCGGCGTCCCGTGAGAAGCCGGTGGTGATCGACCTCGACGACCCGGGCTTCATCCCGCCCGGGGGCATGGCCCAGCGGGTGGCCAAGGCGGCGGGCCTGCCGCCTGACGCGAGCCCGGCGGTGCTCACCCGGTGCATCGTGGACAGTCTGGCCCTGGCTCACCACAAGGCCGTCGAGCAGGCTCAGCAGTTGTCGGGACGGCACGTGGACGCTGTCCACATCGTCGGTGGTGGGGCTCGAAACGAGCTGCTGTGCCAGCTCACGGCGGACGCTTGTGGCCTCCCGGTGCTGGCCGGTCCGGTCGAGGCCACTGCGCTGGGGAACCTGCTGATCCAGGCGCGGGTGGCGGGTGTGATCGAGGGCGACCTGGCTGCGCTGCGCTCGGTGCTCCGCGAGACTCAACGGGTGGTGCGCTACGAGCCGCGCGGGGCCGCCGTTCCCGAGCTGCTCCGGTAGGAGGTCGCCGTGCGCATAGCCCTGTTCGCGTCCTGCCTGGCCGACACCATGTTCCCGGCGGCGGCGAAGGCGACCGTGCTGCTGCTCGAACGGCTCGGCCACGAGGTCGTGTTCCCGCCCGAGCAGACCTGCTGCGGCCAGATGCACGTCAACACGGGCTATCAAGATCAAGCCCTTCCGCTCGTACGTCGTTACGTGCGCACCTTCGAGCCGTGCGACGTGGTGGTGGCGCCGTCGGGGAGCTGTGTCGGCTCGATCCGGCATCAGCACGCGATGGTCGCGCGGCAGGCCGGCGACGAAGGGCTGGCCACCGCGGCCGAGGCCGTCGCCGAGCGCACCTTCGAGCTGTCGGAGCTGCTCATCGACGTGTTGAAGGTGGAGGACGTCGGCGCGTACTACCCGCACCGCGTCACCTACCACCCGACCTGTCACTCGCTGCGGGTGCTGCGCGTCGGTGACCGCCCGCAACGGCTGCTGCGTCAGGTGCGCGGCCTCGACCTGGTCGAACTGCCCGCGGCCGAGCAGTGCTGCGGCTTCGGCGGCACCTTCTCGGTGAAGAACGCTGACACCTCGACGGCCATGCTCGCCGACAAGATGCGGCACGTGATCGACACGGGCGCCGAGGTCTGCACGGCCGGTGACGCCTCGTGTCTCATGCACATCGGCGGCGGGCTCTCACGGTCCGGCGCCGGCGTGCGAACAGTGCACCTCGCGGAGATCCTGGCATCGACGGAGGCCTCGTCGTGATCCGCTGCATCGGAGCGATTGAAGTTGCGGCAGGCGCAGCATGAGCACCTTCCTCGGCATGCCCGTCCACGCGCCGCGAGGGGTCGGACATCTCCGCGGCGATGAGCCGTTTCCGGCGGCGGCCCGCACAGCGCTGGCGAATCCGCAGCTGCGCAGCAACCTGCGGCACGCCACGACCACGATTCGCGGGAAGTCGGGGCGGGTGATCGCGGAGCTGCCGGACTGGCAGGAGCTTCGGTCGGCCGGGTCGGCCCTCAAGACGTACACCATGGCGAATATGCCCCGGCTGCTGGAGCAGTTGGAAGAAAAGGTGACGGCTGCGGGCGGGGTCGTGCACTGGGCGGCCGACGCGGAGGAGGCCAACCGGATCGTCACCGGGTTGATCCAGGAGACCGGCGAGCGGCGGGCCATAAAGATCAAGTCGATGGCGACCCAGGAGATCGGGCTCAACGAGGCCCTGGAAGAAGCCGGGATCGAGGCGGTCGAGACCGACCTGGCCGAGCTGATCGTGCAGCTGGGCCGGGACAAGCCGTCGCACATCCTGGTGCCGGCCATCCACCGCAACCGCGCGGAGATCCGCGAGATCTTCCTGCGCGAGATGCCCGGGGTCGACCCCGCGCTGACCGACGACCCGGCCGAGCTGGCCGGGGCGGCACGGCGCTATCTGCGCGAGACGTTCCTGTCGACGAAGGTCGCGGTGTCGGGGGCCAACTTCGGGGTGGCCGAGACCGGGACGCTGGCCGTGGTCGAGTCCGAGGGCAACGGCCGGATGTGCCTGACCCTGCCGGAAACGCTGATCACCGTGATGGGCATCGAGAAGGTGGTGCCGGCGTGGCAGGACCTCGAGGTGTTCCTGCAGTTGCTGCCGCGGGCGTCGACGGGGGAGCGGATGAACCCGTACACGTCGATGTGGACCGGAGTGACGCCGGGCGACGGGCCGCAGAACTTCCACCTGGTGCTGCTCGACAACGGGCGGACGGCCGTGCTGGCCGACGAGGTGGGGCGGGCGGCGCTGCACTGCATCCGGTGTTCGGCCTGCTTGAACGTGTGCCCGGTCTATGAGCGTACGGGCGGGCACGCGTACGGGTCGGTCTATCCGGGTCCGATCGGGGCCGTGCTCTCGCCGCAGTTGACCGGGATCGCGGACAACGCCTCGTTGCCGTACGCGTCGTCGCTGTGCGGCGCTTGTTTCGACGCGTGTCCGGTGAAAATCGACATCCCGTCGATCCTGGTGCACCTGCGGAACCAGGCACCCCATCCGCGTACGGAGAAGGCGGCGATGGCCGCGGCCGCGTACACGATGGACCGGCCTCGGCTCTATCAACGCGCGCAACGGGCGGCCAAGCTGGCCGAACTGCTGGGCCGGAAGGGTCGGGCGCTGCCGCCGCCGCTGAACGGCTGGTCCGCGAGCCGGGACCTGCCGGAGGTGCCGGACGAGTCGTTCCGCGATTGGTGGCGGGGCCGATGAGCAGCCGCGAGCTCGTGCTGGGCCGGATCCGGCAGGCGCTGGCCTCGCCGTCCGCCGTGCCGGTGATTCCGCGCGACTACCGCCGGGGCCCGCATCCCGTTGATCTCGACCTGCTGGTCGAGCGTCTCGTCGACTACCAGGCCGTGGTTCATCGCTCGTCGGACATTCCGGGCACCGTGCGCGAGATCATCGGTGACGGCTGGGTCGTCGTGCCGCCCGGCCTGCCGGTCGAGTGGCAACCGGCCCGGGCCCGCATCGACGACGGCCTCTCACCCGCCGAGATCGCGGCCGCCGACGGCGTGCTCACGGCGGCTGCGGTCGCCGTGGCCGAGACCGGCACGATCGTCCTCGACGCGTCGCCCGACCAGGGCCGGCGCATCCTCTCGCTCCTGCCTGACCGGCACATCTGCGTGCTGCGCCCGGAGCAGGTGGTGGCCTCCGTTCCCGAGGCCGTCGCTCGGCTCGACCCCGGCCGCCCGCTGACCTGGATCAGTGGACCGTCCGCGACCAGCGACATCGAGCTCAACCGGGTCGAGGGGGTGCACGGCCCCCGCAACCTCCACGTCGTCCTCTGGGAGGCAGCATGATCCTCACTCCGAAACCGCGCCGGAAGATCCGCATCGGCCTCGTGGCGGGCGGGCTCGGCACGTACTGGCCGCAGTTCCCGCACCTGCTACCGCAACTCGAAGAATCGGCGCGCTACGTCTCCGAACGTTTTCAGGAGATGGACGCCGAGGTCACCGACGTCGGCTTCATCTCCGACGCGCAGGAGGGCGTGGTCGCGGCCGAGAAGCTGCGCCAGGCCGACTGCGACCTGATCGTGCTGTTCCTGACTACCTATCTGACCTCGTCGATGGTGCTGCCGATCGCCCAGCGGGCCGGCAGCCCGGTGCTGGTCATCGATCTGCAGCCGACCGAGAAGATGGACCACGCCTCGTTCGACACCGGCGCCTGGCTGGCCTACTGCGGCCAGTGCCCGGTGCCCGAGGTCGGCAACCTGTTCCGCCGGGCCGGCATCCCGTTCCGGTCGGTCACCGGCTGGCTGCGCCAGGAATCGGCGTGGGCCCGTATCTCGCAGTGGATCACTGCCGCCCGCGTACGCGCGGCGTTGCGCAACGCCCGCCACGGGCTCATGGGTCACCTCTACCCGGGCATGCTCGACGTCTCGACCGACCTCACGCTGCTGCCGACCACGTTCGGCTCCCACGTCGAGGTGCTCGAGTTCGACGACCTGCGGGAACGCACGCTGGCGGCGACCGACGACGAGGTGGCCGAGCGGATGGAGCTGGCCCGCAAGATCTTCGTGCTCGACGAGTCGGTGAACGAGGACGACTTCGCCTGGGGCGCCCGGGTCTCGGTCGGCCTCGACCGGCTGGCCGACGACTTCGACCTCGACAGCCTCGCCTATTACCACCGCGGGCTGAACGGGGAGCAGCACGAGCGGCTGGGCGCGGGCATGATCCTGGGCGCCTCGCTGCTGACCGCGCGTGGTATCCCGGCCACCGGCGAGTACGAGTTGCGGACGACCGTCGCGCAGCTGGCCACCCAGGTCGCGGGGGCGGGCGGGTCGTTCTGCGAGATCCAGGCGCTCAACTTCACCGACAACGTGGTCGAGATGGGCCACGACGGCCCGGCCCACCTGGCCGTCAGCTCGCGGCAGCCGCTGCTGCGCGGCCTCGGCGTCTATCACGGTAAGCGCAGCTGGGGGGTGAGCGTCGAATTCGACGTACGCCCGGGGCCGGTGACCCTGCTCGGCCTGGGCCAGGACCGGGACGGCTCGCTGTCGTTCATCGCCGGCGAGGGGACCGTGGTCGACGGGCCGCTGCTGGCGATCGGCAACACCACGAGCCGGGTCGACTTCGGGCGGGACCCCGGCGAGTGGGTCGATGACTGGAGCGCGTCGGGGGTCGGCCACCACTGGTCGCTCTCGCTCGGGCACCGCGCGGCCGACTACAAGGCGGCGGCAAGTCTGCTCGGAATCGAGTTCCGACAGGTCTGATCGGGGTAGTGAAGGGTGGCATGACGATTGTCGTGACCACCCCGACCGGAAATGTCGGCTCCCGCGTCGTCCAGCTGCTCGTGCAGGCGGGTGAGCGCCCCCGGGTGCTCCTGCGCGATCCGTCCCGTTTGCCGGCCGAGTTGTTACCGCTGGTCGAAGTGGCTCAGGGTGACCTGCTCGACGGAGAGTTCGTGGCCGATGCGGTCAAGGGGGCCGACTCACTCTTCTGGGCCACCCCCGAGGCCTTCGACGTGCCCGACCCGCTGTACGACATGGTGGCGATGGGCGAGAACGCCGCGGCCGCCGTGCGCGCGGGCGGGGTCGCGCGCGTGCTGCAGATAAGCAGCGTCGGGGCCGAGTTGCGGCAGGGCGCCGGGCTGATCGACGGGCTGGCCCGCAACGAGGAGCAGTTGGCGGCCACCGGCACCGACCTGCTCACACTGCGCTGCGGTTACTACTTCACCAACCTGTACGGCATGCTCGACAGCTTGCGCGAGGGCGTGCTCACCACCACCGTGGCGCCGTCGCGACGCATGCCGTGGGTCGACCCGCGCGACGTCGGCGAGGTCGCCGCGGCCCGGTTGCTGGCCGGCTGGCCGGGCTCGGCGGTCCAGGCGGTGCACGGCCCGGCCGACCTGAGCTGGGACGAGGCCGCCGGCATTCTCGGCGCCGTGCTGGGCCGGGACGTCTCGGCCGTGCGGATCACCGACGAGCAGTTGCAGCAGGCGCTGACCGGCGCCGGGCTGAGCGAGGTGGCCGCAGCCGGGATCGCGGCCATGACCTCCGGCATCCCCGACGATTTTGTGCCCGAGCAGTCCCGGGATTTCCGCAGCTCGACACCGACCACGCTGGCCGCGTGGGCCTACGGAAACCTGCGCGGGGCCCCGGAAATTTCCACAAAGGACTAGTCTGCGCGGATGGTGGACGAGACCCGGGTTCATTCCGCGCGCCGGTACAACTACTGGCTCGGCGGCAAGGACAACTTCGCCGTCGACCGGGAGTCCGGCGACCAGATCGCCGCGGTGTTCCCGACCATCCGCACCACCGCCCGCGAAAACCGGGGATTCCTGCGACGCGCGGTCACCCACCTCACCACCGAGGGCGGCCAGCGGCAGTTCCTCGACATCGGCACCGGGCTGCCCACCGCCGACAACACCCACCAGGTGGCCCAGCGCAACGCGCCCGACGCCCGGGTCGTCTACGTCGACAACGACCCGATGGTGCTGGCCCACGCCCGGGCCCTGCTGACCAGCACCCGCGAGGGGCGCACGGCCTACCTCGAGGCCGACCTGCGCGAGCCCGGGAAGATCCTGGCCGATCCGACCGTACGCGATGTGCTCGACTTCGACCGGCCGGTCACGCTGATGCTGATCGCGGTGCTGCACTTCATCGACGGCACCGATCAGGCCCGCCGCATCGTGCGGACCCTGCTCGACGAGCTGCCGTCCGGCAGTCACATCGTGCTCAGCCACGGCACCAGCGACTACGCCGACGCCGAGACGCACGCCCGGTTCGCCACCATGGCCGCGCGGGGCAAGCTCGACGCCTGGCCGCGCACCCGCGACGAGGTGCGCTCGCTGGTCGACGGTCTCGAGCTGCTCGAGCCGGGCCTCGTGCCGGTCAGCGAGTGGCGGGCCGAGGGCGAGACCGGCCCGCGCCCGACACCGGCCGAGGTCGCGGTGTACGGCGTCGTCGCCCGCAAGCCCTAGGATCGCCACCGTGACCACTCCGATGCAGGTGCCGCCGTCCGAGCCCGAGCGCGAGCGGGCCGCCGAGTTGCTGCAACGGGCGTGCGGCGACGGCCGGCTGACGCTCGAGCAGTTCAGCGTGCGGGTCGGTGCGGTCTGGGCCGCGCAGACGTCGACCGAGCTGGCCGAGGCCACCGCGGGCCTGAGCCAGACGCCGATCGTGGGCTCGGCCCGGACGGTCGACAAGGTCATCACCGTCTTCAGCGAGAACAAGCGCCGGGGCCGCTGGCGGTTGCGGGAGCCCCGGCTGACCCTGTTCACGCTGTTCGGCTCGGCCACGCTCGACCTGCGCGAGGTGCTGACCGACCAGGACGTCATCGAGATCGCCGGCAGCTGCACGTTCGGCGAGCTGAAGATCATCGTGCCCGAGGGGGTCGAGGTCGACGTGACCGGCACGGTCGTCTTCTCGTCGCGCAACCTCAACCTGGCCGCGGTGCCCCGCCTGCCCGGCACGCCCGAGATCCGGGTCCACGTCACCTCGTGGTTCAGCAACGTCGAGGTCGTCTCCAAGCCGTACGCCCTGCCCCCGGCCTAACCGATCCGCACCCAGACCTCGTCCAGAATGCCTTGGAACTGGTCGTTGTCGGGGTAGGAACCCTTGCCGCCGAGGCTGAACGGCCGGCGGTTGCTCACCGAGAGGTCGGCCGGCACGGTGGCGCGGCCACGGGTGACGCCGTCGACCAGGATGGACAGACGGCTGCCGGCGCGACGGCATTCCAAGGTGTGCCAGCGGTCGTCGGCCACCCCGACGTTGCTGATCGCGGCGTGGATCTGCGGTCGCCGGTCGTCGACCAGCACGCAGCTGGGCCGGCCGGCGAGCCCGTCGATCTGCAGCTTGTACTGGCTGCCCTGGGCCGAGAAGCCCTTCTGCAGCACGTTCTCGCCCTTGGTGGTCTGGTCGGCGGCCAGCCGCACCGAGGCGCCGTACCGCAACGGGCGCCGGCCGGGGTTGAGACCGGTCGTGGTGGCCGCCCGCAACGCGATCCGCGGGCACGGCTCGGCGTGACAGGGCGACGGGAAGACAAGTGCCTGGCCACCGTTGTGGGCGACCGTGGTGAACGCCCCGCCGAACCGGCTGACCGGGGTCAGGTCGTGGCCGTGCCCCGAGACGTCGGTCAACGGCGACGGCCCGTCGAACGTGTAGTGGACCGTCTCGGTCGCCGGCTCGGCGGCCGCCGCGGTCGTTCCGGCCAGCACCGCCAGCAGCAGCACCAGGCCGGACAGCACGCGTCTCATCCGAACGACGCGTAGCGCCGCTGGGTGCGCCCTCCGATCGTGGTGAAGTCGCCGCCGGCCGCCACCGTGGCTCCCTTGATCACCAGCGTGCGGACGCCGACCACGCCGTTGGCCTGCGGCGCCCAGCCGGTGAGCGAGCCCGACGGGCTGACCGCGGCCAGCTTCACCCGGGGGACCGAACCGGCCTCGCACTCGCCGTTGTCCGCGTCGTCGCCGTTGGCGCAGGCCCGGTCGAAGTGGCCACCGACGTACGCGACGCCGTCGAGCACCGCGATCGCCTGGGCGTCACCGTCGAAGACCCGGATCCAGCGGGTGGCGCCGCTCGTCGAGAACTTCGCCGCCCGGCCGCCCGCGCCACCCATGGCCGCGTAGACGCCGGAACCGTCGACCGCGATCGCATGCACCAGGGCCGGCGCGTCCGGGCGGAAGCCGGCGTCGTCCCGGCCGTCGGCGGCGTCGACCGCCGCGAGCCGGCGCGGAAAGGCTCCGCCGAGATAAACCCGGTTCCCGCGTACGGCGAGGGAGTTGACCATCCCACCGGGCCGCGGGGTCCAGGTGTCGTCGAGCTCGTCGTCGGCCAGCGAGAAGGCGGCCAGTTGGCCGCGACGCTCGCCGTCGACCCGGCTGATGGTGCCGCCCGCGTACAGCCGGCCGTGGCCGACGGCCAGGGTGCGCACGCTGCCCGCGAAGCGGTGATCGAACGACCCGACCTCGGCGTCGCCCGCGTCGATCCGGGCCAGCGCCTGGCGTTCCTCGCCGTTGACCTCGTCGAAGTCGCCGCCCGCATAGACCCAGCCCGGCACGACGGCCAAGGCTCGCACAGTGTCGTCGGCCGACGGCGCCCAGTCGAGCAGTTCGCCGGTGCGCCCGGAGAACGCGGCCAGCCGGTTCCGGGTGACGGTGCGGCCGTCGATCGTCATGCGGGTGAACGAGCCGCCGACATAGACCGTGTCGCCGCGGTGGGCGATCGCGTAGACCGAGCCGTTGAAGGACGGCCCTCGGCGGTCGGCCGACGCGCCGACGACCGCGAGGGCGGGCTGCGCCGACACGCACACCGCGACGGCCGCGGCGCCGGCCACCATTGCCCGGCGGACACGCTGAGAGATACGCACGCCGGGTCAACGCGCCACGCGCGCCGAGGATGCGCGAGCCCGGGCGGGACAACCTGAGCCGTCAACTTCCATTACAGTTCGCTCGTCATCGATATCGACGGGGGATGAAGAATGACGGTTCGGCGCAGCCATGCCCGCGGTCTGCTCGCGGGTGCCGCCGCAGCGGTGCTGATCGGGGGCGGCTTCGTCGCCTTCGGGTCCGCACCGTCCACACCGGCCGCCAGCTTCGTCTCTCCCGTGGCCGCGCCGGCCGCACCCGGGCGCTCGACCTCCCCGGCCAGCCGGCCCGAGGTCGTCACCGCGGCCCGCACGACAGTGACGCGCGACACCAAGGCGATCCACGGGCGCACGGGCGAGAAGTACCAGGCGCGCGACGTCGTGGTCGACCCCGACGGCGACCGGCACGTGCGCTTCGACCGTACGTGGAACGGGCTGCCTGTCCTCGGCGGTGACTTCGTCGTGCACACCGACCAGGCCGGCGCCCGGACCGGCACCACGGTCGCCCAGCAGGCGCCGATCGAGGTGTCGCGGACGCCGAAGGTCAAGCGAGCAAAGGCCGTCACCGTCGCGCAGAAGCAGTTCACCGGTCGTCGCGGGGGCCCGGCGACGGCGCGGCTGGTCGTCGACGCGTACGCCGGAAAGCCCGCGCTGGCCTGGGAGGCGACCGTTCCCGGAACGGCCCGCTCCGGGTTGCCGAGCCGCCTCGTCGTCGTGGTCGACGCCACCACCGGGCAGGTCCGCCGCTCGCACGACCAGGTACACACGGCCGACGAGGGCACCGGGCGCGGCCTGCACACCGGCTCGGTCGAGCTGGCCACCAAGCACACCGACGCCGGCTACGAGCTGACCGACACCAGCCGCGGCGGTAACACCACCCGTGACGCCCAGAACCTGGCCACCCTGCCGACCGTCGCGAACTCGAAGGCCTTCACCGACGCCGACAACGCCTGGGGCGACGGCACCGTGGCCGACCGGGCTTCGGCCGGCGTCGACGTGCACTACGGCATGGCCCGCACCTGGGACTGGTTCCAGAGCGAGTTCGGACGGGCCGGCATCGGCGGCGACGGCAAGGGCATCACGGCGTATGCCCACTACGACCTGAACGAGGCCAACGCGGGTTGGAGCGATTACTGCCGCTGCATGTTCTTCGGCGACGGCGCCCCGCCCTTCAAGGCGTTCACCAGCCTCGACATCGTGGCCCACGAGATGGCCCACGGCTTCACCACGCAGACGGCCGACCTCGTCTACGCCGGCGAGTCCGGTGGGCTCAACGAGGCCACCAGCGACATCATCGGCACGCTGGTCGAGTTCGCCGCGGCCAACCCGGCCGACGAGCCCGACTACCTGGTCGGCGAGAAGATCGATGCGCAGCCGCTGCGCTACATGGACGAGCCGAACCGCGACGGGAAGTCGGCGTCGTGCTGGAGCCCGCTCGTCCCGAGACTCGACGTCCACTACTCGTCCGGGATCGCCAACAAGTTCTTCTACAACCTGGCCGTCGGTAGCGGCACCACCCGCTGGGGCACCAGCACGCCGTGCGGCACGGCGGCGCCGGTGACCGGTATCGGCAACGAGGCGGCCGGCGCCATCTGGTACCGGGCGGTCAGCGCGTACATGGTGTCGAACACCAACTTCGTGGGCGCCCGGCAGGCCACCCTGCGGGCCGCGGCCGACCTGTTCGGCGCGACCAGCCCGCAGCACGACGCGGTCGCCGCGGCCTGGCTGGCCGTCGGCGTCGACCGCGGCGTCGTGCCGCCCGCGCCCACCGCGCCGGTGATCGACCGGCCCGAACCGGCCGACGGGATGGTCGGCCGCCCGGTCGAACTGCAGATGACCGGTCGTGATCCGCAGCGGCAGCAGCTCACCTGGACCGCGCCGGAGCCGCCGCCCGGCCTGACGATCAGCCCGTCCGGCCTCATCAGCGGCGTGCCGACCGTCAAGGACCTGTATTACTTCGACGTCATCGCCACCGATCCCGACGGCAACAGCACCACCCTTCGGGTGCTCTGGTACATCAAGGGCCCGCCGGTCATCCTCGGCCCGGCGCCCGCGGCGCGCACGTTCACGACCGGCGCCGCGGTCAGCTTCAGCGTGTCGTTCAGCGACGGATCGGACTACTCCCGTGACCCGGGCCGGCCCCTGGTCGTGCGCGCGACCGGGTTGCCCGCCGGCCTGACCGTCACGGACACGCCGCTCGAGTCCAGCAGCATCGTCCGGGCCATGGTGTCCGGCACCCCGACCACCGCGGGCGCCGGCACGATGACGATCACAGCGACCGACGCCGACGGCGGCGTGGTGACCGCGACCATCCCGTGGACGGTCAGCACCACCACCCTGCCCACGGAACCGGTCGGCGTCTCCGTCACCGCCGGCAACGGCAGCGCGGTGGTCAAGTGGGACGACCCGTTCCCGGCGGACAGCGCGGCGGTCACCGGCTACGTGGTGCGGGTGACGCCCGGCACGACGCAGACCCTGCCCGCGACGGCCCGCTCGGTGACGCTGACCGGGCTCTCGACCAAACAGTCGTACACCGTCGGCGTCACGGCCCGCGGCACCCAGGGCGACAGCCCCGAAAAGGTGTCGAAGCTGGTGCCGACCCAGCTGCTGCTGTCCCCGATCTCGGTCATCACCGGCTACGGCGGCCCGGTGACGATGAACGGCGTGATCAGTACCGAGGAGTCCGGCCCGATCGCCGGCGCCGTCGCCTACCTCGAGAAGAAGCCGACCGGCAGCACCACGTGGACGAGGGTGGTGACGGTCAAGACCGACAGCACGGGCTCGTGGCGGCACCCGGTCCAGCCGACGGTGACCACGGCCTACCGGGTGACGTTCCCGGCCGGTTCGTACGGCCGCTGGCCCGCCACGTCGGCCGCGTCCGCGGTGACGGTCCGCTACGGCCTCACGGTCAAGGTCAGCGCGGCCTCGACCACGGCCAACAAGCCGGTCACGTTCTCGGGCACGGTCAAGCCGGCCACCCCCGGGGTCAAGGTGGCGCTGCAGCGCAACACCAACGGCACGTGGGCGACGATCCAGACGGTGGCGATGAAGGCCGACGGCACGTACTCGATCGCCCGCGCCTTCCCCAAGGGCACGTGGAACCTGCGCATCCTGGCCAGCGGCGGCGGCACCAACGGCTACGGCTTCACGTCGACGCTGAAGGTGACGGCGAAGTAAAACCACTGCCGGCGATCCACACCCCGCTGCCGCCGCTCACCGCGAGCGACACACATCGCGCCTGATGCGGCGGCAGCGGAGGCAGCGCATCCGCCTCGAACCACCCCACCTCGACCGACTCGTCGTCGTTGACCCGGGCCACCCCGCCGGCCGAACGGCACAGCAGCCCGACACAGAGCCAGTGGATCTGATCGCCGTTGGGCGCCACGGAAAGCTCCAGCGCCTCGACGGCGAGCAGCCGCTCCACAGTGACCTCGACGCCGGTCTCTTCCCACACCTCACGGGCGGCCCCGGTCGCGGGCTGCTCGCCCAGCTCGAGACACCCGGTGGTCAGGGTCCACTCGCCGGTGTCGGCCCGGCGCACCATCAACACCCGATCCCGCTCATCCAGCACCACCGCCACCACCCCGGCCAACGGCAACGGGTCATGCCCGACCTTGGCCCGCAACCCAACAACAAACTCAGGAATCGGCACGCCGCCAATCTAGGGCGTATCTGCGGCTTCTGTGCGGTCCGGCTACCAGAGATGGTCGTTGGTGACGAGGACGTCGACCTCGCCGGCGACGCTGCGGCCAGGACGTGGCGGTCGTCAGGATCGGCGGGGCAGGGGACGGATTCGGGGTTCCAGCCGGTGATCTTTGCCTCGGGGAACGATCGCTCCATAGTGTCTCGCCAGCGTTCCACTTGTTGTTCAGGTGCCTCGGGGTGTGCGCGCCGCAGGTGGTAGAAGGCCTCGGCCAGGGTGGCTTCGCTCCAGCGCGGTCGATAGGCGGTGTAGTGGCTGTCCAAGGCCGTCATCAGCAGCCAGTCGCGTAGGCAGCGGGACCAGATGACGTTGGCGTCGAGGAAGACGGTGAGCGGGCCAGGCTACCGATGCTGCATGATCATTACGACAATGGCGTTTCTAGTCATAAATGCCCAAGTCGTCCTGTTCACTCATCAGTGCTTCGTAGGCCTGGCGCTGCTGAGCGATGCGCCTTTCCCGGTGGGCCAGCACATCGGCCAGGGCGACGCGTCGATGGGTGCCGACCTTGTGTGACCTGATTTCTTTCTTGTCGAGGAGGGCGATCAGCGTCGGGCGGGAAACGCCGAGCATCCGCGCCGCCTCGCTGGTCGTCAACTCACGGGCGATCTCGCTGACGATCACGCCGTCGCCGCGGTCGAGGATGGCGCTGACCTGGCGCAGGAGGTCGACGAACAGCGGTGGGATGTCGACGGCGTCGGCGTCGGGGGTGCACAGGCGGACCTGATCGCGGTCGGCCTGCGCGAGAAGGGCGATCAAGGACTTCAGCGACGCGTGCTCGGGGCTGCCCTTTCGGCTTGCTGCTGCGGACAGTTGCAGGGCTGTGCCGGCGAGTGTTGGTGCGGTGCTCATGGTTGCCCCCTCGCATACAGGTCGCGTCGCATCTGCAGTATGTGCAACCGGCTTTACTTTATTTCACTTACTGGCCGAGCCTAGCTGAGGGATGACCGCCGGTCGCGCCCGATCCGCGGACTCGGGAATCGGCCTGGCGCCCTCAGTCCGGGATGTTGCGGCGGTGCAGGGCGGCCAGGCCGGTGGCGGTGAGGGCGGCTGCGATGACGGTCAGGGTTATCAGGGGGGTGGCGGAGGCGTCGCCGCCGGGGAGGTGGGGGACGTGGGTGAAGGGGGAGAGGTCGAGGAACCACTGGTCTAGTTGCAGGGTCTGGCCGACCAGCAGGATCAGCAGGCAGAGGGCGGGGGCGGCCCAGGCCACGCCGGACAGGCGGGGGATCAGGCCGAAGGCCAGCACGGCCAGGGCGGCCAGCACCCAGACCGCGGGCAGCTGCACGAGTGTGCCGGCCAGGATGGCGCCCAGGTCGCCCTGGGGGTAGGCGAGACCGGTGGCCAGGCCCTCGGCTGTGAGCACCACGGCCGGGCCGAGCAGGGCGAAGAAGAGGTTGGTGCCGGCCCAGGTGTAGCGGGACACGGCCGTGGTCAGCACGGCCTCGGCGTGGCCGGCTTGTTCCTCGTCGCGCAGGCGCAGGGTGGCCTGGACGGCGTAGCAGGCGGCGATCAGGCCGACGATGCCCGCGGTGCCGGCGAAATAGCTGTCGACCAGGGCGGTCGAGCCGCCGAGGCGGGCGAAGATGTCGCCCAGGCCCTCGTTGTCGGAGGCGAGGTCGACCACGCTGCCGCCGACGCCGCCGAAGATCAGGCCGAGCAGGGTGAAGCCGATCGTCCAGCCCAGCAGCAGGCCGCGGTGCAGGCGCCAGGCCAGCGCGAACGGCGAGCCGAAGGAGGCCGAGGCGGGGCCGAGCCGGGCCGGCAGCAGACCGGCGCCGAAGTCGCGGCGGGCGAGCAGGACGGCGGCCGCGATTGCGGCCACCACCGTGAACAGGAGGGTGAGGCCGGCCGGCCACCAGTTGTTCACGCCGTACGGGAAAAGGTGTTGAACCCACCCGATCGGCGAGAGCCAGGACAGCCACGACAACGCGCCGTTGCCCAGGGCCGAGACGTCGCCGCCGACCCGCAGCACGAAGGCCACACCGAGGGCGACGATGGCGATCGACCGCGCGCTGCGGGCGCTGCTGGTGAGCTGGGCCGTGATCGCGCCGACGCCGGCGAAGGCGCAGCCGGTCGACGCCATCTCGGCGCCGAACGCCATCGAACCCTCGGCCGGCATGCCCTGCCCGAGCATCGCCGCCGTCAGCACCCCGCCGAGCAGCAGGCTGGCCGCACACGTGGTGATAAATGCGGCGGCCAGCGGTGCGTGCCGGCCGATGGCGGCGGCGCCGATCAGCTCGGTGCGGCCCGCCTCTTCGTCGGCGCGGGTGTGCCGGATGACCGTGAGCAGCGCACACAGCGCGACCAGGACCGGCAGGAACCCGGCCCGCCAGGCCACCAGCTCGCCCAGCGACGAGCCGTGCAGCGGACCGTACAGCGTCACGAACCCGGCGTTGGACTCGCTGACCTGCGCGTAGGTGACCCGCTCGGCCTCGGTCGGGAACAGCTCCTCGAAGGAGGCGACGTAAGCGGCCGGGATCAGCCCGAGCAGCACGGCCCACAGGGGCAGGACGACGCGGTCGCGGCGCAGGATCAGCCGGATGAGCTTTCCGGTGCCGGTCATCGGTCGGCCTGCTGATACTGCCGCAGGAACAGCTCCTCGAGCGACGGGGGCTGGCTGACCAGGCTGTGCACGCCGACCTGGACGAGTTTCTGCAGCGCGGGCTCGAGGGCGTCGGTGTCGACGTCGAACCGTACGCGGTGCTGGTCGAGCTGGAAGTCGTGCACCCCGGTCAGCGTGGCCAGCCCGTCGGGCGGCCCGGCCAGCTCGGCCTGGATCGTCGTGCGGGTCAGGTGACGCAGGTCGGCCAGCGTGCCGGTCTCGACCGTGCGGCCCTCGCGGATGATCGTCAACCGGTCGCACAGCGCCTCGACCTCGGCCAGGATGTGGCTGGACAGCAGCACCGTCCGGTCGCCGCGCCGCTTCTCCTCGGCGATGACCTCGCGGAACACCTCTTCCATGAGCGGGTCGAGCCCGGAGGTCGGCTCGTCGAGAATCAGCAGCTCCACATCGGACGACAGGGCCGCGATCAGCGCGACCTTCTGCCGGTTGCCCTTGGAGTACGTGCGGCCCTTCTTGCGCGGGTCGAGCTGGAAACGCTCCAGCAGTTCGGCCTTGCGCCGGGCGTTGAGACCGCCGCGCAGCCGCCCGAGCAGGTCGATGACCTCGCCGCCGGTCAGGGCCGGCCACAGCGTGACATCGCCCGGCACGTAGGCCAGCCGCCGGTGCAGCGTGGTCGCCTCGGTCCACGGGTTGCCGCCGAGCAGGCTCACCGTGCCGCCGTTGTGCCGCATCAGGCCCAGCAGGATGCGGATGGTCGTGGTTTTGCCGGCCCCGTTGGGACCGAGGAATCCGTGCACCTCACCGGTCGCGACATGCAGGTCGAGCCCGTCCAGGGCGGGAACCTGGCCGAACCGTTTGACGAGCCCCGTGGCATCGATGGCCTCGATCATGATCATTCCTCTCCGGCGGCCAGCCGGTCGAGAGCGGCCCGCGCCTGCGCAGCCTGCTCTTCAGTGATGAGGGGTTGGGAGAACAGGTCGAGCGACGCCTGGAGCATGCGCGCCCAGGTGGCCGGCTCGGTGACGTCGCTACCCAGCGCGCGCGACATCAGGTCACGCATGGTGAACAGAGACATCTTCATGACGGCCAGCACCGCCACGAACGCCTCCGGGTCGGCGATCTTGAGGTTGGTGGTGGCCAGCCATTCGTTCCCGAACACCAGCATGCGGTCGAACATGGCGGCGCCGGTCGGCGAGCCGTCCATGGTGGAGCGGATCAGGTATCGCTGCAGCTGCTGGACGCGGGGAGTGAGCCCGTCGAGCGTGTTGAACTCGGAGAACTGGCCGCTGAGCTTGGTCAGCTCGTTCAGCGCGTACTCATCGCAGGCGTCGCGCAGCCCCTCTTTGGACCCGAAGTGGTGCCGTAGCAGGCCGGACGAGACGTCAGCCTCTTGCGCGATGTCACGGATCGTCGCCCCGTCGATGCCCCGCTCCGCGAACAGCTTGATGGCGGCGTCACGAATGCGAGCCCGTGCGGTCAGATCGCTACTCACGTGTGTAGCGTACTACACGCTTGTGTAGTCGCAAGGGCGCGCAGAGATCAACATCGATTGGTTTGAGCGTGCCCATTTACGCACGTCGCCCGGGTGGGTTTCGCGTTCTGGACGCGTCAGCGGCCAGCGAAACCCGCCCGGGCACCTCGGCGGGAGCGGCGGTCTGTAACCCCCCACCCGCTACGACATGATCTTGATTGTCGGCTTTTATCGCCGGTCGGGGAGCAGCCTCTCCTCGTGATCGAGCTCTCGCTCCAGGATGCGCAGCCCCTCGTCGTTCAGGTTGCCGGCGTCGCGCCAGCGCAGCAGTTCCTCGCGCTGGGCCTCGATCGTCATGCGGCGGACCATCAGCGCGGCCTCGTACTGCGGGGAGGCCGGCACCTGGTCGGAATCGGCCTTCTCGAGCAGGTCGAGACGGCGGCGGTAGCGCTCGAGCCGCACCTCGAGCTGCTTGCGCATGTGCTCGATGGCCACGTCCTCGACGTGGTCGTGCTTCTCGGCCTGGACGTCGTCCAGCCGGTCGAGAGCGGCCTGCACCGCCGCCGACCGGGCCTCGTTACGTTCCCGCGCCTCGTCGGTCTTGTTGGCCCGCAGGCCCAGCCAGCGCACCAGCGGCGCGAAGGTCAGGCCCTGGCCGAGCAGCGTGACCAGCACGACCACGAACGCACAGAAGTGCAGCAGCTCCCGGTTGGGCACCGACTCGGGCAGCGTGAAGATGGCCGCGAGGCTGATCACGCCACGGGTCCCGGCCCAGCTCAGCGCCGTGACTTCCCGGCCGTTGAGCGCCTTCTCGGGGTCGCGTGGGGTGCGTGTCGCGCCTTCGGAGTCGGCCTCGACCTCGGCCTCGCCGCCCAGCCGCAGGTGCAGCGACCGGGGGAGCAGCTGGGTCAGGATCAGCCAGAGCGGGCGCAACAGCAGCGTCACCCCGACCGTGATGCCGACGGCGGTGGCGATCGTCGCCGTAGTGTATTTGCTCAACTCGTCGACCACCGTCGGCAGTTGCTGGCCGATCAGCAGGAAGACCAGGCCCTCGAGCAGGAAGTCGACCAGCCGCCAGACCGCGGTGGTCTGCAGTCGGCTGGCCGCGAGGCTGTGCCGGGACGAGTCGTGGCCGATGATGAGGCCCGCGATGACCACCGCGAGCACGCCGGAGACGTGCACCGACTCGGCCAGCACGTAGGCCGCCAGCGGGGTCGCCAGCGACAGCGCGTTCGAACTCAGCGGGTCTTTCCGGAGCGGCCGCATGAACCGGATCGCGTACGCCACCACGACGCCGGCGATCACGCCGCCGATCGCCATGACGAAGAACTTGCCGGTCGCGGACGGGAACGAGAAGCCGTCGCCGTCGGCGGCCGCGATGGCCACGGTGAGGATGGTCAGGGCGGTCGCGTCGTTGAGCAGGCCCTCACCCTGGATCAGGGTGATCAGTTTGCCGGGCAGTCCGGCCCGGCGGCCCACGGCCAGCGCGGCCACCGGGTCGGGCGGGGCCACGGCCGCACCCAGGGCGATGCCGGCCGCGAGCGTGGCGCCGCCCACCCACCAGCTGATGCCGAAACCGATGAGCAGGGCGGTGGCCAGCACCAACAGCACCGACAAGCTGATCACGGTGCGCGCGTGGCGCCGGATGTCGAGCAGCGACGAGTCCAGCGCCGCGCTGTAGAGCAGGGGCGGGATCACGTACGTCATGATCAGCTCGGGTTCGAGCTCGACGTTCGGTCCGGGCAGGACCGCGTACGTGATGCCGGCGATGGTCAGCAGGGCGGCGGCCGGGAGCCCGGTTTTCTCCGCGATCCACCGCATGGCGATGATCACCGCGACGGCGGCCAGGATGAAGAGCAGGGTTTCTTCGACGTGCACAGAACCATCTTTCCCCGCCCGCCCCGCCGATGCGGCCGGGCGGGGAAAGAGCGGCTGTCAGTAGCGGTAGTGCTCGGGCTTGTACGGGCCCTCGATGTCGACGCCGAGGTATTCCGCCTGCTTCTTGGTGAGCGTGGTCAGGCGGACGCCCAGGGCGTCGAGGTGCAGCCGGGCCACCTTCTCATCCAGATGTTTCGGGAGAACGAACACCTGCTTCTCGTACTCGCCGGGCTTGGTCCAGAGCTCGATCTGGGCCATCACCTGGTTGGTGAACGAGTTCGACATGACGAAGCTGGGGTGGCCGGTGGCGTTGCCCAGGTTCATCAGGCGTCCCTCGGAGAGCACGATCACGGCGTGACCGTCGGGGAAGCGCCACTCGTGCACCTGCGGCTTGATCTCGACCTTCTCGATGCCCGGGATCTTGGCCAGACCGGCCATGTCGATCTCGTCGTCGAAGTGGCCGACGTTGCCGACGATCGCGTTGTGCTTCATCTGCGACAGGTGGTCGGCCGTGATGATGTCGGTGCCGCCGGTGGTGGTGATGAAGATGTCGGCCTGGCCGATGACGTCCTCGATGCGGACGACCTGCATGCCGTCCATGGCCGCCTGCAGCGCGCAGATCGGGTCGACCTCGGTCACCACGACGCGGGCGCCCTGGCCGCGCAGCGTCTCGGCCGAGCCCTTGCCGACGTCGCCGTAGCCGCAGACCACGGCCAGCTTGCCGCCCAGCATCACGTCGGTGGCGCGGTTGAGACCGTCGACCAGCGAGTGCCGGATGCCGTACTTGTTGTCGAACTTGCTCTTGGTGACCGCGTCGTTGACGTTGATCGCCGGGAAGAGCAGCGTGCCCTCCTTGGCCAGCTTGTACAGCCGGGCCACACCGGTGGTCGTCTCTTCGGTCACGCCACGGATCTCGGCCGCGATGCGGGTGAACCGCTGCGGGTCGTCCGCGAGGCTGGCCCGCAGGGTCTCGAGGATGATCCGGTACTCGTGGTTGTCGTCCTCGGTGGCCTGCGGCACCGCGCCGGCCGCCTCGAACTCGACACCCTTGTGCACGAGCAGGGTGGCGTCACCGCCGTCGTCGAGGATCATGTTGGGGCCCTGGCCGTCGCTGAAGTTGAACAACTTCATCGTGGCCCACCAGTACTCGTCGAGCGTCTCGCCCTTCCAGGCGAAGACCGGGACGCCGGTGGGGGCGTCGACGGTGCCGTTCGGGCCGACGACGACCGCGGCGGCCGCCTCGTCCTGCGTCGAGAAGATGTTGCACGACACCCAGCGCACCTCGGCGCCGAGCGCGACCAGCGTCTCGATCAGCACGGCGGTCTGCACGGTCATGTGCAGCGAGCCGGCGATGCGCGCGCCGCTGAGCGGCTTGCTGTCGCCGAATTCGCTGCGCAGCGACATCAGGCCGGGCATCTCGTGCTCGGCCAGACGCAACTGGTGACGGCCCGCCTCGGCCAGCGAAAGGTCGGCTACCGCGAACTCGACCCCGTTGACAGAGGTCAGACGGCTTTTGGCAAGATCTGTGCTCACGCGAGGGCTCCTCCCTCATCAGGAGGCGCCCTTGAGGTCATTGAACCCGGGCCGAGCGTGGCGGAGACCGGCACGACCGGTTCCGTCGCAGCGCCTCTCGACGCGGGCAGGTAATACCTTAACCCGAGTGCCCGACTGTTTTCCCGCCACCGTCGTGAGGATCAAGCCCCGGCCATGAGGCTCCGCACTCAGCTCACCCTCACCGTCACCGCGCTCGTCGCCCTCGTGGTGGCCCTCGCGGGGCTGGTCATCGTGGTCCGCATCGACCATCGGGACCGCGACGACCTCGACCGGCTCCTGGCCCAGCGGGCCGACCGGGTGAAGGTGGCGGCGACCAAGAACGGCTCGCTGCCGACGGACGGCACGTTCGCCATCCGGCTGATCCAGAACGGCGAGATGCTCAAGCAGGTGGGCTCGTCGGCCGGCTTCCCGCTGCCCGAGGGGGACGGCTACGCCACCGTCAGCTCGGGTGACGACGAGTGGCGGGCGCTGACCCAGACCCTGGTGACCGGGGCCCAGATGCAGATTCTGGTCAGCCTGAACGACCTCGAGGAGCAGCACGACGATAACGTGCTGGTCGTGGATCTGCTGGTGCTGCTCGCCGCCCTGCTCAGCGCGGCCGGGGTGTGGTTCGCCACCGGCCTCGTCCTGCGCCCGTTCCAGCGCCTGCTGTCGTCGGCCCGCGACCTCGACCCGGCCGACCCTGACCAGCACCTGCCCGAGGTCAAGAGCCCGCGCGAGGTCGCGGAGCTGACCACGACGCTCAACGATCTGCTGGCCCGGGCCCGCGCGTACGAGGCTCCGGTTCCCGATGGCGTCCGGGTGCCGCCGGACGAGCCGGTCGCCCCGCCCGCCGCCGTCCCGACGGTCGAGATCCGAGCCGTCGAGCCGCCCGTGCCCGCGCCGGTCGAGCCGCCGCCCGCGCTGGTCGAGCCACCGCCGGCACCGGTCGCGCCGCCGCCCGCCGCGCCCGTCTCCACCGCGGCCGACGAGCTGCGGCCGAGCCTGGTCGACCTGGGCGCCCAGCTCGACCAGCTCATGGACAACCCCGACATGCCGGCCACCCAACGCCACCTGCTGCTGGCCCAGATGGCCGACGAGCACCGCCGCATGGTGGCCGTCCTCGACGGTGACGCGTGACCAGTCACGCGATGGACTGACCACACATCAAAGCTCTTCCATAAACCCTCAAAAACTCCTCATCCTGTACGCGGAGATGGGGGTCCTCGTGAAGCATCCGTACCGGATCCGGGAGATCGCCGCCCAGGCCGGGCTCAGCCAGGCCACCGTCGACCGCGTGCTGCACGGCCGGGGCGGCGTCCGCGAGAGCACGGTCCGCGACGTCCATCAGGCCATCGCCGCCCTCGATCGCGGCCGCGACCAGCCGCCCCTGCCCGCCCGCACCTTCACGATCGACCTGATCGTCCCCGACCGCTCCCGAACCGGCGCCGCCCTGCGGGCCGAACTGCCCACCCTGCGCCCCGCCGTGATCCGCCCCCGCCTGCGCCCCGCCACCGACCCGGTGGCCGAGCTGGCCAAGGTCGCCCGGGCCCACTCCCACGGCCTCATCCTCGAGGCAGCCGAGTCGCCGAAGCTGATCGAGGCCATAGGCCGGATGGAGATCCCGGTCGTCACCCTCAACACCGACCTGCCCACCAGCAAGCGCGTGGCCCACGTCGGCCTGGCTGAGCCCGGGGCCGGCGCCACCGCCGCCTACCTGCTCGACCAGTGGCTGGCCGACCGAGCCGGCGACGTGCTCGTGGTCGCGAGTGGGCCTGCCGCTCCGGCCGTCAGCGGCGCCGCGGGTGGCGCGATCGCGGGTTCGCGCGGCCCGGGCCTCGCCGTCGCGGCCCGGATCGCCGGCTTCCGGGCCGAGCTGCATTCCCGAGCCCCGAACCGCCGCCTGCTGGTGACCGATCCCCTCCGTCTGCGAGCCGCGCTGGCCGGCAACCCGTCGATCCGAGCCGCCTACACCCCCGCGCGTGGCTGCACCAGGGCGGTGATCGCCGACTTTGCTGCCGAGCACCGCAACTTCGACGCCTTCGTAGCTCACGGCCTGGACGAGGAGAACGCCGACCTGCTGCGCACCGGCCGCCTGTCCGCCGTGCTGCACCACGACCTGCGGTCCGACCTGCGCGCGGCCGCCCTGGCCATCCTGCAGTCGCTGGGCGCGGTCCCGGGCCCGGTCCGCTCGACCTCGTCGAGCGTGCAGATCCTCACCCCGCTCAACCTGCCGTCCTGAGAAACTTCCGGGAGGCTGTCCGGATCGGGTGCGGGCCGTTCGTCATGTGGGTGAAGACGTCGAACGAGAGTGGGAGACAGCGATGAAGTACATGATGTTCGTCTGCACCGACACCGAGCCTGAGACCGACGAGTCGCGGGTGCCGGACATCGAGGTCTGGGTGGCCGAGAACGATGCCGCCGGGCGCCGGCGGGACGGGAACGTGCTGGCTTCGCCGACCGCCGCCACCACAGTGCGGGTGCGCGGCGGCGAGGTGCTGCTGACCGACGGCCCGTTCACCGAGACCAAAGAGGTCATCGTCGGCTTCGACATCCTGGAGTGTGCCGACCTCGACGAGGCCATCACCGTCGCCGCCGCCCACCCCATGGCCCATCACGGCCGGATCGAACTGCGCCCGTACGCCGACCTCTGACATGGAAGCCGTCGCCGCCGCCCACCAGGAGCACTGGACTCGCCTGGTCGCCACCCTGATCCGGTTGACCGGCGACTGGACACTGGCCGAGGACTGCGCACAGGACGCCTTGGCCACTGCCCTGGAACGGTGGCCGCGCGACGGCGTACCCGGCAACCCGGGCGGCTGGCTGATGACAGTCGCCCGGAACCGGGCCTTGGACGTGCTGCGCCGCGCCGCCACCGAGGACCGAAAACTGCGGGAGCTCGCCCTGACGACCGACCCTCCGGCCGAGCCCGACGACCGGCTCCGCCTGATCTTCACGTGCTGCCATCCGGCGCTGGCCCTGGAGTCCCGCGTGGCCCTGACCCTGCGCACGGTGGCCGGCCTGCCCACCAGCGACATCGCCCGTGCCTTCCTGGTCACCGAGCCGACGATGACCCGCCGCCTGACCCGGGCCAAGGCCAAGATCGCGGACGCGCGGATCCCCTACCGGGTGCCCGAGGGCGACGCGCTGGGCGAGCGGCTGCCGGGCGTGCTCGCTGTGCTGTACCTGCTGTTCAACCGCGGCTACGACGGCGAACCACTTCTCGCCGACGAGGCCATCCGCCTGGCCCGGCTGCTGAACACCCTCATGCCCACCGACCCCGAGGTGTCGTCGCTGCTGGCGCTCTTCCTGCTCCAGCACTCACGCCGCCACGCCCGCCGCGACACGAACGGCGACCTGGTGCCCCTGGACCGCCAGGACCGCGACGCCTGGGACCACCCCGCAATCGACGAGGCCGTCCAGATCCTGCGCCGCACCCCCGTCACCGGCCCGTACGCCCTGCAGGCCCACATAGCCGCCTGCCACGCCACAGCCGCAACCCCGAGCGACACCAACTGGCCCGACATAGCCCGCTGGTACGACGAACTGGCCAGGATCCAACCCACGCCCGTGATCCACCTGAACCGCGCAGTGGCCCACGGCTACGCCTACGGCCCCACCGCCGGCCTGGACCAACTAGCCACTACAAAAGACATCCGACACAGCTACCCGATGGTCATCGCCGTCGAAGCCGACCTGACCGCCCGCACCGGCGACACCGAGCGCGCAAAAGCGCTGTTCCACGAGGCAGCGGCCGCAAGCGAGGACGGACCGGAACGCCGCGCCCTCCTGGCCCGCGCCGAGGAACTGACCTGACCCACCCCGAACCGTCCCACCGCAACCCAGATAACCTAAGCAGCCGCCAGCCGGTTGGAGGCGTCGAGAGCCCGGGTAGACCACCGCACAGCATCCATGTACTGAGGAGCCAGATCGTAAGTCCCCAGCTCCCCCTTCTCGTACGAATCAACCGCGCACAAAACCTGACCGAGCCGCCCAGCCCCTTCGGTCAGAGCAGCCGCCACAGCCGGCGCCAACGGGAACTGCTCGGCCATCTCGGCCGACGGAATCCCCAGCACCCGGGCCACCCCGCTGATCACCCCTGACATGAACGCCGCATCCGGCTGCGCCCCGAACCACTGGGCCACGTTCTCGCACAACCGGGCCCGGGTCAGCACACCCAGCATGTGCTCCTCAGCCGCCCCGCCCACGTCGTCCAGCACCATCAGCATCGCCCATTGGCGAATGTGCTTGAGCCCCACCATCACCACGGCCTGCCGCACCGAGGAAACTCGGTTGGGATGCCCTGCCGCCACCGAGTTGCTGGCCCGCAGCACCCGCAACGACAGCGCCGGATCACTAGCGATGATCGACACGATCCTCGGCATGTCCGTCTCGGGCGCGCTCAGCGCCGTGACCAGCTCGAGCCTCCGCAGCCGGGACGGCGACAGGCTGGCCACCGTCAGCACCTGCGGGTGGCTCAGCGCGTACCCCTGCCGCAACTCCATGCCGTAGCGATCGGCCAGCGCGAGCTGTTCCTCGGTCTCGAGCCGCTCGGCGACGAGCTGGATGTTCGGGAACTGCCGGATGGCCGCCACGACCTCGTCGAGGTTGCTCACGTCGCCGTCGAGAAGATCCAATTTGACGTACGAGGCCAGCCCGAACAGCTGCTCGTGCCCCGACCCCCAGACGAAGTCGTCCAGGGCGATCCGGTAGCCGGCCTCGGCCAGACGCGTGATCCCGGCGACGACCTCGTCGTCCATCTCGACCGTCTCGAGCACCTCCAGCACCACCTGGGCCGGCCCGAACGGCAACGGCAGCTCCCCGGCGAGGAATTCGCGGGTCAGGTTGATGAAGCAGAGCCGGTCGCCGGCGACCTCGCGGATGCCGAACTCGGTGAACGCGTTGATCATCACCGTGCTCGTGGCGTAGGTGTCCTGCCGCCCCGCCGCCACCGCGTCCATGCTGCCGCGGAAGAGCAGCTCGTAGGCGACCACGTCACCCTGCGCATCGAAGATGGGTTGGCGCCCGACGTGCACGAGCTTGGTGCCGTCGCCTGCCTCCGATGGTTTCACGCGCTGCCTATCGGCCGGACGGGTGCCGAGTTGATGACTTGGCCGTGGTTGATCCGCCGGTCAGCCACCACGGGCTCGCGTAGGCCAGGCCGAAATCGTTGCACGCGTGACCTTCCGGGCCGGGTGTCGGATTGTCCAGGGCGGGGTCGGAGACACGCAGCACGACCCAGTCGCCGTCCGCGATGTCGAGCGGCACGGTCGTCTCGACGAGCTCACCGGCGGTGAAGTGCACCAGGTCGGCCACCTCGGGCGTGGTCGTCCCCGGTCGTAGCACCTGCAGGCTGAGCGGCCGCCCGGCCCAGTCCGGGCCCGCGTGGAAGTCGACCCGGATCTTCACGTCGCCCTTGGCCAGCGGCAGGCGCCCACCCATTCGTACGCCATCGGCTGTCGCATCGAGCCGCAACGTGTCGACCCGGCTGGCGAAGAAGCGCCGCGCCCGCAGGGCCGACAGCACTCCGGCCCGGGTGTTCTGGGTGAGCCAGAGCCCCGTACGCCCCTTGTCCCGGTCGTGCCCCCAGTCCGCGCCGTGCTCGTCGGAGACCCCGGTCAGCCCCGTCCGCCACCCCGCGTTGAGGCAGGCCGACAGCGGGGAGTGATGCTCCGGCCAGCCGCCGAACAGGTAGTCGTCGCCGTTGTTGATCATTTCGAGCGCGACCATGTGCCGGGCGACCCGCGGATCGTAGGCGAAGTCGCCGAACTGCTCGCGCTGGCGCCCCGGGTGGTTGAAGCTGCCGACGCCCTGGGTCGTGGCCAGCCAGTCGTACAGCTCGGTGGTGTCGCCGGCGGTGTCGAGGTCGGCGTAGTCGTCGGTGAACCAGATGTTGATGTGACCCAGGTGCGAGTGTGACCACTCGAACCCGCGCAGCGCCGTGTACGAGCCGGGCCGGTCGGCGTCGTCGGCCAACCGGCCCAATTGGCGCCACTTGTGACCCGTGAGCCCGGTCAGCGCGTGGTCGGTGGCGTGGTCGGTCAGCGCGGCCACGTCGTACCCGGCCGACCGCATCGACTCGAAGGCCAGCTCGGGCTCGCCCATGCCGTCCGACAGCAGCGTGTGGTTGTGCAGGTCGGCGTACGCGAGGGTGGTGCCCCGGCTGATCCTCGAGGCACGCCGGGAGCGGGCGGCCCGGGCCGGGCCGGCGGTCGCGGCCAGCACGGCCAGACCGCCGGCGCCGGTCAGCAGGGATCGACGTCGGACACGGGGTTGGTGATGGGACGCGCTCACCCGAGGAGCATGTCAAGGCCCCGGACGATGGTCAGGTGAATCGCGCAAGGGCGGCCGAGGATTGGTCCGTACGTGGTCGGCCGATCAGGCGGTGAGCCACCACGGGCTGGTATAGGCCACGCCCCAGTCGTTGCTGGGGTGCCCGGCCGGCGTTGAGGCACGCGTTGAGCGGCGAGCTCTGCCCGTCGGACCAGCCGTCGAACAGGTAGTCGTCGCCGCGGTTGAACATCTCGAGGCCGACCATCTGGTCGCGCAGGCCGGCGTCGTACGCGAAGTCGTTGAATCTCAGCAGTTCGCGGCCGGGATGGTTGAAGCCGCCGATGCCGCCCGAGGACTCGATGAAGTCGTAGAGCTTGCCCATGCTGGACGAGCTGCCCAGGTCGGTGAAGTTGCCGGCGTACCAGACGTTGACGTGCCCGAGCAGCGGGTGCGACCACTGGCTGCCAGCACCAGCAGCCCGCCCGACGCGGCGAGCAAGGATCGACGGCTGAGGTGATCAGGAGCGTGGTGGTGCTCGTGGCCGGTCATGCGCCGAGCATCGCAAGAAAGCGACAGCTATGGATGTCTCAGCGATGAACGGCGGTCTGCCAGAGGCTGTCGTCCGCGGCCGACGATCCGTCTTGCGGCTGGTTGCTGCAAGCGGCGGTCAGCAGCGCGACGAGCGTGAAAGAAAACGATCGTTTCACGTAAACACCGAGCAATCTGCCGGAAACTATCGACTGAACCTTGTGGACTGCGTCACAGCAATCTTATGGTCACAGCCACGCTCCTTCTCCCCGTCCTCTCCGCTCAGAGAAGAGTTCGTCGATGCACCTGGCTTTCCGAAGGCCCGTCGCCGTGGCCGTCATAGCTCTGAGCGCCGCTGCGGTCGTCCCCGCCGGTGCTGCCCATGCCTCATCCACCACCGCCGTCCCCGCGGTCACCCGGGCCGGCCTCGATCCCGCGCTCGTCGCCGGTCGTGGCGCCTCCGTCGCCTTCCTCGAACAGGAGGCCGAGCGGGCCAAGACCAACGGCACGGTCATCGGGCCCGACCGCACCGCGTACACCCTGCCCGCCGAGGCGTCCGGGCGGTCCGCCGTACGTCTGACGCCCGGCCAGTACGTCGAGTTCACGCTGCCCAAGGCGGCCAATGCGGTCACCGTGCGCTACAGCATCCCCGACTCGACGACCGGCGGCGGGCTGACCGCCCCGCTGACCGTCAAGGCCGGCAGCACGAGCCGCACGATGACGCTGACCTCGCAGTACTCGTGGCTCTACAACCAGTATCCGTTCACCAACGACCCGAATGCCGACCTGCTGCACCCGGACTGGTGGATCACCGAGTGCGCCTGTGTGCCCGCCGCGACCACGCCGACGCCGGTGATCACCAAGCCGTTCCGGCCCAGCCACTTCTACGACGAGCAGCGGCTGTTGCTCGGTCGCACGGTCCGGGCCGGCGAGAAGGTGCGCCTGACCGCGTCCTCGGCCGTGCCGTGGACGGTGATCGACCTGCTCGACTCGGAGCTGGTCGGGCTGCCGCACGTCAACCTGCTCGCCGCCAACGTGCTGGCCTTCGGGGCCGACCCGACCGGCCGGCGCGACTCCGCCCCCGCGTTCGACAAGGCGATCGCCTTCGCCAAGAAGACCAAGCTCAAGGTGTACGTGCCACCGGGCACCTTCCAGGTCAACCGCCACATCATCGTCGACAATGTGACGATCGAGGGCGCGGGCAACTGGTACACGGTCATCAAGGGCCGTCAGGTGGCGCTCTCCACGCCGGCCGCGGACGGGTCGACCCACACCGGGGTCGGTTTCTACGGCAAGTACGCGTCCGAGGGTGGCAGCCGCAACGTGCATCTGTCCGGGTTCGCCATCGAGGGTGACGTGCGCGAGCGCATCGACATCGACCAGGTCAACGGGGTCGGCGGCGCGATGAGCGACTCGACGATCAAGGGCCTGCACATCCGCCACACCAAGGTCGGGCTCTGGTTCGACGGGCCCATGTCGAACGTACGGGTGGAAGACAACGTCATCGTCGACCAGATCGCCGATGCTCTGAACTTCCACACCGGTGTCACCGGCTCGCTCGTGCGCAACAACTTCGTCCGCAACAGCGGCGACGACGGCCTGGCCATGTGGGCCGAGAAGACGACGAACGCCGGCAACACGTTCGACCGCAACACCGTGCAGACGCCGGTGCTGGCCAACGGTATCGCGATCTACGGCGGCCGGGACAACACGGTCTCGAACAACCTGATCGCCGACCCGATCCGCGAGGGCAGCGCCATCCACGCCGGGTCGCGGTTCGGGGCCGAGCCGTTCACCGGCACCCTGCGGATCACCAACAACACCACGGTGCGCGCGGGCACGTACGAGCTGAACTGGAACATCGGGCTCGGCGCGATCTGGATCTTCGCGCTCGACCGCAGCATCGACGCCGCCATCGAGGTCACCGGCGATCACTATCTCGACAACACGTACAACGCGATCATGATGGTCTCGGACTGGCCGGTGAAGGATCTCTACTCGATCCCGAACGTCCACTTCAAGGACGTCAAGATCGACGGCACCGGTACGAGTGTGCTCAGCGCCCGCGTGGCCGGCGGCGCCACCTTCGAGAACGTCGACGCCCGCGACGTCGGCGCGGTGCCGGTCAACAACTGCGGGTCGTTCGGCTTCACCCCGGCCGGCTCCGAGTTCACGGTGACCGATCGCGGCGGCAACGACGGCTGGCTCGCGCCGTGGCTGCTGCCCAACACCATCACCTGCGACGACCGCCCGCCGGTGGTCGCGCCGCCCGCCCCCGCTCCCTGGTAGTGCCGGGCCGTCCCGCTCGAACGATTCGGGCGGGGCGGCCTGCTCTTGGTAGCCTTTTCGATCGGGAGTCGTCGGTCGGAGGGTTACGTTGAGTCACACATTGTTGGTCACCGGTGGCGCCGGGTTCGTCGGTTCCGCCCTGATCAAAACCCTGCTCACGGACTATCCGGCCGCCGCGATCGTCTCGCTCGACAACTACTTCACGGGCGTCCCTGAGAACCACGTCAACGACCCCCGGGTCACGTACCTCGACGGCTCGACGGCCGACCTGGCCAAGATCTGGGCCGACCGTGGCCTGCCCAGCCCCGAGATCGTGTTCCACCTGGGTGAGTACTCGCGGATCGTCACCTCGTTCGAGGACCACGACCTGACCTGGGACTACAACCTGCTCGGGACCAAAGAGGTGGTCAAGTTCGCCTCGGCCGCCGGGGCCAAGCTGATCTACGCCGGGTCCAGCTCGAAGTTCGGCAACGACGGGCAGGACGAGAACCTGAACCCGTACGCGTGGACCAAGGCCAAGAACATCGAGTACATCCGGAACTACGCGAGCTGGTACGGCCTCGACTACGCGATCACGTACTTCTACAACGTGTACGGCCCGGGCCAGATCACCAGCGGCAAGTACGCGACCGTGATCGGCATCTTCGAGGACAAATACCTCCATGGCGAGCCGCTGCCGGTGGTCTCACCCGGCACTCAGACCCGCGACTTCACCCACATCGACGACATCGTCCGCGGCATCGTCCTGGTCGCCCAGAAGGGCAGCGGCGACGGCTACCTGCTCGGCGCCGGTCACGAGTGGCCGATCCTCGAGGTCGCCCAGATGTTCGGCGTGCCCTACGAGCTGACCCCCGCGCTGCGCGGCGAGCGCACCCGGGGCCAGGCCGACATCACGAAGGCGGCCGAGCTGGGCTGGCGCCCGGAACGGCGACTGGACGAGTACGTGGCCGCCTTCGTGGCCGCCAACCCGCGCTAGCTCACGTAACTGCCGTCGTCGTTCCGCACCACCGCGCCGGTCTTCTGCCCGGTCTCGAGGCCGTAGCGCAGGAGCCGCTCGATCTTCTCGGTCATCCGGCGATAGCCCAGCAGTTCCAGGGTGGATCGCAGCAGGTCCTCCTCGGTCAGGCCGGGCTTGACCGCCAGCGCGTTGTGGGCGGCGTTGGCGATCTCCTCGGGCGCGATGTCCTCGAGGCCACGATCACTGCTTTTCTGCGTACGCCGGTAGCCGCGCCACGCCTCGGCGTCGAGCTCCGGCGGCCAGGCGAAGACGGCGGACTCGTGGCTGCGGAACAACTCGGGATCGGCCTGGGACAACACCGCGGCGCGACGGTCGGGGTTCGACTTCGCGAAGCCGAACCGGGCCAGCACCAACCGGGCCAGGCGGTGCTGCTCGACCGGGCCCTCGGCCGCCACCACCTCGCGGATCGCGGTGCGGACCGTCTCCTGAACAGCGGCGTCGCTGCCGAGAAGGTCGAGGTCGGCGCGGTCGCCCAGCGGGGTCGGCACGTACGGAACGAAAAGGTGTTCCTCGACGACGGCCGGCACTGGCTCGATGGTCGGCTCTGGCTCGATGGCCGGCTCCGGCGCGGCCTGACGGTCCACGGCGCGGTCGACGGCGGCGGTGATGGAGTCGAGGACCGCGGCTCGGTCGCGGATCCAGGCCGGCAGCCAGAACCGCACCACCTCGGGCCAGCCCATGATCAGGTGCAGGAGCCGGGGCGCGTCGTCCCGGTCGGCCACGGTCGGGCGCTTGCCCCACTGCGGCCCGTCGAGCATCACCGCGACCTGCCAGCGCGGCGCTCCCGGCGTACGCACGGCGATGTCGACAGTGAACTCCGACAGCCCGTGACAGGTGGTGACTTCGAGCCCGCGATCGCTCAGGGCGGTCGCCACCTCGTCCCGGATCCGGTCGCGGTTGTGCCGCCGGGTGATCGACAGGTCCCCGAGCCGCTCCGTGCCGACCGCCGCCATCTCGCAGTACGCCCGCAGATGCTGCGTACCGATCGAGGTCGTGCGGGCCAGGTCGATGTCGCCCGGATCGAACGACGCGAACAGCACGACCTGCCGCCGGGCCCGGGTGATGGCGACGTTGAGCCGTCGTTCCCCGCCGGTCTGGCTCAGCGGCCCGAAGTTCAGCGGCAGCCTCCCGGTGTCGGGATCGGTGGAGAAGGCCAGCGAGAACAGGATCACGTCACGCTCGTCGCCCTGGACGTTCTCCAGGTTCTTCACGAAGATCGGCTCGCGCCGGCCCGCCGACACCCGCTCGCGCACCAGGGGATCGCTGTGCTGCTCGAGCCGGTCCAGGATCTCGTTGCGCTGCTGGAGGTTGAAGGTGACGACGCCGATCGAATGTTCGCGGCCGACCGGATCGTGGACCCGGCGGACGATCTCGGCCACGATCGCCTCGGCCTCGATTTTGTTGGTGCGGGTGGCCCCACGGTCGTACCGGCCATTGACCCGGCGCCAGTGCACACCGGCCGTGTCGGCCGAGCCCGGCGAGGGCATGCTCGACAGCTTGCTCTCGTAGTAGTACCGGTTGGAGAAGGCGATCAGCGACTCGTCGTGGCTGCGGTAATGCCACGACAGCCAGCGTTGCGGCAGCCCGGACTCCACCGCCTCGCTGAGAATGCTGTCCAGGTCCTCGGGAACCGGGTCCTCTTCGCCCGGCGGCGTGTCGTCGGTGTTCAGCAGCTGCAGGCCCGAGGTGGGCGGCATCTGGCGGGAGTCACCGACGATGACCGTGGCCCGGCCCCGGCCCATCGCGCCGATCGCTTCCGGCACGCGGATCTGGGAGGCCTCGTCGAAGATGACGATGTCGAAGCGGGCCGCGCCCGGGGCCAGGAAGGTCGCCGCGGAGGCGGGACTGACCAGGACGCACGGGGTCAGCGCCAGGATGACGTCGGAGTACTGCGTGAACAGCTCGCGGAACGACTTCCCGCCCCGTTTCCGGCGCAGCTCGGTGGCCAGATCGGCGACCCGGCCGCGCCGCTCGGTGGGGCGGAAGGGCCGGCGGTCGACCAGCACCGAGGGCAAGTGATCGGGCAGGGCGGTCCGCAGCCCGGCGGCGACCTTCTGGAACTGGACGATGTCGTTGTCGTGCCGCACCGGGTCGAAGTACTCGAGATCGCCCGCGCGCATCCGCTCGGCCAGCGCCGTCCGGGCCAGGCCGCGCCGGTACGCCTCCTCGGCCGTCTCCGCGGAGATCTCGCCCTGGAGCAACTGCCTGCGGAACGTGGTCAGACCGGCCCGGATCAGGGCGTCGGTGTTGACCAGCAGACCGGCCCACCGTTGCAGGCCCAGCAGCCCGTCGCCGGCCAGCTCGGCGAGCCAGCGTGCCCCGTCGCGCTGCCAGGAGTCGTACCAGCCCGGTTCGGCCGACCAGGAGGCGAACTCGGCCGGACCGCTGTGCAGGGCGGTTCGCCAGGCGGCCCAGGCCGCGACGATGCGGTCGACGAGCGTGGGATCGACGCCGGCGGCCAGCACCTCCCACACTTTCGCGTTCTGGCGGAGTAGGTCGCGGCCGATCACGGCGGCCTGGTGGGCCTGCGCGAGCTGGTCCTCGGCCTGCGCTCCGACGGCGAGCCAGCCGGGCGGCAGCCGGAGTGCGCCGAGCGCCGCCACCCGCCGGTGGAGGTCGTCGGCGTGCTCCCGCAGCTGCAGCAGTCGCCCGAGCACGTCCGCCACCTGGTCGGGAGGGACCACCTGACCCTCGTGGACGAACGGGGTGAGTTGATCGGCGACCTTCTGCAGGGCCCGGCGTTTGCCGAACATGCGCTTCGCGGCGTCGACGGCGTCGGCCTGCCACGCCGGTAGGTCGGGCGCCGCCAGCACGGCCGGCTGGAACAGGGCGAGCTCGGGGCCGTGGTCCCGGCGGACGCGGGCCAGGTCGGCCCGCAGACCGGTGACGGCTTCGTCCCACCCGGGTTCCATCGCGCGCCGGGTCGAGGCGTGGTCCGGCAGCCGACCGGCGGCCGCCCAGTGCGCGGCGGCCCGGAACGCCTCGAGCTCGTCGGGTTCGGCCAGCTCTCGTACGCAATCGGCGAGCCCGGGCTGGGCGAGCAGATCGGCCCGTACGCGCTCCAGGTCCTGGGCGATCTGATGGACCTGGTCCCGGGTCAGGTCGCCGACGGCGCGCAGCCCGCTGAGTGACCACGGATGATCGCGCCGCAGCCGCGCCGACCGGGCCACGGCCGCGAAGTCCTGCAGATGGTGCTCGACCTGGTCCCGGTAAGCGGCCGCCACCTCGAGATACGCGGGCGGTACGTCCGCCGTGGGACCTTCGCCGTACGTCAGAACCGCCTCGAACGCCGACCAGGCGGTCAGCCCCGCGCCGTTGGCCGCGTGCAACCGCTCGGGATAGCGCGCCAGGGTCGACAACTTCGTCCGGTACGCGGTCTCGACGGCCGTCCACGCCGTGCCGTCGCCCCGGTCGTCCTGCTCCAGGGCCAGGGTCAACTGCTCGCGGATCGCCTCGATCGACTGCGTACGGCCGTGCAGGTCGAGGCCGAACGGCGCCAGCCCGATCGAGGTGAGCCGCCCCTTCACCACTTCCAGCGCCGCCTGCTTCTCGGCCACGAAGAGCACGGTCCGGCCGCTCGCGACGGCGGTCGCGATCAGATTGGTGATCGTCTGGGACTTGCCGGTGCCGGGCGGTCCCTCCAGGACGAACGAGTAGCCCCGTTTGGCCAGCTCGACCGCCTGCATCTGGGACCCGTCGGCCGGGATCGGCAGGTGCAGGCGGCTCTCGTCGATGACGACCGCCGACGGGTCGCCGGCCGGGTCGTCGAACGTCGCCCCGGTCGATTCGACCAGGTGCCGCACGACCGGGCTCTCCATGAAGACCGGCCAGTGGTCCCGCAGGTCACGCCAGAGCTGGAAGGTGGAGAACTGGAGCAGGCGCAGGCTCGCGGTCTCGTCGATGCGGTAGTTGAGCCGATTGCCCACCAGGTTGTCGCGGATCGCCGCCAGCGTGGCCGGGATGTCGATCCCGTGCTCGTCCCGAAGCGGGTTCTCGAGCTCGTTGATCTTGACGCCGTGCCGGACCCGCAGCCACTCGACCAGGCACTGGTTGGGCGAGGCGAGCTGGGTTCCGTCGACGACCAGGCTGTACGGCTGGTGGCCGACACCCCCGTCGATCCGGACCGGAAGCAGGAAGAGCGGTGCGTACGCCTCGGAGCCGTTGGGTTTCGGGTGGACCAGGGTGCCGATGGTCAGGTAGAGGTAGTTGCTGCCCGTCTCCTGCTCCATCGTGCGCGCTTCACGCTGCAGTCCGCGCATGGCGCTGCGGTACCGCTTCTCGTCCACCGCGCCATAGATCCGCAGGTCGTCGCGTAGCTGCCCGATCAGCGTCTCCGGATCCAGGTCTTGCGCGCCCCGAGCGCCCGCCAGCTGGTGGATGTGGCTGATCTGGTCGTGGGGGATCACTTCCAGCCGTTTCCCGGCGTGGACGAGGTCGTCGAGCAGGGCCAGCGCCCCGGCCGGCACATGCAGCTGAAGTCCCTTGCCGCGGGCCGGAAGGCTCAGCAGCGGATTGCGCAGGCTCAGGTCGAGCAGGGCCCGCTTCCACTGCTGGATGCGCGGCGGGGACTCGTCGTTCTCCTGCGGAACGGCCTCGTCGGCCGCCTGCTCGTCCAGCCGGTCCCGGGCGGCTCCGGGCGGCAGTTCGATCGAGACCCGGGCTGGGGCGCCGGTGTCCACGGGCACCGGGAGCTGCGGCAGCGAATCCCGGGTGGGCAGAGGGCGTACGCCATTGCAGTGGGCACTGTGGACGTCGATGACCCCCAGCAGGGTGCCGCGCGGTTTGCGGAAATGGGTGAGACCGGCCCGGACGGCCCGGGTGAAATCGAGCGACTCGGAACCGGGACCCGTGGCCGTGACCTCCACCGGCACCGCCCGCCCGGACTCGACCATCGAGATGAGCAGGTTCTCCTCGGTCACCACCGGCGCCGGCAGGTGGCTCTCGGCGGCCAGGAAGCCCGCGAAGGCGTGCCCTCTGATCATCCAGATGAGCGGTCGCAGGCCGGCTTGCTCCAGGCAGGCGGCGTAGGTGACGGACATGTCGACGCAGTTGCCGAGGCGGCTCTCCAGGACGGCCGCCGTGGTCCGGATCTTCTGCCCGGTGTTCTCGAACGACGCCGGGAGCCCGCGGTAGTGGATGCCGAGCTGACGAAGCGCCTCGTACACGGCCCCGGCGATCTGGGCCGCCCGTTTCGACCCGTTCTGGTAACCCTCCATGGACCCGGATCCGGTGGTGGCGACCAGGATCTGACCGGCCGACCGCAGCACGGCGTCGACCGCTTCCGTGTTGGGCTGCACAAAGGCGGCCAGCGAGTCGTAGAGCAGCGGATGGTTGAACCACTCGTCGTGAGCCAGCGCCCGCGACGGGACGGACGCCACGAAATCCGGGTGGCCGAGCCGGGCGACGTTGATCCGGTAGTCGACGGGGAAGGCCTCGTTCGCGTTCCGCAGCACCGCCGTGTCCGGCCCGAACGAGCCGAGGTGATCCCAGGCCACGGCCGCGCCGGGCGAGATCTCGGGCACGTCGTCGTGCCAGGCCTCGCCCAACGGCCCGTCGGGCCCGATGATGTCCAGCCGCACCTCGAGCCGCTGAGCCGGCTCCGAGGCCGCATTTCCGATCAGAAGCTGGCGTACGGGGGCGACCCGGTTGTGCACGAGGGCCAGGTTGATGGCCGGCTGGAGCAGCAGATGAACTTCCAGCCCGGGGGCGTGCAGCACCACCGGTGTGAAAACGTCGTGGGTCACGCGAGCCCTCTCGCCGGCCAGATCGTGATCTCAGCGTGCCCCAAATCGGGCGTTGTCCGGGCGTATTCCCGCACATCGGCGTCTTGACTTCGGCGCGGATGATGGGCGCCATGCAACCTGGCTGGTGGGGCGATCGTCATCGGGATGTGAGACGAGACAGAGACGAGCAGTTCCACGATTTCGTGGTGAGCCGGCGCCCTCGCCTTCTCCATACGGCGACCCTGCTGACCGCGGGCGACACCCACCTGGCGGAAGACCTGGTCCAGGCCGCGCTGACGAAGCTGTACGTGGCCTGGCCGGCCTTCCAGCGCGCGGACAACCCCGACGGCTACGTGCGCCGGGTGCTGGTCAACGCGCTGATCGACGAGAAGCGACGGGTCTGGCGGCACCGCGAGCGCAGCATGGCCGTACTGCCCGACGTCGCGGGTGCCGTGCCGGCCGGCGCCGGGGTGGCCGGTGAGGCCGTCAAGCAGGCACTACGCGAGCTCCCGCCCCGCATGCGGGCGGCCGTGGTGTTCCGCTACTTCTACGACCTCGACGTGGCAGCGACGGCGGACGCGCTCAGCTGCTCGGAGGGCAACGTCAAAAGCCAGACCGCGCGGGGTCTGGAACGTCTCCGAGCCGCCCTTCCCACCTTTTCCAGCCAGGGAGCCACCCCATGAACGACCTGCGTGACCACCTCCAGCAGATCGCCGGTCCGATCCCCGCCGCCACCGACGAGCAGATCGCGGCCGACCTGACCCGCGGCCGCCGCGCCCTGCGCCGCCGCCGGGTCGTCCAGGCCTGCACCGGCTCGGCCTTCGGGATCGCCGCGCTGGCCGCCGCCATCGCGATCGCCACCAGCACCACCGGCGCCCCGCCGGCCCCTTCGTCGCCGGACCGGATCACCGCCTCGGTCCAGCTGGTCGCCTACAAGGGCGAGCAGCCCAAGGGCTTCACGGTCGACAAGGTGCCGGACGGCTGGTTCGTGCAGACCAGCGAGCTCGGCTACGTGACGATCGCCCCCGACAAGGCCAAGAACCCCGGCCCCGACGTCGACCCGTCGGCCGACCCGGTCTACAACAAGGACTCGTTCGTCGACAAAATCGCCGTCATGCTCGAGTCCAAGGACCAGAGCGGACCCGGCCGCGAAGGCAAGACCGTGAAGGTCGGCGACCGCGACGGCATCCTGGTCAAGAGCTTGGAAAAGCCCGACGCGAACGGCGACAGCGGCTGGACCCTCTGGGTCAAGCAGCCGAACGGCATCTACCTGCTCGTCCAGGTCTGGCAGGGCCTGGGCCTCACCGAATCCCAGATCGTCGAACTGGGCGCCGGCGTCCACGTCGAAAAAGACGCCGTCCAGGGCGTCGGCTGACCTTTTCTCACCCCCGGCGAGCGGCTCGTGACCTCCCGGTCGCGGGCCGTTCGCGCTACATTCCGGCACCATGACGATCGGTGCGGCGGAACGGGCCAGTGAGTTGGTGGCGGCTGTGCGTGACGATCCCGCCCAACGTCTCCGGTTGGCCGCCGCCTTCTACGAGGAGCGTGGCATCCGGTCGTACCGGAGGGCCGAAGTAGCCTTTATGAAATGGCAGATCCGGTGCGGGGTGCTGCGGGCGGACGGCGGCAGCCCGTGGTGGCGGGCCGTGAACGCATCGCTGCTGCGGGACGCGGCCGAGGCCGATCTGCTTTTCCACGGCGATCCGGGGTCGCCGAGCAATCGCAGCGTGGGTTTCTGGCTCGCGTTTCTGCGCGAGCCGGCGCCGGAGCGTTGGTATCGGGCGCACAACTCCAGCATCGTCGGCGGCTATCTGCGGCATCGGGATCTGGTGGCGGGGGAGGGGCCGCTCGAGCGCTTCTTCATGGATGTGGCTCTGCTCCGGGTGCTTTACGCCCACTGCCTTCTTGTACGACCGAAGCTCGCGCTCGGAAAGCTGGCCGTGCTCGGCCGTCTGCTCGGCGACCCGCGCCGACGCGGCGCCGACCTGTTCCTCTCGCTCAAAGACGTATTGCCCGACGTGTATCCGCTCGAAAAAATCGGCATCGACGAGGTGCTGGCCGACGAGAACTACTTGTCCCGCATCGTCGACTACGGCGTCATCGTGCCGAGAATCCCCCAGCTGTGCGCCCACGCCGCCGACGATCTGGGCGAGCCGGGACTGGCCGGCCTGTGCCGCGACGGGTTCCCGGTCTACGCCTGGCCGTATGAGGAACGGCAGGTCTGGCGTACGGACAAGTCCCCGTTCGCCATCGGTCTGGCCCACGCGCTGACCCGCTCACAGTGACTCGTGCGCGGCCCGCAGCGCAGCCACCCGCACCTGCTCGGCATCGTCCCGCCACCGGCCGATCTCTCTGATCGCCGCCTCCAACTGCACCCGCAATTCGCGCGGCTGCCTCATGGCGGGCCCATGCCCGACCGGCGGCGGTGATTCGCCGACGGCCTGAGCGGCCCGCTCGATCGTCCGCCGCAGACCCGGCACTTGCCGGCGCATTTCCTGGAGCAGCTCAGTTCGCTGCTGGCGAGCCATTTCATCCTCTCTGGACTCGCTGAGCTTGAGGGTGGACGAGATCTGCCAGCGTAACTTTTCACAGGCGCTCAGAGCTTTGTCGCACACACCGACCGCCTCGGCGCGCGCCCGATAACCCGGATCGTCCCGGAACAGCAGCGGATCGAGCAGCCCGTCGATCCGCTCCGCGTACTTGGCGTATTTGGCTTCGGCCTCGGCCAGCGCTTTCCCCGCCGTCTTGTGGGCCTCCCGAGACTGCCGAAACCTTTGCGTACGCCCGTCGTCGGCACTGAACAGCCCGCCGAGCACTCTGTCCCGCCAGTCCGTGCTGCCGGCCGATTCGGTCAGCCCTTGCGCGGCCGCCTCAAAACTGAGCCGGGCGGCCGCCAGTTCTTTCTGAGCCGCCCGCAACGACACAAGGTGCGGCGCCAACAGGAGGCGATCCCGGTCGCTCAGCACTCACCCAAAGTACTGCGCCGAATCTCGTCGCACCGCACGCACGTCACCGGGCAAGGCGTCAAAGGCGGCACATCAGAAAGCCCGGAGATCACCTCCACGGCCGCCGCCAGACTGACGTCCTCGCCGATCACCCGTTCGCCGGGCACACCCAGCAGATCCATCGGCGTGTACCAGGAACGCATCTGCTCGGCGCTGACCGGAATCGGCTCGGCCCGCCCCTCGTGCCGGCGCACCGTCTCGGCAAAAGAGACTTCCATCCAGTACGCGAACACCGCCCCCGAATGGTCGGCGATCAGTTCCCGCAGCGGCCGGCCGTACTGACCGGTGTGCAGAATCCCTTCCAGCACCACGTGATACCCGTGCCCGAGCGCCTCGCGAACCATCGTGGTGATGAACGCCGGCGCCACCGCATCCATCCCGTCGCCACCGTGTTCCCGCAGCATCACCCGGCGCACGTAGTCCTGCTCGATCAGAGCGCACCCACGCCCGTACCGCCGCCGGACTTCCCGAGCCGTGGTCGTCTTCCCGCTGCCACTGTTGCCGCGAATGACCACCAGGGTCGGCTCAACCATTACCGGCCACAGCAAACGTCGCCGCGATCCGCTCCCGGTCGAACCCGGCCGCCAGCGTCAAATGAAGAAGAACCCGAGCCTTGTACGCATCCAGATAACCGGAGCTGATAAGGCCGCGGCCCAACAGATCCCGCTCCGACCCGGCAAATCCGTACGTCTCCCTGAGCACCGGACCAGCCCCCGTCCGAGACGCGAGAACCACCGGAATCCGCTTCGCCGCCGCGGTCAGACCGTCAACCCAACCCTCCGGCACATGCCCCGCCCCGAAGCCCGCGACAACGAGCCCATCAAGCCGCTCGGCGAGCACCCCCACCGTGGCCCCGTCGTCCCCCAGAGTCGCAACGCAAACGCCCACCGACGGACTCCCGACCGGCAACGGCACTCGAATCCGGCCGTCGACCCGGTTGACGAAGCGAGCCCGCCCCTCCACCAGATACCCGAGCACCCCGCCATTCGGCGAGGCGAATGCCGCCGTACTGGTGGAATGCCCCTTCCGAACCCGCCGAGCCGCATGAATCTCGTCGGCCATGACCACCAGGCACCCAAGCCCCCGCGCCTCAGGACTGGCCGCGATAACCACCGCCGCCAGCAAATTTGCCGGCCCGTCAGCCCCCGCCTGAGTCGGATTCCGCATGGCGCCGGTAACCACCACAGGCCGATCCCCACCGTGAAGCAGATCCAACACGTACGAGCTCTCCTCGATCGTGTCCGTCCCCTGCACCACGACAATCCCCGCCGCGCTGCTGGCCTCGATGATCCGCACCAGCTCAACCAGGTCACCAACCCCGAGCGAGGCCCCCGGCCGGTTCAGAAACGTCGTCGCCTGCACCTCGATACCGGTCGCAGCCAACCCTGGAACGGCATCAACCAGCTGCTGAGCGGAGAGCTTCGGCGCCACCCCACCGCCCGCAGTAGAGGTCATGGCGATGGTGCCACCCAGCCCCACCACCAGAACCGACCCAGCCACGACGAACGCTCTCCAAGAACGCGAGGTGCCCCCGGTAGGAATCGAACCTACGACACACGGTTTAGGAAACCGATGCTCTATCCCCTGAGCTACGAGGGCCTACGGCCCATATCGTACCTACCAGGGCGTTCCCAGGAGTGCCCGGGCGTCCCATCGAATGCCCAGCGGTGCCGGCTGGTCGAGCTGCGGGGGTTCCGTCGCTGGTCGGAGCGCGTCCGGAGCAAATCCCGGGCACACGCGGCCCGGCGTGCCCGACGGTGACCACGGGTGCCCAGCGGTGATGTCGGGTGCTATTCGCTCCCCGAGCACGTCAGGAGCACTCGCGGCGACTCCTGAGCTGGCCAAATGTCTTTGGCGGTCGACTTGATGTTCGTGCGGGGTCAGGCGATGGTTCGTGCCACCGGTACCGCGGGGTGCGCCTCCTGCGGCAGCGTCGCCGGGGCACTTCGCGCACGAGGTGTCCCGGCGCGTGGCCCCGTTCGCTACGACGAATCGGTCGCCAGCTGGCCCCGCCACTCCTCGAATCGTTTCCGCATGGCGGCGATGTGATCAGGGGTGGCCTCGTAGGCCGCGAAGCGTCGATCTGGGTAGCGGTGCAGTATGGCGAGCAGGTCGGCGAAGATCCGCCGGTCGAACCCGGCATCGGCTTCCTCGGCCAGCTCGAGCAGCCGTTCGCGGGTGAAATAGCCAGTCATAATGGCGGCGTCGACGTCGAGGAAATCACGCGGCTCGGCCCGAGTGAACAGGGGCAGACATCTTCCCGGCGACGACGTCGTCCATGTGAAGCACCGGACCGACGTCCATCACCACCGGCGGCAAGGAGCGCCAGTTCGCGGCCAACTCGACCTTGTAAGGCCGCTCGGGTTCGGCCGGGTCGGTGACGGCGAGCTGGGCGAAGGTCTCGAATTGCCGAACGATGTCGACGGCGTATCCGGCCGCGCGGTATCCGTCGATGACGGCGTCCACCGCCGCCGTGAGCTCACCACGGCGGTCCCAGGCGGTGAAAAGGTCAATGTCTTCGCTCGGACGGTCAAGGATGCCGTTCGCTTGGACTGCATACCCGCCGGCCAGCGCGAATCCGTAACGGCCGGCCTCTCGGAGCCCGATCTCTGCGAGCCGCAGGTGGCTTGGATCCATGGTCAGCCGGCGAGTGCCTGTGGCGGCGCGGCCAGTTCCGAGAAGCGGTCCTGCCACAGCGCCCTCAATCGGGCAGGAAGCCACAGAGATGGCCATACCCGGCGCAGGACATCGCCGTCCAGCCAGCGATTGAGGTCCTCGGCACTGGCCGCCTGGTTCAGGACGGTCTGGTACATCACCTGGAGGTCGCCGGGATCATCAAGGTCATAGGTGCTGTCGCCGGACCAATCCAATGATCGATCGAGAGTGACTTGGCCGCCGGTCGGCCCGTGCAGATCGGCAAGACGTGACGGCACGACGTAATGCCGTTGGTCCACATACCGCGAACCACGCGGCGGGCGGTCGATCGTTGCCATCTGCTCCACCTCCTGATCCGATGATACGGCCAGGCATTCCTGGGCGGGTCTCGTCCGGCCGGCGTTACGGCCTGCCGGCCTCTCCATGAGGCGCCGCCGCAACCAGATTAGGTCTTCGACGGTCGACGTGCCTGGATCGATACTCAACCCGCTACAGCAGGGGTTGCGGAAGCGTTCCCCTGGCGAATTGGGTGAGCAGCGGGGCGATTTCACTATTCTCGGTCCAGTCCTCCCACCCGGCGTCGAAGGTGATCCCCTCTTTTCCGCATTGCAGGACTGCCCGCTCGCCGTTGTGCAGCAACACTCCGCTGCCGCCGTGGGTTTGGGCGAACGCTATGAGCACATGCACCATCAGCGCCGTATTGTGATCGCTGGTCGCCTCGTCCGCGAGATTCGCGAACCGGAACGTGACCCAGAAGCGGTCCTCGAATCCGAAGAGCTTCATCGCCTCGTTGACGTCGTCTGCGGAATCTGCGCTGGCTGTCACGTACATGCCATCCAGGAAAACGGTGCCGTCCGGAGACTGTTGACCATCACGCTCGGCCTGCTGCGCGATGAGGCGCTACCGCCATTGTTGCGCCCTACGCAGTCGCCTACGGCCACACCGACCAAGACGAGTTCGTCCAGGCACTCACCGGCAAGGGGTCACGTCGATGACCGAGCCCACCTTCCGATATCAGACGCCGTCGGCGTTCAGGACGGCACTCAAAGAACGCTTCGGGCAGATCGCGCATACCGACCGGCGCTACCCACTTGCCGAGCTCCAGCGGCAGTTCGCCTACGACCGGGCCCTCGCCCGGCTGTTCAGCTCCCACGACGCCGACCGATGGGTCCTCAAGGGAGCAGGAGCGCTGCTGGCTCGCCTCGCCACGGCTCGGCACAGCAAAGACGTCGACGTCTTTTTCAACGCCACCGAAGCCGACGTCGACGACGCCGTCGACGCGCTGCGCACTGCACTTCGCACTCACTGCAACGCCGCATGCCCGGATACCGGACACTCGGATTCATGACGGCATGAACCTGTGCTGTCGCGGAACATCGGCTGGTGTCGACCACGGCTTCAGGTACCCGGCGTGCAGCCTTTGTCTGTAGGGCGACCTGGTCTGGTGCGATGAGCGCCGGCGGCAGCCGCGACGTCCCTCGTTGTGAGTACGTCGCCTGCAGCGCCTCTTGCCGCGCGTTTAGAGTGGGTCGCTGACTCTCGCGAAGGGCGACGATGGCGAAGCTGGTCCTCTCCTCAGAAGAAGCGGTGCTTTGCGAGTTGGTCGGGGTCCGCACGTTTCTTCAAGCGCGAGCAGTGCTGGAGGATGGGGAGATCGTCGGCCCGGCCGTGGGCAGATCCGGTCAGGCGGTCGGCAAGGTTCGCGGCGGCGGGGAAGTGACCGGCGAGGTCGTCCAGGGGGCGAAGCCCGCACTGAGGGGTGCATGCAGCTGCGCCGATACGAAATGCGTACATGTCGTGGCGCTGCTGATCGCCGCTCAGCAGGACGCTGGGGCGGCGAAGCCCACGGCACCGGCCCAGCGGCGGTCGAAGGCCGGTCGGTGGGAGTCCCAGCTGTCCGCCTGGGTCCGTGACGTGGCAGGGACGCAGCCGGTCCCGCAGCCTGTGGATCCTGGTCTCGGGCTGCAGTTCGAGCTGGTAAACGCCCATGTTGCGCGGACGAGGAAGACCCAGCAGCGGATCTCGATGCGTCCGGTGTTGCCGGGCCGCAGGGGCTGGGTGCGTACGGGGATCAGCTGGCAGACGCTCGGCTATGCCGGAGGCGGTTCGCCGGACCTGAAGCACCACCGCCAACTGCTGACTGAAATAGTCAAGCTGTCCGGCTCCCATGCGCAGTATTACTACAGCAGCAGCGCGAACGTCTTTCTCGACGAATTCAGCAGTCGACGGATCTGGGATTTGCTGGCCGAGGCGCAGGAGGCCGGCCTGCCGCTGGTGATGTATGGCAAGAACGCCGGGCCGGTGATTGTGGCGCGCCGTCCGGCGCGGGTATCGATGCGAGTCGACCGGGTCGACGGTGACTTGTCGTTGCAAGCCGTGGTGCAGGACGACGGCATGCCGGTCGACTTGGAGAGCGCGACGTTCATCGGCGAGCCGGCGCACGGCATCGCCTCGTGGGGCATGCGAGGTGAAGCGGAACCAACTGGACTCGCCATGAGGCTGGCTCCGCTGGCCCGTCCGCTTCCGAAGCCGGCTCGTAAGGTGCTGACAGCATCGAGTATCCGGATTCCGGGCGAGCACGAGGAGCGGTTCTTCGCCGAGTTCTATCCCGGCCTGGTCCGGCAGGTGGAGGTCGTGCCGGCCGGGCCCGCCGTGAGGCTGCCCGAGGTGGGTGCCCCAGTCCTGTCCGCGACCTTGAGCGCCGAACGCGGGCAGCAGCTGCGAGTGCGCTGGGAGTGGGTGGTCGAGGTAGGTGGCGAGCGGAACGGCGAGCCGCTCTGGTCGCCGACGCTGTCCGACGAGGGTGCCGATCTCCTTCAGCGGGTGGCCGATCTCGTCGTACCCAGCCTGCTCGAGCCCGGCCGACTGGGCCCGCGGCTCGCCGCCGAGTCGGTGCTCGGCGGCGACGAAATGATCCGCTTCCTGAGTACGGTGGTTCCCGCGCTGGCCGAGCTCGGGGTGTCCGTGATCGAGCCCGCCGACGGTTGGAATCTGCAGGAGACCGAGGCGGCGCCGGTCATCACGTTCACCGGCGCCGCCGAGGCCGGCGAACAGGATTGGTTCGACCTGTCCGTTCGCGTCGCGGTTGGCGGCGAGCAGGTCGACTTCGAGGCGCTGTTCGTGGCCCTCGCCCAGGATCAAGAGTTCCTGATTCTGCCCAGTGGCGCCTATTTCGGCTTGGATCGGCCGGAGTTCCAACAGCTACGCGATCTGATCACGGAATCGCGGGCGCTCACCGACAGCCCGCCGGGCGTGCTGCGGGTCGGCCGGTTCCAGGCCGGGGTCTGGGACGAGCTGGCCGAACTGGGCGAGTTGGCCGGTCAGGCCGCGGATTGGCAGCGTACGGTGGCCGCGCTGAGCGGCGGCGTGGCCCTGGACCAGCCGGTGCCCACCGAGGTATGCGCCGAGTTGCGCCCGTACCAAGAGGAGGGCTTCCGGTGGCTGGCCGCGCTGCACGACAACGGGCTTGGCGGCATCCTCGCCGACGACATGGGGCTCGGTAAGACCCTGCAGGCGCTCGCTCTGCTGTGTCATGCCGGCAAACACGGCCGCTTCCTGGTCGTGGCGCCGGCCAGCGTCGTGCACAACTGGGCGGCCGAGGCAGCCCGCTTCACTCCCGACCTTGAGGTCCGGACGATCACCTCGACTGCGGCCCGGCGAGGAGTCGATCTGGCTGAAGCAATCGGGCACGCTGACGTGGTGATCACGTCCTACACCCTGTTCCGCCTGGAGTACGACGACTACGCGGCATCGGACTGGGCTGGTCTGGTGCTCGACGAAGCGCAGTTCGTGAAAAACCCGCAGTCGCAGGCGTACAAGTGCGCCCGCCGCCTCCCGGCTCCTTTCAAGATCGCCATTACCGGTACGCCGATGGAAAACAACCTGGCCGAGCTGTGGGCGCTGTGTTCGGTCGCTGCCCCCGGCCTGTTCCCTTCGCTCGATCGGTTCACCGAGTACTACCGCCATCCGATCGAACGTGACCGCGACCAGGACCGGCTGGCCCAGTTACGCCGCCGGATCCGGCCGCTGGTGCTGCGCCGGCGCAAGAGCGAAGTGGCCGCTGACCTGCCGGCCAAGCAGGAACAGGTGGTCGAGGTTGACCTGTCACCCGGTCATCGCAAGGTCTACCAGCGCTACCTGCAGCGGGAACGGCAGAAGGTGCTCGGCCTGCTGGGCGACCTGGAGAAGAATCGCTTCGAAATCTTCCGCTCGCTGACGTTGTTGCGGCAGGCCAGCCTGGACGTGGCGCTGGTCGACGAACGACACCGCGCAGTCTCCTCGACCAAGCTCGACCTGCTCGTGGAGCAGCTCACCGATATCGTCGCGGAGGGCCACCGCACCCTGGTGTTCAGCCAGTTCACTCGCTTTCTCGGCAGCGCCCGCGATCGGCTGGAACAGGCCGGCGTCGCCTGCTCATACCTCGACGGCACCACCCGCGACCGCAAGCGGGTGGTGGCGGAGTTCAAGACCGGCGCCGCGCCGGTCTTTCTGATCAGCCTGAAGGCGGGCGGGTTCGGCCTGAATCTGACCGAGGCGGACTACTGCATCCTGCTCGACCCGTGGTGGAACCCCGCGACGGAAGCGCAGGCGGTGGACCGGACACACCGCATCGGCCAGACCAGAAACGTCATGGTCTATCGCCTGGTAGCGCGCGATACCATCGCGGAGAAGGTAATGGCCTTGCAGGCCCGCAAGGCGGAGTTGTTTGCCGGCGTCATGGACGGTGGGGAGTTCTCCTCTGCAGCCCTGACCGCCGCCGACATCCGCGAACTCCTCAATTAGCCCGCTTGGCGGTGGAGTTCTCGTCCCAGCAGTCTGGTCACGCCCTCTGAGGGGGCCGGCCCCAGTCCTGCAGCGCGTCGGGGCACGATTGATCTCGTGTTGATCGTCCGCGCCACCAAGAAGCTACGCCACCGGCTCGGGGCGGCGACCCCGCACGACGGTGAACTGTCGACCACCCTGCTCAGCGACTGGTACGCGACCCTGCTGCCGTGGCGGCCTCAGCAATTGATCCTGCTGGTCAACGAGCAGACCCTGCTGCCAGTGGTGATGCCGCTGGCACCTGGTGCCACCGCGCCGGCCCGTATCGGACTGGAGATTGCCGCTGCCCTGGCCATCCACCAAGCGCCGGCTACTGTCATCGACACCGAGTTGAGTCAGATGCGTGACTGCCGGTTCGGTCCCACCACGAACCGCAGCGTCGTCGGGATCATGAGCGAGTTCGCCTACCTCGCCGACGTCTATCGGCACTCCGACCCCAGCAGAAGCCTGGCCGAGCTGGGCCGGAAACTGGCGGAGACACCGTGCAGCCCGCTCTACCGCCGCCATGTCCGGCCGGACCATGAACTCGAAGCGTTTCTGCAACTCATCCAGCGCCCGGACTCTTGAAGCGATCGCCATTCGAAGCAGGCGAGAGAGCCTGTCCTTGCCGCCTCACTGCAACGCGTTATGCCCGGATACCGGACACTCGGCTTCATGACGCCATGAATTGAGCTGCTCAGTAGTAATACGCGTGGGCGGTGGATGGAGTCGTTCCCGTCCGGCGGTAGGCGCGCATGATCGCGACGACCACCTGGTTGAACAGCCGCTGGTTCACGCCGGCGGTCGCGCCTGACGGCTCGCCTACGGCGGGATCGAACAACAGATCCCCGATCGTCTGACCGCTGTCGTCGGCCGGGCGGATTCGCCGGGTCGGTGCCTCGAGGTCACATAGCCGGTCTGCTGGTCGGCTTCCCACCGGTAGAGCACCGACTCACCGCTCGGGTCGCCCTGCGCCCAAACTCCGATAGAGGCGGTCATCGTCGGCACCGCCCACAGTCACCGAGCACGTCAGTCCTTCCGTTGATAACCGACCCCATCGCGAGCTGCGGCTTCAGGGTCCCACGTAAATCCTGCACGCTCATTCCGTCGATGTTTATCGACAGGCTAGCGGGCTCCCGCTATCTCGATCCTCGCTTTCAATGCTGTGGGCCCGGCCCCCTGTGTGAGGGCCGGACCTTTGTGTTCGTTACAGGTCGAACTCGCCGTTCTTGACGCCGCTGACGAAGGCTTGCCATTCGGCGTCGGTGAAGATCAGCGTGCCGCTGTTGCGGGACTTCGTGTCTCGGACGGCGACGATGCCGTCCAAGTTCTCGGCCACCTCGACGCAGTTCTCTGTGCCGCTGCGGGTGCTCTTGTGCCAACGTGCGCCGGGTAGATCAATCACCGTTTCACTTCCTTTTCTGCGGCCTCTGCCGCTTCCTTGATCTTTCGGATGGTGTCGGCCGGGCTCAGCGCTTGTGCGGCCAACCGTTGGAAGTTGTTCCGGTAGCGGGCGACTTCGATCTCGCGCTCCAGGAGCAGGCTGCCGCCGGGATTCTCGGTGCAGACGATCGCTGGGTCGGGGTCGGCGAATTCCAGGATGACGAAGCTGCCCGGCATGCCGAAGTGGGCGCCCGCGCTGAAGGGCATGACTTGGAGCGTGACTGACGGCCGGCCGACCGCGGCCAGGAGATGTTCGAACTGTTCCAGCATGATGTCGTTGCCGCCGACGCCACGGCGGAGTACGCCTTCGTCGAGGATCGCCCAGATGGCCGGATTCGACTCTTGGCGTTTCATCCGCACTTCGACGTGCTGCTGGAGAATGTCGTTCTCGGCTTCGGGCAGCAAGGCGTCGATGATCGTCCGGGCGTAGCGCTCGGTCTGGAGAAGGCCGGGGATGAAGGCCAGCTCGAAGACCGACTCCCGAGTCGCTTCGGCCTCGAAGCTGATGAGCGTCTTGTAGGCCGCGGTGAGGTCGCCCTCGTAGTGCTGCAGCCAGCCGATCTCGTCGGAGTGGCGGAGGACGGCCTCCATCTCGTCGCGCCGGACCTGGTCCTGCACGCCGTAGAGGTCGAGCAGTGAGCGGAGGGTTCGGCGCTGCGGCCGGGTCAGGCCCTTCTCGAGTTTGAAGAGGGCGCCCTCGGAGATGCCGGTGCGTTCGGACACGTGCTCGCGGGTGAGGCCCGAGCTGGTGCGTAGCGCGAGCAGGTCCGCGGCCAGACGGCGTCGCCTGACTGTGGGTGTCTTACGCGGTGGCATCGGCTCATCTCCATCCTTCGTCGCCTTATAGTCTCTCGCCTACTAGGCGCATGACAATACCGGGGTCGGGTTGGTGCAGCTCGCCGGAATGCGAGTCGCACTTTCGGGGCCTGGTACTCCGGTTTGAGGGACGTACGGAGAGGGGCGGCGTCAGTTCACCGCGGGCTTCTCAGGTGCTGGTTGACCTGGTCGGGGTTGAAGGTGGCCGGGTTGAACTGGCTTGCGTCGGTCAGGCCCAGCCATTCCAGCCGGTCACGGTGTTCTTCGTGGGTGGGATCGGCGAGGATCTCGATCAGTTCCTGATAGCCCCAGATGCCACCGCAGTCGTCGGGCGGGGCCGCGCGCCGGCCGGCGGTGCACAGCGGATAGTCGGCGGTGGGGTCGGCGGGTGTCACCTTCTCGATCAGGATCTCGTGTTCCCAGTTGTCGCCGAAGTCGTACGTGTAGCAGAGTTTGCTTTTCTCCTCGCGGGCGACCTGTTCCAAAGTCACCGGGCCGTCCGAGCGGTACCCCAGCTCACGGTCGGCTCGGCCGAACTGGCCGTAGGCCGTGTCGAAGACGTGCAGGTGGCTTCCGTCCCAGCCGAAGGCCGTGAGCAGGACGTGGTGCAGCCGGTCGAGGGTGATGTCGCCGCGGACCTGCAGGCGGCGCCAGATCGGCGGTTTCGCACCCGACAGGCTGACTTTGATCTGGTACGCCGGTGCCGGGCCGTTCGATTTCTTCCTCTTGGCCGGCAGCTTCGGCGGCCGTGGGGCGGAGCGGCCGATCACCGCGGCGAACTGCTGCATGACGTCCAGCGGGGTGGGGTCGTCGGCGTGGGTAGACGCGACCGCGCCGCGCGGTTGACGGGCTGGTGCGAGGCCCGCCAGCCGGCTGCGAGTCAGGACAGCGAGCGGAAGGTAGCCGGGGCCTTCGTCGTCGTCGGGCTCATCGTCCTCGCCGTGGTCGGCGCGGATCTCGAGCGCCTGCTCGGCGTACCAGCGGAATTCCGGTGCGCCGAGCTTCTGGGTCTTGATGGTGACCCGGTCGGCCCGGGCTGTTCGGTGCATGCCCGCGACCAGGGTCGGGAGTTCTTCCTCGTCGAGCAAAAAGATCTGGTCGGCCTCACCGCAGTTCTCGTGATCGACCGCGATCACCAGCGCGTGTCCGCGACCCGCGCGCTCGAAAACGCCGATCAGCACGGACATCGTGTCCTCGGTGTCGTACATCCGGGTGAACGGGCCTGCAGTGAGTGGTTTCCTCAGGTCGCCCAACCAGGCCGGCTCGGCAATTCCCCTGTCGGCCAAGCGCCGGGCGGCGGCCCAGGCCTGCTCGTTGTCACCGACTGCACCGATCGCACCGAGCAGCGCCAGCGCTCCGGCAGACCCGTGGGCCTCGATAGTCGGAAGGAGGTCATCGACTGACCGGGCCAGCGCCCCGAAGAGAGCACCGGCCAGTTCGGCGTCCAACGGGTCTTCGGCCTCGGCCAGCGTGGTGGCGGCGCCGTCGATGAGTTCGGTCAGCATCTGCGCCGGATCGCTCTGGCAGTCAGGGCAGTCGCACGTTTGATCCTCGGCGGGCACGACGGTGAGGTTGGCGCTTCGCGCGGGACGTCCGGGCCTGCGGTTTCGAGCGGTCATCGCACCATTCTGGACCGGTGACCTCCGCGTTCACCCGATCGGGTCACCAGCCGCCGACGCCGGTCAGGACTCTTTCCACCGGGACTGGTTTGCCCAGGTGGAAGCCCTGACCGAAGGGGACTCCGCAGGCTACTAGGGCGTCGCGTTGGGCGGCGGTTTCGATGCCTTCGGCGATCACCGTGCAGTTGTGTTGTTCGGCGAACTGGACCAGTGCGCGGATCGCGGCCTGGCGCGCCGTCTCGTGTTCGATGCCTTGCAGGGAATCGAGGCCCAGCTTCAAGAATGCTGGGCGCAGGGATTCGATGACCGAGAGGGTTTCGTAGCCGGCGCCTTTGTCGTCGACGGCGATCGGCACGCCGAACTGGGGCATGTCAGTTGTTTCGCCGACCTCGAGCACCAGCGGGCGGCGCGATTCGGCCAGCAGGGGAGCCAGGTCGTGCGGGCGGTGCAGCAGGTGCGGGGAAACGTTGATGGACAGCCACGTTCCATTGGGCAGGGACACGGCCGACGCGATTGCGGCCTGCACCAGGGCGGCGTCCAAGGCGATGTGCACGCCCCGATCCGCGGCCGAGCGCAGAGCCTCGCGTGGGTTGCTGCCGTCGGCGAAGCGGGTCAGGGCTTCGTAGCCGGCCACGTGGCCCGTGAGCATGTTGTAGATGGGCTGGAAGACGGTGAAGAAACTGAATTCCTCGAACGAGTGCGCCTGCGACCCGGGCGCCGAAGGCGTGGATTTCCAGTCGCCCGTGGAAGTGCGTTGCAGCCGTACGGTCGTCTGGCCCGCGGTCGCGCCGTGCTCGTGCCGGTAGTGCAGCACCTGGGCCCAGTCGCCCACTGCAGCCGGAGCGGGGGCGGCGACGGCCTTCTTCTTCTTCTTCTTCTTGCGCGGCCGTTTCGATCCGCGCGGCGTCACCGGGCGGATCAGCCAGTCGCGCAGGTGGGTAAACAGGTCGACGATGGTATTGCCGAGGCCGACGAAGGCGATCATCGCGTACAGCGAGAGCGCCAGGTTCAGCGCCGCGAAAACCAGGTTGTTCCAGAGGTGGTGTTCAATGTCGACCCACACCGTGTAGACGCAGAGCGCGATCAGCGCCAGCGGCAGGATCAGGTAGCTGGTCGCGGCCGTCGTCCGGTTGCGGACCTTCGGCGTACGTTTGAAGGCGCTCTTCTCCCCGGTCAGCAGTTGCAGCAGTGAGGCGATGCTGCCCGACAGGTTGACCGGCAACAGGATCAGGTTGAAGCCGTAAATTCTGAGCATGTCCGACCGCTTGTAGCCGAGGTGCTTCAGGTCGGCCGCCATCATGAAGAAGTACGGCACCGAGATGAGCAGCAGGATCGGGTTGAGCAGGCGGCTGTTGAACGGGTAGGCCAGCATGACGACCAGGCACACGGAGCTCCAGAAAATGGAGGCCATGTAGTTGACCCGCAGGAAGTACTCGCCGAAGCGGTTCTTGTCCTCACGCTTCGTCTTGGCCCGGAACTGGTCCTTGAGCCGGCTCAGAATGAGCAGCCCGCCGTTGGCCCAGCGCTGCCGCTGAATGCACAGCGAGCCGAAGTCGGGCGGGGTCGCGCTGTAGGCGAGCCGTTCCGGGTAGTTGTGCAGCAGCCAGCCCCGCACGCCGAGGTCGATGGTCGATTCGGTGTCCTCGATGACCGTACGGTCCTGGATGTAGCGCTTGATCTCCCAGTCACCCTCGTACGAGACCTCGCAGATCTCGTCCAGGGCCTTCTTCCGCAGCACGGCGTTGGCGCCGACCCAGAACGTCGCGCCGTAGTGCGTCATGCCCTGGTGCACGATGTATTGGATGTCGGTCGTGGCACCGGAAATGCGTTCGATGCGGGTGGCCGAACCGGGATACGAGCTGTACGGGGTCTGGGCCACCGCGTACTGGGCATAGGCGCCCTGCTCGAGCAGATGGACGAGTCGTAGCGCGTACTCGGGAAGCAGCACGCTGTCCGCGTCGAGGGTCAGAACGTAATCCGGGTTCGGTACGACGAGATCGGCCCGGTTGGGGCCGGCCGTCACGAGTGCGGTGCCGAGCGGCGTACTCACTTCCTGATAGGCGCCTCCCATGAGCCCCATGTAGCTGTTCAGGTTCATCGCCTTGTTCGGCTCGTGCGACAACGACACGTACTTCTTGCGTTCGAAGCTCGTGACCTGCGCGTCGAAAATACCGAGCAGACGGCGGTGCAGCTGGTTCATCCGGGCCACCGGAAGCGTGACCTGTTCGTCGGCGCCCTTGTTGAGCGCGCCCGAGATCTGGCCCAGTTCGACGGCGAGCGGTTGCAGGATGTGCTCGACGAAGAACGTGTCCGTGTGGTCGACGATTTCCTGGCGCGCGCCCAGGTCGTACAGCCAGTCGGAGGCGAAACGGTATTCGTCGGCGAGCCGGCGCATGTCCTCGAGCACGACCAGGTAGCCGCCGCGCATGCGCACCTGCTGGTCGAAATGCGCGTACGCGTTCGACACCCGGTGGAACGGCATTTTCAGTTCGGCTTCGATCTGCCCGGGCAGCGCGCGGGCGGCGAGAAGCATGTCCCGCGCGGCCCGCGTCTTCGGCGCCCGCGGATCGTCGATCAGCAATGTCACCCGCAGGCCGGGGTATTCCTGCAGCGCGGCCGACAGCAAAGTAGTGCGGTTCGTCCGCTCGTCTTCCTGATACGACGGCACCAGAACGGTCAGGGACGGCGTCCTCCCGCCGATGAACTCGTCGAGCATGATGCGCGGCGCGCGCTGATGGCCGCGGGCCCGATAGAAATAGCCGATCCGTGTGATCAGATAGGCGGTCGCCGATGCGGCCAGGCCGGTGACGACCAGCATGTAGACGATCGCCTCGATCTTGAGCCGCACGCTGTACGCCTCACCCGCGATGAACTGCTGGATGATCGTGTATGTGATGTAGCACGCCCACACCGTGATGGTCACCACGATTGCCAGGCGGCCGCGGGTGATCCTGCCTTCGGAGACCGGAGGCGGCACGATCGGGTGGGGTTCCGTCCGCCGGTCGGCCCCCCATTGGCGCTGGGCGTCCCGCTTGCGGTGGTCCGCCGGTGTGCGTGGCATGCGTTTTGGAGCCTTTCGGTACGGATTACGGCCGCACCGCACAGCGGTGCCCGGCGGAATTGTCGTGGCGTGATCACGATTTGGCGCTCCTAGATCCAGATTGGAAGCGCCGGGCCTGTGACCCCCCGGTCGTCCCCCGTTCGCCCGATCGCCAAGGAGGGCCGGCATGGGCCAGCGTGTGGCGACTCGTACGACGAAAGGCCTTTGATGTCCGACCGCGCCGCTGCCGTGCGCCCGGAATACGATCCGCTCGCTGATCCTGACTGGCAGGAACCGGAACAACCCCGCAAAAGGCTCTCGTGGACGAGGCTCATCCTTCTCGTGGTGGTGCTCGGCCTGGTCGGGGCGGGCGGCACGTACGAGGTGAAACACCTGCTCAACACGGCCGGGCCGACCGCCAAGTCGTGGGCCGTGCCCTACGTCGACGTCACGCTGACCCCGACGTTCCAGTTCCAGGACCCCGAGGCGAACCCGGCCAACGACGTGGCCCTCGGGTTCGTCGTCGCCGACCCCGAGAGCCCGTGCGCCCCGAGTTGGGGCGGCGCCTACACGCTCGGTGAGGCGGCGTCGTCACTTGAACTCGACCGGCGGATCAACCAGCTGCGACAGGCCGGCGGCGACATCACGCTGAGTCTGGGCGGCCTCAACAACTCCGAGTTGGCAGTGGCCTGCACGGACCAGGCCAAGCTCACCGCGGCGTACCGCCAATTGGTCAAAAGGTACGACGTGAAGACGCTCGACCTCGACATCGAGGGAACGGCCGTGGCCGACCAGGCGTCGCTCGAGCGCCGGGTCACCGCGGTCGCCACCGTGCAGAAGGAACGGCAGAAGGCCGGCAAACCGCTCACGGTGTGGCTCACGCTGCCCGTCGCGCCGACCGGCCTGACCGACAGCGGGGTCGGGGTTGTCCGCGGCATGCTCGAAGGAGGCGTGAATCTGCGCGGCGTGAACGTCATGACCATGGACTTCAACAACGGCGACGCCCGCCCGGACATGCTGGCCCTTAGCACCAGTGCCCTCAACGGCACCCACAAGCAGCTCACGGACCTGTACCTGCGGCTCGGCCAGAAGCTGACGTCGCCGCAGGTGTGGTCGCGGATCGGCGCCACCCCGATGATCGGCCAGAACGACATCGACTCCGAGCGCTTCACCCTGGCCGACGCCGAGGGCCTGGCCCGGTTCGCCGTCGACAACGGCCTGGGCCGGGTCTCGATGTGGTCGCTCAACCGCGACGCCGCCTGCCGGGGCACGTTCGCCAACGTGGTCGTGCACTCCAACACGTGCAGCGGCGTCGACCAGGAAGCGCTGGCGTTCTCGAAGGTCTTCGCGGGCCTGCCCGGCAAGGCCCCGGGCAGCGGTCCCGACGACTCGGTGGAGATCCCCGACCGCGCGGCCACGGTCGACGACCCGAAGACCAGCCCATACCCGATCTGGCGCCAGACCGCGATGTACACCGGCGGCTACAAGGTCGTGTGGCGCGGCGTCGTCTACGAGGCCAAGTGGGCCAACTCGGGCACCGACCCGTCGGCCGCCCCCGCGGCCGGCACGCAGGCCGCGTGGTCGGTGATCGGCCCGGTCAGCCCGGTCGAGAAGGCGCCGCGGCCCACCCCCGCGGTGACCGGCGTGACCAAGGTCTGGACGCCCGGCACCGTCTACCGCCGAGGCAACCGCGTCCTGTTCGACGGCCTCCCCTACGAGGCAAAGTGGACCACCAAGGACGAAACGCCGTCCACCGAGTTCCCCATCGACGCCGACGACCCCTGGAAGCCCCTGTTCAACGTCCCCGGCGAACCCGCAACAAACTGATCAGCCGAGCTGGATCGTGTTGCCGGACTCCTGCAGGTGGACCGCGGCCGTGGTGGTGTTGCGGACAGTGATGGTGATGGTGCAGAAGTGACCCTGTGCTTCGGCTCCGGGGATGGTGACGTCGCACGTGTGTGAAGTCACTGCCAACGAGAGGGCGGGCTGCTCCGTCTTAGGGGAGGAGGAGCATGCGCCGGCGAGGGCGGCTGCGGCCAACACGAGCAGGAGCCGGGGTTTGATCACGCCGGATAAGTTCGGCAATCGCCGGATGAAGTCAACAAAAGGCCGTCGCACAAGGTGGCCACACCGTGGTCACAAAGCACAGCTATCCTTGCTGGCCGTCGGACCGTCACGCTGAAGGAGAGTGCGCCACGTGGTGACTTTGTCGGTGGTGACGCCGATGTTCAATGAGCGCGAGGCGGTCGACCACTTCGTCGCTCGGCTGCGGCCCGCCCTCGATGGGCTGGGGGAGCCGTACGAGGTCATCGCCGTTGACGACGGCAGCAGCGACGCCACCGTGTCCCGTCTGATGCAGCTGCGGGTCGACTGGCCGCAACTGCGCGTAGTCGCCCTGCGTCGCAACGTCGGTCACCAGACGGCTCTGCGGGCCGGCCTCAAGGCCGCGCGCGGCGAGTACGTGGTGAGCATCGACGCCGACCTGCAGGACCCGCCCGAGACGATCGGCGAGATGCTGGCCGCGGCGCGGTCCGAGCAGGTCGACGTCGTGTACGGCGTGCGCAGCGACCGCAGCACCGACACCGTCTTCAAGCGCAACACCGCCGGTGTCTACTACTGGATGATGCGCCGCCTGGTCGGGCCGTGGGTCAGCGACCAGGCCGGTGACTTCCGCCTGATGAGTCGCGCGGTGGTCGACGTACTCAACGACCTGCCCGAGCCGCGCCCGGTGTACCGGCTCGTGGTGCCGTCGCTCGGCTTCTCGAGCACCGAGGTCAGCTACGTGCGCGAGGAAAGGGTTGCGGGCGAGACGAAATACCCGCTCAGCCGCATGATCCGGTTGACCTTCGACAGCATCACCGGGTTCTCGGCCTCGCCGTTGAAGATCGCGACCTGGCTCGGCCTGCTGAGTTTCCTGCTCTGCGTCGTGCTGATCGTGACCGGGCTGGTGGCCTGGGGTTCCGGCGCGACCGTGCCCGGCTGGACGTCGCTCTACATCGCGGTGCTGCTGCTCGGCGGCGTGCAACTGGTCTGCCTCGGGCTGCTCGGCGAGTACGTGGGCCGCATCTACGCCGCCAGCCAGGGCCGTCCGGCCTACCTCGTGGCCTTCGACACCGCGTCCGCGCGGACCGCGCATCCGATGTCCGGCGGCCCGATCAGCGTCGACATCGACGCGGTCGAACTCGGCCGGGAGCGCGAGCCCATCGCCTAATCAGGCACGTGCAGCTCGACGTGCCCGTCGACGACGGTGACGACGACCCGGCCGCCCGGGAACAGCGGTAGCGCTTCCTCGGGGAGTTGTACCCGGCCGAGTCCGTCGATGGTTGCCGTACGGGTCTCGCCCGAGCCGTGTTCACCCGAGAGCACGCCGTGCCGCAGCCGGAGCACGGTGTCCGACGAGTCGATGGCCCGCGCGTCGTGGGTGGCCATGACGACCGCGCTGCCCTCCGCGGCCCGCGCCCGGAGCAGCCGCAACACCAGGGCGGCGGACGTGTCGTCGAGTTCGGCCGTGGGTTCGTCGGCGATCAGCAGGGCGGGCGCGCCGACCCCGGCCGCGGCCACGGCCAGGCGCTGCTGCTCGCCGCCGGACAGAGCAAAGGGCCGCGCCTCGGCCCGCGACGTCAGTTCCACCTCGGCCAGTGCGGCGTCGGCGTCGACCCGTACGCCCCGCAATTGGGCCATCTGCGTGATCTGGCCCCGGGCGTCGAGCTGGGGGAACAGGCTGTGCGACGGGCGCTGGGCGACCCAGCCGATCTCGGTGCGGCGCAGGTGTTGCAGCTCGCGCCGGGTGAGCGACGAGACCAGGCGGCCGCGGTGGCGCAGCTCGCCGCCGGCCGGGCGTTCGCGCAGGGCGAGCACTGACAGCAGGGTGGATTTGCCGCTGCCGGACGGGCCGGTGATCGCACTGACCCGGCCGCCCGTCACTGTCACGTCGACGCCGCGCAAGGCCTGCGTCGGGCCGGTGCGGGCGGCGTACAACTGAAGCAGTTCGCGGCCCTCGAGCAGGGGCTCATTCGTCACGGTAGGCCGCCTCCTCGGACGACGTGCGATCCCGGGTGACCAGCACGGCGAGCAGCGTGGCCAGGACGGCGGCGCCGGCCGTGACGGCCAGCGCGGTCGGGGACAGGGTGAACAGCAACCGCGGGAGCAGGGCGGGCTGGTCGTCGAGCAGGCGCGCGCCGAGCGGAGCCAGAGCGCGGACCCCGGCCACAGCGGCGACGAAGGCGACCGTGGCGAGCAGGACGAACTCGACCGCCCGGGCTCGCCCGACCCGGCGCCGGCCCAGGCCGATGCGGGCCAGCATCAGGTCGGCCGGGCGACGCAGCGCAGCCGTGCGCTGGGCATAGATGCAGAGCGTGAGAATTGCCAGCAACGCCAGGTAACCGGCGATGGCGAGCTGGTAACCGCGGGCCCGGCTCGACGCGACGTACGCCGAGTCCTGACGCAGGGCGCCGGCGGTCTCGACCCGCTCGAGCCGGGCGTCCTCGTGCGGCGCGACCGCGGCCTGCACACCGTCGGCGCCGCCCGAGCTCCACAGGAACACCTGCGGAAAGATCTGGTTGGGGAACTGGTTGCGCGGCCGCAGGCGGGGGTCGTCGACGCCGAGCTCGGCCAGTGTCGGGTCGGCCGCGGCCACGTACATCGGGCGTCCGCGCTGGCCCGGGAACGCGCGCACATGCCCGGCGACGTCGAAGTACTGGTCGCTGAAGCCGAGCATCATCCGAATGATGTCCTCACCCTCCGACACCGGGTCGGCGACGGTGATCACGCGGGGCCGGCCACTGTCGTTCACCGGCTTGGCGGCCAGGTCGGCCACGGCCGCGCGGGCCGCGGCGAGGTCGGCCCCGTGCCCCCACAACGCGATGTCGGCGAAGCGCGCCGGGTCGATGAGCAGCAGATCTTTCTGGTCGTCGTCGAGCAGCGTCCGTACGTCGGTCCGCCACACGACCGTGCTCCCGGCGGGCAGCGGCGGCATGCGTACGCCGGGCACGGGCCCTTCCGGGGGCGGGTTGAGCGGATCATCCTTCGGCACCGGGGGCGCCGCCTCGTCCAACTGCCAAGATCCTTCCAGTACGCCGACACCCTCCGCCCCGGCCGCTACGGCCACCCGGTCGTCGGCCGAGATCTCGGTGGAGTGCACGGCCGACAGCGCGAACAGCAGCATGCCGAGACCGGCCGTCACCACCACGACGGTGAGCCGGCGTTCCGCGCCGCCCGAGCCCAGTCGCCGCCGGGCCAGCCACCACACGGCCCGCGCGGGGGAGCCCGGCAGGTGCGTCCCGGCCCCGGCCAGCCGCCCCGGCAGCCAGCCCGCGATCACCCCGGCCGCGGCCAGCACGAGCAGCGGCACCAGCAGGTCGACCCCACCGGCCGGGCCGCCCGCGCTGACCAGCCCGCCCGCGGCGACCAGGGCGGCGATCACCACCATGGCGCCCCAGGGCAGGGCCCGGCGCATCGTGGCCGGGGGCGCCGGTCGTACGCGCCGGGAAGCGGCGAGGGCACCGACCACCACTACTGCCACGAGACCGGCCAGCACGGCCGCGGCCCCGGACCGCGCGGCCGGGGCGAGTGACTCCTCGACCGCCCCCGGCGGCCCGAGCCGAGCCACGAGTTGCCACGCCACCAGCCACCCGAGAGCCGCCCCGAGCACGGCCGGCAGCAGATGTTCGAGCAGCCACAACCCACCCACGCGGACGGGTGAGAGGCCCACGGCGGCGGCGTGGCGCAACTCGCGCTCGCGGCGCCGGGCCGACAACAGCGCGACGGCCAGCACCGACGCCAGCCCGATGCTGACGGCGGCCCACTCCACGGGACGGGTCCGTTGGCGTACGGCCTCGGTCGTGACCTGGGCCGTGGCCACGATTCGGCTGATGCCGGTCGCGAACCGCAGCGCCAGCGGATCGTCGACCTGATCGGGCTGCGCACTGGCGTACTGGCGGCGCAGCAACTCGATGTCGCCGGCCGTGCGCCGCGCCTCGGCCAGGGTCGAGCCAGGCGTGAGAGCCGCCTCGACCGACCAGAAGAGCGGATCGTCGACCGACTGCGCCAGCCCTTCCACGGTCGGCAGGTCACCGACCAGCAGGTACGCCGGGAGGGTCTCGTACTCGGTGTCGGGCGGGGTGTCCCCACGGCGCAGCGCCCACTTGCGGCTGCCCGGGACATCGGCCGGAAGCCGCCCGCCGGCGTCGACGCGGTAGACGCCGGCCACTGTCGTCTGCGCGGTGCGCGGCTCGCCCTGAGTGCCCTGACGCAGCGTCAGCCCGATCTTGTCCCCGGCCCGCACGCCGAGTTCGCCGGCTACCGGCTCCGGCAACCAAAGCCCCTCATTGCCGCCGGGCGTCGACGCGACCAACTCGACCACCGGGTCCTGCACAGCGAAGAACCGCGCGCGTTCCTGCCGGCCGCCCGCGCTGACAGTGAAGCCCCAGTACTGAGGAGAGGCCACCTCGGCCCCGACGGACTGCCCGGTGAGGTCGGGCTCCTCGAGCCCCGGCACCCCACGGATGTCCGCCATGATCGGCTCTTGGTCGATGCTGCGCGGCCCGACATCGGACGAAACCCGCACCACAGCCGCATCGTTCTGCCGCGCCGACGCCGGAATCTGATCACGCCGCACCTGAAAGGCCGCGTTGTCCGACGCCTCGGCGAACATCGGCCCGGCCGCACCGGCCGCCCCCAAAACGAGAAACGCGGTGACGATGAGCACCGACCACGCCCGCTGCCGCACCCCACCAAAAACCGCAGCCAGGGCAAGCCGGTCGCGCATGGTCCTCCTTCGGCTATCACCCCGCAGGGCCTACGTCGAAGAAGCTATCCCAACCAGGCCTTACACCGCGGCCCCGTGCGGTAAAACCGCCTGACCGGTCGGGACGGCGATTCGTAGGGCTTCGATCAGGCCTCGGTAGAGGTCGTCGGATTCGAGGAGGGACTCGTGGGTGCCGATGGCTCGGACCTCGCCCTTGTCGAGGACGATGATGCGGTCGGCCTCGACCACTGTGGACAGGCGGTGGGCGATGGTCACGACGGCGGCTGCGGCGGCTCTTTCGCGTACGGAATTCTGCAGAGCCGCCTCGGTCAGGGCGTCGACCTGGGCCGTCGCCTCGTCGAGCAGTAGCACCGCGGGGGTGCGGACCAGGGCCCGCGCCAGGGCGATCCGCTGTCGTTCGCCGCCCGAGAGTTCGGCGCCGGAGAGTTGCGTGTCCAGGCCCTCGGGCAGCGACGCCACCTTCTCGGTCAAGTGCACCCTTTCCAGTACGGCGTGCAGTTCGGTCTCGGTCGCGTCGGGGTGGCTGAACAGGAGGTTGTCGCGGATGGTGCCCGGCACGACGGGAGCCTCCTGCTCGACGTACGCCAATGCGGTTCTGATCTCGTCGTGGGTCAGGTCTCGGTAGGGCCGGCCGTGCAGGTAGATGTCGCCTGTCTGTGGGTCGAGGAAGCGCAGCAGCAGCGAGAACAGTGACGTCTTGCCGGCGCCGGACGGGCCGACGATGGCCGTGTGCCCGCGGGACGGGATGGTCAGCGTCACGCCGTTCAGGGCCGGCCGTGCGTCCTCCTGGTAGCGCAACGTCACGTCCCGCACCTGAAGAACAGGTGCGTCGGGGACCGGGTCGCCGGGGCGCGGGTCGGAGGTCTCGGGGGTCATCGCGTAGACCTCGCTGATGCGGCGGGCGGCGGCGATGCCGGACTGCAGGGCGGTCACGTTCTGGGTCAGTTCGCCGATCGGGCCCATCAGCTGGAACGCGTACAGCAGGAATGCGATGAGGCTGCTGACCTCGAGCAGGCCGGCGTCGGCGCGCCAGGCGCCCACGCCCAGCACGGCGATGATGGCCAGGGAGACGCCGCTCCACGAGACCGTCCAGACCCAGGCCGCGCGGCGGGCGGCACGCACGTTGTACATGGCGGCGCGGCGGGCGTCGGCCTCGATGCGGGTGCTCTGGCGGTCTTCGGCGCGGCTCGCTTTCACCGTGCGCATGGCCCGCAGCGTGCCTTCGAGGCCGCCGCCGAGTTCGCCCACCGCGTCCTGGGCGAGTTTCTGGCTCTTGCTGATCGTGGGCAGCAGCACGGCCATGACGGCGCCGACGATCGCGACCGCGGCCAGGGTGCACAGCAGCAGCACGATGTCGAGTGTGCCCATCAGCACCAGGGTGGCGATGAAGGCGAGCGAGGCGTTGATCAGCCCGACGATGCTGGACGAGGCCTGGTGCAGCAGGCCGGGGTCGGCGGTGACGCGGGTGACCAGTTCGCCGGTGGGGCGGCCGGTCAGTTCGGCCAGGCGGGCCCGGAAGTAGCGCTGGATGACCGACAGCCGTGCGTCGAGGACGACCTGCTCGGCCAGGGTGCCCATCAGGATCCACTGCCACAGGCCGATGACCGCGCCGATCGCCACCAGCACCAGCAGCAGGGTGATCGGGCCGGTCAGGGCGTCGCCGGTGCCGAGCGTGTCGATGATGCGCTTGGTGGCGAGCGGGGCGGCGAGGTTGGCGGCGTTGGAGATCAGGCCGAGCACGAGCCCGAGCGTGAGGACCGGCCAGTGCGGGCGAAGAAGGCGCAGCAGAATCTGCATGGTTCGTAGTGGAACACAATTGTTCCATCACGGGCAATGCCAATTCCAGTAATGTAAGCCCGTGACCTCCGGAGTGAAGAACCGCACGCGGCAGGCGATCATCGATGCCGCGATCGACCTGCTGGCCGGCAACCCGGCCTGCTCGCTGGGCGACATCGCCGCCGCGGCGCAGGTCGGGCGCACGACGCTGCACCGCTATTTCGGTGAGCGGGCCGACCTGCTCTCGGCCGTCGCGGCCGAGGGGGGCGAGCGGCTCGGGCGGGCGGCGATCCTGGCCGACCTCGACCGGGGCTCCGGGGCCGAGGCGCTGCTGCGGTTGTGCCGGGAGTACTTCGACCTCGGCTCGCTGCTGTCGTTGATGTTCAGCGACCAGGGCGGCGAGTGCTGGGAGTCGCAGGACGAGCACTCGCTCATCGGCGTCATCGAGCGTGGCCACGCCGACGGTTCGATCGACCCGGCGCTGCCCTCGGACTGGGTGCTCGCGTTGCTCTGGAGTCAGCTCTACGCGGCCTGGGAATACCGCGCCCAGCGGCAGGACGCGTCCCGCCACCACGTGCTCGACCTGCTGACCCGCACGCTGTCGAACGCGCTACGCCCGCCACAAGGCTGAAGTCCGGGCCGGCCGAGCCGATCTGGGCGCGGTGAGGTATTTCCGGCGTGTCCGCGGGCCTCGGCGTCCGATCTCGCCTCCATCGGTTACGCCCTGCCGTCTGGCCGGCGACGAGTTCGTGGTGCTGCTGCCGCAGACCGATCTCGACAACGCGCGTACGGTGGCCGACCGCCTGCAGCGACGGCTGGGTGACCTGCGCACTGCCGACGGCAGCCCGGTCCGGGCCGGCATCGGTGTCGCCGCCGGCCCGGACCTGGACCACCGGTGACTGCTGGCCCAGGCCGACGAGGCGATGTACCGGGCCAAGCAGTCCGGCTCAGGTACCTACGCGTGGCTCACGGTAAGGGCGTAGAACTTCACCTTGGCGCCGTTCGAGGTGCTCTCCGAGGACGACTGGTTGTACGACCCGGCCTTGAAGTACTGCTTGTACGGGTTGAACGACGACGGGATCGTGTAGTTCGTGCGGCTGCCGTTGATCGTCACGCTGGCCGCGTTGCCGCGCACGTTGATCGCGTACGTCCAGCGCTGGCCCAGTGCTACGTTGCCCAGCTTGTGCAGCGTCTGCCCGTCGGTCGGGCTGCGCTGCTGGCCCAGGTAGATGTCGCCGTTGGCCCGGTAGTAGAGCTCGAGCAGCGGCTTGGTCGACGGCCCGCCGGTGCCCAGCTTGACCTGGCCGACGGCGACGTTCTTGGTCACCGAGACGATCCGCAGGTCGGCGCTGAGCGTGTGGTTGCCGGCCAGGGCCCAGTTGGCGGCCGAGCCGTTGGCGTTCATCTCGCGCAGTTCGGACCGGGCGTACTTGGAGTTCGGCGTGGTCACGCCCTTCTCCGGCGCCCAGAAGGTCATCGAGCCGTCGTTCTTGTCGGTCCAGAAGTACGCCGGATTGGAGTACCCGGTGGCCCCTTTGAGCTGGGCCGGCTGGATGGTCTGGGGCGCGCCGGGGGAGCCGATGGGCAGCTGCAGCGACCAGACCGAGAGGTTGAAGTTGCCGCCGGGGGCGACGTTCGGGTTGAGGGCGGCGGCGTTGGCGTTCGTGACGCCGAGGACGCCGAGCCCGGCCACCACGGCCGTGGACAGGGCGGCGGCGAGCAGCGTGCGCTTTCTCATGGGGATACCTCGTCTGCCGGTGGGGGAATTGGCAAGAGGCTTAACAGTAGAGACTGTCTTCGATGTCCGGTCAAGAGTTGATTCAAGCCGTACGATCCTGAGCCATGCCGACCGACCGGTTCAGCGACACCGTCCAGCTCGCCGCCGCGCCGCCGGTGATCTACGCCCATCTGATCGATCCGCAGAGCTACGTCGGCCTGTCCCCGCTGGTCGTAGCCGTCCGCGACATCCGGCCCCGTAACGACGAGACCACGTACGTCGCTGTCGAGCGCTTCCGGTTGGGCCCGCTGCACTGGGACAACCCGATCCGGGTCACGCTCACCGGTTTCGACCCCGATCGCCGCCTGGTCAGCCGGGTGGTCAGCCCGGGCGGCGTCCGCCTCAGCGCGACGATCGACCTGGCGCCGGCGGGCCCGGGCACGGCGCTCACCGAGACGATCGAGGTCAGCTCGCCCGCGCTGCTGCGCTCGTTCGTCCGCCGGCAGGCCGGTTCGGTCCAGCAGGCGCGCCTGGCCGAGCTGGGCCGCCGGTTCAGCGGTCGAGCGTGATCCAGCGGCCCGAGGCGGCGGACTGCTCCATCGCGTCCAGGGCCTCGGCGGCCCGGATGGCGTCGGCCAGGGTCGCCCCGTACGCCTGGTCGTCGGCCACCGATCGCAGAAAGCGCGCGGCCTCGATGACCTTGAGATCGTCGTAGCCCATCGGGGTGCCGGCGCCGGGCTGGAACGCCCCGAAGTCGCCGTCGTGCGGGCCGACGTACTGCGTGCGTACGGGTTCGTCCTGATAGGACGACCCGGCGCTGACCCCGAGCTCGCCCATCCGGCGGAAGTCCCATAACAGCGCGCCCTGGGTGCCGTGGATCTCGAAGCCGTAACTGTTCTGCTCGCCCACGGCGACCCGGCTGCAGTCGAGCGTGACCCGGGCCCCCGAGGTCATCCGGAGCAGGCTGCCGAACCAGTCGTCGTTCTCGACCGGGCCCGGCGCCCCGCTGCCCCGCTCGTGACCGGCGGTGGCGGCGGTCGGCCGGGGCCGCTCGGGGATGAAGATCGCGGTGTCGGCGACCAGCGCGCCGATCTCGCCGAGCAGGTAGCGGATCAGGTCGACGCCGTGCGCGCCCAGGTCGCCGAGCACCCCGTTACCGCCCCGGGCCCGCTCGAACCGCCAGCTCAACGCGCCCTCGGGGTGAGCCGCGTAGTCGCTCAGGAACCGGAACCGGGCGTGGGTGACCGCGCCGATCCCGCCCTCCGCGATGATCGCCCGGGCCTTCTCGACGGCCGGCGCGTTGCGGTAGTTGAAGCCCACGGTGACCTGCCCGGCGCCGGCGATCGCGCGCGCGTCGTCCGCGGTCAGCCCGACCGGCTTCTCGATCCAGATGTGCTGGCCGGCCGCGGCGAACGCGCTGCCCATCGCTCGGTGCAGGAAGTTGGGCGCGGTGATGCTGACCGCCTGCACCCGCGGGTCGCCGACCAGGTCACGCCAGTCGGCGGTCGAATCGGCGAAGCCGTAGCGCCCGGCGGCCTCGGCGGCCCGGCCCGGCACGTCGTCGGCCACCGAGATCAGTCGGACCGGGGGCGCGGCCGGGTAGTGGTGCGGCACCCGGGCGTACGCCTGGGTGTGCACCCGCCCCATCCAGCCGAAGCCGACGACGGCGACCCCGAGGGCGGCCATGTCAGGTCGTCTTGCGGCGACGGGTGACCAGGAAGATGCCGAGCGCGATAACCGCCAGGGCGGCCACGATCAGCGTGATGAGCAGGCCGCTACCGCCGGAGTCGTCCTGATCGGAGGCCAGCTCGGTGGTGGCGGCAGCGCTGCTGGCGGGCGGGGGAACGGCGACCAGTGACTCGTCGGCAGCCGGTGTGGTCGCGGCCGTGGTGGGCTCGGCCGTGGCCGACGGGTCGGCCACCGTGAACTTGTACGAGCCCTTGACGGTGTGACCGTCCTTGGAAGCGACCTGGTACGCGACCGTGTAGGCGCCGTTGGCCAGCGGCTCGAAGGTGATCGTGCCGGTGGCCCCGTCGACCTCGGGCTCCGACGCCTCGACCGCGCCCGCGCCGGTGACCGTGATCGTGGTCTTGTCGGGGTTCAGCTTCTGCAGGAACTTCAGCTTGACGCTGGTCGGGGCCTTGGTGACTGTCGCGCCCTTGGCCGGTGTGGCCTGGGCCAGCGCGTTGTGGGCGAACGCCGGGGCACCGGGCAGCAGCACGGCCAGCATCGCGGCCAGCGCGACGAGCGGGCGGATCAGGCGTTGGTCCATGGGTGAGCGGGTCCTTCCCTGGCGGGCGTTCGTGGCGTCATCGTAGTTCTACGGACGCGACGCGGCTTCGGATGTGATCCTGGTTGGTCGTTGTCCGACCGGCCGAAGTTCCCGGGACGCACTGCGGCCGGGCGCGTGACGCGCCCGGCCGCAGCGGGGACCTGTGGGGTTGTGATCGGTGGCTGGGGCGTACGGCGGCTCCTTCACGAATTATCTTGTACTCAAGAAATGAATGCTGATCCGGCGTGTCGGTCGACGCCGCCCGATGCGAATTCCGGATATTGCCGGGAATGATTACCCGCGACGGTGAGGGCCGCGGTTGTGGTCGCCACGGTCGTCGAAGCGGTGGTGGCCCGGCCGGCCCCAGCCCCAGTTGCGCTCGACCTCGAGGGCGAACTGGCCGCGGTGGAAGCCGCGCCGCTGGAAGTCGCAGTCGTAGTCGTCCCAGCGGCCGAACCGCTCGCCGATGCGTCCAGCCAGGTCACAGGCCCGGTAGGAGCGGTAGTAGCCGACCACCGCGTCGCGGTCCCGGAACCGGTCGGCCTGCGTGGCCCCGGTCTGGGACTTGGCCGCGCTCGGAGCCGCGGTGTCGGCGGCCTGGACCGGACCGGTCCCGAAAGCCACGCCGGCCAGCAGGCCGAGGCCGGCCGTGGTCAGGATTCGCGTCACCTTGTTCATATCCATGGTTCCTTTCCGGTGGGATTCTCGCTAATTCCGTGTTGCATGATCAGGAAAGCATCCCGGGGCACCGCGACCCGCCATTCAACACGCCGGGTAACCCGTATGATCGATAGCCGAAAAGAGGATGGGGAATAAGACGTTTCGGTACCACGGAATCGGGATAAGGAATTTCCGGGGGCTCTGTGCCGCCCCGGCTCTTAGGGGTATTCCACCGATCCGCCTGAGGCCCGCGGGTCCATAGGCTGCCTGCGTGCAGACAGTCGGCGATCTGATCGGGGCCCTGCCCGCGGGACTGGTGCTGGTCGTCGTCGCTGCGCTGGTGGCCGCCGAGGCGGCGCTGCTCGCCGGGCTGGTGCTGCCGTCGGCGACCGCGCTCGTCGCGCTGGGCCTGCTCGCCAACGAGGGGGTGGTGGGCATCGGCCCCGCCGTGCTGGTCGCAACGGGGGCGGCGGTCCTCGGGGGCACGGGCGGATACTTCGCCGGTCGCCGCCGGGGACCGCGGGCGCAGTGGGTCAAGGAGCGGCACTGGCAGCGGGCCGAGCGCATCTTCGACAAGCACGGCGGGCGGGCCGTCTTCTTCGGACAGTGGGTGGTCGGCGCGCGGACGCTGGTGCCCCGCCTGGCCGGGATGAACGGGGTGCCGTACCGGCGGTTCGCGACCTGGCACAGCCCGGCCGCGGTGGGCTGGGCGTTGTGGCTGGTGCTGGGCAGCTATCTGGCCGGCGCCTCGTACGACGTGCTGGCGGCCCGGGCCGGCCGGGCCGGCGGCGCCCTGGCCGTGCTGACCGCGCTGCTGGTCGTCCTCGTGCTGGCCGGCCGCTGGCTGGGCGGGCACCCACCCCGGCCGCTGCCGTGGACCCCGCTGAAGTTCGACGGCCCGCTGCCGCGGGTGCTCGTCAGCCTCGGTGCCCTGGTGCTGCTGGCGACGTTCCTCGTCGCCGTGACCCCGCTGATCGTCAAGCTCAGCGGACTCTCGGCGGCCGACGACGCGGTCACCGAGTGGGCGCGCGGCCAGTGGACGTCCGACGGGTACCTCGTCGCGGTGGAGCTGGCGACCTCGGTCAACCCCGAGGTGCTGCTCGGGGTGACCGCTGTGGTCGCGCTGGCCCATGCCTGGTGGCGCCGCGCGCGGCTGCTCGACGGCCTCGCCCCGCTGGCCCCCATGGCCGTCCTCGTGCTCGTGCTGGCCGTGATCTCCCCGCCCTCCTGGCAGAGCCGGCCCGAGGTGCTTTTCCCGTCCGCTTTCGAGTACGACGGTCCGATGCCCCTGGTCGTGCGGGGCGCCGGCGCGGCGCTGGGCGACGCCGGTCCGGCCCTGGCCGCCCTGGCCTCGGGGCAGGTCGCCATGCTGGCGGCGGTGGCCGGCCTGCTCACCTGGCTGCTGACCCGCCGCCTGACCTGGCCGCGCCGAGTCGCCGTGGGCACGGTGGCGGCCGCCGTTCTCACGGTCTGTGCCGGCTCCTGGGTCTATCTGGGCTGGGCCAGCCTGAGCTCGACGATCGCCGCGCTGCTGCTCGGCGTGGCCTGGGCCGTGTTCAACGCGGCCGTCTGGTCGTCGCGGCGGCAGGAGTCCCGGGTGCTCGAACCCGTGCCATAGGCTGACGGGCTATGACCCTCGACGGGCTCCGGCGCCGCACGCGCGTCACCGTCGACGCCGCGAAACGGCTGCTCGGCGGGCTCGGCACGGCGGCTCTCGCCCTGCCCCTGCTGGGCTGGCTGATCATCGCGGCCCTGACCTCGTTGTCGGGAATCGGTCTGGTGTTCGCGCCGTCGGTCGCCCAGGGCGTCCGCGCCGTCGCCAACCGGGAACGGGCCCGCCTGTCCCGCTGGGGTCCCGAGGTCATCGGGCCCGCGCCGCTGAAGCCCGGCCTGCACGCCTGGACCGATCGGGCCCTGTGGCGCGAGGTGGCCTGGCTCGCCGAGCACGCGACACTCGGTTTGCTGATCAGCCTTTTCGGCCTGACTGTCCCGCTGTCAGCGGTGCAGGACGTGGCCTTCCCGTTGTACTGGCGGCAGGTATCGCCCGAATCGGCCCCGGGGCTGGTCTTCTGGTCGGTCCATTCCCAGCTCGACGCGCTGCTGGTCGGTCTCTACGGCCTGGTCTGGGTCGTCGTCGGCGTCGCGGCCGCCCCGTGGCTGGCTCGAGCCCAGGCCTGGCCCGGCCGCCGGCTGCTCGCCCCGCCGCCCGGCACCGACCTCTCGCTGCGCATCGTCGAGCTCACCGCGACGCGGGCCGCTGCCCTCGACGCGCACGCGGCCGAGTTGCGCCGGATCGAGCGTTCGCTGCACGACGGCGCCCAGAACCGCCTGGTCGCCGTGACCGTGCTGCTCGGCGCGGCCCGGCGGGCGGTCGCCCGGGACCCCGCCCTGGCCGGCGACGCTCTGGAACGGGCCCAGGACGCGGCCGAACAAGCCCTGGCCGAATTGCGTACGGTCGTCCGCGGCATCCTGCCGCCGGTGCTCGACGGCCGTGGCCTCGACGGCGCGCTGGCCGGTCTGGCCGCCGACTGCGGCGTGCCGTGCCGCCTCGAAGTCGACCTGCCCCGCCGCTGCGCCGCCTCGGTCGAAGCGACGGCCTATTTCGTGGTGGCCGAGGCGCTCACGAACATCACCAAACACAGCGGGGCCACCGCGGCCACCGTCAACGTGCGCATCGAGGACCAGCAGTTGCGGATCAGCATCGAGGACAACGGCCGGGGCGGCGCCGACGAGCACGGCGGGTCCGGGATCACCGGCATCCGGCGGCGGGTCGAGGCGTACGACGGCACCCTGACCCGGACCAGCCCGCCCGGCGGGCCGACAACCTTGCGAGTGGAGCTGCCGTGCGGATCGTGATCGCCGAGGACGACCCGTTGCTGCGCGAGGGCCTGGCCCTGCTGCTGCGGGCCGAGGGTCTCGACGTGGTGGCGACGGCCGACGCCCCGGCTCCGTTCCTGGCCGCCGTGGAGGCGCACAAGCCGGACGTGGCGATCGTCGACGTGCGGATGCCGCCCACGCACACGGATGAGGGGATCGTGGCGGCGGTCGAGGCGCGGCGGCGGTTGCCCGGCCTGGCCGTGCTCGTGCTCTCGGCGTACGTGGAACAGGCCTTTGCCACCGACCTGCTGGCCGGCGGCGCGGCGGGCCTGGGCTATCTGCTCAAGGAGAGGGTGGGCCGGGTCGAGGAGTTCCTCGAGGCGCTGCACCGGGTGGCCGACGGCGGCACGGCCGTCGACCCCGAGGTGGTGGGGCTGCTGCTGGCCCGCAGCCGGCCCGACGACGCGCTGGGCCGGCTGAGCCCGCGCGAGCGGGACGTGCTGGCGCTGATGGCCGAAGGGCTGGGCAACACCGCGATCGCCGAGAAGCTGGTGGTGACCGAGGGGGCCGTGCACAAACACATCCGCAGCATCTTCGCCAAACTCGACCTGGCTCCGGACGACCGAGCCGACCGCCGGGTCACCGCCGTGCTGCGCTACCTGCGGAAATAGCCTCAGGTACAGCAGGCTGTACCCGGAAGAGGCCTGCTGGCTTCATCGATCTTCGCCGCTGCCGAAAATAGCGTTTCTGGTGTCAATCAACGACACGAGAGGCGCTGAGATGAACGACATGCTCGCGGTCCGGGTGGAAGGGCTCACCCGGACGTACGCCACCGACGGCCAGCCGGTCGCGGCCCTGGCCGGGGTGGACGCGGCGTTCGCCCGCGGCACGTTCACCGCGGTGATGGGCCCGTCCGGCTCCGGCAAGAGCACCCTGTTGCAGACCGCCGCCGGGCTCGACCGGCCCACCTCGGGCCGGGTCTGGGTCGGCGACACGGAACTGTCGAAGCTGTCCGAGACGAAGCTGACCGAGCTGCGGCGCGACCGCATCGGCTTCGTGTTCCAGTCCTTCAACCTCATCGGCGCGCTCACCGTCGAGGAGAACATTCTGCTGCCGTCCAAGCTGGCCGGCGAGCGGCCCGACTGGCACTGGCTGGGCGGCGTCATCGAGCGGGTCGGCCTGACCAACCGGCTGACCCACCGGCCGGCCCAGCTCTCGGGCGGCCAGCAGCAGCGGGTGGCCATCGCCCGCGCGCTCGCCGTGCGGCCCGACGTGGTCTTCGCCGACGAGCCGACCGGCGCCCTCGACACCGGCACCGCGGCCGAGGTGCTGGCCCTGCTGCGCTCGATGGTCGACGAGTTCGGCCAGACCGTGGTGATGGTGACCCACGACCCGGTGGCCGCCTCCTACGCCGATCGCGTGCTCGTGCTGGCCGACGGCCGGATCGTGCGCGACCTGCCCCAGCTCGGCGCCGAGAAGATCGCCGAGGTCCTCGCGACGCGGTGGAAGGCCTGATCATGTTCAAGCTCGCGATGCGCCTGCTGCGCCAGCGCCCCGGCACCTCGATCGCCACCCTGGTGGCCCTGGCCGGCGGCGTGATGATCCTGATGTCCCTGGCCGTGTTCGTGCAGTCCGGCCTGCAATTCAAGCCCGAGCCGAAGCAGTTCGCGGCGGCCGACGTGGTGGTCGCCCACCGGCACATCACGGTGTCCACCAAAGAGTTCGACGGCGACACGACCACCACGCAGGTGCCGCTGCCCGAGGGCACTGTGCCGGCCGAGCTGGCCGATCAGATCCGGAAGGTTCCCGGCGTCACCGACGTCCAGGCGGTGGACGGCGTCATCGCCATCAAGGCGCCGGAGAGCAGCTACGCCGCGATCGAGCAGCTGGCCGAGGGGGCCGGGGTCGAGGCGTACGCCGGGGACGAACGCGGATGGGCCGAGTGGTCCACCTCGATCGAGGCCCGGTCGCTGCTGGTCGAGGCGGGCTCGGCCTTCGGCGGCTACGTGGTGCTGCTGATCGTCTTCGTGGTGGCCGGCACGGTCGGCCTGTCCGTCCGGCACCGCCGCCGCGACCTGGCCCTGCTGCGGGCCGTCGCGGCCACCCCGGCCCAGGTCCGGCGGCTGGTCGTGGCCGAGGCGGCAGTGGTCGGGCTGGCTTCGGCGGCGCTCGGCGTGCCGGCCGGCCTCTGGGCGACCTCCCGGGTGCACGACCAGCTGGTCGACCGCGGATTCCTGCCGGCCGACTTCCCGATCGCCAACCCGGCCCTGGGCATCGTCTTCGCCATCGCCATGACGCTGCTGGTCGCGGTGCTGTCGGCCCGGATCGCGGCCCGCCGCATCGCCAAGATCCGCCCGGCCGAGGCGCTGGGCGAGGTCGCTGTCGAACCGGCCCGCGGTGGCCGCGTCCGGCTCGCCCTCGGACTGATCACGCTGGCCGGCGCCACGGTGTCGCTGTTTTTCGCGGCCGGGCTGTCGGGCACAGCGGCGCTGGCGGCCGCGGTCGGCATGCTCTACCTGTTCGTGCTGGCGATCTCGCTGCTGGCGCCCTGGGTCAACGGGTTCGCGGCCCGGGTGCTGGCGCCGGTGCTGCGTACGGTCTGGGGTGTCTCGGGCGAGCTGGCGGCGGCCAACCTGCGGGCCAACGCCCGCGGCATGTCGGCCGTGCTGAGCGCGCTCGTGCTGTCGGTCGGGTTCGGCGGCTCGGTCTGGTTCCTGCAGGACAACCTGCAGCGCCAGACGGTGGCCCAGAGCCGCGACGGCATGCTGGCCGACCGCGTGATCACCGCGCCGGAGGGGCTGACCCCGGCCACGGTGGCCAAGTTGCGACAGGTCCCCGGGGTCGAGGCGGCCACGGGCGTCCGGCACACGTCGGTCGTGGTCCGCATCTTCGACGGCGCCGAACCGGCCGTGGCCCGCGCGGTCGACCCGGCCCAGCTGACGTCCACGATGGATCTGAAGGTCCGCGAGGGCGACCTGGCCGGCCTGACCGACGGCACGATCGCGGTGTCGGCTCTGCAGGCAGCGTCCTCCAGCTGGGAAGTCGGCGACACGCCCGAGATGTGGCTGGGCGACGGCACTCCGGTCCGGCCGCGGGTGGTCGCGATCTACGACCGTGGCCTCGGCTTCGGCGACGTCCTGCTACCGCAGAAGAGCGGTTCGTACGACGAGGTGCTCGTCCGCACGGACGGCCGGGCCGACCAGCAACTGGCCGCGTTCGGCGCGGTCACCACGGCCGACCAGCTCTCCGGTCAGCTCAGCCGCGCCCTCGCGATCAGCGCCTGGCTCAACAAGCTGCTGATCGGCGTGATGGTCGGCTACGCGGCCCTGGCCGCCGGCAACACGATGGTCATGGCCGCGCTGGCCCGCGGCCGGGAGCTGGCCGTGCTGCGGCTGGCCGGGGTCACCCGGCGCCAGGTGCGGCGGATGGTCAGCGCCGAGCAGGTGGGCCTGCTGGGGTCGGCGCTCACGCTGGGCGCGGCGATCGCCGGAGCCACCCTGGTCGCCGTGGTGCACGCGCTGACCGGCACGTTCCTGCCCTACATCCCGCCGCTGGGCTGGGTGATCGTGCTGGGCGGCACGACCGTGCTGGCCCTGGTCACGACGATCCTGCCGGTGGGCCGCCTGCTCAGAGTCCCGCCGGTCCGTGCAGCGGGCACCAAGGAATAGCAGGCAGGATGGCCGGGTGGACAACCTTCCCGCCTGGCTCCTCGCCGAGATCGAGACCGTGCCGGCCTACCAGGCCTTCGCCGGGGTCGACGACCTGCACGCCGGGCTCCGGCGGATCGCGGACCGTCACCCCGGCGTCGCGTCGTTGCGCCGCTGCGGCAGCTCTCGCCAGGGCAACCCGCTGTGGTGCCTGACGATCTCGTCGGAAAAAGAGGACGCGCCCGAGGCGCTGGCCTTCGGCCTGCCCCACCCGAACGAGCCGATCGGCGGTCTGACCGCGCTGCACCTGGCCGAACGGCTGTGTGAGGACCCGGCGTTGCGGGAACGGCTGGGGCACACGTGGCGGATCGTGGACTGCGCCGACCCGGACGGGCTGCGGCTCAACGAGGGCTGGCTGGGCGGGCCGTTCACCCGGGCCCACTACGCCGAGCACTTCTACCGTCCGGCCGGGCGCGACCAGGTCGAGTGGACGTTCCCGGTCAACCACGGGGAGGCGTACTTCGACGAGCCGATCCCCGAGACGCAGGCGCTGATGCGGCTGATCGACGCGCACCGGCCGGCGTTGATCGCCTCGCTGCACAACAGTGAGCTCGGGGGCGCGTACTACTGGCTCAGCCGGGCCGAGCCCGCGTTGCACCCGGTGTTGCAGCGGGTGCCCGAGCACCTGGGCATTCCGCTCGACCGCGGCGAGCCCGAGGCGCCCGACCTGGTGCTGCTCGACGACGCCATCTACGAGGCGGCGCCGCTGGCCACCGTCTACGAGCGCACGATGGCCCGCAACGAACCGTGGATCTTCGAGGGCGGCAGCACCACCTGGTACGCCCACCAGTGGGGCTCGTTCATGCTGGTCAGCGAGCTGCCGTACTGGCTCGACGCGCGCGCCGGGGACACCACGCCGGCCGGGATCGGGTATGCCGAGGCGCTGGCGGCCAATGCGGTCGCGCTCACCGATCTGGCCGAGTTGCTCACCCGTACGCTGGCCCGGGTCGAAAGCCACCTGCTGGCCCCCACCTCCCCGTTCTGGCGGGCCGCGCGCTTCTACGCCGCGATGCTCGAGGGCGCCGGCCCGGCCCGGCTGGCCCGCAGCAAGGAGGCGGCCTCGGACCGGCCGGCCACGGTGGCCGAAGCCACCTCGCTGGCCCTCAACGTGCACGAGTACCGGCTGCGTTACGGCGGCATCCTGCGGCGGGCGCTGCGCGGGGAGGCCGCGGTGGGCAACGTCCGCGGAACGATTCGCGACGCGCTGGCCGAGGTGGAGCGCCGGTACGCCGAGTGGCTGGCCGAGGACGCCCGCGTGGCCGAGCTCGAACCGATCGAGATCCGTCGACTTGTCGCGGTGCAGTACGCGGCCACCATAGCGGCCGCGGCCCATCTGGCAGGACGTATGGAAATGTGACCTGAACAGCTCTGACTTGCGGATATGGTGGTGATCGTTAGGTTAGGCTCACCTATTAATCTTGATGGAGCCTTCATGCGCCTGCCATTTTCCCGCGCTCGCCGGCTGCTCCCGGTAGCCGTCCTCGGCGCTGCTGTCGCCCTCTCGGGGTGCTCGACGAGCGGCACCGAGGACGACAACGCGGCCCCCGGGACCGCCGCCTCGGGCGCGTCCCAGTTCCCGGCCACGGTGACCACCGCGTTCGGTGACGTGACGATCAGCAAGCAGCCGGAGCGTGTGGTCGCTCTCGGGTGGAGCGACGCCGACGTCGCCCTCTCGCTCGGCGTGCAGCCGGTCGGGGCGGCCGACTGGCTGGCCTTCGGCGGCGACGGGCAGGGCCCCTGGAACACGGGCAAGTACACGACCGCGCCCGAGATCCTGGGCACGCTCGAGCTCGACATGGAGAAGGTGGCGGCGCTCAAGCCCGACCTGATCCTGGACACCCGGTCGAGCGGTGACAAGGCCCGCCACGACCAGCTGGCCAAGCTCGGCGTCCCGGTGATCGACCCGCCCAAGGGCGGCGAGATGTACCTGACCTCGTGGGAGCAGCAGCTCGACATGATCGGCACCGCGCTCGGCAAGAAGACCGAGGCCGACAAGCTCAAGAGCGACCTCGAGGCGAAGTTCACCGCCGCCGCGGCGGCCAACCCGGGCTTCAAGGACAAGACCGTCGCGGCGGTCGCGCGCACCGGCGACGGCTGGGGCGCCTACGTCACCGGCGACGGCCGGGTCGACTTCCTGACCAAGCTCGGCTTCAAGAACGCGCCGGCGATCGAGGCCCTGAAGAAGGACTCGTTCTACATCCCGCTCTCCAGCGAGCAGCTCGACCTGGCCGACGCCGACGTGACCGTGGTGTTCCTCATCCAGGCCACGCTCGACCAGGTCAAGGGGGACAAGCTCTTCCAGGCCGTGCCGTCGGTCAAGGCCGGTCACGTGGCCTACATGGACAACAAGGACATCTCGAACGCGTTCTCGAGCTCGTCCGTCGCCGGCCTGTCCTACGCCGTGGACAAGGTCACCCCGCTGCTGGCCACCGCCGCCGGCTGACCATCGGTGCCGGACACGGACACCCGGCACCGCAGGGCCGCCAAGCTCTCCACCGGACTGGTGGTGATCGTGGCGGCCCTCGCGGGCGCCGCACTGCTGAGCCTCGCCGTCGGAGCCCGCGACGTGCCCTTCGGCACGGTGCTTCACGCCCTCGTGAACCCGGACCCGAACTCCACCCTCGACCTGATCGTGACCGAGTCGCGGCTGCCCCGCACGATCGTCGGGCTGCTCGCGGGGGCCGCGTTCGGCCTGGCCGGCGCCGTGATCCAGGGCGTCACCCGCAACCCGCTGGCCGACCCCGGCATCCTCGGCGTCAACGCCGGGGCCGGGCTGTTCATCGTCATCGCGATCAGCTTCTTCGGCATCACGAACCTGACCGGGTACGTCTGGTTCGGCTTCCTCGGCGCCGCGATCACCTCGGTGCTCGTCTACACGGTCGGCTCGATCGGGCGGGGCGGCGCCACCCCGGTCAAGCTCGCGCTGGCCGGCGCCGCGGTCACGGCCGCCCTGACCTCGTTCACCACCGCCGTGCTGATCACCGACGTCGACGCCTACGACCAGTTCCGGTTCTGGCAGGTCGGCTCGCTGGCCGGGCGGGGCACCGACATCGCCGTCCAGAGCATCCCGTTCCTGGTCGCCGGCGCGTTGCTCGCCTTCTGTTCGGCCCGGGCCCTCAACGCCCTGGCCCTGGGCGACGACGTGGCCACCTCGTTCGGGCAGAACGTGCTGGTGGCCCGGCTCATCGCGGCCGGCGCGGTGGTGCTGCTGTGCGGCACGGCCACCTCGATGGCCGGTCCGCTGGTCTTCATCGGCCTGGTCATTCCGCACATCGCGCGGGCCATCACCGGGCCCGACCACCGCTGGCTGCTGCCCTACTCGATGCTGCTGGCGCCGTTGCTGCTGCTGATCGCGGACGTGATCGGCCGGGTCGTGGCCCGTCCCGGTGAGGTGCAGGTCGGCATCGTCACCGCGATCATCGGCGCGCCCATCTTCGTGGCCATGGCCCGTCGCGAGAAGCTGGCCGAGCTGTGAAGGGCGGAGTGGTCGCGGCGACCCGCCGCCGCGAGAGCGCCCGGGCCCGCTTCGTCGCCGTCGCGCTGTCGGTCGGGGTGATCGCGATGTTCACGCTCACGCTGTCGTACGGCGACTTCCAGATCTCGCTGCCCGACGTGGTGCGTTCGCTGCTGGGGCAACCCACGCCGGCCGGCGTCGACTACATCATGCACGACCTGCGCCTGCCCCGGGCCTCCGTCTCGGCGCTGGCCGGGCTGGCCTTCGGACTGGCCGGCGCGATCTTCCAGCAGCTGCTGCGCAACCCGCTGGCCAGCCCCGACGTGATCGGCGTGAGCCAGGGCGCGACCACCGCGGCCGTGGTCACCCTGCTGGTGTTCGGGGTCGAGGGCGGCATCGTGGCCGCGGCCGGCCTGGCCGGGGCGTTGATCAGCGCGCTGGTCATCTATGCGCTTTCCTGGCGCAAGGGGGTGGGCGGGTACCGCTTCATCCTGGTCGGCATCGGCATCGGCACGGTGCTGACCAGCATCACCTCGTACATTTTGACCCGGTCCGACGTCAAGGTGGCGGCCGAGGCGATGATCTGGCTGACCGGCAGCGTCAACGGGCGCACCTGGGAGCAGATCGTCCCGCTGGCCGTGGCCGTGGTGATCCTGGTCCCGGTGGCGCTGACCCTCGGGCGGGTGCTCACCGGCATGCAACTCGGCGACGACCTGGCCACGGCCTTTGGCGTCCGGGTGCAGTGGAGCCGTTTCGCGTTGCTGATCGTGGCCGTCTGCCTGGCCGGCATGGCGACCTCGGCCGCCGGGCCGATCGCGTTCGTGGCCTTCATGTCCGGGCCCATCGCGGCCCGCCTGGTCGGCGGGGGACGACCCGTGCTGATCCAGGCCGCCCTGGTCGGCGCGCTGCTGGTGCTCGTCTCCGACTTCATCGGGTCGCACCTGCTGGGCCCCCGCCAGTTCCCCGTCGGCGTCGTCACCGGCGTCATCGGGGCCCCCTACCTGCTGTGGCTGCTGGCCACCGCCAACCGCTCCGGCCGAGGAGGATGACCGTGCCCCTGGATCTGAAGGCCGACCGGCTGTCGCTGGGATACGGCGAACGAACCATCGTCCGCGACATGAACATGCACCTGCCGACGGGCAAGGTGACCATCATCGTCGGACCCAACGCGTGCGGGAAGTCGACGTTCCTGCGGGGCCTGGCCCGGCTGCTGCCGGCCGCTTCGGGCGAGGTGCTGCTGGACGGCAAGTCGATCCACGCCACCCCCAGCCGCGAGGTCGCGCTGCAGCTCGGCATCCTGCCCCAGGGCCCGATCGCCCCCGACGGCATCACGGTGACCGACCTGGTCAGCCGGGGCCGGCACGTGCACCAGGGCTGGTTCCGGCGGTGGAGCAGCGACGACGACGACGCGGTGACCCAGGCCCTGACCGCGACCGGGACCCTGCCGCTGGCGGCCCGGCCGGTGGACGAGCTCTCGGGCGGGCAGCGGCAGCGGGTGTGGATCGCGATGGCGCTGGCCCAGCGCACCGGCATCCTGCTGCTCGACGAGCCGACCACCTACCTCGACATCAGCCACCAGGTCGAGGTGCTCGACCTGGTGACCGACCTCAACGAGGCCGAGGGCACCACCGTGGTCATCGTGCTGCACGAGCTCAACCTGGCCTTCCGCTACGCCGACCACCTGGTCGTGATGAAGGACGGCGCGGTGGTGACCGCGGGCAGCCCCAACGACGTGCTCAGCGAGCAGGTCATCGCGGACGTGTTCGGCATGCGCTGCCGCCTCGTCAACGACCCGATCTCGAACACTCCGATGATCGTCCCGATCGGCCGGCACCGGGTAGGGGAAGGCGATCGTCCGGAATAGGCTCTAACCTGCGGACATGCCTGACTTCGAGCGCGCCGATCTGAGCGGATCCCGGTTCACCGACGTCGACCTGCGGCGCTCGGTGTTCCGGGAAACGGACTTCTACGAGTGCGTCATGCGCGGTGTCTATCTCGGCAATGTGAACATCGACGGCGCGATCGAGAACCTGGTGATCAACGGTGTCGATGTGGTGCCGTTGATCGAGGCCGAGCTCGACCGGCGCGACCCACAGCGGGTCAAGATGCGCCCGGTCGACCCGGCCGGGTTCCGCGAGGCGTGGGACATCATCGAGCGGTTGTGGGCCGGGACGGTCGAGCGGGCCCGCCAACTGCCGGCCGACCAGCTGCACGTCTCGGTGGACAGCGAGTGGTCGTTCATCGAGACGCTGCGGCACCTGGCCTTCGCCACCGAGTCATGGGTGTCGCGGGCGATTCTGGGCGATCCGTCGCCGTGGCATCCGCTCAGCCTGCCCTGGGACGGCATGGAGGACACGCCCGGTGTGCCCCGGGACCGGTCGGTGCGGCCCAGCCTCGACGAGGCGCTCGCGGTGCGGCTCGACCGGATGGCGACCGTGCGCCGGGTGCTCGACGGGCTCACCGCTGAGTCGCTGGCCGCCGAAACGAAGCCGGTCGAGGGGGCCGGCTGGCCGCCGCCGCGGTCTTTCCCCGTACGGGAATGCCTGTTGACCGTCCTCAACGAGGAATGGCAGCACCGGCTCTATGCCGAGCGCGACCTTTCCGTGCTCGAGCGCTGAAAGTGCCACAGGATCGCCACCGGTGAGGACGCCGACGCCGAGTGGTAGGCCTCGGGCGCCTGGCCGACCAGACTCCAGGGCCAGGTGTCCCACTCCTCGATCGGGAACCGGCGGCCGGCGGTGCCGCCGTCGATCGGCTCGGCGCAGCCCCGCACCTCCAGGCCGACGGGCAGGGCCGCGGCCAGATAATCGCTCGCCCGATGCTGGTACGAGAAGATCAGCCGGGGTTCGTCGTCGTGCGTGCGGACGTGCGGCATCGAGCCCAGCAGCACCCGCTCGTGGTGGATGTCGGTGACGATCAGGTGGCCGCCCGGCTTGAGCACCCGGGCCAGTTCGGCGAAGGCGGGCTTCAGGTCGGGCAGATGAGCCAGGGCGAGGGCACAGATCACCAGGTCGGCGTGCTCATCGGGCAGCGGCAAGGCATCCAGGTCGCCGTCACGGAATTCGGCCTGCGGCACGCGTACGCGGGCCCGCGCCAACATGTCGGGCGAACTGTCCACTCCGGTCAATCGAAAGCCCCGCGCCGCCAGATACTCGGTGTGCCGCCCGGTGCCGCAGGCGGCGTCCACCGCGACCCCCGGTTCGAGCCGATCGACGATCTCGTGGACGAACGGTTCCTCGTACGCGAAAAGGCCGTTTCCCGGTTGGTCGTACGTCTCGGCCCACACGCGATAGCCGGAGACAGTGTCGACAGCTTGAGCCTCCACCCCGTCACCGAGCCCCGGGTCGTCGAGCAGCCGGCGGATCTCGGCCACCCGCTGCTCGGCGAAGGCGCGATCGTGCTCGCCCCCGTACGCGCGCAACAGCGACAGCCCCTGAACCCCGAGCAGATAGTGCAGCGGATGCTGGTAGATCACGCCGCCGACGCTAGGGCTGCTCGTCGGCCGCCGCCACTGCATTACCGGCACGGTCGCTGTGCCCGAGCGAGCGGCCGGGCGCGATCCGGTCGCGCACCAGCCGCTTCAACTCGGTCAGTTCCGGGTGGCCGCTCTCTTTGCGCGACCAGATCAGCTCGTCGTCGAGCCGGATGTCGAACACCCCGCCGGTCCCGGGCACCAGGGCCACCTCACCCAGCTCTTTCTGGAACGTGGTGAGCAGCTCTTGTGCCGTCCACGCGGCCCGCAGCAACCAGCGGCACTGCGTGCAGTATTCGATCTCGAGCCGGGGTGTCCTCGTCACAGTTCCCGATTATCTCCCGGGGCGACGTCGTGGTTGATCCGGAACAGGCGTCCTGGCGAATCAGGCCGGTTCCAGCACCTTCTCATCGGGGGCGGTCTCGGCCGGGCGCACCGAGCGCAGCGACCACAGCGCGATCGGAATGCCCACCGCGACCAGGGCCGCCGCCACCACGAGCGAGAACTGGTAGCCCGCGAGGTAGCGGTGCAGTTCGCTGCCGGTGGCCGCGTTCGAGCGGTTGGTCAGAATGGCGCCCAGGATCGTGATGCCGAGCAGGCCGAACACCTCGCGCGAGACGTTGAGCATGCCCGAGGCGATCCCGGCCCGGCTCAGCGGCAGCGCGCCCACCACGACGTTGTTCAACGGCACGAGCAGGCCACCACCGACGCCGTAGACCACGAACCAGGGCAGCAGGTCGAGATACGTGGTTCCTTCCCCGTACGACGAGATGCCGGCCACCGACACCGCCATGAGCGCGAGGGCCGCGGCCACCGTGCGGGCCGCCCCGAACCGCGCCTCGAGCCGCGGTGCGAGCGTGGCCATCACGGCCATGACCAGCGCCATCGGCACGAACGCGGCGCCCGCCTCGGTGGGTGAGAAGCCGAGCACGTTCTGCATGTAGATGGCCGTGTAGAAGTAGATGCCGAACACGCCGAACGCCCACAGGCCCATCGCGAGCAGCCCGCCGCTGAACACCCGCATGCGGAAGAAGCCGAGATCCATCATCGGGTTGGCCGAGCGGGCCTCGATGATCACGAAGGCGATCGCGCCCGCCGCGGCCAGGGCGAAACCGGCCAGGATGCCGCCCGACGTCCAGCCCCGCGACTCGCCCTCGATCAGCGAGAACGTCAGGGCGAAGAGGGCGATCGAGGACGCGGCCAGGCCGGGCAGGTCGAGCCCCTTGGCCGTGCCCCGCCGCCCGGCCGGGATGCTGACGGCCGCGAGCACGGCCGTGGCCACGCCGATCGGCGCGTTGATCAGGAAGATCCAGCCCCACGAGACGTGCTCGCTGAGCCAGCCGCCGGTCAGCGGGCCGATGGCCAGGGCCAGCGCGCCCACCCCGCCCCAGATGCCGATCGCCGTGCTGCGCTCGCGCGGGTCGGGGAACAGCGCCGGCAGCAGGGCCAGCGAGGCCGGGGTGAGCAGGGCGGCGCCGATGCCCTGGACGGCCCGGGCGCCGATCAGCATCTCCTGGTTCTGGGCCAGGCCGGCGACCACCGAGGCCACGGTGAAGACGGCCAGGCCGGAGAAGAACGCGACCCGCATGCCCAGCACGTCGGCGATGCGGCCGCCGGCCAGCAGCAGGCCCGCGAAGACCAGGATGTACGAGCTGGCGATCCACTCCAGGCCCTCGATGCTCAGCCCGAGGTCGCGCTGGATGGAGGGCAGAGCCACGTTGACGACGTTGTTGTCGAGGTAGGTCATGAAGGTCCCGAGCGCCACCGCGACCAGCGCCCACCACCTGCGATTCTTCTCCATCGAGTCCCCCTGTACGACGTACCTGTACGTTGTAGATGTACGTCGTACATGAGACCTGTACGTTGTATGGTTGTCAAGTGGCGGCAGAGAGACTGAGCAGGGCGACGGTGGCCGAGGCGGCCCTGCGTCTGGGCGATACCGAGGGCCTCGACGCGGTGACGATCCGTCGGCTGGCCCAGGCCCTCGGCGTCACCCCGATGGCGCTGTACTGGCATTTCAAGAACAAGGACGAGTTGCTGCGCGGCATCCTCGACCACGCGCTGACCGACGTCCGGGCCGACCGCAGCGCCGCTGACCCATGGCAGAAACAGCTGCGGGCCATGGTCGAGGTGCTCGTCGACGTCTTCCGGCGTCACCCGGTGCTGCCGGCCCTGCTCCATTCGGTCGACAAGGACGAGGTCAGCAGCTTCACCCGGGCCACCGAGGACACGCTGGCCCTGCTCGCCCAGGCCGGCTTCGACGTTCGGGAGGGCTACTGGATCGGCAGCTATCTGCTGCACGGCGCCATCGGCCTGGTCGACGCGCAGCCCGAGGTGCCGGACGCGATGCCGGCGGCCGAGGGGCGTGAGTGGCGGCGGCAGCGGCGGGTCGAACTCGAGTGCCTGCCCGCCGACACCTTCCCGATGATGGTGCAGTTCGGGGCCACCTACGCCGGCGAGCCCGATGTCGAGCGTTACTACACGTTCGGCATCGACCTGCTGATCAACGGGGTCGAGGCGTCGGTGCCGCCTACTTCGTGAAGGTGAAGTACTTGTAGCCGCCGTACGTGCTGGTGTTCACCGTGTCGCCCGACTTGGCGTAGACGTACGACGCCCGTACGCGATATTTGAGCCCGACCGTGTGGGTGCCGGTCAGGTCGTTGTAGGCCTTGTTGCCGTACAGCCGGGAGTAGGTCGCGATCCACGGTCTCCACTGCTTGCCGTCGTGATACTGGATCTCGAGCAGTGCCGACCGGCCCGGGTAGGGCGACATGCTCGTGATGAACCGGGGATCCACTGTCGACCGCAGGAAGTGGTACGACACCGAGCCGATGTTGCCGGTGCCGTAGTGCCGGTCGAGTGCGACCGAGACGCTGACCTTGGTGGCGACCGTCGACCGGACGGTGCGGGCCGAGGTGAAGTTGTCGCCGCGGAAGATCGCCGACATCGTCGTGGTGCGGGTCAGCTTGAACGCCGCGGTCACCACGCCCTTGCTGTTCGCGGTGGCCTTGCGCACCAGGCGGTTCGGCTGGTCGGTGCCGTACGGGTCGGCCCAGATCTCGACCGTGCGGTTCGACGAGGTCGGGCCGAGCTTGGCGGTGAAGGTCACTGTCGACCCGGCGGCGAACGTGCTGCCGTTGCGGTCGAGGGTGAGCGTCGTCGCCTTGGTCGTGCCGACCTGGAACGACTTCGTGGCGCTGGTCGGCTTGTAGTCGGCGTTGCCGGCGAGGGCGACCGTGTAGGTGACCGTTCCGCTGCGGACCGGCTTGTCACTGATCGAGAAACTACCGTTCGCGGGTACGGTCGTCGGCCCGACCCGGCGGCTGCCGGTCGAATCCTTGCGGGTGATCACCACGGGCAGACCGGCCGGAACCGGTGTTCCGAAGACGCCGGTGATCGTGGCCGTCTGGCCGAGGTCCACCTTGGCCGGCACGGTCAGCTGGACCGAGGTGGTCAGGACGGCCGGGTCGCCGAGGATCTGCAGCGTGTAGGTGCTGCCGCTGCGGGACACGCCGAACAGGCGCGGGCCGCCGGGCTGCCAGGCCAGGCCACCGGGCTGCAGTGTGCCGCCGCCCGGCAGGGAGAACTGCCGGGTGGGTGTGGCCGAGCCGGGCGCGAAGACCGAGACGGCCTTGGTCGCCGTGCTGCCGATGCCGACGGCCACGGTGCCGTCGGTCCGGACGGCCACGGCGGTGCCGTCGGCCCCGGCGGTGTAGTTCTGGATCGTGCTCAGGTCGGCCGGCTTCACCGCGCGGGCCAGGCCGGCCGGGCCGGTCACGAGCAGACGGCTGCCGTCGGCGTTGGCGACCAGGTCCCGCGTACGGCCGAGGCTCTGGGACGCGCCGGTGGAGGGCGTCGCGGTCGAGACGTCGAAGACGCTGACGTCCGTGCCGGCGGCCGCGACGAGCGAGCTGCCGCCGGCGGCCAGCAAGGGAGCCTCGTCGAACGTCGTAGTGATGACATCCGGAGTCAGCTCGGGTTCCTCGTCGCCGCCCCGGGGGAGCTTGCCGATCCCGCCGTCGGCCTCGCCGAACCACAGCGCGCCCCGGGCCTCGGCCAGGGTGAACGGCCGCGCCGCGGGGTTCGGGCCGTAGGTCGCGATCTTCTGGCCGACCTCGTTGAACGCGACGATCGAATGGGCGCCGGGCACCGCCGCGAAGACGTCGCCGTCCTTGGCCAGCAGCAGGCCGCTCACGCCGGGCAGGTCGGCGGTGGTGCTCTTGACCGCGCCCGCGTAGTCGGTCTTGTACACCTTCCCGGCGGCCGGGTCGGTGATGTAGATCAGCCCGTTCGCGCCGTCGACCAGGATGTCGCCGAACGAGGAGATCGGCAGGTCGACCTTGAGGTCGACGGCCGAGGCCGGGCCGGGAACGCTCAGGGCGAACGCGGTCGATCCCGCGACGAGGGCGGCCGACAACGCTGCTCGCGTGATCCGATGAGGCACTCGGGGATCGTACGGGGGTGGGTGGCGGGCTTCGATCGGCCGAACGGATCGACGCCCGCCACCCTTTGACCTGTTACTTGTTCGCGGTCTCGCCCTCGAGCACGCGGTCGCCGCCGGCGTCGGCCGTAGTGATGGCGATGCGCCGCGGCTTGGCCGCCTCGGCGACCGGGATGGTCAGCGTGAGCACACCGTCCTGCCAGGTCGCGGTGATGCGGTCGAGGTCGAGGCCGTCGCCCAGGGTCAGCCGCCGCTCGAAGGAGCCGGTGGCCCGTTCACGGCGCAGCCACTGCACTTCGGCGTCGGTGCGCGGCGACCGCTCGGCCCGGATCGTCAGCACGCGCCCGTCGACGCCCACGTCGACCGAGCCGGGGTCGATGCCCGCGAGGTCGCAGTGCAGCACGAAGTGGTCGCCGGAGCGGTAGAGGTCGATCGGCATCGCGATCGGGGCGACACCGCCGCCGCTGGACGCGCCGAGCATCTGGCCCGCCAGCCGGTCGAACTCACGGAACGGATCGAAAGTCAGCACCACGGGATCCACCTCCTGCAGACGGCCCGCCGGCCTTTCCGGCGGGGCACGTGGCGCTCGGCTCAGATCAATGCGCCGAGGTCGTGCGGCTCGTCTCGCGGTATCTCATCACCGCGGTGAGCAGCAGCGACAAGTAATTTTTTAGCACTCGACGGCGAGAGTGCCAAGTCCTTCCGGCGAAATTTTGTCGGACCCGATCGGTAGCGTCGGGGCATGAGTCGTACGCGGGCCTGGGTCGCTCTGGCGGCGTTGTCGCTCGGCGCCTTCCTCTACGTCACGGTCGAGACGCTGCCGATCGGTCTGCTCGCCGCGATGGCGGCCGACCTGGGGGTCAGCGAGTCCTCGATCGGTCTGCTGGTGACGGCGTACGCGCTGGTCGTCGTGGTCGTCACGGTCCCGCTGACCCGGCTCACCGCGGCCTGGCCCCGCCGCCGCCTGCTGGCCGTGCTGCTGGCCGTCTTCGCGGTCGCCACCGCGCTGTCGGCCCTGGCCGCCAACTATCCGTCGTTGCTGGCGACGCGGGTCGCCGTCGCTGTCAGCCAGTCCGTCTTCTGGGCCGTGGTCACTCCGGCCGCGGCCGGTCTGTTCCCGCGCCACCTACGCGGCCGCGCTCTCTCCATGGTGTACGCGGGCAGTTCGACCGCGCCGCTGGTCGGGGTGCCGCTGGGCACGTGGCTGGGCCAACAGGCCGGGTGGCGCCTGCCGTTCCTGGCCCTGGGCGGGCTGGGGGTGATCGTCCTGGTGGTCGTGCTGACGCTGCTCCCCGAGACCCCGCGCGGCACCGGCGACGCCGACCACGGGCTGTTCCCCGACGCCGGTCGCTACCGCATGCTGGTCGTGGCCAGCGCCGTCACCGTGGCCGGGGCCTTCGTCGCCTTCACCTACATCGACCCCTTCCTGACCCGGGTGAGCGGCTTCGACCCCTCGGCGCTGGGGCCGGTCCTGCTCCTGCGCGGCGTCGCCGGCCTGCTCGGCGTGGTGGTCGCGGGTCTCGTGGTGACCCGGTGGGGCTGGCCGAGCTGGCTGGCCGCGACCGTCGTGCAGACGCTGGCGCTGGCCGCCCTGTTCACCTTCGGCGCCAACCGGTGGGCCGCGGTCGCCGCGACCGCCCTGGCCGGCTTCGCCCTCTCGGGCGCGGCCTCGGTGCTGGGCACCCGGGTTCTCGAGGTCGCGCCGGGCACGACCGACATGGCCTCGGCCGGCACGTCCACGGCCTTCAACGTCGGCATCACCGCGGGCGCCCTGCTGGGCAGCGCGCTGCTGACCACCTCGGGCCCACGGGCGCCCGCGCTGGCCGGGGCCGCCCTGTCCGCCCTGGCCTTCCTGGTCGTGCTGGCCGAGCCGCGGTTCGCCACCGCCCGCCGCCGCCAACCGGTGACGGCCGGGGGCTGAGTGTCAGCGGCATCACGGTCGCGGGCCGGGCCGGCGCGGCAGACTGTGGGCATGCGCGCATTCCTGATCACCGGGCCCGGGCGGTCCGAGGTCGTCGACGTCGAACCGCCGGTGGCCGGGGACGGCGAGGTGGTCGTGGATGTGGAACGGGCCGGCGTGTGCGGCACCGACATGGAGTTCTTCAGCGGCGAGATGGCCTATCTGGCCAGTGGCGACGCGGCGTACCCGGTGCGCATCGGCCACGAGTGGAGCGGCACGGTCTCGGCCCTCGGGGCCGGGGTCGACCTGTCCTGGCTGGGCCGGCGGGTCACCGGCGACACCATGCTGGGCTGTGGCAAGTGCGCGCGCTGCACCAACGGGCGGCAGCACCTGTGCGCCGACCGCTACGAGATCGGCATCCGGCACGGCTGGCCCGGTGCGCTGGCCGAACAGCTGCCGGTGCCCGCGCGGGCCCTGTTCGCCCTGCCCGACGTGGTCGACGCCACGCTGGGGGCGCTGGTCGAGCCGGGCGGCAACGCGTTGCGCGCGGTCCAGGCGGCCCGGCCCGAGCCGGGCAAGAAGGTGCTGGTGCTGGGGCCGGGCACGATCGGCCTGCTGGCCGCCATGTTCGCCCGGGCCGGCGGGGCCGAGGTGCACCTGCTGGGCGCGACCGCCGAGTCGCTTGCCTTCGCCCGCTCACTCGGCTTCGACCATGCCTGGACCCGCGACGATCTGTCGCACGTGCCCTACGACGCGATCATCGACGCGACCAATGCCGTGTCGCTGCCGGCGTTCGCGCTCGACCGCGTCGAGCCCGGCGGGCGGGTCGTGTTCATCGGGCTCGCGCCCGAACCGTCCCTGGTGGACACTCGACAGGCGGTGCTCAAGGACGTCACCCTGACCGGCGTTCTCAGCGCCTCGGGCGGCCTCGGTGCGACCATCGAGGCGTACGCGTCCGGGGCGGTCGACCCGAGGCCGCTGGTCGCCGAGACGGTCGGGCTCGACCAGGCGGCCGAGGTCCTGGCCGGTCGGCGCCGCGGATCGGCACCGAAAATTCACATCGACCCTCGAGGGTGAGGCTATGAGCTACGTGGTGGTGGGCGGCGGGCTGGCGGCCGCCAAAGCGGTGGAGGCCCTGCGCGACGAGGGCTACCAGGGCCCGGTCACGCTGATCGGGGCCGAGACCGACCGGCCGTACGAGCGTCCGCCGCTCTCCAAGGGCCTGTTGCTGGGCACCGACGAGCCCGACAGCCCGTTCGTGCACTCGCTCGCCTGGTACGACGAGCACCACGTCGACCTGCGGCTGGGCGCCACCGTGACCGCCGTCGACCGGTCGGCCCGGGTCGTGCGGCTGGCCGGCGGCGACGAGATCGCGTACGAGCGCCTGCTGCTCGCGACCGGGTCGAGCCCGCGTCCGCTCCCCGTGCCCGGCGGTGAGCGGGCGCTGCTGCTGCGGACGCTGGCCGATTCGCACCGGATCTCCGAGGCCGTCACCCCGGCCACCCGCCTCGTGGTCGTCGGCGCCGGCTGGATCGGCCTAGAGGTGGCCGCGGCCATGCGCAGCCGCGGCGCCCAGGTGACCGTGGTCGGCGCGACCGCCCTGCCCCTGCAAAAGGTGCTGGGCGACGAGATGGCCTCGGTCTTCGCCGACCTGCACCGGGCCCACGGCACCGAGTTGCGGCTGGGCACCCACGTCACCGAGGTCACCGCGACCGAGGTCGTGCTGGCCGACGGCACCCGGCTGCCGGCCGACGTGGTAGTCGCGGGCATCGGCGTGACCCCGAACGTCGGGCTGGCCACCGAGGCCGGCCTGACCGTCGACAACGGCGTGCTCGTCTCGTCGAGCCTGGCCAGCAGCGACCCCGACATCTTCGCCGCGGGCGACATCGCCAACATCGAGCACGCCTTCCTCGGCCACCGGGTGCGGGTCGAGCACTGGGACGTCGCCATCCACACCGGTCAGGCCGCGGCCCGGGCGATGCTGGGGCGCGAGGTGGCGTACGACCGCTTGCCGTACTTCTTCACCGACCAGTACGACCTCGGCATGGAATACACCGGCTCGGCCCCGCTCGACGCCGAGGTGCTGGTCCGCGGGGATGTCGGTGCCCGCGAATTCATCGCGTTCTGGCTGGTCGACGGCCGGGTGGTGGCCGGCATGAACGTCAACATCTGGGACGTGGCCGACCGGATCGGCGACCTCATCCGCTCGCGGGCGGTGATCGACCGCAAGCGCCTGACCGACCCGGCAGTGGAGCTAGGGTCCGTGCTCGGCTGATCCTCTTGGCCGGTCTGTGCGTGATCTTTGGCCACTTCGCGCAGGTCGGAGGCGTGATCGCACACGCTGTCCGTCGGGTCCGGGGTCAGTCGTCGACGCTGGCCGGGAAATCCCACGGACCGACTGCGGGGGGCGAGCGGTGTCGACCGACTGGTGGCCGGCCGAAGTGGTGCAGCACGATCGCCGCAGCCCTGACATCGCGGTGTTCCGCTGCCGGACGCTGCGGCCGCTGCCGTTCCGGGCCGGCCAGCACGTGCCGATCGAGTGCCCGTACCTGCCGTGGCGGTCGGCCGCGTACTCGATGGCCAACGCGCCTCGGCTCGACCGGGTGCTCGAGTTCCACGTCCGCGCCCCGGACCGGGCCGACGGGGTGTCGGCGGCGCTGGTCCATCGGCTCAAGCCCGGCGACACGCTGCGGCTGGGCGCACCGCGCGGGTCGCTCACTCTCGACCCGTACTCCCGACGGGACCTGGTCTTCGTCCCGGCCGGAACCGGGCTGGCTCCGGCCAAGGCGCTGATCGAGGAGTTGTCGCGCTTCAACCGGACCCGCTGGATCCACCTCTTCCGGGGCGAGCCCGACGACCCCAGCTTCTACGATCGCCGGGCGCTCGACCTGCTGGCCGAGCGCCATCCGTGGCTGACCATCACCCGGGCCCGGGCCGGGCTGGCCGACCTGGTGGCCGCCCACGGACCGTGGCCCGACCACGACTTCTACGTCAGCGGCCCGCCCGCGGCGGTGGCCGCCATCGTCCATCGGCTGGAGTCCTGCCGAGTGCCGCCCACCCGGATCCGCTACGACGACGTGGCTCTCAAAATCTGAGCCGCTGGCCCGGATAGATCCGGTGCGGGCTCGACAACACGCCGCTGTTCAGGCGGTACAGCGTCCGCCAGCCCCCGGCGACGTCGGTCCGGTCGGCGATCGACCCGAGGGTGTCACCAGCCCGTACGACATACGAGCGCCCGGCGGAATCGGCCGTCTGCGCGGTGACCGTGGCGGGTGGCGGTGGTGCCGGCGTGCTCGAACGGCCCTTGCGCCCGCAGGTCGGCCAGGCGCCGATGCCCTGCCCGTCGAGCACCCGCTCGGCGATCTGGATCTGTTCGGCCCGGGTGGCCTGGTCGGCGGTCGCGGCGAACCGGGATCCGCCGTACGCCCGCCAGGTGCTGCGGCTGAACTGCAGGCCGCCGTAGTAGCCGTTGCCGGTGTTGATGCTCCAATTGCCGCGCGATTCGCAGTGGGCGACGGCGTCCCAGTTGACGTCGGCCCGGGCCGCGGTCGCGGGCGCCGCCAGCACGGCGCCGGTCACCAGGGCAACGAAGGTGTGGATTTGTGGCATGACAGAAGACCCTCCACGCCTACGAGGTCAGCTGTCGGGTTCGGGCTGAGGTGCCCGGCCGCGCGAAAAGGCGGCTTCACCCCGAGGCGCGCGTACGCGCCGAGGAACGTGGGTCCCCCGCTCCATGCCGTGAGTGGTGAGTCCGACGGGCGGCGGCAGGACTCGGCGTTCCGCCCGTGGGGCCGGCGGCACATCAGTGCAGGTCACCCGGCCAGATGGGTACGGTTGCAAACGGTTCGAGACTAAACCGGCCGAGCGGTTTCCGGAGCGCTGATGGAGAATCCACCATCATGAGCGATCGCGTACGGGATCACGACATCGTCGTCTACGGGGCCTCCGGGTTCGTCGGCGCCTTGACCGCCCGCTACCTGGCCGAGCACGCCCCGGCCGGTACCCGGATCGCCCTCGCCGGCCGCTCCGAACCCAAGGTCGCGGCCGTGCGCGACCAGCTCGGTGTCGACTGGCCGGTCCTCGTGGCCGACGCCGCCGACACCGTCGCGCTGGCCCGCCTGGCCGGGTCGGCCCAGGTCGTGATCAGCACGGTCGGGCCCTATCTCAAGTACGGCGCGGCGCTGACCCGGGCCTGCGCCGAGGCCGGCACCGACTACGTCGACCTGACCGGCGAGGTCGTCTTCGCCCGGCAGAGCATCGACGCCAACCACGAGCGGGCCCGGGCCACCGGCGCCCGCATCGTGCACTCGTGCGGCTTCGACTCGATCCCGTCCGACCTCGGCGTGCACGTGCTGGCCGGGCAGGTGGCGGCCGACGGCGCGGGCGAGCTCACCGACACCACCATGGTCGTGACCAGCCTGCGCGGCGGGGTGAGCGGCGGCACCCTCGACACACTGCGCCACCAGCTCGACGTGGTGAAGGCCGATCGCGGCCTGCGGCGCATCGCGGCCAGCCCGTACTCGTTGAGCCCCGACCGCGGAACCGAACCCGATCTGGGGCGGCAGGGCGACATGGCCACGGTCAGCGGCGCCGACGTTCATCCGTCGTTGCGGGGCACGCTGGCGCCGTTCTTCATGGCGTCCTACAACACGCGGGTCGTGCGCCGCAGCAACGCCCTGCACAACCATCGGTACGGCCGGCGGTTCCGCTATCGCGAGACGATGAGCGTCGGCACTTCGCCGTTGTCGCCGGTCATCGCCAACGGGGTCAAGCTGGGCTTCGGGGCGCTGGTGGCGGGGCTGATGCTGCCGCCGACCCGGTTCGTGCTCGACCGCGTGCTGCCCAAGCCGGGCAGTGGACCCAGCCCGCAGGCACAGCGCGACGGGCACTTCACCCTCGACTTCTTCACCACGACGACGTCCGGGGCGCACTACACGGCCCGGTTCCGGGCCAAGGGCGATCCGGGGTACGGCGCCACGGCCGTCATGCTGGGCGAGTCGGCGCTGGTGCTGGTCCATGACCGGGAGGCGCTGCCGCCGTCGGAGGGCGGGGTGCTGACGCCGGCCACGGCCCTGGGTGACGCGCTGATCGACCGGCTGCGCACGGCCGGTATGGAGATCACCGCGCGCAAGCTCTGACTTCGCCCGCTCGCGCTTCTGGCCCGCTCCGCTTTTGGTTCGCTCGCGCCTTGGTCCGCGCGGGCCTCGGATCGTCGTGCTACAGACCGGCGGCGGTCGTGGTGAGGGCCAGGGCGATGCCGGTCAGGTGCTCGGCGAGGTCGTCGGGGTCGCCGGCCATGTCGTGCGAGATCCATTCGATGATCACCTCGCTGAGCCCGGCCACCAGGGCCAGCAGGGTGCGGTCGTACCCGATCTGATCTTTCGGGGTGCCCACCGCCCGCTTCAGCACGGCCGCGACGAACTGCGCGTCCTCGCGCAGCACCCCGCGGCGCCGGGTCTCCATGCGGGGCGCGTTCACATAGATCACGCGGGCGCTCTCGGGGTGGGCTCGCAGCATGCTGACCAGGGTGTGCAGGGCCGGGCGGAACACTTCGGCCAGGCTCGCCGGCCGGTCCGGGATGGCCGCGGCGACCCCGCGCAGCAGCCACTCGTTCTGTTCGCGGTTGACCTTCAGCAGCAGGTCGGCCCGATCGGCGAAGTGTTCGTAGAAGTACCTTTTGGACACTTTGGCACCCGTGCACACCTCGGCCACGGTGACGTCCTCGTAGTCGCGGGTGCCGAAGAGGTGCACGGCCGACGCCAGGATCCGGGCCCGCCTCTCGCTGGCCCGTTGCTCGCGTGACTGCCCGGCATAGGTCTCACCCCGCCGGGTCGCCGCCGTGGTTGGTTCCTCCACGGCACCTACGTTACGACCAGTCGGATCATCCCACTCGACAACCCTCCACATTGGTCAGAGATCTCGTGGTCAGAGCCAAGATCCGGGCATCATCCCGCGAATCCGTCGCACACGGTAGCGGGTATCCGACGTTCCGGGCATGACCAATCACTCATCGGCTTCATATCCTGCGCTACTGGCCGGAATTGGTCCTTACAGGCAGGATTCAATCATGGCCGGAAGCCGTCTCCCTTTCCCGCTCACACTGACGGGGGACGGCATCACTCTGCGCGAATGGCGGTCCGAAGACCTGGAAGACCTGGTCCGCATGCTTGACGAGCCCGAGATCGCCCGTTGGTCGCCGATGCCGTCGCCGTTCGACCACGAGGCCGGTGTCGCCTATCTGAAACGCTGCTATCAGAATCGGGTCAGCGGTCAGCGGATCCAGCTCGCGATCGTCGCCGCCGGCCGCCCGGTCGGCGAGGTGCTGCTCTTCGGCGTCGACCTCGGTCTCAAAGAGGCCGAGCTGGGCTACCTGGTCGACGCCCGCGAGCGCCGGCGAGGCCTCGCGTCGGGTGCATTGTCACTTCTTTCGGCGTACGCCCAGAGCAGTCTCCATCTGGGCCGGCTGCTGCTGCGGATCGACCCCCGCAACGTGAGCAGCACCGCCGTGGCCCGGCGCTGCGGCTACCGGCTCACCGGCGAGGCGCCGATCCTGCAGGAAGGCCCGCACGGTTCGAGCCGCCTGGACACGTGGGAACTGGTCGAAGGGCAGGCCGACAGCCGCCGCGATCGGCAGAAAAATGTCGCAGCCCGGCGGTACGGTCGTCGCACCTAGAACCTCGAGGGGGTGCCGTGGTCACCGTCGACCGTGCACAAGCCATGGCCTACCGGGTGGCCGCGCTGGGCCTGGCCGAGCGCAGTTCCGCCCGCCCGGCCGACCTGCCGATTCTCGATCTCGGCGTGCAGGAATACACGCCCGGCTCGGCCCAGGTCGCGCTGGCCGCCCGCACCAGTGCCGACCCGGCCGACGACCGCCTGATCACCGTCTGGGCCGCCCGCGGCGCGCCCCACCAGCACCGCCGGGCCGACCTGCCGGCCCTGGTCGAGCAGCTGTGGCCGATCAGCGACGCCGACGCCTCGGCCCGCATCAAGAGCGGCCAGATCCCCGAGGGCATGAGGCTCGGCCTTGAGGCGTTCCGGGTCACCGCCGAGGCGTTCCGCCAGGTCGTCAAAGAGCCGATGCCCCGCGGCGAGGTGAGCACCCAGGTCAGCAAGCTGGTGCCGCGCGCGTTGACCTACGAGTGCCGCAGCTGCGAGGCCCGCCACATCGCCGGCAACGTCTGGCAGCATTCCGGCCTGCCCGGCGGCATCGAGATCCAGTCCCGCGGCCGCGACGCCATGCTCGGCCCGATCCCCGACGCGCCCCCGCGCCCGTCCGAAAACAACGGGATCGCCGAGCTGATCCTCACCTACCTGCGCTTCCTCGGCCCCGCCACCCCGATCGAGGTCGGCAAATACCTGGGCAGCGCCACGGCCGAGATGAAATCCGTCTGGCCCACCGACCGCCTGACCGAGGTCAAGGTCGAGGGCCGCAAAACCTGGCTGCCCACCGACGCCCTCCCCACCCTGAAGGCAGCCACCGCCCCGTCGTCAACGGTCCGATTCGTCCCACCGATGGACCCGCTGCTGCAGGCCCGCGACCGCGACATCCTGGTGCCCGACCGCGCCCGCCAGAAAGAGGTCTGGCGAATCCTCGGCAACCCCGGCGCCCTCTTGCTCGATGGCGAGATAGCCGGCGTATGGCGAGCCAAGCTGGCCGGCCGCAAACGGCTCGACCTCACCGTCACGGCGTTCGGCTCCCTGTCCGCCACCCACCGCAAACAAATCCAGACAGAAGCGGCCGAGGTGGCCCGAGCCCGCGAAACCCCCGAAGCCACAGTCACCTTCGAGTAACCACATCGCCCCGCCCCGCCCCGCCCCGCACCGCGCCGCACCGCCCCGCGCCGCACCGCACCGCGCCGCACCGCGCCGCGCCGCACTGCACCGCACCGCACCGCACCGCACCGCAC